>JAKQKX010000066.1 GCA_029560465.1 Candidatus Omnitrophota bacterium
TCCCACCCTGGCACGGCATTGTACCCTGACCCTGCCGGATATCCTTCTGGACGGGCGGGATATCACCGGGGTTATCCGGGACCGGAATGCCCCGTCCCCCCATGACGCCCTGCATTGGATGTCCAACGAACAGTGGGCGGTCCGGAAAGGCCCTTGGAAACTGGTCTACCAGACGCCAGAATCCCGCCACGCGGAATCCAACACATCTCAGGATTCCTTTTTCCTAAGTAATTTGGAGGAAGATCCTGGCGAGTCCGTAAATCGCGCTCCCCGGTATCCCGAACTTCAAAATGAACTTATGTGTTTGCATGAACAGTGGCGAAACGCAACCGTCCGGTAAGCATGTAAAAATTTTGGACGCCCGGGCAATTAAGCATTTATTTCTATTATTTATCAATATTTAAATTTTTTTAAGATTAGAATTAATTTAAATTTTTTTATTATTTTTTTTCATAATGCTACGCGATAAATAAGTTGACTTTTGGAGGCATTCTGGTTATAATCAAAGAATAAATGTAAAAAAGGGGGACATGTGATGCCTTATGCATGTTGGGATATTTATAGAAACAGGGAAGGAAGGGATGCCTGTAAGGTTGCATGGAAAAGCATACACCATATGTCCAAAAATTGGACTCCTCCGTTAATATCTGTCACGAAGCCATGGCTTCTCTAAAGGCGACACGGATAACAAAGATGCCTTTCGAAGATGAATTCCTGCGTATGGAGGCGGCCGTCAAGTATGCGTTGAATGGCATTGCCCTTGCCGACATGAACGGCATTCTGAATTATGTAAACGACGCTTTTATCCGGCTTTGGGGATATACGGATGCGTCTGAAATTTTAGGCCGGTCCGCCCTGAGTTTCTGGGAATCCCGGGAACAGGCGTTGGAAGTGTTGGCCCGGGTGCGGAAAGAAGGCACCTGGTCGGGCGTGATGTCCGGCCTTCGAAAGGATGGGGCACGTTTCACCTCACAGGTAAGCACCTCGTTATTTACAGATTCCGGGGGAAGGCTGGCGGGGATCATGGCTTCCTTCTGGGATTTGAAAGCGGAGGAACTGCTGAAAGAGCATGAGAAGCGGTACCGGGAAATTGTCGCGCGTATCAGCAGCGGCGTGGCCGTCTATGAAGCGGTGGACGGCGGCCGTGATTTTATTTTCAAAGATATCAATCCCGCCGGGGGGCATATCTCCAAAGTCCGCCGGGAGGACATTATAGGGCGGTCGCTGTTGACGGTTTTTCCCGGGGCCCAGGAAATTGGTTTGTTTC
>JAKQKX010000070.1 GCA_029560465.1 Candidatus Omnitrophota bacterium
GTTCCATTGGTCGTGCATGACGCGATACAGTCGGCGGTTGTCGAGGATGTTTTTGGACTTGCCTTTGCGCTGCATAAGGTGGAGGGGAAGGGCTCCGATAGTTCCGGAGATAAGGGAAACGGCGTTCCAGACGGCGCTATACGTCAGAGCCGTTGATTCGGTTACGTTCTCACCGGATAGGGATTGCGAACCGTAAAGATTCCAGAGCGAGGGATTCCATGCCTTGTCGTCTGTCAAGGAGAGGTTTTTGATTAGAAATTGCTTGAACCGTGAAAAGATGTTCACCGCATAACCATAAAATCCGTCCGCAAGAGGTTAAAAACATCTTTTGACTATGCGGCTACAGGATGGCGGATTTAGTGGTTATTGTCTAAGAAGGATGGGTAAAGATGAGACAGGAAATTATATAGGGCGGAGTGGATGCCTGCGAGGTTTGACGGGAGGAGTTGGGCGCTCTTCCTCGGGTCGATAATCATAACCTTCAAAGATAGATCGCCTTTTTAGATGCTGACACTTTTTTAGAGCTCTCACTTCAATTTGCCTAATCCGCTGATATGTTTTGCCATATACTATCGCTATTTCCCGGAGGGTTTGTGGGGTATCATACGGTTCGAGTCCAAATCTTCTACGAATAATATCCTCCTCGCACGGTTTTAATGTTGCGAGCCCCTTGTTGATCAAATCCTTTTGCTCATAACCCATCCCTTCCTCTGGATTATATGATAGATATTTCGTATCACAGTCTTGAAGCGCTATCATTTCAACTTCTTTAATTTCGACATGCTTTTTTGATAATTTCTCAGCGATTTCCCTTGTCAGTTCTGGCGGAAACAATACCTCTATTGGAAGATGAAAATAATTTTCAAGTCGCTCCACGATAGAGATCTTCACTTTTCTTCTTGGCGGAATCCATTTGAAATTTATAACACGCCCCATCTCACATTGGTTTATTCCGATCCGCTCTGCCAATTCGCGCACCGACATGTTATTTTCAATCATGTAACGGTAAATATATCCTTGCTTAGCTTTTGATACGATTGCTATTTCCATTATTTAATCACCTCTTCGCCCTTCTCCGCGTCCTCTTTCGGCACTCTCACCGTCCCGCCCTTCTTCACGCCTGGGATGATGCCCAAGTCGATCCAGCGATAAACTGTTTTGACGCTTACCCGCCAGAATCGGGCCACTTCATCCGGTCTCAAAAGCTCTTTGACAGGTAGGTCGGCCATGTTTTGTCTCCTTTGGCTAATAAGCCATCCTCTCCCGTATTTGTTCAGCCGTGAGGCCGTCGTAAGCCGATCCCCGGCGGCGGGGTTCAGGACTAAGAGCCATCAATGCTGTGCAGTTGAACGCCGCCATGAGCGGATCGATCTTCCCGGTTCCGCTGGCCTGTTTCGTGATGGAGATTGCGTTTCCCCTTGGCTCAACCCGCGCATTCCCAACGCACCACGTCATCAAAGCCTGCCCGCCGTGGACAAGGGACTTCTCCGCAACCTTGCGTTCGAGCGTCTTGATCGCGCCGTTTAGACGCCACCCCTGCGGGATGCCGACGATCCGGTCATGCTCAATGGCGCCTTCGCCCTTTTCGTCGCCCGCTTCAAGCTCATCGACAATCGCGCCAATCCCCGCCTGGTCCACGCCGATC
>JAKQKX010000080.1 GCA_029560465.1 Candidatus Omnitrophota bacterium
GGGGGCTTTATGATTTGTCATATATATTAAAAAAAGAACGCTTATTTTTATAACCTGCAGAACCAGGCAGGCGGGCCAGAACCTTCGTGTGCTGCGCCAAAAGCGGCCCAGGGTTACGCAGTATTCTTCTCCGGAAGACAATTCCACCAGCGCCCCGTAAATGCCGCTGTAAACAAGGAGTTTGAAAATATAAACGGGCGCGGTCAGCAGGATCCCGTAAATCCCGGGCGGGAGGAATTGCGTGTAAATCCCCCATATGCTTTCCTCGCATAAATAAATAAGAATGACGGAAGAGATATATGTGTTAAGAATGTGAAAGGAGGACTGAAGGAGTGGGCGTATTTTATTCATCCGTCATCAGGGGTTGTTTCCCGGGGATTCCGGCCGGATTGATCTGGGAAAGATTTCTTTTCATTATCGTATATCAGAATAAAAAGTAAAGAATTTTGTGCCTTGTCAACGATTCGGCGGGAGGGGGCGTGGTATCCTGATAAAAAGTTCGGAATATTTTCCCGGGACGCGGTATAATAGCAAAGCGTGCCCGGAAACAGATACAAATCCGGGCCCGGGATGGTTCATAAAAGAGGGGGATGTCATGGAGCATGCCGGAGATATACTTCGGGATATTGTTATAGCCGTCGTGGTGGTCGGATTTGTCTTGTGGCGGCTGATCAGGCCGTATCTCATATGTCAGAGTGTTTTGGCCGGGCGGACCGGCATGATAGGCGCGAAATATGTTTTATTTGAGGGCGTGCTGTTCACTGTCGCCGGCGCGTTCTTTTTGATTCAGTCCCTCGGGCCGCTGTCCAACGTGACCGCTTCCGTGGTTTGCGGGGCTGTTGTCCTGGCCGGCATTTGGTATATTTCCAACGCGGTCAGGGTTTTTGTCGTCAAGAACAGAGGCCTGTCCTGCAAAAATCTCCCAAAGGGCGGACATGTTCCGGAATGATCCGCCGCAGAAAATTAATATCAACAAACAAAACGTTAGGTGGGGCATGAAGAAAATTTTGCGGAGTGTCGTGTTATGGGGCTCCCTGGCTGTCCTGGCCGGCGGACCGGTGTTCGCGGAGGAGCTGATGGATTCCGCGGGAGCTTTTTTTAAAAAATATGTGGACGGCGGGAATCAAGCGAGCGCCGCCATTATCAATTATTTCGCGGACGACGCCCGGATTGTCGCGGTGAGGCATCTTCCGGAGGGCGGGACGGTCCGCATAGAAACAACCGGGGAGGAACATAAGAAACTGCTGAAGAAAACGCGCCTCCGCGCCCGGGTCAGTAAAATCTCGATG
>JAKQKX010000095.1 GCA_029560465.1 Candidatus Omnitrophota bacterium
TATTGAGTTGTTTAACCAGTTCTTTAATATCAACCCCCACAATTTCTCTTCCTTTGGTTCCCATAGCGCCTCCTCTTATTCATTCTTATGGTTTATTTTCTCTTATATTTTCACGCCCCAAACAGCATAGAAATTATATCACTAACTTATCAAATCAGAAGAAAAAGTTTAAACCCCCAACGATTCATCGCCCGCGTCACGCTTAAGACAACAGATCCCAGGAAACGACAAATTCCCCCAAAGGGTGCACCCCGAATTTCAGTTCAGTTTCACCGTCATTCCAGACAGCCATATCAGAACTTTCTTCCTGCGGCGTTCCGTACAAATCACTCAAAAAATCCAAATGATTCAGAAACGCTTTTTCCGCATCACTCTCTTCGGGTTGAATGGGCATATAAACCATTATATTGTCGAGGCGGTCCTGATTAAACTCAAAGAAGGCCTCTGCCGGGCGCAAATTGACCGTTAAAGGGCTTTTAAAAACTTCGATCATGTCCGGCATGTCCCCTTCCCGGGGTAATTTTTCCGCTTTGAAATGCTTATATTGGGCCAGGAACTGCTCCTGAGTCATGCCTAATTTAACGCCCTCCAGAGATGATATTTTTTCCGGCGCAAGGCTCTTTACGGCAACAGGCTCCCGCAGGCGTCGCAGCCCGGCTAAAATCGAATAAAGGCCGTCTTTCTCCCCCACGATAACAACGCCGGTGTCGTCTAACCCGTCCTTCCACTGAACCGCCCTCATTTCATTGTCGAGAGCACTGGGGTCCCCGTAAACATCCTTTAAATGCTCCAGAAGACGGGAATATTCTTCCGGGGACATATCAAATTGCAGCGCCAAAGCTTCCAGCCCCCTATCCGTAACGACACAGACGGCGTTCATCTTCAACTCGCCTGCTGAAAATGAAACCTGGTATTTATCCTGCCCCAGGGAAGTGACCGGCTGAGTCAGGACCTTTTCTATTTCCGGGACACGCATGCCCCAATGCAAAAGCCCGCCAACGCCGGGATATTGATCCAGGTGGCATTT
>JAKQKX010000098.1 GCA_029560465.1 Candidatus Omnitrophota bacterium
GTTGATACCCTTTGGTCATGGTGGATGGAAGAAAATAAAATAAAAGATGATCCCAATCAAGCCAAAATATTTATTCCCGGTACGGCACCGGTCGCCAAAGGCCGACGTGTTGTATGATTCTGGCGGAGGGGGGACAGTGTATGACCCCCCTCCAAAGGAAAGGAGAAGAAATGCAGCAGATAATTTTGAAAATTGCAAAGTGGTTGATTCAGTACGTTGAGGGCTACCACATCAGCAAAAACAGACGGAAGAAAAAGGCGTAAAATCCCGCCCGCCGGAGCGCATGAAGGGTGGATAACCCGGTAAAGCCTGCACGGTAAGACGGCTAAAGCCCGTACAAGGTGCCGGGGCGGGCAAACAATAAAGAGGAGGCATTATTATGAGTGGAGAAGTGGCAGTCGTTGACAACGAAGTGAATGAGGTATCGACCCCGATCCTCGATGAAACGCTAATCAGCATTGCGGAGCAGGCCGAAAAGAGAATTGACGCGATGAATAAAATTAAGCGTGTCGCAATCAAATTGACCAACAAACACGATTGGACCGATCAGGGCGGGAAGCCGTATTTGCAGGTTTCGGGCGCGGAGAAGATCGCCCGGATGTTCGGAATCTCTTGGCGGATCAGCGAACCGATTGAAGACAAGTCAGAGGACGGGCATTTTTCTTTTACCTACAAAGGCTATTTTTCTCTTGCCGGGGCGACCATTGAGGCCATAGGCACCCGCAGCAGCAAGGACGGCTTTTTCAAGAAATACTCATATTCAAACGGCGACAAAACCGAACTTCCGGCTTCGGAAATCGACCGTGGCGACGTTAAAAAGTCGGCCTATACCAATCTTATCGGCAACGGCATTACGCGCCTATTGGGGATCAGAAACATGACCTATGATGATCTTCAGGAGTTCGCCGGGATCACCCCGGACATGATCGGGCGCGTCGATTACAAGAAATCAGGAAAACAAAAAGACGGCATTAAATCCGAGGGTGCTCAAACAGTAACGGTTTCCGTGTCGGACGTTCGCGCCGCTACGTTTAAAAAGAAGGACGGCGGGACCGGCGAAAAGTATGTCGTGAAGAATGGCAACGCATCTTATGACACATTTTCCAAGTCATTCGCAACCGTCGCCAAAGAAGCCAAAGAAGCCGGGTTGAAGGTCGAAATTACCTATACCGAAAACCAGTGGGGGAAGAACATTGAATCCCTGAAAAAGATTGAAGCGCCGGAGCGCGATCCGGGCGCGGAGGGGTGAAGCCATGATCGTTGAAAAAATCATCGAGACAAAAAAAAGCAAAATCAAGGGATACCCGGTCAACAGCAACCGGGCCTCTGACTTGGGGATCCCCTGCGTTCGTTACCACGTTTTAAACCGGACGCGCTGGGAAGAAAAGTCATTGCACGATGTTGGCCTTCAATTCATTTTCGATATGGGAAATGAGATTGAGGAAATCGTTTTAAAGGAACTGGCAGAAGCCGGGATCAAGGTCATCGAACAGCAGCGGTCTTTTCAATGGAAGGAATATCAAATAACCGGACACATTGACGGCGACATATTTGTAAACGACCGGGAAACGGCGCCACTGGAAATCAAGTCATGCTCCCCGTTTGTATTTAAGGCAATCAACACGATTGATGATCTCAAAAAAGGCAAATACGCCTACCTCCGCAAATATCCGGTGCAGCTTAACCTTTACATGCTCATGGCCGGGAAAGAGCGCGGCGTGTTCTTATTCAAAGATAAAGTATCCGGGCAGATGAAAGAAGTCTGGATGGATATTGATTATGAAATGGGAGAGGAAACGCTTAAACGAGCCGAGGAAATCAATAAGCACGTCGCCGCGGGGACGCTCCCCGATCCGATCAACGAAGATATGTGGTGTGACCGCTGCCCGTTCACCCATATCTGCCTGAAGGACCACATCGGCAAGGAAGTCGAAATAGATACCGGCGAGCTGGCGACAATGCTTGACCGCCTGGAAGAACTAAAGCCGGTGGTCAAAGAGTATGACGAAATTGACGGGCAGGTGAAAGAGTTGGTCGAGGGGCGCGAAAAGATACTTGCCGGGGATTGGTTTGTTACGGGCAAATATCTTGAAAAGAAATCCTACGACATCCCCGCCGACATCAAGGCGCAATACGAGAAAATAACCCGCTATTGGCGGAGAAAGGTGCAGAGGGCGGCATGACGAGCAAACTGCAACAACGGATTGAAACGGTTGAAAACGGTGCGCTGGCTAAGGGTAAAAAGGAACTATTGGCGCACCTGTTTGACGAACGATTGACGGCGCGGCAGGCAATCGCGGCCAAGTGCTATGATTGCATGTGCTTTTTTGTGGACGGGAGGCGGGACTGTGAAATGAAACTGTGCGCCCTTTACCCGTTTATGACCTACAACAAAAATAAGCGAAAAGCGCGGATAGTGTCCGAGGAACAGAAAAACGCCGTCCGTGAGCGCTTTAAAAATGCCCGAATTTCCCGTGGCGCTATACAACAAGCCACAACCAGCAAGATAAAAGGTCAAGGGGCTATCACCCATGCCAGCAAGTGACAACTTTACGCCGACCAAGCACAGAATGAAGGGCAAGGGGTTTGTGGTCTTCAACCGCTGCCCGTATTGCGAGCGAATACACCCGACCATTGAGGACACGCCTCTCCCTAAGCACATGAGGTATTGGCCGCAAGCCTGTAAAGACTGCAAGATAAACCGCCATAAATCAGATCAGGGTGAGGGTTACGAACCATACGGCAGGACAAAACGAAGGGCGGTGAACGGATGACAGAGAAAAAATTAAAAGGATGCCAAGTGAAAGAAAAACCTATAAACCCTTACCAGAGATTG
>JAKQKX010000099.1 GCA_029560465.1 Candidatus Omnitrophota bacterium
ATTCTTTGTACGATACCATCTTTCACTCCTTGGTTATGACAATTTATTAAAAGGAAATTTAAATCTAAGGAATTATTGGGGATTATTATAGAGATTTAAGAAATAAAGTCCAGTATAAATTTTGGGATCGACCTGGAGTCCCTGCCGGCGTTTCTTCCTCAGCCAGGAGGGGACCTCAGAAAGAGGAATTTCATGAACGGTGATGGCCTCGCTGTCATCGCCGCCTCCCGGACCGGTCTTGCGCAATCCTTCCGCTTTAAAGAAAACAATAATATCCGATGACGACCCGGAGGCGGCCGGCCCCTCGGTCAGCTTAACCATCCGGCGGGCCCGGTACCCGGTTTCCTCCCACAGTTCGCGCCTGGCGGCCGCGGCCAATGTTTCATGTTTCTTGCCCGGCCGGTCATTGACCAACCCGGCCGGGAGCTCAATCACAACCCCTCCGACAGGCACACGGTACTGCTCCACAAACACGACACGCTGATCCCCGGTCACGGCGAGGATGATGACAATCCCGCTGCAGTTCGCTCTGCGCACATATTCCCACGTATCACAAGACAGGAGCTGTATATAGCGCCCCGCCTTAAGAATCTTTTCCCCCGCCCGCAGACAATTCAAAGGATGTCCTTCATTAACGATTTTTCACAGACGATGTTTTAAACTTTAAAACAGGTAAAATAGCCTTAACGTTCTCCAGCAACACCAGCCCTTCCGATTGTCCGATGGAGAAGCTGTCCGGGCGGATCACGAGAAAAATGATCCCCTCATACTGACGGATGTCGACAATTTGCACGCCCTTTATAATTGTGTCGCTGCCCGACGCTCCCCCAAGATAGATATCATAATATGTGTTGCTGGCCAACCCCAGAACCAGGTCCTCGCCGGAACAACCCGGAGAGAAATTCCCCAAAGCACAAAAAACAACGAGGCTCCCCAAAACACAAACCGTCTTCTTCAAACGCATCATTTTTCCCTCCCCGCCGTTCGGCCTAAGATCGGAAG
>JAKQKX010000067.1 GCA_029560465.1 Candidatus Omnitrophota bacterium
GATTCAGGGTTGGAGAGTATTTTGAGCTGGAGAAGGGAACGCCATCTTTTAAGGAAAAGTTTTATACTATTCACAAATTATGTTCCGGAAATCTGATCAGCGTTGGCGTGAGCGAAAAAGTTCCGGGTAAGGTAGGCATAAGTTTGGAAATAGGAATTTATCAGGATGGCTTTAGTAGCAAAGTTTTGAAGAGCGCGGTTGAAACTATTGATGAAACAATGCGAAAGATTCAGCAGGTTATTCGCGGATCTTAAACATAAGCGATTGAGGCTCTTTGTATTTATAAAACAGCGGTTTCGGTGGATTTTAGGCGATTTCGTGATAAAATGCCCTTATCGTAAGGTAGGGACTCGTTGATCGGCTCGCCTAAGGATATTAAAGCCCCCATGCTACGTTTTCGGTAGAGTTTCACAAGTAGGCTTATTTCAAGGGGTTGCGTAGTTCGCCTGGCGTCCACTTCGAGCCGCCATTGTTGACGCTCCGGCGAACCCTGTTCGGTAGATGCGGGCAGGGTTCGCTGGGAGCAAAAAAAGAGTTGGTATGGATAAAGAAATAAACACTACAAAGATCGCTATCTTCAGAAAACAGGAAATCCGCAAAACCATTCATAATAATGAATGGTTTTTTGTTATTGAGGATGTTGTCCTGGCCTTGACTGATTCGAGTGATGCCAAGCAATATATTCAAAGGATGAAACAGCGGGATGAGGAACTGGCCAAAGGGTGGGTACAAATTGTACATACCCTTGCCGTTCAGACCCCGGGTGGTAAACAGCGGATGATCTGCGCGAATACGGAGGGTATTTTCCGTATTATTCAGTCGATCCCGTCGGCCAAACATTTTAATAAAAGGCAGGAAACGGCATGGCGAAATATCAATTGATCAAAACGCGGGGTGCGCCGGTGTTCCCCGATTGGTGCCCGGTCTGCGGCTCAACGGACGACTTGAACCGGATTGAGATGGAACACGAAGCGCGGTTCCTGGCTTCGCACACTGTTCAGAGCGTGACGATGGACGTTGATGTTTATAACGTGGCGAAGATCGGCTGGACATACAAATTCTGCAATAAGTGCGTTAAACTGTGGAACGAGTCACGAGAACCGAAGCTCACGCGCGCCCAGAACCTCTCATTGATGGTGCTCGCCCTGGTTGGGATCTTTCTCTCGGTCTTCGCCAGTTATCAGGTAACCCTGAATGACAAAGTAAAAACGGCTGACCTTATCGCGGCCGGTCAGTTTGACCAGACATCCCCGTGGGATAGATGGGCGCTTGAGAGCCCTAAAGGGTTTGTGATTACTGTCGTCATTTTTTCGGTGTTTTTTGTCTTTTTAGGGGTTCTACCTCTTTGTTTCGGCGTGTCGGAAGTGCTGACGAGGGTCCAGAGGAAACGTTTCTTTGACGCCAACCCCGGCTTACGGGAGCTGTTTAAACGGAATGGAACGCCGATCCCGGGGCATTCTGACTGCGGGGTGCGATTTGACGGCGTTGAGAAGTACCTTGTCAATCTCCCTCCGGCATGTGATCAGCGGACATCGGCCATGTTATTGTCCACGGCGGCCAGCCAGGGACAATTTGTTGTGTTGTGGCAGATTCAAAATCCCCAATATGCCGAGGCTTTTAAACAGCAGAACAGCGCGATTCTAAGCTGAACAGGAAAATCCCGGGGTCTTGTGAGGTTGCAATATGTTCACCATCAATATCGCTGCGCTCGAGAAGGTCAGGAAGGCGCTGGCCTGTTATAAGAATATCCGATGGGTGATCGGCGGGTCTTGCTCGGGGAAGACAACGTTATGCCGCGCGTTGTCCAAGCGTGACAATGTGTTTGTGTATGATATGGATGAGCATATTTTCGGCGGGTATATGGGCCGTTACACCCCTAGGAAGCATCCGGCGAGCAAGGCGTGGTTTTCCGCGGAAAACCCTTTGGATTGGGCGCTTTCCTTGTCTTTGGATGCGTTCGACAATTTGAATAAAGCCGCCAACGTTGAGTATTTACGGTTATTTTCCGAAGACATGAAAAAAGAGAAACGCGGCCGGCTGATTGTGGTGGACGGCGGGATCACGCATCCGTCGGTCCTGGCCCGTGTTCTCCCGGAACAATACATTGTGTGCCTGCGGGTTTCATTGGCCGAGAGCCAGCGGCTCTGGGAAACCGATAAATCCAAAAAGGTGATGAAAGAGATGATTTCACGTCTGCCTCACCCGCGGGAGAAATGGCAAAAATTCCTTAAGCTCAACGCCTTGACGACCAGGACGATTTTGAAAGAATCCAGGGACTGCGGGATTAAAATCGTGGACAGGGATGCAGCGTCCGCGCCAGGGTTGATGAAGATTTTCTTATCTGCGGGGCGCTGGCCGCTTCAACCCAGGGGCAGAAACAGGACTTAATGGAGCGGTTATTTAAAGTTGAGCAGACACCTCGCCGAGGACGAATTCGTTCATCTGGTGAGGCGGTGCGGGACGGATGGATGACAGGTTTTTCCCGGTTCAAGCCAGCCGATGGACATAAGAAGAAATCGAATGATTAAAGATAGCGTTACGTGCCGTTATATGTATAATGACAATTAAGGGAGTTATGCCACCAGAGAGCTGCTTTCAGCATCTGCCCTTTTTTTAATGCTGGTTATGGGGTCTTGAAGCAGATGAAATTAAAGAAAATCATCAGTGTTTTCATCCCCGCCATCGCGGGGTTTTTAATCCCCCCAGTATGTAGTTTTATTATACTGGGGGGTTTTTATTGGCAGCCGTTATTTTTGCCGGACGCCATGGCGCAAGGGGATAGCCCTGATTCCGGGGAACTTCCGGCCGGCGGTTCGATGGACAGAAAAGTCCGTGTGGGGCTATACGAAAACAAACCAAAAATATTCACAAGTGAGTCGGGGATGCCGTCGGGTATTTTCCCCGCCATTCTTCATGAGATCGGGCGAAAAGAAAAATGGCAGTTGATTTATACCCCTTGCCAGTGGAACGAATGTCTTGAGGCCTTGGAGAACGGCCGTATTGATTTGATGCCGGACGTGGCTTTCTCTCCGGAACGGGACGAAAGAATAGATTTCCATTCCGAGGTGGTTGTGAACAGCTGGTCGGTCGTCTATGCCAAGAAAAGCAAACGGATGACCACGATCTCCGATTTGAACGGCCAGCGGATTGCCGTGCTGAAAGGCTCGATTCAGTACGGGCTTTTGCAGCAGATGGTGCAGGGATTTGGCTTAAAGGTTTCCTTTCTGGAGATGCCATCGTTTGAAGAAGCTTTTTGGGCAACAGCCCGTGGAGATGCCGATGCGGTTGTGGCCAATCAGCTCCTGGGCGATTATTTTTACCGGCAATACGGCCTGGAAAAACCCCCTGTCATTTTTAACCCCGTGTCACTATATTTTGCCACCGCCGCTGGTTCTAACACGGATTTACTTAAGGCCATTGATAAAAATTTGCGGATTATGAAGTCCCAGCCCGGGTCGGCCTATTACAAGGCCTTGCAGGCCTGGGTCAAAGAAACGCCGGAGACGGTTATCCCGCCGTATTTTCTATGGCTGCTGGGTAGTGTGAGCGGGATTCTTCTCTTGGCTGTTGTGTTTATTTGGCTGCTGCGCCGGCAGGTCAGGGTGGTCACAAGAAATCTGGTTTGTGCCAATGAAAGGTTGAGCGAAAGCGAAAAGAAATTCCGCGACATTTTCCAAAAACACACAGCCGTCAAACTTATTATTGACCTTAAGAACGGGAATATTGTTGAAGCCAATGAAGCCGCTGAAAAATTTTACGGATGGTCGAGGGATGAATTGCTGCGGATGCGGATACAGGATATCAACATGCTTGCGCCCGAACAGGTTGCCGCGGAGATGGAACAGGCCAGACAGAAAAGATGGTCCTATTTCGAATCCCGCTACCGCTTGGCCAACGGCTCTGCCCGGGATGTCGAGGTATTTAGCAGTGTGATTGATATTAAAGGTGAACCATTTCTTCACTCCATCATTCATGATATCACCGAGAAACGTAAACTGGAGCAGCAATACCGTCAGGCCCAAAAAATGGAATCCGTGGGCCGGTTGGCAGGAGGTGTTGCCCACGATTACAATAATATGCTTAGTTTGATTCTTGGTTATACGGAATTGGCGTTGGTCAAAATAGACCCGGCTGACCCGATTTATGCCAACCTGACCGAAGTGTTAAATGCTGCCCGACGTTCTGTTGACATCACCCGCCAACTCCTGGCCTTTGCCCGCCGGCAGCCCATGGAACCTAAAATTCTGGACCTGAATCAGTCTATGACAGCGATGCTTAAAATGCTCCGGCGGCTCATCGGCGAGGATATTGAGCTGACCTGGCGTCCCGGCGCCGAGGTGTGGTCAGTTTATATTGATCCGACCCAACTTGATCAGATTCTGGCCAACCTGTGTACCAATGCGAGGGACGCTATTGCTGGAGTGGGAAAAGTCATTATCGAGACGGGAACTGTGACTTTCGACGAAGTCTACTGCGCGGGACATGAAGGCTTTATCCCTGGCGATTTCACCATGCTGGCTGTGAGCGACGATGGGTGCGGCATGGACCGGGAAACCCTTAACAATATTTTTGAGCCGTTTTTTACAACCAAAGGAGAGGGGAAGGGCACCGGGCTGGGCCTGGCGACTGTTTACGGCATCGTCAAACAGAATAACGGCTTTATCAATGTGTACAGTGAGCCGGGCCGGGGAACGGCCTTCCGGATTTATTTGCCCCGGCATGAGGGGGCCGTCGTTGAGATAATTTCCACCCGGGAGGAGGAGCTCCCCCGCGGTCATGGTGAAAGGGTGCTTTTGGTTGAGGATGATGAGTCAATCCTGGCACTGGGCGCTAAAATTTTGGAAGAATTTGGATATCATGTGCTGACGGCGAAGACGCCCACCGAGGCCCAGCGTCTGGCCGGCGCCCATGCCGGGGAAATTGATTTGCTTATTACCGACGTGATTATGCCGGAGATGAATGGCCGGGAGCTGTCTGACCGCCTGCGTGCTTTGTGTCCTGGCATGAAAATTTTGTTTATGTCGGGGTACACCGCCGATGTCATCATCCCCAGGGGTGTGCTGGAGGAGGGGGTGAACTTTATGCAGAAACCTTTCACGGTCAAAGATGTTTCCGTTAAGGTGAACCAGGCGTTGGGAAAAGGGCGCGAAGCGGTGTGATCGATAAATATAAATGGAGAATAGATGCCCTTCATGATGGATTAACCCCGCGTCGTACTCACTGGCCAACCGCTCGGCTGCAGTTTATGGAATCGATATTTCCCCGTCGAACCCCTGATAGGTCAAGGTCTCCGGTTTGATCGCTGTTTTTTTGCCCGAATAAATTGATTTCCTTGTAACGGAGAATGTAGTAAATTAATCAAAAGTGAGCCTTTTTTAAACGGGAGGGTTCGCTGGTGATGTTTTTCAATGAGGCAGGGCAGGTGACCAAAGCGATCGTCCATTATAATTAAAAATGTTTTTGATGTTTTCAGATAAATTGGTGGCCGCGTCTTCCGGCCGTTTCGCGGTGCGGGATTTTGGCGGTGAGGGGCGGGATGTTTTGCTGGTGCACGGCACAGGGCATAACCTCGAGGTCTGGGGTCCGGTGGCGGCATTGCTGCGCCAGAGGTTTCACGCCGTGGCTTTTGATATGCGGGGCCACGGGCAGACGCCAGTGAATTCGAAAGACGCGGAAGAATACTGGAGGGATATCGGCGCGGTTAGCGCGGCGTTGGGGTTGCGTTTTCCGGTTCTGGTCGGCCATTCAGCCGGAGGGTATGCGGTCACGGCTTTCGCCGCTTCCGGAGGGGAGTGCGCGGGGGTGGTGATCGTGGATGGCTTTGTTTTAGATGGCCGCGAAACCCCGGAAGGCGCGCACGCATGGGATATCCCGGAACAACAGCTCTGGGACATGTTCCGTTACGGGTGGAAGACGGATCAGGAGTCGGTGGAAGGATATGTCCGTGACGTGTGCGCGGCTGCGGAGCGGGATTGGCTGAACAAAGGGGTGCCTCCGGATCTTATCGCGAAATTCACCCGCCGGTCATTTTTCCGTAATGGGGACCAATGGCTTCGCCGGCCGACCATGGAAGAGATTAGGACCGCCGGACGTCCGGATCCCGGAAAATTAATTTATCCGTCCGTTGATATTTATGCCAAGATACGGGTTCCGATGGGGTTTATTTTCGCGAAAGACGGGCTTTATAAAGGCCGGAAACAGGAAGTCCAGGTTTTGTCCGTTCAGGGGCAAGGACGGATTTTTCTTGAAGTGGATTGCGGACATAATGTCCCGATGCTGTGCCCCGGCGCTGTGGCCGGGATGGTTGAGAAGATCGCGTCTTTGCCGGCTTTTTGATTACGCGAGATAAACTGGGAATCGGCCGTGCGATGGCGTGGCATCGGCCATATCATTTTGCAAATCGCCTTCCCAGGTCGGTCAAACCGGGGTTCAACTCCCCACGGTCTTGTCTTAAGGAGGCCGTTGTTCAGGACAGCGGTCTTGCAGGTGCAAAACCTCCACCGCGATCCTGCGGCTTCCTTAAGCCGGGACTTTTTTTAGAAAGGAGACGGTGCCGATGCAGGTATTTCCCGTGATTGTAAGCATTATCATCGTGTGGATTGGGATTTTGTATTTAATATCGCAGCATTCCATTATCGTTTATGAATTCGAGCGGGGGCTAAAGTATCGCAAAGGCCGGTTTGTGGGGGTCTTGAATGCCGGCCGGTATTGGATATTTTTTCCGGGCACGACCGTGAAGAAGATCGACGTCCGGCCCAAATTTATTTCCGTCCCCGGCCAGGAGGTTTTAAGCGTGGACAGCGTGACTTTGAAAGTCAGCGTTGCCGCGCGTTACGAGATTGCCGATCCGAACCTTGCCGTCAACAAGATTGAGAATTATACCGAAGCTTTTTACGCGGTCGTGCAGCTGGCGATCCGGGAAATCATCGGCTCGATGAAGATTGATGAGATTTTGGAACAGCGCCCGGTGTTGAACCAGAAGCTCATGGACTTAACGGCGGGCAAAGTGGAAGAGATGGGGATCAGGCTTCAGCTTATCGGGATCAAAGATATCATGTTCCCGGGTGAGCTCAAAAAGGTTTTTGCCAAGGTTATAGAGGCGCAAAAGGAAGGGTTGGCCGCTTTGGAGCGCGCCCGGGGAGAAACCGCGGTTTTGCGGAACCTCGCGAATGTGGCCAAGGTCTTGGAGGACAACCCGGCTTTGATGCCGTTGCGGGCGCTGCAGTCAACGGGCAACACGGTCGTGATCGGTGTCGGGGGCGCGGTCATCCCGGCTAAAGAGAAGAAACAAGGATAAACTATTTTGTGCGGAGGGATTCATGGGAAAGAAAATAATCAGGATCGTCCTTTTTGCCTTTTACGCGGCCGTCATCGTGTCCGCGGCTGTCCCGGCGCAAGCCGAAGACGGCGTGGCTGTCTCCAAAGACGGGACGCCTATCGCTTTTTCCGTATATGGCGAAGGCGAGCCGGCTTTGATTTTTGTGCACGGGTGGTGCTGCAACCGTTCGGTGTGGAAAAACCAGGTGCCTTATTTTGAAAAAGAATATAAAGTCGTGACTCTGGATTTGGCCGGCCACGGCGCCTCCGGGACAGAGCGGGACGTGTATTCCATGGAAGCCTTCGGCGAAGATGTGGCCGCGGTGGTCCGGCAGATGCAGGCGTCTCAGGTTATTCTCATCGGCCATTCCATGTCTGGGATGGTGATTATCGAAGCGGCGGAAATCATCCCCGATCATGTCATCGCCCTGATCGGCATTGACACGATGCAGGATTTAGAGGAAACCTATCCCCCGGAGCAGATCGAAGAGCACCTGAAGCCCTTCAGGGACGATTTTAAAACGACGGTGGATTCTTTTGTCCGCGGCATGTTTGTGGAAGGGACGGACCCCGAGCTGATGGATGAGGTCGCGGGCATGATGTCGGGTGCGTCGCAGAAGACCGGCGTGAGCGCCATGGAAGAAATGATGAAGATGTCTTATATCACTGATCCCCCGTACATCAAAGTCCCGGTCTGGTGCCTTAATGCTGATCTTTGGCCGACCAACCCGGAGGTGAACCGGAAATATGTCCCGGAATTCAACCTTCGCCTGATGCCGGACCGGGGGCATTTTATCATGCTGGAAGACCCTGATGAATTTAACCGGGAACTGGATGGGATCATTAAGGAAATCAAAGCGGACGCTTTGGACGAAGAGGACGGGGGGAACTATTAAAGTTTATGAAGCTACAAATACGCCTATTGTTCATTTTTTTAATTTTATCTGCCTGTGTCGCGGTGAATCTTTTTGCCGGCGGCGGGCCTCAAGAGGAATTGCCGGGGCGGCTGAAAGCCGCTTATGATTCCTATCCCCAGGATCCGTCCGGGGCCTGTGCCCGGGTGGAGGATATTCTCCAATCTACGGATGTGGCGGTTTTGGATATGCCGGAGGCCAAGGCCGCCTGGACCTTCCTGGCGAATTGTAATTATCAGTTAAAGAATATGGATAAAGCTGTCCGTTTTTATGATGAAGTCGCGGCTCTTGATCCCGGCGACCACCAGGCGCTGGTCAATGCGGGGCACGTTTATGCTCAGCAGGCTTTGTACGGGCAGGCGGAAAAGAAGTACAGGGAAGCGTTGCGGCGGGTCGGGGGAGATGAGGCCGCAGGGGAAAAAATCCGGGCGATGATTGCGAATATCCCGGGCCGGATACAAAAAAAATACCGATTTTCAACAGGCCTCGGGTATGACAGCAATGTTAATTCCGGCCCTTCGGATACAACGCATTTTCTTTACGGGGCCTATAATTACACGCTCGATTCTGATGCCAAGCCCCGGGACGATTTTTATTACTATAACAGCCTGTCGGCTGTTTTCAGCAAGAAGGTCGATGAGGAAACGCACGTGCTATTGAATGTCGGGGCGAACAATATCAGTTATTTTAAGGAAGATGATTTTAATAATTCTGTCTTTTCAATGTCCCTGGGCTTCAAGAAGCTGTCGGGAGGTAAAAGTAAGACCCTCACGCCCTATGTGAATTATCAGATATTAGATGACAGGAGTTATCAGGTTAACAGCGGATTCAATCTGTCCGGAGCCATGCGGGTTTCAGAGAAAGTGAATATTTGGCCATCTGCGGGGGGGTATGTGCAGGATTTTTATAAGAATGATCCCCGGGACGCTTTCGGGGGATCGGTGGGGGCCAGCCTGTCTTATCAGATCGGTGAAAAGACGTCATGGACCGGCAGCCTTTTTTACACGCATCATCATGCGGATAACGGCCGGTTTACTTATAATAATATTTTTTGGGGAAGCAGTCTTCGTCAAAGGATTTCCAAGGTTCTGTCGGCGACGGCCGGTTATAATCTTCAGCTTTTTTATTATGATGATATTGATCCTGTCTTTGGGACCGCCCGCAAAGACAACGGCCATAAATATTATTTAGCCTGCGATTATTCGCTGGAAGAATTGTTGCGTATGGATAAGACCTTTGTGAGCGTGAGTCTTTCATATTTTGATAATAATTCCAACCATTCGTTTCAAGAGAGGGAGCGGTTTTTTTCTTCGGTGACGTTGACGTTTAATTTTTAGCGTGTTTATAAAAGTTGGCGGACAATAAAAAAACGGACATGATATTTTATCATGTCCGTTTTTTTATATTTAAGCCCGAACAGCCTGTTATTCTTCAGGCCAAGGGGCAGTCGGTGATGTCGGCGAGCTAGGCGCATTGGGCCCAACCGGAGCATCAGGGCCGACGGGCGCGTTAGGGCCGACAGGAGCGCTGGGGTCATTGGGTCCAACCGGAGCTTCAGGGCCGACCGGCGCATTAGGCCCAACAGGAGCGCTGGGGTCATTGGGTCCAACCGGAGCTTCAGGGCCGACCGGCGCATTAGGCCCAACAGGAGCGCTGGGGTCATTGGGTCCAACCGGAGCTTCAGGGCCGACCGGCGCGTTAGGGCCGACAGGAGCGCTGGGGTCATTGGGTCCAACCGGAGCTTCAGGCCCGACGGTTGTCCCGGGTTCGACTGGCGCGTTGGGCTCGGCCACATTTCTGGCAGGAGCCTCAGGGGTAACCGGAGAGCCCGGCCCTATCGGTTCCTCAGGTGCTGCCGGTGATTTGGGCCCTGTTGGTGAATTTGGCGGAGTTGGAGATTTGGGTTGTGCTGCTGATGGCGCGCTGAAAATAAAAGACATCGTGAACAAGAATGCGAAGGCGCAACCAAGCAGTATTTTGAACCTTTTGAATTTCTCCGGTGATTTGATAAACATTGACTCTCCTTTTTTGGTTAAGGTTAATTAATAAAATTTGTGTATTAAACTATTTTAGAAATAATAAAAAATCTAGAAAATTATACTCCTAAAAATCAAAAAGAAGTTATGAAACTTTTGCTTAAATTAGGGAAATTTTTGCTTTCTAAGCGTTCGCCGCTTGATGGCTAAGGATGATTTGTAACTTTTCCCGATATTGCGCGTAGAATACTTAAAGAAAGTGCTTGATTCACCAGAGAGATAATGATTCAATATTGATATTCTGTCATAAACTAACATGGGTAAATCTTGGCCCGATAGTTCAAAAAGGCTAAGGGAGAAGATCATTTTATGTTTTCGTTCTCAGCGGATACTGCTTGTCCTGCCGTGTTATTCTGGAAGCCGACCTGCCTATTGCATTCCTGGGAGGGTATTATGGAGATGGCCCTTTCGTTATTTTTTCCTTTTGAAATATTCTTTGGAAATAGTTTATTAAATTTTCATATTTATTCGGCGGCACAACAAATTCCGGAGGGGTAATATGAGAAAGTCATTTTTTCTGACCGTAATTTTAATGCTGGTCGGCAGCCTGGGTGGGTATGCCCGTTTGGCGGCCGGGGAGTCCCCTCGACAGGCCGAGTTGAAGTCCATGATGGAACAGCAGATTTATGTCCCTTATGAAAACCTTCCGGACGTGTTGGAGAAAGAAGGAAAGGGCGTGTTGATCCCGCATTCGGATTTCCTCAAATTATGGGAAAAAGCCGCTCAGCAACCTCCGGAAAGCGTTTTGCCGCCCCCGCCGGTCGATGCCGCTATTGTGTACGCTGAATATCAGGGCACGGTGACCGAAGACATCGCCGAGTTCCGGGCTAAATTGAAAGTCTCGGCTTTAAAGAAAGAATGGGCCCGTATTTTCTTGAATATGGAAGGCATCGCGATCACGTCTTTGTCTATTCAAAATCAAACGCCGTTGTTAAAGCCCGTTCCCGGAGGACTGGAACTTATCCTTCCGGAAAAAGGGGATTATGAACTTCAGATGAATTTTTCCGCCCGGGTTAATACCGCGCCGGGGGAAAAGTTCATCCATTTTAAGCTCCCCGCCTCGCCGTTAACGAAAATCAGCATGGTTATCCCTGGGAAAGACCTTGATGTCAAGATTGAGCCTATGCTTTCCCAGCAAAGCACGGTTACCGGAGAGAACACGCAGTTCTCCGCGTTTTTATCCCCGGCCGGCGACGTGGATATCCGCTGGCTCGCGAAGAGCCAGGAAAGCAAGGAAGTCAAGAGCCTGGTTTTCGGCAGCTTGTCCAGCGAGGTGTTCATCAAGGAGTCGGTTTACCTTATCACCACCCGGGTTTCCTGCGCAGTGATGCAGGCCAAGACCGATATTTTTCAACTGCGGATCCCGGATGATTTAAGTCTGGTTAACGTGAGCGGCGGCAATATTAAAGACTGGGACCTTGGGGGGGACGGCGTCCTCACCGTCAACCTTTATGAAAAGGTGGATGGGAATTACACGTTCACGGTGAATACGGAAAAATACCGGGACACGGAGGACACGAGTTTTACCGTTCCGCAATTCGAGCTGGTGGACGCCAAGCGGGAAGACGGGGAGGTCATTATTAAAGCGGATTCTGCGCTTCGGGTTCAGGTTGAGGAAAAAGAGCACGTGACTCAAATCGACCCCAAAGAGCTGGCTGGCCGGGTGGCGTTTGAAGATTTTGTGTCCGCGTTCAAATATTTCCGGCGGCCTTACCGGGTGAGCCTGAAAATCTCCATGATCCAGCCCAAGATCACTGCTCAGCAGAATATCCGCATTTCTTTTTCTGAAACCCTGGTTGATTATTTCAGCCAGGTTTTGTTCCAGGTGAAGGATGCTGGGGTCTTTAAGTTCCGGTTCCTGGTCCCGGAGAACTTCCGGCTTGTTGAAGTCGGTGATGATAAGACCGTCGACAGCTTTTCCGTCGAGCAGGAAGGCGGGCAGAACGTCCTGACCGTGATTTTGAAGAATAAAGCGTATGGTGATTTCCGGCTCCCGGTCCATCTGGAAGCTGATAAAGAGGATAAAGACATCGCCCTTCCGATGCCCAGGGTCCAGAGCCTGGACGCGGAAAAGGAAGAGGGGGTGATCTCGCTGTCTTTGCGCAAGAACCTCAAGCTTTCCACCGAGGATATTAAATCTTTGCGGCCGATCAGCCTCGAGGAGCTGAGGTTGCTGGGGGCCAGTGACCCTGACCAGAAAAATGAGGTGGCCGCCGGATACCGGTTTTCAACACCGGATTATTCCTGCCGGCTCAAGATTGATAAACGGGATACCAAGATCATCGCGAACGTCGAGAGGAGCGTCAGCATTGAAGAGACCGTGATGAAAGTGTCGGACGTGGTGCATTATAACATCCTGTACGCTCCGGTCAGCCAGTTTCGGATTGAGCTGCCGGAAGCACTGGCCAGGGACGCGGTGATCAGCGGGGTGAATATTAAAGAGAAACGGCTTTCGTCCCGGCCGGAAACAAAGACCGGGGTCTGGGATGTGACGCTTCATTCCCCGATGTTGAACCAGTATGACTTGACGGTCATGCTTGAGAGGAAACTCCCCTCCATCCCCACGGGGGAGAAAAGGACGATCACGGTGCCCGGGATCCGGGTGCTGGATGTTTTTGACGAATCCGGGTTTATATCGGTCGCCAAGAGCCCGAACCTGCAGGTGGAAGCGCAGGACACCAACCTGGAGCTGATTGATTCCAAAGAACTTCCCGCCACGCTCAGCCAGGGTCAGAGTGTGCTGGCCTTCCGTTACCTCAGCCATCCGTATTCCCTGGTCTTGGAAACCACCAAGCATGAGTATGAGAAGATCCTTGATGCCATCGTTAACCAGGCCCATTTTGATATCGTCGTTTCGAATGAAGGGCTTGCTAAGACAGAAGGGGTTTTTAACATCCAGAACACAAACCGGCAGAGCCTTGAGCTGACTATGCCGCCGGGGACCGACAAGATTTATTCGGTCTACATTTCCGGGAAGAAGGCGAGCATCTCACGGGGAAGCTCGGAGCGGAGCAAGATTGTCATGCTCCCCAAAGATATCGCGCCGGGGCAGGAATTTAGTTTGAGAATCCTTTACCAGACCCAGGTGAATGCCAAATTCGGGTTTATAGGCGGACTCCGGGTCGAGAACGCGGAAATCAGCGATGTCCCTACGTCCAAGATCACATGGCGGCTGTATCTGCCGCAGGAGTTCAGTTATTTGTATATGGCCGGAACGATGAACCCGCAAAACGGGGACGGGGCGGCTTATAATGACATTAACCCGGCGATCCCGTCCCGGCGGGTCACGAGCCCGGTTAAGATCAATTTGAACTCGGAGCAGATCCCGCAGCAGAAAGATGAATCTGAATTTTACGGGCTGGATGTCAACATGATCCGGCAGGGGCGGATGTATTCTTTCTCCAAGCTCGACCGGGGTGCTGACCTGCGCGTTTGGTTTATCAAGAAAAATATTCTGTTCCCGTTAAGCCTGATTTTACTCGTGTTGCCGGGACTGCTGTATTTCACCGTGGTCCGTAAGAAATCCAAAAACCCCGTGAGGGTGGCGGCGGTTTTCCTTTTAACCGTTATAATTTTGAACATCCTTCTGCCGCAGGGGTTCAAATATTTTGTTTCTTTATTTTTTACAGGCAGCCTTATCGCCTTGGTCGGATCCGGGCTCTATCGATACCTGCAGAGCCGGGAGACCTTTCGAAAAACCGTGGGCCGGATCCCCAAGAAGAAAAGCGGGTCCAGTCAATGACACGGGGGAAACTTAGGGCAATGAAAAAATGCCTTATATTCTTAACGGCGCTGATGGCGTGGCGCCTGCTTTTCCCTGTTCCCTTGGCGGCGGAACCATCCACCCTCGTCCCCGGCACCCCTGTGCGGGAGACCATGATATTTTTACCGGAAAAAGAAATGACGCGGGTATTCGCCCAGGAACAGGAAGGGATTTTTGTCTCTTATCAGGAATACCGGGAACTTTATGAAAAGGCTAAGACGGCGTATCTTAAGAAAGTCCAGGAAGCGGCTGTCCCGGAAGGACTGCAGAAGCCTTTTCTTGTGCAGGCCAATTATACGGGTGCCGTCGAAGACGCGCTGTTAAACCTGTCTGCCAGGTATCACATTGTTTATCATGGCCAGGAGGCCTGTTTTTTCCCGTTTCCGCTCAAGGGTGTTTTTCTTCAATCGGCGGTTTTAAACGGGGAGAAAGTGTTGATTCAAGAAGTGGACGGGCTTCCCCGGGTGCTGCTCCCCGGCAAGGGCGCGTACGATTTGACCGTTCATTTCCTGGCGCCGGTTGATTTTAATGAAGAAAGCGGGCAGGCTTCTTTTTCTGTGCCTCCGGTTTTGTTCGGTGACATTCGCCTCGTGGCCGACACTTTTTATGATATTCGTTTTCCAGGCCTGGCCCTGGTGTCTAAAAATCCGGTTGGGGACCGCGTTGAATTCTTGGGATTCTTCGGCCCGGAAGACAGCCTTTCCATCGGGATTACAAACCGTCGCTCATCCGGGGAAAAGCGGGTCCAGGTCAGTTCCCGCGAGGAACATCAGGTGTTTTTATCCCGTGACCTGGTTGAGCAGGTGGTGCAGTATTTCCTGGATGTCCGTCACGGGGAAGTGAACAGCGTTGAGATCGCGGTTGACCCGGCGGTGCATGTCCACGAAGTGTCGGGGCCGGGGATCGCCGGCTGGGTCAGGGAAACATCAGGGGCCGGGGATATTTTGCGCCTGACGTTCCATCTCCCTTTAAGTGGGGAGACGCGTTTTTTGCTGAAAACATACCAATACCCTTCGGCTGGGATGGAGCCGCTTCGGTTTACGGACAGCCGGATCGAAAAGGTGTTTGACAGGAAGGGGACGCTCAAAATCTATTATGATGACAGCGTGCGGCTGGAAGCTCTGGACACGCGGTATTTGCGCCCGGTGGTCGGCCGTGCGGACGCCGGAGAGGAGAGCCCCGGGCGGTATTCCCTTTATGCCGAATACCAGGTGTTTAACCTTCCTTACGAAGTGTCCCTGGCCCGTTTTGCCGTCCCCCGGCAGGTCCTGGTCGAGCAGCATAACGACCTGGATGTGGGAGAGAGTAAAATCCTTTTTGACTCCGAGCTCACGCTGACGGGTTTAACCCCGGGCACGACGCAGTTCCTTTTGAATATCCCGGAGGGGTACACGGTGGACGACCTTTCGGTTTACGTGAACGCCGAGGCGGTCCAGGAGCATCATGAATATCATCCGTCCCAAAACGCCCTTCAGGTGGTTATCCGGCACCCGATCACGGCGAAGGACGAGGTCGTTATGACGGTGCATGCTGAACGGCTGATCGGGGAAGAGACATTCAAGGATCGGGCCCAGGGGATTGTCATCCCGGTGATCACATACCCGGAGGCGGGAAAAATGACCGGGAGCCTGAATGTCAAAATTGACGAGATGTATTTGCTGGCCGATATTCTTTTAAAAGGGTACACACCGGCGGAAGAGATGCTTAGCGTTGAAGGGGATGACCCGGGCGGGAAAAAGCTGCTTTATGATTTCCGGAGCCTTGCCCCGCAGGGGGAGATCCTGCTTTCCCTGCGCCAGGCGGAACAAACCTCCAAGACCGTCAGTTTTATCGCGGTGGATGAAAACCTTTTAGTGACGAACGCGTATGTCCGCTATAGCATAACATCCGGCAAGAAAGACAGCTTTTATTTCGCGATACCGCGCTGGCCGGGGAGTAAAATCAATATTGAGGGTGATTTTATTAAAGAGAAGAAAAAGGTCCTCACGGAAAAGGTTCCGGAATGGGTCAGGGGGGCGGGGCTGCCGGACATGGAGGGTTACGATATCTGGAATGTCGTGCTGCAAAAGGAGGCAACCGGGGAGGTCTTGCTGGCGATCGATTATCAGAAGAAAATCGAGAATTTTGATTCCCTGTTCGACGTGCCGTTGGTCGTCCCGTTGGATGTTTTAAGTGACACGGGGGACATCGTTCTGGAGGCCAGCAAGAACACAAAAATTATGACCCAGAAATCCGGGTTGAATGAATTGGAAACGTATGAGATCCCCCAATGGCCGGCGTATAAGCCGTCCAACCGTATCATTGAATCGCTCCGGTATTTCACGCGGCCGTTTTCGTTCCGCCTGGCGGTGACCCGGATGGACGAGTCACCGGTGCTGGCGTCCCTGGTGGAAGAGGAGGACCTTTTTTACGTCCTGGGGACAAATTCGGAAATCTTTTTTGAAGGCCGTTATCGGGTGAAAAACACGAACCTGCAGTTCTTGCAGGTTGAACTTCCGGAAAAGTTCGTTTTCTGGGGCGCAACCCTGGACAAGGAAGGCGTCAAGCCGCGGAAAGGGAGCGGCCGTCTGATTTATATCCCGCTGCCGGTGGACAGCGATCAGACCATTGAGGTGAGTTTGACCGGGCAGGTGGAGAGGCCTGGGCGGCCGGGTATCGTTGAAGCGCTTGACCTGCGCAGCCCCAGATTCGACATTCCCGTCTTGCAGTCGCATATGACCGTGTTTTACCCGGAGCAGTATTCCCTTCTTCATATGCGCGGGAACTTCGAGAAATACCCGCAAATGGCGTATCCGCAGCCGGCCCTTTTGTCTTTTTTTCCCGGCGCTTTCTCTGCGCTGGGACGGAACATGGCCATGCTCGTCGGGCCTTTCTATATAAAGAGGGGCATCCAGGGGCGGCTCAAGTCCGCAACGGATGACATCGGTGATCAGTATTCTCCGGGGACCACGGCTTTGCAATCCCGGATACGGGATTCGTCCGCCTATTTGAATGATCAGCCGGTTCAGCAGGGGGCGAGCCTGCAATATGAGCCGTATTACCTGGAAACAAATTATAGCCTTGAACGGGAAGCGTCCCAGCCCGGGAGAGAGGCGGATACCGCTAATCTGGTGCCTCAAGCCGCCCGGCCGCCCGCGGATTCCCAGGTTCGTTATGGTCTCCAGAAGGGGTTGTTGTCCTTGAGCATCGATATCCCGAAAGAAGGGGAATCGTTAGCCGCCCATAAATTGTGGGGGGACAGCCGCCTGCACGTGACTTTTATCTCGGGGCCGTGGAAAAAGGTGTTTAGCCTTTTTTCGGCCCTAGTGTTTGTCTTGCTCGGGTTCTATTTCCGGCGGAGGAATTTTATGAAACCGGGAATATTTTTCATCGCGACGTTTGTCCTGGGCACGTTTATGCCCCGGGTGCTGTTCCGGCCGTATCTTTTCATGTTCAACGGCGCCATGATCGGGTCCGGCATCTTTGTCGCACTTCTTGCCGCCAGCCATTTCGGCAGGAAGGCCGCCCGACGTCTCGGGTGGACAGCCGTGATGATTTTGACGGCGGGGTTGCTTTTGATAATAGCTCCTTTCGCATCTTTTGCCGAGGAGGCGTCCTGGCAGCTCATGAATGCCAATCAGGTTTCTTTTGAGGAAGAACAGGTGGGTTCAGGGCATCCCGGAACGGTGCCGCCCCGCTTATGCCCCGTCCCGGAGCCGGAAACGATGGCCTTCCCGGATGTCGTGGTGTATGCCGCGTACCAGGACGCGATCCCGTTTGTTTTAGACGGTACGCAAAAATTGTATATTCCGACCGGGGATTATTTCCGTTTGAAATTGCTGGCTGACCCGCCGTATGCCCCGCCCCGGCGGTTGGATTTTGCCCGTCCGTTTGACGTCACGGGCCTTTCCTTTAAAGGGGTTCTGGAAGGGGAGACAGTCCGTTTTGAGGCCGTCCTGGATGTCTTTGTCAATAACGAGGGATGGCTGCTCGTCCCGCTGCCGTTTGAGAATGTTTTTATGAAGGAGCTTCGGTTGGACGGGCAGCCGGTCCCCATCATGATGCGGCCCGTGTCTGCGGAGCCCGCGCTCCCGCGCCTGAAAGAGGGCAAGGGGCCCGGGTCGCCGGAGGGTGTTTACGGGGTTCCGGTTTACGGGTTCGGGCACCACACTCTGGACCTCACGTTTTTGGTTGAGGTCAAATCCCTCTTAGGGAAGAAGACGCTTGCCTTCGGGTTCCCGCCGGCCGTGTTATCTGACTTCTCTTTGGATTTGAACAGCCGGGATGTTTTTGTCGAATTTGAAGAGCCGCAGGCCGTGTATTATATGGATGAAACCGGCCCGTTCCCAGTTGTCAAAGCGTCGCTTTCCCGGAAAGATTGCCTGCGGTTTTCCTGGTTCCCGAAGAAATATCTTAAGAAGGAAGAAAAACCGCTGATCTACACGGATTGCTTCCTGTCTCTGTACCTCGGGTATGAACAGATCCTTGTCGTGCAGGACACCACGGTCCGCGTGGAAAAATCTTCCATCGCGTCCATGACTTTTTCTAAAGATCCGGATTTTGTGATCACGGATGTTTTTTCTGATAAGGTGAGGAACTGGCAGGTGCGGGATGACGGGACGTTAGAGGTGATCTTTAAGCACGAGATTACCGAAAAAGTGGACTTGCAGATCAAGGCCCAGCGCGGTGTTTTACCGGATACGGTTGTTCCGGCGGTATTTTTTAAGCCGCAGGAAACGCAGCGTATTCACGGCCGGCTGAATATTTTTACCCTGCCGGGCTACAAAGTGGCCGTGCAGGAGCAGAATAATTTAAAAGTCGAGGGCATTGAAAACGGCCAGACGCGATCGGACGCTTCGGGATATCAGCTCCAGAAAAGCTATTCTTTCCTGGATGGCAATTTTCAGGCAGCCCTGGCCCGCGTTCCGGAAGAACAGCGGTTTGCGGCGGACATCCGGGCCCGCCATGATTTAACGGAAAACGTGCTGACGTCTTCTTATCAGGTCAATATAGAAGTTAAAAAGAACGTGCTGTCTGACGTGAAGGTCCGCCTGCCGTCCGGCCATAAAATCATCGCTGTTGAAGCCGGGAATATTGCGGATTACATCGTGCAGGATGACATCCTGACCCTACCGCTCCAGAGGGCGGTTCAGGATCGTTTCGCGTTTTCTTTGGTGACGGAACACGATCTTGCCGATTTTACGCGCGTCGCGGTGGAGGGCATCGAAGTGCTGGGCGCCGAGAAGGTCACGGGCACAGCGGCTGTCCTGTTCCCCCGGGGATATGATGTGAAAGAAACAGGGGTCGCAGGGTTTAAGTCCGCCAATATCCATGATGTCTTGCCTTTATCCAGGAATGCCGCTTCCGGCGATGCCGGCGCCCGTTACGCTTATAGTATCGGGGAACTGAAGCAGAGCGCGCGTTATGATGTTTTGAAGAAAGAACCGGTTATGGATGTTATTAACGTGTATCACGCGTCCGTCCAGGATACGCGGGTTCATGTGGAACTGCTGTGCCTTTTTAATATCAAGAACGCGCCCGTGGACCATTTTGACATCATCGCCCCAGCGGCTCTCAAGGACGCGATCGAAATTCAGGGGGACGGGATCAAGACGATATTGAAGAAGAATATCGACGGACAGCAGAGGGTGACGCTGTCCGTGAACACGGTGTCGAAGATCGATCACGCCTATATGTTGCAAGTCACGTTCAACACCTATTTCGGGCAGGACAAAACATTCACCATGCCCAGGATCGTGTTCCCGCAGGTTAATAATAAGACCGAATTTGTGTCGGTGGAAGCCGATACCGCCTATCACGTGGAACCCGTGGCCGCCAAGTTTTTGCAGCAGACGGAACCGGACATGATCCCGGCGCTCCCGGCCGGGGTTGGCATCAACAATATCCTTTGGTCTTATCAGGCCGTCGGGACGGCCGAGTGGGACTACAGCTTAAGGCTCAAGCGGCTGGAGCGGGAAAAGCTTGTCAAGGCGAGAATCCAACGGGAAGATATTAAAACCCTCATTATCCCCAACGGGTATGCCCTGCACGAAGTCCGGCTTAAGGTCGATAACCGGACGTTGCAATTCCTTCCGGTCGTTTTTCCGTCCCAGGCGTCATTATGGAGCCTGAAAGTCGCCGGGGAGCCGGTGCGGGCGTCTTTGGACGTTGAGCAAGGGGGCGGCTCTGCCCGGCGGTATCAGATTCCGCTGGTTAAGAGCGGGGCCGGGGACCGTAGTTTCGATATCCAGATCGTTTATTTAACGCCGATTAAGCCGATGGGGTTGCTCGGCCGGATGAACCTTGCAATGATCGATACAGGGGACGTCCCGGTGGAAAAGACCACGTGGTCGTTTTTTGTGCCGGAGAATTACGCGTTATCCCATTTTAAGACCAATATGGAAGCGATTGACGTTTCTGTGATTGAGGTCGAGAAGACCCTGGATTTGGCCAAGGAATATAAATACTGGACCGGGGTGGCCCGGACGGCTAAGGGCGAATTGCGCGAAAAAGCGATCTTTAACCGGAGCAAGGTCATGAGTGATTTCGGTGACCAGTATTCGCTCGGTCAAACCATGCAATCTGACCTGTATTCCAAACAGGGCGACAAGAAATATAACCAGGCCTTGATATCAAAAGCCCAGTCCAAGAATGTCCAGATCCTTAATGAAGCCCAGCAGATCATGGACTCTAACCGCGCTGACGTCCCTGGAACGGCGCAGTCCGGGGAAGGGGCCCCGCAAAAAGCGGTTTATGATTCCGTCCGAAGGAATGTGAAAGGCTGGCAATTTAAAACCGATAATTTTGACGGGCAGGAGCAGGTGGAGCAGCAGATTTCGCAATATTTGCAGCAGGAAGACAGCAAACAGACGGCGATGAAGACCAAAGGGGAAAGGGCTGCCCGGAGGAAAGTCGATTTAAAGAGCCCGAGCGTTGACGGGCGGCAGTCCTGGAAGGAAGCGGTTCCGGAAGAGTTATGGGACGAGGAACAGTCGGCATGGATGCCGCGCGAAGAACGGCGTCGCCGCGCGGGCATCGCAGGTCAGCAGCCCGCGCAGGTGTTTCATCAGCGGCCTGGTTCAGCCGTGCGGGAGCTCGCGCCAGGAGGGTCCCAAGCGTCACAATATGCGATGACAGACTCCTTGGATCAATCTGTTGTTAACACCCAGCAGGCTTTCTGGGGGGGGGCAGGCACGGAGACAGCGCGTCAGCCGTCCCCGGTGGTGGCGGCTCCAAAGGCGGCCCCGGCACCGTCGGAGAAGAAAAAAAGCGCCCTTTTAAAAGGGCAGCGGTCCATTGATATCCCGTTCCCCGAGCAAGGGCAGAGGTTTTCTTTTAAGAAACTCGGGGGCAATCCGACGATGACTTTTGTTTACAGAAAAAGTGAAGGGGAGGCCAGAATTATTTACCTGCTGTTTTGTGCCCTGGCCCTATTCGGAATATATAAAGTGCGCCGCGCGCGTTTCCCGGTTGAGAAGCTCGACGCGTTCGCCGGAAGGATCCGGGGCCTGCGCCTGCAGCACCTTTTTTGCGTTTTCGTGGATGCGCGGTGGTGCAAAATTGTCACTTTTACGGTGATGGTCCCCGCTTTTCTGTTCGGGGCCCCCGTATACGCCATTACGGTCGGATTTGCCAGCATATTCCTGATCAGGGCGATTTCCAACCGGCGTCACAAGAAAATGGGCCGCCAGGAAGTGTATAACGTCAAAGTGTTTTTTAAATACCTCCCGTCTTATATTATCGTCTTGGCATCTCTGTTGAGCGTGGGCCATATGGTTTTTCTTATCTTCGTGGGGATGGCGACGGCCATGAATTTATTCTTGGCGGGCGTCTACGGGCTTCTGACCGTGTTTACCAAAAAGGTAGACCAGGAATAGAGGCTTCCCCGCCTGACCTCAGCCCCTTTTTACATTGTAAAGACTGAATATTTTCTTAAAGCGGTGTTGATTTCCCTCAGGGAAGGTTTGATTAATGTCTGTGAGGGTGATATACTTTTAAAAGTCTATAATATTGATTGTGACCCGGGTTAAGACAGGATCGTGTTTATGAATATCCTTATTGTTGTGATCATGATACTTTTGTCCGGCCTTCAGCCGGCATGTGCCGCCAACCCCCGTGTGCAGCTTGAGCCCATGAAGATTATCGTTAAGGGGGTCGCCAAAGATTTGACGAAAGCGCAGGGCTTTCAGATGCGGTCCCAGATGTACGTGAAGCAGAAGGCCGACGCCGTTTCTGTTGACGATGAAGTGTTCATTCTGCAGGTCAGGATAAGGAATTATACCCGGGAAAAGCTGTCTGTCTCCCAGGACGGGTGGCTCCGTGATGATGACTGGCTGGTGGATATCCCGGGCCTCGCCGTGAGTGTCGAGTCGGACCAATGCAAAATAGTCCGGATATCATCCGAGGACATTGACCCGTGTCAGGGCTCGGTGCGGTTTGAGGAGATCGGCCCCAGGATGGCGCGGGATATGAACCTGGTCCTGCGTTTTACCGGCGCCGTGCAGAGTGGGGGGGGGGATTTTAAGGTCGGGTTGAAGGTGAAGCCCGCCGACGGGTCCAAGGAAGAGGTCGTCTGGACCCGCCCGATCGGCATTTATATTGATCCGTGGCCGGTGCGCGAATTCCTGATGTTTTGGAATGAAAAGGAAGGCTGGCGGAACCAGCAGCGGGAGATGCGGGATAAAAAAGAAACGGGCTTGATTTCGCGTTATTATGTTCCTGGAGGAGGGGTGCGCGTCGAAGAAAATTATGAAGGCGGGAAGTTGAACGGGGCCCGGAGGACGTATTTTGAGAACGGCGTTATTAAGGAGGAAGAGCATTACCGGGACGGCCGGCTGCACGGAGAAAAGTTCGTTTATCAAAGGAACAAGAAATTGACGATGTATGAAATTTACCTGGCCGGAGAGCGCGTGGGGTTCGTCCGGTTTTCGTCTTTTGACCAGAAACGGGACCAGCAAGAGAAGATGGCGCGCGTGAGGGCCCTGATGGCGAAAGAATATCCTCAACTGAAGCCGGATTTAAAAGTGGAACTGATTCCCCCGGAGGAAAGAGCGCCTGCCCTTTCTCCGGAGCTGCCCGTGGAAGGCGCCGTCCCCTTAACCCCCGAATAATTTTGTTTCTTAAATTTTCATTGCGGAAAACGTTGCCGGACCGGCGTCTTTTTGTAACCTGACCGGTTTAAATGAATGTCATGGTTGGGGTTGTAAGAGCCGTTGTCCGTGTAGATGACATCCCCGTTTTCATTGACCCACCGGTGTTTCCATTGGTTGGATCCCATGTCGATTTCGTTGGTATAGGGGTTAACAAATTCTTCCTGGTCCGTCAGGGTGAGGAACATGTCGTTATGAATTTCCGCGTTGGTCTTTTGACGGTGGGCCACGATATCCTGCTCGATGCGCTGAATTTCCTGTTGAGTGTCAAGAACGATCTGCCCGCGCTGGATTTGCCCCCGGATTTCCCTGGACAACCAGCGGGGGTCAATTTTGACGGAATCCTGTATCACGCTGAACACTGTTTCCCATTTCTTGAATTCATCCCTGGGGGCCCGCATCAGGACCGTTTCTTTGTTCCCCCACATGCCCGCGCCGAGTTGCCCCCAGTTTTCAATGACGGCGACAATTTTCTCGGCGTATTCCGCGGCCCCTTCCTTATATATAACGTCAGCCAGCGCGGCATCGTATTGAAACCCCGTTTGCGGGAAAAACTGGTTGACCCGGTTCTGGTAACTCCGGGCGACATTGGTTAAGGCTTTATTGCTGATGACCTTGATATCCTGCGCCTGGGGGTGTGCGTACGGGAAGGCCATCTGCGTTATGAACTGTGAAGCTGGTATGAGCGGATAGACCAACATCCCGTTGTAATTGCTCCCTGGAGGGAGCATCCCCATTTGCCCGGCCGGAGAATACCTCGCGTCGAAGTAGAGCATGTCCGGCAGCCAGCGCAACAGCACGGTCCCGGCGGAATCTTTTTTAACCGTGAAGTCAAGTTTGGCGGCGATCGACTGGGCGGCGCCGCCTTGGCTTAAGGGGTTCACCCGCAAAATTCCTCCCTCGACCTGCCATCCCTGGGGGATGAGAAGGGAAAAAGCTTTTTCTTTCGGTTCGTAGACCCGGGTGAAAACGACGGTGTCTGCGTTCCCATCCATCTTAGAAGAGGAAGGACGGGAACAGGAGCAGGATAAGAATGGCATGATGACGATAAATACGAAAAGGGGGAAAACGCGTTTCATGATGTCTCCTGGGTTATGATATTGAAGAATGCCCAATTTTATCGTATTTGAAGCGAGCTGTCTACAAATATGGCATGGCCGTTAAAAATTCCGGAATCATCGGGGCCCCTCTTGAGGAGAATGAGGATTTACCTTTATTTCTTATCTGTTTTCATATATGATCTTACTCATCAGGGTGTTTAAGATGATGATCCTTCCTGTTTTTTATTGGTTTGTTGCCGTTGCCTTCACCGCCGTCGCGGTTTGGGGATCGCTCGTCGTGTACCATCGGTACGATGCGTTGGAGACCCGTTCTTTCTTTTACGCGTTGGGGGCCACTGCATTTGTTGTGGCGGTTGCTTTCTTCCTCCCGTTTGAGGTCTTCCCGTTCCGGATTCTGGCCTGGACGCTGTGTTCGTGGCTGGGGATGATAGGGCTGGTCACGGTCGGCCGGGCGTTGTATTCCGGGGATGATGTCCCCCTGGTTCTTGTGGGCCTTTCCTGGATGGCGGAAGCCTTGGCCATTGGCTTCCGGGGGGCGACTGCCGTCAGGATTCTTGTCCACGGCTTGGTCCCGTGGGTCGTCACGACGGGCATGCTGCTTATCGTGCTGTTGACGGTCCGGGCCGTGTTTAAGCACCTGGATGGCCTGAATGACATCCTGTCAGAAGAGGGGTTCGTTATTCTAGCCGGGGGGGTCTCGGTGGTCACTGCCGGCGGCGGTCTTCTGCCGGCGGGGATAGGGCTTTACAGAATCTTAAGCTGGGTCCTTTTGCTCTGGTTGATCCTGTTCGGGCTTGTACTTGTTTGTCAGGATCACCGCCAGAAACGCATGGTGGGGCTGGTGATGCTCGGGGCGGCGTGTTGCGTCACCCAAATCAACCCGCTTTTTTCCTGGGGGATCATTGCGCAGATCATCTCCTGGGCCCTGGCTGCGATCATTGTCGCGGCATTTTTTTTCCTGGGAGGATATTACATTGAAAGCGACGGCCTGTGCGATGATTGGGCGAGTGCCCTGTTGTTCTGCGGGCTCCCGCTGGCGGTTGTCGTCCTGCTGGGGTTGTTCCTGCCGGGGACGACCAGCGCATTTAAGTTTCTGACCCCTCTGCTGTGCGTCGGATTATTTTTCCAGGGGAGCCTTTTTTTCTATAGGGGATTCCTGAACGGGAACTGGAGGGAAACAGCGGCCGGGTTTTGTTTCTTTCAAGGCGCGTTTGCCGTGGCCCTGTCTCGGGGCTACGTTTTTTCTTGGCTTCTGCGGTTAGGTTGGGAGGGCAGGGGACTTGTCCCCTGGCTGGTTTTTAACGGCGGGCTAGCCGCGTTTTTGGGCTTCGCCGGGCTCGGGGGCCGGGTGTTCCGGCTGGCCGCCCGCGTGAGGGATTGGGATACGGAACGGAAGAGAGCGTTTCTTACGGAAGCAGCCGCGCGCCTGGATACTTCCTGTCAGCAGGACCTGATAGATCTTTCGAAACAGGGCTTTGTGCGTGTCCGCGCCCGGGGCGTGGACATCACTGCGATTGATGTGCGCGTTGAGAACTTAACGCGGCAGGTTTTTAAGATACGGATTTCCGCCGGCACGTGTTTTATCGGTACCGGGCAGTATCAGAATATGGCGGTCCGGGTTGAAGAATTGTTCGTCTTGCCGGCGGTTGACGTGTATTGCGGCCGTGTCCCCGCTGTTTGTGTCAACGCTCAAAGGCCGGTCCCTTCCGAGAAAAACGCGTTCTTTTCGGTGACCAGAAGTCCCGCCGATTTAACCCGTTTCTTGGCGGGGAGCGCGCGGGAAGACCCGATGGTGGCGCAGGCCGGGGCATGGGCCCTGACAGATCATTACAATGGCGCGCAGATTCAGGCCAGGTTGCAGAGGGGGGGCCGCCCTGCGATTTCTGAACTGCAGATCCTGAGAGCGAAGGCCATCCTGGACGAATTGGGGATAACCCACGCACTGTAAAGACCCGGCGAAGTTTCCTGGGGCCGGCCGCTAAGGGCATTCTTGCGGAATGCGAAAGGGGGGCGTTATAAAGAACAATCAGTCATCGTCACAAATTTATGTGGCGTTTTCTATCCTGCACTCTTTCTTTTCCGCCGTGGTCGTGGTTTTCCTGGTTGAACAGTTGTCCGGCGCGCATTTCTTTACAAATAATCCGGCGGTCGTTCTGGCCGAAGGGGTCGTTTCCGCTGCCTTGAGGATATTTGTGTACAGCGGCGTCTATGCGACGCTCGTTGAGCTGCGCTCCGGGGAAGAGATCCTGTTTTCTCTTAAAAGGTTTTTGCATAACGCGAAGGGATACTGGCCTGTTTTTGCCATTTTGGAGTTGTTTCTTTTTTCGGTCAATTTGGTCTTGTTCTCGTATTTTCCTAATTCGAAACTCCTCCATCCTCACGTGGCGGTTCATGTCAATATTTTGCTGCAGTTCGTCTTTGCCTACACGGCTGTTTACCGGAAATATCTTGTGCCCATGGGGCTTCGCCCCAGAAAGGTCTTTTTGCCACGCCAGGACGTTTTAACGGTAAGCGGGTTATTCGTGACAGGCCTGGCGTTGCATTATGCCTTGATGGCCCTCCCCGGGAACGATTCTATGGGGCTGAGGATCGGGCGTTTTGGGGGTGTCTGGCTTCAGCTTTTGACGTTTATTTATCTTTCGGGCTGCTTCCTGGACGGTTATCCGGAAATACAAGAAAAGTTTTTAAAGCGCAAAGAAATATACCTTGTGACTCCCCCGGGAGGATATGGTTTGATTTTTAATATATTCTTTCTGATTTTTCGCATGTACCCGCCCATTTTTATTATTCTAAAAGCCTTGACCCCTAAAGAATATTATTTCAGGGAATTCTTTCAGGTGATCTGGAGGCCGCGTTATTACGCGGCCGGCAAGCTTGTTGCGATTGCTTGTATCACACAAACGACGCCGGAGGTGTATCAACTTGCCAGGAAATTCCGCGAGCATGGGTCGAAAGTCGTCCTGGGGGGGCCGCATGTCGCGTTCTTCCCGGATGAGGCCCTGGAATATTGCGACAGCATCGTGGTCGGGGAGGTCGAGGGGGTTTGGAAGGACGTGATCCGTGATTATGAAAACGGGACCCTTCAAAAGAGATATCAGGGCGTCCCGTGCGAGAACTTCGCGGATGAGCTTCACCGGGAAATGATATCCTTGCCGCCGGAGAAGACAAAATTTTTCCTTGAAACGTCGCGGGGGTGCAAGTTTGATTGCGATTTCTGCTCTATCCCGGCGGTGACAGCCCGGGAGGTGAGAAAGAAGCCGGTGCCGGAGGTGGTGGAATTGATCCGGCATTGCCGGCCTTCCGCCAGTTTTTTCACATTTTTTGACGCTAATATTTATAATGACCCGGTTTATTTCAAAGACCTTGCCATCGCCCTGAAACCTTTGAAAATAAAATGGAAGGCTTTCTCGACGATCGATATCGGGGCGAACGAAGATATCTTGCGCCTTGCCAAGGAAAGCGGGTGTACGATGCTGGGGATCGGCTACGAAGTCCCGGCGGGGTCCCAGGAGCGGAACGGAAAATTTTCCATGAGTGAAAGATACCTGCTGTACACACGCAGGATCAAGAAGGCCGGGATCAAGATTAAAGCGAACTTCACGATCGGGTTTGAATCCGATGCCCTGACCTTAAAAAGTCTTTGGAAATTGTGGAAGTTTTGTTTCTTGCTCCGCCCGTATAACCTCGGAGTCGGAGTGCTGACCCCTTTCCCGGGGTCCAGGCTGTACGCGCGCATGCTGCAAAACAACAGGATGATCAATCTCAACTGGCATCAATTCACAACGACGACCATGCTTTTCAAGCACGACCATATCAATAATCAGGTGATGGATGCCGCGTACCCCTGGCTGGTGATATTTTTTGCGTTCACGACCAGCCTGTCTGGCTTGGCCGCTTTTGCCGTCCTTATTTTGATTTTAATAACATGAGGCTTGAATGGGTTTTAAGAAAAAAGGGGTCTGGCGGCTTACCTGGGATGCCCCGGTGGGCGGGAGGTTTTCCCGATGGTTTTTTTCTTGAGAATATAGGCGAAGAGGGCGTTCCGGGCGAAAGGATATCCGAGGATCAAGACGAAGGCTCGTTCCCAGGAAAAGGACGGGAAAGGGATCAACAGGAGGGTTATGGCCAGGAACGTGAAGGCGGTGTCCTGAGCCGCGCGGGTGAAAATGTTGATGGCTTCAACAAGAGAGGGGATCCTGTACTCGCGGGCGTAAAATTCCGTGATTTGATACAGCGTCTGGCGCCCGAGGGCCTGCCGGTCAAAATTATTCAGGACGAAAATTAATGCGAGTTTTTCGATGACCGTTGTTTTTTGGCGGCGGACAGATAATATCCCCAGGAAAAGGAGGAGAGCGCCCGCGCCCCAAATATATTCGTGAGGAAAAATCCATGCCGCCAGAAGAAGCCCGCCGAGCAGGCCCGTCATCCCCGCCTGAAGGCGGATTAATCCGGAAAAACGTTCATAGGTGCCTTGGGTGACGTTGTCTCGGGCGGTTAAGAAATCCCGGGCGAGGGGGGCTTTCAAAAGCAGGGAAAACCAGGTGGAAACTTGGTCATCATTCCGAATGGTCGCCCCCAGGGACTCGGGCGTGGTGATGTTGTTGTAAACTGGGATGTTCATGGTGTCAGTGTTTATAATGTTTTGAAGTATTTTATATGATTTCGCCTGATCAAACAAGTCCTTTGGTGACCGGGAGGCCTTAATCCAAATATGTGGTCTTTGCTAACATGGCGCAATGATGATAAAGACCAGGCAGCGGCCGTAACGTTGATGGCTGGAGTTTTTTTATACACCCTGGCCCGGGCAGCGCTGGCCCCGGTTTTTCATGATGAGGCGTACACATACTTTGTTTACGGCCGGGCCCCGCTTCCGGTTGTCCTCAGCGAGTTGGGGAATAATCATATTCTGAACACCCTTTTTATCAAATGTTCCGTCTGGCTGTTTGGGATGAGTGAACTGTCCCTGCGCCTGCCGGCACTGGTGGGGCACCTGTTTTTTTTAACAGGTGTCTACCGCGCCCTGGGCCTTTTCCTGCGGAAGAAAGCTTTTTTCGCCGGGGCCGTCCTCTTGACGCTGAATCTGTTCGTCCTGGAACTTTTTTCCGCGGGGCGAGGGTATGCCCTGGGGCTGGGTTTTTTCATGCAGGCGATGTATTATTTTCTGCGGAGCCGGGAGTCCCGGCGGACGGAAGATGTCCGTGTGATGTTCTCTTTCCTGGCCTTAGCCGTTCTCAGCCACCTGTCCTTTTTATTTGTTTATGTGCCTGCCTTTGTCATGGGCGGGACAGATGTTTTATTCCGCCAGGGTTGGTCCCTGACCCGCTGGAAACGCGCCCCAGGCATTGTTTTTTGGCGAGGGTACCGTTTTCCATTGCTGTTGACCGGGCTGTTATTCCTGGCGTTAAAAACTCCTGTCCTGGTTCAGATGAAGACCGGCGGATTTTACCATGGCGGAGGAGCAGGTTTCTGGCCTGACACCGTCCGGAGCCTGGGAGAAGCTTCGTTTTATAATCAGGTGGTCCTGCCGGAACGTTGTTGGTTTTTGGCTTACGCGGGTTTGACAGCCGGCGCGGTACTCATAGGGGCTTTTTTAACGTCCAGACGGATGAAAGGAACGGTCGAAGTCCCGGGAGGGGAGAAGATGTTGACCGGGATGTATGCGCTTCTGTTAGGGTCTGCGGGCGTGATGGCCGCGTGCCACCACGCGCTGGGCGTCAAATACATTATAGGCCGGATGGCCGTCTTCTTGATTCCGTTGTTCTGGTTAACCGTCACGCTGTTTTGGGCCTGCCTGTTTCACTCCGGGGGACGGGTCAGGCAACTCTGCCTTAACTGGGCTGCCGGAATCGCGGTTGCCGTGGCCGTGGCTTTATTCCTGTCAGGGATGAATTTTAAAAAATACACAATCGCCCCGGATGATTATTTAAGCCGGGACATTATTCGGCTTTTACAGGCCGCCCGGCAGGAAGGCGTTTGGGGCGGCCGGAACGTCACGCTGGGGACTCATTTTGTTTTTGTCCCGAGCCTTTATTTTTATAGCCGGAAGAATCACTTGACATGGTTAGAGGTGGTTGATCTCACGAATACGGATTCCGGCCCTGTTTCTTGTGACGCATATTATATTTTTGAACCCCGCACACGCGGCATTCTCAGGTATGACGTCGGCCGCGACTTTGATAAAATCGAGCCCGCGTCCACACGTGTGCTGGCCCGTTATCCCTCGCCGGGGACGGTCCTGGCGTTTTCTTCCCCCTAACGGGTTTTGAACGGGCCGTGTTTTTCTGAAGCGGTTAAAACCGGTAGGTGATCCCCAGGGCAATCACCGGATAAAATTTAAAAGCGCTGATATCATTTTCGAGGTTATCTTCTTCCCGCTGCAAATCCCCCAGGAATGCCGGATTATTGGCTAGCAGCCCGTCCGCGGAGAGATCCACTTCGGGCTCGCCCTGATACATCACCCCGAAATCCAAAGAGAGCAACCAGCTCCCGTCGGCCCCAAAAGGATTCCCGTACCCGATACCCAAATAAGGGGCTAGGTCATTAAACCCGATGTTCCCTTTGAGCGTCCCAACCTGGCTGGAGGTGTATGTCACGTCTCCCAGCGTGTAATCATCCGAGCTTTTGGCGGACGCGTTGATTTCATTGCCGTTGACCATGAACCCCGCGGAGAGCCGGAAGTTGTTTGAGAACGGGAACCAGTCGACCAAGGCCGAGACCGTGAATAATTTCAGCTCAAAATCATATTCCACGTCGTCTTCGGTCCCGTCATAATCAAAATCAAATCCATTGACGCCAATCCTGGTGTTGAACTGGTCGTGAATTTTTATGATGCCTTCTACGCCTCCGCCCAGGGTCCCGCCTTGGAGGCCGATGGCCAGCCGTGAACCGTACCCGCTTTCCGCGAAGGCAAGGGCGGGGACACAGAGAGCCGCAATTAGAGTGAGGATGACGAGCCAAGCTGTTTTCATTCCAATCTCCTTTTTTAATAAATTAACGGATTTTGTTCGCGACAAGAACGGCTTTATTATACTCTGCTTTATCCGGTTGGCATAGTTTTAGAATTTATTTTAGAAAAATGTTGGGGAAGAATAATTTTTTCTTTGATAATTGCCAGCGGGCACGGTATTATAGAATACAAGATGGATTAGAAAATCACGGGTGTTCCGGTGTGGGGATGGTGTCTTTATGAGAAGAATAACGCTTTTGTTGGCGCTTGCTTTGCTCCCGGCCTGCGGCCGCGCGCCCGCCGGGCAGCCGCCCGCCGCTGTTTTGGAAGAATCGGAGGTCGGACGCCTGGCAGAAGATTTGAATTTGCTGGCCGGTAAATACGCGATGAATGTGGACACGATGATGAGGCTGTTCCATGATTACGCCGCGTATACCGGAGGGCATGATTTTAAAAAGGAGTTGGCCAAAATCCGGGCTTTCCAGAAACAGGAGGCTTATTTGGATGACGAGCTGGACCAGGTCCTTGACGTGCCGAATGCGCTGCGCCTTATCAGCCAGAAATATAATATATCGGAATCCGTAATCGCCAGCATGATTCTGGATTACAGGACGCTCGCCGTTTGCCGATGATTCGTTTTTGACAGCGGTTTGAAACAATGTTGGGAGGCATAAGAGCGGGGCCGGTGAATCAAGGAATCATGAGGACATTTTCTAGAAAAACGGTTATTTCATGAAGACTTATCTTTGCGGCCTCTTCGTATTTATCCTGGTCTTTATTGGGTTTGTGCCTGCCGGAGCGCAGGAATCCTCCCGTTCAATTTATGAAATCCTGAAACAGCGGATGAGCCGGTTTCATCGTCTTGGGTATGATTTCTCCGGGCAAAGAATCCCGAAAGGGACTTTGAGTGTCCGGCTGCGCGCCGTGGACGTGCGCAGCGGAGGACGGGTGGAAGATTTTACCGTTACTTTTTTGCAGGGAGAAGTGGAAGAATATCTTTTCAATAATGAGGTGGTCATCCTTTGCGAGGGAAGAGAAGACTGCGAGATCGGGGCCTTGTTCCCCAGGTCCTACAGGATGCGCGTTGCGGCCCCGGGATATGAACTGGCCCAGCAGGTCGTGGAGGTTTCAGCCGGCGGCGGGGATAGCGTGATCACGGTTCCCATGACTCTGTCGACAGGCACGGTTAAAGGCCGGGTTTATGACCAGTCCACGCGTCAACCTGTGGCGGGGGTGGTGGTGACCGTGCTGGATAAGGGGAGCGGGGTTAAGTCTTGCCGGACAAATCAGGAGGGATTTTTTTCGCTCAACGGCTTGCGCATGAATTCTGACGGGGAGGCGTATTCCCTGGTTTGTGACAGCCCGGACCATTTCAGCAAGGAAGTCCGTTTTTTTGTGGATGGGAGCGCTTCTTCACGGCAGGATGTTTATCTTGATTTTGCGCCTTCTGTTGCCGGGAAACTGGTGGATCAGCAAGACAATCCTCTGGCGGACGAAGAAGTGTTTTTAGTGTCCGAGCACATGTATGAATCCTGGCAGAGTTCTTTGATCTGGGACCCGCAGGACACATCTTTCAGCCAGTCCACGAATAAGTCAGGATTTTTCCGCTTTGAGAAGTTGTTGCCCGGGAGGTATGTTTTAGTCTATGGAGGGGATGATCATGATGTGGCCGAGCTTGAACTTCGAGGCATGGATCGATTGAATGTCCATTTGAAAAGGATGTCAGGAGGCACGTTGTAGATAACGCGTTGTTTTTCCAGCCGGAATCGCTCCCCCGAGCCCTAGAGGAAAGGCCGTCGCCCTGCCTCGAAACAACCGTATCGTTAAAAAACAATATTTTTCTTGTAGGTTTAACGGCATAGTATAGAATATTCTCGCATCGTTAAAACGGCTATTTTAATCAGGAGGTATTATGGGAAAAGGTGATCCAAAAACCAAAAGAGGAAAAATCGTGGCCGGGACACACGGAAAGACGCGTTCCCGGAAAAAGGAAAAGCAGAAGAGATTAAAAAAGGCGCCTGTTGCTAAAAAGACTTAAATTCTGAAATCCGGATTTATTATATCTCCTGTCCCGGGCTTGACCCCGGGGTGGGGGGCTTCTTCTCTGGCCGTGGCTGTTTGAAATCCTGCCGGACGTTTTGCCGAGTGGTCTTCAATAATCAAGTCGGAGCGATATGGGGCGAGAGAGCGGGGTAAAAAAATTTCTTAAAGATGCCCTTCGGGATTTAACCGAGTTTGCTTTCTTTTCCTTGGGGTTAGCGGTCTTCCTCCTTTTATTCCACCAATTGATCGGCGTCAGGCTGTTTAATATTGTCCTTCAATACGCCCGGATCGAAGATGATGCGGTTGCCAAGTTCATGCTGTTTATTTACACGGTGAGCAGCTCGATTTTAATTCTGCTGTTTTACTGGATGGCTTGGGAATCAGCCCCGGGGCAGAAGTTGTACCGCAAATATATATGCAAGCTGGTTGTTAAAGACTATTATAAAGACCACAAGCGTTTGAACATTGACGGCGCCTTGGGCAGCCTGGCGAAGCTGGAGCGGCGGGGATTTGACGCGGATGAAGACAAAAAGGACGCGGTCCTCGACGGCATGCATGACTCTCAATTCCGGGTTTTTTTCTCGGACGAGGACTTGATCCTTCCGCAGTTCCGGACGGACGGGACGCATGTCCTGAAGTATGACAACGAAAATCCCAAACTGGAGGTTACTTATCTTAAAGGGAAGAGGCATGGGATTTACCGGACGTATTATGAGGATGGGACGCTGCATCAGGAGAAATTTTATAAAGCCGGGATGCTGGATGGTGTTTACCGTGCTTTTGATGAGAATGGGGTCCTCTATTTTGAGATTACGTATAAAGGCGATAAACAGCACGGCTTTGATAAAATTTATAATAAATACGGGAATCTGGTTTTTTGCGACACCTATTTTGAAGGTGTCCGGTTGAACAGAAAAACCTATGATGAGCGTGGGAAAATGGTCTTTAGCCAGGATTTTGCCCCACCGCCCTCCCCGGAAAAGAAGGGGCCTGCCGCGGGGGGCTGACAGGACAGGGAGTTTTTATGGAAATCGGAATTGTCGGGTTGCCCAATGTCGGGAAATCCACGCTTTTTAACGCTTTAACCGGTGCAGGCGCGGCCGCTGAAAATTTTCCGTTCACGACCATCGAACCGAATGTCGGGATCGTTCCCCTTCCGGATGAACGGCTTTTTAAATTGGCGGCAATGGAGTCGAGCCAGAAAATCACCCCGGCCGGGATCCGTTTTGTTGATATTGCCGGCCTGGTGAAGGGGGCGAGCCAGGGAGAAGGGCTGGGCAATAAATTCCTGTCGCATATCCGGGCCGTTGACGCGGTGGCCCACGTGGTCCGTTGTTTCAATGATGACAATGTCGTGAATGTCCTGGGGGATTTGAACCCGGTGAGCGCCACGGAAATTATTGAGACCGAATTGATGCTGGCGGATTTGCAGCAGGCCCAGAACGCGCAGGAGAAAGCCCGTAAGCCCGCGCAGGCCGGAGACCAGGAGGCGCGGGCAAAATTTGACGTCCTGGATCAAGTCATCCGCGGGTTGAACGAGGGCCGGTCCGTCCGTACCCAGCCTGTAGACCCGGCCAGTATCAGCGAATTTCAGTTCCTCACGGCCAAGCCCGTGTTGTACGTCGCCAACATTGACGAGAACGGGCCGGATGAAAATATTTTGAAGCCGCTTCGGGAAAGGGCTGCCAGGGAACAGGCCGGGGTGATCGTCCTCTGCACCAAGCTTGAGGCCGAGATCGTTGAGCTGCCGGAAAACGAACGGGCCGCGTATTATGAAGCGGCGGGGATCACGTCCCCGGGCCTCGCCACTCTGGCCCAGGCGGGGCGCTCTCTTTTGAACCTGGTGTGTTTTTTCACGGCCGGCCCTAAAGAAACCCGGGCCTGGCTTATCCCGAAAGGGACGAAAGCGTCAAAGGCGGCAGGGAAGATCCATAGTGATATTGAACGGGGTTTTATCCGGGCGGAAATTTATAAATACCATGACCTGATGACCCTGGGATCTTACGCCGCCGTCAAAGAAAAAGGGCTGGTCTTCCTGGAAGGCAGGGATTATGAGGTCCAGGAAGGGGATGTCGCGTATTTCCGTTTTAATGTCTGATCGCCCTCCCGTGCCCCATGAATCCGTGTTATGTCCTTTAATTCTATCCATTTTCTTATTTTTTTCCCTGTTGTCGCCGCCATTTATTTTATTCTGCCTTTCCGGTACCGCTGGATTTGGCTCCTGGGTGCGAGTTATTATTTTTACATGTCATGGCGCCCGGAATACGCGCTGTTGCTTATAATATCGACGCTGGTTGATTATGTCGCCGGCCGCGCCATCTTCGCCAGCCGTAACCAGGCCCGGCGCCGGGTTTTTTTGATGATGAGCCTGGCCGCGAATTTCGGCTTGCTGTTCGTCTTTAAGTATTTTAATTTCTTTAACGGCGCCTTGCGCGACCTGTGCGCCTGGCTTCACCTCCCGTACGCTGTCCCGGGCGTTGACGTCCTGCTCCCGGTGGGCATTTCTTTTTATACGTTTCAGACATTGAGTTATACATTTGAGGTGTACCTGGGGCGCAAGGAGGCGGAAACCCATCTTGGGATTTTCGCTCTTTACGTGGTTTATTTCCCGCAGCTGGTGGCCGGGCCCATTGAGCGGCCGCAGCGCCTTCTGCCCCAGCTCAAACAGGACCGCGTTTTTGATTATGACCGGGTGACGCGGGGGCTCCGGCTGATGCTCTGGGGTATGTTTAAAAAAGTCGTGATCGCTGACCGGCTGGCGATTGTTGTGAACCAGGTCTACGGCCAACCCGCCGATTATGGCGGATTGGCCCTTGTCGCGGGCACGGTGTTTTTCGCCTTTCAGATTTATTGTGATTTTTCCGGGTATTCGGATATCGCGATCGGCGCGGCGCGCGTGATGGGGGTTCATCTGATGAAAAATTTTGACCGCCCGTATCTGGCCCAATCCATCCGGGAATTCTGGGGCCGTTGGCATATTTCGCTGTCAACCTGGTTCAGAGATTACGTTTATATCCCTTTGGGCGGGAACCGCCGGGGGTTCAAGCAGTGGCAGTGGAACATCCTGCTGACGTTTGTGTTGAGCGGGCTCTGGCACGGCGCGAATTGGACTTTTATCGTGTGGGGCGGGCTGCACGGATTTTATTACCTTGTGTCCAGCTGGACCGCCGGGTTCCGGGCGCGGGTGATCCGGGCGTGCCGGCTGGAGCGCTTTCCGGGGCTGCTTCGTGGCCTTTCGGTTGTGACCACTTTTACGCTGGTGTGTTTGTCCTGGATATTTTTCCGGGCCGACACGCTGGGCGACGCGTTTTTCATTATTTTCAGGATCGGGCAGGGGATCACCTCGCCGCTGGTTTTTGACCTCAAGCAGCCCGGGTATATCGGGTTGCCCTTGACCGAGTTTATTTTTTCCTTGGGTCTGATTCTTCTTTTGATGGCCGTGCAAGTCCTGCAGGGCCGGGGGCCTGTCCAGGACCTTTTTTGCCGGCAGCCCGCGTGGGTCCGGTGGCCGGTCTATATGGCGCTCGCGCTGATCATCATGAACCTGGGCATCAGCGAGGAGATACCGTTTATTTATTTCCAGTTTTAAAATGCGCTTATGAAACGTTTTTTTCTAAAAATTTTATTGTTCTCCACCCTCGTGGTCACCTTGCAGTTTTATATGCCTTTGCCGCGGGACCTCCAGTTTAAAATCAAAAAGATCGACACGATCCTCCGGTGGAAGCCGGATGTGATTTATTTCGGGGACAGCACGCTTAACTGGACAGCCCCTTCGGACAGGTTGAAGTTGAGCATGCCGGCTTTGCTGAAAGCCTTGCTGCCGGGTTCGGTCGTGGTCAAGCTGGTGCACCCGTCTTATCAGATGGCTATTTACAAAGAGAATCTGCGTTTTTTTATCCTTAAGAAGTATTATCCCAAGTGCGTGATTTTCCCCATCAATCTCCGCAGCTTCAGCCCGATCTGGGAATGGCAGCCGCTCTGGCAGTTTGAGGAGGAGGTGACCCTGATCAACAGCATGCTGGAGGGCTGGATTTGGTTTTATAAGCCGTTAACGGTTTTTAAGCTGAACCACCTAAAGTTGACCGGTTATGAGTATCTGCGTAAGAAAGTTTATATGGGGGATAAGGAAGTGGGGCGGGTCCGGGATTTTGATAATTTGGATTATTTTACAGCTACGGATGAGAATATCCGCCGCCAGATGGTGGTTCGTTACATGTATCCATTGTCCGAAGACCACCGTTTCATCCGATCTATGCTGGAGATCGTTCGTATGTCCAAGGCGGCGGGCATTGAACCTGTTTTTTATATCACGCCGATCGATTTTCAGACCGGCGTCCGTTACGTGGGGCCGGCTTTCACAGATCAGGTGGAAAAGAATGTGGCGTTTATTCAGCAGGTTTTATCCGCAGAAGGCGTGGAGGCCCTGGATTTATCCCGTTCGCTCGGCACGAAGTATTTCAGTTGGCCGGAAGATGTCCCAACGGTGCTGTATCCTAACGAGCATCTTAAATTACGCGGCCGGATTTTTGTCGTTGAAAACCTGCATCAATTCATGCGGCTGAAAAAGCTGCCGTGAGCGCACGCCCTGACTTCGTCCGGGGGGCGGGGGATCAACCCCTGTAACCGGGCGCGTATATATTTAAATTATCTGTTGTATTATCCTGGCGGCGCTGATAAACTTAACCTAATTATGATACCGGCGTGTTAAGCTTGGTGCGCGGAATATGGTGTACAAAACTCTGATTCCAAATATTATTACGATAGGTAATATGGTGTGCGGCCTTGCCGCCATCGCGTTCGGTGTGTCCGGGGGGGCGCTGTTAGGCGCTTACCTGATTTTCCTCGGCATGATCCTGGATTTCTTCGACGGGAAAGTCGCCCGGTTGACCAACACCGTGAGCCCGTTCGGGGCGTATCTGGATTCGGTCACGGATATCATCACGTTTGGGATCGCGCCCGTGGTCCTGGTTTTCATGATCACTCCCTTGAAATACCGGTTTGTCATTTCCTCCTTTCTGCTCATTTATGCCGTGTGCGGGGCCTTCCGGTTAATCCGTTTTACACGGGATGTCCACGCCAAGAAGGGGGAGATGTTCACCGGTATGCCCATCCCGGCTGCGGCCGGTGTCCTGATGAGTTCCCTGGTGCTTTACCAGCATTCGCACTTGTCCTATTCTTATGTTTGGATGTCTGTCTTTCTGCTCGGCAATTCCGCGCTGATGATAAGCCGGCTGCCTTATTTCCATTTCGCGAAGCTTATGGATCGGGTCCCGTTCGGGTCCAAGGTGGGGGCCGGAATTGGCATGGCGCTTTTTATAGGATTCGGATATTACTACGCGATTTTTTTCCTGCTGTTCTCGCTGTACGCGGTCTTCGGAATTCAGTGGCCCGTGCGGCAGTTTTTCTTCGGGAAACTCCTGCCTAACCGTTAGCTTTTCCCCCGGACAGTTCCTGTCCGCCGTCACGATAAGTTCCAACGGGTTTTTCAGGTTTTTGACGTGTCGCCCGGCATGATTTCGCGGATTTTAAAGCGGCCTTCAGCGCAGTCAATGATTTCCGTGAAACTGATGTTCCGGAAATTGGCATACTGGATGTGCGCTTCAAACGCGCAGGTCTTCAGGTGAGCGAAAAAACTGTTTCCGACTTCTCGGGTGATGTCGTAAGGGCCTTCATGAATCGCGGGATTTAAGGGGACGGATTGCGTGGGGTGGAGGACCTCGATGGGTGGAAAGGCCAGGTGGACGGTTTTTTTAAACTGGTAATCCAGGGTGACGGGAAATTCTTTTATCAGGATGTCTTTGGCCGTGCACGACCCGTCATTAACCAGTTTCAGCGCCTGTTCATCCATGTCAATGGCAAAAGTAAGGACCGGAACTTTGTTCCGGTCCTTTTCCAGGGCCAAAGCGTGTTTCAGCTGGGAGACGCGTTTCAGGCTGGCCAGCAACAACCCGGAAACCAGAATCAGCAGCGCCACTGAAATCGTGAAGGGTGCGCTCACCAACACAGGCTTTCCCCCTTCGTGGGTATGAAACGGTTTAGAATGAATACTTCAACGCGGTGACGAACAGCGTATCGGTTTTTTTCTTGTCTTCCGAAGGCTCTGAATTAAAGTCAACGATAAATTTAACGGTCAGGTCCACCGAAGTGCTGATGGGGTTGATAAAAGCCGTTTCAGATTTAACCCGGAAACCGTTGCCTTCCAGAGAAGGGATCAGGGATAAATCTTCCGACAGGAACGCTTTTTCCATCACTTTTTTCTTCATGAACGTGTGCGCGATAAAGACCGCGCCTTCATCTTTGTCCTTCCCGGGGGTCCGGTATTCGGTGATTTCATAACCCAGGAGGCCTTCCAGCATGGCGGTCCAGTCTTCTTCCTTGGAGAACCAGTGCCCCAAACCGGTGGCTGGGGTGATGCGGTAATCCACGTCGGCAAAAAAGTCATGCATCACTTCCAATTGATAGGAGTTGAACCAGACTTTGTCTTCTCCGAAGTTGTAGTAGTACCGGGTTAAGCTGAGCCATTTTTGGGTGTCCATTGTATTGTTGGTCTCACCGTAGTAAATGTCCATCGAAGAAGAAAACTCCGCTTCCGTCATCAGGTATTTTATGGCCCCGTTGAGGTTCAGTTGCGCGCTGTCGGTGTTGCCGTTGGCCTGGTTGTAGCCGAGGGAGATTTCCCGCTTCCATTCGTCGGCAAAGCTGTTGAGTCCGGGGACGATGGTGAGGAGCACGGCCAGGCCGAGCGTGATACAGGACAATTGAAATTTTGTCATGGGGACCTCCTGGAGTTAAAGATTTCTTTTAATGTGTGTTCAATTATAGGGGAGGGCAGGAATACTGTCAAGCGGTAATCCCGGCACAAGAAACGGTTTTTGCGCGCGGGGCCGGGTTTTTGTAAAGGCGGTGGAATTTTTCTTTAGATCGGTTGTCGAATCCCTGTTTTCGTTGTAAAATACGGGTTACTTGGCGTTTACAGAAACCATTCGAAAAACGGAGGGGACTATGACATGCCCGGATTGCGGCCGTGATTTACAGCCGGTTGATTTCAGGGGGATTGAAATTAAAGAATGTGCGCAATGCCAGGGCCGGTGGTTTGACCGCGACGAGCTGATCAAGGCCAAAAACAGGACGGATGACGACCTGCGGTGGCTTGATTTTGACCCGTTCGGCCAGGACGCCGACCAGTTTCATGTCCCCCCTGAACGGAAGAAATGCCCCCGGTGCCGAAAGGATATGGACGCGCTTCTGTATGAGGGCTCCGGCGTGGTGATCGACCGTTGCCTGGATTGCCACGGGATTTGGGTTCACCATGGCGAGTTTGAAAAGATCATCCAGTATTTGGAAAACCTTGTCACCGGCAAGAGCGGGGCGGAGTATGTGCGGGACACGTTCACGCAATTTTTGCAGATCGCCCTTGGCCGGGAAAAACTGTCTTTTGAAATCCGGGACTTTCTTGTGGTTTTAAAGTTGTCGGAGCAGCGCTGGGGTGCCGAGCACCCGCGGGTCGCGGAAGCGATTAAACGTATTTACGAATACCTCCCTTTTCTTTAACCCGGGGCCGAAGCCGCCCGAAGGGAACAGCCCATAGAGAGGCGCCATGAAACACGCCGTGTTGTTGATATCCTGCCCGGACCAGCGTGGTATAACCGCGACGGTTTCCAACTTTATCTTTGAGCATAACGGCAACATTGTGCACGCCGACCAACACATTGACGAGCAGTCAAACACGTTTTTTATGCGGATCGAATGGGCCCTGGAGGGGTTTGATATCCCCGGGGATGATATCCCGGAGATGTTCCGGGGCCTGGCCGGGCGGTTTGGCATGAGGTGGGACTTGAGCCTGACCAGCCGCCGGCCGAAGATGGCCGTTTTTGTGTCGAAGCCCCTGCACTGCCTGCAGGATATTTTGCTGCGGCACAAGGCCGGGCAATTCCGGTGCGACATCCCGCTCATTATCAGCAACCATCCTGACGCCCGCCCGATCGCGGAAACCTACAAAATCGATTTTCATGAATTCCCCGTCGAACCTGACACCAAGCGTTCCCAGGAAGAAAAGGAGATCGGCGCGTTGACGGCCGCCGGGGTTGATTTTATTTTCCTGGCGCGTTACCACCAGGTTTTATCGCTGGAATTTGTCCGGCATTTTTCCGACCGGATCATCAATATTCATCATTCCTTTTTGCCGGCTTTTGCCGGGAAGAATCCGTACGCCCAGGCGTATGAGAAGGGGGTGAAGATCATCGGGGCGACAAGCCATTACGTGACGGAAACGCTGGATGAGGGGCCGATTATTGAACAGGACACCGTGCGGGTCAGCCACCGGGACACGTTGCAGGATTTAATCCGCAAAGGGGAAGACCTGGAAAAAGTTGTGGCCGCGCGCGCGATCCGGCTGTTTTTGGAAAAAAGGATCCTGCGCTACGGGAACAAGACCGTTGTCTTTGATTAGCCGGCGAAGTGTTTTAAACCAGCAACCGGGTTTATGAAGAGGAAGCCCGTAAGCCCGGGGAAGGAGGGGCATGAAAAAGATTCTGGTTGTTGACGATGAGGCGGATCTGTGCGAGCTTGTGCAGGGGAGCCTGCAGAAAACCGGGGAGTATGTTGTTGAGGCCGTTTCTGACCCGGAAAAGGTGATTGATAAATGCAAGGATTTTAAACCCGACCTCATTCTGCTTGATATCGTCATGCCGAAGCTGAATGGGACGGACCTTATAAAAGAGCTTCGCCGGGACCGGGATTTGGCCCGGGTCCGCATCGTGGTGACCAGCGGGTTGGGCGAAATGGTGTATTCCAAGAAAAAGGATGAATGGAAATGGCAGCCGAACCGCCAGCTGATCGCGGAGCGGGGCGAGGATATTGTCAGGGAGAAAAGCGCCGAACGGGCGGCGGCCGCTTATGGCGTGGATGATTATCTGGCCAAACCGTTTAAGCCGGAGCTTCTTCGCCAGGTGGTGAAAGATGTTTTGGAGCAAGGGGACAAGGACAGCGCGGGGGAGGGGGAACCCGACATTGTTTTTTAGCTGTTGTCGGCCCGCAGGGTTTCAATTAATCGCATTGGAAAGGGGATCACATGCAAGAGGACGGGAGACAGGACCGCAGAAGGTCGCCGCGTTATGACACGGATGCGAAGATTCAATTTTGCGTTAATTTTGATGTGCGCACCCGGGTGGACTACCGGGTGAAGAAGGATGGCGAAGGGCAATTCTCCGGGCAGAAACATACCGGGATCAGTAAAAATGTCAGCGTGGAGGGGTTTTGCTTTTCATCCGATGTCGCGCTGAAAAAGAGCGACGGCCTTTATATGGAGGTGTTTGTCCCGCAATCCGACACGCCTATTATCATGGAAGGGACCGTGCAGTGGTGCCAGCCGGCCGGAGACGCGCTGTCCCCCGCGCGTTTTGACACGGGCGTGAAAGTGCGGGACGTTAACGGCGAAAGCGTGGCGAACACCGTCTTTTTTGACAATATTCATAAACTTTTGTGGAGCAATTTACTGGATTCGGTTTTCAGCAGTTTTAAGGAATTGAGCAAGGTCAGGACCGACCGGCTCCGGTCAAGCCCTTCTTCTACGGAATCATAACATGGAGCGTTCTAGGGCCTGCCGTGTTCCCGGAACCCGTCTTTAAAAATTCTGGTATTTTGCGGCTTTTATGGTATTCTAATAATTCATGTTTTCGGAGAGGTGGCCGAGCGGTTTAAGGCGCACGCCTGGAGAGCGTGTGGCGGCCGAAAGGTTGCTCGAGAGTTCGAATCTCTCCCTCTCCGCCATTTATATCAAAAGTCTTCACTTAAATGTTGATATAATGACGAAAACAGAACCCTATCCTGAAGGTCCCCATGCGGGGGGCTTCACCCCGCTGCCACAGAATTCTTTATCAATTCCATATCCAAAATTATCCTTTGACGCGGCTTTAAGCCGGGTTGGAGGCAGGACAGGAGTATCTGCCCAAGTCAGCCCGGAGAAGGCGGAACGTGTTTGTTTGTGATAACAGCAGGGGGTTGTTATACGACGTTCCGGATAAGTGATATTACAGGGCCAATGGAGACCATTTTATAAAAAACAGGGCTATAATAATAAAAAATCGGGGTAAAAATTGAATTATTCAAATGCCAAGAAACACCGCCAACCAGCAAATGGATAAGTCGTTAAAGAATTGTTAGCCATCAATATGGAAATTTAAGAAAATGTCGAACAATATCGAAAAATATAAAAAGGATCTTGAAAAGCTGATTAAGCACGGTGAATCACTTCAAATAGCCATGGAGTGTGAGTGCTACCCAGAGCAATACGAGAAAGCCCTTGGGGATAAATTCAAAGAATTTAAAAAAAAGCTCCCAAAGTTTAATGATGAATATCAGTCGTGGTATTCAGAGGCAAAGGTTTTAATCAAGCAGCTACTTCCTGACAGATTATCCGACTTTGAGCGGCACTATGAGAAACCCAAACCAAGAAAAGATATAACATCTGATAACTACCGTATCGAAGATTATTTACAGGGTCTATCCGTTACGCGCGGCTGGGAAAAGGAAAAAGTTGTTGGCCCCGATGCAGCGATACCACAATTCAAGCAACAGCTTGCAATTGTTAAAGCAGTATCTTCACGTTTCGAAAGTTCATTGTTTGATATCCGTCAAATCGTTCAAGCTGATTTATTTGACTCAGAGCTAGAAGCAGCAAGAGAATTAATAAAGAATGGTTTCCTGAGGGGTGCCGGCGCAATATCAGGTGTTGTGTTAGAAAAGCATCTTGGCCAGGTATGCGAAAATCACAACATTAAAACTCGCAAAAAACATCCAGCCATTAGTGATTTCAATGACATTTTGAAAGATGGTGGCGTTTTAGATACGCCATCTTGGCGGCAAATCCAAAGGCTTGGAGATATTCGGAATCTTTGCGACCACAATAAAGACCGTGACCCTACAAAAGAGGAAGTAGAGGAACTGGTTAATGGGGTTGAGAAATTTACTAAAACACTATTCTAAATAATGGCTAACACCCATATGGTCCCCGAAGTCAAGAGATAAATAACTCCCCGTCGCTATTTTTGTCATTGCAAACAGCATGTCAAAGTAAACCAGCGTCTCAGACAACAGAATAATCCGACGTCCTGACTTAATCTCGAGGGGAGTTGTAGAAGAAGACTTCTACACTAAACACCCATAGAGCCTCGTGGCCCGGCAGAAGCCAGGAGTTAACACGGCGGTCCGTGTGGGCTAGAGAATGATACATGCCCTTGTGCCGGCTTAATCAAATACACAGATTATCCTGATCGTTTCAGGACAACAGTTAGTGGCGAGCTCGGGTAAGGGGCAGAAGTCAAGAGATTCAATTGTCCAAGAGCAAATTTAGCAGGCACGGGCAGCAAGGCTTAATCAAGCGCGGCTGGTTTTACAAATAGGGCTTAAGAGTTTGTAGGAGATTAAGATCTCAGGTTTTTGTTATTTACAAAACTCTCAACAAGCCCAGAGAACGTTCACCAGTTAGACGTTGAAGCTGACCCAATTAATCAGCAAGCCGAAAGGTGCGAAGGCTTGGCTTAGGGCTGCAGCCCGGCCTGAACGTCAACAGTTTAAGAATTTATTCATATTGAACACCGTTCCTCTGTTAAGCATAAAATAAACTGTGTGAGCCAATTGCCTGGCGATGATGCTGTAGGCGAGTTTTTTGCCTTTGCGGCTGGCTAGTTTTTCGAAATATTTCTGTATTTCCGGGTTGAATTTTATAACATAGGACGCGGCCTCCGAGAAGGCGCGTTTGAGGTGGGGGTTGCCGATTTTGCTGTTCGATCCGGCATATTTTTTGCCGGCAGACTCGTGTGAGCATTTGATGAGCCGGCAGTAGGAGACAAAATTCTGTGGCCGGGCAAAGCGCTGAATGTGATCGATTTCATATAGTATGGTGAGGGCGATAATTTCGCCGACCCCGTGGATACTTTGGAGGATGTGCAATTGCTGGCGGTTGTGGGTCCTGGTGTGTTGCAGGATATAGACCTCCAGGTCACGAATGACGGTGTCGTAGTGCTCCAGTAACTGCAGGTTGGCGGCCAGGGACTGGTCTTTGAAAAGAGAGGGGAGATCTTTGCTTTTGTAGTTGGCCTTGGAGAGCCTGCCGAGGGGGGGGTTGTTGACCTGATGATTCAGGAGTTGAATATGGGCAAATAGGTCCGCGCGCTGGTGCACAAAGTATAATCGGCGGCGCAGGAGATCGCGCAGGTGGCGTTTGCTGCCCGGGTAGACATAGGCGAGGGGGAACAGTCCGCTTTGGATGAGCCTGGCGATTTTCTCGGAATCGACCCGGTCGTTCTTGACCTTGGAGCCGTGGATGGCTTTCATGTATAAGGCGTGGCCGAGAATAAATTCAATGTTGTTGTCGAAACATAAATCTGCTAGCCAGTACCAGGCGTAGGTGCTTTCGCAGCCAAGGACCAGGTCGTGTTGGTAGGGTGCGATCATTTTCAGAAACACCTCGGTCTGCTGGTTTTGCACGTTTTTATGCAGGATTTTTTTCTGATCGCGGTCGATGACACAGAGGTACATATTGCTTGAATGCAGGTCCACGCCGCAGTAAAATTGGGAATGAGGTTGGTAAAAGTTCATGTCTGGCCTCCTTGGTTAAAGATGAGTCTATGGCCGCGGACCTCTTCCGCGTGACCACGCTAATCATAGGATGATTTTGGCGACAAAATCAATCCTCACTCGTAACTGAGGGGGCCATGACATTATCAAGGCGCTCGTTCGGACGCAAACTACGCTGCGCTTCGTTTGCGCCGCACAGCTTCAACGTTATGCAAAATAAGAATTAAAATGGGAATATAATTATATGGCTGCAATAAAGATTTGTAATGATGCCAGAAAGCATTTTAAAGAAATACTAAATACGGGAATGGTAGATGCTTTGAACGCGTTGCGGGATGAAGACAGAAAACAACTAGAAGATATTTTAAATGATGAGCAAATTTGGAAAAATAGTGAGAAGGAACCTTATGAAATTTCTTTCTTTTTAGGATTAAGAAGGGGTACCTATAATTTAATTTATGAACAGTTTTTATATAATAACTATTTGTATTTTGTTCCAGGTATTCATGATACCAATCAAAAGAAATTGTTAGTAATGAATTTATTTGATTCGGAAAGAAGAAAATTTGAGAGATTACAAAATAAATTTTCAAAAAATCATGAAACTAGATATGAGAGGCCTAGAATACCCGAGAAGGTTAGAGTAGATGTTTGGCGGAGGGATAAAGGATGTTGTGCTCAATGTGGATCCCGCGACAAATTAGAATACGATCACATTATTCCTATATCTAAAGGGGGTAGTAATACTGCTCGAAATATTGAATTGCTTTGTGAGGAATGCAATCGTAGGAAACGGGATAAAATTCAATAAAAGAAGAAAATTGCATAACAAGGCACTTCAGCGGATGCCGCAGCCTCGCAAGGCCGCTGAGTCCGTTATAGGTAAATTAAATCACTTAAGGAGGTAAAAGATGGCGTATAGGGAACCTCGCGCATTAACTAATAGTGAAATTGAAAAGATCAAGTCAATTATTGAGGATTACAAAATTAGCGATCATATTGATTTTCAAATTGAAGAAGGCTCAATCGAATTATCTTTCGATCAGTGCATTTTTGCTGTACGAGCATTTAATACACCCGAAGGTGAAAATAAATATAGGATGGCTGAGTGTACAGTTGAACCCAAAACGCCCCTTCCCGCTTATGAATATGATGATTTTAAGTCTATTTGTTTACAGTGCAAGATATGGTGCCGAGAAATAAGAGATAAATTTTCAACTTAGAGTGCTATATCAAAGATTTGGAAAGCAATGAGGTCATTTAAAAGGCAGAATAAATCTTTTACTCCGCTGCGCTCCGTAAAAACCAGTGAGTTCTTCGTTGTGTGAGGAAAAAGGAACCCAATATGCAAGATAATCATCCCGTCTGGCTGTTCAATGAATCGAAGCACGTTGGCGTTGACTATTCCGATACCGGGGTAGCCGCAGACTATGATAACCGGCACCAGGGTTTCCGAGATTTCGAGGCTGAAGCCGAAAGGATTGCCGTTGCTCTTGATTTATCAGCTAACTCAACCGTGCTCGACATCGGGTGCGGAACGGGCGGCCTTTCCGTCTGCCTTGCTCGGAAGTGCAAAAACGTCTACGCCGTGGACATTTCGCAAGCAATGGTCGAGGTCCTAAA
>JAKQKX010000025.1 GCA_029560465.1 Candidatus Omnitrophota bacterium
CTTTTTGGCGACGGTCAGGCGTTCCTCTGGTATAGGAAGAAAAGCTTGGATTCAGGTCGTTGAAATATTCGTTATGCTCAGCTTTTCAACCGCCTCATCAGCTCTTCCATAAACGCCTGGCGTTCCTTAAAAAATTTGCGGAGTTCTTTATTGTCCGTATGCACCGTTTCGTTCTGCAGTTCCGGAAGGTACCTTTCCAGGATTTCCAGAACCTTGGCTTCCTCTTCCGGCGTTAAATGAAGTTTTGACATAGCTGCTCTCCTTTCTTGAAATTCGGTCGCCGACACTTCCCCGGCGGCAATTTGCTTTTCCGGTTGCTTCACAGGATCAAACGAAGAAAACCGGCATCAGGTAAGTTTGATCACCCCGGGGTTTACGATCCTTTCAAAATCCTGGTACGCCATCCGCACCAGTTACGAATGGGAGCAGGCATTGAAAAAGAAATCCTCATCTTCCCGTAAACGCTCGTCCACGTAAACCTCCATGTCGTATAGATTCCCGAAAGGAGGCATGGCGCCGACTTCGCAATCCGGGAACAGTCCCTTGAACTGACCCTCTGTGGCAAGATGGATCTCCTTATCGCCGATGGCCTTGCGAAAATGGTCAAAGTTGATGGAGTGATTGGCCGGGAGAACCGCCATGGCCATCTTTCCCTCAATCACAACAATGACGGTCTTTGCCACCATGCTCCCCTTGATGTGCAGGGACTGGGCAATTTCCCGGGCCGTATAGGCCGGTGAATGGGCAATTTTGATGTACTTAACGGCCTGACTGTCCAAATATTCTTTCAATTTTCTTGCGGGCATAAGGAACCTCCTTTCGATTTAATTTTTGTTTCTGGTTGGATCAATCGTTTCTTCATTTGTTCTCTTTCCCACAAAACGTTGTCTTTCCCGCGATTTCTTCCGTCAACGGGCAATGCGGTGAGCGAACGAAAGTGAATGACAGCAGGGGCTTGATGTTTGAGAAAGGAGGCTTCCGAAATCGGCGCGCTTATGAACTTTTAAAAAGTACTGCCTGGTATGTATTTAATGTAGCCCCGGAAAACGTGAATGTCAATAGCAAACCAGTTGGGGCAACAGGCCGTTACCCTTTGACATTTCCAGATACAAATCAATGGATTGTGAACAATACCTTTCAGGAACTGCTTGACTTATCATCCCTCGTTTCCTATACGTGATTCCAGGCAACGACCCGGATGGAAAGATTATTCAGCTCGTTTGGACCGCTAATTCAATTAAGGAGAAAAAACAATGAACACCATCGTCCTTCCGGCGATAGCTGCGGTTCTTCTTTGTGGACTTCTTTTTGCCGAAAAAAAGGAAAACCTCAAGGGGATCCTCCTTACGAAACCCTTTTTGTCGGGGCTCTTCATCGTAACGGCTCTCATTCAACCCTATGCCGCGGGACCTTATTTCTATCTCATCCTGACAGGTCTTGTCCTTTGCTTCGCAGGCGACATCTGTCTTGCCTTTTTCTTTAACCGCAAGGTGTTTGCGGCCGGCCTTGCGTTTTTCCTCACGGGGCATGTCGCCTACATCCTGGCGTTTTTCATGACCTCCGGCGTCAACG
>JAKQKX010000086.1 GCA_029560465.1 Candidatus Omnitrophota bacterium
TTTGACCAGCCTTTTTTTCAGATGGGTGTAGACCGTGGCGAAATGATCTTTGTGACGGATAATAATGGTTTCACCGTAATTCTTCAGATGGGATGAAAAAATGACCGTGCCGGATTCCGCCGCTTTGATTTTCTTTCCCGACGCAGAAACGATTTTAACCCAGTTATGGAGCGTTTTATTGGGTTGAATACCGAAATGCGCCTTGATTTCGCCCTGCACCGGCCAGATAAATTTGTTGCGTGTCGCTTTTATTTTCCGGTCCGGGACAACCATTTCTTCAACCGTTTGATTTTTTGGATCCGTTGGTTTGTCGTCCCGGATTTTTGCCGTTGCGGAATCTTGAAGATCGCCGGTTTTTACGGGGGCTGCCTCAGCGGCTATTTTTTTGCCGCCGGTTTTTTTGCTGTTTTTCCCATCTCCGGTTCTGCCCGAATCCCGAATGTCCGTTTTGGGGGCTTCATCGACCTTTTCTTTTTTTATCTGGGTGGTATCATCAATGACCCGCTCGGCCGAAGGAATGAATAGCACCGAGCCCTCCTCTATCTGATTCACGTCGTCGATATGATTGATGGTAACCATATCCTTCACGGAAACACCGTAAGTCCGGGCTATACTCCAGACCGTTTCCTGCTTTTTCACCAAATGATAAACGCCCGCCGCCTGGGCCTTTTGCAGCCGGGGATGCCAGCAGGAAAAAATCAGACAGACCAGCAGAAGAAAAAAAACCGGTTTTGCCCGCGTTGCTATTTTCTCCATCCGCTCTCCCCTATCAAACTGACGAAGCGGCAGCCTCCAAGGTCTTCTTGTATAATCTCTTCAGGATTTTCCTTGGATCGGGTTAGTTTATAGAGGGTTTGCACATCGCGGCCACCCGACGGGACAATCATTCTTCCCCCCGGAACCAACTGATCCAGCAGATACCGGGGAATCGCCGGCACCGCGGCGGTTGTAATAACGGCGTCAAACGGCGCTTCTTCCTTCCAGCCGTAAGAACCGTCACCCACTCTGATGGCCACATTATAGATATTCAGCGCGTCGAGTGTTCTGCGCGCCTGAGTGGCCAGCAAGGCAATGCGTTCTACGGAAAAAACGCGGTCCGCCAGACAGGCCAGCACCGCGGTCTGATACCCGGATCCCGTTCCTATT
>JAKQKX010000087.1 GCA_029560465.1 Candidatus Omnitrophota bacterium
TGATGTCTATCTTGATTCTGCGGAGAATTTTGATCCGACTGCTGGCCCTAGCGCCAGAGTAGGCAACACTTATCCCACAGTAACCGACGGCAGTTTATTTTTAAGACTCGCTTTGGTTCCCGGGATCAAATATGGTAATGGTACAACCATTGATGACCATATTACTTATGATAACAACCTGGATAGCACCACAACACCGTTTACTGGTGATGGTGCTTTTTATCTGGTTGTGATCGGTGGGTCTGCCGCATCCATGTTTGACAGCAATGATTATCAATTAGTTTCTGACAGTGGTGTTATTTCATATGCCGATTTCTTTGGCCAATTTGATACTTCCGCACCTGGAACATTCGGCTGGTTAGCCGTGAGCGAAGACCCGATTAAGGGTAAAGCTGTTCCGGAACCGATGTCCATGTTATTGCTTGGATCCGGTTTAGTTGGGTTAGTTGGTTTAAGAAGAAAGCAATAAGTTCCTCAAGGGGTGGTCGAGAAGGCCATTCATTGATAAAAAAGCAGGAGGCGCATTCGCCTCCTGCTTTTTTATTGTATAAACGCATCCACACAAAAAAGGTTTAATCATGGGCGAGCAGGGGCTCTAATAAGCATCAAGCATCAGCATTTCCTTGTTGTAATATAATATCTTTATAATATAATAAGAAAACTGGTGGCCCGCGTGTCATGAGGCGTGCGGGTGTTCTTGTCGAAGATAAAGGAATATATTATGAAAATCATTAATGCCCACGTGCACCTTATTGAGTTGCAGAAGATGTTGCAGCAGAACCCGGATATGGAAATTTCTTTGGAATTGGAAGTATTTAAGAACCTGGACCAGACTTTATCGCTTTTAGAGCCGCGAAAACTTTTTGAGCAGATGGACGAAGCAGGGGTCGGGCAGGCCGTCCTGTTCGCCTGTGAAGCGCCCATTGTGTATTCTTCCAATGAATATGTGGCCGCGCTTTGCCGGCAGTTCCCGGATCGGTTGATCGGCTTTGCCTCGGTCAACCCTCTGCGGGATGACGCGGCAGACGTGATTGAACACGCTGTCACTCACCTAGGGCTTAAGGGGATTAAGTTTCATCCTCCGTTGCAGGACTTTTATCCCGATGATGAACGGGTTTTCCCTGTTTATGAAAGGGCCGTGGAATTAAATGTGCCGGCCGTGTTCCATGTGGGCACAACGCCGTTTGGCGCAATGGCAAAATTGGATCAGGCAAACCCGTTGTTGCTCGACACGGTCGCCTGCGCGTTCCCTGATTTACGGATCATGCTGACCCATTTAGGCACGTTGTGGCATAATGAGGCATTTATGGTGACGGAGAAAAACCGCAACGTGTTTATTGATACCGCCGCGTATCTGTATGAGATCAGGGCCCTGTTGAATAACAACTTGATTGAAAGGTTGGGGGCGGATAAATTTATTTTCGGGACTGATTATCCGATGCCGTTCGGGAACCAATCTCACCGGATGAAAGACTTTGTGGATTGCGTTGCAAGCCTGGATCTTGCGGAAGATATTAAAGAAAAAATCTTTTTTCGTAATTTCGCCGTGCTTATGAACGGGCGGGAACATAAGACTCTTACGGCCGGCCAGATGATGCAAGCGTTAGGGGGCGGCGCCATGGGGGCAGGGACAGGCCCCGGATCCTAAGGCCAAGCCATTTGTTAGTTAAAGGCTGTTTTGTGGCGGGATGCGATGATGAACACAATCATAAACCGCGAAATGCGGTGCTAGCGCCAGATTTCCCCAATTCAATAAAATTTTAATAATTTCACAAGCGACCATAACACAAGACAGCCATACCATGGGCGCGAGGGTGGTGCCTTCTCCTTTTTCCATCATCCGGTGTATGGCGGAGTCCGGATAAAACTTTTTGAGCCCTTCCAGAGACATCATGCTGGCAATGGATTGCAGGATAAGACCTTGTTCTTCTTCCGGGGTTATGGATGACACTTCACGGCCGATAGTCGGGAATCCGTAGACTTCTTCTAAGGAAGGGGTGTTTTCATTAAAGACCCGGACATTGCCATAGGCCACGGCCCAGCTTTCCACCAGAGGGATTCTTTTTTGCCTGGAAACCCGGCTTAAGAGCAGGATTGGAATCAGCGCATCCACGCACAGGGCGACAACGTCCACGCCGGAGAGAAGGGTTTGGACATTATTCTCAGTGACTTCTTGGTGTTTTTCTATCCGGATGTCCGGATTGATTTTATGTAAATATTCTTCCGTGACATCGGTTTTAAGGCGATCGTTCGTGTCGGTAAAACAATAGATCTGTCGGTTCAGGTTGGTCGGTTCAAACGTGCCGCGATCCATGAGTTTAAAAGCGCCGATCCCGGTTCGGGCGAGAATTTCTGCGACCGCGCCCCCAAGCCCTCCTAATCCGCAGACTGCGACGCAGGAATCCTTTAAACGCAGCTGCTGCTCTTCAGAGAGAAGTCCAATATTCCTGTTTGAAAGCATCCTGTAAAGTTCCGAAGGCATGATCATCCTTTCTCGCTGGTGTTCCGTGAAATTTAAGAATAAATAAATTTCCGCTCGTAATTTAGTTCCACCCCGTAAGGGAAATCGTGGTAATGATAAACGACGATTTCCATGTCTGCCCCCGCGAATTTCAGGAGGGCCTTTCGGAATTTTTGTCTTAAATCCGGAGTCAGGGGGATGTGTTTTTTCAGTTGGATTTCGATCTGCCCGATATTTTGCTGGCCGCTCATCCGGAAACAGCCGGTCGTTAATCCTGCCACTTCGGTGTCGCTATAGAGCCCTTCCTTAATGTCTTCCGGGTAGACGGATTTCCCTTGCAGGTCAAGGTTTTTGTTCGTTCGTCCCTGCAGGGCCAGAAGAGGGAGTTTAAGTTTTGGGAGCAGGTCGCCTCGTTGTTCTTCGGCCAGGATATTTTTGAGAGTGTTATGAGAGAGCAGAAAGCCGTTGTCGTTGGTATTGTAACGGATCAGCGGAGTCAGGGCTTTCGGATTCAACATTGTAAAAATTAATTCATGTTGAGAAGAGGTTTCCAGGAAGAAGCGGTTAGGGTAATAAACTAGCAGTTCCGGGCATACCTGTCTCCCCTGGTTTCCGAGGACTTTTCGCCGGAATTCCGGATTCTTCTGCATTTCTGCACGGAGGCGGATCGTTTCAATCGTTTCGTGAGCCAGGGACAGATCAAGTTCCGTGACGCCGAAATTGGCGCCAATATATCCCTGTTCGGGCCGGTTAAAATCCACGCCGAGCAGTTGTGCCATGTAGTGGCGATAACTGTCGGAGAACCATTCGGATCCCAGGATGAGGCTCACGTTGATTTTCGGCCAGTCCAGCCCGGCTGTGCAGCCATCTTCGACGAGTTTTTTAAGAAAACAGGGGTCTCCGACAATTAAAAATTGTTCAAAAGCCGTTTGGAGCTTCTGCAGAATCGAAAGGGCCAGGTCGCTGCGGACACTGGTTTCCGCCATCGGCAGGGCGGACGGTATTTTGACCCCCATCGGCAGGCAGTTGAGGAGAAATGTTTTTTTCCTGGAAATCTGAAACAAGTATTCCAGGATCGTGTCGATCATGAATGCCGTCTCCTGCCTGTCGGAGAAAGTCCCGAAGCCGTACGAATTTTTCTCGGAGAAACCGGAGCTGACCATCACGTTGGCCAGGGAGTTGACCTGGCCCTGCATGAGGAGTTCTTCGATTGCAGACGACGGGAAAATATCTTCTTTGGCAATAACAGGGACTTTTTGCTTGAAATCGGTTAAGGTGTTAATGTCGTCGGATGACAGACCGTAATCAGAGAGGATCTTCCTGTAGGCGGGCAACTGCCGGGCCGCGCGCCGGAACGCGGGGAGGATGAGTTTGCGGCCGTGGGCTTCAATCGCTTCCGGGGCCGACTGGGTTAATAAATTTAAGATTTGGGTTCTTTTATATCGATCAAAAAATTTTTTAAAAGGATTCATGGCTTTTTTAGAAAAACAATACGCATTCTCCGTAATAAAGATGTTCATTATCACCGAATTCGGAATTGCCCTTCCCGAAATACAGCTGGGTCCCGAAACGCAGATCAGTGTGTTTGTTTAAGTCATACTGGATTTCCGGGTTGAGGACGACGCTGGGGCCGTCCCAGTCGTAAATGGCGTACTGGTTGATTTCGATGAGGGGGGAGAGCGTATATTGAACCAAGAAACTGCTGAGCTGGCTGTTAAAGGAAACGATCTGCCGTGACAATTTGTAAGATGTCGTTAAGGCCGCGGGGTCGTTGTCTTCGTGCCCGCCATTATAAAAATGTTCAGCTAACGCGTACCATTTTTTATTGAAGCGGTAATCAAGCCCCAAGGCCGCGCGGGTGAACTCCCTGTTGTCATCTTGCCGGGTATGCGTGATTTCTCCCCGGAAGCCCGCGTCTTTAACATAGCCGTCAAAGGCGAACCCGTGGATTTGATTTTTGTAGACCGAGGCGGCGATCAAAGACAGGTCGTATGTTGAGATTGTTTTGTGAAGGCGGATCCCGCCGCTTGCGTCCTTTTCGGAATTGGCGGGTGCCGCGACAATGTTGATGCCGACAAAGTCCTTGGGTGAAAAGTTGAGGTTAATCGCGTCTATCCCGATGCGTTCGTCCGGCTCCAGGTTTAACGCGGCGACGGAATTGAAGATGTCAACCGGGGAATAAAACCGCATGCGGCCCCAGTCGATAAGCTGTTTGCCGATCGCCGCCTGGAATTCCGCCGTGTAGTACTTCGCGAAGGCCCGGTAGACGGAATGTTTTAAATACAAATGGTCATCATCGACGGAAACAACATCCATGTCCAGGGCCGCGTTTTTATTCTGGGCGCGGGAGCGGATGAAAGCGAAGTCGGCCGTATTGGCAAAATCATTGATGATCGCTTCGTTGTCAACCGTCAAGTAAAACTGCCATGGGTCCATTTGCGTTTTAAATTCCAGCCGCAGGCGATTGGTGGCGGCGAAAATGCCCTCTTTCGTGGCGACCGACTGCCCGGAGGTCAACAGGCTTTTGTAATACCCGCTGATCTGAAACGTGTCCGCGGACATCGCCGGGACCGAAAGCACAGATAGCAGCAGGAAAATTGAAAGGACAATGTTTTTTTTCATGAGGTGATCACTCCGTCTTTTAAGGTTATCAGGCGATGGGCCCGCTCCATGATGAGCTGGTCGTGCGTAGAGAAAACAAACGTGACGCCTTTTTCCCGGTTGAGTTCCGCCATCAGATCAAGCAGATCCTGGGCTGTTTTGGAGTCGAGGTTGGCGGTGGGTTCGTCGGCCAGGATGACTCGCGGTTCGGCGGCCATGGCCCGGGCGACTGCGATCCGTTGCTGCTGTCCTCCGCTCATTTCTTGAGGAAAACGGTTGATATAATCGGCCAGCCCGACCCGCTCCAGGATCGCCTCCGATTTCGATTCCCGGGTGCGCCGGTTGACGCCTTGCAGGAGCATGATATATTCAACATTTTCAACGGCAGTCAACGTGTTGATCAGGTTATACGCCTGAAAGATAAAGCCAATGTGGTGCAACCGGAAGGCGGCTAGTTCTTGGCTGTTGATTTCGGAAATATTCTGGTTATCCAGCAAAACAGTTCCTGCTGTTGGCGTGTCCAGGGCGCCGATCAGGTTTAAAAGGGAGGATTTCCCTGATCCTGAAGGCCCGGCGATCGCGAGGAATTCGCCTTCGGCGATTTGTAAAGACACGCCGCGTAAAGCGTCGGTTTGGATGTTTTTCCCGATCGTGTAAGTTTTTTTAAGATGGATTGTTTCCAGAAGAGCCATTGTTTAAATACTCCGGATCGCGTCCACGGGTTTAAGATGGGCGGCATGCCACGCCGGGTAAATGGAAACGATCATGCTTGTGCCTAAAACCAGGATCACGGAAACCGCCACATAACCGGGGTGCAGGACCGGATAGATAAAAGCGTCCATGTAAAAGGAATTCATGGCGCTGGTAAAAAGGGACAGGTCGATGCCCGCCGTTGAGAAATACAGACTTGAGGAAGATCCGATTATTAATCCGGCTAGGCTGCCAACGAGCCCCAGGAATAAGGATTCCCACGCGACCATGGCGATGATTTGTTTGTGGTTAGTCCCTAAAGCGAGGAGGATCCCGAATTCCCTGGTCCGTTCCAGGACCCCCATGAGAACCGTGTTTAGGATCCCGATGGCGACAACGATCATGACCACGATCACGATGATCCATATAAAGGCGTTATCAAATTCGATCCATTGTTCCATCATCGGCGATACATCCTGCCAGGGCAGGATCTCCAGTTTAGCTGACGGAAGATTTCTAGCGAGGTCATGGGCAATAGGTTTCGCCTGGCTCGCCGTCTTTAACCGGACGGCAATTTCGGATATGCCGTCATCCATAACAAAGAGGGATTGGGTCGCCTTAAGGGGCAGGAGGACCACGCCTTTGTCAATTTCTTCGACCCCGGTATCGAGCAGGCCGAGGATATGAAACGCTCCGGCAGCGATGCTCCCGTCCAACGCCTGGGACATGATAACCACTTTATCCCCGAGGCCAACGTTGAGGTTCTTAGCCAAAGAAGCTCCGATGACAATGTCTTTGTCGCTATCCGGCTTCAGGAAAGCCCCGGGTTTTACGCGCTGACTGAGGCGGCTGACATTTTTTTCTTGATCTGGGTCAACGCCGTAGATCAGGACGCCGGCTGAGGACTCGGAAGAACTCAGCAATCCGTCGGCCCTGACCCTCGGAGATGTTGCGGCGATGCGCGGGTCTTGTTTAAGGGTGGAGAGCAGGGGCCCCGGGGATTGCAGATATGTTTCCAAGGTGCTTTTTTCGTGGTAGCCCTTTTGGTGGATCAAAACGTGACTTGTCAGGTAGGATGTGTAGTTCTGGATCATTTGTTTGTGGGCTCCTTCTACAAAGGACCAGATAAAAATGAGAGCGCCGAGCCCAAATCCGATGGCCGAAATGGTGATCAGGGACCGTTTGGTGTTTCGGAAGATATTGCGTAAAGCGATTTTAATAAAGGTAAGCATGCCGTTTTGTTAAATTGCGTGGTTTTTCGGCTGTCCTGTCCGCAGGATGCCGGACACAGGGTTATTGAATTTTCTTTAAATGTGTCAGCGAGTAGATGTCATCGGGTATGGGTTTATTATATTCCACGGCTTCCAGCCGGATTGTGGTCGTGTGGCCTTGTTTGATTTCAGATTTCATCGTCCATGTCCGTGGAATCACCCGGTCAGACACCCGTCCCTCGTTGAGATAATAGAGAGTCTTGATCAGCTCGCCCTTTTCGTTATAATAAGCTTCCTTCAGAGGAACGTAATCCTCTTTCCGGATCCAGCGGTAAATTTTACCCCAGATGACGGGGGCGTCAGGCACAGGAGTGAGCTCGATTTTAAGAATGGTTTTGTCTTGAAGATCTTTTTCCCCAACGATCCGGTGTTTGTAATCCTCAACGATGCTGCTTTCCTTCACGAGGTCATCATTGGCGAAGTCACTGCCCATCCAGGGTTGGAGCATCATGGAGGGGGGGATTTTAACCGTTTTTTCGACATTGGGAAGGTAATTCCACATTTCGCTATCGACCCGCAGCGTTCCGATCCCGGATTCCTTGGCCGGGGAAAGGATCCGGATAAACGTGCGGGTCCGGCCGGAATTGTAGACCTGCAGCTGGAGAGCCCTTTCCCAGTTGGGAGTTTTAATATGCATGGTATATATCCCCTGGTTGGTGTCTCCCCTCATCAGGTCGTCTGACCGTTTGATATACTCTTTGGCGGACAGTTCTGCTCCCTGGGCGTTATATAAAGGGAAGGCATAGAAAAGAAGGGCTAAGCAGGACAGCCTGATGATATTGAATTTCATGACGGACCTCGTGAAATATACAGGAAAATTATTTGCAATTATGCTAACATATGGTACTTTAAGATGCAAATGCAATTAGAAATATTCGCGGATGCTTTATCTTAAAGAGCTCGGTGGAAAGAGAAAATTTATTGTCCGTTTTGATCCTGCCAGGTCCGTATTCTTCTTTCCCATGATTCTGCCTTTATCTGGAACCCTGTTTGAAGTGAAACGTAGAAAATAAGCTTTAGGGAAGGACGAGGCGTCTTCCCGGGCCATGAAAGGTTCTCCCCTGTGTCTTAGTTTGTCTAGGTTTGTATGCGGGTGGGGGTGTAAGGAGAAATCGCCTTGACAGGGCGAGGGGCGGATGCTAGCATGACGCTATTATTCTTATGAAAGATCTCATTTATAAAAAGGTATATAAGGATGAACCTCGGCTGATGGACCAGATTTACCGGTTGCGTTACGAGGTTTATGTGAGCGAATTCGGGTATGTTGATTCGAAACATTATCCCGATGGCCTGGAATATGACCGGTATGACCAGCAGGCTCAGCATTTTGCGGCGATAGACCCTGATGGGGACGTGGTGGGGGCTGTGAGGTTGATCCTTCCGGGTGAATTGGCGCTCCCTCTGGAGGAGCAATGTCCATCGGCCTATAATCCAAAGCAGGTTTGCGCTCATGTTCGTTTTGCAGAGATGTCCCGTCTTATTATCAGCAAGAAACTCCGCAACCGGGGGCCGTTTATCCGCCCCTGTCAAGAGAATCGCAAGGCATGTGAGGGGAACAATTCGGATGTCGTGTGCCGTTGTTTCGCGAAGTGTATCATCATAGGGCTTTGCAGCTATGTGTTTGAGGAGAGCCAGCGTTTAAATATCACACATTGGTATGCTCTTATGGAAAAAAAGCTGTATTTGCTTTTAGCCTTGTACGGATTCAAATTTAATAGCATAGGCCCGGAAATTAATTATTACGGGTCGGTGTTCCCGTATGTTGTTTCTTTATTGGAAATAGAGCGTTCTATCCATAATTTTATCTCCCGATATGGTTGTCCGATCCTTGAACCCCATGTGTTCGCCAAGCCGCAAAGAGCCGGATGGTTTTCCTTCCGGCAAAGCCTGTCCCGTGCGTGAACGGAAACCTAAGCCCTTCCCGCGGGATCATGGCGGAGTTTTTGATAATAGCCGCGCTTCATGTTGACACGCCGGACAGGATGTGTTAGCATAACACCATCTATGGAATATTTTACATTTAAGAAAGTAGATACCGACGAGAAAGACTTGATGCAGCAGATTTTTAAGCTGCGTTTTCAGGTTTATTGCCGGGAGTGCGGGTTTATCCGCGAGGAAGATTATCCGGAGTGTTCCGAGCGGGACGAGTACGACGCGCAATCTATCCATTTTGTAGCGGTTAACGCCACTGGGGACGTGGTGGGCACAATGCGGATTATCCTTCCGGGAGCCCTGCTCCTGCCGATTGAGCGGCATTGCCCGAGTATTCAGATCAAGCCTGATCCGATGCCCGGGATGGGGTATGCGGAAATCTCACGCCTTGTTATCAGTAAGCAGTTGCGCCGCAGACGTGATGACCGGATGTATTATGAACCGCAAGTCGAGGATAAGAAAATCGAAGGGAACAACGCGGAGTATCTGCGGCGGGCCAAACCGATGGCCTTCGGGCTTTATCGGGAGATGTACCAGGAAAGTAAAAGGCGGGGGATCAATTATTGGTACGCGCTTATGGAAAAAAGCCTTTGGCTTTTATTGAGGATCCATGGATTCCGGTTTGATTGTATTGGGGAGGAAATCGATGTTTATGGCCCGGTTCGGCCGTATTTAGGCAAAATCCCGATCATGGAGCAGGAAGTCCGGCGGAAGTTCCCGAAATTTTTTGAATATTTTACCGACAGTTTGGATCAAAGCACTTTGACGAAGGAATAAATTCGACATTTATGACATCTGTCGAACAGCATATTTTTAGCGCCTTCCGGCAGGTTTCTCTCAAACACCCTGATAAGCCCGCTTTGGTGTTTTTTAAAGCGCAAACGCAGGATACTTTTTCTTACCGGAGCCTTCTTGATGACGCTGTGCGGCTGGGGGAATACCTTAAAGCCCAGGGCGTCCTGCCTCAAGATAAAATTATTTTATTGATGGATAGCCGGCCTGCCTTTGTCCAGGCTTTCCTGGCCGTGATGTATGCCCGGGCCGTGGCCGTTCCTTTGGATGTCCAGTATTCTCTTGAGCAGGTTCGGGCGGTTATGGATCATTGCCAGGCCAGAGTGGTTCTTTTGACGGAGCGGGTTCAAAAGAGTTTTCCGGATTTGCATTCGCCTGTCCCGGCCTACACCGTTGACGCGAAAGCGTTTCAGTCGCAATGGAGCGGCCTGGACGTGAGGGATGTTTTCCAGAAGGATTCCGCCTCTGATGATGTGGCGATGTTGTTTTATACGTCCGGGACGACTGCTTGTCCCAAGGCCGTCATGCTGACGCACGCGAACTTGCTGTCGAATGTGTATTCGATTTACGCGCTCAATATCGCGCGACCCCAGGATGTTTTCTTGTCGATTTTACCCTTACATCACGCTTACGCTTTTACGTCGACGTTGTTGATCCCGTTGTTATGCGGGGCCAGCGTGGTGTATCCTGCCGGTATGAATTCTCTGGAACTGGCCAAAGCGATGAAAAGCGCCCGGGCCACCATTTTGGTCGGCGTCCCTCAGGTTTTTGCTTTGCTGGAAAGGGCTATTCAGCAGCGGCTTGACGGTCTGCCATGGGGGGCAAAACAGGTTTTACGGCTTTTGTCGCCTTTGGCAGCGGCCTTGAGGCGACTGACGGGCGTGAACTTTAGCCGGGTTTTGTTCCAAAAGGTCCATTCTGCTTTTGGCGGCCGGATCCGATATTGTGTTTCCGGCGGCGCCAAGCTTGATATCCGTACGGCACGGGTGTTCACCCATTGGGGATTCACTGTTTTGGAGGGGTATGGTTTAACAGAAACATCGCCGGTGGCCGCTTTGACCCCCCCGCGGCGCGTTAAATTGGGTTCTGTGGGCAAGGCCTTGCCGGGGGGTGAGATTAAGATCATTCATCCGGATGAAACGGGTATGGGGGAAGTGTTGATCAAAGGGCCCAATGTGATGAAAGGATATTTTAAGGCGGAATCTGAAACGGACACGGTGTTGAAGGAAGGATGGTTTTCCAGCGGGGATCTTGGCCGTCTGGATGGGGAGGGGTATCTTTATATCCTGGGACGCATTAAAGAGATGATTGTTTTAAGCAGTGGAAAGAACATCTATCCTGAGGACGTGGAAAAAGAATACAGCCAGATCTCTTTTATAAAAGAAATAGCGGTGCTTTCTTCGAAAGAGGGGGCGTTTATGTCGGGGACAGATCATCTGGTCGCCATTGTCGTTATTGATGAAGAGCAGTTTCGCCTTCAGCAGGTTTCCGGAATCCGGGATAAAATTAAATGGGAAATGGATAATATCTCGGCCCGGCTTCCCTCGTATAAAAGGGTTCAGAGTTTCATGATTTCTCAAGACCCTTTACCTCGAACCCGTTTGGGTAAAATTAAGCGGTATCAGTTGGAGGAAATATATAGCTGCTTATCCCGCGCCACATCACGGTCTGAACCCGGGCAACATCTCTCCGAGGAAACCTCGGGGCAATTTGAAAACATGACCCAGTTCGCTATGTCGTTTATTCAGCAAACACTGCAGAGAGACGTGCAGGAAAAAGACCATCTCGAACTTGATCTGGGGCTGGATTCTCTGGGTCGGATTGAACTGCTTCTTAATATTCAGGAGCGCTTGAACCTGGAGTTGGATGACGAGCAATCAATGGACTTTTTTATGTGTAACACTATTCATGACCTGATGGAACAGTTAAGACAGGTTGTCCCGAACGACGTCAGTCCGGTCAAAGAAGATGCGGCTATTCAATGGGGCCGGATTTTAACGGAAACGCCGCAGGAGAAAACCGTGCGTTGGATTAAATTGTCGTTTGGATTTCTTGCACGGGTGTTTAATATCATCGTGATCACGTTTTTTAAGCTTTTTTTCAAAGTTTTATTCCTCATGCGCACAGAAGGGGAGGGGCATTTGCCCCGCAAGGGCCCATATCTTATCTGCCCCAACCACACCAGTTATCTGGATGGGCTGTTTATTTTGTGTGCATTGCCCTATTCGATCGCCTTGCAAACTTATTTTGTGGGGTACAGAAATTTTTTTGAGAATGGGTTTTTGCGGCCCTTTATTAAGATAGCGAGGCTTATCCCGCTAGAGGTGAGCTATAATCTAATTGAGGCTTTGAAAGGATGCGCGTATGTCCTTCGCTATGATAAAGTTGTGTGTTATTTCCCGGAAGGGCAGCGATCCATAGACGGGGAAATGAATAAGTTTAAAAAAGGAGTCGGGATTTTGGTCAAGGAGCTCAATGTCCCCGTCGTCCCGGTTTATCTGGATGGCGCTTTTAAGACGTGGCCTAGGACACGCCGTTTTCCTCGTTTAGCTGCGGTTAAAGTCTGTTTTTCAGCACCGGTTTCCATGGAAGGTTTGGTAAGCGGGAAAGAGGACGGCCACGATATTTATGATGAAATTGCCGAAAACTTAAGGGCGAGAGTGGGTTCGATAAAGCAACATTGTATAAAAAAATAATCAAATTCAGGGGCTGGACAGTCCTAGACAACCCAGGACATATATAGATATTTAAAAAAATAATTTTATAAATCTTTTATCAACAATTAGTTATATTAATAGAAAGGTTGCCAGTCGTAATCATTTGAGTTGGCACAATCTTTGCTCTCTAAATGATTAAAGATTTTAATATCATTATTCCTATGTTGAAGGGAGGGGTATTCGTGAAAGATTTAATGGCTAGGTTACACAATTTATTCCTTTTTAGTATGTTGCTTCCGTTTGTTTACGGATGTAATAGTGGCACGGGGGGGAGTTCGCCGGTTGGATCCATTGGTGGTTTATTTGAAAACGATCCGTCTATTATTAATGGCGGCGGCGCCATTATTCCTCCTGGTGGAGAAGATGTGGTTGCTCAATTGCATAATCCCGAGCCTGCGACAATGTTGCTTATTGGTGGTGGGATTGCTGCTATGGGTTACATCAAATCCTTAAGGAAGAAATAATTCTTTTGGATTTATTTCAGTCATCAAACGAGTGTGCGGATATTTTTTATGACTCGTTAAAAAATAAAAAAGACAGGTTGTTTCAAGCCTGTCTTTTTTTATGATTTTTTAAATCATTCAGGATTCTGCGGTGAATCTGTTTGACATGAAAGATGGGGTATGGTAGTATCTCGTTAAGTATTTGAAATTAGTTGATTTAAATACATTAAGGGGGAGGATACGGTATGTCTTCAGAAAGTAAGAGTAAGCAGCCGATTGCACTGATCAAAACAGCTATCAGCACATTATTTACTCATCCTCAGATCCTTTCCCCTTATGCCATTATTGCGTTTTATGAGTTTCTGATTTTTGAGCTGCTTTTTTTTGCCCCCAGGTATCCGTTGGTGACCTTCTTCGGCCCGATTATCCGGAAACTTGAGGGGGAAGTTTTTCTTCATTATCCGTTTTCATATTATGTCCTTGCCAAGTGGTTCCAAAGCACATTGTTACAAAGTGTTATATTTGTAGTGCTTAACAGCTTTTTTATCGGAGTATCGATCGCAATTATAAATGCGATTAATAATGGTCAACCCGTTATTTTAAAAGCGGCTTTTAAGCGCGCGGCAGCATCTTATGTGCATCTGTTCATTGGCGCTGCCTTGCCCGTGGCGACCATGATCGGATTAAGTCAGTTGCACGAACTTGTGATTAACCGGGCGCTTGTTATCCGCTCGACCAGCGGAATTTATTATATTCTTAAGCAGATGGTTTTATTAAGTGTTCCTTACTTTAATCTTTTCCTTGCCGTGTTTTCAACAGCACTATTTATTTATGTTATCCCGGGTATTATCATTGATAAGAAAAAAATTTTTGGGGCTTTGGCGTCAAATTTTAAAATTTTGTGGAAATCTTTTGGGTTTACCCTTCTTGTCCTGATTTTGCCGGCGTTGATTTATTTGCCGGTTATTTTATTGCAATCCACGACCAGTATTTATAAAGATGCGGCGCCTCCGGAGCTTCTGGGAATTCTGGCGATTGTTGGGGTTATTCTTTCTATTGTCATTGACATTATTCATTATACAACCATGACAACCTATTATTTATTAAAGAAAGAAGAAAAATGAAAAAGACAATCATTATATTCCTCTTTATTCTCCTCGCCGTTTTTGCCGTATTAACCTTTTTGGATAAAGGGGAATACGGGATGGAGAAGCAACTTTGGCGGGCTCAAAAGCAGTTTGAGCAGATCGCGCGTGATCCCAAGGCGGTTCCAGATCAGAATTATGAAGGGTTGGTTAACCAATACCGGAAAATTATCCAGCGGTTTCCAGCTAACGGGCTAACCCGGAAGATTTATATAAAAATAGGCAAAATTTATTTGTTAAAAAAAGATTATGTGAAAGCCCGGGCCGGTTTTCAGGAAGCACTTACGCGCTATCCTGATGATCCCGCGTTGTGTGCGGAGGCCTTGATGCACATCGGCAACAGTTTTGAGTTGGAAGCAAAATATGATGAGGCCAAGACAGCCTATCGTCAAATCATAGGACAATATGCGGCAACGGATATTGGTATGAGCATGCCGATGTACCTTATTACGTTAAATTCGAAAATCGGGAGGCCTGCGGACGCTGAAAAAGCAAGCGCAGAGGCGCTTGTGTTTTATGATGCCATCGCGAAAAAGAACCCTGAAACAAAATATGCCTTTGCCTCGCAGCGGATGTCGGCCGCGGTTCACTTTGCCAGAGGGGATACACAAAAAGGGATTCATCTTTTGGGCCAGATGCTGAACAGATATGCGGACAGCGAGATGATGACACCTCAGCAAATTGTGCTGATTGTTAAAACGATCAACACGATGTCTGTCGCTAATCTGAAGGATTATGACACGCCGATTGCCATTTATCAGGATTTCCTGAATCAGCACCCCCGACATCAATACAGCGTGTATTTGCAGAAAACGATTAACGGGTTAAAGGAGTTAAAGGAAAAAAATATCGGCATCCGTTTCCAGGCGGTGCCTCAATCTCAAAATGCTCAAGAATAATCAGGCGACAAGTTTTGAACAATTCACCCAGTCTGAAGTTTTTCAGCAGATCGGGGATATCTGTGCCGCAGTTAATGCGGTTTCCAGCGCTCGGGAGTTGTTGGAGACGTCTCTGAAGAAGACTTTGGACCTTTTTGGCGCCAGCCGGGGTTCTATCTTTATCTTGGATGAGAACGAACGAGATCTGATCCTAAAAATAGCCCAGGGCATGGAGGTCAAAGAGCAGGAGCGGATGGTGAAGCGTTTGGGGGAAGGGGTTGTTGGACAGGTGGCTGCCACTAAGAAGCCGATCTTTGTGGCGGATATTTCCCAGGACCAGCGGTTTAAGAATTATAAGGCCCGCTCGAGTTATAAAACGCCGTCATTTATCTGCGCTCCGTTGCTGATCAAAGATAAATTGATCGGAGTCATTAGTTTATCAGATAAAGAGTGCGGGAGCCATTTTAGCGCCAATGAACTGCAGCTTCTCGATTTCCTTTCCAGCCAAATTGCCTTGAATTATCGCCGTATTCAGCTTTATCAGAGATTCAAGACGATTGAGGAGGAATCCCAGACGTTAAAGCATAAGCTGGGTAAGAGCAGTGAGGAGGCCAGCCATTTAAAAAAGCAGGTCGTCCGTCATGAGAAGTTGGCGACGATTGGAAAACTTACGGGGGGAATCGCCCATGAATTTAATAATCCTTTGGACGGGGTCATGCGTTATACCAATTTATGCCTAGATCATGTCAAAGATGATGAAGTCGTCAGAGGATACCTGTTGGAAATCAAGAACGGTCTTCACCGGATGGCGAATATTGTAAGAAGCCTTTTAGCCTGCTCCCGTGCGCCAAATCCGTCTTTACAGAAGATTAATGTTAATACGTCCCTGGAGCAGGCTTTGCAGGTGTTGAAAACAGATATCGTCGGTAAAGGGCTAATATTGACAAAAGATTTGGCTCCTGTGTTGCCGGACGTGGTGGACCTGGGTTTGGAGAGGGTCTTTACGAACCTTTTACGAAATGCGATTGATGCGTCGGACAATGGCGGAGAAATTAAAATATCCTCTGGACTGATGAACGGGCAAATCGTGTTTTCCGTCTCGGACACTGGATCTGGGATTAGCGAGGAGAAAATTGATGATATTTTTGAGCCGTTTTTTACAACAAAAGATATAGAAAAAGGCTGCGGCCTCGGGCTCACGATCGTGATGGAGATCATTAAAAGTTATGATGGACAAATTAATGTCGAAAGCGCACTTGATAAGGGGACGACTTTTACGGTGACGCTCCCAATTAAGACGAAATATGAATTATAAAGATTATAATAATAAATATAGTATTTTGATTGTTGATGACGAACCTCTGATCCGCGAATCACTTTATGAAATCCTTCGGATTGATGGGTTCCTGGCGTTGATGGCGTCTACGGCCGAAGAGGCGCTAGAAGAGATCTCGAGCAAGGGTGTTGATATTGTGTTAACAGACATGAAGCTCCCGAGCATGAGTGGATTGGATCTTATCGTCAAGATTAAAGAAATTTCTCCTGATACGGAAGTGATTATGATCACCGGCTATGGATCTATCGAAACTGCTGTTGAGGCCATGAAGAAGGGGGCGTACGATTATGTGACGAAGCCGATCAATGATCATGAAATTAAATTAATGATTAATAAAATCGTTGAGCGTAAGGAAGTTCTTCAGGAGAATCGGGATTTAAGGGAAATCATCGCTGAAGTGAGCCCGGCAAAATTTTGCAATATGATTGGTGGCAGCGACAAGATGCAGCGGGTGTATCATGTCGTTGAGTCCGTAGCCAGTTCTAACGCGACGATCCTCATTACGGGAGAAAGCGGGACAGGAAAAGGATTGGTGGCCAGGGCCGTGCATGAAAAGGACCGGTATCGACATGAAAAACCATTTATTGAAGTGAGTTGCGGGGCGCTTTCGGAAACGCTTTTGGAAAGTGAGCTTTTTGGGCATATGAAAGGGGCTTTCACCGGGGCTATTAAAGATAAAGAGGGGCGTTTTGAATTCGCGCGTGGAGGGACGGTCTTCTTGGACGAAATTGACGCTTTCTCTCCAAGCCTGCAGGTGAAATTGCTCCGGGTTCTCCAGGATGGGGTTTTTGAACGGGTTGGGGATAATGTCACCAGAAAGACAGACGCCCGTATTATTGTGGCCACGAACCAGGAGCTTAGGGAATTAGTTATTCAGGGGGATTTCAGGGAAGACCTTTTTTACCGGATTAATGTTATTAATATTACGATGCCGCCTTTGCGTGAACGGAAGGATGATATTGATCTGCTGGTAGACCATTTTATAGCGCGTTATAATAAAGTTAATAATAAAAATGTGAAAAGTCTGTCGGACGAAGTCCGGAAGTTATTCGCGTTGTATAATTGGCCTGGAAATATCCGGGAGCTGGAGAATGCGATTGAAGGTGCGGTTGTGATGTCCCGGACGGATATTATCAACAAATGGGATATCCCTAACGTTGAGAAATTTTCTGCGGCTTCCACGAAACCTGTGAATGGGCAGTCTTTGAAAAAAGTGTTAGAGCAGCCTGAGAAAGACACGATTATTTCTGTATTGGAAGAGTGCAATTGGAATCGGAATCGCGCGGCCGCGGTCCTGGGAATCAACCGGACAACCCTTTACAATAAAATGAAGAAGTTTGATATTTCCTTTAATAAGCCGTGAAAGGGAAAAGATGAAGAATCAAGAATACCTCCAGCAGTTTCTGGATCAGCTTGTCAACAAAGACAAATGGACTGATTTCCTGCGGAGATTTATTGATGTTTTGCGTATCAATATTTTTGTTGTTGATTATAACGGCAAGTTGTTAATTCCGCCATACCGGGACAGCCTGGACCGGGGGTACGGTGTTGAGTTCTTAACGGCATCGTTCAGCTTTGACTTCTCCGGGCAGGAGTACAATATGTTGGAGGAGTTTATCCAGCATGGTCAATATCTTGAGGCCAAAGATTCGTTTGATTTTCATATGTTCGCTATTCCCGTGAAGGCTGATGTTGAAAAGACAGTGGCGTATCTTATTGTCGGGCCGGTGATCCTTAACAAGCGTTGGGATAACGAGGATTATATGAATATGGCTAATCGCTTGCACATTGAATTTGACGATTTGATCGACAGGATTTTGGAGATAAAAGTGGTTTCATTTGTTTCTATGAAGGCCATATTGGATTTATTGGCGAAGGTCGTGAAAGATATCGTCGATTTAAATGTTGAAATGAAACGCCTTCATCGAAAGAACTATAATAAAGAGGTCCTTTCAAAAGAGATTGCCGAAACGGCGAAGGATCTTTATGCGACGATACACCTTGATGAGCTACTTATCACCATCCTGGATGTCGCCCTGAATTTGACTCAAGCAGAAAGTGGTTCTATTATGTTGTTGGATGAAAGAGCCGGTGAGTTGGTCGTAAAAGTTTCGCGCGGCATGCCTGAGGAAGTGTCGCAGGGTGCCCGGAATAAAATCGGGGAAGGGATATCTGGAATTGCGGCTCGAGATAATACGTCGTTTGTTATTTCCGGCCGCGAAGGGGATCCCCGCATTAAATATCTTTTGAAAAGACCCTCCATTAAACAATCTATGGTTGTGCCTTTGTCAGCTCAAAATAGAGTTTTTGGCGTGTTAAATCTTCACACGGAAAAGGCCGGCGGGCAAATCTCTGCCAATGTCGGGAATTTAGAGCACCTTTCGAAATTAATTTCCACGGCGATACATAGTATTTAAATTTCGATTTTTGGTTAAGGATAAAATATATGTTATTTTTGAGCAACTGCTAGAAAATAAGCAGTGGTTATTTTAAGCAAACACACAAAGAGGTATGTTTGTCATGGCAGAGGTGGGGCGTCCCCAAAAAGTCCGGTATATTCAAAATATGCCTAAAACTGTGTTATTTAGCCCCCGTGGCAAGCCAGGCCGGCCTGAAGAGGTGGAATTAACGCTGGATCAGTTTGAGGCGATAAAATTGGCTGATTTTCAGGGTTTTTCGCAGAGAGACGGTGCTTTGGCTATGCGGATTTCAAGGCCTAGTTTTGGGAGGATACTGAGGGAGGCGCGTGCTAAGATTGCCGATGCTCTGGTGAATGGGAAAATCATTAAGATAACCTTAGGGAAAGCACAGGTTGGTGTCAGGAAAGCTGAGTTTACTCAGGCGACACTAAAGGAGGAAATAGATCGTTTTAGTTTAAGGCAAAGCAAATTTGTTAATAATCCTGAAGGCTGCGTGGATGAGGGGGCAGGCTGTTTGTTTAAAGGCGGTTTGACGGGGCGTTGTGTTGAGGGTGTCAAGGATGCTGGGGGCGGAATTGTTTTTTAAAAATGTTTTTTAAAAAATACATAACTTCTCATAATATATGTTATGTTAACTTGCTGGTTATTTTTGAAGGGAGACATCCTATACGGTAAAACAGTTTTTTGTGATTTAATATAATCGGCAACGCAGCTTGCTGCGGAATCCGGTTATTCTTTGACCAGGGCTTTTAATATCTTCTGGTCCTTGATTGGCCGGTCAGCGGTTCCGGTCTCGGTATTGACGATTTTTTCAACGACCTCGTATCCGGAAATAACTTCACCGAAAATAGTATGCTTCATGTTTAACCATGGTGTCGGTGTTACGGTAATAAAAAATTGGCTGCCATTTGTGTCCGGACCGGCATTCGCCATGGCGAGGAGGCCTTTTTTATTAAAAGTAACGTTGGGATCCAATTCATCTTTAAATTTTCCGCCCCAGAGGCTTTCTCCCCCCCGACCTGTGCCCGTGGGATCCCCCCCTTGGATCATAAAATTCTTTATACAGCGGTGAAAAATAAGGCCATCGTAATATTTTTTATTAATTAAACCTGTAAAGTTTTCACAAGTTTTTGGCGCGATATCGCTGTATAATTCTATTTCGATGACACCTTGATTGGTTTCTAAAACGACCACGGGTCTATTCCTTTCTGTTAAGAATTGGGCTGTAACGGTTCCACAGAGCATGAAACTGATGCAACTCATTAAGAGGACGAGTTTAATCGTTTTTTCAGGCATATTTTTATTCCTCCTTTAAAATAAAATTAATCTTAAGGTTTATCTTGTTGTGAGCTTTTGTCCGGGGTGGGTTTTTCCTCTTGGCCTTCTGTCGCCGACTTTTTCTCAGGATTTTGAGCGATAATGTCTGGCCCAAGGTGTGGGTGCCCATCGGTTGCTTTTTTTTCTAAGGAAAGATTTAAGAGGTTCAATAGTCCCTTCTTAGCCGGTGAATTTGTTTCAGAGTCAATGCTTGGAGTGGGTTGCTTTTCTGTTTCTGAATCTTGGGTTTTTCCATTAGACATACCAGATTCAATGGTTTTTAACAAATCTTTGGGAGTGCGGTCCGTAGATTCTTTAAAATCTTTGGAAGGCCGCTGCTGGGTGTCTGAGGATGGTGGTGACAAAGAAATGTCTGACTGTGACTCTGTAGCCGCCGATGTCTGTCCTGAAGTTGTGTTTTGATCTGGCAATGGTTTTTCAGTATCAGGAGAGCTCGGGATTGGGGTTTCCTGGGTTCTTTTGGGATCGGGAGGATTTTCATTATCGGCTGATGCTAGAAGACGGATTCGGTCAACGTCATCAATTTTCGAAGGGTTAAGCGATTTCGTGGGGGGAACGGCCTGGCCTCCTCCTTCCTGATTTTGGGTGGAGGATGATGCGATGTTGACTGGGGCAGCAATCGGGGCTGGATTCGGGAGCTGATCTTTAGGGGGCCCTTCCGGTAAATCTTTAAGTAAAGGAACAAGAGAATTAATTTTTCTGTCTTTTTCTGCGATAACGGGATCTAAATTTTTAATTTTTTTGTCAAGAGTTTCCAACTCCTTTTGGTGTTGCTTCGCCTCTTGTTGTTGTCCTTTCATCTGGTCAGTTTTTTCCTGAACTTCAACATCAAATTTCTTAATCTTTTCTTCTAACTGTTTGACTCTCTTTAAATACGAGTCTGCCTCGGTCTGCGCCTGGGCCAAGTCAATTTGAAGGCTTCGATTCTTTTCTTTGGAATCTTTGAGTTCTTTTTCCAGAATATCCTTTATTTTATTAAATTCTTTGCGGCTTTTAAGTTCGATTTCCAAATCTTTCGTTACTTGTTCAATTTCTTTGTTTTTTTCCTCTAGGAGAGCTTCGTGTTTTTCATTTTTGGATTGCATTTCGGCGATGTCACGTTTGAGCTGTTCATTTTGAGCGAGGAGACGCTTTTCGGATTCGTCGGCAGTCTTTTCTGCCTCTAACCGAAGCGAGGCTGTCCCCTGTGTTTTCGTGGAGTTTTGTGGGGCAAGAGTGAAGCCTCGAGCGGAATGAGCGTGATCCGTTTGATGCTTGGATGATTCTCCCTCCTCTTCCGGTGTGGTTCCGATGGGGTGGTCAGGATCTTCATTCAGACCGAGCTGTTTTAGTATTTGAGATGTGGTTAGGGTGCTGCCATTCGTTGTTTTCTTGGGGGGGGGAATTTTCGGGGGAGCTGTTTTATCAGCAAGAAAGAGCCAGATAACAGCCCCTATCCCAAGAACCAGTATGCTTGCGCCAATATAAATAATGAGGTACACCGAATAAGTCCCTTTTGCTATTTTTCGCCTTGTCACGGTATCCCGTTGACAAAGAGCGGGCCAAAACTATTATAATATTTTTATGATTTATTATATTTTGTTATCAGCCGGTTTTAGCCAGCGTTTCGGGGCCCCTAAAGCTTTGACGCCGTTCAAAAATGAAAAAGTCATAGCACACGCTCTTGGCTTCAAATGTCGACGTCATCAGAGTTGTTCTCGAAGCTGACGCGGATAAAATAAAACCGTTTCTATTTAACCACAAAAAGGTTTATATTGTCTATATAAAGATTATAAATTTTGGACAAACATCTTCTTCCCAGCGAGGATCACGCAATTGCCAGTCTGCGTGTCGGGGCGTGTTCCTATGCCACGGCGAAATATCCCCTTGTTAAGACAGAAACGTTTAATCAGCTGATCTCCTGTTTCAATACACACCGGCCTGATTGCTTCTTCCCGTTTAGGATGGAAAACGAGGGCATCCACCGCTTTTGGGTTCGGAATTGATTCCTGAAATCTTGGTTTTTAAAGACAGGACAGGATGTCCTGAGGTCATTCGGGACCACAGTGAAAACGTGTCTTTGCTGCTGGTTGATGATTCGGGGGGCCTGCCAATATCCAACACCCTGAAGAATTTGAGAGCTTTTAAAAATGTTTTTGAGTTTTCGTCCGCATTTCTGCCCAAAATTCACCATTTTTAACGATGATTAAAGGGCTTGCAGATTTTTTATTCTGGGAAAGCGATGACCGTTGCGGAATAATTGGCCCGGACATAAGCGTTCCCAATAAATTTTTGTGCAGGAAATTTCTTCCAGGATCCTGTCGCGTTACTTTGGATGTTCGTGATAGCATCTCCTCCGAGCCTGGCGGCCTCGGTTTTCATCCGGTAGAGGATGTCTTCCATTTCTTGGTTCCGTTCCGTATTTACCGTGATATATCCGATGATTTCATGTGGTTGAGTTAACTGCTCCACGACTTGGACATTTTCTGGGGACTTGGGGACGTAATAGTTGTCGGTCACTTCCTCGAAGTTCACGCGATAAAGGCTGCAGGAGGAAGTCAACAAGACGGTACATAACACAATCACTAAGGTTTTTATCATAACAATCATCCCTCCTTCTCACAATTTTGTTCTTGTGGTGCTTTTATGATTTTTTCGGGCATTATGGGCAATTCTTTAATGTGGGAAGCTGAGTGAGGATTTTCATAAAACATGTACCCCACCCAGTTCCATCACTTAACTTTATAACATTTTTCGCAATAATATCAAGATCATTTATATTACATTTAAATTTTTAAGCGGTAATTTTCAAGATTTAAAGTGATCATGGATTTTGTAATGAGCGTTCCTCTGTCCCTGTTCAACCTGGAGCCCTTTAAGCTTTGAGATGCCTTTCAAGGGGGCAAATCTGATTTTTGGGCGGCTTTCAGCTGGTTGATCAGCATCGTTCCGTTTGCTAACTAACTTGGCATTCGGAAAATCCTGACACAGATCAGCCGCTTTTGGGAGTGACGTTGGCCGATGATATGTCAAAGGGTTCAGAAGCATGTTTTTTTATTTGTTTTGGGTTGTTGGCCCGGTTTTTGTGTTGTCCTGAAGTTCTTTTAATGCTAATTCAACGACTGAAATATCCCAGCCATGATTTTTGATTTCGTGTTTTACATCTTCTATCTTTTTTGATGAATCAATAGGGTGCCCTTGGAGATAATATTTGAGCACCTCTAGGTTGAAACGCTGGTGTTTTGACAGGCGCCAGTGCATTGGCCGCTCATCCTCAGGGCAGTTGGTAAAATAGGCGTACAGCGCATAGATCAGCGGAAACAGGAGGATGGTGACCGCGCTGTAGAAATGATACGGGGTCGACTTCCCGAGCAAATACGCCGAACTCCCCCAAAAGACGTCAAACAGGAAATGCGCCACAAGAACCGGGATAATGCCGAAGCGCAGGTAAACGATGGCAAGAAAGATCCCCATCGCGGTGACTTCGAGGCCGCGGAACCACATCGGGAAAACCAAGTATGTGCTGTGGCCGTACCCCCAGATGATCGAAGCCAGGAAAACGGCGACGGCGGTATTCTTAAAGAATTTTTTCCCCAGGCTGATGGAAAATAAGCGGAAGGCAATTTCTTCCGTTGCGCTGGCGATGAATCCCAGTGTGAAAGCGGTTAAGAAAGGGAAAAAGCTGGCGGACAACTGCGCCATCCAGGTGTATTCCACCCAGACGTTGAGAAAGCGCTGTCCGAATTCAAAGGCGAACGACTGAATACCGATCATGATGACGGCCACGGCATATCCAAGAGCGATCCGCTTAGCGACGTTTCGTGTCCGGAACGAAGACAGCAGGTAGTGTAAGAAAGCCCCTTCTTTTTTTTCACGGAATTGTTCATAATGAAGGGATTCCCCGGTCAGGCACGGCATGAGGATCCCGATGGTCACGATAAAAGAATCCATGAAGAATTGAGTGATGGCCCTCCAGATATAAGAAGCCAAGGAAGATGTGGTGCTGTAATTATAAATTACGGATTCAAATTCGTTGAAGTAGGTCATGATGTGCAGGGCAAAAATAGCCCCGGTCAATCCCACGCAGAAATTTTTTGTGGTGTGCATTACAAGATCGTTGCGGCGCACCACGACATAAAAAATTGAAGAGGCCAGGAGCGCGAAAAAGACCATCCGGAAAATAAGCGCGAGGTTCCGGCCGGTTGTTTTTAGGCGCGCGATATGAAGATTAAACTTCTCCGGGATTTCAAGGGAGTTTTTATTAAAAGTGAGTATTTCATCGCCGGAAACTTGTGTGCCGACGAGTATTTTAGCTCCCCCGTCATCCGGCTCTGCGCTCCAGGGGACATAAACCCCTTTCTTCTCCCAGACGAATGTGTAATCAACCCTGTGGTCAAATTTTTTGGAATGATTGCTCTGCAGGATGTATTCATCCGGGTTAAATTTAAACTGCTTTCTTAAAAATTGAATAGCGCGTTCTTGGGCTTCCGGCTCTGAGATTTCGGGCCGGGTGTCGCTGTCCAGGATGGTGTGTTTGAAATTTGTTATTTCCCCCGTGGCGGCGCTGATGGTAAAACGGTATTCTTCCTGCTCATTTTCTTTGTAAAAACGGACTTTCCAAAAGAAATATTCCAGGTCGTGTTCTTTTATGAATTCGATTGAGGGATCAAATCCAAGAGCTTTTTGTAAATACCGGTCTGCGTTTGATGCCCCGACAAAAACGACCGCGTTATGGTATGACGGTACATCGACTTGAAGTTTATTGGATAAATATGTTTTCGCAATATCGACCGCGTTTTGTTTGTTGATCGATAGATCGATAAATGCAAATTGAGGATACGTGAAACGGCCCCAAATAACGATGCTCAAGAAAACAGCAGTAATAAAGAAATATAAATATTTTTTTGACACAAGCTGATCCTTAATACGAGAGACAGCCCCTCTCCGTTTATAACAAATTGATCACTTCTTTAGGCAGGCGTCTGATTTCCTGCGTACCCAGGACTTTAAGCGTCCAGCGGAGGATTTGAAACTTTTGGATGAGGCGGGGATCGGGTTCCGCCAAATTCGCTAGCCGCCCTCGGGATAGAAAGAATTGCCGCCGTAAAATGTTAAAGATGATCCGGGCCTCCCGGGGACGATTATTACCCTCTTCAATGATATTGTTTATCCCGGCAAAGGCCATTTCATTGACTGTATCATTATAATGATCCATCTTGGTGATGAGCAACGGGACCATGGAATCAAAGTACTTATAGCGATCCATGAGACAAAGGGTGTGCATGATTTCAACCTGAACGAATGGGGAGTCTGTCCGGTTTAAGCGGCGGATCAGAATCCTTTCGGCAGCCTTTTTTTCTTTGGTGAAAATCTCCTCGCAGAATTTTTCTTTGAAAACCCGGACCGCTGCGGCGGTTTTAAACGGGGTGACGGTTTCGTCCTGAATAATCGCCAGGAGCAGCTCTTTATCCTCAAGGGCGTATTTATCGGAGTAGCCGTTGAGCATCTGTTTATCATCGAAAATACTGCTGGCTAAGAAATCATCTTCTTCAGCGGAAGAATATGAAGAATATACAGAAGCGGTGATGAAATATAAAAAAAGAAATCCGGGAATGAAAAGTTTAAGTTTCAGCATAACGCCTCTCCAAACTCCATGGAGAAATCAATGGCTCGGGGCGAATGTGTCAGTGCCCCAATGGATATTCTGTCCACTCCGGTGAGGGCAATGTGCCGGACATTATGGAGATTAATCCCTCCGGACGCTTCGAGGAGACACGTTTTTTTTTGCCGTTTGCAATACTGTACGGCTTTTTTTAGCTGCGGGATGCTCATGTTATCTAAAAGGACGATGTCAGGATCCGCCTCGAGGGCTTGTTTGAACTGAGCGAACGTATCGACTTCAACAACAATAAGTTTTTTGGTTTGTCGCCGGACGTGCCGGATGGCATCTCTCACGGTGGCGTCCTTTTCATAAGCCAACAGATGATTGTCTTTAATAATAACCATTTCATTCAGGTTAAACCTGTGATTGACTCCGCCGCCGCACCGGACCGCCATTTTTACCAGAGCCCTCAGTCCGGGGATTGTTTTGCGGGTGTCCATAATTTTGACCGGCAAATCAGACACTTTATCGACAAAACGGTTTGTCAATGTGGCGATCCCGGAAAGATAAGAAAAAAAATTGAGAGCCACCCTTTCTCCGGAGAGCAATGCTCGTGTTTTTCCTTCAAAACTGATAACTTTCTGGTTTTTTAACACTTCCTCCCCGTCCTGGGCATGACAGGTGATTTTCATTTTTTTATCCAACCTGCGGAAAATAGCGGTGATGATCTCTAGGCCGCAGACCATACAGGTTTCCCTAGAGATAATTGTCGCCTTGGAGATTTGGTCTTCACTGACCAAGCAATGGGTGGTTACGTCTCTGTCGCTGTGGTCTTCCTGGAGCGCTTGCTGTATAGCTTTGTTGATAACGGCACGCATGATTTTCCCCTGGTTTAGTCCAAAGAATTTAATAATTTTTCGAGTTCTTGCTTTTTGTTTTGAAAATCTATGAGGCGCTCTCGTTCTTTCTGAACCACGTCAGCCGGGGCCTTTTGTATGAAAGCGCCGCTGCCTAGCCGTTGGCTTAAGTTTGTTATGAATTTTTGAATATCTTGCAGTTGCTGGACGATCTGTTTTTTCTCTTCCTGAACGTCAATGATTCCGGAAAGGGGCACGGAGAAAGTCGTTTTGTCGACTAGGCCCGTGGCCTGCCCTTTCACATTTGGAAATTCCTGGCTAAAGGTGAGGGTGTTAATTTTAATGGCTGCCTGGATAACAGCGGCGTTGGTTTTTAGCAGGGTGAGTTGCTTCGGATCTTCAGAAGCCAGGATGCAATCAATCGCCTGCCCGGGTTTTATTTGCCACTGCGCCTTGATGTTGCGCAGTTGGGTGATGATGTCAATCAGGATCTGCATATCTTTTTCCGCATCCTGGGATATCCATTCTCGCCGGGATTCCGGCCAGGACTGAACGGCGAGCGGCCCGGCTTCTTTTTTGATCTGGCTGTGGATCTCTTCTGTCACGAAAGGCATAAACGGATGAGTCAGGTGGATGGACTGTTCCATTAAAAAGAAAACAATCGAGCTGATCACGGGGTCGCTAAAATTCGTTTTGTTGATTTCCAGATACCAGTCGCAGAAATTTCTCCAGAAGAATTCGTATAATAGGGATTCGGCTTCGGAGAAACGGAAGGTTTCGATGGCTTTGGAAATTTCATCCAGCGTCGAGTAAAATCGCGATATAATCCAGCGCGACGGTAGGTCGAGCTGGCCCGGCGTCATGGTCATCCAGCATTCCGGCTGGCGCTGGTGTTCAGGGATATGGGTGAGGATGAGCCTGGAGGCATTCCAGATTTTATTGGCGAAGTTCCTCCCGATCTCAAATTTTTCTTTCGATATATAAAGATCCTGCCCGGAGTTGATGATCAGGCTGAAACGCAAAGCGTCCGCGCCATATTCTTTAATAATTTCAAGCGGGTCAATGGCATTTCCCAAGGATTTGGACATTTTGCGGCCTTGGGCATCGCGGACAGTTCCGTGAATATAAACATCACTGAATGGGATTTCCCCCATGAATTCCAGCCCGGCCATGATCATGCGGGCGACCCAGAAGAAGATGATTTCCGAAGCAGTGAAAAGAGCGTTTGTAGGATAAAAATATCGTAATGTTTCCTCGTTGTCTTTCCCTTCCCTGTCGTTCCCCTTTTGGGGCGGCCAGCCGAATGTGGCAAAAGGCCACAGCCATGACGAAAACCAGGTGTCCAGGACGTCTTCCTCCTGAACCAATTGGGAGGATTGACACCGCGGGCATATCTTCGGCTCGGTTTTCGCCACGATGATATTTTCTCCTTCTTTACAGTTTTGGCAGTACCAGACCGGGATGCGGTGTCCCCACCAGATTTGCCGCGAGATGCACCAGTCCCGGATGTTCTCCATCCAGTTTAGGTATACTTTCGTCCATCGATCCGGTGTGAAGGTGATTTTCCCATCGAGGACGGCCTGAAGGGCCGGTTGCGCCAGGGGGGCCATCTTCACAAACCACTGTTGGGATAAATACGGCTCCACGACTGTGTGGCACCGGTAGCAGTGCCCGACCGCGTGGGTATGGGACTCCACTTTTTCCAGTAATTTTAATTCTTTCAGGGTCTCTATGATGGCTTCGCGGGCCTCAAACCGGTCCAGCCCGGCGAAGTCCCCGGCGTTTTCGTTAAGGACGCCGTTGGGGTGCAGAATATTGATGGGATCCAGATGATGGCGCGTTCCCATGGCAAAGTCATTGGGGTCGTGGGCCGGCGTGACCTTAACGGCCCCGGTCCCGAATGCCGGATTGACGAAAGCGTCAGCGACAACGGGGATTTCCCGCTGAAGGATCGGCAGCACAACCTTCTGCCCGATAAAATTTTTATACCGCTCATCATCGGGGTGCACCGCAACCCCGGTGTCCCCCAGCATGGTTTCCGGGCGCGTTGTGGCCACGGTGAGGTGGGTGCCCGGACGCCCTTTTAAAGGGTAACGGATGTAATAGAGAGCCCCCTGCTGTTCACGGTGTTCGGCTTCTTCGTCAGACAGGGCTGTTTGGCAGCGGGGGCACCAGTTGATGATGTGTTTCCCCCGGTAAATGAGTCCCTTGTCGTAGAGCCGGACAAAAACTTCTTTAACGGCCTCACTGTAATCGGCATCCATGGTGAAACGCGTCCGGTCCCAGTCGCAGGAAGATCCCAATTTTTTAAGCTGGTTGATAATCGTGCCTCCGTATTGATCTTTCCAGGCCCATAACCGTTGAAGCATTTGCTCCCGGCCGATATCATAACGTGTCTTCCCTTCCTTGGCGAGTTGCCGTTCAACGACGTTTTGGGTGGCAATCCCGGCATGGTCTGTGCCCGGCATCCAGCAGGTTTCGAACCCGCGCATCCGTTTATAGCGGATTAGGATGTCTTGAAGCGTGTTATTGAGGGCGTGTCCCATATGCAGGATCCCGGTCACGTTAGGCGGAGGGATAACGATCGAATATGGTTTCTTCTCCGGGGCAGCGTGCCCATGAAAGACCTTATGGTCCTCCCAATATTGGCACCACTGGGGTTCTATGACATTAAAATTAAAACGGGTTGGTATCTCGTTCATGTTTTCTTAAGCGCTGAACATCGGGGGCATGCTCTTTCCCCCCCGGGGAGGCGGTTTTGTTTTTTCGCCCCTTGTCAGCTTTTTTTCTTGTCCTTCATGAGTTTATATTCAATACTATCGGTTAACGCTTCCCAGCTGGCCTGAATGATGTTCTCATGCACCCCCACGGTGGTCCACGCGTCTTTTTTATCCTGGGATTCAATTAAGACCCTCACTTTAGCCGCTGTCCCGGCCTGGGAGTCAATAACACGGACTTTATAGTCCCTGAGGTGCATGTCCTGAAGGCTGGGGTAAAATTTATTAAGCGCCTGGCGCATGGCCCGGTCCAAGGCGTCAACCGGTCCGTCCCCGTCGGCTGCGGAGTATTCTTCCTTGCCGTTGATGTTCAGCCGGACAGAAGCTTCCGCGAAGATTTTTCCGTCAAAACGCTTTTCGACAAACGCTTTGAACCCTTCCAGTTTGAAGAACGGGGTGTATTTTTTTAACTCTTTTTTCATGAAGAGTTCAAAAGACGCGTCTGCCGCTTCAAATTGGTAGCCGTCCAGTTCCTTGGCCTGTAAGTTTTTAAGGAGTTTTTTGGCCTGCGGTGATTTTTTATCGATCAGGGTATCCATTTGCTGGGCTTTCATGATGATCGGCATTTTACCGGCCAGTTCAGAGGTGATGAAACGGCGATGATTCCCGATGATCGTGGGGTCTGCGTGCTCATAGGCGAAAGGATTCTTAATCATGGCGTCGATGTGCACCCCGGCTTTATGGGCAAAAGCGGAGCGGCCGACAAAAGGATGATTGTCCGCGAGTTTAATATTGCTGATTTCACTTAGAAAATAGGCGGTTTCGGTCAGCATTTTAATTTTAGCGGTCGGGATAGATTCCCTTTTCATCTTGGTGTGGAGGATGGCGATAATCGTGCATAGATCGGCGTTCCCACACCGTTCCCCTAATCCGTTAAATGTCCCCTGAACCTGAATACAACCGCTTTCAATCGCCATCAGGCTGTTGGCGACCGCCAGGTCCATGTCATTATGGGTGTGGATTCCCAACGGCACACGGATCTGTTTCTGGACCTCATGGATGATGGACTGTATCTTTGTCAAAAGAGTGCCGCCGTTGGTATCACAGAGGATAATGCAGTCTGCCTTCCCGTCCTGAGCGGCTTGCAGGGTTTTGAGCGCGTAATCGGGATTGGCCTGGTAGCCGTCAAAAAAATGTTCGGCGTCGTAAAACACCTCCCGGTTTTTGGACTTTAAAAATTGAACCGAATCCCGGATGATATCCAGGTTTTCCGCCAGAGAGGTCCGTAAGACGTCGGTGACGTGGAGGTCCCATGTTTTGCCAAATATGGTGACGGTCGGGGCTTGAGAGCGGATGAGCTCTTTGAGGTTCGCATCTTCGGAGGCTTTGATCCCGGCCCGCCGGGTGGAGCCAAACGCGGCGATTTTTGCGTTCTTGAATTTCTTCCCGCGCGCGAGGGTAAAAAATTCTTTATCTTTGGGGTTTGATCCCGGCCATCCGCCTTCAATGTAATGGACTCCGATCTGATCCAGTTTCTCTGCGATTTTCAGTTTATCGTTGACTGAAAAGGAGATGCCTTCGGTTTGCGAGCCATCGCGCAAGGTTGTGTCGTATATGATGACCGGTTGGGACATCAGAGGATCCTTTCTTTTAATCCTTCAGGCTAAAAATTTTATGGAGCGCTTTGACCGCTTTATCTGTGTTTTTTTCATGAATGATGCAGGAAATGCTGATTTCGGATGTGGTGATCATTTCAATGTTAATTTTATTTTCTGCCAGCGTCTGGAACATCTGCGCCGCGATCCCGTGACGGGAGCGCATCTCAGACCCGACAATAGAAACTCTGGCGATTTTATTGTCTTGCAACACCTCCCTGGCGTGCAGTTTTTGAGCGATCTGTTCCGCCGCTTTCAGGGTTTTGTTGAGGTCAGACCGGGGCACGGTGAAGGAGATATCCGTGTGCCGGGTATGCGAGACGTTCTGCACGATCGTGTCGACGCTCACCCCGACTTTGGAGATCTCGGTGAAAATATGCGCGGCCACCCCGGGTTTGTCGGGAACCGCGCAGATCGTAACTTTAGCCTCTTTTTTATTAGACGTGATGCCGCTCACGGAAATTTGTTCGAGTTTGGAACTGTTTTGGGTGATCATGGTGCCTTCCTCCTTGGCAAAGCTTGAACGGACGTGAATAGGGATATTAAATCTTTTGGCGACTTCGATGGAGCGTGCCTGCATGACCTGCGCGCCCAGCGAAGCCATCTCCAGCATTTCATCATAAGAAATGTTTTGGATCTTTTGTGCGTCTTCAACAATTCTGGGGTCCGCCGTATAAATCCCTTTGACGTCTGTAAATATTTCGCATACTTTCGCCCCCAGGGTGATCGCCAGGGCAACGGCGGTTAAGTCGGAGCCGCCCCGTCCTAAGGTGGTAATGTCGTTGTCGCTGTTGATGCCTTGGAACCCGGCAACGATGACGATTTTATTTTCCGACAGAGCTTGGCGGATGCGCTGCGCGTCAATCGTTTCGATTTGGGCTTTTGTGTGGGATTTGTCTGTCCGTATCCCGACCTGCCCGCCGGTAAATGAAATGGCCTCATGCCCCAAGGCTTTGATAGCGATCGCCAAAAGCGCGCAGGAAATCTGTTCCCCGGTTGACATCAGCATGTCCATCTCGCGTTCCGGAGGCTGGGGCGTGAGCTTCATGGCCAGTTCTTCCAGTTCATCGGTGGTATCCCCCAACGCCGACACAACAACCACGATGTTATTTTTTTTCGTTTTCGTTTCGAGGACCCGTTGAGCCACGGCTTTAATGCGGTCAATGTTGGCAACGGACGAGCCCCCGAATTTCTGAACAATAATCGGTTTTGTCATCGGACTCCTCTTTTAAAGTTAAAAAAAGATTTAGAATGGTGTGTTTTCCTGAACACGAAAAAGACCTCACTGCTGAGAAATACGGCCGCCACGATCAGGGTGAGAGAAATTAAAGTTAAAACATAATCGCGGACGGCGAGGTAATGAATAATTTGAAAAATGAGCGCTGTGATGGACGTTGTCAGCATAAAAAGCGCGGGGATCAGCGAGTAGGCTGTCGGGCGGTTTTTGCTTAATAGCCATGACGAGATAACCAGCAGGGCCAGGGCGGCGACCAGTTGATTGGAGGCCCCGAAAGCTGGCCAGATTTTCTGCCAAAGGGGATTTTGGGCGCTGTCTTTACTTAACGCGAGGATCCCGGCCGGGATCACAACGATCAGTGTCGCCAGGTAACGGTTTTTAATCCCAAAGAGTTCTGCCGTGATGTAGCGGGTGATGCGGGCGGCGGAATCGAGCGTCGTTAAAATAAAAGCGTTCAAGACGGTTAGGGCGAAAAACGTCCCCCATTCTCCCGTGAGGGGGGCCGTCATGTTTCCAAAGGCCAGGCCGAAAAGGTTGACCGGGTCGATTTTAGCGGTCACGTGGTTTTGGAATTCGCTGGGAGAAAACCCGCTGGTCACAAGGATGACCACGATAACGGCCAGAAAGCCTTCCATCAACATGCCTCCGAACCCGATCCTTCGTGCGTGCCGCTCGTTGGGAAGTTGTTTCGAGGTGGTCCCGGAGGCGATCAGGGAATGAAATCCGGAATTAGCGCCGCATGCGACAGTGATAAACATCATCGGCCAGAGCAGGCCGACCGGACTTGTTGTGGAAATAAATGCCGGAGACGACATAACAGGGTGACTTATCAGGATCCCCGCGACAGCCAGTAAGAGTCCTCCGAAGAGAAGATAACTGGACAGGTAATCCCGCGGTTGTAATAGGATGTGAACCGGTAAAACGGACGCGATGAAGCAATACACTAAAAGCAGTAAAATCCATTGGGGCAACCCGTGAGCGCCGAGCGTGACGGGGCATCGTTCTCCTAAGAATAGAAGCCAGGTTAAAACAGACAATCCGCATACGGTGACGATGCCGGAAGGCCATTTAAGTTTGTAAAGGCCAAGTCCGACGATAACGGCCACCGGAATGAGCCCTAAAGACGGGATGACAATTTTAGGTTGCTCCATAAATGTTTTCCCTGCCAGATAGGCGAACACCGCGATCACCAAAAGCAGAGCCAGCCACACGAAAATGCTGAAGATCAGCTTGGCGCGTTTTGAGATGACACTGCTGGCAATGTCGCCGATGGATGTCCCATCTTCCCGGATAGACAGCATCAGGGCGCCAAAATCATGGATACCGCCGATAAAAATGGAGCCCAGGACGATCCATAATAAAGCAGGCAGCCAGCCCCAGAGCATGACCGCCATGACCGGGCCGATGATCGGGCCGGCGCCGGCGATGGACGAGAAGTGATGACCAAAAAGGACAAACCAATCTTTGGCCGGCACAAAGTCTACTCCGTCAAAATGGCTGACTGCGGGCGTGGGGCGGTTGACGTCAATCTGCCAGATGCTCGCGATTTTGGGGGCATAAAACCGATACCCTAAAAGAAAGAAAATAGTTGAAATCAATAATAATATGACAGAATTCATAATTTTATAAAAATTTGTTCATAAAAAATTCCATGAGCGCTTCTCCGCCCTGGTATTTTAACCCTTTTAATTTCGCGGTCGTTTCATTGAACGTCTCCACGGGATCCAAGGGGATCCCTTTTCCGTACATGACGAAGCCCACGGGTTCCCGGGTATGGGTCCTGAGGGATACCGGGGTGGGATGATCCGGAAGCACCAGAATACGCACATCCGCATGGGCGTCAAAATGGGTCAGAATCGTCCCGATAATTTCACGGTCGATTTTTTCAATGCACTCCATCTTGGCCTTGGCATCGCCGTTATGCCCGGCTTCATCCGGGGCCTCAATGTGGATGTAGACAAAATCTTTCGTTTTTAACGCGTTTAAGGCGTATTCCGCTTTCCCCAAGTAATTTGTATCGTAATAACCTGTTATCCCCGGGACCTTGATGATATCCAGCCCGGCGAGCCGTCCCATGCCGTTCACCAAATCGACCGCGGAGATGATCCCCCCTTTTACGCCGTATTTTTCCTCAAAAGAAGGCAGATCCGGTTTTATCCCCTGTCCCCAGAGCCAGATCAGGTTCGCGGGGTTTTCCTTGAGATCCACACGCACATTGTTCACGGGGTGATCGGCCAGGATGATCCTGGCTTTTTCCATGAGTTTTAACAGGGTTTTTGATCCCGGCCCCTGCGGGAGATAGCGGTCGAAGTCCTTGCCCATGATGTCATGCGGGGGCGTGCATTTGATCCGCAGGAATTCTGGGATGTCCCTCACCTTGATCACCATGATGTGGCGGTAGCTTTTCCCGGCATAAAACCGCACGCCTTCCGCCGCCAGGTGCTCGTTGAGCGTGTTGATGATGAGGGCCGCTTCCGTGTCTTTGATATGCCCGGCGCTGTAATCGACCATTTTTTTGTCCAGGGCGGTTACCAGATTGCAACGGAACGCGATTTCATCTTCGGCCAGGTTAATGCCGAGGTTCGCCGCTTCCAGCGGCGCTCGCCCGGAAAAGACTTTTTTGGGATCGTATCCTAAAAGCGACAAGTTCCCGATCTCTGACCCCGGCTTTAATCCGTCCGGGATCGTTTTGACCATCCCGACATTCCCGTTCCTGGCGAGGAAATCCATGTTTTGAGTATGGGCCGCTTCCAAGGGTGTTTTCCCGGACAATTCTTCCAGCGGCAGATCTGCCATGCCATCCGGCACAATGACGATATATTTCATAAGCGTGTTTCTACCCCTTGTATTAAGTGTTGCACCAGCTTCAATCGGGATTTTACCGGGGCCGTCGCTTCCCCCTCTTTGTATAGGATGAAAGCTTGATACCCCGGATTCAAGGCGTTGGCCACAACGGCGTCGCATTGGGATCCCTGGAGAAGTTCTCGTGCTTTTTTCATCAAACGCTCCTGGTGATAACGGGGTTCCATCTTAAATCCGACAAGAAAACATTTGGGTGAAATTTTTTTTATTAAATTTATTAATTTTCTTGCCGGGACCAAAGTTAAGGTCAGCTCCTTCGGTTTTGAGCTGAGTTTCCCTGAGAACGGGCGTTTGAGCTTGAAATCGGAAACCGCGGCCGCATGGATAACCACGTCATATTTTTTAAGGAGTTCTTTTTTTAACAAATCTTCCAGTTCATTCAGGAAGTGAAATTTTACGCGCCGGATTCCCGTCTCTGCCAATGCCCCTGTCCCCGGCCCTTCCAAGAGCGTCACCCGGGCCCCTTTCTCCAGGCATATTTTCGCACAGGTGTGTCCCAGGGTTCCGCTGGACGTATTGCTGATCACCCTGACGTCGTCAATCGGCACCCATGTCGGCCCGCAAGTGATCAAAACTTTTTTGTTTTTAAGTCCCATCCCAGTCCCCACGCTGTTTATAAGCCGATTTCTTTTAAGATGGCTTTTAATTCCGGTTCCAGCGTGACTGGTTGAGAGACATTTTTGATGGCGATGTTAGGGTCTTTGAGCCCGTGCCCGGTGAGTGTGCAGACGATCCGCGCGCCTTTATGGGTGTTGAAGAATCCACGTTCATGCAGTTTAAGTATGCCGGCCACCGAAGCCGCGGAAGCCGGTTCCGCGAACACACCGGTTCCCTGGGCCAAAAGTTTGTAAGCCTCTAAAATTTCCTCATCCGTCACCAGATCGATCACACCGCCTGATTCATCCCTAGCGGCCTCCGCGGTTTTCCAACTGGCCGGGTTCCCGATCCGGATCGCCGTGGCGATGGTTTCCGGGTTGGGGATAATTTCCCCATGCACAATTGGGGCTGCGCCCGCGGCCTGAAAGCCTAACATCACCGGCAGCTGGCTTGTTTTTCCGCACGCTTTATATTCCTTGTACCCTTTCCAGTAAGCGGTGATGTTCCCGGCGTTCCCTACGGGGATGGCATGAAATTCCGGCGCGTCTTTAAGCGCGTCGCATATTTCAAAAGCGGCTGATTTTTGACCTTCAATCCGGAACGGATTGATGGAATTCACGAGTTCCACCGGGTAATGGCTGGTTATGTCTTTGACCAGACTTAGCGCCTGGTCAAAATTTCCTTTTATGGCAATGATTTTGGCATTATGAATCATGGCTTGAGCAAGTTTTCCCAAGGCGATGTTCCCGTCCGGGATCAGGACAACGCAGCGCATGGTCTGGCTGCGGGCGGCATAAGCCGCGGCTGAGGCGGACGTGTTCCCGGTGGAGGCGCACATCACGATCCTGGCGCCCTTTTCTTTCGCTTTCGAGATCGCCATGGTCATGCCCCGGTCCTTGAAAGACCCGGTCGGATTGCAGCCGTCAAATTTCAGATAAATTTTCAGCCCGAGCCGGCTTGACAGGTTGTCTGCCAGAATGAGCGGTGTGTTCCCTTCCTGAAGGCTTACGATAGGGGTGGAGCCTGTGACGGGCATAAAATCACGGTAATGTTGTATAATTCCTTCCCACATGAATTTCTAGACTCCGAAAATAACTGATCTGTTAAGATAAATTTTCCATCCTTATGACAACCGGTTTGCTTTTCACAATGGCGGCATTGTGAATCTGTTGTAACGCCTCCCGGACCTGCCGTTCCGGGGCATAATCGGTAATCATGATCACCGGAATGGCGGCAACCTTGCTGTTATGGGCTTTTTGTGTGACTGAATTGATCCCGATCCCGTGCTCGGCCAGGATACCGGCAATTTGCGATAGAACCCCGGGTTTATCCACGGCCATAAAGCGGATATAAAATTTGGTCGAAACCTCGTCAATCGTTTTGATGGTTATGGTTTCTGACTCCAAAAAAGAATTTCCGATCATTTGAGAGGCGGGGCTGCCTTTTCGGGTGCACAGATTGATCAAATCACTCACCACGCCCGACGCAGCGGCCATTTGCCCTGCGCCCTGCCCGGACAGCATGACTTCTCCTAGCGGATCGATAGTGGTAAAGAGTGCGTTCATGACGCCGTTGATAGACGCTAAGGGATGGGTTTTGGCAATCAGGGTCGGGTGAACCCTGGCTTCAATTTGTTCTTTTTGCTTCTTTGCGATCGCCAGTAATTTTATTGTCAATCCTAGATTCTCCGCATATTCAATGTCATCATGAGCGATATGGGTGATTCCCTCCGTGTGAATGTCTTTGAGGCTGATGAAGCGGCCCATGGTCAGGGACACGAGTATGGCCAGCTTGTGGGCCGAATCCATACCGTTAATGTCTAAGGTCGGGTCGGCTTCGGCATAACCGCATTTCTGCGCGTTGGCCACGGCTTCGGCGAAAGAACAGTTTTTTTGGCTCATTTCCGTGAGGATGTAATTGCAGGTGCCGTTGATGATCCCGTAAATGCTGTCAAATTGGTTGCCGGCCACGCCTTCCGAGATCATTTTAATGACCGGGACGCCGGCCATGACGGAGGATTCAAAAAAGATGTTCCTATCCTGACGGTGCGCTTCGAGGAAAAGTTCTTTGCCATATTGCGCGATCAGGCTTTTGTTCGCGGTGACGACATATTTTTTGTTCCGCAGGGCTTTAAAGACAAAATCTTTAGCCGGGTCAACCCCCCCCATCAGCTCCACGACCACTTCGATTTCAGGGTCGTTTAAAATATCATCCGCGCGGGTCGTGAGGTAATATTTTTGCAGCTCTTTGGGCTGTTCCTGCCCAAAACGCAGGTCGCAGATGCTTTTGACGGACAGGTTCACCGCGTACTTTTTGTTGATGTAATTTTTTTTTAGCTGGAGGAACTTGATCAACCCAGAGCCGACATTCCCACAGCCGATCAATCCGATGGTCAGGCGTTCCATTATCCCCGCTCTTTCTTTTCAAAATGTTCGACGAGTTTGGTGAGCAAATATTCTGCCTCGGGAGACAGGTTCTTGAATTCCAGCCGGGTTTCATAAATAATGTCTTTTATCTTTTCATGAGATTCTAGAACCAGCCCTTCCAAATGAGTGAGTTCCAGGAGGAATGGCGTTTTCATCTCGATGGCCAAGACGGTATGAGGCGGGAATCCTTTTGAGGTGATAAGGCACATCCCTCCCATACTGATATTTTTCAGCTGGGAGGCTTCAAAACGGTGTTGAGGATATGCCATATCATAGTAGGTCAAAATGAAATTTTTCTGAATTCTATGATATTTCCTGCGTTCAGGGCGATCCTGTTTGTCCATAGCCCCCCTCCCCATAATTGACTCCTTTTGAAATTATATTGGATGATAATGATAAAAAGTCGGAGCGGACGGGTTCGAACCGTCGACCTCTTGAACCCCATTCAAGTGCGCTCGCCAGCTGCGCTACGCTCCGGTATTATTAAATTTGTTAATAATTATATCTATCAATATAGAACGCTTATTATACCTTAATCCTATTTATATGCAAAGAAAAACTTAGAATTTAGATGCTGTTAGAAAATCAACGGATTCTCGGTTTTTCCGTGTTTTCAGTATCCGAAAGACAGAAGGTGTCATCTCCGGGGAAGTAACCCGGGGCCTAGTTAACTGTTGTAACTCTCACTCAGACTTGAGTTTGCGAGTCATGAGGTCGTTGACCGCTTTCCGGGGCGGCTTTCCTTCGTAAATAATTTTATATACTTCTTCAGAAATGGGCATGGACACGTCAAATTTCTGCCGGAGTTTGTGCACCGCTTTAACGGTTTCCACGCCTTCCGCGACCATATTCATCGAAGCGAGAATTTCCTGAATAGACTTCCCTTTCCCAAGTTCCCTGCCGACAAAGCGGTTACGGCTTTGAGGGCTAACACAGGTTGTGACCAGGTCTCCCAACCCGGCTAACCCACTAAAAGTTTTCTGCTTGGCTCCCATGGCTTTTCCCAAACGGGCCATTTCCACCAGGCCACGGGTTAAAATCGCCGCCAACGTATTAGTGCCGAACCCCAAACCATCGCACACCCCGCAGGCGATCGCGATGATGTTTTTTAAACTTCCGCCGATTTCCAGTCCAATGATATCATTATTGGTATAAATTCGAAAATTTTCCGAATGAAAGACCGTCTGAAGATTCTTAGCGGTGCGGGCCTGTTTGGAGGCGATGACGGCTGTTGTCGGCAGTCCTTCGGCGACTTCCCTGGCGATCGTTGGCCCGGACAGTACCGCTAAATCCACGTGCCCCAGTTGCTGTGTGATAATTTGGGACATCCTTAAAAGGTTTTGGGTGTCAATCCCTTTTATAACGCTCAAATACGTCTTATTGGCGTCTGGGGGAAAGCGTTTGAGGACACCGTTGAGGTACTGGGACGGCACGGCTAAAACGATCAGCGAGCCGAAATCCAGGGCCTGCTGAAGATTGGCTGTCACTATGACCGATGACGGGATAGGAATTCCGGGCAAAAATTTTGCGTTAACCCTGGCCTGGGTGATTCCCCGGGCGTTTTCTTCAAAAGCGCTCCATAAAGTCACCGCGTATCCTTTTTTGGCAAGATAGACCGCCAGTGTGGTGCCCCAGCTGCCGTCACCCATAATAGTAATGTGTTGAAATTTTTTCACACAACCCTCCTCTGCCGAATGTCAAATATATGAGTATTTATTTTCTTTGCGGACCGTCAATTTTTGACGCATGGTTCGCCTGAACACCTTTGCCTGCTTTATACTATAGAGGATTGATCAAAACTTTGTAAAGAGAAAAGACGTCGTTCTGGTAGACCGGTTGTAGGATAAAATTCGCCGGCGGGGCGTTGTAATTCATGAAGACGATGTAATTCGCCCGGTACCGCAGGAGCGCGTTTTGAATCGCCGGAGTGATATCGTTGGTGGCCATGACTTTAAAAGGTTCAATATGGCTGACCCGTTTCTGCCATTCACGGGCGGCCTGATAATCAAACCCCACGATCCCGCAGTCCCGGTAGGAACAGATGATTTTTCGCTCGGAGAGTATCCGGAAGCCGCCCATGGTCATGTTATACGGGACGAGAAGCAGCGCGTTTTTGGGGGTATGGACGCGCACGTATTTTTGCATGTCCTCCCAGTTGCGCTGCAGTTGCCAGAACCCGATGCCTGACCGCTCTGTTTGCCGTCGTTGATGATGATAAACCGTGAAATGCCATGTGAGGAGGATGAACGGGATGATGACAGATAATGTTTTTAACCGGAGCACCCATTGCTGCTGGCGGATACGGACTAAAATCAGGAAATTTATTAATAAAAGGCCCCAGGTGGTGAGGACGTTCTTCAGCACCCCTAGGCTGTAATGGTGCCGGAGAAATAAAGAAAATAATCCGGCCATGCTAAGGGCGATGGCGCTGATGGGTAATGCTACCTGTGCGCGGGATTTTATGCTGTCCTGGGTTTTGGGGAGGCTCAGGACCCCCATCATGAGGATCGTTGCCCATAATGTGACATATTCCCCAAACCGCAATAATGGAAGGCAAACAGAACAAGCGAGAATTAGCAGTGGCGGCGCCGTTGGAGCCAGGTTTGCGAACAGGATAAGAGTGTAGCCCCACAGGAAGAACATCATAAATTGTGTGTGCCTCACAAGGTTTAGGTCGAGGATGAATCTTCTTGGGAAAATATACGTGAAAGCAAAAGAAATCAACAACGAGAGGAACGCGGTTTGCAGGACAGCTTTGACTTTTTTGTCCCGGCGGAACACGGGGTTGAAATGGAGATTGAGACAATATAGGCCGAAAATAGTCCAGTAGGACGCCGTCGCTTCCAGGAACAAAGAGATATGTTTGCCCATTTCTGCCAAGTCCGCATTCTGGAATAGAAAGTTCTGCGGGCAGGCCAGGTGATAGAGCGCGAGCCATTCCTGTGGGGTTGGGGGCGGCCCCACGGACGGGCTGGTGTGCCCGGTCTTCATCCAGATTAACAGAGGACTGAGGGAGAGTAAAAATGAGAGTGATGCTTTTAAGATGGTCCGGCCGCCGTAACGGGAGAAGTGTTGGGTCAGGAAAACCAGTAGATATAGGAAAGGAAAAAGGCTGTATAGGGAATGGATATTGGCGGATAATCCGAAAATGGCCGCGGCCCAGGTGAAACGATTTTTATAAAAGAAATATATCCCGGCCATAATAAGCGCCAGGGCGAATTCTTGGTGAGAAAAAGTGCGGTAGAGAAATTCTTCCACCCGGCCCAAGAGGATCAGCATGATCACGCAGAGAGCCCCGGTGAGACGGGATTTGCTGATATGCGTCCATAACTTGAAAATCCAGAAAAAGAAGAAATATCGACAGAGGAGATACAGTAACAGGTATGTTGATGGAATTTGTTCTACCGAGATGATTTTTGCCAGCAACGGGTATAGCAGGGAGGAAAAATGTCTTTTAAGACTCTCCACATAATAATCGCCGGCGTAAAGCGACGGGTCGATCAGGCTTTTGAGGAGCGGGATCTCCAGATGCTGGTCATCCCAGCCGTACGTGTATCCGTTTGTCAACAGAAAGATCCCTAATAAAAAGAATGCTATAACCCCGTTATTACGGCAGAGGGATCTAATGCTTGTTCGGATAACTTTTCCAAATGGGAATTTTATGTTTATGTTTGCCAACACGGGAACGGATTGTTAATCTCTCTTATCGTCTGAGGTTTGTCCCGAAGGCCAGGGGAACGCGTTATTTCCAGATAAAGACTTCACGGAAAACCTGGAACATGTAGGCGGCGCCCCAGCGTAGGACCTGAAGCTTGCGTTCTCCTCCCTCTCGGGGAGGTTCATCTCCGGGGATATCGGCGGTTTTGAGCTTGCGTTTGGCGCAACGAATGGATAATAGGGGCTCCCAGCTGATCGTTGTCCCGAAAAGCCGTTCTTCGAATTCGTAGCTGGAATCTTTGTCCAGGTCCAGTTCTTGTATCAAGTTGGTCCGGTAAGCGCGGAAAATCACCATGGCATCGGTGTATCGGGCACCGTGTAAAAGATTAATGGTGGTCGTGAATAATTTATTCCCGAACGCGGTCACCCGGTCGTCATCATAGCTTTTAGCGCTTTCGGCGTAACGCGACACAATGACCATGTCATACCCTTCCTTGAGTTTGGCGATACAATCGGGGATCAATTCCGGGATCGAATTCCCGTCCGGGCTGAAGGTCAGGATGACGTCCCCTGTGACATGCGGCAGGGCTTCCATATAAGCGTGCCGCATCCCTCTTTTTTTTTGAATAATAACCTGGTAGCCTTTTTCTTTCGCGTATTCGACGGTCCCGTCTTTCGACTGGCCGTCGATGATAAGAATCTGGTCATACCATTCCGGTTGGATGCGAGGCATGATCGCTTTCATCCCGTCAATTTCATTAAGCGTAGGAATAAGTAGGGTGACGTTCATATTTTATAATTTCTTTTGCGTTTTTAAATGATATCCGCACGGCCCAGGGACTGGCCAGAAACAAGCGAAGATATCGAAAATATTATACAGAGAATTATTTTAAAAACATAAATTATTTTGCTAATTATAGAGCAGGAATTTTAAATCCAAATGGAGCGAGAGAAGGGAATCGAACCCTCGTGACCAGCTTGGAAGGCTAGCGTTCTACCACTGAACTACTCTCGCGAAACGGGGCGTTTATGAATATCCAATCAGGATTTTTTGTGTCCCGAGAATACTGGTGGGCAGAGGAGGATTCGAACCTCCGAAGCGATTCCGCAACAGATTTACAGTCTGTCCCCTTTGGCCACTTGGGTATCTGCCCAGTTTGAAATTTTGAATGACTTGAGCCCCTTGAATTCCAGCCTTCCCGTTCGCCGCAGTCCATAGAAAACCCGGGATGCTTTTTTTGTTTGGGGCTGTTTTCAAAGAGCCGTCGCGGTTCTAAAAATAAATTTAAGCTGGCGAGAGGCTTCGAACCCCCGACCTACTGATTACAAGTCAGTTGCTCTACCAGCTGAGCTACGCCAGCGTTTTATTTTAATAAAAAATATGAGAAAATTACCAGCTCCCGGAGCACTCCAGCATTTTTATGTAAAACTTGGCAATTGAAGCCTGTCTGTGCGGGAGGCCAGGATAAATTCTAACCTATTTATTTCCAAAGATTTTTTGAAATGCTGAATTCCAACACTTTTTGGGACCAATAATCTATGCTATTTTCAGAAATTTAATTATACCTGAGATCGTTTAAAAGTAAATCAATTTTTTCCAATTTGTCTTCCGGGGGACTTTATTAAATGCCGTGTTGCGCCTTGAGCTTTTCTATCTCGTTTATCTTATCTGTTTGGTGTCTTACAAGGATGATCATCAGACACGAATTCCCCATGTAAGACACGGGCGTACAAGAGGAACCCGATTGTAAAGAATGAGGTTAGACAAAAGAAATTTCTGAAAAATTGTCCCTCGCTCTTCCCTGTTATTCCTATGGGCGCAAGAAATTTTGACCCCAGGGAATTCCAAGGATACGATTGGGGTTTTTTCTGTGGAAATGGTGCCCTCGGTGGCTTCGACGATAACAAGATTAATATTTTAACGGCGCCCAGTCCCGGTACCCCAGCGGCTCCAGAGAGGTGGCAATGAGTTCGTCGGACAGCCCTTTCTTTGTCTTTAACTGGTTCACAAGGGCCTGCGTGGTTGTATTATGAACACAAATCACTGCGCAGGGGTCATTCTTTTTATCCTCTTGAGGCAGGCTGCAGGCGCAAACCATCCCGCCCTTATCCTCGATTAAGAAGATGTTTTTGTTGAATCTAAGACAATACCGTTTTTCTTTCCCGGGCATAAAAATCTCTTGGGGTTCTTACTGGGTGGAGTTCACCTTATGGCCCCATCGTAGAATTCTTTGTCTTGTTTTTGACACGGCGGATCCTTTCCTGGGGGTTATCGGACCTTCGGGAAATTCTTGATAGCTTCCAGCGATTGCTGTAATTCTGTTTCCGGAAGATGATAGTCACTCAATTGATGGGATAGGAATTTATCATATCCCAAGAGATCCATCAGACCGTGCCCGCTGTAGTTAAACAGGATGGTTTTTCTTTTTCCTTCTTCCCTGGCTTTTTCCGCTTCTTCAATGACACAGGCGATCGCGTGGCTCGTTTCCGGAGCGCAGACATATCCTTCTGTTTTAGCCCAGAGCAAAGCGGCTTCATAACATTTGATCTGGTCATAAGCCCGTGGCTCCAGTAGCCCTTCTTTGACGGCATGGCTGACCAGAGGGGCCATCCCGTGGTAGCGTAGTCCGCCGGCATGGATGGGCGGGGGAACAAACCGGTGCCCCAATGTAAACATGGCCAGAAGCGGGGTTTGTTTCGCCATGTCACCGAAGTCATAACTAAAAGGCCCCCGGGTCAGCGTGGGGCAGGCCGTCGGTTCCGCCGGGATGATTGTGATGTGAGCCCCATTGATTTTATCGCACAGAAACGGGAAGGCGAGGCCGGCGAAATTGCTCCCTCCCCCCGCACAGCCGATGATAATATCGGGATTCTTTTCGTGGATAAGGGCCAACTGTTTTTGAGCTTCTAACCCAATAATCGTCTGATGAAGCATGACGTGGTTGAGAACGCTTCCCAGGGAATAACGGGTTTGTCCCGACGTGTCATGAATCGCTTCTTCAATAGCTTCACTGATGGCGATCCCAAGGCTGCCCGGGGTGTCCGGCATTTCTTGGAGGATCTGTCGCCCGAACGCGGTTTCGGAGCTGGGGCTGGCGACGCATGTGCCTCCCCAGATGCGCATCATGATTTTCCTCAGGGGTTTCTGGTCAAAACTGATCCTGACCATATAAATCTTACATTCCAATCCGATTAAACTACAGGCAAACGCTAAAGAACACCCCCATTGGCCCGCCCCTGTTTCTGTTGTTAGGCGTTTAATTCCGAACTGTTTGTTGTACCAGGCCTGCGCTACGGCCGTGTTGGGTTTGTGGCTTCCCGGCGGGCTGCAGCTCTCGTCTTTGTAGTAAATCCGGGCCGGGGTTTTGAGGTGCTTTTCCAGATAAATGGCCCGTTTGAGCGGGGTCGGCCTCCACCGATAGAGAATTTCAAGAATTTCCTCGGGGATATCGATCCACCTCTGGGTACTCACTTCCTGCTCGATGAGGTTCATAGGGAAGATTGCCTTGAGCATGTCCGGGGATATCGGGGAGCCGTCCGGGCCTAAAGGCGGCAACGGTGGATTTTTTAAGTCCGCCAGCAAGTTGTACCATTGCCGCGGGATTTCAGATTCTTTCAGGGTGATTTTAAGTTCGTTCATGGGGACTCCTTCATAGAAGTGGGTTCATGGACCATGGATAAAAGGTTTAAGGTGTCGGTAGATTCCGTTCAATTGTCTGGATTATGTCAGGGGACAACGGGTCTATCGGGGTTTCAAACCGGGCGATGACTTCCCCTTTCGGGTTGACGAGGAATTTGTTGAAATTCCACGTTATGGGCCCTGGGAATTTTGTGCCGGATGTTAAAAACGCGTAAAGAGGATGGATGTCTTCCCCTTTCACGCTAATTTTTGAAAATAACGGGAAGGATGTTTTATACTGCCGGAAACAAAAATTTTTAATTTCCGCGTTATTCCCCGGCTCCTGATTGAGAAAATTGTTGGCCGGGAAAGCCAGCACAGTAAAGCCCCGGGCCTTGAATCGTTGATAAAGTTCTTCTAAAGAACGGTATTGCGGGGTATACCCGCAGAGGGATGCGGTGTTAACAATGAGCAAAGCTTGACCGCGGTAATCCTTTAACGCCTTCGGCTCCCCTTCAATTGTTTGGACTGTGAAGTCATAAATGCTGGGTATTAATTGGGATGATTTTTTTACAGACGCGGATAAAGCGTCCTGAGGTGTTTCCGGAAACGCGTTGTCTGTAGATTCGGAAGCGATGGCCGTCCGCACATAAAAAATCAACCCAAACGCGGTTATTGAAAGGAGAAGTAATCCCAGGATATATTTAAAACTGTCCATAATATTATAATTATATAATTATTCTGTGATTCGTGTTTGATTTATTTAACATTTTACTCCAATTTTTGGATTAAGGCATGGGAAAGTTTTTATCTATATCCCGGTTTCGGACAAACATCCGCGAAGAAATCAGCAGGGTTAAAGAAGGTAGACTATGCAGCAAGAGCCTCATAAACGCGTCTTCCCCGGTGTGTTGTATTTCGCTAAAATTTTGTCCGGCATTGCCGATGAATCCGAACAGGGCTAATCCGCCCCAGGCCCATAGGTGCCATTTCTCGATCGTGTTCCATTTCCGCTCGTTGGGGTGGAGTTTTGAAAAGAAGTAAAGGATAACCAAAAGTGTGACGAGAGGGTTGATGAGGAAACGGTGGCCGTTTTCTTTAATCAAGAAAAGGATGTTTTGAAGCCATGTGTTTGTTTGAAAGTGAACAATCGTATTCATGTTCCCTGGGGGCTGCGTCCACCTGACCCACAGCACGGGGAGCAGGCAAGCGGAAATTTGAATAGGCCTGTCTAAAAATGGTCTCGATGGGGTGGGCGCAAAAACCGGCCAGACAACCTAGGAGGATGATGGATAATAACTTTTTCTGAAGCGGCGGCATGGGCGGTTATTTCTTTAAAAGTAGCCTCACTGACAACGCGTCAATAGCCGAGGCATCCTTATTGGATCCAGAATTTTAGATTATCTGTCCCGAGAAGAATGACCGACAAAACGAGGACCGCTAGAATGATGATGACCAGAGCAATCATTTCTTTGTTGATCCCGCGTTTTTTCCCTGGGATTCGGGAACGGCTGCCGTATTTTAACAGGATGGCGGATGTTTCATAGAGTTTGGGGATATCCAGGGGTTTGAGCTGAAATTCCTCTATTCCCAATCGTTGAAAAGGGGTTTCTTCAACCCAGTTTTCTTTCAATATAATAATTGGGATGTTTTTAAGCCTGGTCTCTGCCCGGACCTTTTTGCAGACTTCCAGCCCGTCCACGGCAGGCATGTCGGCATCAATAATGAGCAGGTGCGGAGCATTGTTGATATTGAGGAGGTCCAGGGCTTCTTTCCCGTTTATGGCGGACAGGACATCGCATTGTTTTGATTCAAAGAGTTGGACAAGTTGTTTCAGAATTTCCGGGTTATCATCGGCAATAAATATTCTTGAAGGCATCTCTTTTGTTCCTTTCCATTACTTTAATTTGGTATTGAATAAATTATAGCTTATAGTTTTCTAAGCGCAAAGAATTAATCTGGGATATTGGTTCATATTGAAAAGTCAAAAATCTTTCAAAATTCGGAATATTTTGCTATGATAATTTCATAAAAATCAACGGTTCCTCTCTTCCTCCTTAATTTAATTAGGCATAAAAATTTTATTGAACAGATGCTGGAACGTATTTCTATTTATAATTTTGGTTTGATTGACACGCTTGAGATTGAATTCTGCCGTGGATTGAATATATTAACAGGGTCAACCGGTGCCGGGAAATCCATCATCATTGACGGCCTGCGGTTTGTCCTGGGCGAACGGCTTAATCAGGCCCAGGTTCGGGACGCCCAAAAGGCGTGCGCGGTGGAAGCGGTTTTTGCTGTCCCCCCGGCTTTGTTGAAGGCGTGTCCGGCTTTGGTCGATTTCCTTCAGGAGGATGAAGACGGGACCCTGATTATTTCCCGTCAAAGTTCTCCGGAAGGCCGCGCTAAGATCAAGGTTAATGGGGTGTCTGTGACGATCGGTCAGCTTAAAGAGATCGGCTGCGTTCTCATTGATCTGCACGGGCCGCATGACCACCAGATGCTTTTATCTGAAGAATCCCATCGGGTGATTTTAGATCAGTTGACGGACTTTGGCGGAATTAAGGATCAATATGACCGGAGCTTCCGCGCCTATGCGTCGCTTAAGGCGCGCTTCAGCGAACTTCAGCAGATGGCGGTGTCCCGGGCCCGGGACTGTGAAACGCTGGGCTCTCAGATTGAGGAATTGAGAGCCGTTTCTCTTGACGCCAGTGCTTATGAAAAGGTTTGCCAGGATGTGGCCCGGTTTAATAATGCCGAGAAGCTTTATGAAAACGCCTCAACGGTGCTTGACCTTTTTGAAAATGACGCCTCTGGCGTTGACATGGATTTAACCAGGGCTTTCGGCCCGTTAAGGACCTTAACCCATTTGGATGAAACCACCAGGCGTTTTGAGCAGTTGATCGGCCAGATGCAGGAATTGAGTGGCCAGTTGCTTCTTGATTTGAAGGATTATGTGGATTCTCTTTCTTTCGAACCTTCCGAGGCAGAAACGGTCAAGAGCCTTTATGACACTTATGAATCCCTGAAACGGAAATACGGGCCGTCTCTCGATGATGTTCGGAATTACTATCAGAAAATACAGGTTCAGCACCAGGCGTTGCTGGACTGGGAGCAGAATGACCGGGAGTTAAAACAACAGCTGTCAGGGGCTGAGAAAGAGCTGGCGGCTTTAGCTCGGCAATGCACGGGATGCCGCAAGAAGAGCGCGAAGCGGCTTAAAGAGGTGGTCGAACGGGAACTGAAGGACCTGGGGATATCCCATGTGACATTTGAGGTCCGGTTTTCTGCCTGCGGCTTTCTCCCCCACGGCGCCGACCAGGTGGCTTTTTATATCAGTCCCAATGTCGGTGAATCTTGCAAGCCCCTAGCTCAAATTGTTTCGTCCGGGGAGGCGGCCCGGGTTATGCTGGCCCTTAAGCGGGCGCTTATGGAGGTCGATCCGGTGCCGGTTTTGATCTTTGACGAGATTGACGCCCAGATTGGCGGTCGCCTGGGCTCGGTTATCGGGCAAAAGCTGAAAGCCCTGTCCCGGCACCGGCAAATTATCCTGATCACGCATCTCCCCCAGATAGCCGCATTTGCCGATAGGCATTTCAGAGTGCTCAAGCGGGTTGAGGACGGCCGTGCCGTGACCCGCGTCGACGTGCTCGGTCCTGATACCCGTGTTGAGGAACTCGCCCACATGATGAGCGGGGATAAAAAAGGAGAAATCGCTGTCCAGCATGCCCAGGTTTTGCTCGCGGATGCCCGGGGGCCGGACATCTAGGGGGTCAAAGCGTGGTTTAAAGATTTGCCATTGATTTGTAAATCGGGCTGTGTTAATTTATTAAACTAATATGATTCTGTTTAACATCAATATTTGAAAAAGGAGTTCCAATGAAAAAGATCGGGATTATTACTAGTGGAGGAGATTGCGGAGGGTTAAACGCGGTTGTTAAGGGCGCGGCGCAGATGGCCCATAAAAGCGGGATGGGATGTTATGTGATCCCCAACGGCTATGCCGGGCTTTATAATTTGACTGATTTTGACAGCCTTGTTGAGTTGACCCCGGAGCGCGTGGATAATGTCGATTCCAACCTGGCCGGGTCGGAAGCCGGACATTCCCGCGTGAAGATCAAGAAAATCGACGATGAAAAGAAATATGACAAAATCAAGCAGGGCTTGAAGAAGTTCAATATCGATGGCCTTGTGATCAGCGGCGGGGATGATTCCGGAAGCGTTATGGTGGATTTAAGCCAGCAGGGCATTCCCTGTGTGCACGCGCCTAAAACCATGGACCTGGATTTGCAGACCTATTCTGTCGGCGGGGATTCCACGATCAGCCGGATCGCGAATTTTGCCGAGGACATCAAGACAACCGGCCGCACGCATAACAGGATCATTGTGATGGAAGTTTTTGGCCGGTACGCCGGGCACACGGCTTTTCGGGGGGGGATCGCCGCGGAGGCGGACGCGATATTAATTCCGGAAGTCCCGGTCGATTTTGACGTCCTGTACCGGCACATGAAGAAACGGTTTATGGCCCGCGTCTCGCAAACCGATGTCAAGGCCGGGACCTATTTGATCATTGTGGCGGAAGGGTTGAGAAACGCCAATGGTGAAGAACTCGTGGATGAGTCTGCCGGTGTCGATGCTTTTGGCCATAAAAAGTTGGCCGGATCAGGGAAATATGTGTGCCAGGAGCTTATCAAAAGATTGAAGGCCGACCCTGAGATCGAGTCCTTCATGAAGAAGGAAAAGATGTATGTCAAAGGCCTTTATGAGATTCCAGAGGTCCGTTCGGTGACTCCGGGGCACCTTGTGCGTTGCGGGCATTCTTCGGCGTATGACGTGAATTTCGGGAAAGAAGTTGGCGGGGCCGCGGTCCTTCTTTTAAAAAATAATATTACAGGCGTGACTGTCGCCGGCGTGCCCGGGAATAAGATTCAATACATGAAGACAGCGGACGCCATCAAACAGCGTCATGTCGACCTTGCCCTTGTTTCTTTCCATGAGCGCATCGGGGTTTGTTTCGGCCGGGAAAAAACGGCGGATTTTCAGGTGGCATTTGAAGAGATCAAGGCGCCGGTCCAGAGACATTTGTAACGGCGTAAAACAGGCAGGAGGATAAAATCCTCCTGCCTGTTTTCATTTAACTCGGCAGCCGGTCTTCCCTCGCAAGGACAAGTATGATGTTTGCCCGCATAAAACCGTTTGTTGTCTACGCTGTATTATCTTTTTTGGTCCTTTCCGGTTTTTATATCCGCATAAATAACTACCGAAAAAGCACAACCCGGACTATTGATGAGTTGGTTTTTTACCATCTCGGAGCCCAGCTTAAGAATCATTTCCCGGAATATCATGCCAGGGGTTTTTCCAGCCTTTTATTGGAAATTCATCCCGAGTTTGCACCTTTGCCGGAGTACCTCACGCAGCCCCTATTTAAGCATCCGCCCCTCTTCTCCGGATTGATCAGCTTGGCGTTAAGACTTTTTGGAGAACATTACTATTCCGCGATGTATGTTTCTGCGTTTTTCGGGGTTATGATGATCTTCCTGGTGTATTGGATCGGAACGCTGTCTTTTGATGAAACCACAGGGCTGGCGGCGGCTTTTCTGGTGTGGTTGGATCCGGTGAATATAATATCGGGGCAGAAAATTTGGATGGATACGACCGCTAGTTTTTTTATACTTCTCGCCGTCCTTTTCTTGATCCGTGGCGTGAAATACGGAGCCATTTTAGATTATGCGGGGTTCGGTTTCGCCTCGGGATGCGCTTTTTTAACAAAATATACCGGCCTTTTAACGCTATTAGGCGCGGGCTTATATTTTGTTTTTTTTCAAAGAAAGATCCTGCGGCGACGGGTCGCGCTTCTTTGCTTCGGGTTGCCGGCGCTGATGGCTGTCCCATGGTTGATCTGGAATTATCAGATATACGGGCACGCTTTTTTCCCCAGGATCCTTGCGTTGCACAATTTAGCAACGATTACGACAAGGTCAATTTTAACCGGTTTTTTCGTGTTGGGGGGACTTCTCGTTCTTTTTTATGGAGGGCGAATGAAATTTGAGAAAATCCCGCAGATCAGGCTTGGGGCACGGCTGGAGGGTTATCAAACAATCCAATGGGGGCTGCTGGGGCTGCTCGCGGCGCTCTTTTTAAGTCGGTATATCGACATTGTTAGTCCCCTCCATCTCCCTGAGACTTATTGGCAGGCGGGGCGTTTCAGCGGGGAACCCTGGTTTTTTTATTTCAAAAGGTTGCCGGAATTTTCGTTGTTCTACCTTGTGTCCTATGCGGCATTCTTTTTTGACTTTGGGCAAAAGCATCGGCACGGCGCCATTATTCTCAAGATTTTTTCCGGCATCATCTTAATATTCTTTTCTTTGTGGAAGAATTATCAGGCCCGGTATATCCTGGCGGCCACGCCTCTTTTATTAACGTTAAGTGCCGCGCTTTGGATACACAGGCTTCAGCAATTGATGAATTTGCGTGATGAAACAAAGCGAACACAAAGGCTGATCCTGGCAGGTCTTGTGAGCGGGTATGTCCTTATTAAAACATTCTATGTTAATTTTATGGTGAGTTTCCCAAACGATATGTGTTATTTCTAGCCAGCAGACAACGAAGCCCCCGCGGATCCCCTTATTATAATTTTTAGAGCACTTTAAAAATCCTGGTCCCCTTTCCTTGCGTGTAGACCGTTTTAAAGCGGGTGTCTTCTGTTAACTTCCGCAGGATGTCTTCTGTTGTTTGGGGGCCGTAAACGCGGGTTTCTTTTGGGCTGATAATAATATACCGATATCCCAAGCGCGTAAGCCGTTTATGCAGTTCATCAACAGAGAGCTCCATAGCGTTGGAAAGATTCTCCTTGTATTCAGCCGTCCAGGGGGTGCAGAGCATATCATGCCCGATCACGAGGAAGTTATCCAGAGGTTTGAACACTTTTGTGTCCACCGGGAGATTTTTCCTCATCCAAATGAACGCCTTCACTTCGTCATCCGATGACCAGTAGACTCCGTAAGACCACCAGGACGTGTTGACTTTATATTTATAAATTCCTGTTGTGTTGATTAAAAGGCCCACCATCGCGAGAAAAAATATTTTTCGTTTAAGCGGGGTATCAAATATCTGCGTCGCCCACAACAGCGCGTCGGCAGAAAGGATGGACAACGGGATCGCGAAAAGCATCCAGAACCGGAAAGCAAACAGTCCGACGGGAAGGTTAAATGTTTTACTGTTCGTTCCCAAGAACGTGAAGATCAGCCAGGAGAGAATCGTAAAAGAGTAGAATTGAACCTCGGCCCCTACTTCCCGCGGTTTTTTTAACAAATAAAACACGTGAACGACCAGCCCCAATATGCCCAGGAAAAAGACCGGCACGCCTATCCCTGTCGGGTTGTTAACATAATTGTATTCCGGGATGTGCAGGTAATCGTTGAGAGAATAGCTGCGTGTCGCGGATCCTGAAGATGGGCTGAACAGTTTGGGCACAACGGTTTTTGTTTCAAGGGAGTAGTTCGAATCCTCGTTGGCCCTCAGGGCAAGCCGGGATGTTCCCCGGAGCATATTGTGGGCGACAGGACCATACCAGACGAGGGATAGCACAGTTGCTAGAAACAGGATCAGGATCGGTCGCCCCGGGATTTTCCGGTAGGCGCAGGCGAACGCTAGGACAAGTAGGAGCGCCATAATAACAAATTTGATGCTTTGCGTCGGTTGGGTGAGGAATATCCCGGCCACGCAGACCGCCCCGGGCAAAATAAATTTTTCGTCTTCGAAACTTTTTTTGAGGCAAATGAATGCGGGGAAGAACAAAGTTATGACTAAAGAATGCGCCCAGATAAAATGGCTTAGATAACTGGGGAGGCATGTGAGGAGAAACATCGCCGTTAAGGCAAGGGGTTTGCTTTTGGATAATTCCAGTGTCCATAAATAGAAAAACAAAAAACTGAGGGCCACGATAAACGCGTTGAAAAATTTAATGGTCCAATACAGGGACGGGCTTATTTGATGACATAAAGCGAGCGTCAGATCATACCCCGGCGGATAGGGATTGATGTAATGAAATTCCCCCGGGGGGACGTTAACGTTCTTCTCGAGAGCGATGTACTTGATCCCCGCCGCGTGGGTCCAGGAATCATCGTCTTCCAGCCATGGGTAGGCAAAGGCCCCGTGGCAATAGATCCACACGTTCACGAGAAACAGGGCGATCACGCCGAGTTCAAAGAGATGCGCTTTCCAATTCGGGGACGTGCACTCTCTCCGGTAGCCCCCGCCTCTCTTTCTGTCCCGTACCAGGTCAATGAGAGGAACGAGTAAGGCCAAAGACAAGATTATTTTCCAGTCTAGGGGGATGTGAAGGCGGTTTAAGACGATCCCCAGGCCCGGGATAACGGCTAAGCCCAGGCCGATTCTCAAAACGATAGTTTCGAACGAATTTTTTTTCAGGTGCCGGGTTAAGGCGTACCCGAACCCGTATTGGCAGACAAGAAAGAATAAGACCGATAAGATTTTCATGTTTGGAAGTTCCGGTATGTATAATTACTTTTTAATAAATGAGTATTTTTAACTTATTCTATTGAGGTGATTAAGCCTCTGCGCTTTTTGTAAAGGATTCTTAAAAAGATTAGATAGATGATAATAAACAAGGATGAGCCATAAAATAATGAACCAAAATAGTTCAAGTTTAGAAAATTGATAAAACTATAAATTCTGTAGAAAATAATTAATAGAATCAAAAGGTATAAAATACTTTTTATAATGGTCCAGAAATACTGTATGTTAAAAATTTGGATATTTTTGTTGTTTAAATAACAATAGATCCATACGCAGTATATAAAGTACATAGCTAAAGTTGATAAAGGTAACCCCAAAATATCAAAATATCGAACAAGAATGGTGTTAAATAGCAATTTTATAACGAAGATTGATGGATAAAGAATAATAAAGAATTTATTCTTATGGATTGCTGAAACAATTCGGGTTGCGATCATGGTCGCAGCATGGAAGAAGATTGAGAAAATATAGAATTGTAGAATTGGACTCACTGAGGAAGTTTCTTCTATAGTAAATTTGCCTCTTTCAAAGAAAATCCCTATAATATCGCTGGAGAATAGAAAGACGTAATAACAGAAAGGAATTATGATTATAACTAAGAAATAAATTGCTTTGCGAACCGCGTGAACGAGTTTGTTCGTTTCGTTTTTTACGGTCCATTCGGAGAAATATGAAAAGACGGCAATCCCTAAACTGTACGCCAGAATCGAAGACAGAGCATTGGGAATGCTTTGTCCATAAGATAAAGCCGATAATTTCCCCGGCCCAAGGTAAGTGGCGGCTTGTTTGTCAATGAAAGACACGAAAGTGGGGAAAATTAAGGCAATAAATAAATAAAAGAATTGGTGAAAATCCGTTCCTGTCTTTAAAATGTGGAAATTGAACCTTATCCGTTTGAAAGAAAAAAGTTTTTTTTGTGCCGTCTTAAAATAGATTAAGAGAAAACTAATAATGGCCCCTAGAACGAATCCATAAATAATTGAGAAAATTCTTAAATACTGATGTAGGGTTAGGATAGAAATGACTCCTATAAAAGGAATAAATATTTGGGGATAGAGAGAGTCTTTGTATTGGTGTTCTGCCTGCAAGATTGATACGAAAAAATTGCTGAGTGTGAAGAAAAAGAAATATACCCCAATCCATCTGGAGAAACGAAAATAGGTTTGTATTAAGTCATCTGAATTAAATAATGCCGGATTGATTTGAGCTAATAAATAAGGTAGTGTTCCACAAGACAATAAGGAAACCAAGAGCACTAATGCTGTGTAGCAGATAAGTATGACAAATAAATAGTCCTGTTTATATTCGGCTTGTTGTTGAGATTTGATTCTCAGGTAGTTTGGGATGAAATATTGGGTGAAACTGTTGGAGAGGACTGCGTTAACAAGGAGAGGAACCATTAAGGCGTAAAGGTAGATATCAACATATTGGTTAACACCGAAATATTGGGCAACCAATAAGTCAATAAAGAAATTAATAGTTTTAGTTATTAATAATATCAAAGAAACTATAAATGTTGTTTTCTTGATTGGGGTAATTTTAAAATTTTTAAATGGTAAATCCATAAGGAAAGAAAGTAAATAATATATATCAAGGTTGGGAAACTAAAATTTTTATACCACTGGAACGCAATAATTTAGGGATTTTATATTAACCAAATTTTTGCGCGTACCCATATATGTCTTCTCCCCATCCAAATAGTTTGAGTGGTAGATTTGTTAAACGGCGTAAGCGTAACAGTGTTGTCATTTTTTCTATATTGTTATGGGCCAATTTGGCGACGGCATTTGTTTCTTGTTGTTGCGGTATATCTCTAACTTTCGCGATAATATGTTTTAGTGTCGCCGGTTGTATCTCCAGCGTTTCGAGGCGACGCACTAGAAGCCATTTCAAAACCTAAAAATTATGCTGTTTAACATATTCTGATGTAAATAGTTATGCGAGAATAGCCATGGGAAAGGAGAATTCCTTATGGCTAAAACACGCTGGAAGTTGACGGACGAACACTGGGCAAGGC
>JAKQKX010000001.1 GCA_029560465.1 Candidatus Omnitrophota bacterium
AACTTCGGCACACTTGTGATGTTCAACGGCTGGCCGCTCGTCGCCGCCTGCTGAACCGCTGAACTGAACTCCTGGCTGATTTCATTCTTCTGGGCCTGCGGCAATGAGGACACTTCAATCGCCCGTGTCACAACCGCCGGGCTCACGCTCGGCAACACTGCCTTGGCAATATTTACCTGCTCGGCCTGCATCACCGGGCTCGATGTCGGAAGAACGCGGCTGATTCCCGCGGACACCCCAGTTTCCGGCTGTTCCATCGCGGCCACTAACTTCGGCACACTTGTGATGTTCAACGGCTGGCCGCTCGTCGCCGCCTGCTGAACCGCTGAACTGAACTCTTGCGTTATTTCGCGCTTCTGCACTTCCGGCAACGTTGATGTTTCAATCGCGCGGTTCACCAACGTGGGGCTCACGCTCGGCAACACCGCCTTGGCAATGTTCACCTGCTCAGCCTGAACGATAGGACTAGATTGCGGGACCACATTACTAATTTCCAAAGCAATTCCGGTTTCCGGCCTATCAATTGCGGCTGTAAGTTTTGGAAGACTGGTAATATTGAGCGGTTGTCCTGTTGTCTGGGCCTGCTGAACCGCTGAACTAAACTCCTGACGGATCTCTGTTTTCTGGGTATCAGAAAGAGTGGACTGCTGAATCGCACGATCCACAACAGACGGATTCACGTTTGGCAACACGTTTTTAGCAATACTGACCTGACCTTGTAAAATATCCGGCCGTTGAGTCGGTAACGCTCTTGTCAATTCCACGGCCAAACCACTTTCAACATTCTCAATCGCGGTGGAAACTTGAGGAATCTGGCTAAGTCTGACTGACTTTTTCTCTGCCAGCGCGATATCACTGGCTTGTTTAAATTCCGCCTTCAATACCACCCTTTCATTATCCGACAAATTCGCCTGATCAATCATTTGATTCATAGCCGGGACAGAGAGATTGGGGACCACACTCTTTGCAAAATCAACTTGGCTGGTTGCGATCTCCTGGCTGACGGTCGGTAAGACCCCTGTAAGATTTTCCGTAATTCCATTGACTCCGCCAAGCTCAATTTCTTTTACCAATTCAGGGAGTTGGGAAATTTCAATAGACTTTCCAGTCCTTTTAGCCTGCTCAGAAGCCGCCATAAATTCTTTTTTGAGAAGAATCTTCCGGTCTTCAGGGATATTGGTAGAATTATCAATCGCCGCGCTGACTGAAGAGAAACTCAAACTAGGAAGGACAACTTTGGCCACGTGCTGGGTATTCGTCAAAATAGGTAATGTCGTATTGAGCCCCACCCTTGCCCGGACAAAGCGCTCCACGTTATCAAACGATTTTTCTTTCGTTTCAATACCCGTTGAAATTTCATTCCAATTGCTTTGAGCTCTCTGCCCTAATAAAATAGGGCTGCTGGTCTTATTAACATCAATGGCGAATTCAATCCCTCCGGAAAAATATCTCCGCTGCAAAGTTGATTGGGTGGAAGGGTCCACATCTTCCTTAATAAAATTATAAACCCCTTGCCGAAGAGCCTCCATATACTGCGTATAAATTTTTTCTTTGATTGTTTTATCAGAAACATCCACCCCGGCGACTTTATTACGGTCCACATAAATGCGGCCCAATAAAGTTTCTTTTAACCGGTCTTTATACCAAGTCGCCAAAATAACAGAGTTATAAACCTGGCGAACCAAACCGAAATTCTTCCCCTCATTAATTTCTATGGATAATTCCGGGAGAATCACTTCATTAACGATATCTGCCGAAAGGTTGTTGATATATTCAACGCGTTCCTTGGTAAGCTGGTCTGTTCCAATATCAATATTATTTAAATTCTTTTCAATAGCTAAATAATCCTCCTCAAGCATCACTTTCAGGGTATTATCAACGACATAGGCCGTACCTTCTTTCTCCAAGACAACAGCGTCTTGCGGCACAATCCATACTTTACTAAAAGTATTAATTGGGATTTCTGTTGTTCCATAAAGTTTATACGCCTTATCATAAACTTTCTGCCAGAATTTCTTGCCAATTTCCGAATCCGGATGTGTTAAAGAAGCCGTCATTTGCTTAAGAAGATAATCCTGCGCCAACATATCTTTTCCCATTTCCGTAATCCCTAAAGCAAACGGGATCATCAATTCCCGTTCATATGGGGAAAGGTTCACCCAAACTTCTTCTTCCGGAATTGTAAGGGCAGCCAGGAAATATTTCACCAATCTCTGGGTTTCCTGCTCCAGGGCTTCTCCTGTCAACCCGGAATCCCCTCTATCAATAATAAAATCAAATAATAAGGGGTCTTCCGAGTTAACCATAACCCCAGTAATAACCGCCGGCTGATACCCCTTACTAAAGAAAATCGAGGTCCCTGGGTCAGGCAAATCTAATAGCTCCGCATAACTAAGTGTGGGTGGGAAAGCAAAGGAAAGAGTCAATATTAAAATGAGAATGGTAAAAGATAATTTTTGGAGAATGGTTTTTCCAGATGGCTTAGAAATTATTTGGAACATTTGACTACTCCTTTTTTAGTTATGAAAATATATAGCTAAAAGATCAGATCTTTATTAAATATTATTAGATTTATAAATGATATCATAATAAAATTAGTTTAACAATATTTACTATATTTTATATATAAATAATAAATTTTTAAAAGGACAAAAATTTAATGCTGACGCAACTCAACACTGTTTATTGAGTTAAAAATCAGTAAACCAACACCTTAAAATAATTATTTAATTAGTCTTGCGGTCAAATCATAATTTGCCGCAGAATTTTCATTGCGAGGTCGCACTACAAAAGAATAATACCGCAGAGAAAAAAGAGATGTTTTACCAGGAACCCTGGCACAATACCTAAAAACGTTTATTCCTCTTCTCCTCCCCCAAAACTATATATAAAAAATCCCATACCGCCCCCTCATGGCATGGGATTGAATATTCATTGGGAAAATCTGGAAAATAGGTCTCATATGCCGTACAACCACCCTTAGGTACTCACGCGTTCCTATCTATTAAACGCTATCAAAGAAGGATCATAATCGTCAGGTTTCTCGTAGCCTAATAAATTAAGTAATGTCGCAGCCACGTTAGACAACCCCCGCTTAGGTGATTCGACTATATTATATTCATTTTTAAAACATTTGTCAATAATTACAAACGGTACGGGATTCAACGAATGTGCCGTGCTGACAATTTTCTTCCCCTTTTTTACCGTATACATTTCATCGGCATTGCCGTGATCTGCCGTGATGACGACGATTCCGGACAATTCCTTGACAACTTCGATCAATTTCCCAACGCACGTGTCCACGGTTTCCACCGCCGTGATGATGGCCTTGGGCACCCCTGTGTGCCCCACCATATCGCCGTTTGGAAAATTAATCCGGCCGAACTGATATTTGCCGCTGCGTAAATACTGTATCGTCAAGTCTGTGATTTCCCGGGCCTTCATCTGCGGAGTGGTGTCAAACCGCACTTTATCTGACGGGACCTCATCATATTTCTCCAGCTGTTCATCAATATATCCCGAGTTGTTCCCGTTCCAAAAATACGTGACGTGCCCGAATTTCTGAGTTTCCGAAATAGCAAAAGACGTCACCCCGCTGCCGCACAAATAAACGCTGACCGGGCGTTCAATCTGCGGGGGGTTGACAAGATAATATTTCGGGACATGCTGATCCCCGTCGTATTCCATCATCCCCGCATACAAAACCTCCGGAACCCGGACACGGTCGAATTCCTTAAAATCCTTTTCTTCAAAGGCCCGGGACAATTCCATCGCACGGTCTCCGCGAAAATTATAAAAAACCACTGAATCCCCGTCCTGGATCGTTCCCACCGGGACACCGTTTTCGGCGATGACAAAGGAGTCCAAATATTGATCCGTTATGCTCGGGTCCTCGTTGTAGTACGTCGTGACCGCCTCTTGAGCGGAGGAGAACATCCGTCCTTCTCCAAGCACATGGGCATCCCAGCCACGTTTGACGATGCTCCAGTCCGCGTTATAGCGGTCCATCGTCGTCACCATACGTCCTCCTCCGGAAGCGATACGATAATCAACGCCATATTCTTCGTTAAGCTGGCGCAAGAGCTTTTCCGTCTGTTCAATGTAAATTAAAGCGGACTTTTCATAAACATCCCGGCCATCCAGGAGCACATGCACCCGTGCGCGGCGAACCCCATCCTGCGCCAGTCTCCTCAGGATGGCGAAAAGATGGTCGACATGTGCATGGACATTCCCGTCGGACAGAAGACCGATCAGGTGGAAAATTTTGTCTGACGCCGCGACACGGCCAACCAATTGCGACCAGGTGGGTGTCGTGAAAATGGCCCCTGCCGCAATCGCTTGATTAACCAAGGCGGCCCCTTGGGCAAAAACCCGTCCGGCGCCCAACGCGTTATGCCCGACCTCACTGTTCCCCATATCGTCATCAGAGGGCATACCAACGGCTGTCCCATGGGCCTGCAACGTCGCATAAAGCCCGCTTTTAAAAAGCTGATCGAGAACCGGGGTTTTAGCCATGTAAACGCCATCACTTTCATCTTGCTTGCCGATCCCGATACCATCCATGATAATCAAAAGCAAGGGGCCTGGTCGTCCATGAAAATTTTTCAATTTTTTTAACGAAAATGACATACGCCTCCCTTTGTAATCCTACTTCTACAAGCCATAATTTCACCAACCCTATCTCCGTAGGCGGGGATAAGCACAAAAAAACCGCCTCCGGTATCATCTGGAGGCGGTCAAAACCTATCCTCTCTCAAACGCTCATTTCTTAAATGTACGATTTAGCCCTGCGTCTTTTCACGGAGGCCTTCTTGGATGTCTTGACAGGAGACACGGACGCCTGGCGAGCCGCTTTTTGAGCGTTAATAATCTCTTCCGGCATATTCTGCTTCATCCATGCCCCAGAAAAATTACACAGCCACTCTTCCTTAGCCCGCTCATAACCAATATCATACCCGGCCTTCTCGCTTTCTATCCATAAGTGGCGCTCTATCTCCGCAATGACCCGTTTGTCAGTCAACAATTTTTCGACATCGACATTATTAGAATTTGACATATCAACCACCTCCATAGTGTTGTTCTATTGTAACTTTTCTAGGGAGAGTTTGTCAATAGAATTATTCTAAACGGCTTTCATAAACTCATATTTTTCAAATATTAATACTACTTCCAACGAGGAGAGTGATCAAGCCGCCCCTCGCTGATACAGGGGGCAACCCCCTCTAAAATTCAGGAGCCCGCACGCGTAAACTGTCTTAAGATGAACATGAAGATCCAGATGCGGGGCATCAAATAGATTTATTATTCAAAATAGAATGGTGAGCCTGAATCAAGAGCCTGACGTCCTCTTCGATTCGGGAGAGCCCCGATGGATTCAACAGCTCCCGGCGAAAAACACTGCCGCCAAAAGCGACCGCCGACGCCCCACTCGCGAAATAAGCAGACAGGGTTCCCGGAGTCACCCCTCCGCAAGCCAGGAGAGCGACATCCTCAAACGGGCCTTTAATCTCTCTAAAATAATCCGGCCCAAAAAATTTGGCCGGAAACACTTTCACCATGGCCGCCCCCGCATGCCAGGCTTGATAAATCTCCTGCGGCGTAAGCGCCCCCGGGAAAAAAGGGATGGCCTGGTTGACACAGAAATCAGCGACCTCACCGATTAAAACAGGAGAAACAATAAACGTTGCGCCGGCATCACAGGCGGCCTTGGCGTCCTCACGGGTCAGGACTGTTCCGGCCCCAACCGTCAAACGCCCGTCCGCAGAACGCACCATCTGTCGAATCATCCCCACCGCCTGAGGAGTGTTCATTGTGATTTCCACAGTCTTCAGCCCGGCGGCGACAAGCGTTTCTGCCAGCGCGGGCAGGATCTCTTTGTCCCCTCCCCGTAAAATCCCGAGGACAGGGAGCTGTTGAAATTCCTGAAGATTCATGGGAGAAAATTACTCCAACCCAGCATTGATCAAACTTTCGTAAAATTCCCGATAGTTCTCTTTTTGGGCGCTCTGACGCAGAGCCATCGCCGCCCTCGGGTGCTCATTAAGCATCCCGGCAATGGCATACGGAATAATATACCCCCATTCGATGCGCTGCCGGAGAGGGATAAATTCCTGAGAAATCAAATCAAGGAGAGGGCGCAGGTCGAACTTCGGGTTTTTCAGAAACCCGATCAAAAGCTCGAGCGGACAGTTGCCGGCTGCCCGCCCAATACCATAAACGGTCGCATCCAGAAAATTCGCATTATGAATAATGGCCTCAATCGTATTGCTGAAAGCCAGTTGTTGATGATTATGCCCGTGAAATCCCACTTCTTTAGTTTTAAGAATATTTTTAAAAAGCTTCACCAGGTCTTCGGTAGACTCCTGGTAAAGCGACCCGAAACTGTCAACAATATAAACCACGTCTACCCGGCTTTCTTCTTCAATCTGCGTGAGGGCTTCCATAAGCTGCGGGGCGTGGTCATGAGAAATCGCCATGATATTAATCGTAGTTTCATACCCTTTATCATGAAAATTGTTCACCATCTTGATCGCCTTGTCGATGTCTTTTGAATACGCCGCAACCCGGATCATATCCACCGGGCTTTCGCTCTTAGGTTTAACATCATCCAGATTGACCCTCCCGATATCCACCATGACCGCTATCTTGGCAGCGGGAGTAATCCCTTCGACAACCGCGCGGATAAGGTCATCATCGCAAAATTTCCAGGCCCCATACTCCTGTGGAGAAAACAATTCCCTGGAATTCTTATACCCGATTTCCATATAATCAACTCCGGAAGCCGACACCGCCCGGAACACCTCCCGGACAAACCGTTCATCAAACTGATGATTATTAATTAAGCCGCCATCACGAATTGTGCAATCCAGCACTTTAATCTGTTCCCGATACATATCTCTTTCCTTGCGATTAATGAAAACCCCCCACCCCTAAGCGCTGCCCTTCCCCTCCATCACCCGGTTTCAGGACTATGCTTTCCCGGCGGAGCCGAGTACATTTTCATTTTTGTGTTTATACATTTCAATAAGCAACTGGCGGGCCGGCCCCAGGTATTTTCTCGGGTCGAAGTCGGCCGGGCTCTCGGCGAAATGCTTCCGTATCCCCGCTGTCATCCAAAGACGGCCGTCGGAATCAATGTTCACCTTACAGACCGCTGACTTTGTGGCTTTGCGCAATTGTTCTTCCGGGATGCCGATGGAATCCTTCAACGCCCCCCCATTGGCATTAATAATCTTGACCGCCTCAACCGGCACGGATGACGACCCGTGCAAAACAATCGGGAAGCCGGGGATCCGCTTCTCAATTTCTTCCAGGATATCAAACCGCAGCTCCGGCGGAATCAGTACGCCGTCGGCGTTCCGGGTGCACTGAGACGGCTTAAACTTATTCGCGCCATGTGACGTCCCAATCGAGATCGCCAGGGAATCCACTCCTGTTTTCTTCACAAAATCTTCCACCTCTTCCGGCTGGGTATACGTCGACTTTTCCGCCACAACAGCGTCCTCAATTCCAGCCAAGACTCCCAGTTCCCCTTCCACGGTCACATCATATTTATGAGCGTATTCAACCACTTTCCGGGTCAGCTCCACGTTTTTATCATACGGATGATGAGACCCGTCGATCATAACCGAAGAAAACCCCGACTCGACACAGGACTGGCACAGTTCAAACGTGTCCCCATGATCCAGGTGAAGCGCGATGGGGATTTCTTTTAATCCTTTTTGCTTGGCGTGTTCTTTCATCATGGCAACCGCGCCCTGCCCCAAATAACGCAACAACGTCTGGTCAGCATATTTCCTGGCACCGCTAGAAACCTGCAAAATTACCGGAGACTGTGTTTCCAGGCACGCGGTGATAATGGCCTGCAGCTGCTCCATATTGTTAAAGTTGTACGCCGGAACAGCGTACTGTCCTCCGACAGCTTTCTTAAACATGTCCCGGGTGTTGACAAACCCTAATTCTCTGTACGATACCATCTTTCACTCCTTGGTTATGACAATTTATTAAATGGAAAAGTTAAATCTAAGGGATTAATGGGGATTATTATAGGGATTTAAGAAATAAAGTCCAGTATAAATTTTAGGATCAATGTGGAGCCCCTGCCGGCGTTTCTTCGCCAGCCAGGACGTCACCTCAGGAAGAGGGATTTCATGAACAATAATGGTTTCGCTGGCGTCTCCCCCGCCCTGTCCTGTCTTACGCAATCCTTCCGCCTTGAAGAAAACAATAATATCGGACGAAGAGCCGGACGCGGCGGGCCCTTCCGTCAGTTTCACCATGCGGCCGGCCCGGTAACCCGTCTCTTCCCACAGTTCCCGCTTCGCCGCGGCCGCCAAGGTTTCGGTCTTTTGGCCTGGCCGATCATTGACCAACCCGGCCGGGAGCTCAATCACGGCTCCGCGGACAGGCACACGGTACTGTTCGACAAAGACAATACGCTGATCCTCGGTCACCGCAAGAATGATGACAATCCCGCTGCAATTCGCTCTCCGGACATACTCCCAAGTGTCACAAACCAGGAGATGGATATAGCGCCCCGCTTTAAGGATTTTCTCTCCCGCCGGTCGAAGATTCACAAGACGTCCTTCATTTCCGATAATTTATCCTGTCTACCCCGTAAGATGTTGTAAATTTAAGAGTGGGTAAAATGGCTTTGACATTCTCAAGAAGCACCAGGCCCTCTGACTGGCTAATAGAAAAACTGTCGGGACGGACGACAAGAAAGGCGAGCCCTTCATACTGACGGATCCCAACAATTTGAACACTCTTTATAACTGTGCCGCCATCCACTGCTCCACCAATATAAATGTCATAATATGTGTTGCTGTCTAACCCCAGGACAGCGTCTTTGGCGGAACAAACCGTCAAGGCGCCCCCCAGGGTCAAGAGGATAACGAGGCTCCCCAAAACACAACACATCCTTCTTTTCCGTACCATCCCTCTCCCCTTAAGCGTGCCCCACGTCATCCACAAATGAATAATCCCGGGCTGGGCACGTCATTGTTGGCTGACCAGCTCTACGGCTCCGATAGTCATCTCGCATTCCAAATGATCAAACTGCCGTATATTGGCCGGAGTGGCATCAATGCTCACCTGGGTCCAGGCGTTGGGAACCAACGTGCCGTTAAACGTATATTCCGCACCCACCAAAGATTTGCGCCAATCTTCATATGTCGGCCGGACATTCTTCGGATCCCACCGCCTCCCCCAAAGCAAACGAAGCTTGATATCACTGATCGTCGCCGTGCTTGGGTTCCCGATCCGGAAGGTGAGCCGATATCCATTGCGAATTTTGCTCATATTTTCTACTGCGATCAAAAAATCTCCGGCGTTCGTTTCAATTTTCACAAATTTCTTCGAGATAGGATTCAAAACAACAACCTTGTCGGAAGAGAAACGCATGCGCTGGTCAACCGTCTCATAAAGATCTTTTGAAAAATTATTCAAACGTGGGGCCAGGTCTTCCATATACTGTTCCATCGCGGCCACTTTAGCTTCAAGTTGCGCTATTTTCTGATCCGTAAACTCATCAGCGCCGGCAACAGAAAGCAGGGCCGACAGCCATCCCAAGCAAAACAACGTCACCCGCAACGCTCGATTCATGAAGGGCCTCCATATTATTTTGGAATAATGTAATTTGGCTTTGTCCTATTTTAACCGCAAAAAAAGATATGAACAAGTTTTATTCTTGTCCGTTACCCCCTTGAATCCTACAACCCTAATTCTTCCTCAAGAGCGAAAATTAACGGAGCCAAGGTCCCGGCCGTAAAATCAAATTCCAATGCGGCCGCCTGGAACAGTTCCGGCAACGGCCGTGAGCCCCCCAAGGCCAAGGCATCCCGGAACCTCTCCAGGGTTTTAATCCGGTCCTTTCTGGCTTTCTGCCATATCTGCAGCGCTCCAATTTGAGCGATCGCATATTCGATATAATAAAATGGCACCTCAAAAATATGCATCTGCCGTTGCCACAGGACACCGGCATAAGATTCCAAACCTTCCCAAGAAAGCAGGTCCCCCCCAAAACGACAATATGTTTTAAGCCAAGCCTGCGTCCGCTCTTGAGGGGTATGGCCGGGGTGCGCGTAAATCCAATGCTGGAAAGAATCAATCGTGGCCACCCAAAGCAAGGTCCACACGACATCTTCAAAATGTTTTTCATGCGAACGGCGCTGGTCCTCCTCATTATAAAATTCCGATAAGAATTCCCCGCCCAAAAGCTCCATGCTCATGGACGCCACTTCACAAAACTCTATCGGAGCATGCCGGTAAGAATACAAAGCGTGGTGAGCGCAAGCCAGCGCATGATACGCGTGCCCTGACTCGTGCAACAGTGTCCGGACATCCCCGTCAAGGCCGACGGCATTCATAAATATAAAAGGTTGCCTGGCTTCCGCAAGGGTATGCTGATACCCTCCCGGAGCTTTCCCTTTGCGGCTCGCCAGGTCTAAAAGCCCATTGTCCGACATCATTTTAAAGGCCCGGGAAAATTCCGGATCAATGTTTTCAAGGATATTCCCAACACCCCGTTTCAACCCATCCACATTTTTAAAAGGGCTCAAGGCTGGGCGTCCTAACCGATCCACATCCAAGTCCCAGGGTTTCAGGACGTCTAGCTTCAAAGAATTTTGACGACGGCGCAAAATCTTTCCCCAAAGGGGGACGAGCATTTCCTGGGCCGCCTGATGGTAATCAAAACAATGCTCCGGGGTATAGTCAAAACGATGATAAGCGCGGAACTGGTAAGGGGTAAAAGAATCAAACCCCGCGTTCCGGGCCTGCCGGCCCCTTAACGCCGCCATCCGGTCAAACAGTTCGTCTAGCCGGGACTGTTCGCTCAGGCGCCGTTCAGCGGCGGCCCGCCATGCGGCTTCGCGTAACCCGCGGTCAGGACTTTGCATATAACGGTTCATTTGCGGGAGAGTCCTCTCTTCCCCGTCAAAAAAGACCATTAACCCCCCGCATAACGTCTGGTACTCCTGCGACAGGAGTTCGAGCTGCGTCGCCAAGGGAATATTTTCCTCCCTGAATAATTGGACATCCGCCCTGACTTCCTTTTCATACACGCCATCAAAAGGGGCCTCCAAAGAAAAATCTTCGGCCAAGGCCAAAAATTTCACGTCCAAATCATGCTTGGCCTGCCTCGAAATCGGAGAGATCCCTTCGACATAAGCCTGATAATCCCGCGCAAACGGCTCATGATCGGTATAGCTGGTCATTCGAATATAAAGCACCGCAGCTTCCTGATCCATGGCCGCCTCCATTTCCGAACGCGCAAGCACCCACGCGTCCCGGTCTTCCGCGGTCCGGACAGGCCAGGACACCAACTTTTCAAACAGGTCCAGGACAGTGTCCGCATCCCTGAGATTCGCCGATTCCGGCACAAAATACCGCTTTTGATACAGTGGAATTTTTCTGAAATCCGTTATAGTCTGGTCCACACAACCCCCTCCATTCCTGAGGAAAAAATATTATTCTTGACAAATATCGCAAATCCGATATACTAATTTTTCAAATAACTTTTAACCAAACATTTCAAAGCATCAATTTAAAGGCAACGATTATGTCGAAAGTATGCGAGATATGCGGAAAAGGCCCGGTTTCCGGACGGCAATATAAAAGACGCGGTATGATTCGCCGGAAAGGCGGCGCCGGGTCTAAAATCGTCGGGAAATCCCCCCGGCAATTCCTTCCTAATCTGCAAAGAGTCAAAGTCCTGATCAAAGGGACCACCCAAAGAATCCATGTCTGCACAAAATGTTTAAAAGCTGATAAAGTCACCAAAGCCTGATCCCTGGCTAAATTCACGTCATTCCTGCGTGCTTATTTTCAAATCTTTAATTTTCAATTGGATTGCCGGGGCTTTGTTCCAGTCGTCAATGATCGGCTGGTAGGCCAAATCAATCTGGGCCCCCAGCTTGACCCTGTCCCGGTGTTTCGCCAACCCAAACCCGACAGCCGAAACCGTGACATTCCCGTCCGTGACCCAAAATTTCAAAGTTTCCCGGCCCAAAATCACAGGCTGGCTCTTAACCCGAAGGTTCCGGGAACAGAATAACGGTTCCGGGTTACCCTCTCCATACGGCTCCAGACTGTCAATCGTTTCTAACAATCTGAAATTCAGGGACGACAGCGGGAGTTCCTGGTCAATATCCAAGACCGGAACCAGGCACCGCTCTGAAGTAGACCGATGAGCAAATTCATTGATCGATCGCGTGAACTTCTCAATATTAGGTTCCAGGATTGTCAAGCCAGCGGCCAGTTTGTGCCCCCCGAAATTCTCCAACATCCCCGAGCATGACTCCAGGGCCTCATGCAGGTGAAAGCCCGCGATCGACCGGGCCGAGGCCGTTCCAACCCCGTCCTGCAATGATATCACGATGGTCGGCCGATAATATATTTCCGCCAACCGGGAGGCCACAATGCCCAACACCCCTTTATGCCATCCCTCTTTACTGACTACGATAATCCTGGGGTCCTGGAAGTTCACTTCCCGTTCAACCAGGCTCAAAGCCTCCTGCACCACATCACGCTGCAATTTTTGCCGCTCGTTATTGAGGTTTTCCAGGGACTGCGCCAGAATTTGCGCCTCCTTGTGGTCTTCGCTCAACAAAAGATCCAGAGACTGTTGGGCCGATCCCATGCGTCCGGTCGCATTAATACGCGGGCCTAAAATAAACCCCGCATGATACGGCTTCATCTTCTTCCCGCGGATGCGGGCGACCTCCATGAGCGCAGACAGCCCTTTGTTTCTCGTCTGCCCGATCCTGGGCAGCCCCAACTTGACGAAAACCCGATTCTCATCTCTTAAGGGCACAACGTCCGCAATCGTTCCTAACGCGATCAAATCAAGATGCTCTTCCTGAACACGGCCAAACAAAGCCTGCCCCAATTTTGCGACCAATCCGACCGCGGACAGATGCTTAAAAGGATAAGGGCAATCTTTGCGTTTTGGATCGATCACCGCACACGCTGACGGAATCCCCCTGTCCGCGGGTTCATGATGATCGATAATAAGGCAGTCCAAACCCTCCTGCCGCAACAATTCGGTTTCCCGAAAAGCAGTGATCCCACAATCAACGGCTATGACCAGAGAGGCCCCTTTTTCCCTGGCGATCTGACAGACATTTTCATTTAAGCCATAGCCATCATACATCCGGTGAGGGAGATGCGTCACGGCATCAATCCCTAAAATACGCAAGTAATTATAAAGAACCGCCGTTGAGGTAATCCCATCCACATCATAATCGCCGAAAATCAGGACCCGCTCCCCTTTTTCCCGGGCGAGGCGGATACGGGAAAGGGCTTTGTCGATATCTTTTAAAAGAAACGGATCATGGATTTTCTCAATTCCGGCGAAAAGAAACCGGTCAGCTTCAGCCAGACTTTCTATCCCGCGGTTAATAAGCAATTGAGCAATCACGGGGTCGATCCCCAATTCGCGGCTAAACCAGGCCTGCTTGTCCAAATCAGGATTCAAGACATGCCACTGCTTTGTTAAAATCGTCTGCGACATGAAACCTTCCTTAAATAATAAAAACGAGAACGTCCTTGCTTTCCAGGAATCACATCCGGGTGGGAGCGCTAACGCCCACGAGACGCAACCCGTTTGCCAGCACGATGCGGGTGGCAACGATCAAGGCTAATCTTTCTGAGGATAATTCGGGGACTTCCACATCCACAACGCGGTACTTATCATAAAACCGGTGAAAAGCCGTCGCTAATTCCAACAAATAACTGACCAGGGCAAAAACATCCCACTGCTGGCAGCATATCCGGAGGATATCGGCAAACCGGCCGATTGTTTTCATCAGGGCCTGCTCCTCCTCCTGCTCCAAGGCCCGAAACCCCTGTGTCCTCGCCTCCAGGTTTATGTCCAGGGCTTTGGCCACAATGCTGTGTATCCGGGCATGCGCATACTGGATATAATAAACTGGATTCTCCGGAGTTTCTTTTTTGGCTAATTCTAGGTCAAAATCAAGGTGCGCCTTGATGCTGCGCATCAGGAAAAAAAACCGGGCGGCGTCCACGCCAACCTCATCCATGACTTCCTGCAAAGAAATGTACTGGCCTCGCCGAGTTGACATGGAAACCGGCTGTCCGTTCCGATAAAGCGTGGCCAGCTGCACAATGAGCACTTTCAGGGCGTCCGGGGGTTGCCCCAGGGCTTCCACCGCTGCGGTGAGACGTGGAATATACCCATGGTGGTCAGGCCCCCAAATATTGACCACGGTATCAAACCCGCGGAGGAATTTATTCTGATGATAAGCGATGTCCGGCGCAAAATATGTGTAAGCCCCGTCACTTTTCCTCAAAACCCGATCCTTATCATCCCCAAACTGGGTCGAAGAAAACCATAACGCTCCTTCCTTTTTATAAAGGAACCCCTTCTCTTCGAGGAAAGCCAGGGTTTTTTCCACATGGGCGCTGGAGGCGATGCGGGACTGATACGACCAGGTATCAAACTGCACACCAAAATCTTTCAATTCCTTCTGGATAACCGCCATCAGGGTTTCCACCCCGAACCTGGAAAAATCTTCTCTAGGCCGGCTGTCCAAGTCCGATAAAGATGAAATACCATTCTGCTGAAGAAAAACACGGGCCATATCGCGGATATAATCCCCCTGGTAGCCCTCTTCCGGAAACGACGCCTGAGGGTCCCCAAGAATTTCACGGGCGCGGGCTTGAATCGAACGGCCCAAAATATTGATCTGGTTCCCTTCATCATTAACATAATATTCTTTGGTCACGTTAAACCCTGAAAACCGCAGGATATTCCCGAGGCAATCCCCCACGGCCGCTTGCCGGGCATGCGCCACGCTCAACGGCCCCGTAGGATTGGCTGACACGAACTCAATCTGGATATTCTTCCCACGCCCGAGAGAAGAACGCCCGTAATCCTCCCCTTCTTTAAAAACCTGTTCCAAAATTTTATAAAATGCCTCGCTCCCCAGATAAAAATTAATGAAACCCGGATGTTTCACATCCACCCGTTCAATCCGGTCCCCAAACCCGGACTCCTGCAACTTCCGACTGATCACAGCAACAAACGCCGTCGCCAGTTCCATGGGAGATTTTTTCAAAATCCGGGCTGACTGAAGAGCAATATTACATGAAAATTCGCCATGATTCTTGTCCTGGGGGATATCCAGAATAATCGGGGGGATTTGGCCGGCGTCATGGAAAAAACCGCGCACGCCGGCTTCAATACATTCGCTTATACCCTGTTTAAGATTTGATAACATCTCTCTTAACGCAATAAGATAAAATTAGAGTGGGCTGACTGGTTTTTCGCAAACGGGATGCCGTATCATTCAAACAGGAAACCCTGTTCCTGCCCAAAGACACGGACACAAAAGGAAAGGCTCGCTATTTCGGCCAAGGAACGGCCTTGGCTTCCTGCCAAAGATAATCCAACCCGTAAAACTCCCGGGCATCCCGATCAAAAATATGCGCCACCACATTTCCCAAATCAAGGATCACCCATCGGCTGTCTTTTCGTCCGGAGGCGCGCCGGGTTTTTATTCCTTGCAGATAAAGGCCGTCGTCAATCCCATCGGCAATCGCTTTAACGTGCCGATCTGAAGTGCCTGTACAAACAATAAAAAAATCGCAGAAATTTGCTACTTTTCGCATATTGAGGATAAGGATATCCTCTGCCTTTTTATCAGCAGCTAATTCTGCGATTGTTCTGGCTAGTTTCAGAGGTGTCACAGCTGATCTTTAATTATCCTGGAATCCCGCTGTCTCGCGTAAAACCACCGGGCCTTACTTCTTTTTGAGTTTTTCAGCCTGGTCTTTCCCGAGAACCCGCCAGCATTCATGAGAGCCGGCTTTAGATTTTGTTACGGCAAAAAATTTTCCGCCTTTTTCACGGACTTCATAATCACTTGTCAAAAACTTGTTTTTGGTTTTAACATCATAAAATGACAATTCTTCCATGCCGACCTCCTTGGAATTGATAACGTTTAAGAATTAGATTGAGTCTAACCGATAATGCAAAAGTTGTCAAATTAAAAAAGAAAAATCCCGCGTCTAAGACGATGAAAACGGGCTTTTGTGCGCGGTCGACGCCCCCTCCGGGAACGGACTCCATCGCCACGGCTTTACTCCGGACAGCCGATTAAACGGGCAAGCGCCTTCTTCTGTTCATCCGAGATGGGGCCGACCAGAGACAAATTATAACGGGAGGCCCGCAGGACGTCTTTAGCCACCCGGGAAATATCTTCGATCCGGATTTTGTTGATTTTACTCATAGTTTCATCCAACGTCCTTATCCGGTCATGCGCGCACACCGATTCCCCCAGCCAGATCATATGGTCAAGGGTGTCCTCCAATCCGATCAAAACCTGTCCCTTATAATAATCTTTGGCCCGCTTAAACTCGGTTTCGAAAACACTCCGCCGCCTGATTTTATCCAGCTCCTTAAGGGTTACCTCCACCGCCTGCTCGAGCTTGCTGTTATCCACCCCGGCTCGCACCATAAACATGCCGGTGTCAGACAACGCCTTGACCGAAGTGGATATTGAATACGCCAATCCGCGCCTTTCCCTCACCTCGTTAAACAGCCGGCTGGACATATTCCCGCCCAAGATGACATGCAACATATTCAAAACATATTTGTCAGGATGGTCGTCATGATACCCGGGCATACCCAAAGCCATGTGCATCTGCTCGATTGGACGGAGGGAGGACAAAACCGCAGCGGGCCGCTGTCTGTTGTCTGCCACAAGACAGGGTAATTTTCGCCCCGGCCGGAATGCGGAGATTTTCTTACGGACCACGTCCACGAAGCGCTTATGCTGCACCTTGCCGCAAGCCGCCACAACGACGTTTGTCGGGACATAAAAATCCTGATGAAACGTTTTCAGGTCTCTGGCGGACATCTGCCCGACCGATTCCGGTGTTCCCGCGAGATTTTTCCCAAGAGGGTGCCCCGGCCACATCATCCCTTCCAGCAAGTCCACCACATAATATTGCGGCAGATCCTTGTACATCTTAATCTCTTCCAAAATCACGGTCCGTTCCCGCTCAACATCTTTCTTTTTAAGCAAAGGCTCCAGGGCGATATCCAGCAAAATATCCAGGGTCGAATCCACATACCGGGCCGGAATCTTAGCGTAATAACATGTTTGCTCTTCGGCGGTAAAAGCGTTCAGACTCCCCCCCACCCCCTCAATCCGTCCTTTGATTTCCTCGCAGGAGTATTTCGCGCTTCCTTTAAAAGCCAGATGTTCCAAAAAATGCGCCGCCCCCTTCACCCGGTCCTCTTCATAACGCCCCCCCACGCCAACCCAAACCCCGATCGAAAGGCTTTCCCGTTCCTTCATGTCATAGGTCACAATTCTGGCCCCGTTATCCAACACGTTTTTCTGGTACATCGCTATCGTTTCCCCTCTCTATTCTTTAACGGAGACGCCAGTCCCCAGACCATCCGGCTGACCTGACTCACCAGAGCGCTCTTCCCGGCTTGTTTTTCAATTTCCTTTATAATGGCGCTACCCACGATCACCCCGTCCGCGACGCGGCTGATGGCCCGGACCTGTTCAGACGTTGATATGCCGAATCCCACGCACACCGGCGTCTGGCTGATGTGTTGGACAGCCCGGACATGGCGCAGGATATCCCCGGGTAACACCTGCCGGGCGCCCGTGACGCCGGCCACGGACACATAATAAATAAACCCTGAAGATGAGCGGGCGATTAAACGCAATCGCTCCGCCCGGGTGGTCGGAGCGACAAAAAATACCGTGGCAATCCCGTGGCGCCGGGCCGCCGGGATAAGACTCCCGGCTTCCTCCGGGGGGAGGTCGGGAATAATCACGCCATCCACCCCCGCGTCCCGGCAGGCGACCGCGAACGGTTCCTCTCCAAAATGGAACACCGGGTTGTAATACGTCATCAGGGCCACCGGCAAATCCGTCCGTTTCCTTATCCGTGTGACCAGCTTAAAAATTTTTTCGAGGGTCGTGCCATTTTTTAAGGCCCTATAAGACGCCGCCTGGATCGTGGAACCGTCCGCGAGCGGGTCAGAAAACGGGACGCCCAACTCCACGATATCCACACCGCTGTCCTCAAACGCCAGCACAAGCTCTTCCGTAGTTTCTAAATCCGGATCCCCGGCCGTAATAAAAGCAATAAAGGCTTTTTGCCCGGCCTTCCGTAATTCCTTAAACTTAAGATCAATTCTGTTGTCCATCTTATAATCCCGCTCCCAACCCAGGATGAAAAATTTCCCAAGGTTCCTGACCTTCGTTAATTCTTTTTATCAACATCACAGCAATTCTTTTATCGTCCCCACATCTTTATCGCCACGGCCGGACAGGCAGACGACCACCGTCGCCGGACGCTTCTGCCTGCGGGCTAAAGTTTCCAGATACCCGATCGCATGCGCGGTTTCCAAGGCCGGGATAATGCCTTCTGTTTCCGATAATAACTTCAACCCGTTAACGGCGCCCTGGTCCTCCACGGCGACATATTCCGCCCGGCCGGTCTGCTTATAATACGCGTGCTCCGGGCCTACCCCCGGATAATCCAGGCCGGCCGCGATCGAATGAGCGATCTTGATCTGCCCATCATCGGTCTGAAGCAACGCGCTCTTGCTCCCGTGCAAAACGCCGATCTCGCCTTTCGACAAGGTGGCGGCGTGCTGGCCGGTCGAAAGGCCCCGCCCGGCGGCTTCCACCCCGATCATCCGGACAGCCCGGTCCCGATTGAAGGCGTAAAACAATCCCATCGCGTTGCTGCCGCC
>JAKQKX010000029.1 GCA_029560465.1 Candidatus Omnitrophota bacterium
CCTACGGTTGTGACACGGGCGATTGAAGTGTCCTCTCTGCCGCAGGCCCAGAAGAATGAAATCAGCCAGGAGTTCAGCTCAGCGGTTCAGCAGGCGGCGACGAGCGGCCAGCCGTTGAATTTAGCTAGTATTCCGAAATTAGTGGCGGCTATTGAGCGGCCGGAAACAAGTTTAGCAACAGGCATAAGCCGGGAAATACCCAAAATCGGGCAAGAATTAGAAACACCTGCAGGGCAAATTACTGTCGCCAAGCAGATCTTACCGAGTGTGAACCCTACGGTTGTGACACGGGCGATTGAAGTGTCCTCTCTGCCGCAGGCCCAGAAGAATGAAATCAGCCAGGAGTTCAGCTCAGCGGTTCAGCAGGCGGCGACGAGCGGCCAGCCGTTGAACATCACAAGTGTGCCGAAGTTAGTGGCCGCGATAGAACGGCCGGAAACCGGGATATCAGCGGGGATCAGCCGGAACATTCCGACATCGAGCCCGGTGATGCAGGGCGAGCAGGTGAATATAGCGAAGGCGGTGCTGCCGAGCGTGAGCCCGGCGTTGGTGAGCCGCGCGATTGAAACATCCTCGCTGCCGCAGGCCCAGAAGAATGAAATCAGCCAGGAGTTCAGTTCAGCGGTTCAGCAGGCCCAGACGAGCGGCCAGCCGTTGAATTTAGCCAGTATCCCGCGTTTAACCAGAGCGATTGAGCAGCCGGAGAGTGGGATCGCGGCCAGAATTAGCAGCGTTGTTCCCACATCAAGCCCGACAGCTGTGACGGAACGTGTTAAGATCGCTAAAGAGATGGTGCCGAACATAAGTCCGACAGTGATCTCTGACGCTATCGAAATTGCGGAAATTCCTGAATCAGCCCGGAACGAATTACGTCAGGAATTCAATACAGTAAGCCGTCAGGCAATCAACCAAGGGAAAACCGTTCAAATACGGGATTTACCAAAATTAGCGGCGGCTATTGAGAATCCGAATACTAAAATAGCAGATAGCATCATGCGGACTGTCCCGGCGACACCTTCTTTAGAAACTCAAACTATGCAAGTTGAGTCCGTCAAATCCATCTTGCCACAGCTTTCCGCTCAGGTTGTGTCTTCGGCTATTAGTGAATCCAACCTCTCTGAGCGTGAAAAGGTCGACCTCATTGGGAAGTTCACCGTGGCCAGTAATTTAGCAGAAAAATCAGGACGGTTCGTGGATATCAATGCGATGCCCGAACTTGTAACAGCCATTGAGAAACCGGATACCGGCTTGGCTATGCAGTTAGCCAGAGCGGTCCCGACAAAATTGGAGTCAGCGGCGAATAAACAAAACCTTAAAGTATCAACTCTTTCTAATCTTGCATCTCAGACCCGAGAACTGGACGCCTTGTTTAGAAAAGATACAACAATCGGTACTCAGGAAAGAGAAAAATTGGTCCAGGAAGTCCAGTCACTTAAGCAGTCGGGCGGGTTAACGGATATTCGGAAATTCCGTTCCCAGGCTTCACCGGAGTTGCTGGCCAGAGTGACGAAACCCCCTATCGGACCGGAACTGGAAAGGGTCGGTGGTATTAACTTAAATGCTAAACTATTTGATTTCCGTATCAATAAAGAAGGGAATGGGGTTCAGATTCCTATCTCTCTTAAAGAGGGGCAGGAAATCAACTTCGGTGGCTTGGAACCGTTTGTTATTGAAGTTGTCCCGGCTACCCCAGATTCGATTCCTTTTAGCGAATCCAATATTGATACAGCGGGAACGAATGATCCTTTAAGGATGAGCAGGAAATAATAACGCGGTAGAGTTATAGACAAAAAAGCGGGATATCATTATTATGATTCCCGCTTTTTTGTCTATGCCATAGAATTATAGAAAATTATTTAATCCGTTGATTCTATTGATGAATACCGATATAGTTACTTTCAGGTATGAACAAAGATCCATTCCAAGGGTTATCAGGTTGTCCTCCTTATAAAAATTAAGTAGTCATGAAACATTGGAAGTATAATATTTTATTGTTAGCCTTGGGGTATGTCCTTCTCATGATGGGCAATGGATTGATTCCGTTGACTCATCCGGACGAGGTTTTTTATGCCCAGACCGCCCAGGAGATGCTGAGCCGCGAGAGCTGGCTGATTCCAATTCTTTTTGAACACCCCCAATTTGAGAAGCCGATTTTTTTTTACTGGTTGTTAGTCGGGGCCGCAAGATTTTTTGGCTTAACGGCGTTTACCGCGCGTTTTTGGCCGGCTTTTTTCGGAATGATGGGTTTGCTTATCACGTACTGGGTCGCATGGTTGTTATTTAGAAATAAGCGGGTGTCTTTCTTGGCGGGAGTGATTCAAGGGACATCTTTTATTTATATCGCGTTGTCCCGGGCGGTCTTAACCGACATGGTTTTCTCGATGTGGGTCGTCCTTGCCTTGGGGGCCTTTTATGGGGCTTACCGGTGCCAGGATAAAAGGGATTTAGGGCACCTGTTGTTTTGGGTTTGTGTGGGGCTGGCCGTGTTGACAAAAGGGCTGCTCGGATTGTGTTTCCCGGTTGGAACGGTTTTGTTGTTTTTGAGCTTTCAGAAAGATTGGGGGTATTTGCGGAGTTGGTCTGTTTTGCGGGGGGGGATTGTTTTTCTCCTAATTGCGGCCCCGTGGCATGGGTATATTTTTTCGCAATACGGTGACGGTTTTATAAATGAATATTTTTTAAATGTCCATATCCGCCGGTTGTTTGTGGCGGAACACGCAAAATGTAATACCTGGTATTTTTACGCTTTGACCCTCGGGGCGGGGTTCCTTCCTTGGACTTTCCTCTGCGCCCCCCCCCTCGCACGGATTCCAAGCCTTTATAAAAATAAGTTAGCGTCCCAAGAACCTTTTGTTTTCTTGCTTTCCTGGTTTCTCGGCATTTTTATCTTTGTGCAGCCGGCTTCTTCCAAGCTTGCCAGTTATATTTTTCCGGCTTTCCCTGTGATCACGATTTTGTCCGCGTTATGTCTTGATGATTTCCTCCGCTCCTATCAAGATGTCAGCCGGAGAGGGGTGCGTTTTGTGCAGTTCAGCGTGAGTCTTTTCGGTTCATTCCTGCTGTTAAGCAGCCTGGGGGTGGTCATGGCCAGGAATTATTTTAAGTCTTTCGCTCCACAGGCATGGCCCGTTGTTATTATGGCTTTGGCTTTCGGTGGCTTCGGCGTTTTGCTTGTTTTTTTTGTTTGGAGGAAAAAATTTTACGCTGTCACAGGGCTGTTTACGTTGTTCCCCATGATTCTAATCCTTTCTTTCCTGCTGTTCCGTTCCATGGCGGTGCCTTGGGTGTCTTGCCAGGATATCGCAACCGTATTGCGAACGCTCGATCAATCTGGCACAACACTCCTGGTCAGTAAATTTTATGTCCGGGGAGTCCGATATTTTACAGGCCGCGACATCGCGACGGTTAATGTATGGGGTGAAGATTTTTATAGCCCTCATCCGATTCCGTTTCTTAACACGGACCGGAAGGTGGCGGATTTCTTAAAGGCGCAGCCTTTCACTTTCGCTGTTGTCAAAAAAGGGGACCTGGAAGATTTGGTGAGGATATGCGCGCTGAATGGTTTTGCTCTCCGGAATATGGGGGGCGTGGGGGGGAAATATATTCTTAGAATTCAGCCGTAAAATATCAAGACTGAAAACTTTTTAACGGCGGTTTGTCCCGGGAATGATTTGTCATGACCATAAAATCCGATGTTGCTCAGAAAGTCACTGAAATAGCGCTCAAATTGCCGCGTTCTTTTCCAGGCGGTGAAGAGATTTTGCGGTCGTTATTATCGCAATTCGGAATCCCGGAAACAGAAATTGTGGAACGGCAGACCGCAACGCATATATTTGTGTTGCTATATGTTCGTCGGAAACCCGCGCAGGAAAAGATCCTGTCCCGGGTTAGGCTATTAAATCTTGCCGGGCTTGATGTAGAGGTCAAAGAGATTTACCCTAAGGACTGGCAGGATACCTGGAAAGAGGCGATCCGCCCGTTCCCGTTAACGTCAAAGTTTGACGTGGTCCCGCTGTGGCGGAAGGATGATTATAAACCGTGTCCAGGGAGGACCCCGCTTATTATCGATACAGCCTTGTCTTTCGGGACTGGCTTGCATGAGACAACCCGTTTTGTCGCGTTGCTCATTGAGAAATGCGAAGGGAAGTTCTCCCGTTTCCTGGATGTCGGAACCGGGACAGGGATATTATCCCTGGTTGCTTATTATTGCGGGGCCTGCCATATCGATATGGTCGATGTCAATGAAGACTGTGTCGTGACCGCGCGACAAAATATGTTACGGAATCGAGTTCCATACCATAAAATATTTTGTCGTGACATTGCTGGTTTTAAATCGTCGATAGCCTATGATATGGTCGCGGCCAACTTGACATCCCATGATTTAAAATGTTGCGCGCCTGTGCTGTTGCCTCTTTGCCGCCCCGGCGGTTATCTGGCCTTGTCCGGGATCGCCTTAGAGCATCTTGACGATGTGAGGCAGTATTGGAAAGGGTATCCGTTCCGGTGTTTGAAAGTGCTGACAGGCCAATCTTGGGGGGCGCTTTTGTATAAAAAGGCTATCTGAGGATTTTTTTATGGCCAGAGGTGGATCATCGGAATTCAGGAGTAAGGAGCTCTCGCGGCGCATGCGGTCGCTGGGTGTCTTCGAAAAGGATCTTGAGGAGCAGTTTGTCCGTTCGTCCGGCCCCGGCGGGCAAAATGTTAACAAGCTGGCGACGTGCGTGACTTTAGTCCATCGCCCTTCGGGGCTTAAAGTTAAATGCCAGCGAGAACGTTCCCAGGTGTTGAACCGGATTGCGGCCAGGGAAATTTTGTGCGATAAGGTCGAGTCGGAACGAAGGCGGGCTTTGGCCCGCGCCCAGCAAGAACGGGAGAAATGTTTGAGACAAAGGCGCAGGAAACCCGCGGCTCTTCAGGAAATGATCTTGGAAGAGAAAAGACGGCAGGCTGCCAAGAAGCGGGACCGGCGGCGCATCCTTTTAGGGAAGATTTCTTTTGATGATTAAATTCAAATATCCATTGCCTCCTCGGGGGCGGGTTTCGTGGTGTGCTTGCCCGGGCCGGGGGCATTTTCTATGACTCGGGAAGCTGATGGAAGATTATGAATCCAGTTGTTAAGAACAGGGAATAGTCCTTTTAAAATTGGCCGGGAAAGATTATGATAGCACTCATTAGTAGGCCCTGTTCTGCGGTGGGAAACCATGCTTTTGTGACCGTGAAGATATGGTTTCATGGCTTGGGCGGAATTTCATATTGAAACCCTGGAGGAGCGGCAAAGCGCTCAGACGCCTCTGGGGGGGCGCTCTAGAGGAGGATGGCATGAGTGAGCTGATTCGAGATAAGCGGACGACGGGGACGATATTGCTTGTCCTTGCGACCCTGTTCATATTCTTCGGGGTTATCTTCCGCTGTTTTCATATCACGGATAACGATTTCATATTTTATGACGAGGGGTATTATCTTAACTATAACCGCCAGGTAATGTTCATTATCGCTAATCATCCCCCGCAAGACTTCGGGGATTTTTTTAACGCTTTTGGTGCTTACCTGCGGACATCGTTGGCCAGCGCGAAAGCGCTCTGGTTTTTGGTGGTGAACGCCCGCGTTTATTTCGTCGGTTTTCATGCCTGGTATTTTCCCCGGGTTGTTTCAGCGGTTTCCGGTATCTTAACGCTGCTGATCCTGTTTTTCTTCACCGGGCGGTTTTATGAGAACCGCACGGTTTCCTGGTTGGCTGTTGTTATTTTGGCGGTCTATCCGAGCCATGTCTTTTATTCCCGTTTGGGCCTGCAGGAAGCGTTGAGCACCTTGCTGGTCTTGGCTGGCTTTTTTCTTTATATCTTTCCGCCTCGGTTTGGGCCTAGGGCCGTTCTGTCCGCGCTGGCTTTCGCCGCCGCTTTTTTTACGAATTATCGGCTCATCATCCTTCCGGTGTTTTACCTTTTCGCGGAAGTTTGGCTGGCCTTTTGTGATCGCCGTCCTGTGAATATCCGCAAATTGGCCTGGGTCACTGTTGCGTTCTTTTCCATGGTCTTCCTGATCGGGAGCCTGGACGGGGGGAAGAATACTTATATCACGTTTGGCTGGATGTTCCATCAGGCTAACCTGGCTAAGAAGCAATTCCACCTGATCAATTTTTTTTCTTTCCCGTACTATATTTTCCGCTTGGATAACTGGATCCTTGGCGCGCTTTTTTTTGGAAACATTTATTTTCTATATCAGAAGAGGTTCCGGGTTGTCTTCCCGTTCCTCTGTGTCTGCCTGCAGATGTTGATATTTTCTTTCGCCAGCGAAAAGGGGGCCAGATATTTATGTGCCATGACACCCTTTATCGCCATGTCGGTCGCGTATCTGTTGTACAGCGTGTTTTCTGAACAGCCCCATAACCGGGTGGCGTGGGTGATGTGTGGCCTGGCGATGATCAGTTTGATGTATCTGAAGTCTTGGTCTGTGGCCAAAAGCACTTCGGATTATCGGGCCGCTACGGAATTTATCATGTCGCAGGGCAGGCCGGCGGGGTTTGTCTCGACCCAGAATTATGTCCAGAATTTATATGTGCCGGACGCGCATAAAGTCCAGCCCTGTCCATCGGACTTTGAAGGGTTATTTTACCTGGCTTCTCAGGGATACCGTTACCTGGTGTTGTGCCCGCAGGCCTATGTGTCGCTCGCTGAAAATAATGAACGGTTCCATCCCCGGTTAACCAGTTTCCTGGAGTTCGTCCGGACTCATATCAAGCCGGTGAAGGTGTACCCTCATTTCAATGAGACCCTCCTGGAGCGGTTTGTCTTTGATCATAATGAACAGCTTCTGCGTTCGATCCGTTTCCTGAATCAGGCACGTGTCCACAGATACGGTGAATTGAGAGTTTACGATTTATCGCAAGTTGTTAACGAAGCCTTAAGTCTTATGCGGAAAGTCCAGGGCCGGCCATGAAAATTCTCCTTCACAGGATAGCCAGAGGAATTTCGGGGTTGATTTTTGTGATAGGATTGCTCTGGGGCTGTGCCCGCCCTCACAGCGATCAGCTTCAGAGATCCAGCCAGACAAAAGTTTTGATGGGAACGTATGTGACGGTGGATGTGTGTTATTCGCGCGAGGACGCCAGGGTTCTCTTGGACGCATATAATGAGGTGTGGGCCCGGGTGCAGGAGCTCCAGGAGATCATGAGCCTTTATGAGCCGCGGAGTGAAATCTCCCGGATTAACGGATCGTATCCTGATGCGGTTCCTGTGGGCCATGAGCTTTACCAGGTTTTGGACTCTTCCATCCGGATCTCCGAATTGACCCGGGGGGCTTTTGATATTACAGTCTTTCCCCTTGTCCATTTATGGCGGGAGTCGGGGAGGGCAAAGAGGCTCCCTTCCAAGATGGAGATCTCCCAGGCTCAAGACAGAACCGGGATGCGTTTTATTGAACTGCTCGAAGACCAGCGTGTCCGGCTGTTGAAGCCGGGGATGTCTTTAGACCTGGGGGGCATAGCGAAGGGGTACGCGGTTGACGAGGCGGCGCGGGTTCTCCGGTCTAGGGGGTTTAAGGATTTCTTTATTGACGCGGGAGGCGATCTTTACCTGGGCGGCCAGAGTTGCCAAGGGACGCCCTGGCGTATCGGAATCAGGAACCCGGCGAGGAAAGACCAGATTATAGATATTGTAGAAGTGCGGAATCAGGCGGTCACCACCTCGGGGAGTTATGAGCAGTATGTTGAAATCGGCGGGCGGAACTATTCTCATATTATCGATCCCAGGACGGGTTTTCCTCAGGAGGGGGTCGTGAGCGCCACCGTGATAGCGCCCATCACTTATGAGGCCGACGCCTTGGCCACCGCTTTGTGTGTCCTGTCCCAGCAGGAGGGGATTGAGCTTATTGAGTCTATGGGGGAATCTTACGGCGCGCTTTTGATCGTTTCGGACTCTCGAGTTGATCATTTGAAACTCGTGCCGAGCCTGAAATACCAAGAGCACCGCCTGCCGAAGTTTTGACCCGTCTTTAAGGCCAAGGACGCCCTTTGGTCGCGGATAAGAAGGCGGGATAGATATTTTGAGTAAAAAAATGCCTTATTCGAGGAATTTTGATATAATAATTACCTTCAAGCCGAAGTGTTTATAATTGATTATTAAAGGAGGAGAGATTGGCTCACTCAGGGAAGAAAATAACTTTTGAGCAGCTCAGCGCTGCTATCGAGAACTACGAGAATAATTATCAGGAAGATGTCCATAAAGACAAGTTTTTTGGATTTCCGACCCAGGCGATCCTTGACATTGAAAATCGTCTTTTATCCGCCAAAGAAAAATCTGTCGCTTATTTCTCGATGGAATACGGAATCGCTCCGAGCATTTATAATACTTTCAATTTAAGCCGGCCGATGAATTTTCAGAATCAGTATTTTACCCACGAGGTGTTTTCAAATTATTGGCTGTGTGACTATTTATTCAAAATTCATATTGATAAAATGTTGGACATCCCCATTTATGGCGGGGGGCTTGGGGTTTTGGCCGGGGACACCATTAAAAGCGCTGCGGATATGGGCTTCCCCGTGGTGGCGATAGGGGTCCTGTGGAATAAAGGTTATTTTAAACAAAATTTTTGGTATAAACATGGACAGGTTCCGGAGGAGTTGAGCTGGGATCCTTATACGTATCCGGGCTTGATCCCGTTGAAGAACATCGTGAGCATCGACACTAAAGAAGGGCCTCTGTATCTCCGGTTATGGAAATATTATGTGTATAGCTATAATCAGGCTCACGCCTGCCCGATTGTCTTGCTGGACTCCAATGTGCAACAGAATCCGCCGCATTTCCGGACGTTGACCGATCAGCTGTACCGCAGTGATGAGGTCTGGTGGAAGATTTTTCAGCGCGCTGTTTTGGGGATAGGCGGGATGAAGGCTTTGCGCAGCTTGGGGTACCATATCAGCCAGTTCCACCTTAACGAAGGGCATGCCGCGTTTGCTCTCTTGGAGCAGTATGTGAATCTTGAAGACAAAAGCCAGATGGAGGCTTTAAAAGAGAACTTTTATTTTACATGCCATACGCCCGTCGCCGCGGGGCATGACCGGTTTATGATTAAAGATGTCTCCAGGGTTTTGACGGACGAATATGTCCAGGCCGCCGGACTTTACGGCAAGGAAAGCAAAGACAGCGAGCAGATCAATTTGACGTATATCGCGTTGAACAACTGCCGGAAAGTGAACGCCGTTGCCCAGAAACACGGAGAGGTGATGCGTTGGCAGTTCCCGAAATACGCCTCCAAGATTGATTCGATTACAAATGGGGTCCATCTTCACACGTGGGTCTCTGACAGCTTTCAAAAGCTTTTTGACCAATACCCGGACACGTTTGGGGATTGGCGGAAGAATCCGGAGAATCTTGCTCAGGTGAATTCGCTCAAAGACCGGGAGAACTTCCGGCGAGACCTGTTCCTGGCGCATCAGGCCAATAAGCAAAACCTGATGAAGATCATCAAGCATTGGCGGTGTAAAGAAGATATCTTTACCCTTGGCTGGGCTCGGCGAATCGCCGGTTACAAGCGGCCGGCGTTGATATTTTATTCCATTGATGAAATCCTGGACCTGGCTTACGAGATAGGGCCTATTCAGATCATTCTCGCCGGGAAGGCCCACCCGAACGACGATATCGGCAGCGCTCATATTGATGAAATTCTAGACCACATTGATCGTCTCAATGATCATAAAGAAGTCATCCGGGTCATGATTTTGGAGAATTATGATACTTTTTTCGGCAAGCTGCTGACGAATTCTGTTGATGTGTGGCTGAATAACCCGTTGCCGCCGTTTGAGGCCTCCGGGACCAGCGGGATGAAGGCGATCCTCAACGGGGTTTTGCAGATGTCCACTTTGGACGGCTGGGTGGTTGAGGCAGAAAAAGACGATATCGGCTGGATTTTTGGTTACCAGCACGAAGGGGGAGACATCGGGAAGGAAACGAATCTTCGCCTCGCTGAGGACAGCCGGGCTCTTAAGGAGACGTTGAGAGAGGCTTTGACCCTTTATTATCAGACGAATCAGAACGGTCAGATTAACGTTCAAAGTCCCTGGATTGATAAAATGATCCACTGCATCGAAAAGAGCGCGTTCTTTAATACCCAGCGCATGATCCAGCAGTATAACGCAATGATGTGGCATTTGTAAAGCGTTTGGGCCCGCGTCTTGAATTAAATTCCCGAGAATCCGCGTTTTAAAAAGTGTCAGGTGGTTTTAATGAAACAATATCTGGAATTGGTGCGCCATGTTTTGGATCATGGCGAGAAAAAGGAGGATCGGACCGGCACCGGAACGTTATCTGTTTTTGGATTTCAAAGCCGTTATGATTTGAGGGAGGGCTTCCCTATCGTAACCACTAAGAAAGTGCTGTTTCCTGCCGTTGTCCGTGAGTTGTTATGGTTCCTTAAAGGGGCAACAAATATTAACGATGGGCTGAAAGAGCACACGCCTATTTGGAATGCCTGGGCCGATGAAGACGGCGAACTGGGGCCTATTTACGGCTATCAGTGGAGGAAGTGGGAGCGGTTCGCATGGGATGAAAAGATCAAGGGCTACAGGAAAGAATATGTTGACCAGATTCAGGACGCGATTCATATGATTAAAAATTGCCCGTACTCTCGTCGGATTATTGTGAGCGCCTGGAATGTTTCGGATTTGGGCCGGATGGCGCTCCCCCCGTGTCATGCGTTTTTTCAGTTCAATGTGGCTCAGGGGCGTTTGGACTGCCAGCTTTATCAGCGTTCTGCTGATGTGGCTTTGGGCGTCCCGTTTAATATTTCCAGTTACGCATTATTGTTGAGCATGGTGGCGCAGGAATGCCATCTAACCCCCGGGTTTCTTATCCATACGTTGGGGGATGCGCACGTGTATCTGAACCATGTTGAAGGCCTGGAACGGCAATTGCAGCGGAAATGCCGGCCTTTGCCCCGGCTCCAAATCGCGGCCCGGAATGTCCTGGATATGACGTTCGAGGATATCCGGCTGCTTGATTATGAACATGATGAATTTATAAAATTTCCTATCGCCGTGTGATCAGGAGTGAAGGTGTGGTCCCGAGAAAAAAATGATGGTGCCATTCGACATTATCGTGGCCGTTGATACCCAAAAAGGCATCGGGAGAACCGGGAACTTGCCTTGGCATATTGTGGGTGACCTTAAGCATTTCAAACAGGTCACGACCCGGACGCAATCCGCAGACGCGGTGAACATGGTCGTGATGGGGCGTAAGACGTGGGATTCTCTCCCGGAAAAATTTAAACCCCTGCCGGGCCGGATCAATTGTGTGATTTCTCGTAATCCCGGGCTTGTGCTGCCGGAGACGGTTTTAAAGGCCGCTGGTTTGGACGAGGCCCTGCTCTTGGCCGGGCAACCGACCGGTAAAAAGATTGAACGTGTTTTTGTGATGGGAGGAGCGCAGATTTATCAAATTGCTTTAAGGCACCCGTTATGCCGGAAGATTTACTGGACGCAGATTCATCATGACTTCGGATGCGACACTTTTATTGATGTTAATTTTGCTGGCTTTGATAAAATCGCAGAAAGCCCTCTACAACACGAAGAGGGTATCCACTTCGCCTTCATCGAATATCAATCCCTGCCCTGTAACAATTCATAAGAAAGCGTTTTCTTGTACGCTCCTCCGGATTAATTGTCGAAGTTTTTTTGATAAAGCGCTGCCATTTTTTTAACTCCTTGTGTGACAGATTGTTGTGATGCCACCTTTCCCGACGCCCAAGTTGTTCGTGCCCTCCTGTATCATTTATACTTTAAACAATGGAGGGGCTGTGTAGCGTTATTAATCAACCCTTAAAGCTCTATGATAGAAATTGCGCATCCTAAGAAAAATATCCTTCTTGTTGATGATGAAAAGAACCTCACGCGCACTTTAAGTATGCTGCTTGAAACCAGGGGGTATTTGGTTCAGGTCGCAAATACTGCCGCAGAGGCGTTTGAAAAGGTTTCTCCGCAAATTGATCTTATCATTTTGGATTTGCGTCTTCCTGATAGCCATGGGTTTGATGTGTGCCGCAGGCTGAGGGATAACGAAAAAACAAGCCATATTCCCATTATTATGTTGAGCGCTTATACTTTGAATGAAGATAAAGTCCAGGGGCTTTATCTGGGCGCGGATGATTTCCTGCCGAAGCCTTGCGAGCACGAGGAGTTGTTTGCCAGGATCGATGTCGTCATGCGCCGTAGCCAGGGGATGAGGAGAAGGTTGTACCAGCAGAACCATGACAATATTGTTTGTGAACTGCGTTTGATCCTGGATCAGGGACTGGTTTTGCCGCATTATCAGCCGATCTACATGCTGGAGCCTTTTAGTTTGTACGGGATGGAAGTCCTCACCCGGCCGACGATTAAAGGTCCTTTGGCTGACCCTGAAAATTTCTTTAGTGCCGCGCTTCAGTACGGTATGTACGCGGATATGGAAATCCTGTCATGGTCTAAAGCTTTGTCCCAGCTTTCTTCAAAGATAACAAAAGAAAGAGTTTTTCTCAATTGCAGCCCTTATTTTATTGAGTCATCGCAGTTCCTGCGGGTGAAGGCGCTGGTGGAAAAGAGTCAATTGGCTCCCGCTAATGTTGTTCTCGAAATTACCGAACGTTCGGCTGTGACGAATTATAAGTTATTCTATGAGCACTTGTCCAGTTTTAGGGATTACGGCTTTCGCATCGCTGTGGATGATGTCGGGGGCGGGTATGCGAGTTTGCAATCCATTGTTGAAACACGCCCGGATGTCGTTAAGATCGACCGGCATTTTATTACTTCTCTCCGGCGGGACCCTTTCAAGCGAAGTGTCGTGAAGTTTGTTGTGAGCCTCTGCAAGGAGAACGGCATCCTTTCCGTGGCCGAAGGTATTGAGACCCAGGATGATTTGGATATTGTCCGGGAGCTTAATGTAGACGCCGGGCAAGGATATTATTTCTGCCGCCCTACTCCGGAGATTGACCTCCTGCATTTTTCAGCCGTTAATTTCTAATTCCTAATTTCTTCCTTTTCCCTGGTAGAGGGCAAGTGGCCAGGGTATCGGCATCCCCGATAAGTTTCTTTGAATCGTTGCAAAGATCATTAAAGCGGATATAATATAACTGCTTTGCGGGATTAAACATGTCTTTGAATCCTCTCTTTATAATTGTCCTATGCTTTTTTTAGTGTTTCTTTTTTTGAGTGTTATATTCCTTTCTGCCTTGTGTTCCATGTCGGAGGCCGCCATCCTGAGTCTGTCGATGGTCCGGGCCCGTATTCTTGTTGAACAGAAATATAAGTCGGCGGAAGACGTCTTGTTCCTGAAAGAGAACATCGCGTCGCTTATAGCCGTGATCGTGGTGTTAAACAATTCGATCAACATCATTGGGGCTATTTTTGTGGGGCAGCAGGTGACCCATATTTTTGGGGAACAATGGCTGGGGCTCGGATCGACAATTATCACGTTGGCAATTATTATCGTCTCGGAGATTATCCCCAAGATGATCGGCGAAAGGTATAAGGTGAGGATATCCTTGTCGCTTGCGAAGCCTTTGCGCGGTTTGATGTGGGTGTCCCGCCCGGTCCTCGGGGTGTTGTCGAAAATGTCGCAGTCGTTTCTCAAAAAAGACGCCCGGCCCAAAGTCACGGAGGACGAGATCAAGATGATGTTGAAGCTGGGGCATGACGCCGGGACCGTGGAAATGGACGAGGCCGTGCTGTGCACCCGGGTTTTTAAGCTGAATGATGTGAGGGCCTTCCAGATTATGCGCCCGATAGAACAAATTTTCGCTTTCCCGGCCGGAAAGATGCTGGGGGAGATCCGTGAGGATATTATCGGAGCCCCGTACAGCAGGATCGCGGTGTTTGACAGGGATCCGCTTGATATCGTGGGGACGGTGCAGCACCGGGTCTTGCTGAGAGAGATCGCCAAGGATAATTACCGGGCCGTGGTCCGGGATTTTATGACAAAACCCATTTTTGTTAACTGGTTTACTAAGGCGGATGAACTGTTAGAAAAATTCCAGGTTTATCACCAGCATCTTTTCATTGTTCAGGATACCCATGGGAAAGATGTGGGTATTGTCACGATGGAAGATGTCCTGGAAGAATTGTTCGGTGAAATTTATGATGAGAAAGACGTAAAGCTGCGCAGTTAAAGAAAAAAATGTCGTAATTTAATTAAATTCTTATCGTTATATTTATGATTTGTTGTATAATAAATCCGCAAAACAATAAAACAATTACAAAAAGGGGAGGCCATGGCCAGAGTGACTCAAATGACATCCCATTCAGAATCTCAAGTCCCGGAACGAGCCGTTTATTACGATACCAGCCTGTTGACCGACGAGGATATTTACCTTTTTAAAGAAGGGAATCATTTCCGATTGTACAATAAACTGGGCGCGCATGTTATATCGCGTGGGGATGTGACGGGGACAGTTTTCGCCGTTTGGGCTCCGAATGCCAAAGCCGTTTCCGTGATTGGTGATTTTAACGGGTGGAGTCATAACGCACATCCTTTGAGCCCGCGTTGGGACAGCTCCGGGATATGGGAAGGATTTATCCCCGGGGTGGGGCATGGGCAAATTTATAAGTACCATGTGCTCGGGGAGGACGGCGTGTATCAGATAGAGAAGCAGGACCCTTACGGGACGTTCTCGGAAACGCCTCCCAAGACAGCTTCGGTTATCTGGGATATCAATTACCAATGGAGTGACGGCGATTGGATGCGGACGCGGGGGCAGAAAAATGCCCTGACCGGTCCGATTTCAATTTATGAGGTCCATCTCGGCTCTTGGCGACGGGTGATGGAAGAAAATAGCCGTTTCTTGACCTATCGCGAGTTGGCGAATTACCTCGTGGATTATATCAAGCGCATGGGGTTTACGCATGTGGAGTTAATGCCGGTTATGGCCCACCCGTTTTACGGCTCTTGGGGATACCAGTCTCTTGGTTATTTCGCCCCGACCAGCCGTTTCGGGACACCTCAAGATTTGATGAGCATGATCGACTGTTTCCACCAGAACGGAATCGGCGTGTTGCTTGACTGGGTTCCATCGCATTTTCCTACGGACGGGCACGGATTGTCTTATTTTGACGGAACGCACCTTTTTGAGCACAAAGATCCCCAGAAGGGGTTTCACCCGGACTGGAAAAGTTTTATTTTTAACACGGGCCGCAATGAGGTCAAGGAATTCCTGATCTCTTCGGCGCTGTTTTGGCTTGAGAAATATCACGTGGATGGGTTACGCGTCGACGCGGTGGCTTCGATGCTGTACCTTGATTACTCCCGGCAGGAGGGGGAATGGATTCCGAACATCTACGGGGGGCGTGACAATATTGAGAATATCCATTTTATAAAACAGATGAATGAGGTGATTTATCGGAGTTTCCCCGACGTTCAGATGATCGCGGAGGAATCCACGGCCTGGGCGGGGGTTTCCCGTCCCACTTTCTCCGGGGGCCTCGGATTCGGGATGAAATGGAATATGGGCTGGATGCATGACACGTTGGAATATTTCAGGAAGGACGCGGTTTACCGTAAATATCATCACAATGAATTAACGTTCAGTATGCTGTACGCTTTCACGGAGAATTTTATCCTTTCTTTGTCTCATGATGAAGTCGTGCATGGGAAGGGTTCATTGCTGGGGCGGATGCCCGGCGATGACTGGCAGAAATTTGCCAACCTGCGCCTTTTGTTCTCTTATATGTTCGGGCATCCCGGGAAGAAGCTTTTGTTTATGGGTTCGGAATTTGGCCAATGGGATGAATGGTATCATGAGAAAAGCCTCGATTGGCATTTGCTGAAATACGATTCCCATAAAGGGATACAGCTTTTGGTGAAAGACCTTAACTGTGTTTACCGCCGGGAGAGGGCCCTGCATCAGCACGACTGTGATGGGGACGGGTTTGAGTGGATTGATGGGTCGGACTGGGCCAGCAGTTTAATATTCTTTTTACGCAAGTGCCCGGAAACAAACGAGGTTATTCTGGTGGCCTGCAATTTTACCCCGGTTCCACGGTTAGGGAAGCGGATCGGGGTGCCACGTTTGGGGTACTGGCAGGAATTGATTAATAGTGACGGCAAAGAATATGGCGGCAGCGGGTTGGGAAACGCCGGCGGCGTTTGGGGAGAGGAAATCCCTCTGCACAATCAGCCCTGTTCCGTTCAAGTGGATCTGCCTCCTTTGTCGGTTCTTTATTTAAAAGCGCAAAACACTTAAAAGAAAATCATCATCAAGGATGTTTACCTTTGAACATTTTTGGAGAAAGGGGGAGATATGAAAGAAAAAGTTATCGAAACTGTCGGTAAAACATGGCGGGCTCTGGGAGAACTAGGTGAAGCCGACGCCGGCGACATCGCTAAAAGAATTAAAGAGAAAGAAGATGTGGTGAACCTTGCCATCGGGTGGCTGGCCCGGGAAGACAAGATCCGGTTTTCATCCCAACGTAATAAAATCCTTTTCTCCCTGGTTGCTTCCGAATTGCAGGCGTTTAAAAATATGTGTCCCAAGGCTTCCTCAACCCAATCATCCTCTTCGACAAGGCGAAGACGCCTGCGTCTCTTTTAATTTTTATGCCGTCTCTTCCATGCTCCTTTGAGGTTTGGTTGCTTATGTCGGAGTGTGCCTGAGACCCCGCAGCTCTTGTTAAAGGGGCCCTATGGAAAAGAAACCTGTTCAACGCTATATTTGTGTGCATGGCCATTTTTATCAGCCGCCGAGAGACAATCCTTGGCTGGGGGCCATTGAACTGCAGGACACGGCCTTCCCGTATCAGAACTGGAACGAGCGGATTACGGCGGAGTGTTATGCGCCCAACACTGCTTCGCGGATTATCGACGCCCAGAATTTTATCATTGACATCGTTAATAATTTTACAAAAATCAGCTTTAATTTCGGCCCGACTTTGCTGTCGTGGATGCAGTCTGCCCAACCTGATGTTTATCAAGCCATCCTGGATGCGGACCGCCTGAGCGCCGAGCGTTTTTCTGGTCATGGGGCGGCCATGGCGCAGTGCTATAACCATATGATTATGCCGTTGGCGAATGAAAGGGATAAACGCACACAAGTTTTATGGGGTGCCCGGGATTTCGAAGCCCGTTTTAACCGGAAGCCGGAAGGGATGTGGTTACCGGAAACCGCGGTTGACACGGCGACATTGGAAGTCTTGGCCGAATACGGGATCGAGTTTACGATTCTGGCTTCTCACCAGATGAAAAGTATTCGGAGGATCGGGGAGAAAGCGTGGAAGAAGGCCTCGGATCCTGTCCCGGATATTTTCAGGCCTTACCGTTGCCCTTTACCGTCGGGCAAATCGATCAATATTTTTTTCTATGAAGGGAACGTGGCCCATGACGTCGCCTTCGGCGGCTTGTTGAACAACGGAGAAAATTTTGCCCGGCGGCTGGTCAGCGCTTTCCCGGAGAAATCCGAGGAGCCGCTTTTGATGCATATCGCGACCGATGGAGAAACATACGGGCATCATCATCAGTTCGGGAATATGGCGCTTTCCTATTGTCTGCGGTCCATCGAGTCTTTGCCGTCGGTTGAACTCACGGTGTATGGGGAATACTTGGATAAATATCCTCCCGAATACGAAGTTGAGGTTGTTGAGAATTCTTCTTGGAGTTGCTCCCACGGTGTCGAGCGGTGGCGGGCGGACTGCGGATGTAGAATCGGGGATCGAGCCGGCTGGCAGCAGAAATGGCGCGCCCCTTTACGGAAGGCCATGGATTTTCTTCGGGATCAGTTGGCCCTCATCTATGAAAAGGAGATGGGCCGTTATGTCAAAGACCCCTGGCAGGCCAGGGATCAGTATATTCAGGTGCTGTTGTCCCGATCTTCCGAAAGCATTGATGTGTTTCTCAAACGGCAGGTTTATGTTGACTTCAGCGTGGCCGACCGGGTGAAGATTTTGAAGCTGTTGGAGATGCAGAAATACGCGATGTATATGTATACCAGTTGTGGGTGGTTCTTTGATGATGTCGCCGGCCTGGAGGCGTCGCAAATCATCCAGTATGCCGGCCGCGCCATGCAATTAACCCGCGAGATCACCCAGCAGGATTTTGAACCGCAGTTTATCGCTCTTTTGGAAAAGGCTCCCGGCAACACGCCCGAGCGCAAGAACGGGGCTGAGGTCTTCCAGAAAAATGTCAAGCCTTTGATGATCGACCTGATGGATGTCGGGGCGCATTACGCCATTTCAGCTCTTTTTGAAGATTACCCTGATCCGGCTCAAGTTTATGCCTTTACCGTCCGGACGCTGTCGACGTACCGGTATGCGACCGGCAAGCACCGGCTGCAGATCGGGCAGGCCCGTATCCGTTCGGACATCACGTTGGACGAGATTGAGGTCGATTTCTCCGCCCTTCACTTGGGCGACTATAATCTTTACTGCGGGGTGAAAGCCAAGGGGAAGGACCAGGACTTCGACCAATTCCATGATTGCATCCGGCAGATATTCCTTCAGAATAATATCCCTGCGGTGATCCAGGCCATGAACGAAGTTTTTGGTGAAAGGAGTTATTCCCTTTGGGATCTTTTTAAGAACGAGCAGGGAAAAGTGCTGAGTGAGGTTTTCAATAATACCCTTGGTTCAATTGAATCCCATTTCCGGGAGATTTATGAGCATTATTACCCCTTGATGCAGATCAAGCCGGAATTCCGGATTCCCTTGCCGAAGGCTTTGTCGATGACGGTGGAATTCATCCTTTCCAGGGAAATGGTCGAGACGCTGGAGGATGCCCATCTGGACCTGGAAAACCTGAAAAGGATCACGGCGGAAATTAAACGTTGGTCTTTTATGAGGGACATGGAGTCCGTCAGTTTAACCGCCAGCCGGAGGATTGGAACCCTCATGCAGGCCGTCGCGGATGAGCCTCAGAATAATAAGCATTTAAAACTGCTGGTTGGGGTCTTGATGGCCTTGATTCCTCTTGGATTGCCTTTGGAGCTTTGGAAGGCGCAGAATATTTATTTTCGTATGAACCGGGATATTTATAAGACCATGGTTTCCCGGGCCAGGCACAACGACGTCCATGCGGTGGAATGGGTCCAGTTATTCGAGGTTTTAGGTAAGAATTTGAAAGTGAGAAATGGCTGATTATGCCGGAGCCCACGATGAATGTGACCCGACGAGAAGACAATCCCCCGTATGAAAGAGGCAGCGGGATTTTGCTGCACATTTCTTCCCTCCCGTCTGCGTTTGGAATTGGAGATTTTGGCCCAGGGGCGACCCGGTTTGTCGATTTCCTTTCTGAGGCGGGGCAAAAGTACTGGCAGATTCTGCCGTTAAGCCCGACCATGCCGGTTTACGGGAATTCCCCGTATAGCAGTGATTCCGCTTTTGCGATCAATCCGCTTTTTATCAGCCCTGATGTCCTGCTGTCTGAAAATTGGATCCATGGAGATGACGTGTCTTCTTTGCCGGACTTCCCGTCGGGGAGAGTGGATTTCGATAAGGTGGGGGCGGTTAAAAGCGCACTGTTATTTAAAGCGTTTGACACGTTTTCCCGGGAAGGCCGGGACCTGGCCTCTTATGATCTTTTTTGCGGGCGGAACGCCGGCTGGCTCGATGCGTACGCGGAATATAAAGTCCTTAAGGAAGAATTTGGAGGACAGGTCTGGAGCCAGTGGCCGTCCGCATTGAGGCACCGACAACCCCGGGCCTTGCAGGATGTGCATGAAAAATTTTCTAATGCTATCCGGAGAATTAAATTCTGGCAGTTCCTGGCCTGGAAACAGTGGGTGGATTTAAAGAGCTATTGTCAGGAAAAAAACATCAGGATTATCGGGGATATCCCGATATATGTCAATTATGACAGTTCGGATGTGTGGTCCTCCCCCCATATTTTTCAGCTTGATCAGAATTCCGTGCCGGCATTTGTGGCCGGGGTGCCGCCCGATTATTTCAGCAAAACGGGCCAGCGTTGGGGGAATCCCGTGTATGATTGGGACGCGTTGCAAAAAGAGAAATTCCAGTGGTGGATAGGACGGATCCGGCACAAACTTTGTTTTTATGACATTATCCGGATTGATCATTTCCGCGGCTTGGTGGCTTTCTGGAAAATTCCGGCTCAGGAAGAGACCGCGGTCAAGGGGGAGTGGGCTCCGGTTCCGACCGATAATTTTTTCCGGGCCCTTTTGGAGGCGTTCCCCCGGCTCCCGATCATCGCTGAAGACCTGGGTATTATCACGGATGACGTGAAAGAAAAAATGGATAAGCTGAATTTCCCGGGCATGAAGGTCCTTATTTTCGCTTTTGGAGAGGATATCAAAACGCATCCGTACATCCCTGAAAATTATAGCCAGAGCTGCGTGGCTTACACCGGGACACATGACAATAATACCGTCCAGGGATGGTATCAGCATGAGATAACCGAAGAGGAGAAGAAGAATCTTCTGAAATATTTTGAAACGGTTAATCCTTCTCAATTGCACTGGCAGATGATAGACGCCGTTTTGCGCTCACCGGCCGTTTTAGCCATTTTCCCCTTACAGGATATTTTGGGCCTGGGGCAGGAGGCCCGGATGAATATCCCCGGGACATCCTCCGGGAACTGGACATGGCGCTTTGCCCCTGAATCCCTCACCCCTCGGTTGGCTGAAAAAATCGCCCGGCAAGTCCGGGCTTCCCGCAGATAACCCATAAACAGGTCCGCCCTCCTAAAAACTCCTGGTAAAGCTTGTGGTTATATATTTGCTGTGTTAGAATTTTTTTAGTTATGATCCGAAAAGGTTTTTTGAGCGTGTTATGTGTTGCCCTGTTCTTGGGGGGCTGTAGCTCCCTTCCTGGACGGGAGAGGGTTGGTTCTGTCTCTCCCCGGGCGCAGGCTGTCCCACGGACAAAGGTTATCAACGCGGAACGTTTAAGCAAAGGCGGTAAAATTTTTGTGCGGCCTTTTATCCCGGGGGAATTCGTCACGTATGATGAGGAGTTTGCCCGGGTCTCCCTGTATGTTCTTAAGGGGTTTTTAACAGCCCTCCAACAGGGGCCCGATCTTTATACGCCGCTGGGGCCGGATGAGGCCGGGCAATCCGAATTGGTGGTGGAGGGCCGTATCCTTGAAAAAAAGGCGCGGCGCGTTTTCGAGAAATTATGGAAAAGGAAAACGGTTTATATTTTAAAGACGGAGGGCTCTGTCGTGGACAGGGATGATAAGACCGTGATGTATTTTACGCACGAGTTGCGTCGGGATGATGTTGATGGCTTTAACGACCTCGCAGAGGAGGTCGGCCATGATATCGGCCGTTCGGTATTGATATCGTCGCGTTGAGTTTTTGACAGGCGTTTCTAGAGAAGGAGTCCGTTATGATTGTGGTGACCGGGGGAGCCGGATTTATCGGCAGTTGCATTGTTTCTAAATTGAATGAGCGGGGGAGGACGGATATTTTACTGGTTGACCATCTCGAGCCCGGATCAAGCAAAGACCGTAACCTGGAGAGAAAAAAATACGCCAGGTATTTTGATAAAAAACAATTTCTCCAAATGATCACGCACGGTGAGCTGCGCGAACCCGTCGACGTTGTGATCCATATGGGTGCGTGCAGTTCAACCACTTTGCCTGACCAACAGTATTATCAGGAAAATAATTTTGAATATTCTTGCCATGTCGCCCGATGGTCCCGGGCCAGGAAAGCCCGGTTGATTTACGCCAGTTCCGCGGCGACCTACGGTGATGGTGAAATGGGGTACAGCGATGATGACGCGGTGACCCGGCGCCTGAAACCGTTAAATTATTATGGGGAATCAAAACAGCAATTTGATGTCTGGGCTCTTGACGAAGGGTTTTCGCGGCAATGCGTCGGGTTGAAGTTTTTTAATGTGTTCGGGCCGAATGAGTACCACAAGGGGGACATGAGGAGTGTCGTTGCTAAAACTTATCAGCGGGTCGCCCGGGAAGGGAAAATCAGCCTGTTCAAGTCGTATAAACCGGAATACGCGGACGGAGAACAAAAGCGGGATTTTATTTACATCAAAGACGTCGTGGATGTCGTGCTTTTTTTTATGGAGCATCCTGACCAGAACGGGATCTTTAACGTGGGAACAGGGCAGGCGAGAAGCTGGAATGATTTGGCGAAGGCTCTTTTCGTGGCGGTTGGAAAAAGTCCGGTGATTGAATATGTCGACATGCCCGCGCATTTAAGGCCGCGGTATCAATATTTTACGCAGGCCCAGATGTCCAAACTGCGTCACGCAGGGTATGCGCAAGCATTCACCTCCCTGGAGGATGCCGTTCGGGATTATGTGACATATCTCGCGGGAGAAAATACGCTGTAACCTTTTGAGGTCTTTATGGAAATCCTTTTTGTTTTGGCGGGACTTGTTATCCTGTTTTTTATCATCGGGGTTGTTTTGATCATCAAAGGGGCTTCCGGCTCTTCTGCCCCTGGGGATACCGTGCCCCGCGAGGAACTTGCTCAGGTACAAAAGGAACTCGGGGCCGCTAGGCAAGAAGACGGGAGGCTTAAGCAGCAGCTTGATACCTTGGCCGTTGAATTGCATCAGGCGCAGAGCCATGTCCAGGATGCCAAGAATTTGGAAGGCTTGTTGAATACTTTACAACAACAGGAGGCGGATAGCCAAAATACGATTCAGCATTTAGACCGGTCGCTCGCCTTTTTAAGACAAAAAGCGGATGAGCAGGCCCGGGCTGCGAAAGGTGTGATCGAGGCGCTCCTTATAAAAAGCGATACCCTGTCTAAGGACGTGGCTGACACGAAAAGCCGTTTTGATGAGAAGGCATTTCTATCTGTTAAGGAGGAGAACCAGCGCCTCCAAGAAGACGTGAAGGCCTTGTTAAGCAAGGTGGAAAACTTTGAGCGACAGATCGCCGAAAAAGCCCGGGCGAGCACTGCCCTGGAAAGCGAATTGCGCAATGAGTCCCAACGGTATCACAAGGAAATGGCGTTCTTGAAGCATGGGGTGTGGCAGCTTATTCAGCGTATTCGGGCTGCTGGGGAGGAAATGGCCGCGGTGAAACAGGCGTGTGATTTGCGGTATAAGGGATTGCTCCGGGAGAAAGAAGACCGCCTTGCGAGGGATCATCAGGGAATCCTGGACATGGAAAAACAACTGGCAAGGTTCCAGGAGCAAATGAAGGAGAATAATGACGTCATCTTGGCCTTGGAGCAGTCTCTCTCTGTGAGCCGGGATAGAATAGCTTTGTCAGATCAACTTATCCATGAACTTCAGGAACAGCTTAAGACGCAGACGGTCGCGGGCGGGGGCGTTGGAACTTCTTCTGTTGAGCAGTCTTTCCGGGAGGAACGGGACCGGTTGCTGCAGGACAAGACTGCTTTGGAAACCAAAATCGCGGAGCTACGGGAAGCCCATGAATTCTTTCAGCAAAAAGAGAAAATCCTTCAGAAGGAATTAACGAAAAGCCGCACGGAAGCGATGGGCTTTCGAAGGATCTGTGAAGGCTATAAAATGCAGCTTGAAAAAGGCTCTTGATAAAAGGGGACGTTATGATCCTGGCGAAGGATATTATGTCTGAAGATATCGAAGTTATTTACGAAGACATGTTGGTCCGTGAGGTGGCCCATTTAATGATGCGCGACCGCGTGAGCGGCTTCCCTGTTGTGGACAGGTCGGGGACGGCCGGGATGGTCGGTATTATTACGATGACGGATCTTTTTTCTGTGCTCGGGAAAACCCTTGACGTGCAATCTGGCCCCCCTCCCTTGCAAAGTGTGTCCTCGTTGAAAAATTTGTGTGTTAGGGACGTTATGACCCGGAAGGTGATCTCGATCCCTCCGTCTATGACCTTAGACGAGATTATCCATTTGGTCGTGCATAACGGCATACATTTTTTCCCGGTCATGGATGAATCGCGCATGGTCGGCATTGTCAGCCGTCATGATATTCTCAACGCGGTTTTTTCCTATGATTAAATCCTCCCCGGACAGAGGCCCAACTCCATTGGGCCTGTTGTTGAGCCCATGACGAATCCGGCGTATAACAAGAACATATTCCGTTTGGCCCACGAAACGATCTTGAGTTCGCTCCAGAATATCCAATCCCGGGCGAGGGCGCTTCCCGAGGCGAGAAAATATTTTCCGGATTTGACTGAGGCGTTGAACCTTCATCTGGAAAGGCAGGGTGATCCTTTTTATCCCGGGTTGGAAGCTTTTTTCTCCGAGGATAGAAAAGCGCTGGTGATAATAACTTTTTTTAAGAAAGATTTGAAAGAAGTTAAAGTCGCTTATTTGATGTTTCAGGAGAAGTATGCAACCGGGTGCCCCAGGCCGATCGATATCCGGCGTTTTCCGCTGGATTTGTCTCAATTTTTCGGCCTGCTCAGGTCCAGGATAATAGCCGAGGAAGAGTATCTGCTTCCGTTACTGGATATTTATGCAGGGCCATCCTCCTTCCCAGTATAAAGAGACGGTCGAACTTGAGAAGAGGCAGGCCAGGCTTGCTGGATACCGATTGCATAACGGGAAGGTTTTGCTATAATAGGAACCTATGAACAAGCACACGCGTGTTTTTTTGGTGTTGTTTTTGTTATGTTTGTGGGGGTGCGCTCCTATTCAGGAAGCCGGCAAGACGCTGTGGGGCTCCTCGACCCGCGCTCTTAAAAAAGCCCGGAGCGGGGCCATCATCCGGGAATTTGATTGTTCTCTGGGGGATGCCTATAACGCGGCGTTGGAATTAACGAGGGGGGGGCAGCAACCGGTGGTGCCCGTTTCCGAAGATCCTTTGTTGGAAAAGGATCAGGAAACATACGTGTTGTTCCTCGAAAATCGCCGGGAGCATTTTTTTGTTGTCATGGGTGTCCCCGGCAGTATTAACACGACTGAAGTCGGTGTCTTTTTTAAGCCGATTCGTGAGGATATCGTGCGTGTGGAAGTGGCCTCTTTGAGTTCTTATGCGAAATCCCGGGTGGCTGACGTTGTTTTTGCGTATCTGTCCAGGCGGTTTGGACCCCCAAGATGACGCTCATCCCGGACCTCCGCTTCCTGCGCGTCCATTAAAATTAATAGGCTGTCCTTAAAAGATTATGATTGAACATGAAATGCTGTTCTTGGGCTTGCTCATGGGCGGGCCTAAACACGGTTATGAGATCAAAAGGATTATTGAAGAAGAACTGTATCCTCTCGTCGGGTTGGATATCAAATCGATTTATTATCCTTTAAAAAAGATGGAGGAGTTGGACCTGATCACCAAGGATATTGAACGGGAGGGCCGCTGGCCCGAGAAATATGTTTATAAGATCACCCTGAAAGGCAAAAAGATATTCAATCATCTTATTACGGAAAGCTTCCTGCTGATCGAGCGGCCCTATTTTAACATAGATTTGTCCCTTTATTTTATCCCCTACGTAAATCAGAAAATCGCCCGCAGGAAGCTGAAAGCCCGTATTTTTTTCCTGAATCGGATCAAAAAAGGGCTGGAAAAATTTTTAAACCGGAAAAATGATTTAACATCCCCGCACCTTAAAATTATCCTGGAACACGATTTGGACCTTGTGGAAGCGGAAATCAAATCTTTCAAAAGGCTGATTGAAACTTTGAATAGTGCTTGACAAATATCCCGTCCGTACTAAAATCTAACTAATAAAATTTTACTATTCATGCTTGACGTTTAAGTGGTTTTAATTCAAAGAGATACCTTTGCTATGGGAGTTTTTGGGGTTCATGAAGGGCCCGTATTTTTTAAGGGAGGGGCTGATTATGAATATGCTGAATGTGTTGCATGATAGAGTGAAGGAGCAGGGAAACAAACCCGCTTTAATTTTTAAAGACCAGGTTATTTCTTTTGCCGATTTGCAAAAACACGTCATCCGCCTGGCTGCGGCTCTCAGAAAACTCGGCATCGGGCCTTCGGATAAAGTCGCGGTTTTCCTGCCGAATTGCCCGGAATATGTCTTCGGTTATTTATCCTGTTTTTGTTTGGGAGCCGTTGTTGTCCCCTTGGACTATATGTTGAAAGAAGATGAATTGATTTCCTGCCTTTCGCATTCAGAGGCTAAGTTGCTTGTGGCTCTCCCCAAGCAGGACGTGTCGCTAGCCGCAATTAAAGCTGCTGTCCCGACTTTGGAAACCGTTATCTTTCTGGCGGACGATGCAGCGGCTTTGGATACTGGGGTTCTTTACGGAGATGTTATGGCCGGTGCGCAGGACGATATCCCGGAGGTGACGGTGCCGGAGGCGGCCCCTGCTTTAATTATGTATACATCGGGGACCACCGGGCGGCCGAAAGGGATTCTTTTGAATTACAAGCACCTCGAAGGGTCGCCCAAGGCTATGGAGCATTTCGTGGATTTAAGCGCCCGGGATATTAAGCTTGCGGCATTGCCGTTCAGCCATAGCGCGGGTTTCATTTACATTCAAAATTGCCTTTTGTTCGGGATAACGCTTGTTATCATGGACCGGTTCAATCCTTACGAGTTTTTAAAAAATGTTGAGCGTTATCGTGTGACCTGTTTTCATATCGTCCCAGCCATGTATACGGCTTTGCTGACGTTAAAGCAACTGGATAAATTTGACCTGTCTTCTTTGCGATGGGTGGTTGTGTTCGGCGCTCCCAGCACCCCGGAAATTATGGCCCGTTTTCACCGGCACTGCCCGAATGCGAAACTCCTGAACGGTTGGGGGATGACGGAAACCTGCCCGCCTAATTCTGTGACACCGTTAGGGAGCACAAATATTGCGAGCGTCGGGAAGCCCTCTCCTTTATGCGAGATCAAGCTGGTTGATGATACCGGGGGGGACGTTCCGACCGGAGCGGTCGGGGAAATTGTCATCCGGGGCTGGGTTGTCATGGATGAATATTACAAGGACCCTGCCCAGACAGCGCAGATTAAAAAGAACGGGTGGCTGTATACCGGCGACCTCGGGCGTTTTGATGAGGAAGGTTTTTTATATATTGTTGGACGGAAGAAAGAGATGATCAAGGTGGGCGGGCAGATTGTTTTCGCCCCGGAGGTCGAGGCCGCTTTTTATAAACATGAGGCGGTTGCCGAAGTGGCTGTCATCGGGGTTCCGGACCCGCTGCGAGGCGAAGCCGTGAAAGCGTTTGTGGTATTGAAAGACGGCATGGGGGGTACGGAGGAAGAATTGCGTTACTTTGCCCGGCAGCATCTCGCCCATTTTAAGGTTCCGCAGGTGATCGAGCTGCGGGAACACCTTCCTAAAAATCGGACGGGGAAAATTGATAAAGAATCGCTGGCGGAGGTTAAAAAAGACCCTTGCCAGGTCGATGGACATTGATATTTAAACAGGGAAGACCAGCGAAGGGGTTGTCCTAAAGAAAGGGGTCAATATGCAAACTATGGTGAAAGACGTCCATATGACAGGCAAAGATTTGATGGGAATGGTTCAGCTCCGGCCGGAAGACATCGGGGCTTACGCGCTTGTCCCGGGCCCCCGTGAGCGTATGGAAGCGCTGGTCAAGAAGCTGGAAAATCCCGTCAAGAATTTTTCTTTTATGGAATACACGATGTATACCGGGCAATATGCGGGGACGAAGGTGACGACGATCAACGGCGGCCGTTTTGCCGCGGACACGGCTATTACGACGGAAATCCTGTGCAACGCCCAGGCCGGGACGATGATTCGTATCGGGAGCTGCGGCTCTTTAAGAGAGGATATCAAGGTGGGGGACCTGGTGATCGCCGATAGCGCCTTGAGAGGGGAGGGGGTGACGCCGTATTATGTGGAAGATAGTTTCCAGACACGGTCTGACCCGGCGCTCACCGCTCAATTCAAAACGGCGGCAGGCCAGTCCGGGTTGAATGTTCACGTTGGAAAAGTTTGGTCTACCGACGCGATCCTTAAGGAAACCCGCGAGCATGTGGGCCGGGCCGTGGATCAGGGCGCTGTCGCGGTGGATATGGTGACCTCGGTTTTTTTGACGCTGTGCCAGCTGTATAAGATTCCGGCCACGGTCATCCTGGCGGTCAGCGATAATGTTATCACCGGGGAGATGGGATTCATGAACCCGGATTATTACATGGCGGAAGCGGCCATGATAGGAATCTCGCTTAACCTTGTTAAGAACTTGGGACAATAACGCGATGGACACCCCGCTTTTCTGGCCGGCGCATATTAAGGGACGGGTTCTTTATGTCCTGGATGAAACCCTTATCCCGCAAAAAGTGGTTTATATTAAAATTAGAACTTCGGCGCAGGCGGTGCGGGTTATCAAGACGATGAAGACCCGGGCTTTCGGGCAGTTTCTCGTGGTCCTCAACACGTTTCTTCTGGAAATTCAGTTTGCCACCAAGGTCACCGATACGCAATTATTGCGCCGCCTTCAAGCTGCGGCGAAAGCCTTGAACGCGAGCCGCCCAACATTCCCATTCTCGGAAGTGACGGGGATCGTGATCCGCTGGGCCGAAGAAGCGCACTGTTCGGGAGGAGACCTTCGCAGCACGGTGCAACGGAATATCCTGGGTTATATGGAAGGAATCAGACGGCAGCGGTTGGATCGCGTGGCCCGTCTGGCCGGGTTGATGAGGGATGGCGACAGCATCCTGACGCACTGTAACCTTTCCGGAGAGCTGGCGATGGCCGCGGCGTTGTGCCGGAGAGAGAAAAGGAAGGTGCAGTTTTTTGTCACCGAAACCCGGCCGTATTTCCAGGGGGCTAAATTGACCTGCTGGGAGCTCAAGCGGGTGGGCGCAGATGTCACCTTAATCGCGGACAATGCCGTGGCGTCCGTCATGTCTGACGCCCTGGTGAACAAGGTTATTGTTGGGTCGGACCGGAACTGCGCCAACGGTGATTTCGCCAACAAGATCGGGACATATCAGATGGCCGTGTGTGCCCAGGAATTTCATATTCCGTTTTATGTCCTGACGCAGCCTTCTCAAAAAGTCAAGACGGGAAACGATATCCCGATTGAAATACGGGACGACAAGGAACTCCTGGTTTTTGCCGGGAAAAGGATTGTCCCGCGTGCCGTTAAAGGTTTTTATCCGGGATTTGATGTGGTCCCCCACCAGTATATAACGAAAGCGGTTCCGATTCATGTTAAGTAAGGATCAACGATCTTATATCTTATTACACGGGGTTCCGGAGCCGGCGCTTTTCGACAAATTCAAGGCCTGTAAGGTCAAGGCGTGCGTTATTCCGGAAGGGCGGCCGGATCTAAAAGCCGCGCAGGTCAATAGCCGGGCGATGTTGAAAAGGGGAATGGCTCCCGTGTTGATCGCGGATAATATGGCCGGGTTTATGTTGTATCGGTCCATGATCAAAGAGATATGGCTTGCCTACCAGGTGGGTGATGATCACGGCGCCCTGTGCGATATCGGTGCTTTGATTTACGCGATTTTGGGGAAGAAACATGGAGTGCCGGTCTATGGTTATCCCGCGGCGGAGAAACGACGGTTCATCGGGAAGCCTCAAGAAATTTTCTGTTTTTGTCAAAAACGCATAGCGCCCCGCGATATCCACGGGTATGTGCCTCTCTTGGAATGGGTCCCGGGGACGTATATTAAGAGGATGTATGAATAACGAAATTATCCAAATTGTAAAGAAGAATATGATCGCGATCGGCCGTTTGTTATGGGAAAAGGACCTGGCGACGGCGCTCAACGGGAATATCAGCGCCAGGGTGGATGAGGAGCATATCCTGTTAACCGCCAGCAAAACGTGCCTGGGGCTTCTCAACGAAAGCGACATCCTGTTGATGCGGCTTGATGGAAAAGTGCTGGATCCCGGGACGATTTCCACCGAGCGGCTTGTGCACAATGAAATCTATAAGGAGTTCCCGCACATTAAAGCCATCCTGCACAGCCATACGACTTTTGCCAACGCGTATTTTTTGGAACAGGATTGTTTGCAACCGAGGATTCTTGAATCGCGGATTTGTTTAGGGCAGGTGAAAGCAGTCCCGCAGCAGACCCCGTCAGTCACGGACGTCCAGCCCATTGTGTCCGCCCTGAAAGACAATAATGTTATTGTCTTGAAAAATCATGGCGTTGTCGCGATGGGGGAAGACCTTTTTGACTGTTTCCTCCTGATTCAGAGCCTGGAGGAAGCGGTTAAGGTGGAATGTTACAGCCGGCTATTCAGAATCGGGCTGGGGCAGGAGGCCCGGCTTGAGAACGAGGCCCGCCTTTCAACTCAGGGAGAACCGGGCAGTTCACAAAAGCGGTATGTTATGTTTTCCAAGGAACATATCGATGAGATTGTTAAAGCCGTTAACGCGGACGAGTCGTTAAGGGGCTTGGGCGAAAAAACCGACATGACCATGGAACTGGCTGTCCGGTTAAACGAAACCGGACAGGTGTACAGTTTTCAGTTTGAGCGGGGCCGGATTGTGAATGTCGGGCACAACAGCGACGCGGAATTCCTGATTTCGGCCCCGGCCAAAGTCTGGTCGGCTGTTTTTTGCCGGCAGATCGATCCTTTTGTCGCCACGACTCAAAAAAAGATGCATCTTAAAGGGGATTTCGCGCGTATATCCAGATGGTACGCCCCTTGCAGCCGGATTTTTGAACTTTGGCAACAGGTCCCCGTTGAAAGCTAGGAATTATTTTGATGGAAAAATATGATTTATATATCGGAGGCGCTGTCCGGCCGGCTCGGCCGCAGCGTTATTTCGAGAGTATCAATCCGGCGGTGGGTGCGCCTTTTGCCCTGGTCGCGGACGCGTCCGTGGACGACATGAGGGAAGCGGTGGCACGCGCCCGGGACAGCTATGAAGCCAGGTCTTGGGCCGGGTTGCCCGTCAAGGAGAGGGGCCTGGTTTTGTCGCGGGTGGCTCAGGCAATCCGGGAAAACGCCAAACGGTTAGCCGAGCTTGAGAGTCTTGATACCGGGAAAACTATCAAACAAACGACGTTTATCGACGTCCCGTCCTGCGCGGACACCTTTGAGTATTTTTCCGGGGCGGGTGATCTTTTGAAAGGGAAACTTAATCCTGTTCCGGCTCCGGTGCGAAGCGTTACGGAACGGGAACCCTTGGGGGTTGTGGCCTGTCTGATCCCTTGGAATTATCCCCTTATCATGTTTGCCTGGAAAGCCGCTCCGGCTCTTTTGGCCGGGAACTCCGTCGTTTTTAAACCGTCGCAGCACGCCAGTGTGTCGCTGTTATATCTGGCGGCGCTCATCCGTGACCTGGGTCTTCCTGACGGCGTTTTGAATATCGTTGCGAGTTCGCGGCATGAGGTGGCCCAGGACCTGATTGAAAGCCCGGATGTGCGGATGATCAGCTTTACCGGCGGCACGGAAACTGGACGAGACGTCATGGCCCGGGCCGCCCGGACGACTAAAAAAGTGAGCCTGGAGCTGGGAGGGAAATCCCCGAATATTGTTTTTGGCGATTGTGATATGGACGCGGCCATCGGGGGAACTCTGTCGGCTATTTTTATGAACCAGGGGCAGATGTGCACGGCCGGGTCTCGGTTGCTGCTGGAAGATACGATATACGAAGAATTTTTAGCCAGGCTTGAAGAGAAAACCCGTGGGTTAAAGATTGGCAACAGCATAAATTATGATACCGATTTCGGCCCGCTTATCAGCGAAGGGCACCGGGCCCAAGTGCTTTCTTGTATTCAGAAAGGGCTTGCCCAGGGCGCCCGGCTGGTTTGCGGCGGGAAAATTCCTCCAGGGCTGCCTTCGGATATTCAAAAAGGTTTTTATCTGGAGCCAACAATTTTTGCCGATGTCGATAATACGATGACGGTCGCCCGGGAAGAGATTTTCGGCCCAGTGTTGGCGGTGATTAAATTTTCTGGCCTGGACCACGCCGTGAGCCTGGCCAATGACTCCCCGTATGGCCTGGCGTCGTGTGTGTGGACGAAAAGCATTAATAAGGCCAGCCAGGTGTCCAGCCGGTTGCAATGCGGGATCGTGTGGGTAAACACGTACGGGGGGTTTTATAATGAGGCCCCGTTTGGGGGGTATAAGCAGAGCGGGGTCGGACGGGAGTTGGGGGAGGAGGGTCTTTTGGAATATACTCAATCGAAACATGTTTGTGTCGATGTCACTCCCGGCGGCCGGTCGTTGGTCACGAGTTGGTTTTGACTGAAGAGCGTAAGGAGCGCGGCCGTTTTTCTTGTCACCAGGTTGGTCGCGATTTCTAAAAAAGTGAATTTCCGTTTCAGGAAGACGTGTGTTCAGGCGGATCGGTTTTGGTTTTTTCGAAAAGAAGAGCCGCTTGCCAGGCAGGGCAAAGGCGTTGCCCGGTGAGGCGGGCGCACGGTTAATCCTTAAAGGCGCGGCTTTCGCCGCTGAAGCCCCGAGGAGAGGATGGTGTCGTATGGCTGATCAACAGCCTCAGATGGCTTGGGAAAAAAACGCATTGATAAAATATGAGAACATGATCCGGCGGCTTCCGTTATTTCATCGGGACATCGCCGATGAGGTCGTGCGGAAAAAAGCGATGCAGAACGCTTTGGCCCGGCGGGGAGCGATGATTGAAGAAAGCGATATCCTTCGCGCTTTCTTTTCTGAAGTGCCCATGACGTTTTACGGGCTTATGATCCGTCTTCTTGAAGAAACTGGATTTGATTACGGCCCGTATGATCCGGGGCATCATAAATCCTGAATTTTATTATGAATCACGAAGGAGACTTGAATGTTATTTCATAAGAACAAAACGCCTGTTCCCCCAAAGGGCCTGAAGCTTATCCAGCTTTTCACTTTCGTTGAAATCCCGGTCGGCCAGATAGCGGACGGGGCGCTGCATTGGGGGGAGGCGGACTGGTGGCCCGGGTCCGGTCTTCTTGAGTATTCCAAAACGACGGGCGGGGACGCGGGCTTAGGCACGCGGTACCGTTTCAAACTTGACGGGTTTCTCGCCCCCGCCGGTGCTTCCGAAGTCACGCAGTATGAGCCACGTCAGGTCATGGAGAGGACTTTCCGCGGGGGATTTTTTGCCGGATATGAGCTCCTGCAGATCAGTGAACGGGCCAACGGCACGCGCGTTGATTATGAAATGCATTACCGGGTGGTGGGATTTGTTCAGACCCTGTTATGGAATTTGTTTTATAAAAAGAAGTATGTCCGCGCTATAGAGTTGTTGCTGGATGCGTTAAAGCAGCATATCGTGAAACATTATTATCATGCTTAAATATCACGGAGCGCCATGATGGAAATTGCGGTTATCGGGGCCGGGGCCATCGGGTCGGTCGTCGCCGGCCTTCTCACGAAAACCGGCGAGAATGTCCTTCTCGTGGGGCGGCCGGCTCAGGTTAAGGCTATCCGGGACAAAGGGCTCGCCATCAAGACGTCCAATGGACAGGAGACTGTTCCTGTTCGGGTGGCTGAACGCCTGGATCGGGCCTATGACCTCGTTATTTTTACCGTAAAAAGCCAGGATTTGGAGCAGGCCTATCAGGATAATATGGCTTACCTGGAGCATGGGCGCGTTTTAACGACCCAGAATGGCGTCCAGGGAGACAATCTTTTAAGCACGCACTTTGAGCCGGGAAATATGTACAGCAGTATTGTGATGTTCGGGGCCACGTATATGCAGTCCGGCCAAGTCGTTTTAAATTTTCCAGGAGACTGGATCCTGGGGAAGCCTTACACCCCGCTGGATAACGTGATTGAAGACATAGCCGGGATCCTGAGGAAAGCTTTTCCGGTGACGGTGACCCCGTTCATCCTGGGGATGAAATGGCTGAAGCTTTTTATTAATTTTAATAATAGCATCCCCGCGTGCCTGAACCGCTCGATGCAGGAAACGTTCGCTGACCTTGATTTTTGCCGGCTGAGCATTTTGCTCTTGAACGAGGGCTTGCAGGTTGTCCGGTCGGCGGGAATAGAGATGGTGTCGCTGCCGAGTTTCCCGGTGGAAAGGATATTGGGGATCGCCGGGATGCCGATAGAAACGGCCGCCGGCATTATGCAGAAGACGTTAACCGGCTTAAGCCGGGAGCCTTTATACGGGTCGATTTTACAAAGCATCAAAAGGGGGAAGCCCAGTGAAATAGATTTTATTAACGGGGAAGTAGACCTCTTGGCTGCCAGTCTTCGGATGAACGCCCCTTTAAACCGGAAAATCGTGGCGTTGGTGCACCGGGTTGAAAACACCGGAGTATTCTTTTCCCCAGCGCAGCTTAAGGCGGAATTTGGATTGTAACCGGGTGTTCCGTCATGATGCCCCGGGGTCGTTGGGGGATGTGGGGAAAGAAGCGCTTGTCCCTCGGACGCCGGGCGGGAGCGTAACAATTAATCGTGGTCATCGCCAAGGGAAAGCCCTCGGGATTGACCTGGAAAGAGGAAAAACATGTCCAGACGTGTTGTCGTGACGGGGGTCGGGGTGATTGCCCCCAATGGTATCGGTAATGAAGAATGTTTCAATGCGATGGTCAACGGCGTTTCCGGCGTCCAGCGGGTTACTGAATTTGACGTGTCGCAATTTAATACAAAGATCGCCGCTCAGGTCCGCCGCTTTGATCCCATTGCCTTGGGGTTGACCCGGCAGGAGGCGATCCGCATGGACCGGTATGTCCAGTTCGCGGTCGTCGCCGCCCGTATGGCCTGGGAAGATGCCGGCCTGGATTCGGCGCGGCTCGACAAGGAACGCATGGGCGTATCCCTGGCCAACGCGATTTGCGGGACCAAATATATGGAAGAGGAATTCGCCCTTGTGACGGACAGCGGGAAGAACCCGATTGACCCGTCTCTGGTCCGCCAGGATTTATACGATGCGGCGATGTTCAACACCCCGTCCAGTGAAATCACGGCCCGCTATGGTCTTAAGGGCATCTGCAATACGATCTCAACCGGATGCACGGCGGGGACCGATTCGGTCGGATTCTCTTATGAGGCGATTCAGGCCGGAGAGGCGGACCTCATGGTCACGGGAGCCAGTGAGGCGCCGATCACGCCGATCACGCTGGGGGCTTTCGATTGCGTCAATGTGTTGTCTGCCAGCAACGAGGAGCCGGAAAAAGCCTCCCGTCCTTTTGATAGTAAACGCAACGGCTTTGTCATTTCGGAAGGGGCGGGCCTGCTGGTCGTTGAGGAGCTTGGGCATGCTTTAAAACGCGGGGCGCGGATTTACTGTGAGATTATCGGGTACGGGACGACGAACAATGCTTACCACATGACGGATCTTCCTCCAGAAGGTGATGCCATGGCCGACAGCATCGTGCTGGCCCTCAAGAGTGCGGGCGTCAGGCCGGATGAGATCGATTATATCAACGCCCACGGGTCGTCGACCCGCCAGAATGATGTGTTTGAAACCAATGCGTACAAGATGGCCCTGGGGGAGGCTGTTTACCGCATCCCCATCAGTTCTTTGAAATCCATGATCGGTCATCCCCTGGCCGGGGCGAACGGCGTGGAACTGGCGCTCGGCGCCATGATGTTCGAACGGAATATCCTCCCGCCGACGATCAATCAGGAGTTCCCGGACCCCGAATGCGATCTGGATTATATCCCCAACAAGGCTCGGGAGAAAAAAGTCAATATCATGCTCAAAACAAGCAGCGGTTTTTCCGGGATCCATTCATCAATGGTCTTAAAAAGATTTCATTCCTAAAGGGGGAAAAGAATGATTGTGGCGATGGGGTTTGAAGAGGGAGGTGCTGGCGTGCTCGCCGCGAGTTTGTTCTTAAGTGCGTATTTGTGATCAAAATAAAAATAAGAAGCAGACACTTTATAGAGACAAGGATTTCATATGCAAAGAATTGCCATAACTGGAATGGGAATTGTCAGCCCGAGCGGCCTTGATAAGAGGAAGTTCTGGGCTAACATCAAGAGCGGGCGTTCTGAGGTTAAAATCATTGACCGGTTTGACGCGTCAAGATACCCGTCGCATGTCGCCGGACAGGTCCGTGAATTAGATGCCTACAGCAAAGTCTCCTCAAGGCTGTTAAAGAAGATTGACCTGTTCGCCCACATGGCCCTGGTGGCCTCCGAACTGGCGATTGAGGACGCCTGTATTGACATGAAAAGTGAGAACCTGAAACGTGCTGGTATTTTTATGGGCAACGCGATCGGCGGCTGGTTATACGCGGAAACTGAATTGCGCGACCTGTATATCGAAGGGCGGGAGGGGGTCAGTCCGTTCATGGCCTCCGCTTGGTTCCCGGCCGCCCCGCAAGGGCAGATTTCAATTCATTACGGGATTAAAGGCTACAGTAAGACTATCGTCGCGGACCGGGCCAGTTCGCTGATGGCCATCGCCTATGGCGCCAAGAATCTCACGCGTGGCCATAATGACTTTGTCCTCGCCGGGGGGATGGAAGCCCCGGTGACGCCGTATGCGCTTTTGTGCTGCAACACATCAGGGATGCTGACGCGGAATAATGCGCAGGCCAGGACCGCCTACAGGCCGTTCGACAGAAACCGTGACGGGTATGCCATCGCGGAGGGGGCGGGGTGCCTTATCCTCGAGCCGCCGGCCCGGGCTAGGAAGCGCCAAGCCCAAGTTTCGGGCTATATCGCGGGTTTCGGGACCACGACAGACGGGGTTGACCGGATTCATCCCGCGGACGACGGGGTTCAGTTGGCGCGGGCGATTCGTCTGGCGTTGGATGACGCCGGATGCGGCCCGGAGGCCATTGATTATATTTGCGCGGACGGCTCTGCCACGGACCTGGGGGACCGCACGGAAACCATGGCGATCAAACAGGTTTTCGGGGCCCACGCGTATAAGATCCCGGTGACGGCCCCGAAATCGGTTTTCGGCAATATGCTGGGCGCCTCGGGCGCTTTGGATGTCATAACGGTGCTGTTGGCGATGGAGCATAACATCATTCCTCCCACGATTAATTACCAGACTCCGGACCCGGAATGTGACCTGGACTATTGCCCGAATGAAAGTCAAAACCAAGAAATTAACAGGGCGCTGGTCGTTAATCGAGGCCGGGGTGGTATCAATGCCGCGTTGGTTTTGGAAAAAAACTTTATAATGTAAGGAGGATTTGCCGTGGATGTGGAAGCGAAAATCAAGAAAATTTTTCAACGTGTCTTAGACGTGGCCCCGGATGACATTAAGCCGGATGAATCCCTCGTGTCGTCCCTGGGGGTGGACTCCACGGAGCTGGTGGAAATAACCGTCGGGATCAAAAAGGAGCTCAACGCCCTTTTAACGGACGGGGAGTTGAAGAAGACCCACACTTTTAACGAAATTGTGGAAATTGTTAAGTCCAAAGTTTCGCCGTAGAAATTCTTTTGAATTTCGGGCGCGGGGCATCGTTTCGCGAGATGCCGGTTGAAAGGGAGAGGTATGATTATTGATTTGAGTTTGCCGATCGATGACACATTGCAGGAAACCCATGCCGCAACCATCGAGCGCATCAGCCATGCGGACGGCGTGGATCATTTTAATTGGGTGGTGATGAAAAACCGGCCTGGAGGGGAGAAAGAATACTCGGCCGGAAAGCGCGTTGTTTCCGCCGCGGAAGTCCCTGACGGGGAAATGTTGTCCCTGGAGATTGTCCATGCTTCCGTTCATATGGGCTCGCACGTGGATGCCCCGTTTCATTACGGGAGCCGCTGTCAAGGCCGGCCTGCCCGCATGATTGAAGATGTCCCGTTGGAATGGTGTTTCGGGGACGGGGTGATTTTGGATTTCACGCATTTTCATTATCCGGATGTCATCCGGAAGCCCGATGTCGAGGACGCGCTGAGGAAAATCCCTTATACGTTGAAGCCCATGGACATTGTCCTTATATACACCGGCGGAGATGCGATGTTGGGGACGCCTGATTATGTGAATAAATACGTCGGCATGATGCCTGATGCCGTTGAGTTTATTTTAGACCAGGGCGTTAAGATGCTGGGTATCGACACGATCGGCCTGGACCGGCCTTGTTTTGAAATGTTCCGGGAATTTTTAAGCACGAAAGACAAGTCGAAAATCTGGCCGTCGCATTTTCTCGGCCGCCGGAGAGAATTTTGCCATATGGAACGGCTTGGAAATCTGGGCGCTGTCCCGCACGCCGTCGGCTTTAAGGTGGCATGCTTTCCGGTGCGGATTAAAAATGCCGGGGCTGGATGGGCGAGGGTTGTGGCTATCCTTGATTAAAATTAAGACCCCGGGTTTTTTAGCCCCGGGGAGGGGGCAGGAATAAACTGAAGGAGGGAACACGATGGGACATACAAGGAATTCTATTTTTATTAATGCTCCGTACGGAGTGGTTTTTGATATTTCCAACCATATCGAGAGGTGGACGGAACTTTTCGGCGATGAATATGTGAAGGCCGAGACACTGGAAAGAAACGGTCACGAGATTACCTTTCGCCTTACGGATGATGAAAATAAATCCTGGGTTTCCAAGCGCTGGCTCCATAAAGAACAGTATTACGCGTTTGCCTCCCGCCATGACCCGCTGTTCCCCTTTAAATACATGAAAATTATATGGTTGTATCATGTGACACCAGAGGGGACCCTGATGACCTGGATTCAGGATTTTGAAATGGATCCTAAATTTACCGCATATACTGAAGAGCAGATTGAGGGGTTTATTAACGAACATTCCCGCCAGAATATGAAAATTTTTAAAGAAGTTATTGAAAAAGAAGCCCGGGAAGTGGCCTCACATCACGCATAAGCAAAAAACAGGAAAAAATTCTTACATTTTTTATGGTTTTTTGATACTAATATTATTATGGTATAATAATATTAATATAAAAAATCTTATATTTTTTTTATACTTTCTTATGCGTGAATTATTCGGTAAAAAAGTCGTTAATGAAGAAATTGTAATTTACTTTTTGCTGTGTTGCGGATGTTTTACAATATCATTTAATGTCGCAGCGATCGTGGCCGCTGTTCCGGCTATTAGTGCGGATTTGAGGGTTTCCGACATTCTTGTTTCGGATATTATTCCCTATTATATGATTCCGTATGGCTTCGGGGCGTTATTATACGCCCCGTTAACACAATGCCGGTCGTATAAATATATTTCGGGCGTGTCCTTGTTGTTATACGCTTTGGCGTGTTTTTACTGCGCGTCTGTTTCGGCCTTGCCCCAATTGTTGGCGGGCCGGCTGGTCATGGGGGTCGCTGGCGCAAGCGTGATTCCTTTAGGGCTGATGATCATCGGCCAGCTTTTTGACAAGAATGTCCGTGGACGCTTGGTGGGGTTGTTTTTCAGCTGCAGCTTCCTGGCCTCCATCGCGGGGCTTATTTTGAGCGGGACGGTGAATTGGCGTTGGCTTTTTTTTGTCCCGGCTTTGATCGGGGCCGTGACAGCCGCGTTTGTTTTATTCCTGCCCTTGAAATCTTTTAGCCATGTCCGTGGGGGGGGCAGGATCAAGTATGGGAACGCGCTCAAGCAGCACCATATCCAAAAAGTGTTCTTTTTTATTATGGTCATCAGTTTCTTGTACCATGCCGTGCACACGTGGTTTGGCGTGTATTTGGCGCGTCGCTACCACCTGAACCAGATGGCCATCAGCTCTTTGTTATTAATTCCCCTGCTGACCGGGGCGGTGGGGCAGGTGGCAGGGGGATACCTGTCTGATAAAAAAGACCGGGCGACCGCCTGCGCGGTCGGGCTGTTGATTTTGTCTTGTTCAACGCTTTTATTGTCTGGGCGATATCCTCTGTGGGGGGTGGGGTTGGTCTTAGGGGGTGTTGCTTTCGGCTGGACCATAGGGCATAATGGGATGTCAACGGTCTTGACGGATTTCCCGGAGGCATACCGCTCGGAGATCGCGAGCTTGAACTCGTCTTTACGTTTTATTAGTGGCGGAGTCGGGTTTAAAATCAGCAGAATTTTTATTGAGCGCGGGATGAGCTTTGAAATGAATTTCCTGATAATGGGGCTAGGTATGCTGGTTTCCGGGCTGTTTTTAAGAACCCTTGTCCTGGATGAATGAGGCGGGCGGTTCCCGTGGCCCGAACTTGGGTGAAAATAATGAAATGTGTTTTAGTGTCCTGTTGTTTTACAGAAAGGGAAGAAAATGAATTTGAAGGGTAAAAACGCCGTTATTACCGGTGCCAGCAAAGGCATTGGGAAAGCGATTGCTTTAAAGCTGGCTGAGCAGGGGGTTAATGTCATGCTGGCCGCCAGAACCCGGGAGACTTTGGCGGAGGCCACCGCCGAAATCCAGGGAAAAACTAAAGTGAAAGTCTTCGGTGTCCCCACGGATGTCAGCCAGCTTGGCGATTTGCAGAATCTTGTGAACAAAGCATTTGAAGAATTTAAAACTATAGATATCCTGATCAATAACGCTGGCGTCTCCAGCCAATACCCGTTCGATAAGCAGCCGTTGGAGGACATTGAACGCTTAGCCCACACGAATTATCTCGGCTATGTGCGCTTAATCCGCCTGGTGATCCCGCATATGATTGAGCGGAAACAGGGGGCTATTATTAACATGGTGAGTGGGTCGACGCTGTGTGACCCGTTGCCCAAAAATTTTCTCACCTACAGTTCTTTAAAAGTCGGCCTGCGGGCTTTTTTGAAAGGCCTTTTCTGGGAAATGAGGGATCATGGCATTAAGGTGACGTCAATTTTGCCGGGGGTGGTCGATACGGAACTGACCGGTAAATTGCAGGATATCGCTGTCCAACAAAAAGCCCGGCTCATGTCTGCCGAGACCGTTGTGGATATGGTGATGTTCGCGCTATCGGTTCCTCAGAATGCGTGCCCTGTGGAGTTGGCCGTGATCAACCAGCAGACGCCATGGACCAAACCGGTGATTGATTATGTCCAGGAACAGGCCCAATAAAAGGAATGAGCATGGCGGCAATGTGAGTAGGGCGCTTCATGATGGACGTGGGAAGAGGAGGAAGGGGGGTGACATGAGTGGATAAAACCGTTTTTACTTTCAAAAAGAACAAGTTCCAGGAAGTCAGGGTCGGGATTCGGGAGTATAAAGGCAATGACTTGGTTGACATCCGGACTTGGACGATGACCCAGGGGTCCGAAGAAATGGTCCCGACGGCAAAAGGAGTTTCTATCAACATTAATTTGCTCCCGGACTTAAGAAAAGCCCTTGAAGTCGTCGAGCAGGAGTTAAAACAGAACGCCATGATGTGATTCCCCTCCGGGATGATGTCGGGTCGGGGTTGATGAGGCAGATGACGGGTGGCGCCATGCCTTGGTGGAATGGCAAAGGCCGTGTTTTATTCCACCGGAGCGTCCATGCCGTTTTTGATTTTTTGTAATCCCCCGGGAAGAGGGGTTGCGCACGTTGAAAACTTTTGAAAGGTGTTGGTATGAGCCGAATTTATGATGCCCACAGTCACTATATGCCGCCGCAGATCGCGTCCAAGACGTCTTTTTACCGCTCTAGCTGGTCGGACATCGAGTGGCAGAGAGCGTCCATGAAACAGTTCGGGATAGAAAAAGCGCTTTTGCTTTACCCGACCAGCGACGCTCATGTGCACATGGGGGGATGGAAAAATGTTTGCGAGATTTATAATGACAAGATAGGGGAGGTGGTCCGGAAGCATTCCTCTTTTATCGGCGGAGGGATCCTGCCTTTGGATGACCCGGATGCCATGATGAAGGAACTGGACCGTTTTCGGAAGTTGAATCTTTCCGTCATATCTTTGCCGTCGAGCTTTGAAGGGAAATACCTGGATGATCCGCTGTTTGTCCCGGTGTTTGAATATGCCCAGAAGCACAAGACCCCGGTTCACGTCCATCCTCAAATCATGGCCCCGATCGGGGAAGACCGGGTGAAAGACCCGCTCCTCACCCCGGTCCTGGAATATGTGATGGACGTGTCGATGGCCATCGGGAAAATGATGATGAGTGAAACTTTCCGTGTCTTTTCCGACGTGAATTTTATCTTTGCCCATTATGGGGGCGTATTGCCGTTTCTTAAAGAGCGTTTTGACAGCACGTACACGATGTTGCGGACCCGTGGCTTCGTGAAGGATGTCTTAAAATTGCCGAGCGAGTATTTTAAAAATTTGTATTTTGATATGAGCGGCTCGAAATCCTCGGCCTGTTTTTTTTGCGCCCTGGAAGTGGCGGACCCGTCCCACATCTTGTTTGGTTCCGATTTCCCGGCCAATCAGGCGTTGTCTGACACGATCAACGTGGTTAAGCACTCCCCGTTGAGCGGGGAGAATAAGGACGATATTTATTCCAGGAATTTGCGCCGGTTGCTTAATATTTAAGAGGGTTTCCGTTCACGGACCGGCGGGAATAAAATATTAATAAAAATTTCTTGACAAAAGATTGCCGTTTTGATATTCTTCTTAAACCTTTCCAAGTGGAAAGGCTCAAGTGTTCTTTGACATCTTATTGTCTTTCCTTTGATTACTTTTGAGCGATCAACAAGCCAAGTTGTTTTTCGGAGAGTTTGATCCTGGCTCAGAGTGAACGCTGGCGGCGTGGATTAGGCATGCAAGTCGAGCGATCCTTGCCTGAAACTTATTGGAGTGCTTGCACAAAGGTGAGTGGATGGCGTGGATAGCGGCAAACGGGTGAGGAACACGTGAGTAACTTGCCCTTAAGACAGGGATAGCTTCGTGAAAACGGAGGTAATATCTGATATGCCCTTGACATCACATGATGACTTGGGTAAAGGTGGGGACCGAAAGGCCTACCGCTTAGGGATGGACTCGCGTCCTATCAGCT
>JAKQKX010000027.1 GCA_029560465.1 Candidatus Omnitrophota bacterium
TGTTAAATGTTAATTCACAGGATGTGAAATATGGCCCCAAAGTTCAAACATTTTGATCTCAAACTTATTGAGCCGTCTTTCGACTCCGGTCTGACCGATCTGGTTATCGAAATGGATCATTTGCGGAAGAAACAACTGGCCGGCACAACGCCGCCTTTGGTCTTTTTCCAATTAAAAAACCTGTTTCATATGCTGGAGAGTCTCTGTTCAGCACGTATTGAGGGGAATCGCACAACGCTGGCCGAGATAATCGAAAATCGTCTGGAGGGCGCTTTTCCCGTCGATGAAAAAATGCGAGAAATTATCAATATGGAAGAAGCGATGAATTTCATCGATGAAAATGTGCAAACGTTTTCTCTGAATCAGGCCTTTATCAGTGAATTACATCGCCTGACGGTTAAAGATCTAACACCGCCGCCCAAAGGCGAAGGCGATATAACACCGGGAGTCTATCGTCAGAAAAACGTCAGCATAGCCGGATCCAATCATAAACCGCCTGAATATCTGCAGGTAAATGATTACATGGACGAATTGATCAAGTTTATCAATCAATCCGATTCTCCGAAATACGATTTAATTAAAACGGCTATCGCGCATCACCGGTTTGTCTGGATTCATCCTTTCAATAACGGCAACGGCAGAACCGTGCGCTTGTTTACCTATGCGCTTTTGGTAAAGCAAGGGTTTCATGTTGATAAAGGCCGAATATTGAACCCTGCGGCAGTGTTTTGCAACGACCGAAATAAATATTATGAACAACTGGCAGCTGCCGATTCCGGTAATGAAAAAGGGATCTTATCCTGGTGTGAATACGTCTTATCCGGTTTGAAGCAGGAAATTGAAAAAATTGATCGGCTGACGGAATATAAATACTTAAAGAAGGAAATTATCGTGCCGGCAATTATCTTCGCCCAAGAAAGAGAGGTCATCACAGATATCGAGGCCAAAGTTTTAAAGAAGGCGGCGGAGTTGGGGCGGATTGGGGCTTCTGATATCAGAGATGTTTTTCCCGGCAAGGCGCCAGCGGAAATATCCCGCCAGATTGCCCGTCTGAGAGACAGAAAAATGCTGCAACCGGAAAAAGAAAAATCCAGAAAATATGTAATTCGTTTTGATAATAATTATCTGCTGCGCGGAATAATCATGTATTTGGGAAAAAAGAGATTCCTGCCGGTGAAGGACTAGATTGTTCCCATAATAATAAACAAATCAGAAATTGAAATCATCTCTATTGATGAACTTTAGAGGCAAGAGTATTTCTTATGCGCCCGGTCTTTCCAGTGAACCGGATGAAGAGCCGGCATAAGGCGCTTTGATTGACCAGCCACTGCCGCCCTATGGCGTGCCGGGAAAACACGCCACTATGAAGATGTTATTTTAAACAGGATTTTAGGGATTATTCCCGGAAGTCCTGTTTAAATCTTAAATCCCCTTCAAGCGTTTTTAGTTCGGGTTTTTCAGTTTGGGAAACACGCGAGTGATGATGATAATCAACCCCGCATCTCGTGACTTAAACTCGCTAAAGGGTGGTCAGATTTAGGTTGTCATTACTAGCCAGCGAGTCAAGTGGCGGATAAACGGATAAATTATTTTCTAAGCTGGCTTCCCGGGTGCCTGGTACTCATGCGGCTTATCTACGGTGAAGGGGATGTTTTTAAATCATGCAGAATGCATTAAATGATTAAAAATCATCCCTGTCCCCGTGGCAATCCTCCTATACACCGCACATGAAGCGCCATTGGCGGAACTTCTCTTCACGTTCCTCAGCCGTCCAGGCTGGTTTGAATATTCTTTGTGCTTTGCGCAGATCCGCCAGCTCTTTGTCCTGATGCCAAAGGCCGACCGCTTCGCCGGCGAGCAGGGCGACCCCGTAGGCGGTCGATTCGAGATGAGGCATGCATTGGACATCGGAGCCCAAAATATTCGCCTGGAGCTGCATAAGAACATCGTTGGCAGCTGCTCCGCCGTCACATCTGAAATAAAGGGGGCGGGGAAGCGTCACGGTTTCGTAAACCAGATCGACAAGCTGGCGAACCTGAAAGCACACCCCTTCCATCGCTGCGCGTATTATATGGGCCTTTGTCGCGCCGAGCGTCAGGCCGGAGATTACGCCGTTTCTGCTCACTCCCGGGTCCGTGGTCCGGTCTCCCTGAAGGGACGGCAGGAAAAAAACACCGTTACTGTCCGGGACACTGCCGGCAAGCCCCGCCAGCTCAGAGACGTCTTTAACCAGATTCAAGCCTCTCCCCAGCCACGCAAAAACAGCGCCTCCGGTATGAACCATACCTTCAAGGCAATAAGCCATCATTCCCTG
>JAKQKX010000033.1 GCA_029560465.1 Candidatus Omnitrophota bacterium
GCAATATCTCCGGGACGGCGGGCTACGATACGATAAGGTACTGTTTTTCCTGACGCGTTTTCAAAGGCGCGAACCATTTGCAAAACGCTGCAACCTTGCCCTGTCCCAAGGTTGACGATCAGCGGTCCAGCGGCACGACTTTGGGAATCCCTTCCTTCTTTGTCATTCCCTCTTTCCTGGTCATTCCCGAATTCTTTGTCCTTCTCACTTACTTTGTCATCCCCACTTTCTTGTCCATCCCCGTCTTCTTTGTCATTCCCGCGCAGGCGGGAATCCAGTCCCTCCATATACCGAAGGGCAGCCACATGCCCCTCGGCCAGGTCCATCACATGAATGTAATCCCGCACCCCCGTGCCATCGGGCGTCGGATAGTCATTACCGTAAACACTCAACCGTTCGCGGCGTCCGACGGCCACTTGGCTGACATAAGGCATCAGATTATTGGGAATCCCGGACGGATCCTCACCAATCAGACCGCTTTCATGGGCGGCGACGGGGTTAAAATACCGCAGCAGAACAATCTGCCAGGCCGGATCAGCAACATGGAGATCCTGCAGAATCTGTTCTATCATCAGCTTCGTTCGGCCATAAGGGCTGGCCGGCGCCAGAGGAAAATCCTCCCGGATGGGAACTGTGGAAGGTTCTCCGTAAACCGTGGCGGAAGAGCTGAAAATCAGACACTTCACACCGCGGGCCGCCATAACGGAACACAGGGAAAGAGTGCCTTCGATATTGTTCTCATAATAACGCAAGGGCGCGGCAACCGATTCCCCCACAGCCTTGAGACCGGCAAAGTGGATAACGGCCGAGATGGCGTTTTCCTGAAAAATTGCACCAAGAGCAGCTCGATCCCGCAAATCCGCCTGATAAAAAGCCGGCCGCTTGCCCGTGATGGCTTCAATCCGATCCAGAACAGCAACCTTGCTATTGGAAAGATTATCAATGATAACAGGATCATATCCAACCGATATGAGCGCAACAACCGTGTGACTGCCAATATATCCGGTCCCACCCGTTACAAGAATTTTTTGTTTTTTGCCTTCAGACATCTTTCCCCACAACCTAGAGCGGGTCTTTTCCCTCGTCCCTCGTAGGGAACGGTCGCGACCGTTCCCTACAGCTCATCGCTCGCCGCCTCTATCCACCATTCACTAAAAATAGGGCGCTGTCCCTATTTTTCAATACGCATTCTTTCCGCCGAAGCCCTTAAAAATAGTCATAAAAATTATCTTCATGTCCAACCAAAATGACCAATCGCGGATGTAGGCCAGGTCAAAATCAACACGCTTCTGCATTTTCTCAATCGTGTCCGTCTCACCACGCCAGCCATTCACCTGCGCCCAGCCTGTGATGCCCGGTTTTACCTTGTGCCGCAACATATAACCGGGGATAAGCTTCCGATAATACTCATTATGCGCAACTGCATGGGGCCGCGGCCCCACAATGGACATCCGCCCTTGAAGCACATTGATAAACTGTGGCAGTTCATCCAGGGACGTCCGTCGCAAAAACTCCCCAAACTTTGTCACCCGCGGATCATTCTTCTGCGCCTGGGGTATATTCGGTCCGTCTTCACAAACCGACATCGTACGAAATTTCCAGACAAAAATATCTTCCCCGTTAAATCCATAACGCCTCTGTTTAAAGATCACCGGGCCGGGAGACGATAATTTAACACCAATAGACAAAACAACTATAACCGGAAGAATCATCAAAGTAATCAACGATCCAACCACAATATCTTCCAGACGTTTAATCCAATCATTGATCCCGTAAAACGGCCCTTCATAAACACTGATGGTAGGAATGCCGCCCATATCAACCAGCCGCGCATTCAGCAATTCGAAAGTAAAAATATCCGGAACGATATATACGGAGGCTGTCGTATCGGCCAGTTTCTGCATTATTTCCCTTAGGCGTGTTTCCGCTCGCAGGGGGAGAGCCAGATAGACATAATCGACGTGATTTTCTTTAACGTGAGCAACCAAATCATCAAGCGTCCCTTTTACCAGAACATCCAATCCGGAAACGGCCATGTTCCCCTCAGTTTTGAAATCGTCGTAAAACCAATCGATCCGCAGCCCCATCCACTCGTTATCCATAACGACTTGAGCCAGTTTGACGCCGAGAACACCAGCACCACCGATCACAACAGTGCGCGCATTCAATCCTTTGCGGCGAAACAAACGCAACAAGAACCGAACTAAATATCTGAACAGAATCAAGCTGAAGAAGCCTGAAAAAAGCCAGGTTATGATGACGCGTCGGAAGAAAGGACCGGTAAATTTTGACAGGAATGCAACAACAAATACAAGAAGCATGGTCAGTAGCCAGGCCTGGAGAATGATGACACTTTCATACTGAAATGACGATGTGCGCCATGAACGATACAAGCCGCTTTGTCTGGCAATGATGTAAAAAACAACGACGGCCAAGACAGAAAAGAAACTGAAGTG
>JAKQKX010000039.1 GCA_029560465.1 Candidatus Omnitrophota bacterium
GGGGAACAGGCCCAAGGCCCATTTCTTCCCGATATAGGCTGCCACCCCCGACGGTCCCGCCTGAAACTTGCCCTGCCCCAGGATGTCTTCGCTGGCCGTAGGAAAGATGAAGGTCGGCCCCAAGCCCCAGACGAAGATCCCCGAGCCGACCTTGTCGGGCTTTTTAGGCGACAGCAGGCCGACATAGGAGAAATCCCCGAAGCCCGTCGTCCGTCCGAAGGGGTCCCGGAGCGTGGAGAACAGGGACGGCTGCTGGCGGATCTCCGACGGACCCATCCCGATCAGTTTACCGACCTTCCTCTTAAAAGGCACACTGACCACGGATATGACCGGGCGATTGATCAGATTCCACGATTCGCCGATAGGGATGGGAAAGGTTGGGATGAGTTTATAGGCATAGGCATCGACGCTCCCGTCGATACGGGGCCCCTTGAGCTGGGTCCAGTAGAACTGGTTGGCGATAAAGACGAGGCTGCCGACGGGATTGTCCATCATCTTGGCAATCTGGGCCTGGGAGGGCTGGCAGCCAGCCTTGACGACCTCCTTGAGATCGATATCGATGCGGCTCGTCAATTCCTTGCACTTGTCGGATACCGCCGGCTGTTCCTGTCCGGCGCCCTTGGTCGCCCCCGCCGCTCCATCGGCGGCCCCGGCGAGGTTCGGGATCAGCAACAACGCCGCCAAGAACAGCGCGACGGCGGATCCGACCCAGAAGAAGGCGCCGCCGGATTGGACCGGACTAACCCTGAACCATCTCTTGCTTACAAAATGAAACTTCATGGACTACTCCTTTCTTAATAAAGGTATATGGCGCAACACTGCCGATTGCAATCCCTGTATCATAACTAACGGCCATGCCTGTGGCAGGCGGAACGTCGGAATGTTCCGGCATTATCATGAATGGCAAGCTCATATCTTAGCTTGTCCTTCTTCTTTCTTCCTCAAAACTTCTTTCAATGAGATTAGTAGTTCTCACATTCCTTCTGTGGCGTACGGGGATTTTTAAGTGGTTGAGGAGCACATCCAGATTTTCACGGAATATCTTTATGAGTGAGGGGTAGATATTCTTATATCGGGATATGAAAGTTGCTGCCAGTTGTTTTCCCTGCTCATGGGATGAGGCATCCCGTATCATGGTGATCTCCGGCCAGAGGTCTTCCGGTATTCTATTTGGTCATCCATTTTTACAGGAAATATATTACATGATCTTTTCTCGCGTCAAGAGGTAATTTTCAACATATAGCATATAGGGTCAAGTCTTTATTCTTGACTTTTCATCATGAAAATAGCTCAGGTGATTGCCCGTGTTTTGGATCAGGGTTCCAGGTTGTCGGTGGTTAGATTGGCAAGGGAGCATGCGGCTGGAGATGTTCTTGGTTTTGCGGAGGGATTCAGTGGGGACGATCTATATGTCAACCTGGGGTGGATTTCTGCGCATCAGGAAGATATTGAGAGGCGTCTTTTTTCTTTTCGTGGTCCTGGTGTGTCCCGGGATATTTTTCTGTACGATGTGACGAGCAGTTATCTTGAAGGGGAGGATAATTATTTCAGTGCATACGGTTACAATCGTGACGGGAAGAAGCAGATAGTGATTGGCCTTTTCTTCTCAGATCCAGAAAGTAAGTGAGCGTTTCGGTTGCGAGCGAGTGACCTTAGTGGGGGATCGCCCCGTCTATGTCAGAAAAGAAGAAACAACCCGCGGCCACGTCCTGGTTGTTATGTTGGCCTACATGATTGTCAAGCGACTGCGATCCGCAAAAAAACTC
>JAKQKX010000038.1 GCA_029560465.1 Candidatus Omnitrophota bacterium
TAACCGTTTTCGTCCCCCAAACGTCCCCCACTTGAGAAATAGAAGGCAAAAAAGAGGCAAAAATTGAAATAAAAAAGCGCCGGGTTTTTACACCCAACGCTTCACTTTGCTTAAAATTATCGTCTGACTCACGTCATAAGATGGTACGAATATAGTCAATTATTTCATACCCTAAAACGTCAGTAAATGATAACTCAAACCGATCCCGATGTACGGGATCGGTTTGATGGTGTTTTGCTGGTATGTGAGACCGTAGCCGGCCTGAATGCCTATCCCCCACCGTCGGGGCTTGACGGGTTTCTGGTGGATGGTGGTTGAGGTGATGACCTGATGGGTGTTCCGGTATATGTGGATGCTGTCCAGTTGGGGACGGTAGCCGGAGATCCAGGCCCGGAAGTTTTCTTCCCGGTAAATTTTTTGTTCTCGGGGAAGGTTGAGGTACACGGTGTCTTTGATCCGGACTGTGTCGGTTACCGCGACCAGGAACGTGTCGATGGTCTTGATGAGTTGAGGGACGGGTTTTTCCATGCGGATGGTATCGTGGAGGTATAAGGTGTCCATCCGGACGATGATCTCCGGAGCGGTACTGTTGTTCCTGTGACAGCGGCTCATGCTGGAAACGCCGGCAAAAGCGATCAGGAAAACGATCACAATGCCGGCAATGCGGGCATACAGTTTTATATAGTTTATGGAAATCATAGTGTCGCCCCCCTGTATGATTTGTCATAGAGGATCTGATGCCGTTGTGGCCCGGCCGCATTGAACGAGAGATGCAGGAGGAATTTGTACAGGATCATCTGATCGAAGGGAAGGCCGCTCCTGAGCACAGTCTGTGCCAATAACAATGTTTCCAGGGCGCCCTTGCAATACACGTCGGCGGCTTCACCTCTCATGTGTTGGGAGTTCTTAGCCCCTCCCACTGCCTGGTTCAATGCAGGAGATCTGTATCCGCTTGACACAATAAGCGGGCGATGCAGGAGGTTCCTCAACGGCTGCAGGAGATTCACCACCAGAAGCCGTATGGCGGAACGGATTTCGTCGGACGGGATGCGATTGTCCATGTCGAGTTCCTGTGCCTTCCGGCTGTATTCAAATTCTTCATAGGTAAAATGTTTGGTTATGGGTGTTTTCATTGTTCCTCCTTTTTATCAAGAATCTCTTTTACTTTTTCCGTACTGCCAAACGGCGGGACCCGCTTGACGCA
>JAKQKX010000061.1 GCA_029560465.1 Candidatus Omnitrophota bacterium
GTAAACCGTAAACCGGACGCCGTACCACAGATACTGCAGAAAGCGCTGTCCGGCGGGGAGGGGCTGGCTAATGCTTCCCTTAGCGACTCCGTCCAGTTAGCGCGGCGCTTTTTAATGACAGCCGCGTCCCGCTCGAATCAATACCCGAAAAAACCGTCTTTGTTGACTATTCTTAATAATCAATTATAATATGACCATAATTAATACTTATCCGAGTAAACTATAGTTGACATCGAGGTGTTTGTGAGTTACAGTCATAGCAGAGAACAAGCAGCGACGGGCCGGCGGATCCGCTGATGATCCGTGAGATCCTGCATTATCAAACCGCGTCCGGCAGGGATATTTTTAATGAATGGTTTGTGAGCATCCGGGACCTCAAAACACAGAACCGGATCGAAACGCGTTTGGATCGGCTGTCAGCCGGACATTTTGGCGATTTTAAGCTCGTGGCTACAGGGATTTGGGAGCTCCGGCTCCACTTTGGCCCCGGCTACAGAATATATTTCGGATTGGAAGGCCAGAGATTCGTGATATTGCTCTGCGGGGGTGATAAATCAACGCAAGAACGCGATATTTGTCGAGCGCTGGCGTATTGGCGGGATTTTTTAAGGAGGAACCGATGAAAGAATATCCACCGGCAGTGAGTTACCATGAATGGTTGATCAAGAGATTAAAAGCTGATCCGGAAGAGGCGTCTGGATATCTCAACGCGGCGCTTGAAGCCGGGGACAAAAAGGCGTTCCTCTTGGCGCTCCGGAACGTGATCGAGGCGCGTGGGGGAATGACCAAGGTCGCTCGGGCGAGCAAGATGAACCGTGTAAGTCTTTATAAAATGCTTTCGGGGAACGGGAACCCGGGATTTGGGAATATTTTGCTGATCCTTCAAAGCGCGGGGATCCGCTTTAAAACTGCACCCAAAAAATAACAGTAAACCGATTAAACCGGACGGCGTCCACAATTCCGGGGACACATCACTTAATTCCACAACAATTCCGTAACCGGAGGCGTTATCCTAAAGGGCTGCCCAAACTTTTATTCTGTTTTCTTCATGGTAGTTTGGACTGTCCTGGCTGCCGTTTATTTTTTATGAAAGCCA
>JAKQKX010000003.1 GCA_029560465.1 Candidatus Omnitrophota bacterium
TCCACAAGATATCATTAAGTATCCATAATCCAACATCTTGAATAATCTTTCCAATTCTAAAAATATTGTGATATGAGCCAATTACCCAGATAGTTCCGTTCTCTTTTAAAACACGTTTGCATTCTTTTAACAGAGAACGGAACTATCTGGGTAATTGGCTCATATCACAATATTTTTAGAATAAAAATTGAATGGGCGAGACTCGTAGTCCCGGCCGGTCGAGTTCTAATAGTCGCCCCACTCAAGCGTTATTTTTAGGCTACGACAGCCCCCAGTTTGTACCTTGTCATTGTCGGGAAGTACCTTTCGGGAATCAATATATTGATGGTCGTCTTTATCCTGTCCGTCCTCACTATGTTTATTTTAGGTTCTTCCCGCGTGGCCTCCTGCATCCCTTTTCGATAATCTGAAAAAGAAATTCTGTAAATACTTTCGACTTGCGGAGCGTAGAATAATAACCACGTTGCGGGCGACCTAGCCGACCATCCGAGCGTACAAGAATGATCCGCCCCGCAAGTGTGGTTTATTCTCAATACCTCGAAAATAACATTTCCGCTTTTGCCCAGGTGGAAGTCTGATTTTATTTCCGCAAGGGCGACTCGGCCGTCATAGAGACAGATCGAAACGTCAACGTCGGCCTCCCGCATGGGGCGCAGCTCCCTCAAGTCGCTTACGCTAATAATATGGGGGTGCGCGGAAAGCCACTTCATAACGATTTTCTCGGCCTCCCTCCCGGCCTTCATGTAATGCCCGCTATAGGACCGCTCGTTGCTCGCCCCAGGCTCACAGTTCATTGCCATGACTTGCCCACCCTTTGTGCGGTTCTCGGCAAAACATTTCCAGTTTTGCGCCATCATACATTGATTCGATTATGTCATATATGATTTGCGGCTTGCGGCTATGAACGCGACCGCGATCCGCCTCAAAGCAGGAGTCGGGGCGCTCTTTCGGGTGAGGCGTATTGGCCCGCGTTCCGATCAATATCAACTCATGCTTGGATTTTAGGAACCAGCCGCGCCCCCTTCCTTGGTCCTTAATCCAGGCCATATTTGTTTTATACTCATAACCCCACGCGGCCATAACCTTAAGG
>JAKQKX010000012.1 GCA_029560465.1 Candidatus Omnitrophota bacterium
TATACGTATATACGTCAATTATATTTTATTACGTTTATACGTTTTTTTATTGACCCGACCCGGAGAATGGACCTACAGATAGACATGGCGGAAAAGAAAAATCAATTCAGCGATGTTAAAAGACCGACCGTGCAGCTGACCCCGGATGAGCACAGGAAGATATCACATTACTGCATCGACAATGATATCAGGATAGGTGATTTTCTAAAATATGCCGGCCTTTACTGTTTAAAGAATAAAATTGACCCAACCAGGGATTAATTTCCCGGCTACCCTGCCCCGCCCCGCATATTTAAAACGCCGTATAAGCGAAATGGTGAAGAGCAAATTCTGCGATTTATAAATTCTTATTGAAAATTTATAAATCAGGTGAACTATGCAATAAATACAACATTTATGGGGGGCATCATGGGAACACTATTTTCTGTAGTTTCATGGAACGTCGAGCACTTCAAAGGAACAAATAAACGCAGGGTCGCGGATGTGATCCGGCAGATCAAGGAGAAGAACCCTGATGTTTTTGGCCTCTATGAAGTCGAGGGTAAAGAAATATATGACGAGATCACAACGGCCATGAGCGAATATACGTTTCATATCACCGAGGGACCACAGACGCAGGAGATCCTCGTCGGAGTGAAACAGGGCATCACTGCATTTTTCACGCAAAAGCTGGAGTTCAAATCAGGGAACCAATATTTGAGGCCAGGCGCCCTCCTCTCCCTAAAAATCAATAACACGGATTATGGCATCCTGTTCCTGCATACTAAAAGCGGTAATGATCCGCTCGGCCTTGGGTTGCGGGACGACATGTTCAAGAGGGCCTGCCAGTTCAGAAAGACACTTGATAAAGCAGTCGGGGAAAAATGGGGATCCCATTATATCTTCCTGGGCGACATGAACACCATGGGCATGGAATATCCTTTTGATAAAGGCATTGAAGCCAGTGTTGAAATTAAGAAACTGGCAGACAAGGAAGCAAAGAAAGTGAAGATGTGCCTTTTAACAAAAGATGAAAAAGCAACGTTCTGGAACGGAAGCAAATCAAAAATTCCGCAATCAGACCTTGACCAGGTGGTCGCCTCGGAGAATATGAAGTTCAAAAAAATAAACGGCGCGGACGTTACTGTTCTTGGATGGCCGAAAGCAGCTTCCGTAAAAGATAAAGATGAATGGATAAAAAAGTATTCCGATCACGGAATGCTCTATTTTGAAGTAGTATCCTGAACATCAGGGAAAGACCACAGACTTCGATTAACACACCTGCGAAAATTAAAGACCTTTAAAACAACCATACCCCGGAGACAACCCCCTCAAAAAAGAGGGGGGTTGGCGGAGGGGGCCACAATAAAGCACCGGGAATAACAAGAGCGCACGCCCAGGGGGTTAAAAGAAAATTTCAAACGGCAGGGTTGGAGGATGACGCACTGACCGCCGGTGAGGGTGCGAGGGCAGGAAGCCCGAGCACGGCGAGGCACGGATGCCGAGCCGCTTGCCCGAAAGCCTCCCCGCCGTAGGGGGTCCTTTTCCCCGTAGGCGGGGTGGCGGCCGGCGCGCCGACGACTATGATGGC
>JAKQKX010000042.1 GCA_029560465.1 Candidatus Omnitrophota bacterium
AAATCCTTGCAGGACTTCCCCGAAATGATGAAATTACGGGAGATTGTGGTTGACGAGACCATGACGGTCCTGGGCGGGAATATGCGATACCTCGCCTTGAAGAAAATCGGCGCGAAGGAATGCACGGCCAAGATCGTTACCGGCCTGACCCCGGAGCAAAAGCGGGAGTTTGTCATTAAAGACAATTCTCAATTTGGCGAATGGGACATGGATTTACTGTCAGCATGGGATGACCTGCCCCTTGTCGATTGGGGGGTGGATTTGCCGGAGGACTGGTTGAAGACGCCCGACTTTGCGCCAGGCACAGAAGCCGATCAAGGCCGTTTAGATCAAAAGAAACCTATTACCTGCCCGGAGTGCGGGAATGTCTTCACGACCTGAATTGAAAATTGACTGGGCAACGTATGAAGCGGCGAAATATGCCGTCGAGCATTGGCATTATTCGAGATGTATGCCCGGATGCGATTCGGTAAAGTTGGGAGTTTGGGAAGATATGATATTTAAAGGAGTTATCATATTTTCAAGGGGAGCAACGAATAAAAGTAATATTCCTTATGGGATAGAGACAACCGAAATATGCGAATTGACAAGGGTTGCATTGAAAGAACACGCGACACCTGTCACGCGGATGATAAAAATAGCAATCATAAAGCTAAAGCAACACTGCCCGTCATTAAGGTTGATTGTAAGTTATGCCGATTCAGAACACGGCCACAGCGGCGGGATATATCAAGGGGGGGGGTGGATTTACGAAGGAGAATCAAGAGATTCAAACATAATCGTAAATGGAATCAGAAAACACAGACGTTCCCTTGGAAGTAAATACGGGACAAATAGTCTTGAATGGATCAGGAAAAACATAGACCCGGAAGCACAGCGAATAAAAACCAAAGCAAAATATAAATACCTCATGCCCCTTGATGAAGAAATGAGAAAACAAATTGAACCATTAAGCAAACCTTATCCTAAGCGTGACAAGCAGGCGATAGGCGGAGACCATCCGCACAGCGGCGGGGCAGCACCGACCGTCACGCTCCAAAATAAGCGTCCGAAGCAGGCGATGACCGGCGACCAGCCGGAACAGCGGGAGTGCAGCGCTCACCCGGAC
>JAKQKX010000016.1 GCA_029560465.1 Candidatus Omnitrophota bacterium
GCGATACCGGCGGCGAGAGATCTCGGTGGAAGAAGCGATGATGGAAATGTATTTGGCGGGAGTATCGGTGCGGCGGGTGGAAGATATTACCGAAGCGCTATGGGGCTCGAAGGTGTCGGCCAGCACGGTGAGCCGGATCAATAAGAAGTTATATGTGCCCGTCTTTTTTCTGATCGTATCGGTTGCCAAATTAAAGATGTATGAAAATCGTACGATGAGAAGGGCGTTACCGAATAAAGACTGTTGATTGGAGAGAATTTCAGCCAGCACGATCGTATAAATTGACCATTTTGGCAATATCATAGGGCACTAGCTCGAATAGATATTCCCCAACGCATCATAGACGGTTTGATGAGTTGGGGGATTTTTTTGCCTAAGGGGTACGATTTTTGATCAAACAGGTTGTCAAAGAACATGAGCAGGTGTTATTTTCTACGACGAGAGCGGCCCGGCCGGGAGATAACAGTATGTTTTGCTGTCATGTATATGCGCCGTTCGCTCAACCTGAGGCGTCATATACGACACCGCCGGCCGGATGAGCAGACACCTTAATACAATATGTCCTGCATATCGGATTCCTTTCGCCAATGGGGTTGGATTAAGACGCGGTTGACCGTGTCCAGACCTATAGTTTTGTTGCGCAATCTGACGGCCTCGAGCATGCAGGAGAGACACAGGTTGCGTGTTTTGCGTAAGACGCCTTCGGAGGAACGGACAATCAGGTCAATGGCCTCTTCGGTGAAGGTGTTGTGGCCCAGCTTAACAAGATCGAGTTGGCTGAGGATGAAGGCCTTCATGTCGTCCGGGTTCAGGCGCTTCATGATGACCGAGTAGGTGACGCGGCTTTTGATGTCCTGGTTGACGCTTAAGGAGATTCTGTCCAAAAGCTCCGGCTGGCCGATAAGAATGACGTTATGATTTTTCGGGAAGTCTTCGAAGAGCAGTCGCAGTCTGCGCAGGGTGTCAATCTCCAAGAGATGAGCCTCATCAATGATGATGACAATATTCTTGCCCTGGCGCTTTAATGAATAGGCTTCTTCAATCAGAAGTTTTTCACATTTAAAATGGGTGGTGGCAAACTCGACGTTAAAGGCCTGGCAGAGAATCTTGATGGTGTTGGTGTAGGTGTGCAGGGTACGGCCAATGGTCACGACCGCTGGCCCGCCGGCGTTCAGGCGAGCCCGTTTCCCGGATCATAATCGAGGAATCGGGTTCTAATTCACGCCGTCAGTCCAGCGGGGTTCTTTTGAATATGTGCATGATCCGTTTAGACGACCCCTAGAATGGGGTGGATTCGTGGGGGCTAAAAACTTCCTTGGGATTTTTTTGTTTTTTCTGACAAAAAACTTAGTGCAGACATTGGACTTACCTTTCGATTCTTTTATCCAAATTATAAAAAAAGAAAGAATCAGATACTATAGGGGCAGATAAATATTTCCATTTTTTCGTAATTTCATGATGATTTCTTCTGGCTTGCTTTTTTTCTGTTTTTAACCTGTTTTTTGGTGCTTTATCACCAAAAAGGGCTCAATTTTGGGGGCGGGTTACCATAGTGGTTTTTATGGCTTTTATATGTTATATTATTATAATAAATTTATATAAATTATATAAATAATTTCACTCCCAAAATGAAAAGTAGCCCGCTTTTTAAATTTTCCACCTGGACAGTTCTTTTTTCGTTTTTCTTTTCATTAATCGCCCCTCCGCGCAGTTCTGCGCAAGAATCATTTTCGCTTCCTGATCCCGGAACGATGATCACCATTACCCCCGCTTTCGTACCCCCCATGTTAAAAGGAATGAAAGTGAATTTGGAAGATCCGTTTACCTTCGATTTCATTTTTGACAGCGGGAATGCCAACCTGACCCCAGAAGAATTGAAAAGCGAGGCCAACAAATTAATTAAATATTTTTTGGCATCATTAACCATCCCCGAAGATGACCTGTGGGTCAATTTATCGCCATATGAAAAAGATCGGGTCATTCCGAAAGAATTTGGCGTTACGGAGATGGGGCGAGATTTACTTGGACAGGATTATATTCTTAAACAATTGACCGCCTCATTGATTTATCCTGAGAAGGATTTAGGAAAAGAATTTTGGAATCGAGTTTTTTCAAAGGCCAGAGCGCTTTACGGCACAGAAGCCATCCCGATTAATACCTTTAACAAAGTTTGGATCCTTCCAGATAAGGCCGTTGTTTATCAAAACCAAGACACAGTGTTTGTCCTGGAAAGCCATTTAAAGGTTATGCTGGAAGGAGATTATCTTTCCCTTAAAGAAAATTTAAGCAATAAAAAATTGGGGATCGATAAATTAGACAAAGAGGCTATTCAGAAGCTGAATGATGTCTCCGCAGCCATTATTAAAGAGGTGGTTATTCCAGAAATTGAAAAAGAAGTTAATAGCGGGCAAAACTTCGCCAAATTGCGGCAGGTGTACCATTCTCTCATTTTGGCGAAGTGGTATAAACAGAATCTCAAGGCCAGCATTTTGAATTGGAAATATTCCGATAAAAGAAAAGTGGTGGGGGTCGATGTCGAAGATAAATCGATCAATGAAAAGATTTATGAGCAGTATTTGGAAGCCTTTAAGAAAGGCGTTTTTAATTATATTAAGGAGGATTACGACGTTGCCAAGCAGGAAGTTATTCCCAGAAAATATTTTTCTGGCGGCATAGAACTTAAAGTCCCTCTTGAGGTGGAAACAGATCCGGCGATGCTGGCTAAAGCAACGTCGACTGGAAAATTAAACTGGATTAAAGGAATCTATCGTCAGCCCAGAGTTTCCGCCAGATTTGTCAACGAGTATATAAATCAAAAGTTTCGTGAAGGGGCCGTAAAGGAAGGGCAGCCGATAGACCTGCCTAACGGCAAACAGGCACAAGTCTATACCGTTAAGGGATTGTTAAAATCAACGGGGCAATTTGGGCACATTGGATTAGGAGCAAAAGAGAGAAAAGGAGCAGAGGTTGTTTATACGGATGGCGGATTACCGGTCATTTATCTGGACAGTGATTATGCTGAAAATTTAACAGTCAGGGATAACGAAAAATTCAAGGTTGAGAGGTGGGAAGAGCAAAAGATTGCTTTGGGCCGGGAAAGAGGTTTAAGCCGTCCACTGACCGCGCAAGAGATGCGGCAGTGGATCAAAAACAACACGACACAAGCCGCTGAATTGTTACAGGAATGGGATAGCCAGGCGCCTTCTTTAGTGCCGTTATTTGAAAAAGCGGAAGCAAAGGGGCTGTTGCCTTCTGATGAAGAAATTGCTGAGACGTACACGAGAGAAGAAGATTTTAGGGATTTAAATTTGGCGGCTGGCCGTTGGGGCATAAGAAGCGCTTCTTCTCGGGGGATCATGCCACAACACGCAGCGTATACGGTAGAAGCTGGCGAGAGTTACGATGACATAGTCATAAAAGAGCTTGCAAAACAGAGTGGCGTATCCGTCGATGATTTGGAGGCGAATTTCGAACGGACTGTTTCTATGCTTGAAGAGAGCCTGGGAAAGACCGGTTTTTCCCAACCAAATGCCGATGTGGTCGCTAAAAAAATACACGAGATATTCGATCGTCTGATCAAGGTTTATCAGACAAAAACGCAGGAAGCGCCGGGACGGTTACGAATTGTAGATGCGAATACTGTGAATGCTTTTGTGATTCGCAAGCGCGCGGATGTGTATTTTTACAAGGGGCTATACGAAGCCCTGTACGATATCTCGACGCGGATGAATGTCCCTCTCACGGAAGATATGATTGCTTTTATCATAGCGCATGAGCTTTCCCACGCTTTACAACATACATCCCGTCAAGGCCTCGATATCCGTGACCTTAACGAGAAGGCCTCTCCATATCTGATTCAAATGATAAAAAATGGTGAGTACGACGCCGATATGAGAGCCCTTGAATTAATGGATAAAGCCGGATATTCAGTATTCGGCGCGGTTGACGCGATGACATTTTTAGAATTCATCACGGGAACTAGCCAGGCCGAAAATGTGTTGAGTTCCCACCCGTATGTGAGCCTCAGAAAACACAGGTTATCACAAATTATTTTTGATCAGAAAACGAACGTTTTTACTAATGTCAAGGCTTCAAGGGTTCCTATGGTTGGCAATGGTCGCATAAGGAGCCAGGACGTTGATTTTAGACATTTAATGGATAAAAGCGAAGAAGAATTGTTGGCCATGGCGCAGAATGCAGAAAGCCTGGTGGCTTTGGATGAGTTAACGGGGATGCTGGTTCTTCGCAAGCGTATGAATGCGTTGAAAGGTTTAGTGAGAGAGGACCAATTAAAAGCAGCGTTCTTGCGCGATGTTTATGTTCAGGCTGTGCTGGCGGCAACGGGAAGAACCTCGCAAGGGATTGATTACTCTGACATGAAAGGTGCGGCGGCCATATATGATTTTGGAAAAGAAACAACAACGGAAAACGTCCTTGAAAGAAATGCGCCGGCATTTGAAGATAATCCAGATGATGTTATAAAAAAGATAAACGAGTCGCTCAAAGATGACGCATCAAGAGAGGGTGTTGCCGCCAAGAATGTGTTGGAAGGGTTGATTTCTTCTGGCAACCGGAGAGTTTATGGCCTTACACAGAATGACTTTGATGGATTTTTACTTCCTTTCGAGGATGTTAAGGATATTATTCCAATATTTACAAAGAGAAAAGGGGGGCTTAGAGGTGTTTTTGTAAGCAGACAAGAAGGCGCGAGTGTTGATCAAACGTTTTTTGAGGACGCAATGCGAGACCCCCAAAGACTTATTTCTGCATTTTTCTACGCGAATTATCTTGGCCAGGAACCATCTGTTGAATTTGGTATCCCCACGACGGAAATGCGCGTAAAGTTACAAAGAAGAAAGAATGAAGTGTATTTTGAAAATCCTGCTTATCGGGATACCGGGTCAGCGGAGAATAGAAGACATCTTCAAAATATTGTCCTTCTTCATTACGCATTGGCAAAAACCCGTTCCAATATATTTGATAAGTATTTAGATGTTTCATTCCCGGGGATCAAGAGGCTTTTGCAAGTACCTGTACCCGATGTTCGCCAGCTTTTTGACAGGTATGAGACGTTATTTTCTAAGAAGTATCCTCAACCAATAGCAACTCAATTGGCCGGAAAAAGACTTTATGATTATTTTGGTGTGAAATTAGAAGGTGCCGGGGATGCCCCCACCGGATTCATTAATGAGGTTTCAAATTTTAAAACACAGGCCAAATCCGAATATGCGGAAGAAGAGGCAGGCTTTGCAGATTATATGAAGAACAAGGTTGGGGAGTTTGTAGATAGCCATCCTTTAATAATTTTTATGCGAACGGCCATACAACAGTATCGAGATCGGTTGTCGGTTCGGGATATAGAAAAGTTTGAAGAAACATTGGATCAATTGCGGACAAAAAGATTTGAAAAAAACTATAATTCACATTTGGACAGACAAAATATATCAAATATTTTAACTAAGCTCGCAGTGGTTTATTCACAAGAACCGCGAAGAGAAGCGCATGTTTCCGCTGTGTTTGCAAATGAGACTAGCTTGGAGTATTACCTCAAGGAAGAAGAAATTTTATCATTTAAGTCATTGCTGGAATTGCCGGATTGGGCCGTGTCTGACTATTTAAACAGAAAAAGCTATAGTGCCAATAAATTGATTGAGAATGCGCTGAAACAAGGCACGCCTCTAAGCGAAATATTTGCGTTTATGGGAACCCGCCTTGCGTATGCCGATAGACGAGAAGTTTTCGATAGCTTATTTTTGGGATGGTTCTCCGAGAATTCCAGGTACTTGTTCGATTTCTTTAAAACAAAGCTTAACAATAATTCACAGGAAATAATCGTGTGGTTCCTTGGGATGTTTTCCAAAAAGGACGCCCTTGAATTAATTGATAAGTTTTCCAGGGGGCTTTTGTACGAGAGAGCCAAAGACGCCCGCACCAATGTCGATGAAGCCGCGGAATTAAGAAACCTGGCCATTGCCTTGCTTGAATATATTTACAGGCAGACATCAAAGATATTTCACGCCGATGAAGAATCCGCAAAAGTTTATTTGGACTTAATAAATGAACGTATTGAAGAATCTGGGAAATCGGGAGATCAAAATTATGTGCGAGAGGTGGTTTACAATGCGCTTATGGTCCTGAGCGCTTCGGTTGCTCTTAAAATAGAATTCAGTCAACCGGAAGAACCTTCTGAGGATGGAACACCAGATTTTAAGTCTCAAAAGACAAGTCTTTTTCAACGGCAGGAATCTTTGGGGCGGTGGGAGACTGATTATAATTCACAATTTGCGCTCCATAATTTTGGCTGGAATGATAGAAAAGCAGCTTCTCAATCTGTTTTTGTGAGCCGTTTAACCGATTTATCAGTTGATCAGCTTAAGAAACTTTTAAAACAGAGATTGCGATACGTGGCGTCGCGAGCGGATGTTGAGTATAGAGGCGAAGTGTTTTCTTTGTCCAGTTTAAATGATTTTTTTGCAAATTTAATCACTTTAATAATATTAAAAAAAACACGTAACCCAGGATGGGAGAACACTAAGGAAAGCTTAAACAGGCTCGATGATTTGATGGGCATCAAGGTTTCCTATTCCCAATATGATAAAAAGACATTTGCTATCCATGCGAAAATGAATTTGAAGATAGACCAGGATGAAATCAACACAATATCTTACGACGCGATTAAAGAGAATTTTGTCGGGACTACGATCCCCTCTCCAGAACTTGATTATGTGTGGGGAGCTTATGTGGCGGCAAATGATCTCCATGGTAATTTTCCGGAAATCGTCCCCTTGCTTCAAAATCCCAACGCTGCAAACGAAAGCATTTACAATCCGATTGTTTTTCTCGAAAGACACAAATATGGCAGGAGGGTCTCCTATCGACAAATAGTTCAAAAATTTTTTATGGATTCATCCGTTTACTCGAAACTTTTTAATGCCTATTTGAAAGTACAGGGGAAAGGATATGTATACGGTAAATTCAGATCATTGGAAGAACGGCTGGCCTGGATAGCAAGAGTGCTGCCGAACAAGTCGATCATAAAAGACAGCATTATTAACCTGTGGGAGACCGATATTTTCCCGGAGATAATCGCTGATTTGCCAGTTTTGGTAAAGTTGGCTCGACAGGCTTCCAGTGAGGGAGAAGGTTTACTGCGGGATATGTGGGCGATCCTGGGGGAGATGGACGATGATGTGGGCCGATTAAAAAGGTTAAACGAGCAGATTGATTTATCACCAAAAAAAATACATCAATTGTTGGATTTCTATGAAACCGTTATCCCTTTAGCGCTGTCACCCCAAAAAATAGCTCGATATGGAGCAACGGCATATATGCTGTGGCGGTTATTGCCAGAAAACGCCGGATTAGGCCTCTCGGAAAACCTTGAAGCCTTAACGAAATTTATGCCGGAGCCAGGAGTATTAAGAGACGAATTGTTAATGCGGATCGCAAACAAGTATGCAATGCGTTTGCAAGACGTGCCTCTTGTTTCTGAGAAATTGTATTCCAATAATTTGTTGTCACGAAGCAGGGACTTAAGAACAGAAGACTTCGTTTCCGAGACCCTGTTACATCTGTTCGGTGGAGCAAAAACGGAAGACAGGAGAGATATTTTGTTGTGGGTCGTGGGCGCGCAGAGCAAGCCACTCTTCATAAGCGACATCGAGAATAAATATAATATTGATTTTACGACTTTGCCTAGCGACATAAAATTGCTTCCGGCAACAATGCGAGAAAAATTTATTGAAGGGTTCATGCTTGGTGATAATGGAGTCCTGGATCCTCAAAATGATAACGATAGACTCGTTATGTCCGACTTCTTGGAGCGCCTGTTTTTATACCTGTTCCCCGAGGGAACCAAGGGCATAGGCAACGAGGAGAGGCTGCTTATATCCAAAGTTTTTCTTATTGTTATGAAATCTTTCCCTCCATATCGAAGAGTACAGGTTATAAAGGCCTTGGCGGCCCTACGCGTAAAGGCTGATTTTGAAAAAACAAGCACGGGGGAACGGCTGGCCGTCCTTCTGGGAGTGTTAGGGCCCGTTGGGATAAAGGTTGCACAGTATTTATCTGAGAACGAAACGCTGGTTTCAGATGAGAAAATGCGCTCGAGCTTAGGCGCACTACGACACAAAGCCCCGGAGATTACAAAGATTTCAGCGTTTTCCGTGTTGGAGAAGGAAGTCCCCTTGAGTGAAGTATTGGTGCGAGAAATGGGCGAGCCCGTTGGCGTCGCCTCAATCAAACAGGTTAATCGCGGGGGATGGCTGGATATCGAGACATTAGCTGAATTGGTGATTCGTAAAGCTCGAGGGGCGGATATGAATGAAGTCAGAGAAAAAATGCGCGCTTATCAGGCTAAGGAAATTCCATTTTCTGAAGCGGTCGCGTTTGTGGTCGAAAAAGCTCAGCAATATAAAATAAATTTGGAGGAGGCCACGGCCTCGGTTGTTTTTAAAATTCGACGCCCTAATATGGAAACGACCCTCGGCACAGATTTTGCGGCCCTTGATGATGTGGCTCGGGAATTGCAAGGCACGGCTCATAAAGGCGAAGCCATTAATATCAGCGATTTGGTTCAAACCGTTAAAGAATGGGTGATCCTCGAGATGCTTTTTAGTAATGAGGCAAAGTTTGCCAAGATGCTTATGGACCTGGATTATACGTGGTCTGAAAATTTTCAACAGCAGGCAGGGGTAACAATCGTTCATCCCAAAATATTGTATGTGACGGATTCGCTCATTGTTGAGGAAGAAATTCAAGGAGCCCCCGTATTAAGTCTTGCGCCGAAGCAACAGCCAATAACGATGGAAGACGTAATGGGCGCGGGATATTCCCGTTCCGAGGCTGAGCGGGTTTTTGTCGCATTGTCCTCAGTTGACCCTCGGCAAGCGCACCTCACGTTAAGTCTTAAGAAAGCCGGATTCCCAGAGGAAGAATTAAGCAACCTGACTAAAAGAATGCTTGCTTATGACTACGGGAAACTACGCGAGTTATTACGTCAAATGTTGTTGCACCAAATATTTGTTGATGGTGTTTTTCACGCCGACCTTCATCAGGGAAACATCCTCATCACGCCTGATGGCAGGCTTGTGATGATAGATTGCGGCAATGTCGGCAGATTAAACAGGGCTCAAATTGAAGGAGCAAAAATTTTATTAAAAGGATTGTCGCTCAGAGAAAAAGATCTCATAAAACAAGGAGTCGATGAGATTTTCTTAAATGCCACGTATGAAGACGGAGTTCAGCCGAAAACTCCCAACATAACGTTAGCCGATATACAGGAAATATTGGGTAAAGGATATGACCTGAAAATGACAATGAACTTGATTAGCGTGAGAGCCGTTCAGGGAGCAAAGAATACCCCCGGCGGGAAGGATTTCTCGACGTTTTTAAAAGCCTTCACCCAAGCCATGTATCTATTTCCCACAGATCTAATAAACGGTATGGCGACACTACAGGCAATCGCTCAATATATTTCGATGAGCGAGGAGGATGCGATACGTGCGGCTCAAGAGCAAGCAAAGTATTTTGTCGTGCAGGAGGTAGACACGGCTGAGGGAGAAGCCGAAGCTCAAGGAGATATATTACAGATAGCGGAAAGGATTTTTTATAAAAAAACAGAGCGGTCTTTCTTACGTTCGGTATGGCGACCCATGGTTTTTCGTATGCTGGCAGCTCCTATAAAAAGAGCGACCGCCAAAGCCCCGTCTATAGGAAGCAATGTGATGTCACTTGTTAGGGTGCAGGGCCGGCAAATTATAGAAGAAAATATTAATGAATTTTTAAAAAGACAGAATTCCGAAATTGGGGATGTAGTGAAGGACATGATATCCGTTCCATTTGCAGAGAAGTTTGTGACCTCTTATGTGGAGCGTGGCATGAAAGAAAGTCGAGGAGGAAAATTCTTAGCCCCCATCGCGATGCCTTTGTTGAAAGGCGTACTATTCTTAGTCCGGCCGTTGACGAGGATATATGTTGAGGCTGCCAAAGAATGGGTTGATACCACGGGGAAACAGTATATCGCAAGCATTGCCCCGCACATGACGATAAGAGAAGGGATTGATCTTTTATCACAGGTGTTTGTGGACGATTTTTCGAGTATAAAAAAGAAATTTGATGAAGGACGAACCAATGGTGAATCCGTCCCCCTGGCCACGGAGCCGTTATCAGATATCCGAGTTAGGGAGGACATGCACGGAGGTTCTCAATTAGGCAATGAGAAAACTCTGTTTGCAACCGAAACAAGTTCTTCGGTTCAACAAAATCCAGGCGGTATTGATTTTAATCTCGATTTGTTGGAGCTTGAAATTCATGGGCAGGAGAGTGATTTTAATTTGCCCAATGTTAATCAGAATTTCGACCACATTCAAATAGATGACGGTCTTTTGCCGGTGATTATTAATATAACCCCGATCACGACAACGCTCCCTATCATTTTAGGCACGGCTGAGAGCGAAAAACAGCAATTGACCAGTGTTCAATAAATTCCTTCAGCTCTTCTGTTATTATTAATCAGTCAAGAATCATGAGTTTCTTAAATGCTAACCCCTTAGGAATACGGACGCAGGAGATGAATTTTATGAGGGTTTATAAACGGAAAAAATGATATTTGGAGAATAAAGCACCGTCCTCATCAGTCCAGCAGGGCTTTTTTGAGATATTGAAATGCACCCCCCGCTCCCGCTGGAAAGGAGGAGCTTGTCCTTGTTCCTCGCATGTTTTTTGGGGTGCCCAGGTTGCCCCCGGGGTCACTTAACCGCCGGGATCTTTTGAAATGCTTGGGAGATATAAATTTTTTATTAACTTCGGGAACAGCAGAGGCTCACAACCGTGAAACACAAGAATCCTTCCAACCCGTTTCGTTTAATCCGCGGGGTGCTTTTCACCCTGACATGGCTTTTCGTTGCCCCAGCCATAAGTTGTGCCACCTTGTCCAATGTTGCCGATCACGCGGCCCCTCACAAGTTGTTCAGGCTGACCATGAGCGCGGAAAACCTCCCCGTGGTTAAAGAGCCGGTCAAGCTCCTTACTATTGAGCAAATGGAAGAGATCAGGACATTGTTTAAAAATGAACGGTTTGGGGCCTTGAGCGTCATGATGGACAAATATCAGTCCGCATCCGAAGCCGATCCAGCGGATGAATTTTTGATCAGTGCCTTCCTTGATGTTTTTGGGGCGCCCTCCCGTGATTACGAGCGGTTGCTTTTAAAGTGGAAAGAAACGTTTCCCTATAACTATCAGCCGTATTTGGCCTTGGCGCAATATTATTACAGTCAGGGATGGGAAAACCGCGGGTCCCAATTCGCCACGGAAACAACAACCGAGCAGTTTCAAAAGATGGAGGACAGTTTTCAGAAAGCGGAAGAGAACCTCGAGAAAGCTTTAAAGATGAAGCCCAAATTGATGCCCGCGTATTGCATGTTTATCAGTATGTATAATGCCGCAAGACCAGAACAGGAGGAGAATGTTTTTATTGAGCGGGCTTTAGAGCTATTCCCCCATTCTTTCCTGGTCTGGTCGAGATGCATCGTAGCCAAAAAACCCCGCTGGGGCGGCAGTTATGATCAGATGCAGGCTATCGCCAAAGCAGCGGAACAATTTAATAAGGCCAATCCTAACCTGACGAAGTTATATGGTTTTATATACGCGGATCAAGCGTGGTATCTGAAACGGGCCAAGCAGTATAGTAAAGCGATCGGCCTGTTGCGGGAGGCTTTAGCTTTCGGAGAGCGTTCAAGCCTTCATCAGGAAATTGCCAAGATTTATTACTATAATTTAGAAGATTACCCACGGGCTTTGGAGGAATGCAATGAAGCGATACGGCTTGGCCCTGGCGCGGAATATTATCTTCTTCGTTCCAAAATATATTATAAGCTGGAAAATTACGAGAAATCACTGAGTGACCTGGAAACGGCAAACCGTGTTAATCCGTTTTATGATGAGGTGAGAAAATGGGTTAAATGGGCTGGCCGGGACCTGATGCTTCAGGGGCATAAAAAATATAAAGCCCATCATGTGCGGGCGGCGATTGGTTTGTTTAATTTGTCCCTGAAATATAATGACCAAGATCCCGAGACATATCATTGGAGGGGGAAAGCGTTTTTTGACAAAGGCGACGCGGGTTCCGCGCTCAAAGATTTTGAGCGGGCGCTTGCCCTGAACCCGAGGGATTTTTATTCCGTCAGCATGATCGATTATATCGCCAATTCAGAAGGGCAGTTTGATTTCAGTATCGGATATTGGAGCCGGTTCCTGAAGCTTGAACCGAACCATTCCGGGGGCTATCTGAACAGGGCCAGGGTTTATTATTATAAAGGGGACTTCGTGAGCTGTTTGCAAGACTTAAATCAAGGCTGCCGTTTGGGGAACCAGGAAGCGTGCTCCCGGATTAATAATATCAAAACCAGGGGCAAATTTTAACTTTTTGAAAACAAGGCTGTTTTGACCCTTCCCCAAAACAGATTTCAAACCATCCTCGCTGTTTTAGCGCAGGACTCTTCGGGAGCCGTTTGGAACAGGGCAGGAGCCTCTCTGGGACGCCTGAGAGGCTGGGATTAGCAGATCACCCCTCCCCATGGAGTTTGGAAATGATATCATTTTGCGGATGGAGCGGATTAAAGTAGTTGAGCAAATATCCGTCGGAGGTTTTCAAGATGCTTCTTAAATCGACTAGCCAGTATCCATGCCAGTGGGATGACCTTGTCGACAAAAATGGGCGGGTTATTGTTACGATATATACGCTTCGGGAAAAAATTATAGATGGTCCGTCTGTCCCTGGCGTGAAATTTTGCGAGGATGGGATATTCGACATAGTTGTCGACGTCCCGGAGCTTACTGAAGAAGTGGTGGCGGAAGTATTAGTGGATTTGTCTTCGCGGGCAGGGAAAAGATACAGTTTGAAATTAGCGTGAACCGAATTTTTCGGGAGTTTGGGTGAAGCGCCGTTTGGCCTGGGAATCGATCGGAGAAACGCCTAACGGTGGCATGAACCAGCCGTTCAGGCCTGGTTTTTGCTGCGGCAACCGGCTTCGCTGGTTATGCCGAGTGTTATGGGATCATAAAGGAGGCATAAGATAGGATGCAAAGAATAAATTTTAGAGAATTATAAAAGTCCTACGGGCGTGAGCCCGTAGATATCTAGCTTAAAAAGGAACGATTAACCAAAAGCGACGAGAAATCATTTTTAGGGGGTTTTTAACCCGGAATTTGTGTCCGGGTATGACCCCTATTGTCACGTTGACGGGAGAAGGGTGAGTTGGTACAATAACAGCATGAAATTCGGGATTCGCGTTTTTTGCGTGATTTATAATATTTTAGGCTTGTTGGGGCTCGGCGCCTGCGTGTCCAGCGCTGCTGTCCTGTCCCGGTCCCGCAGCCTCGTGATCGGTGAGGCCGACATGATGCAGATTGTCGCTTATGTCGTGGCGGTGTTGTTTTTCTGCTCGGCACTCCTGCTGATTAAAAGAAAAAAAATCGGATTTCTTCTGCCCATTCTTCTGCTCACCTTTTTCGTGTCCGGAGGGTTTGTCGTCCTGTTGCCGCTTCTTGTGGGACACATCCTGTTTTTTACCCGCCCACGGATCAAAGCCCAATTTTGTTGATTCTGCTCTTCTGCTCTATTTTTGCATTTCATGGAAAATCTGCGGCGCGGTCGCCTTTTCTTTGTTAAACTAACGAGAGAAGAACGGACCCCAGTGTTTTTTATTCGGTCTTTTGTCAATATAAAGGAGGACACATGATCGATCTGTTGAGAAAACGGCGGAGCGTGCGGGCGTATCTGAATCAGACGATTGAGCCGGAGAAAGTGAGTATCCTTAAAGAGGCGTTGCTGCGGTCTCCTTCCTCGCGTGATATTCAGCCTTGGATGTTTATTTTTGTGGAGGATGAGAAGATGCTCAGCCATCTTTCCCGGGTGAAAGTCCATGGCTCGGCTTTTTTGGCCGGCGCCCAGATGGTCATTGTCGTCCTGGGCGACGAAGCGGCTTCGGATGTCTGGATAGAAGATTGCTCTATCGCTGCGGTTGTGGCCATGTTAACCGCTTCTTCGCTTGGGCTTGGCAGCTGCTGGGTACAGGTCAGAAACCGTCAGCATTCTCCGTCAGAAAGCGCTGAGGATTATGTCCGCAAAGCCCTGAATATCCCGGACAATTTCCGGGTGGAAGCCATGATCGCACTTGGGTATCCGGATGAAGAAAAAGCCGGCATACCATTGGACGAGCTGCGGTTTGATAAAATTAAAACCGGGACGTTTGCCGGTTGAACTATGACGGGCAGAAAACGCTGTAAGTTTTCCCGTCCGGCCTTGGGCCCCGAGCGCCCCATCCCCAAGGCATCATCGTTTCAGAGAAACGGCTTCTTTTCCATTTTGAGAGGAGCGTTTCTTCGTGGCTTCGGGAAAGAAATTTTGCATAAAGGAGTATTTTGTCGTATATTAACTTAATTGTAAGAGCAGGACAGTATGACCAAAATAACGGGAGTTGATATGCCAAGAAAACGGAATGTCGGGATGGGATTAAGTATTTCCCAAGGGGACGAGTTGAAGATATTACGCCAGATTGTCGATATAACGTCTTCCGAGATGGACTTGGCGCGCACGCTGAAAGAGGTCGTTGGCATCGTGAATGAGGCGACCCGGGCGGATTCGGTTTTTATCTACCTTTTTGACGAGCGGAAAGAAAACCTGACGTTGATGGCCTCTAAATTGCCGCATAAAAGAATGCTGGGGCATCTTGTCTTGAAGGTCGGGGAAGGGATTACCGGCTGGGTAGCCAAGGAAAACAAGCCGGTGGCCATCAATGAGAACGCTTATCAGGACGCGCGGTTCAAGAATTTTGACGTCTTGCCGGAAGACCAATACGAAGCGTTTCTGTCCGTCCCCATCATTTATAAGGGCAAGGCGATCGGGGTTATTAATGTCCAGCATAAAAAGCCGCACGATTACAGTTCCCAGACCGTCACCCTGATCTGCACGATCGCCAAACAGGTCGGAGGGGTGATTGAACACGCGGTCCTTTATGAACATATCAAGCTGAAAGCGAAGCAGTTTGACAGCCTGGTCAAGGTGAGCCAGTCCATCACATCGGAGAATTACCTGGATGAAATTTTAAACCTGATCGTGGTGGTGACGGCGGAAATGCTGAACTCCAAGATTTGCTCGATCCTTCTTCTGGATGACAGGAAACAGAAGGAGCTGGTGATCAAGGCCACCCAGAGCTTGAGCGAGGAATACAAGCAGAAACCGAACCTCAACGTGGACCGCAGCCTTTTGGGGGAGGTGATCAAACGCAAAAAGCCGTTGATGTTTCAGGATGTCCGCCAGGAACAGAAATACTTTTACCGGGATTTGGCGGTGAAAGAGAACCTGACTTCGATGATCGCGGTCCCCATGATTGTCAAAGACACCGCGATCGGAGTTATAAATGTGTATACCAAAGAGCCGCATGTGTTTTCGGACGAGGAAACAGGGGTCCTTCAGATGGTGGCCAACCAGGCGGCGGTCGCGGTGGAAAACACAAAATTGATGCAGGAGGCCCTCAAGGCCAAAGAAGCGTTGGAAACGCGCAAGCTCGTTGAGCGGGCTAAGGGTATTTTGATGAAGCTGAATAATTTGTCCGAACAGGCCGCGTACCGGTTGATCCATAAAAAGAGCATGGACACCTGCCGCTCCATGAAAGAGATCGCCGAGTCCGTGATCCTGATGGATGAATTGAGCTCCTCGTGAAGGTGTTTTAGCGGAGGCGCGCTAAAGCCTGGGATCCGGGTGCGGGACAGGCAGAAGGCGGCTTTTTTAGGGCGTTATTTTGGATTTTCAAAATTCGTAAATGCCGTGGATAAAAAAAACACCTTGACAAAAAGCTCCGGAAATATTATATTTTAACCAGACCATTGACGGTTTATCATAACGGGCAAGGAAGTCCGGATTCTTTATAAGATTCCGGGCTTTTTTATTGTTAGTGCTTTTGGGCGTTGACGTCCTCTTGATCGCAGGGATTCTGCGGAAGAGGGCTTTTTTTTTGATATTTGATAAAGGGCATGGGGGTCCATAACGAGCAAAGACAGCTTGCGGGTCCGTTGGCGGGGCAGAAAAATGGTGCAATAGTGAATAAGAAAATTAAGGAGAAACGATGAAGTTAAAAAGTGAAATTCTGATCAGCGTTTGTATGACAGCCCTCTTTTGTGGACTTCCGGCTAAGGCGGAAAGCAAAACCATTTTTGGGGATTATCTTAAGGAGAACGCCGTTGAGGTCGAATTGAGCGCCCGTACCGATTTTTATTCCAAATATATCTGGCGCGGCTTTCGCCTTGATGATGACTATGTTCTTCAGCCAGGGGTTTCGGTAGGTGGGTATGGATTCGAGGTTAATGTCTGGGGCAGTTTTGACACAGCCCAGAATGACGCTTTGGGGTCGGATGAAGTAGACACGACGGTGAGTTACAGCCGTGATTTTGACGCAGTATCCCTTTCCGTGGGGCACGTTTATTATGATTTTCCTTCCGCGGGAACGTTTAGCAAGGAGTTTTTCTTAGGAGTGGGTTACGACACCCTGCTGGCCCCGTCTTTCACCTGGTATCACGATTATGGCCGAGAAAGCCAGGGGGGAGGCCATGGGGATTATATGGTGCTCGCGTTGGGGCACACCCTGACGCTTAATGAGGAATACGGGATTACTTTGGATTTGTCCGGGCATGTTGGGTATAACCAACGCCTGTTTATTAAAGGAAAAGGCGGCGATGTTGCGTTGGGGGCGGGGCTGACAGTCCCTTTGACAGAGACCCTTTCCTTATCTCCCAGTTTGAATTACAGCCTTCCATACGGAGACATGGAAGATTCTTCCGACGGTAATCAGGATGATGAATTTTATTGGGGTGCCGGGGTGAGTTGCCGTTTCTAATGTTCAGTGATTTTGTCCGGGGTCAGTCCCGGATCGAAAGGAGTTCGATATGTTTAGAAAAATTTTAAAAATTCTCCCTGCGCTCGCGGTTATCCTGGGGGTCGGGGTGATGCTTGGCGCGGGCTTGGGGATGGCGGAAGAGCCGACTGTGGCTGGTAACGCTGCGGCCATCGAGGAAAAAAGCGTGGCGATGGATACGGTGTGGACGCTTATCGCCGGGATGCTGGTGATGTTCATGCAGGCGGGGTTCGCGATGGTGGAAACTGGTTTCACCCGGGCGAAGAATGCCTGCAACATTATGATGAAAAACTTGCTTGATTTCACGGTCGGGGCGGTGATTTATTGGGCTGTCGGTTTTGGGATTATGTTCGGGGCCGGAAACTTGTTTTTCGGGACCAGCGGCTTTTTCCTGGCTGATACCGGAAGCACGTTCGCCTCTCTGGACTGGAGTCTGGTCCCCTTGGCGTGTAAATATTTCTTTCAAATGGTTTTTGCCGCGACGGCGGCGACCATTGTTTCCGGGGCCATGGCGGAACGCACCAAGTTTTCGGCGTATCTGGTGTACAGCATGGTGATCAGCGCGTTGATTTATCCGGTCGTGGGCCACTGGATCTGGGGTGGCGGGTGGCTGGCTGAAATCGGGATGTGGGATTTTGCCGGGTCAACGGTTGTGCATTCCACGGGGGCCTGGATGGCGCTGATCGGCGCGATTTTCCTCGGGCCTCGGTTAGGGAAATACCGCCCGGATGGGTCTTCCAACGCGATCCCCGGCCATAATATCCCATTGGCCACGTTAGGGGTTTTTATCCTCTGGTTCGGGTGGTACGGGTTTAATCCCGGAAGCACGATGGCGGCGGTCCCAGGCATCGCTCATATCGCCATGACGACGACGATTGCTGCGGCGGTCGGGGTTAACGCTGCGATGGTGACATCATGGGTGATGTTTTCCAAACCGGATATTTCCATGGCGTTAAACGGCGGGCTGGCGGGCCTGGTGGCGATCACGGCGGGATGCGCCTTTGTGTCTCCCGGGAGCGCGGCTTTGATCGGACTGGTGGCCGGCGTTCTGGTCGTCCTATCGGTTGTCACTTTTGATAAGGTTTTTCATATCGATGATCCGGTGGGGGCGGTGTCGGTGCACGGGGTTTGCGGTGCCTGGGGCACGCTGGCTGTGGGTCTTTTCGCGCAGGACATTTTTTCTCCAGGGACAACCGGAAACGGGTTGTTGTTCGGCGGAGGTATCAAGTTGCTGATGTCCCAGCTGGCTGGCGTGGGCTCGGTCATGCTCTGGTGTTTTATCTGCGGGGTTGTCCTTTTCTCAGCCATTAAAGCGACCATCGGGTTACGGGTGAGCAAAGAGGAGGAGTTGCGGGGTCTGGATATTGATGAACATGGCATGGAGGCTTACTCAGGATTCCAGATTTTCACGACGGAATAATCGCAGCTGTCCGCCCAATCTGTGTAACCCCTGGGGGGAAGAAAAAGAAAAAGTTTTCAATATACAATAAGGAGGGACAATCCCATGAAATTAATTATCGCGATGATTCAGCCGCATAAACTTCCGGACGTGAAAAAGGAGCTTTTTGCCGCAGATGTCCATAAGATGACCGTGACCAATGTGCTCGGATGCGGTCAGCAGAAAGGATACAACGAGACGTACCGGGGTGTTATGCACGAGGTGAACCTGTTAAAAAAAGTCCGTTTGGAAATCGCCGTGAATGAGGATTTTGTCAAGCGGACGGTTGACGCTATTGTCCGGGGGGCCAAGACGGGAAAAATCGGGGACGGGAAAATTTTTATTCTCGATTTGCCGGAATGCATCCGGGTGCGGACAGGCGAAAGGGGGAGCGAAGCCATCGGGTAATGGGCGTAAGAGTTTTTCTTCGGGTCGGTAGGAGAGGATCAAGACAGAAAATAAGGAGGGGAGAGTGACACACATAAACCGCGTTAAAACGTTATTTCTGATCGGAGCCGCTTGTCTGATGATGGGCTCGGGTTGTCCTGCTTTTGCGGACGACGGAGCCGTTCCCAGCGTTACGGGCCTGGATACGCTTTGGGTGCTGATCACTGCTTTTTTGGTCTTTTTTATGCAGGCGGGGTTTGGGATGGTGGAGGCGGGTTTTATCCGGGCTAAAAATACCTGTAACATTTTGACGAAAAATTTTATGGATTTTTGCATGGCGTCTTTGGGGTTTTTTATATTTGGATATGCGATCATGTTCGGGGAGGGGAACGGATTCCTCGGATTAACGGGGTGGTTTTTGGCGGGTGCGGAGTCGGCCGCCGGCGTTCCTCTTTATGCGTTCTGGCTTTTTCAGGCCGCCTTTTGCGGGGCGGCGGCCACGATCGTGGCCGGAGGCATGGCTGAACGGATGAAGTTCCAGGGGTATCTTATTTATTCCTTTGTTATTTCGGCGTTTATTTATCCGATCGTCGGGCATTGGGTCTGGGGTGGCGGCTGGCTGGCGGACCTTGGCTTCGCGGACTTCGCCGGATCCACGGTCGTTCACTCTCTCGGTGGTTTCGCCGCTTTGATCGGGACCATCATCCTCAAGCCGCGGATCGGAAAATATAACCCGGACGGGTCAGTCAACGCGATTGCCGGGCACAATATCCCCCTGGCGTCACTCGGGGTTTTTATCCTTTGGTTCGGGTGGTTTGGTTTTAACCCGGGCTCAACGTTATCCGTTGGAGACGGCAGCCTTATCGCCCGGGTGGCGATTAACACCAATCTGGCTGCGGCGGCGGGTGGGATCGCGGCGATCATCACCGTGTGGGCGAAGTTCGGCAAGCCGGATTTGTCCATGGCCATGAACGGCGCTTTGGCCGGCTTGGTTGCGGTCACCGCGCCCTGCGCTTTTGTTGAGCCCTGGGCTGCCATTGCGATCGGCGGGATCGGCGGGATTATTGTTGTGTTTGGCGTTGTGTTCTTGGATCGCCTCCGGATTGACGATCCGGTCGGGGCCGTTCCTGTTCACGGTTTTAACGGCCTTTGGGGGACTTTGGCGGTCGGGATTTTTGGCCGCCAATCTTTGGGGCTGGCCCATGACGGCCTGCTGTATGGAGGGGGGGTGACACAACTGGGGATTCAGTTTCTGGGTGTTATGTCGGCCATCCTATTTATTGTGGTGACCATGGGAACGCTGTTCAAATTGATTGATTCGACCATCGGATTGCGGGTGACGGTTGAAGAGGAGCACCGCGGACTGGATATCGGAGAACACGGCATGGAATCCTATTCGGGGTTTCAGATTTTTACGACATCATAAAAAGGCGCGTGTTTTTGATCCTGGGGTGCGTGGTCTTCTTTAAATGAAGTTCTCCCGGGGACGAACCCGGGAGACGGGAGAGGAGGCGATCTGCGGTATGTGGGTGATCGTTATGCTTGTGCTTTTGGCCGGGACATCTTTTTTGATGTTCAAAAAATATTATTGGTCAAAAGTATTTTATACGAAAGAATCTCTTATTACGATCCTGAAAAAAGAGCATGAAGGGGCGGGATATTAAAACGGCCGTCTGTGTTACAGGAGGGCGGAACGGGGCAGGACGGAGAAATGAGCCCCGATCGGTGCCCTGAAAATCTTTTCCCTTTGCGGGCGCAATGCTTTATAATAAGCTCATTTCTAGGGAAGCATAAGGCCGCTGCAGGGACCAATTAAAACGGAGGTAAAAAGATGGAAGAACGGTGCGAACAATCAGCAGGGCAAGCAGTATCTGATATTTACGGCCAGAATGTTTTTAGCCTTAAAGTCATGCGTAATTATCTTTCGGAGAAGGCGTTTCAGTCTTTGAGCAAGACAATCAAAGACGGGGGGCCGCTTGATCCCGGCATCGCGGATGAGGTGGCGGACGCGATGAAGACCTGGGCGGTGTCCAAGGGCGCCACGCATTTTACTCATTGGTTTCAGCCGTTAACCGGAACGACCGCGGAAAAACATGATTCCTTCATTGTCCCGGACGGCGAGGGCGGTGTCCTTTTGGACTTTTCCGGCAAGGAATTGATCCAGGGCGAGCCGGACGCTTCCAGTTTTCCATCTGGAGGGCTGCGATGGACTTTTGAAGCCCGGGGGTATACCGGTTGGGACCCGACGAGCCCGGCTTTTATTAAAGAAGGGCCGCAATGCGCCACGCTGTGCATTCCAACGTATTTTATCGGGTGGAACGGCGAGGCGTTGGATAAAAAGACTCCGCTGTTGCGGTCCATGAAAGCGCTCTCCAAACAGGTTTGCCGCTTGGCCGAATTGTTCGGCATTGAAACCAAGGGCAAGCAGGCCTATGCCACTTTGGGCGGTGAGCAGGAGTATTTTCTCATCGACCGTGAGTATTATTTGCAGCGCATTGACCTTATCCAGACGGGCCGCACGCTTTTTGGAAAGGAGCCGGCCAAGCATCAGCAGATGGCTGACCATTATTTCGGCGCCATCAAGAGCCGCATTATGGGGTTCATGGAAGATTTTGACCGGGAGATGTGGAGGCTCGGGGTTCCCACCAAGACACGCCATAACGAGGTGGCTCCCGGGCAATATGAGGTCGCGCCGATTTTTGAAAGCCTGAACCTCGCGGTGGACCACAACATGCTGTGCATGGAGGTCATGAAACGGGTGGCCGAGGAGCATGATTTGGTCTGCCTCCTGCATGAAAAGCCGTTCGCCGGCATTAACGGTTCCGGGAAGCACAATAACTGGGCTATTGTGGGACCCGACGGGAAGAACTGGCTGGATCCAGGGGCGAGCCCGCATGAAAACGCCAAATTCCTGGTCACCCTGTGCGCGGTGATTAAAGCCGTGGACACCTATGCCGGCGTGTTGCGTTCTTCGGTGGCGACCGCGGGCAATGATCACCGGCTGGGATCGCATGAGGCACCTCCGGCGATTATTTCGATTTTCCTCGGCGAACAGCTTACGGATATTATTGAACAGATTGAGAAGGGGGAGGCCAAACGCTCCAAGTCCGGCGGTGTCCTTGAGATCGGGGTGGATTCTTTGCCAAACCTTCCGCGCCACGCGACCGACCGGAACCGCACGTCGCCGTTCGCTTTCACCGGGTCCAAGTTCGAGTTCCGGGCCGTGGGGTCTAACATGAGCTTGGCTGGCCCGAACATTATCCTCAACACGATCGTGGCCGACGCTATCGGCGATATTTGTTCTCAGCTGGAAAAAGACCTGGCCGCGAAAAAGGATTTTAACGCGTCTTTGCAAAAAGTTTTGAAGAACATCATTAAAACGCACAAACGGATTATTTTCAACGGGGACAACTACACGGAAGCCTGGGTCAAGGAAGCCGCTCAACGGCAGCTCCCGAATCTTAAAAACACGCCGGAAGCCCTGGCCGTGATGAGCAACCCGGGGGTGGCCGCGCTTTTTGAACGGCATGGCGTTTTAACGAGAAAAGAGTTGGCGTCCCGCAACGACGTGTATCTTGAGGCCTACAACACGACCATTGATTATGAAGCCAAGCTTTCCGTGGACATGGTCAAGACCCTGATTATGCCCGGGGTGTTTAATTACCAGGAAGAGCTGGCGTGCAGCATTAAATCGACGGAGGCGGTCAATAAGTTTAAATCCACGGCGGCCCGCAAACTGCTCACGGAAATCACCCGGGAGTCGGAGGCGGCGTTGAAGAAGACAGACAAACTCCAGTCCGCCATCGCGAAAGGAGCCGCTTTAAAGACCAAGGCCGCCATGGAGGATTTGCGCGTCACGATTGATACCCTGGAAGGGCTTGTTCCGGCTGATTATTGGCCGTTACCCTCTTACGCGGAAATGCTGTTTATTGTTTAATGCGGGGATATTCTTGAGACTCATACCCTTGGGGCCGACGCGTTGTGCCGTCGTCCCCAAGGTCTTTTTTTATATCTATTATGATTTTATATATCAAACATATTGCTTTGGAAGGGCCGGAAACCCTGGGGACATTTTTGGCGCAGCAGGGGTTTTCTTCTAAGACGATTGAGGTCTGGCGCGGAGACCCCCTTCCGGAAGACCTGTCCGGGATCCAGGCGGTTGTGTGCCTGGGCGGCCCGATGAATGTTTATGAGGAAGAACAATATCCTTTTTTGAAACGGGAGGATTCTTTGATCCGGAAGGTCCTTGAGGAAGACGTGCCGTTCTTGGGGATTTGCCTGGGTTCCCAGCTTCTCGCAAAAGCCAACGGGGCCAGGGTGTCCCGGGCCAGGGAAGAGGAAATCGGGTTTTCTCAGGTCCGCCTGACGGAGGAGGGGATGCGGGACCCATTGCTGAAAGGGGTCCCGCCTGACATGGAGGTGTTTCAGTGGCACGGGGACACTTTTGATATCCCTGCCCAAGCCGCCTGGTTGGCCCGGGGGGCTGTTTGCCCTCATCAGGCTTTCCGGGTGGGACGCTGTGCGTACGGGGTTCAGTTTCATGTTGAGATAACGGGAAAGAATATCCAGGAATGGGCCGAGGCTTATCTGGATTTAAGCACAGCGGCTCATCGGCTGAAAAAAGACGTCTTGCTGACGCGGTATGCGCAAAGAAAAGAAAAGTTCCACCAGACAGCGGAACAGATATATAATAATTTTTCGAAAATCATCACCGGACATCGGCGTTAGGGGCCCGGATGCAGGACGGTTTATAAACTTAAAAGGACGGGCGTATGATACGTTTGGCGTTGGCGCAGATCAATTCCGTGGTGGGGAACCTGGAGGGCAACCGTCGGAAAATTTTGCAATACATCCACCAGGCTCAGGACCTTTCCGCGGATTTGGTTGTTTTTCCCGAGCTGGCTGTTTGCGGTTATCCGCCGGAAGACCTGTTGTTTAAGGATCATTTTGTCCAGGATAACTTGAAGACGTTGAGGGCGTTAAGCCGGGAGATCAACGGCATCACCGTGATCCTCGGGTTTGTTGACCGGGATAAGAAAGGAAATATTTTTAACGCGGCCGCGTTGGTTCAGGACCGGACGGTACGCGGGATTTATCATAAGCAGGAGCTTCCGAATTATGGCGTTTTTGATGAAAAGCGTTATTTTATGCCCGGCAGGGAAACTTTATGTTTCCGCCAGAATGGCATCGTTTTCGGAGTTAGTATCTGTGAAGATATCTGGCGGCACGGACCACTTTTAGAGAAGCAGATCAAGCAAAAGCTTCCGATGATTGTGAACCTTTCGGCGTCTCCTTACGATTATGGCAAGCTTGAACGGCGTGAGAAACGGTTAAAAGACCGCGCCCGGCAGATGCAGGCCTATGTTTGTTACACGAACCTTGTCGGCGGGCAGGATGAGCTGGTCTTTGACGGGGGCAGCATGGTGATCAATCCGCAGGGCCGTGTGATCGCCAACGCCAAGCCCTTTGAGGAGGACTTGGTCGTCCTGGACCTTCCCCTTGTCCCCCCGGGGAAAAAATCCCGGGCGCCCCGGGGGTGCATTGATCTTGGGGTGAAAACTCAAACGTTAAAATGCGCCCTGACTCCCCATAAGGAACGGCGGCTGCCTCCGTTGGAACGTGTTTACCGGGCGCTTGTTTTGGGTACGAGGGATTATGTCCGGAAAAACGGGTTTAAGAAAGTGCTCATCGGCTTGAGCGGCGGCATCGACTCGTCTCTGGTCGCGGCTTTGGCCGCGGAGGCGGTCGGCTGCGAGAACGTGGTCGGCGTTTCCATGCCATCGCAATACACATCGGATGGGACGCGGGCCGACGCCCGGATTCTTGCGCAAAATTTGAAGATTAGTTTTAAAGAGATCCCTATCGACCATATCTTCCAGACGTATTTAGATGACCTGTCCCCGGAGTTCGCGGGTTTGCCTTTTGACGTGGCCGAGGAAAACCTCCAGGCCAGGATCCGGGGGAATATCCTGATGAAATTTTCCAACAAATTCGGCTGGTTGGTGTTAAATACCGGGAACAAGAGCGAAATCGCCGTGGGATATTGCACCCTGTACGGTGACCTGGCGGGCGGCTTCGCGGTGATCAAAGATATCCCGAAGACCCAGGTTTTTCAACTGGCGCGATTTATCAACGAGAGAGAAAAAGTGATCCCGGACAGCGTTTTGGCGCGGGCGCCGTCCGCGGAATTGCGCTATAACCAGACAGACCAGGATACTTTGCCGCCGTACCCCGAACTGGATGCCGTGCTTAAGGGATATGTGGAAGAGCATCTCTCCGCAGTCCAATTGCAAAAGATTTGCCGGGACAAGGAAAAGATTAAAGATATTATCATCAAGGTGGATAAGAGCGAATATAAGCGCCGGCAATCGCCGCCGGGCATAAAAATTTCGACGCGGGCGTTTGGCAAAGATTGGCGTTTGCCGATTACAAACGGCTATCGGGAAGATTAAGGGCAACAAATTATTTGCAATCAGAAGTTTCTGCGTCATAATAAGGGCAGGCTTAAAAGCCTGCCCTTATGTTATTTCCAACTGTCGGGGGCTAGTGCCTCGATGCGTTCCGGGAGGAATAAAGATTAAAATTTAATCGCTAAAAATGTGGAGTCAAGACAGAATAAAGGAGGTCCCTGTGAAAAGATGGTGTGTGCTCGTTGGATTTTTGTTGTGTGTTTTAGGCTGTGAACAGAAAAAAGAAGTCAGAATTGATATCCCCGCCCCGAATCCGGATAAGCATGATTTTATGAAAGAAGGGGTTGATTACTTGCAGGAAGCCAAAATCCCGGAAGCGATCCGGAGTTTTGACGAAGCGATTAAGCAGAATCCGGTTGACCCGCAGCCCTATATGGTGCTGGGCCAGACGTATATGCGCATTAATGATTATACCCGGGCGATCGATACCTTTTCAGCGGCGCTGCGGGTTTCTCCTGATAAAGGGGAATTGCATTATTTGATCGCGCTGAACTACCGGCTCCTGGGGGAAATGGACTTGGCCCGCAAGAACGCGGAAATAAGCATTGAAATGTTCCGTCAAAAACAGGATGAAAAGAATTTCCTGTTGGCCTTGACCCTGCTGCAGAGCCTGTCGCAGGAACAGGAGGAATAACGCATTGGGCAGAAGGCACCGCATGACCTCCTTTTTTTCTTTTTTGACCTTTGTCCTGGTTCTGTCGCCGGCTATGATTCTTTTCCCTTCCTCCTGCGCGTGCTCCGAGGCCCCGCCGGACAGCAAAGAAATATTGTACAATTTACGGTTAAAACAGGAAGATATCCGGGATATTTACCTGAAGAAAAGACAGGAATTAGCCGGGGATTTTCAGGAAAAGCTCCAAGAGCTCCGTGCGGAAGGGCACGACTCGGAAGCTATCCGGGCCGCGATGGAAGATTATAAGTATCAGCAGCGGTCTCTTAAGGCGGCGTATCGGAAAGTCATGAAGGAGACTCAGTCGAAAATCAACGCCCTGAAAATGAAAGACGGGGGATATTCTTCAGACGTGTCCGTCATTCAGCTTTTGCAGCCCAAGGTGGATACGTATTGCCCGCCGACTTTATACGAAAGAGTGTTGTTGAATATCAGGTGTTGAGGGCGGCCCGGGCCATGCGGGACGGAGTGGGTTTTGAACCGTTAAACGCGTGATGAAATATACAATTGAAAATATATTATCCGGGTTCCCGGATTCAAGCCGGGAAGAAAAATTCACGAGCCTTTTGAAGACCCGGGAGTTTTTGCTGGAGCGCATTGTTTCCTCGGGACAAATTACGCCGCCGGGGGAATGGCTTTCGCAGGAGAAGCATGAATGGGTGCTGCTGTTAAAAGGCCGGGCGCGGCTGCGTTTCCGAGAGGCGGATGGCCTCTGTCAGATGGAACCCGGAGACGCGGTGTTGATCCCGGCCGGGTGTTTTCACCGGGTCGAGTGGACTGACCCGGGCCAAAAAACCGTATGGTTAGCCCTGCATTACGCATGATCCTTTTTTTTGCCCTCGCGGTTATCTCGACCCTTTCGGCGTTTCCATCGTTTTTGTCCTGTTACGGGTTCTGGCCGGCCGCCTGGTTTTGCCTGGTCCCTTTGTTTTTTTTCTTGGGCCTTTTCAGCGACCCGTGGCGCCGGGTTTTGGCCGGCGGTTTTTTCGGGATTTGTTTTTATGCGCTTTTGGTGAGGTGGTTTGTCCCTTATAGCCTGCCGGGATATTTATTTTTTGTCCTTTTATTGAGTGTTCAACCCCTGATTTTCGCGGGATTTTTTCTCCCGCCGTTTCAGCCCAGGATGTTCCGGCTTTTTTATTGGCCGGCTTTGTGGACAGCGAGTGAATATGCCCGGCGGATTATCATGCGGGGATTTTCCTGGGACCTCGGTTGTTCCCAGGCATTTAACGGGCATATTCTGCAGTGGGCCAGCTTGGGTGGCTCGGGCCTGATTTCATTTCTTTTGGTCTTGTGTAACACCTGTTTTTATGAGGCGGTGCGGGCACGGAAGCAACGGTTGTTTTATATCAGGGCGCTGGTCGCGGTGAACCTGCTGGCCTGGGCCGGGGGGGCGGCGCAGTATTATTTTTATCCCGGCGCAAGGAGCCCGCGGCGACTGTTGCGCGCAGCCGTCGTGCAAGCGGCCGTGGACCCTCGAGAAAAACTCGATACCTGGCGGGTGAACCGGATCGTGGAGTCTCACGTCCGCTTGTCGTCTTCGCTTCCTCCCTCGGCCTCCGCAGAGATCATTATTTGGCCGGAGACCGCGGTCCCGCAGGATCTCCGGCAGGACCCGTTTTTAAAGAAAAGGGTTGTTGATCTGTGCCGGAACCAGGGGGCGGGCGTGTTAACTGGGATGGCGTGGGAGGATGAGGTAGGCCGTTTGTATAACGGGGCGGCCTGGGTCAGCCCTGAGGGGGCCATCCTGGAAATTTACCGTAAGAAATATTTGGTCCCTTTCAGCGAAGAACAGCCCTGGTCCGGGCCGCTCGGGGCGGTTTTAGAAAAAAGCCGGGGCAAGGACGCGTATCATTTCTCCCGGGGGCAGGGGTTGGGCGTGCTGCCGTTGTCTTCTATCCGCCCGGGCCTTGCCGGTTCCCTGGGCGTGGCAATTTGTTCGGAAGACACAATCAGCGCTCTTTTCCGCCGCTACGCGCGCGCCGGCGTCGGGTTGATGGTTGTGCTTTTAAACGACGGCTGGTTTAAAGATCCGGCCGCCCTGGTTCAGCACGCGCAGAATTCGATCCTGCGGGCGGTGGAAACCCGTTGCCCGGTCCTGCGGGCCACGAACAGCGGGTGGACCTGTTTGATCGATCCCCTCGGGCGCGTACACACTCCTTCGGGGGTGGAATGGATGAAGGCTGGCGCCGGGATCATCAATTTCGACGCGTTTTCCGGACAGCCCCCTTATGTTTTTATTGGAGACACCTTTTGCATTTTATCAGCAGCGTTTGTTATAATAAGCCTGCTTTTATCCAAAATAAGGGGGCTATCAAAGGATTTTGTTATGAAAGTGTTTTTATGTTTATTGGGGATTTCTCTTGGGGTTTTGGGGTGCCCTTTGTTGTGTGAAGCCGGAGGGGTGGCGGCCCGGAAACAGCAGGGGGTCCGGGTGCGCCCCCAGATTCAGGTCCAACCGTCTGCGCCGGGCCGCTCCGGGGTTTGGCCGGCATCCGCGCCCGGGAGCCCGGCTGAAGACACGGCTGGGAAACAAGCGGCCCCGACGCCGTCATTGATCCCGAAACAGTCTTATCCGGAGAGCCGGGTCCTGACCAGCGCGCCGGGATACTCCGGCGCGGGCGGCTTTGATTCCGGGCGTGGCGCGCCGGGAGCGGATATGACCGCGGAAGAAAGCCTGATGCAGCTTTTGGCCGTGCTTGAGGAGTCCAGTGGAATCTGGATAAAAATCAGCGATGTTAATTATAAAAATCTGGTTGTTTCCCAGCATATCGAACGTTACCGGCAGGAAGGGGTGCTGATCCGTAAACCCGCGGCGTATTATGCGCAGTTTATCACCACCATGGGGGAGGGGAACCCGGCGCTTTTATCCCGGCCGTTTTCAGAGCTTTTGCGGCTGGCCGCGATCATGGAATATGATTTTGAAAACGGGCAAAACAAAGACGCGATGGCGCGCTCGGTTCTCGGCGATGATATGTATAAAGTCAACAGGAAACGGCTCGGTATGCCATGAGAGGCCCGGAGGGGGGCAGGAAAGGATGAGTTTCGCATGAGGAAGAAAATGCCAGGTTTTTCCATTTCCGGCGCGTACACCGCGTTCCTTATTATTTTTATTGTTTTGATGACGGCCTGGCTGGGGCGGACCACCTGTTATATCAACGCCTGGCCATCGGACTCTGCGGCTTCGTATATTCCGACCGCCGCGAAATTGTTTGAGATGCGTTTTTTTTCGCAGATGCATGACCTGCACCTGCATGGGCTGAGCAGGCTTAACATGAGGGGAAAAGAGGCGCTCATCGTTGATATCGCTATCCTGCAGCGGATCCTGGGAGACACAGAAAGCCTTTATCCGAACATCCTTTTATTGATCCTGTCCTGCGGGCTGTCCTCCGGGCTTCTTTTTCTGATTTTTAAGAAATTTTTTAATGCCACGGCCGGATTTGTCGCGTTTGTGCTTTTTGCCTTTAGTTTCTGGCCGTATATGTATGTCCTTTTGGGCGCGCACCAGCCCCTGGTCCTCTGCAATTTTCTTCTTTCGTTTTTCTTCCTGCAGCGTGCGGGTCCAAGGCGCGTTTATCTTTTCCTGGGCGGGCTGTTTTTTGGCCTGACTTTTTTTTCTTCCCCCACCGCTATTATGTATATGCCGTATTATGGGTTGCTGTTGTTGGCGGATCATCAGGATTTCCGGCTCTCCCGCGTGTTTTCCAAGAAAACCGGCCAGGGGTTTTTGTTCTTTTTCGCCGGCCTGGCCGGGGTCCTACTGGCCTTTACGCTGCCGCGGCCTTTAGAGAGCCTGAAAATGTTTATTATCTATGTTTTTTTAAGCCGCGGAGGCAACCATTTTCAGTATTACGCGGATTACTTGAGCCGATTTTTTGCGGTACCCGCTTTTTTGCGGGGAGGCGGATGGCTCTGGATTTTTAAATATTTTACGCTGACCATGCCTATCCTGTTTGCCGCGTGCGGGGTCAGCATGGCCTACCTCTTGACCCGCTCGTCTAAGCCCAGGAGGACGTTTATGCTGGTCCTCCTAGGGCTTTCCACGCCTCTGGCCGTGGAGATTATTCAGGTGGCCCAGTTCGGCCGGAATTATTTTTCCTGGTTTTTCGGGATGATTTTTCTGCTCTGCGCGGCGGTGGGATGTTACATGAACAATCACGCGCCGTTCGTTTGGAAAAAGCACAAGGTTTTTTCCGTGTCGTTAGCGGTTTTTCTGTTATGCCATGTCGTTTTTAATGCGCGTGTTTTTTTTAAAGATATCCTGCCGTCCCGCCTGGCTACGACATACGCGTATGAATGGCTACGGGAACGGAATATCGGGCAGGTGCTCGTTTACCAGGATCATCACAGCAACACATTCGCGGCGGATGTGTTGAATAATCCCAAATCACCCGTAAAAATCGAGTTCCGGGGCATCCGCTCTTTCCTGCAGGCCCGGACCGGGTATATCCTTTTGCCGGGAATCAGTGGAACGACGATCTGGCAGGATTGTTCCCGGGACCCGTTTACCGGCGATCCGCCCTTGCAGGGGATTATTGCGGCCGGGCTTCTGCCCGAATGCGCGGCGGCCCGGTTTCCAACAGTGGCGTCGAGCCGGTACTGGCCGCAGGAAGAAGAAGTCTGCACGTACCGGGACCTTATGCTGGGGCAGGTGTCTGAGCAAACCCGCCGTTTGAGTGAAATTTATATTCTGGATGTGGCCTGTTTGCGAAAAGTTTACTTCGAGCAAGTTTTAAAAAACAGGGAAGAAGGGGAGCATGATGAAAAATAGTGTCTGTCAGGCGGGTTGGTGCCTTGATATGATCAGCCTCTGGTGCATGCTGGTCATCTTTTTGACCCTCCTCCAGGGGAGGGCCTTGGCCGGTGGCGCGGCCGCCATGAAGAAACAACGTGGCCCGCAAATACAGCAGAGGATGATGCAGGAGGAGATGATCCAGCAGCGGGTCTTGCAGGAGACAGCGCGGCAGGAACATTTGGCTCAGCAACACGCCTCGTTCCGGGAACAAGAAGCCAAGACCCGCGCGTTGTCTTCCGAGCAACTGGGCGTTCAATCGGAAGCGGACTTTTCCGATGTGATCCAGGATCTCTTCAGGACAAGCCGCGCCTGGACACTGATGGTGGATGCGGACGCGAAAGAAGCGGTGGTCGCATATTTTTTAAAAGAGTTTCGCGGGAAAGGAATTGTGATTCAGAAACCGGCGTGGTATTATGCCGGTCTTATTGAATCGATGTCCCAGGAGTCTCCGGAAATGCTGGCCCAGCCCTTTGACCGGGTCTTGCAGGTGGTGGCAATTATCGAGTATGATTATGAAAACGGCCAGGATAAAGACATGCTGGCTTATCAGATTCTGGGCAGCAAGGAGGCCGTGGTCCAGAATCGGCAACGGTTGGGCCTTCCATGATCAGAGGGGGACAGGATGGCGGATGCGGATATTTTAAAAACACTTTTAAGCGTTGTTGAAAAAGGCGGGTTCCTGGCGGACAGCATGATTCATGACAGCAAGCCGTCGCTGAAGCCGGATCAATCGGTCCTGACCCGGGCGGACAAAGCGGTTTCCGAGCTGGTCCGGGACAGCCTTAAAGGATTTTTGGCCACAGGCGAGCATGCCCTGGTTGACGAAGAAGACCCTGGGAGCGCGCAGCTTTTTGGGCCGGTCATGTCCGGCGCGTATCAATATGTTTGGTCCCTGGATCCTATCGACGGGACAAGGGCGTATTCCAACCAGATGCCGGTTTACGGGGTGTCCCTGGGGGTCCTGCGCGACGGACAGCCGTGGATGGGGGCTGTTTTCTTTCCGTCTTTGCGGGAATTTTATTATTGCAACGGCCCGGAGGCCTTTTTTGTGCGGAACGCTTTCACGCCTTCGGCCTCTGAACAACGGATCGGCCCGCTGGACCAGGACATCACCCCGCAATCGGTCTTTTTGTCCTCCGATCATTTTTTGCGCCGGTACCGATGGGACACGGCGTTTTGCCAGATCATGATGCCCACGGTGGCCGTGGTGGAGCTGTGCTGGCCGGCCATTGGCCGGGGATGTGGCAGTTATTTCGAAGCCAACTTCTGGGATTTTGCCGGGGCTTGGCCGGTGTTCCGCGCGGCCGGATTGGACCTGCGTTGCTGCAAAACCGGACAGGTCCTGGACCGGTTACGGAGAGACGCTTTTATCGGGAAAGGTCCAAAAACCTGGCGCATGAGCGGTGATTATATTTTATCTTCCAGCCGTAATTATCCTCTTATTAAGAAGCACATCAAGCCTTTTCCTGCCTGGCTTAAGGTGGCGTGGAAAGCCGTTCCCATGATGTAAACATCGGGGGCCGGATGGGGGCTGTTTTCTTTAAAGCTGGAATTAAAACAGATCATTTTCCGCGGGGACACAGGGGTGGTTTATCGTCGACATTAAAGCCGTGCGGCAGCGGGATAACCCTTGACAAAAAGCCTTAAAATGATATATTGATGCAGGCTCCCAAAGAAGGGTCTTGCCTGAATTCCTCAACATTTGACTCACACATGAAAGAAGCGATCTTATATCTGGAAGATGGTACGAGCTTTATAGGGCGTACGCTCGGCACCCCTGGAGAAACTGCAGGAGAAGTGGTTTTTAACACCGCTATGACCGGCTACCAGGAGATTCTGACCGACCCGTCTTATGCCGGGCAGATTGTCGTTATGACATATCCCCTGATCGGCAACTATGGGGTGAACGCGGAAGATGCGGAGTCCAACGGCGTCCATGTGAAAGGCTTTGTCGTTAAGGAGTTCTGCCGCCGTCATTCCAATTTCCGGGCCGATCAAAGCTTGATCGATTATCTGGACCAGCATCATATTATCGCGATGGAAGGGATCGATACCCGGAAGTTGACCCGTCATCTGCGCCAGCGCGGGGCCATGAAAGGGTTGATTTCAACGGACGATTTTAATCCGGAAAGTTTGGCTGGGAAAATAGCCCGGGTCCCGGCTATGGCCGGAAGCGACTGGGTCAAGGAAGTGACAGCCAAAGAAAAGTATGTCTGGCCTGCGGACGCGTCTTTCGGGGCTCCGGGATACAGAGTGGCGGCGCTTGACTGCGGGATTAAGTTTAATATTTTGCGGATATTGTCCAGGCTGGGATGCGAAGTGCATGTCTTCCCGGCGCGGTCGACCTATGAGCAGATTATGGCTGTCCAGCCAGCCGGCCTTTTCCTCTCGAACGGGCCTGGAGACCCGGCGGCTTTGGATTACGTGATCAAGACGGTGCGTCAATTCATCGGCACCCTGCCGATTTTTGGTATTTGCCTCGGCCACCAGATTCTTGGGTTGGCGCTTGGAGGCCAGACGTACAAGATGAAATTCGGGCATCACGGGGCCAACCATCCGGTTCAGGACATGCGGGATAGCAGGATCGGGATTACCTCCCAGAATCATGGCTTTTGCGTGGATTTGGAGACGCTTCCTAAAGACGAGGTGGAGCTTATGGCTTTGAATCTGAACGACCGGACGGTTGAGGGGATCAGTCACCGGAAATTCCCGCTCTATTCGGTTCAACATCATCCGGAGGCCGCTCCCGGGCCCCATGACGCGCAATATCTGTTCCGGGAGTTTATCGCGATGATGAAACAACACAAGAATCACTCACAGCCGTAACCGGTCCGCGGCGTAATAACGTCCCCCGGATGGCGCTTTTGTCGAGAATTTGTAAATAGGTTAACCTCATGCCCAAAAGAACAAACATTAAAAAAATTTTGCTGCTCGGGTCCGGGCCGATCGTTATCGGCCAGGCCTGTGAATTTGATTATTCCGGGACCCAGGCGTGCAAGGCGTTGAAGGAAGAGGGGTTTGAAATCGTGTTGGTGAATTCTAACCCCGCGACGATTATGACCGACCCGGATATCGCTGATCACACTTATATTGAGCCGTTGACCCCGGAGTATGTCGAGAAGATCATCTGCGAAGAGCGGCCGGACTCCATTTTGCCCACGTTAGGCGGCCAGACCGCCCTGAATATCGCGATGAAGCTTTATGAAAACGGGGTGCTGGCCAAATACAACGTGACCATGATCGGGGCGGATTACGCCACCATCAAGAAAGCAGAAGACCGCGAGGAGTTCAAGAAGGCGGTGTTGCGGGCCGGGCTGGAGGTGCCTCGCAGTGCGTTCGCCCACACGATGGATGAAGCCTGGCAGGCGGCCCGGGATATCGGGTACCCGTTGATCATCCGGCCGTCCTATACGCTCGGCGGCACCGGCGGCGGGATCACGCATACGGATGAAGAGTTCGAAGCCATCGCCTCGCTTGGGATGGAGAGCAGCATGACCCATGAGGTCCTGATTGAGGAGTCTATTGAAGGGTGGAAAGAATATGAGCTTGAGGTCATGCGGGACAGCAAGGACAATGTCGTTATTGTTTGTTCGATCGAGAATCTTGATCCGATGGGCGTGCATACCGGCGACAGCGTGACCGTGGCTCCGGCGCAGACGCTGACCGACAGGGAATACCAGGTGATGCGCGATGCGTCTTTGGCTTTGATCCGAGAAATCGGGGTGGAAACCGGTGGCTCCAATATCCAGTTTGCGGTGGATCCTCTTAACGGGCGCATGGTTGTCATTGAAATGAACCCCCGTGTGTCCCGGAGTTCGGCCCTCGCCAGCAAAGCGACCGGGTTTCCCATCGCCAAGTTCGCCGCCAAGCTGGCGGTCGGCTATTCCCTCGATGAGATTCGAAATGATATCACGCGGGAAACACCGGCTTCGTTTGAGCCCGCCATTGATTACTGCGTGGTGAAAGCCCCGCGGTTCACGTTTGAAAAGTTCCCGGAAGCCAAAGATATCCTCGGAGTGCAGATGAAATCCGTGGGGGAAACCATGGCGATCGGCCGGACCTTTAAGGAGGCCTTGCAGAAAGCGCTCCGAGGGCTGGAGATCGGCCATGTTGGCCTGGATAACCGGCAGGATTACCGGGATATCCCGGACGAAAAAATACTCCTGCGCCTGAAAGAGCCCAATGCTTCCAGGATTTTTTATATCAAGTACGCCTTGCAAAAGGGGATGACGGTCGACCAGATCGCCGGGGTCAGCCGGATTGACCCCTGGTTTATCGACCATATCGCGCAGATATTGGAGATGGAACGGGAGTTGGCCCGGGTGATTGAAACCGAAAAAACGCTGGCCGAGCCCCTTTTCCGCCGTGCGAAAGAATACGGGTTCAGCGACGCCCAGTTGGCGCGGATGATGGGTGTCCCGGAGATGGATATCCGGCGGCAGCGCAAGGAAAAAGGGATCATTGCCACATTTAAGCAGGTTGATACCTGCGCGGCGGAATTCGAGGCCCACACGCCGTATTTTTATTCGACGTATGAGCAGGAGGATGAGTCGGTTATCGAAAACCGTAAAGCGGACGAATCGTCGTCCCGGCCCCGGAAAAAAGTTGTCATCCTCGGGGGCGGGCCCAACAGGATCGGCCAGGGGATCGAGTTTGATTACTGCTGCTGTCACGCGGCCATTACTTTGAAAGACATGGGTTTTGAAACGATCATGGTGAACTCCAACCCGGAAACGGTGTCCACGGATTATGATATTTCTGACCGGTTGTATTTCGAGCCTTTGACTTTCGAAGACGTCATGAATATCATTGATGTGGAGAAACCCGACGGGGTGATCGTTCAGTATGGCGGGCAAACGCCGTTAAACCTCGCGGATAAACTGAGCGCGGCCGGGGTGCCGATCGTCGGAACGTCCGTTGAGTCCATAGACCTCGCTGAAAACCGCGAGTTGTTTTCCCGGTTCATTTCCCGGCTGAAGATCGCCCAGCCGGCCAACGCGTCCGCTAACTCGGCGGAAGAAGCGGCGCGTTATGCGGCCCAGATCGGGTATCCTGTGCTGGCCCGGCCGTCTTATGTTTTAGGGGGGCGTGCCATGCGTATCGTTTACGATGAAGAGTCGCTCTTGACGTTTATGAGCGAGGCCCGGGAGGTGTCCCCGGGGAAGCCCGTGCTTATTGATAAATTCGTGGAAGATGCTATCGAGGTTGACGTTGATGCGATTTCCGACGGAACGCAAACATACGTGGCGGGGATTATGGAGCACATTGAAAACGCCGGCATTCATTCGGGGGACTCGGCCTGCGTGTTGCCGCCGCACACGATCAGCGAAGAACTCATCGCGCAAATCAAAAGGGACACATGCCGGATCGCGGAAGGGCTTCAGGTTGTGGGCCTGCTGAACATTCAGTTCGCCGTGAAGGGGAGCAAGATTTATGTGCTGGAAGTCAACCCGCGGGCGTCGAGGACCGTGCCTTTTGTCAGCAAGGCGACCGGTGTGCCTTGCGCGAAAATCGCGGCCCAGATTATGATGGGTAAACGCGTTAAAGATTTTAATTTGCCCGTTGACCTGGATCTGCCGCATTTTTCGGTCAAGGAATCGGTGCTGCCTTTTTCCAGGTTTTCGGGGGTGGACATCGTCCTGGGGCCGGAAATGAAGTCAACCGGGGAGGTGATGGGGATCGCGATGAATTTCGGAGAAGCGTTCGTTAAGTCACAGCTCTGCGCGAACCAGGAGCTTCCTAAAACTGGCCGGGTTTTCGTGAGCGTCAAGGATGAAGATAAACGGGCGATCGTGTTCCTCGCCAAACGGCTGAGGGATCTCCAGTACACCCTCGTGGCCACGCAGGGGACGGCAAAGGTCCTGAGGTCCAACGGGGTGGTCGTTGATGTCGTCGGGAAATATGCCGAGGGCGAAAACACCCTGCTGAAGATGATCAAGAGCGATCAGATCCATTTGATTATCAATATTCCAAGCGGGCAGGCGAGTCAATCGGATCTGCGCAAAATCCGGGCCGCCGCTATTCTTTATAACGTGCCGTGCATCACGACGCTGCAAGGGGCGTGGGCCGCAGTGAACGGGATGGAAGACATGCTGATCCGGCCGTTTTCGGTGAAATCTCTTCAGAGTTATTACCGGGGCATGCGGCTCGCTGGCCCGGTTGAGGCGTATCAGGAAGGATAATTTATGTGTGGAATTATCGGAATTTCAAATCATGATGAAGCCGCCCGGGTGGCTTTCTGGGGGTTGTACGCCCTGCAGCACCGCGGAGAAGAATCCGCCGGCATTGTGAGTTTTGACGGTAAGAAAGCCCATGCCATCAAGAACATGGGGCTGGTGTCCGACACCTTCAGCGAGAAATCATTAGACACGCTTAAAGGAAAGTGCGCTATCGGGCACACGCGTTATTCCACGATGGGGTCGAACAACATAAAGAATGTCCAGCCGTTTTGGGTGACCCACAAGAGCCGCCCCATCGCCGTGGCGCATAACGGGAATTTGACCAACACGGAGAAACTGTACAGGGAGCTTGAAGAAGAAGGGGCGATTTTTCAGACGACTATGGATTCGGAGATCGTGATTCATCTCCTCGCCCGGAGTAAGGGTGAGGACATGAAAGACCGGTTTTCCCGTGTGCTCTCTGCGCTGGAAGGCGCGTTTTCTCTGATTTTTTTAGTCGGGGATATGGTGGTCGGCGCCCGCGACCCGCAGGGGTTCCGGCCGCTCTGTCTTGGGAAAATTAACGGGAGTTATATCCTGGCGAGTGAAAGCTGCGCCTTGGATTTAAGCCGGGCGGAGTTCGTTCGGGAAATTGAGCCTGGCGAGATTGTTTTTATCCGCGGCGAAGACATTGAATCTTTCCGGTTCGCGCCTCGGGCCAGCAAGTCGGCCCAGTGCATTTTTGAAAATATTTATTTCTCCCGCCCGGACAGCCATATTTTTGATGACAATGTTTACCTGGTCCGCAAGCGCCTCGGCGCCCGGCTGGCCCAGGAGCATCCTGTGAAAGACGCGGATTTTGTGATGTCTTTCCCTGATTCTGGGAGTTACGCCGGGATCGGGTACGCACAGGAACTCAACCTGCCTTTTGAGATCGGCATTATCCGGAATCATTATATTGGGCGGACTTTTATTCAGCCCACGCAGCTGGCGCGGGACGCCGGGGTCCGGGTGAAGCTGAACCCGATCCGGGAACTGCTGAAGGGGAAGAAAGTCGTTGTCGTGGATGATTCGATCGTGCGCGGCACGACCAGCCGGAACCGTATTGCGGAGTTGCGCCGGGTTGGCGTTAAGGAAATCCATTTGCGCATTTCCTGCCCGCCGATTCAATCCCCCTGTTTTTACGGCGTCGATTTCCCCAGCAAAAAGGAGCTGATCGCCGCCAGCAAGTCGGTCGAAGAGATCGCGCAATATATAGAAGTCGATTCCCTGGGATACCTGAGCCTCGAGGGGATGCTGTCTTGCATGAAGCACCCTAAAGATTTTTGCTCAGCGTGTTTTACCGGCGAGTATCCGGTCAACATCCCTGAGAATAAAAGCAAGTATCTGTTGGAAGTCTAGGGCCGCGGCGCGCGGCTGGCGCCCCGGTAAAAGCACGAACAGGTTGGCTATTAATATTTTTTGACAATTGGAACCAGGGTGACGCTATGAGTAAATTTATTTTTGTGACCGGAGGAGTTGTTTCCAGCTTGGGAAAAGGCATCGCCGCGGCGACTATTGGAAAACTTCTCGAAGCCCGCGGTTTGACCACGAGCCTTATTAAATGCGACCCGTACCTCAACGTGGATCCGGGGACCATGAGCCCCTTTCAGCACGGCGAGGTGTATGTGACAGATGACGGGGCCGAGGCTGACTTGGATTTGGGGCATTACGAGCGTTTCACCAATGCCAGCATTTCCCGGGACAGCAGCATCACGACCGGGAAAATTTATTATTCGGTGATCACCAAAGAACGCCGGGGGGATTATCTCGGGAAGACGGTGCAGATTATCCCTCACATCACGGATGAGATCAAGCACTCCATCCGGCTCGTCCCTCACAATAAACCGGTGGATATTACGATTGTGGAGATCGGCGGCACAGTGGGGGATATTGAGGGCCTTCCTTTCCTGGAGGCGATCCGTCAGATGCGCTGGGAACTGGGAGAAAGCTACGCGCTTAATATCCACGTGACCCTTTTGCCGTATATCAGGGCTGCGGGAGAACAGAAGACCAAGCCGACCCAGCACAGCGTGGGGCGGCTGCGGGAAATAGGCATCCAGCCGGATATCCTTTTATGCCGGACGGAAAAACACATTAATAAGGAGCAGAAAGATAAAATCGCTTTGTTCTGCAACATTGACAAGGAAAGCGTGATCGAAGCCGGTGATGTGAAGCATATTTACGAGGTGCCGCTGTCGTTTAAACGGCAAGGGCTGGACGACCTGATCCTTAAGAAATTAAACATCAAGGCGGCGGACAACGATTTGAAGGACTGGAATATGAATGTTGTGCAGCGGCTAAGGAACCCGTCCCATGAGGTGAAGATTTCCGTGGTCGGGAAATATATTTCGCTGCCGGACGCCTATAAATCCATTTATGAGGCCCTGGTGCATGGCGGCATCGCCAATGACACCAAGGTGGTTATCAATAAAGTGGATTCCGAAGACCTGGAAAAAGAGAAAGACCTCCGTAAATACTTGGGTGACTCGCATGGGATTTTGATCCCCGGCGGGTTCGGCAACCGGGGGATTGAAGGTAAAATCCGCACGGTTCAGTTTGCCAGGGAAAATAATATCCCCTTTTTCGGGATTTGCCTGGGCATGCACGTTGCCACGATAGAGTTTGCCCGTAACGTCTGCGGTTTGCGTGACGCCAATTCCACAGAGTTTGACACGAACACAAAACACCCCGTGATCAGTTTGCTGGAAGAGCAAAAGAGCATCGCCGAGATGGGGGCCAGTATGAGGCTGGGTGCGTACACCTGCAAGCTGCTGAAAAGCTCTGTGTCTTACGGCGCGTATAAAAAAGAAAGTATCAGTGAGCGCCACCGGCACCGCTATGAATTCAACAATAAATATAAGAAAATGATGGAGCAGAAAGGGATGGTGTTCGCAGGACGTAATCTTCAAAAAGATTTGGTGGAGGTGCTGGAGATCAGGAAGCACCCCTGGTTTGTCGCTTGCCAGTTTCATCCGGAGTTTAAGTCAAAGCCGGACCGGTGCCATCCTCTTTTCAGGGAGTTTATTAAATCGGCCTTGATGAAAAAAGCGTGAGGGGGCGGGGTATATCCGGCCTGGCTGTTTAATAAAAAATTTTTCATATTTTTAAAAATTACGGTACAATACTAATCATTTTGCGCGGGTGGCGAAATTGGTAGACGCGCACGTTTGAGGGGCGTGTGGGGCAACCCATGTGGGTTCAAGTCCCACCCCGCGCACTATTTTAATCTCCGGCGCGCCGGGCTTCTGGACAGCCAGGAAGCGGTGCGACGGGCCGACCTTTATTAGAGGCTCCTTGAAATTGAACAAACCCATTTTAGTCAGCGCGAGTATTTTGTGCGCGGATTTTTCCTGCCTTAAAGAGGAGATACGCCGTTGTGAAAACGCCGGCGTGGACATGCTGCACGTGGATGTGATGGACGGGCATTTCGTGCCCAATATCACAACCGGGCCGTTGCTGGTCTCCGCTATCCGCCCTCTGACCCGGCTGCCTTTGGAATCTCACTTGATGATTGAGCATCCCGGCGATTATATCGATGAATTCTGCCGCGCGGGGACGGATATCGTGTCTATTCACGCGGAATGCTATGGCCCGTTAAAAGAGGGCTGCCGGGATTACGGGCAGTACCCCAAAGAAGTGAGTTCCGTTGACCCGGCACTGGCTCTGGCCGATATCCGCAAGATCAAGGCGCACGGGAAAAAGGTTCATATGGTGATCAGCCCGGGCACCCCCTTGTGCATTGACGCCCTGCTGGATGATCTTGACGGCGTTTTGATTATGTCGGTTAATCCCGGGTTTCCCAAACAGAAGTTTATGCCGGAGGTTTTGCCGAAAGTGACACGGTTGAGAAGCTGTTTTAAAGGGGATATCGCCATAGATGGCGGGATCAACGATAAAACCGCTCCGGCCGCCGTTAAAGCCGGGGTTAATATCCTGGCGACGGCGAGTTATTTCTTCGGGGCTCCTGACCAGCGGGAAGCGGTCAGGCTGCTTAAAAGCCTTTCCACCGGTTAAAATATCTTTATTCCTCTGAATTGAAAAAAACAGGGGGTTGTGCTATAGTTCTTGTAGGCAAAAGAAAGGATTTTTTCCACGATGTTTTTTACTCTTCAAAAAGACAGATCCGTTTTTCCACGGAGAAAGAAAGCCCAGACCGCCATTGAATACCTGCTTGTGCTGGGGGTGGTGACGGCTGTTACTTTGGTGGGGTTCCGTCTTTATGTGCCTTTGGCCCGGGATGACGCGAACAGGTATTACCTGTCTCTTTTAAGAGGCGTTTACGGTAATTCGCCGCCCTGGGACCCGTCATTTAATGCCTATCCGTGAGTTGTTTATAAGCGTTTCAGTCTTTTTCTTCCTGCCGGTTGTTTTTCCTTTTATCCCGAACATAGTTGCTTTGCTGAAAGCTTTTGGCGTATTTTTTTAGCTCCGCCCCGATTTCGCTGATCTGGGCTACGTGGGTGATGGCCGCGGCTTTATTGCTGACAATCCCGATGGAAATGGAGAGAAGCCCGGTTTTGATTTCGTTCCCGAGCCGGTCTTTCCCTATGATGTATCCGGCGCTTTTATCGTTTTCGTTGTAGAAACTGGGCGCGATCGCGTCAAATTGTTCGATAACCGCCTGGCAGACGTCGTCCATTATGTTATCGTCGGCGATAAAGACAAAATCATCCCCGCCGATATGCCCGATAAAGCTTTCCGGGCCGACTTTTTTCCGCACGATGGTGACCAGCAGCCGGGCGATTTCTTTAATCACTTCGTCGCCTTTTTTAAACCCGTATTTGTCGTTATATATTTTAAACTTGTCGATGTCCGCGTAGGCCACGGCAAATTCTTTGCCGCTGGAGATGTTGGCCTGAAATTCTTCCATGATAGATGTGTTCCCCGGCAAATGCGTGAGGGGGTTGGCGTCCAGGCTGCGGACCGTGCGGCGCAGGATCATCCGTATCCTGGCCAAAAGCGATTCCGGATCGAACGGTTTGACGATATAATCATCTGCGCCGGCGTCAATGCCCCCGATCATGTCTTTCACTTCGCCTTTTCCTGTCAGCATGATCACAGGGATGTGTTGCAGGAGGATGTCTTTCTTGATGGTGCGGACAAATTCCCTGCCGTTCATGATCGGCATCATATAATCGCAGATGATCAGGTTTGGGATTTGGGTTTGTATCATATCCAGGGCCTCTTTGCCGTTCTGGGCCTGGATCACGTCATACGATTCGGACAACGTGAGGTCCAGGACGTCCAGGATGTCCGGATCGTCATCAATCGTGAGTATTTTTTCCTTGTGCATGGCGTCTCCTTTGCTTCAGCGGTGCCGCGTCGTTAAGCCTCCGGTGTTGAGGTTTTCGGCCCTGTCGGTAAAGTGAAATAAAAGCAGGTCCCCACGCTCACTGTGCTGGTCACCCATATTTGGCCTCCGTGCGCTTCCACGATTTTCTTTACAAGGGCCAGCCCCAGCCCGGTGCCTTTTACGTTCTGGTTGATTTCGTTTTCGACGCGGTAGAATTCGGTAAATAGTTTTTTAATGTCCTCTTCTTTGATCCCGATGCCGGTGTCGGCTATGCCGACCGTGACTTTTCGGCTGTCATGGGTGACTTTGGCTGTGATCGTGCCGCTGATCGGGGTGAATTTGATGGCGTTATTGATGAGGTTGATAAAAACCCTTTCGATCTGCCCGGCGTCCATGAAGACGTTCGGCAGGGCGTCATCAAAAGCCGTGGTAAACTGGATGTTTTTATCCCGCAACTGCGGGGTCAGCAGGTCCTGCACGTTGGCGATGATCGAAGGTATGTCGTGTTCAAGGAATTTCATTTCGACGCGGCCGGATTCGATCCGCGATATGTCAAGCAGGTTGTTGATTAAGCCGACGAGGTTGTCGGTGTGCTTGTTGATTTTTTCAAGCCGTTCCCGCACTTTGTCCGGGACCGCGCCGACTTTGCCGGTTATGAGGATGGAGGCGTATCCTTTAATAGACGTCAGCGGGGTCCGCAGCTCGTGCGAAACCGCGGAGATGAAATCGGACTTGGTTTTGCTGATCCGTTTGACTTCTTCCAGCGCGGAGGTCAATTCTTTGGTGCGGTCCTGCACCTTGCGTTCAAGCTCCTGGCTGGAGCGGAAGACCTGCTCGAACAGACGCGCGTTGGCCAGGGAATGCCCGATCTGGTCGGCGAGAATGGCAATGACTTCTTCATCCCCTTCCGTCATGGTGTAGCTTTCCGATTGGTTGCCGGCCAGGATGATGCCCAGGACGTTTTTCTGGGACAGGATCGGAGTGGCGATAAATTGCCGCACGGATAAAATGCCGGTGAAAATATCTTTGATATCTTTGGGCGCGCTGAGGGAAGAGATGATTTTGCCTTGTTTAACCGGTTGCAGGATTTGCGGCTTGCTGTTGAAGGTCTTCCCCAGGGGGGCCACCTCGTTGCGCGGGAACCCGAAGTCGACCCGCACCGTGAATGGGCCGTTATTTTGGAACGTCAGGATCAGGAATTTTTCAAATCCTAGCTCAATGAGAAACGGCTGGTTCAGGCGGTGAAAGATTTCATCTTCGATCAGGGTTGTGCTGATCAGCCGGGAGATTTTATGAAGGGCGTCGAGTCCGTTGAGACGTTTATCCAGGGCTTCTTGGGTTTTATTCAGCTCAAGGTCGGTCTGCAGGATAAGCTTGGCCTGAGCGTCCAGTTCCTGGAAGGATTTGGAAACTTGCACAAGGGAGGCCTTCAGGTTTTTAACGTTCCGGAAGTAGCGCCCGAAAAAAAGCGCCAGCATCCCGAAAATAACGAAAAGCAGCAAACCGTAGAAATTGTGCATAGTTCGTGTTCTCCTGCGCGGTCCGGCCGCGGGCGTCTTTTACAGAACTCCGACGATAATAACGTTGCCGTTCTGGACGAGCCAGGGGTCGGTTGATGGATCTTGGCTGAAACGGAAAAACTGATTGAGGCAGAACGTGCCAATCATGGGAACTCCGTCGCCAAAGATGTTCTTGATCGTGCTTATCTCTTCCGCGGCGCCCCGGCCCATCAGTTTACAGCGGGTGATTGACTCGAAGATCAGGACAAAGCTGGGCTTTTTCAAGGTGAGCTGCGCGCGGACATCCTTGGCCGCCTCTGCCGCCGCTTCTAAGTGCGAAGCCTGGTTCCCGATCATGATGTTCACCTCTGCGCCTTTGGGAACTTTATCTTGACAGATTAAGGCCCCTCCGTCAAGAACGCCCAGAACATTTCTTAGGATATATTGCTGGCTTCCCGGCAGCCGCACGCCTAAAGGGTAACGGAAACTCAACGGGCTGGAAGGTCCTTTTTTCAGGGTTTCCGCTTCCGTGCCAAAATACTGTTCGTAGAGGGCGCTGGCTTTGCGCCCGTTGATGGACAGGATGAGGGGGCCGTCAACCTTATCCACGGTGCGGGGTTTCCCTATCGGCTTGAATCCGTGCTGGATGGAAATCCCGACCTGCATGCGTCCCCCCAGGACAAGAGACGTCGCTCCTTCCGACATGGCGGTGTCTTTGTAGTATTGAAACGTTTGTTGAAAGCGGAAGTCATCGCTGCTGCCGATCATAATCATGGGGAGATTATACATGAGTTCCTGTTTGATTCCGTCTATCAGGTCAGACAGCCCGTCCAGCAGGCCGTCGGCGATACAAAAAAAAAGCTGGCGCTGTTTTTGCCCGAACTCGGAAAGGGTGGACTTTACGAGTTCCCGCCCGGCTTCGGTTTTATCCTTGAGTTTCAGGTAGGGCACGCAGCCGGATTCAAAACGGATCTGGTCTGAAATTATGGCCATCACGGCCACGCCCCGGTTGGCCACCTGGCTGGGCAGAATAATGGATGGCGTTGACGCGCCGATGATCCGCGTGCGGTTCATGATGTCGTAAATGACAGGGATCACCTCGGCCGGGGCGTAATGGATGGTGCTGAACACAATCGCCAGGTCGACCCGGGTTGACTGTAAATATTTTTTAGCCTGTTCCGCCGCTTCTTGGGCGGCCAGACGGGTGTTGTAATTTTGGCTAAAGCCGATTCCCACGCGGGTGGCCACAAGAACGCTCCTTTGTGTGCTGTTGCGTTATAACTATAACATACCAAACATGTTCCTGCATAAGAAAATGGAATAAATTGAAGGTAAAATAATTTTTATTGACCGCTTAATGGATTATGGTAATATTGAAAGTTAACAGCCCGGCGTTTTTCGAGGGAGGATGTCCGGGTTGACAGGTTTTCGGCCCCATCGTCTAGCCTGGTTAGGACGAATGGTTCTCAGCCATTAAACACCGGTTCAAATCCGGTTGGGGCTATATGTAACCCCCTGCGATTTAATAATTGCAGGGGGTTTTTGTTTGGGGTAGAATGGGAATGATTTTATAGAAGAGCAGTTTTTTTCTTGGGAAGTTTTGCCATTTTTCTATTTTTAAGTGGCACAATTTCTGGGGTGCAGGTCAGGCGGGTCAATTTGCAAAAACTTAAAGGGGTCGGGAGATCCAATAAAAGGGATTTAAAAATGCGAAAATCAATTCCAAAATATCTGTATCGTCTTATCGTAACTGTAGTTGTGGGAATCTTTTTTGCCACTCAAGTCTCAACTTCAGCGGGTTATGCCCAGATTCCCTCACCCTCAAATTCCAAAGCTTTGCAAAACCTGCCGCCCGCAGGTTCGCAAGTGGGTTTAAGCCAGAAGTTTTTCCCGGCCAACTTGCGTGGCCTCAAGACTTATCCTGGAAATCCGCTGCAGTTTGATTTTGTTATTGATACCGGTGATGACAACCTCTCCGGCCCGGTTTTTGAGGAGGAAGCGAAGAAATTGATTAAGTATTTTCTCGCCGTTTTAACTGTTCCCGAAGACGAATTGTGGGTGAACCTTTCGCCGTATGAAAAAGACCGCATTATCCCGGAAGGCCTGAGCGTAACGGAACTCGGAGTGGATATGCTAGCCCAAGACTATCTTTTAAAACAGTTCACAGCTTCGTTGACCTATCCGGAAGAAAAATTGGGCGCGGAATTTTGGCAGAGAATATACGCGAAGGCCAAGGAAGAGTACGGTACGGATAACATCCCGCTCAATACGTTCAACAAGGTTTGGATCGTGCCGGACAAGGCAGGGGTTTATGAATACAAAGACAGTGTTTTTGTCATCGAACGGCATTTTAAAGTCATGCTGGAGAATGATTACCTGGCGCTGAAGGAGAATCTGGGGAGGAAAGACGCGGGGGCCGATGAGCAATCAAAAATAGTAGCAAATCAGGTGAATAATATGTCGGGAAAGATTGTCAAAGAGATTATTCTGCCGGCGATCGAACAGGAAGTCAATGAGGGCAAGAATTTCGCGCAGTTGCGGCAGATTTATAACGCAATGATTTTAGCGACCTGGTACAAGAAAAGGTTAAATGCGGGTTTCCTGGGGCAGGTGTATGTGAATAAGAATAAGATCAAAGGCGTTGATACGGATGACCATGCCGCCAAAGAGAAGCTTTACGCGCAGTACCTGGAGGCGTTTAAAAAAGGCGTTTACAATTATATTAAGGAAGACCATGACGCGGCCAGCCAAAAAGCCATTCCGCGAAAATATTTTTCCGGCGGGCTAGGTGCTGGAGTGGTGACAACAGAGAAGCTGCGGATTCTCCGCGGCGACCCGGCTCGTTTACCCAAATCGGTATCATCCGCCGTGATGCTGCCGGAATCAAAGCAGGGGAAGGACCACAAGGTGACGATTCAGTTAATAGAAAGCGCGACAAACGGAAGGCAGGGGTCTCCGGTGTCGTTACCATCACTACAGCTAGCCGGCACAGTGGACAGAAAAGGGATTTTTTCTCCGGAAGAGGCGGCTCGGGCCGGCTTTCTTCCCGAGGATGATTATAGTGCCCTGGTCAGTTCCCCTATATTCGTCTCCGGTGGAAAGTTTGTCAAAAGCGCACTGATCCTTTGCACAGGACTTGTTACCGCGTACTATTCTTATTTAAATGAAATTGAGATAGTCCAGCGTATAGCGGGAATTTTACTCGCCGGGGGCGGTCTTTTGGGGGTTCTGAGCGCCATTAAGGACAACGTCTCGATATGGACAAGCCAGTTTTCTTATGAAAGAGGAATACGGGAAGAATATAGGCAGTTAGTTCATTACAATCTGGATGTCGTTCAGAAATTGCGGGACCGTCTTCCAGTAACGAGGATGGCGACCCTGGAGCAGGATTTGGCATTGTTGAGAGATGCGATCGCATTTAGAAATCAGGGATATGATTTCGCAGTGCTTATCCAGCCGGGGGAGTGGGCAGCAGTTGAGCGATCAGAGACACGGTGGGAAGACGATCCTGATACTTATAGTTTGGAAGGCGGGCAGCCACAAAAGTTGGTGACGCACACATGGACAGAAGAGGCCTGGGTTGAGGAAAGGATTATAATCGTTCAAGGAGAACGTCTTTTTGACAGGAGTTCTTCTCCGATTCAGGAGGATGGCCGTTTAACGCAAGCCAATGACAAGAATGTTGGAGGTATTAATCTTGATGCTGAATTATTGAATTTGCAAATCAAACGCGACGGAGCTGGCGTGCCCTTGCCTTTACCGCAGCAACCGATCCAGAATATGAAAATAGACGGTTTCCTGCCGTTGATTATCAATATTGAACCGGTTAGTATTCCGCAACTGTTGGGAATTTTGTCGGATAGGAAGAAAAAGGAAGACGTCTTTTATTAATTTTACCGGAAGCATGATTCAGGATGAATCTGGAAATGTTATCCGCGCAATTTTTATAGACTGTTCGGCGCGCTGATGCAGATATCCGGAGGAGTTCCAGGGACACAATACTTAATTGAGGAGAAAACTGTAGGTGCCAGGCTCCCAATTGGGATGTCGACAAAGGAGGCCGGCATGAAAAATAAAAACCAAAGAAATGCTTTGTCGTGCACGCAGGGATTTTTAATCGGATTAATTGCTTTCAGTAATTTTATCCATCAAGAAAAATCCGCCTTTGCCATGGCGATGTGCCCCTATATAGACATTGAGGCCACCGTTGTTTCTTTGTCATTGGAAAGCCCCGAGGGCTATTATGAGGACGGGAAACTGATCCGGGCTCCGCTTGATTCTGCCGTTGTGAGAATAGATAAAGTTTATGAAAGAGGCGGAGACGGGCTATTTGACTGGGCTTCTCTCGGGATTGAAGAAGGGAAGGACGTGGAGCTTGAATTTAAATATTCAGTAAGGCCCGCTAAAATTGTGACCGTTGTTGGGCGAACGATACACTCCGGCCGAGTTGTTTCTCATGTTGGTGCCCCTGCTGAAAACACGTTTGAAGACGGTTATTTTGTTTTTAGAGAAGACGGGAGCGCGGAAGCCGAAACAATATTGCCGGGCTTGCAGGCCGGGTCCCGTTTCCGGACGAAATTATGGAAGACTTTCGAGGTTAAAGTAGGTCAGTATGAGGTGGTGCATTAGTTATCCGGACAACGATCCTTTTGTATTCTACCCTTAGCCGCGGAAATAGATCTCCAAGACGGAAGACAAAGAAATATGAGCATGGCGTTGATAAAACATTGCGCTAAAATAAAGTCCGCTGAATCAAGCGCGGCGAAGGCCGGCAGAAACATGGGGCACGCGATGAATTCGCAGGAAGCCATGCGTAAGGATTATGTGAAGAGTTTGTGGTGCATTATTTTATTGTTTTTTATCATAGGGATTCCCGGACAGGGCTTGTCTTATTCTAAAGACGAGTCTGTTGTGGCAGCCGTCACGGCGCTGCGCGAGATCACGTCTGTTGACCAGTTGCTTGAGTATTTGGATGATCAAGAATGGTTTAATCGCTTCGCTGCGATTCAGGTTTTGGGAGAAAGAAAGGATGGCCGCGCGGTTGAGCCTTTACTGGCAATGCTTAAACATGAAAATGACCCTGCCTTTCGTAAGGAAATCCTTAGCGCTCTTACGGGAATTGGGGGACGGGGGGTGGTTGAGCCTTTACTGACCGTGCTTAAAGACGAACAGGACTCTTCGACCCGTAAGGACATTTTTGTCGCGCTTGCTGAAATGAATGATCCGCGGGCTATCACCGCTTTCGTAGATGAGCTGGAAAAGGATACGTTTCAATTTTATGATGATCCGGAGATATATTTGGTCAGGCTTGTGAACGGGGCGCAGGATTCGGCGATGGTGTTGCCGGCGCTTCATGCCCGTGATGTTGCTGTGCGGCAAGCTGCGGCCGCGGCCTTGGACAAACTCGGATGGAGGCCCTCGAACAAAGAGCAAGAGGTTTTATATTCCGCGGCGAAGCGGGAATGGGAAAAATGTGTTCTGCTCGGTAGCTTTTCCGTTGACGTTTTGGCGGAATTGCTGAATGACGCGTATTGGTCGGAGCATGCTTCCGAGATCGGGTTGGCTCTCGGGAGGATAAACGATACCAGGGCCTTTGCGGTGTTGGAAAGGGCTTTGCAGTCAGATATGTGGTATCTTCGTGAAACAACAGCCGAAGTTCTGGGGGATCTCGGGGACCCTCGCGGCGTTGAGCCTTTGATCCGCGCCGTTTCTGATCATGATGAGAGAGTGAGCAGCAAGGCGGTCGAGGCCTTGGGAAAGATGAAAGCTTCGCAGGCACAGCCCGCCCTGGTCGCTGCGTTGATGCATGAGGACAGCCGCGTCCGAAAAGCCGCGGCTGCGGCTCTGGAGGCGATGGCCTGGAACCCTTCTACCCCGCAGGAGAAAGCGGCTTATTACACCGTGAAGCAGGACACGGAGGCGTGTGTGGCGCTCGGGCAGGCTGCTGTCGCGCCTCTGCTGGTTTCCGCTTCGGATTCTTTTGATTTTGAGGGGCGTGATTTTGCGGTTGCCGCGTTAGCGGAAATCGGACCTCCTGCTGTTGAGCCGCTGCTTGCTGAGTTTGCCTCGCGTGCGGAATTTTCCTCCGCAGCAGGTAACACCGGGGCCGACGAGGCCAGGTTTTATGAATTTCAGCAGGCGAATATCCGCAGGCGCCAAGCCATTGTCAGGGCGTTGGGGGAGATCAAGGACCTGCGGGCAATAGAGCCCCTGATCAGGTCATTGGCGGACGCAGAGATCAGGAACACGGTTATTGAAGCCTTGGGGAAGGTGGGGTCTTCGGACGCGAATACGATGCTTATTGGTTTGCTTAAGGATGATGAGCCGCAGATACGGAAAGTGACGGCTGACGCTTTGGGCCAGATCGGGTGGATGCCGGCAACGGAGGCCGAAAAAGTCGCTTATTATATTGCGGGTCAGGATTGGGAGGCCTGTGAAAAACTGGGGCCGGCGGCTGTCGAACCGTTGATCGCCCTTGTGTTGGCCGGGCAGGAAGTCAATTTTGATGCCGATCCGGTTGTCAGCGTGCTGGGCAGGATCAAAGACCCTCGGGCGATCAGGCCCCTGGTATGGGCGTTAAGCCTGTATCATTTTTTCAGCGATTACGGGGTGCGTGATGAGAATAAACTCATAGAAGCGATTGCCGGTTTCGGCCCGGCGGCCGTAGGGCCTTTGATGGAAGCCATGGATAAACGTCCGGTCATTTTAAGCGTTAGTGACCTGCCCGTGGATAGCAGGGAACGCGTTATGGATATTTTACTGAAAAACAATTGGGCGGTACGACTGAGATTATGGCAGTTTTTGCTGACCGTTGATCCTGCAAGCGTCGAGGACCGGATGGCTGAGGCGTTGGGCGAGGATTTTGAGAGATTGAAAAAATTTTTTATCCCGTCAGACGCAGAACCGAACCGCCAACTGATCGCCCGGGCCATCGCCGTGATCGGCGATGCGCGCGCTATCCCTGTTCTGGCCGCGCATCTGCAGGACTGGGAAGCCCGTTATGAGATCGCAGGTGCTTTGCGGCAGTTGCAGTGGCAGCCGACGACCGAAAAAGAAAGAATTTATTTTCTGCTCAGCGGAGGAAGCGATGACGGCATTAACGCGCAATGGGGCGCCGTGGAAAAAGTATTGATGGATGACCTTGATAATGGAGACGAGCGCGCGGTCCGTTTTGCCTTGTACACATTCATTTATCTGGGCCGGGAGGAGTACGTCCCGAAACTTATCGAGGTCCTATGGGAACGAGATTCCAGCAAGCTGGCCGAGGCCTATTTGAATTGCGGGCATGATAAATTGGCAGAGGCCGCCAGTAAGTGGGCATTGGCCAACGGGTATATGGTGACTTCCCATAACGCCACGCCCAACGATGGTTCCTACCATCCCGTCAGTTGGGATTCTAAATGATTAATTGTATAGAAGAAGTGGTTGGAGCGAAGCGGAAACCATTCAAATCCGGCTTAGGCTATATTTGCCATCTGCGATTGATAAATGGCCGGGGGCTTTAGTGTAAAATAAGCCTGATCCTTGTAATGTTTTTCCTGAAAATACTCGAGTGTCTTTTATCTGACACTTGTTTGATGCAGTTTTCAGGGAGCAGGCCAGCTTGCCGGCGCACATCGGCATGTTTTATGGGACTGCGCATCAACATTTTAAGGCCCTGATCGGGTTTTTTTATCCATAATTTGGACGCAAGTGTTTCCGGTTATCTTTTTTATGGAAAATCCGGTAGAATCATCAAGAAATAATTGATTTTACTGTTTGTGTATGATTAAATATTTATACTTTAATAATAGCTTTTCCTCGTTGTGCGAAGCTTGAGAGTCTAATATCGGAAATTATGCAAGCCGAATGAATCAAAACATCCGTTTCCATTCTCCCTCAACGGACCCAGGTTGGGGTGACCAGGGCCGGGCCGAAAAAGCTTCCGCCATTCTGTTAACGCTAGAGTTAATGACCGGATTAAATTTTCAGGATAGTCGTTGGGTGGACGTGGGTTGTGGGTGTGGCGAGATTGCGGCGCATCTTTCCACACAGGTTGGGCACATGATTGCGATTGACCCGGCGCCTTGGCAACGGTGGCCGACGCTTAGGGACACCCACCCGAATTTAGAATTTGTCCAAGGAGATTACACCAGCAATTACCCTGAACCGGCTTCAGTCGATGTCGTTATCTGTAACCAAGTCTACGAACATGTGCCGGATCCTGAAGCGTTGCTTGGATTTATATACCGTATTTTGAAACCGGGCGGATATGCTTATTTCGCAGGCCCCAATCTCCTGTTTCCTATTGAACCTCATGTTTTTTGGCCTTTTGTACATTGGTTGCCAAGGCAGTTTGCAAGAGCGCTGATGCGTTTTTTTCATGCCAAGTATCTCGTTACTGCAAATTTGGTAACGATCTGGACTTTACGTCGTTGGTTTCATGACTTTGAAGTACGCAACGCCGTGCCAACAATCCTGCGCAACCCAGATAAATATGGTCGTAAGGGCTTGCTTTGGCATGCCGCATCCATGGTCCCGTGGTGCATTTTTGACATGCTGACAGTTTTTTCCCCCGGATTTATCTTTGTCCTTCGTAAACCAGATATATATCAAACCCTGTAAAACGAGTTCTTCTTTGTTCTATAGAAGGAACCCCTTCGATTGAAGGGGTTTTTTGTTTTGTGAAGATGAGCATGACTTTAGACTTTGTCCGAGAGCAATATGTTTTAAAGAGGCCTGTTTTATGGGCGTTTTTTAACGCGGTGAAGGACAAGCGATTTTTCATGACTTGTGATACAATCATTATGAAAGCCAGGGTGTTCACACGCGGTTCCATAAACAGGAGGTGAACTATGGTCCTCTTTCATGCCCTTCGGAGGGGCCGGCCTTTCCGGTGGCATATTTTTTTGATTTTACTCGCAGCAGGATTCCTGATGAATCCGCAAAGGGTATCCGCGCAGGCCATGACAGAGTATATGATGTTACAGGGGCAGGTCCAGAAGGATATGCAGCAGGGGATCGCCACCGCGACCGCTCCGTCCCAACAGCAGGCCACGGCCTCTGTCCAGGAGCCCATTCAGGCGGCTTCTTCGGATCAACCCGCCCGCCCCGGCGGGATTACCGTAACATTTACTCCTGTGCATATCGGAGTGATTTTGACTCTGGGCGCGCTGTTTTGGATGTTCATGAATAAGTAATTGAATCGAGTTTTTGGGCCCTGAGGATCTGAGTGCGTCCTGCCCAGCCTGGCAGGATATTTTTTATCTTTTCAGAGACGTTTTATCTCACATGAAATCATCCCTAAAAAAACCGCAACCCAAAGATCCTTTCATCGCCCTTATGTTTTCTTTCATTTTCCCCGGCTTCGGGCAGATATACGCGGGGAGAATCAAAAGAGGCATTTTCTTCTCCTTGGCGCATTTAAATTTTATCCTCGCCTTACTGTTGGTTATATTCCATCCCACACAGAAATTAAATCAGCATATTTTATGGCCTGCCTTTCTTTTCATCCTTTTTGAGATCTTCGTCGTCCTGGACGCGTACATTTACACCCTGAGTTTAAAGTATCCCTTTAAAAAAACGTTCGTCCGGGTCGTCCTGATCCCTCTCGCCACCGTGATCTTCGTGCTTGTCTTTAATTTGAACATCCTTTTGGCGGAAATCGTGAATAAATTTATTGTGCTGGCGCCCAGGATCGTGTCGAATTCCATGAGCCCCGTGTTGGTGGAAGAGGACTGGTTTCTCGTGAACAGGTTCCAATATCTGGCGGGGGCGCCGGAGCGGGGGGACATTGTGTTTTTTGTTTTTCCGAAAGACCAGAGCAGGGTTGTTGTCAAAAGGCTGATTGCCAAGGAGGGTGAGTCCGTCGAAATCAGGGACGGCCATATTTATGTCAATAACCAGCTCGTCAAAACTTCCGGCACTGCCGATATTTATTATTTTAACGGGGGCGATTACGGCCAGGCCAATCAGGTGATAAACGTGCCTCGGGGCCAGTACTATGTTCTGGGTGATTACAGCGAGAAAAGCACGGACAGCCGCTTCTGGGGGTTTGTCCCGAGAAAAAACATTATCGGGAAAGCCTATAAAATAGTTTTTCCTTTTGAGCGTTCCGGGTTTATCCAATGAGCATTTAGTTGAGACGACCCAAGCGAGCGTAAACTAGAAATGCGAATTGATCCTGAGTGCGAGAGAGCTAAAGCGAACGCGGCGAAGGATGTTGGTTTACTGCTGATTAAAGGGGACGAAGACCATGGGCCTTAACGCGGTTTTAACAAAGTCCTTGCGAAGTTACCTTTCCGGCCGGGACAGCCAATATGTGTTTCAGAAATTTGATCCGGCCGTGGATGCGTTTTCGTTTCCGCCGCGGGGCGGGTTGTATCTTCACATCCCGTTTTGCAAGAACCTGTGCCCGTATTGCCCTTATTTTAAGATCCCCTATGAAGCGGAAAAGGCGCGGCAATATAAAGAGGCGGTGCGCAAAGAAATCCGTATGTATGGCCGGATGCTTCCGGGCGCCCGGTTTACTTCTTTGTATGTCGGCGGGGGCACGCCGACATTAATGATTGATGAATTGTTTGAGATTATAGGCGAGTTAAGAAATAATTTTAATTTTGACGGGCCGATCGGACTGGAGACGTCGCCCGGAGATATCACCGAAACCAATTTAGCCAAGTTGCGGGCTTTGGGCGTGAACCTGTTGAGTGTCGGCGTGCAGAGTTTTCAGGACAGGTTTCTGCGCAGTATTGGAAGAAATTATGGCGGGGAGGAGATTGCCCGTGCCTTGGGGGCGCTAAAGAAGTTCAAATTTGACACGGTTAATTTTGACCTGATTTTTGTTCTGCCCCGGCAAACGATGCGCGCCCTGGAAGATGATATCCGGAAAGCGCTTGGCTTTCGCCCGGACCAGATAACATATTATCCCTTGTTCACTTTTCCCTATACCTCCATCGGGGAGTATAGAAAATTGAAGGGGTTAAAACTCCCTAATGTGTTTAAACGGAGGGCCATGTATTACCGTATTTATGACGTCCTTTCGCGGGAAGGATACGCGCCGACCTCGGTCTGGTCGTTTAACCGGAAAGGCACGGTGCCTTATTCTTCCGTGACGCGGGATTTTTTTCTCGGGCTGGGGGCGGGGGCCGGAACGTATACCAGGGAAGGGTTTTATTTTAATATTTTTTCTGTTGAACATTATAACGCGTTCTTAAACCAGGAGAAGCGTTTGCCGTTAGCCCTGAAAATGAACGTTTCCGAACGGATGGCGAAATTGTTTTGGCTTTACTGGCGTTTTTATGAAACAAAGGTCCCCTTTGAGGATTATCGCCGGCTTTTCGGGCGGGATTTAGAAGAAGATTTTGCCGCGGTTTTCAAAGTTGTTAAGTTGTTGAGCCTGGCTGACGACCAGAAGGGGCCGGTGTTAAGGCTGAATAAGGCGGGCTCGCATTGGATTCATTTGTTGCAGAATTATTTCGCTTTGAATTATGTCAGCAAAATCTGGAAGATATGCAAGGACAATCCACTGCCCCAACAGATCGCGATTTAATATGGTCATAAAGAAAATTTTTTATTATATAAAATGGCTCGTGAGGTGTCAGGTCCTGGGGGAAAGAATCCCATTGAACAGCTCGATTATTTTGACGGATAAATGCAATCTCCATTGCAAACACTGCGTTGTGGCCCACCTGGGGTATAACGACCAGAATTTTTCTGCGGTGCAGTCGGATATTAAAAAGCTGTATCTTGCCGGTTCGCGTGTGCTTGTCATAACCGGAGGGGAACCGTTTTTGTGGCGGGATAAAAATTTTTTTATGGAAGATGTTGTCCAGTACGCTAAAAAGCTGGGATTCTTTCGCGTTGTAATTTGCACAAACGGGACGTTCCCGCTCGCGTCAGAGGCCGATTATCTTTGGGTCAGCCTGGACGGATTCCCGAAAGAACATAATTTGATGCGGGGGGACATTTATTCCCGGGTGGTCCATAATATTGTCACTTCGCCGCACAAAAGAATTTATATTAATTTTACTATCAGCCGGGTCAATGCCGATGATTTTGAAAAGGCCGCGGAGAGGATTTTTAAACTAAAGAATGTCCGTGGCATTTTGTTCCATTTGTTTACCCCGTATTTAGGGTCGGAGAAAAGTTTAACGCTCCCTGCGGCAGAGAGGGGCGAGGTTGTCCGAAAAATTTATGACATCAAGAAAAGGCATCCCTGGAAGGTTTTTAATACTTTTGACGGCATTAAGGCCTTAAGAGATGACCGCTGGCCGCGGCGGGTCTGGGGGAGCCTGACCATCAATCAGGGGGAGATGGTCCCGTGTTGCTGCCGGAAAGGGATTTATGACGGGGCCGTATGTAAAAATTGCGGTTGCACGCCGGCGGTGGAAACCTGGGTTTTGCAAACAGCCAAACCGCTGGCGTTGTTGGAAAACCTGAGATTCATTTAGCTCTTTATGCGCCAATATTTTAGATTAATTGATTGCGGGGGACTTTTTGGGGGGTGTAAAATGAGGAGGTTTTTGATAACACGCGAGTTCCCGTAATTTCTTATCGTTGTTTTATTATAAAAAGCAGGCTAACTTTGGATGGAGGTGGGTCATGAAGGGTCCAAGAAGACTTGGTTTATGTCTCGTCGTGTTCTTGCTGGGATGGGCTGCCGCGGGGGCGGCCAATGAAATTAAAGTTGATGTCAGGGGGGATGTTTATGACCAGAACGGCGAATATTTTCTGGATTTCAGCCAGATTCCATCAAGAATTAAGACATTGAGTGAAGCGGTTCCCCAAAAGGCCGAATATGAGTCTGACGTGGAATACGCCGCGAAGGTACAACCCTATGAAAACAAGTTGTCAGAACTTTACGATTCGGAATACAGCATTACGTTAACGCCGCAACTGCTCGCCTCCAGCCCAGAGGTTGAATTTTACCGCTTTGTTTTAAACTTCCCCTTTCCGATTTACAGGAAAGACAACTTTATCAGCACGCAATCCTTAGAATACATTTATGAAGTCCCTCAAGAGGAGATAAAAACAATTGGAGGGAAAAAGGACGACATGAAAATTAAATTGTATTTTAAGATTTTACAGGACAAGACGGTTGCGATACAAAAGGTGATTTTGATATTTAATAACAAAAAGATGCGTCAATGGTAATAGGATTGTTTTGATGGAAATGTCATCCCGAAAGAAATACGCCAGCATAACGTCTTTGCCTTGCCCCTAGTGTTGCCCTGGAGGAGGGAGGAAACAGTTCAGCCGAGCCTTTTCCCGAGCGTTGTTAGAATTATTAAATCTGCTTCCTCAAACATGTTATGAAGCGCCCTTTTTATCAATCCATACGGTCCATTTTTACGGAGTACTATGTCTCTTTGGAAGACGGCGTGGCGGAAGCCCGGCGCCATCCCCTGCCCCCGGAGGACCTTGAGCGTGTTCAGGCCAGAATTCAGGAAAAATGGAACGCCTTTTGGCGCGTTCCTCTGTTGGCGGATACGCCAGATCCGGAGATGTATCTGAATAACGTACAAAAGACGCTGCGCGCCGAAGGATATTGTTTGGATATCACCCCTCAATACGGGCTTGACGCCGGAGGATTGAATTTTGAGATAATCAACCATATAAGCTTGAGGCCGGTCCTGGAACGGACGCGAAGGAAGGCCAGGGCCGGGGGCCAGGAGATCGAATATGAAGAATTCCTCCTTGGAGAAAATTTGATAAAGGTTCCCCCTTTTATCGAGCCGATTTTGGAAAGCGCGTCTGCGTCCGAAGTGATGATTTTTACCGATGATTTGAAAGAAAGCTTAGATAATGATTATGCCCTGTTCGAAGATTATTGGGAAGAATCCCAGCGGCATTATCAGAAGGGCCTTGTTTCCGCGGACAATCTGTGTTGTGTGACCCTGCGGTTGCATAAACGCCAGTGGGGGACGGGACGCCCGGGGCCTGAGGCCCAGAACCTTTTGATGGAACACTTCCGGCGGCACGGTGAACAACATGTGGCGGACTTCAATTTGATCAATACGGGAACACTGAAATTTTCGCTGGAAGACCCGGCCTTGACGGAAGATTTAAACAAGGACAGCCTCCTGGAAGCCAGGGTCTTGCTGCAGCAATTGTTGAGAGGGTCTTTGCCGTATTATACATTGGGGCAGATCATTTTGTTTGAACGGGAATGGTTGACAGGATCCCGCTCGGAATACGCCTGGGCGGGGCACGTCCTGTTTGACGGCCTGCCCCGGGGGGTGGCCAACGGCCTTGACAATAGGGAGTTCTGGGTTACTGGAATTGAGGATGTGGCCGAAGAGGTGATTTGTCGCCTCGCGCTCGGGTTCGCGCGGAGAAACAGAAATTTTACGGACCTTTTGCCCCCAGGCCATTAAAAGACGTGCGGTCTTTGACGGTTGATAAAACATGAAGGCGATGCGGCGAATGCGTTTTCGGAGGGGTCCGGAATGCGGTAGTTTTTATTTAGGAAAAAAACAGTTTTATATTTCAAGGGACGCCAAACCGGATTATAGTGTTTATTAACAAAGGAGGGAAGAATGAAAAAAATATTTTTTGTAACTTTGACACTGTGGATGACCATAGTGGTTTCGGCTTCCGCGGCACCGGTGGTTTTTTTTGATGACATCCCGGCGGGAAGAAACACGTTTGACACAAACATTTCGGCTGTTGGTGGCACCCAAACCAATGACGCCCTGTCAGGACTCGCAAGCGACGCCAATTCTTGGAGCAGGACGGGGTACACCATAACCTCGACAAACGGGGCCAGCAGAACCGTCGACACGACGTATTTGGCCACGCCCCAGCCCGGGAGTATCCCCGGCGGGGATGCTATCCAAATGACCGCGGATGGGACCACCACGTCCGGGTTGACGTTTACCTTCTCTTCTCCTATCAATGGATTTGGCATTGATTTTGGCGATTGGGGTACATGCTGCCACCCTTCGACTATTTATATCTGCTTTGACGGTGGAGCGCCGATTGCCATCGGCACGGCGAACGCGACGACGGATAATCCGGGCTTTGCCACCTATGGTGTGTTTGAAAATTTTATCGGCAGCATTGACGATTCCGGGACGTTTTCGGTCGTCACGCTTTACGGTACCGGGACCGGCGACGTCCTTTACGCTGGCGGCGTTATCCGTTACGCCATTGTGCCGATCGGCTCTATTTCCTCCCCGTCCTCTTCGCCCAGCTATCCCACAACGGTCAGTACCAGGCCGGTGAGCCCTTTGGCCAATTATCTGGATGAGTATGACGGCAGCGGGACGTTGCAGACGGTGGCCACGACCCTGGACGGCTATTCTGAATCCGAAGTGGAAGAGGCCCTGAAACACATTTTTCCCGTTGACAGCGTTTCAAGTTCCCGCGCCTCCATGGCCAATATTCAGAACGTCAATTCCTTGGTCCACGACAAAATCGGAACTGTCTTGGGCGGCATGGACACGGGCTCAAATTTTAACCAGGTTTTCAACCCTCATGCTGATCCGTATGGCTTGTCATCAACGGGGGGCGCTTTTGAGTCGTTCATGCAAGCGTTTTCGAACATCAATTATAAGCAATTTGAGAAAGGCGAAAGAGGGCTGTGGATCCAGGGGATGTTCGGTGGGAGTCAGGGCGAGCGCACTGATTACAGTAACGGGTATAACACGGAAAAGTACGGCGTCCTGGCCGGGTATGAATTCGCCGTTGATTCCAATCACCTGCTGGGGGTTTACGCCAACAGCCTTTATTCGGAAATCGATCTGACCCAGAACGCGGGGACGACGGAAATCAAAGATTATATATTCGGCGTGTACGGTCAGAAAATAATGGATGCTTATAAACTATCAGCGACGATAGGTGGAGGAATCGCCCGGTATGATGCTATCAGGCATGTGGTCGTTGGGTCTGTGTCCGGAAGCCCCGAGGCCGAATACGACGGGAATCATTTTTCGTCCACCTTTTCCATCAGCCGGTTGTTCGAGCATAAAAACGTGCAGCTGGAACCTTTTTTGCAGACAGGATATCTTTATAATAAAACAGACGGGTATACCGAGTCCAACGGGGGGTCGTTCAACATGCAGGTTGACGGGAATTCTTTCGCCCAGATGAATATCAAAGCCGGGATGGCGTTTAAAAAAGATTTCCAAGCCAACGCAAAGACCGTTTCCATCAAGGTCCGGCCGTTTATTAATCACATTTTTGAAGTCGAAGACAGCGATGATATCAATGTCAGGTTTATCGGAGCGTCAACCCAAACGACAATAAAAGGCCGGGATTCTTCCGTCACGGAAAGAGGAGCCAATTTTGAATTGAGTTGCCCTATTAGCCCGATGTTTGGTTTAAAGGGATTTATAGATTACTCTTCTGATAAATATGAAGAAAGGTATGTGGGATTTTTAGAACTCAACGCGAAATTCTGATAATACCCCTTTTCGGCATGATCAAACGAACGTTGGGTTTCTTCCTGTTTTTCTGGGTCATGGTCATCGGCGCCGGCCAGGCGACGATGTTCTGGCGTCCGGCCGAGGCGGCCATGGAGAGGGTGTATGAGATCCTTGACCCGGAAACTCCGGACATATCGTTGCCCGGCGGCCTTTCTGAAGAGATTCGCGCGCGCCTTCAAAAGAGCGGCCAAGCCATGCCGTTGGGCGAATATCCCTCAGAAAACCTATCAACGCTCGCGTGGGAAGCGCTTAAAGCTCGGGAGGTCACAAAAGTAGAAGCGGCGGCTTTTTGGTGCCTTGAGGTTTATGGCGAAGAAGCCGGAAAGCTGCAGGCGGAGTTTGACGCGGACAATAACCAATATTATACCGTCCTGATGACCCCGGGTCTGACGACTATGCGGCCGTTAGTTTATGCCGGGGAAGCGCTTTGGGCTTTAGGCGAGGCTTATCGTCAGGCCGGACGGGAGGAGGAAGCCGTCATCGTTTACAGCGAATTGATCCGCAATTATTATCTCAGCGCCACGGAGAGGCATTAAGAGCAGGAAAGGTTTTGAAATAACATCCTTATCTTTGTGAGTCCGCGGGATGGGCCGAATGACAATTCAGCCGGAAACCCGCTCACGAAGTAAGGATTTTTTTATTTATGTTAGATATCGGGCAAATTAACGTCAGTAATAGTTCGCAGAAGAAGGCGTGGTCATGTTGTTTTGCGGTGTGACCTCGCCTTCTTTTTTCTTGCCATTCTCAAAAGTTGGAACACAGATAAAAATATCCTGTAATATCCGCACGCAGTATAATTATTTATGTCCTTGTTATCATCAGAAACAAATAATAAAATATAGAAAACTTTGCGGAAACACAGGCTGCTTTCATAAGGGGATTCCGTGCCGGTGAAAGGTGCCCCAGGACAGGGAAAGGATGTGTGACATGGGCCTCTATGTTTGGAAATACGGATATCGAAAAATATTAGAACCTTGGGCTGAAAAATTCGCCTGGCTTGACCCGGATATCGTGAGTTACGCGGCGTTAATTATTTCGGGTTTTACCGCCGGCTGTTATGTCCTGGCCGCCGAATACCCGGTTCTCTTATTATTAGCCATCCTCCTGATTTTTACGCGGATGACCATGAACACAATCGACGGCGTGATGGCGATACAGCAGGGGAAAACAACTTTAGCCGGAGAAATCGTGAACGCCTTGCCGGACCGGTACGCGGATGTTGTGCTACTTTTGGGGTTGGTTTATTGCCCTTTTTGCCGGCAGGATTTGGCGATTTTCGCCATGGGCACGGTTTTTTTAGTGAGTTATACCGGGATGCTTGGGAAAGCCATTGGAGTGAGCTGGCAGCACCACGGGCCTTTGGGGAAGGTCGAACGGCTGATTCTTCTTATGGTGTTTACTTTAATTCAGTTATTTTCCCCCGCCCTTTCCTTCTTGGGCTTTAGCTTGAGCCCTCTTTCCTGGTGCATGGTGTTCTATATTATTCTTGGGCAGATAACGGTGTTTAACAGGCTGCGGGGACAGCTGCGGGAAGTGTGTTTAAAGGAATGGCCGGCCAGCCGGGAGCGGCAGGCTGTCGCCGGGAGGGCTTTGGTTGTATATGATTCGCAAACCGGAAACACAAAGATCATCGCGGAAAGAATAGCGTCAACATTATCGGTAAAGTGCTGTTCGGTGAAAGAACCTTTTGATGACAGGCTGTATGACTTGGCTATTTTTTGTACTCCTAATATCCGGGGGAATTGCACCGCGCGCATGGTGGAGTTCCTTAAGAAAACGCCCCCTCGATTTAATTATTACGGTATTGTCGTGAGTTATGGGGCGCCCCTTTGGGGCTGGCCGACAGCCGTTAAAACCGGGTGGTCTGTGGCAAGCCGGCTGGGCGGCCGGCCGTTAAAATGTTTTTTGGTTAAGGGGTATCACGCGAAATTTAAAACTTATAAAGGGCGGCCGAATCGGGCGGATCAGGACAAGGCCGCCGTGTTCGCCGTAAGTGTCGCGCGCAAAATGATCAAAAGGAGCGCCTATGAACAATGACGCCAGGACAGTTGTGTGGATTGCCGGTTCCCTCCTGGGGATTTTTGGCCTGATCGTGATCATCTGGTCCGGCATCGCCAAAGCCCGCGGGCAGAATGTTAAAACCATCTGGACGCGTTATCTCGCGTGGTTTTTGATCGCGCCGCCGCTGATTATCCCGTTGATTTGGGGGAGGGTCCCTTTTATTATTTTGATGGGGTTCCTTTCGCTTTTGTGTTTCCGGGAATACGCTCATGCCGTCGGCTTGTGGCGGGACAAGGCCCTCATGTGGATTTGCTATATAGGGATTGCCTGCATCTACGGGCCCATTTTTGGTTTTGAATACGGGATATTTCAGGCCATGCCCATTTATGTGATCGCCTTTATCTTGACCATCCCGATGCACCGGGATGAATACGAGCACATGATTCAAAAAATCTGCCTGGCGGTCCTAGGGGTTGTTTATTTCGGATGGTTTTTTTCCCACCTGGCGTATTTGCGCAACCTTTCCTACGGGATGTTGGCCACTTTTTTGCTCATCCTGCTCGTGGAAAGCAATGATGCCTGCGCGTACCTCTGGGGCATGGTGTTTGGCAAACACAAATTGATCCCGCGGTTAAGCCCGAATAAAACTGTGGAAGGCATGTTCGGCGCAACCATTTCCGTGGTCGGGTTGGCGTTCGCTTTTAGGTTTCTTATCCCGTTCGTTTCCGCGGCGCACCTCGTTGTCCTGGCGTTTGCCGTGTCCGTGTTTGGCATGTGCGGGGATCTGACGATTTCGTTCATAAAGCGGGATTTAAAAATCAAAGACATGGGGAATTTGATCCCCGGGCACGGCGGATTGCTGGACCGGTTTGACAGTATTATTTTTACCGCCCCGATCTTTTTTCATTTTTTGAGGTACCTTTATGGAGAATGATTGGAAATTCGACAGGCCTCCATCGGCTCTGGAGCTGGTCCAGAATAACGTATTTTCAAATTTTCTAAGGACAGCCCTCCATGTTATCGTCCGGTTGTCTTTTCTTTGTTATCATCGTTTTCAAACCGTGCATCCAGAGCGGCTGGAAGGAATTCAATCTAAAATCATCGCCGCAAATCATTCCAGCCATTTAGACGTCTTGGCGTTGTTCAGCGCGTTTCCTTTAAAAGACATTAACAGGATCCGGACTTTTGCCGCCAAGGATTATTTTTTTAAAAACCCTTTTTTGCGCTGCGTCGGGTTCTTTTTCGCCAATGTTATCCCGATAGACAGGCAGGGGTGGAGCGCGGAATCCTTGTCTTATGCCGGGCGAGCGCTTGCGGAAGGCGGGATTTTTATCATTTTCCCGGAAGGGACGCGGTCTGTTGACGGGGAAATTCACTCCTTTCGCCCGGGAATAGGCATGCTGGCTTTGCATTATGGGGTGGCCATGGTACCGGTTTATATTGACGGGACGTTTTCATGTCAAAAAAAGGGGGACTGTTTCCCAAAACCGCATAAAATCCGCATTATCGTGGGGACCCCGATCGATTTTTCGCATTTGGAAAATAACCGGCAGAGCTGGGAAACAATAACGAGCGCATTAGAATTACGGATTAAAAACCTTAAGGAGGAAATAAAGCATGTTTAAAAGTTTGAAGATTATATTCACGAAATTCCTTGTCCGCACGATTGGCCGGACCAGTGACGGCATACAGATGAGTTTTAAGTACGGTTTTATATCGGGCAAGATGCTTGATTATATCTATGCCAATAAGCCGGCTGGAAAGTTTCTGATCGGGAAATGGATTGACCGGATGTATCTCTCGCATCCCGGATGGAAGGTTATCCGGGAGAGAAAAGACAACCTGGTCCGAGCCTTGACCCGGGCCATAGATTTAACATTGAAGGGGCAGAAATCCGTTCATATTTTAGACGTCGCCTCGGGCCCGGCGCAATATATTATTGATGTCCTTCAGCGGTTCCCCGCCGATACCGTGGCGGCCGTGTGCCGGGATTACGATCCGAAATGGGTTGAGGAGGGCACCCGCAAGGCGGCCGCGGCCGGATTGACAAATATTTCTTTCGAGCAGGGGGACGCTTTTGAAGCGGACAGTTTCAAAGAAATGACGGGCACGCAGGATGTCGTCGTCTCTTCGGGTTTTTATGACTGGATTGTTGACGACGCTTTGGTTAAAAAATCCATGAAGATTATTTATGATGTCTTGCGTCCGGGGGGCTATTTTGTGTTTACAAATCAGAGCGGGCATGTTGACCTGGACATGGTTGAAAAAATCTTTATAGATTTTAATAAGGACCCGCTTAGGATGAAGACGCGGCCAGAGAAACTCATCAATGGTTGGGCCCAAGACATTGGTTTCGAGATTGTAGACACGGCCGCTGACCAGAAAGAATATTATTCCGTCACATTGGCTCTTAAAAAATGAGCGTGTCCTCCTCATCCTGCCGCAGAGCCTGGAGTGTATCCTGGGAGCAGGCCGGGGAGGGGGGGCCGTTGAATTTTCAGGCTGTTCAATGATTCATAAGAGATTCAACGTCTGGCGCACACGCGTGAGGGGGAAAATGAGAAAAGAACCATTATATAAATCGACCCTGGGAAGCCTTTTGATTGTCCTATTCTTGGGTTGGGGGGGCTTTCATGTTTGGGCTAATCAGACTGGCCCGTACAAGGTCTATTATGAAAGCGGGCAGGTGCAGGAAGAAGGAAGGTACAAAGACGGCAAGAAAGACGGCCCGTTTAAGGCGTATTACGAAAGCGGACAGTTGCAGGAAGAAGGGGTTTACAAGGACGATAATCTGGACGGCCCGTTTAAGGCGTATTATGAAAGCGGGAAACTGCAAATGGAAGGGGCTTACAAGAATAATAAGCTGAACGGTTTGTATAAGCTGTATTACGAAAGCGGACAACTGCAAATGGAGCGAATGTTCCGGGACGATAAACAAGACGGCGAGGGAAAGGCGTATTACGAAAGCGGACAATTGCAGGAAGAGGGGATCTTTAAGGACGATAAACGGGACGGCCCGTATAAGCTCTATTATGGAAGCGGGGAGCTGCAAATGGAAGGGATGTTTAAAGGTGGCAAGAGGGACGGTGGGTATAAGGCGTATTACGAAAATGGACAACTGCAGGAAAAAGGGGTCTTTGACGGCGATAAATTGAACGGCCCGTATAAGTTTTATTCAGAAGAGGGGCATCTGAAACAGGAAGGAGTTTACAAAGACGACAAACGAAAAGGCCTGTACAAAGTCTATTATGATACCGGGAAGCCGCAAATAATAAGGAATTACAAGGACGACCGGAAACAAGGTTTGTATAAAGCGTATTACGGAAGCGGGCAGTTGCGGGAAGCTGGGGCCTTCCGAGACGATAAACAAGAAGGGCCGTATCAAGTGTATTATGAAACCGGACAACTGCGGGAAGCAGGAGCGTACAAAAATGGGAAGAGAGAAGGGCCGTATCAGGAGTATTATGAAACCGGACAACTGCAGGAAGCAGGTTCTTACAAAGAGGATAAGAAAGACGGCCCGGTTAAAGCATATTCTAAGAACGGAGAGCAGTATATGGTAGGGACGTATAAAGATGGCAAGAAAGAGGGCCTGTATAAAGCGTATTCCAGAAGCGGGCAACTGCAGGAGGAAGGAACGTTCAAAGACGGTAAACGGGCTGGCCCGTATAAGGTGTATGCCAGGAACGGACAGTTGCAGGAAGAAGGAACATTTAAAGATGGCCGGAGAGACGGGCCATATCGGGTGTATTACGGAAGCGGGCAGGTGCAGGAAGAAGGGGTTTATAAAGACGACAAGAAAGACGGCCCGGTCCAGGCGTATTCCGAAGCCGGAGCGCTGCGCATGAGGTTGACTTATCGGGACGATAAGAAAGACGGCCCGGTTCAGGCGTATTATGAAACCGGGGCGTTGCGCATGGAATGGACTTGCCAGGACGATAAAGTAGATGGAAAATTGAAAATATACCGGCCGGACGGCACGATAGAATACGTGGACACGTATAAAAGTGGAAAGAAAGTAAATCGAAAGGCTTATGATGTAAAAGGTGAAATTGAATTTGATCAGGATTATTAGGGTGTCAGGCGCGCCCTTTAGATGGCAGGGGCGACGCGTGATTCCGCCACTGCCGGAATTCCATTCCATAATTTATTAACCTGCAGTCATGAACAAGGAGGTGTTCCATGGCGACGTTTCTAATGTTAGGGAAATATTCATCAGAGGGGTTGAACGGGGCCAGCGTTTCCCGTACGAAGACAGCCATCGTGGCGATTGAAAAGGCCGGGGGGAAAGTCCAGTCGATGTACGCTTTGTTGGGCCAATACGACCTGGCCTTTATCATTGATTTCCCGGGGACGGCCGAGGCTATGAAGATTTCGCTTGAATTGGCGAAGCTTACAGGGATAGGATTCACCACGTTCCCGGCGGTCGGTATTAAGGAATTTGATCGATTGATCGGTTGATTTTATTTCTTCGCCGGAGACGGGCATAAGAACGGGAGGTCGCCTTTTCGGAATATTTATTTTTTCTTTTGGGCGCGGACCCCGTAATTGATCATCACCGGATACAGGACTTCACCGTACCTGTCAAAGCATGGCAGTATCCGCTTGGACAGAGGGATCTGCCAGGGCCAGAGATGGCATCCCGAGAAACGGATGTTTTCGAATTCCGCGTCCCGCAACCATTTTTTTGTTTTTAGCGGCCAGGTCCACGTTTCAATCCCGCAGAATTTCCGGATTTTTAACAATTGAGCGGCCCAGAGAACCGGACACCAGAGTTTGTTGGGGGTTGTTATGATGAGCCACCCCCCTTTTTTCAGCACACGGCGCATTTCTGCCAGGGCTGTGTAGGGGTGAGGTGTGTGTTCGATGCATTCCGAACTGACGATGAGGTCGAATGTTTCCTCGCCGGCAGGCAGGTTGGCGCAGTCCCCCGCCAGCGCAACACAGTGCAGGCGTTGCGCCACGTCGGCGGTGAGTTTCGGCGAGATGTCGTTGACCGAGAGGGACTCGGTGATTTGCCTGAGGCGTTTGGAAATTTTGCCGGTCCCGCACCCGATTTCCAACACCGCCGGGTTCTCCGGGAGGGGGACCTGGTGGAGCAGTTGGTCAAATATCAGCCGGATCCGGCGTTCCACGTCATAGGAGGACATAAACCGGTCGAAATCCTGGCCCAAATTTTCAAAGTAATAGGCGTCAGGATGTTTCGTGCGGGGCAGAGTCACTAGAAATTGAATTTTTCGTTCACGATGAATTTAGGACGGTTTTTCAGGCATTCATGGATGCTGGCGATATAAATGCCGATGCATCCCAAAAGAATGAACTGAATGCCGAAAAGCACGGAAATGATCCCAACGGTGGAGGCCCATCCCGGGACGGTCACGCCCTGGAAATATTTAATGATAATAAAAGTCAACTCCATAAAAGCGAATACGCTGGTGATGATTCCAACCCAAATGCCCAGTTTGATGGGCATGGAGGAGAAACTGATGATGGCGGACGCGGCAAAACGGAACATGTTTTTCAGCCCGTATTTGGTTTTACCGGAGAGGCGTTGTCCTTCCTGGTAAGGAACGCATGTCGCGGGGAAGCCCACCCAGCTTAGAATACCCCTGAAGAAAAGGTTAACGTCGTTGATGCCCACGATATTTTCCAGGACCTGCCGGTCGATGAGGCGGAAGTCCGAGCTCCCTTCCTGAACAGGGATGCCTGAGAGGAAGGAAAACAATTTATAGAAATACAGCGATGACAGACGCTTCAGCCAGGATGTTTTCTTGCTGGCCAGCCGTTTGGTGTTGACGATTTTATATCCCGAGGTCCACGCCGCGAACAGGTCTTTAATAAGTTCCGGGGGGTGTTGTAGGTCGCCGTCCATGGTGACGATGGCTTTGCCCGATGAAAAGCGCAGCCCCGACAAAAGGGCGTGCTGGTGGCCGAAGTTGCGGGAGAGGGATAGCCCTTTGATGCGCGGGTCATTCCGGGCGGCGGCAAGGATCTGTTCCCAGGTCGCGTCCTGGCTGCCGTCATTAATCAGGATGACTTCATAGGGGATATCCAGGGGTTTTAGCTCCTGGGTCAGTCTTTCAACAAGCGGAATGACGTTCTGCTCTTCATTCATCATCGGGATGACGACAGACAATAGCGGTGCCAGCAATTTATCCTCCCTGCGATTATGCCCCTTTTAGGAAAGATTTTAAAGAAAGATCGAATTCATTATAGCAAAGAATTCCTGGAAATAAACGGCCGATTATGAACTTTTCGGAATTATTTAAAGTGTATTCCTATTAAAATAAGCTATAATAAAAAAGTTTTAAAGGCAATTGAAGATGAACACGTTTTTGCGTGAAAGGCGGCACCGTGTCATGATCCCACCGCGTTTTTTTTGCCGGTACAGTTTTAGGAAGGCCGTCCGGCGAGGGCTTCTCGCCCTGGCTGCCTGGTCGCTTCTGACGGGGGCGGCAACGGCTTTGACCGATGAGGGGGCGCGGCTGTTTGAGCAGTCCCGGAAGAGCGTTTTTCAGATCAGGGTTGTTGACCAGGCCACCGGTGAAAAATCAACGGCCGGCTCTGGGTTTTTTATCAGTACCGATGGGTATGTGGTCACCAATTATCACGTCATCTCGGATTACGTGATGAAACCGGGGCAGTATCAAATCAAATCCCTGGACGAAAATGGTTCTTTTGCCAACCTGAAACTTATCTCTTTTGATGTGGTTCATGATTTGGCCGTCCTTTGGGATGAGAAGGGGGCTGGCGCTTCCTTGAAATTGGGGCATTCACAGCTGGCCAAGGGCGAGCGAATTTTCAGCATGGGCAACCCTTATGACTTGGGGATGTCGATTATTGAAGGCACGTTTAACGGCCTCATGGAAAAGTCCATGTACCGTAAAATTCTGTTTTCCGGCTCTTTGAACCCGGGGATGAGCGGCGGCCCAGCGTTAAACCGCCAAGGAGAGGTGATCGGCGTTAATGTTTCGACAATGGGAAATGATGTCAGCTTTCTGGTGCCGGTCGAGTTCTTGAAAGACCTTTACCAGGAAGCGGGGGGACAGGCGGGCGCCCCGCAGGGAAACCTGGAAGCCGTTATCGAACAGCAGGTGCTTGCGCAACAGGACCAGTTTATTGAAAGCCTCTTGGGTTCCTCCTGGGATCATGTGGGGATGGGGGATATTTTAATCCCCGGTGAGATCGCGGTCCCGATCAAATGCTGGAGCAAAACGGAAGATAAAGATAAAGAGCTTATGGTCAAGGTCCGCACAGCGTGCAGCAGCGAGGACGCGATTTATATCAATGAGCAGGTGACCACCGCGGATTATTCCTACTGGTTTTTGCAGCACACCAACAGGGGGATGAACACGTTCCGTTTCTACAATCATATTGTTGAGGATTACGGGAGCGCGTTCCCTTTTCAGAACCACGAGGACGAATTTTTTACTAAGTTCCAATGCCGGGATGATTTTGTGGATATCGCCGGCCGCCGATGGAAGGCCGCGTTGTGCGTGCGGCAGTATAAGCGGTTTCGGCGGCTTTTTGACCTTAATCTTGTCTTAAGCACGGTGGATAAATTTGACCGCGGCCTTACGGGCGCGTTTACGGTCAAGGGCGTCGGCAAGGAAGCGGGGCAGAGGCTGATCCGGAAATTTATGGAGGAAATTCGGTGGCAAAAATAGCGATTGAGATCACGGCGGATTCCCGTTCCCACAAGGAGGTCAGGGCCTTTGAGGCGGGGGTGGTCACGGTCGGCCGCGGTTTCGACAATGATGTGATCTTATCCGACCCGTATGTGTCGTCCCGGCATTTGGTGGTGGAAAGGGCCGGGGAGGTCGTCCGGGTCCGGGACGAGGGGTCGGAGAACGGAACGTATATTGGTGGGGTGAAACACCTGGGGCGCGAAATCGAAGTGCCTTCCGGCACCGAAATTTTGATCGGGAAGACCCGACTGCGCATTTATCTTCAAACGCACCCGGTCGCGCCGGCCCGCGCGCTCGTTGAAAACAACGCTTTTTTGAAACTGACCGGCAACCCGGTTTTCGCCTGGGGGCTGGCGGTTGCGGTGGCAGGATTGGCCTTGCTGGAAGCCCACTGGGGCACCACCAGAAACGAAAGCCTGGTTAAGCTGCTGCCGGCTCCCATCGGAGTGGTGTCATCGGTTTTGGTATGGGCGGGGTTCTGGGCCTTTATTGGCCGGCTTTTGCGTCATAAAATGTGTTTTTGGGAACATGTTTCCATCTGCAGCCTTTGGTTCCTTCTCGGCGAATTTGTGGGCAACGCTGTTCAGTACATCTCGTTCTATGCGAACAGCAAAATGGCGGGCGTCATTTTGGGGTATGTTCTCAATAGCGGGCTTTTTATCGCGGCGTTGTTCGCGACCTTAACGTTTGCAGCAAATATGACGTCAAAAAAGAAAATAATTTTCGCTGGTGTGTTCACCGGTGTCACGGTGCTTTCTTTCGCCGGGCTGCGGCTGTCCATCGCGGAATATTACGCGTGGGAGCCGCCATATGATATTGTCTTGAAGCCGCCGGTCTTTGGCGTGCGGCCGGGCCGCCCTGTTCCCGGTTTTGTCGAACAGACGGACCGGCTGTTTGAGTTCAAGGCTTTTAAGAAAGATAGCGGGGAATGAAGGGGAATATTGTTTTTACAGGGAGGGGGTAAATATGACGCAACAATTTAAATGGATCATCGGCAGCGTTGCCGTTTTTCTGGGGGTGGTTTTATCTCTTGTTTTGTTCCGCTCTTGGGATAACTCGAAACATTCTGTGCTCGCGGATGAGGAGATTATGTCAACGATCAACGAGATAAATTCCCAGTTGCCGAAGATGCTGGATAAGGATACGCAGCTGGAACGCGTCGAGGGGGGGCCGGGGAAAAAATTGACCTATGTTTGCACCTTGGTTAATTATTCGTCTCAGGATATCAGTAAGGCGGTGTTTGACCAGGAAGTGGCTCCTTACGTTAAGCAGGGACTTCAGACTGACAGGACGTTATATCCTTTGTTCAGAAAAGGGATCACGATCGTTTACCGTTACCTTGGAAATGACGGGGTTTATATTTCGGAAGTCGTGAAGAGGCCGCACGAATAATATTATTTTCTTTATTACCCATGGCGGATAGATATCCGGGTTATGATAAGCTTCTTTGGCTTTCGACGGCAGGACACTAGGTGAAGATTCTTAAATAATGCGGAGGGGTTTATGCCCAAATTCATATTAAAAATTTTATTTTGGGGCGGGTTCATCGGGGCGATGGTAGCGGCCCCGGCTGTTGCGGCAGGAACGTACACGATCGATCACGTTCATTCTAATATTGGGTTTGCGGTCAGGCATATGATGGTGAGCGAGGTCAAGGGCGAATTCACCGATTATGAGGGGACAGTTATATACGATCCCGAGTATGTCGCAGAAACAAAAATTGATGTTGTGATCCGGGCCAAAAGCATTGACACCCGCCTTCAGCAGCGGGACGATCATTTACGCGCGTCCGAGTTTCTCAAAACGGATGAATTCCCGTTAATCACATTTAAAAGCCGGGGCGTGAACAAAACTGATCAGGGCGTCGTCATTGTCGGGGACCTGACAATCCGGGGCCGGACGAAAACGATTTCGATCCCGGCGCAGATTTCCGGGCCTTACGCTAACCCTCTCGGGGGCGGGGAGGTTATAGGAATCGTCGGGGAAGCTGTTATCAATCGTCAGGATTTTGGCGTGTCCTGGAATAAGGCCATGGATGCGGGCGGGTATGTGGTGGCCGACGACGTTAAACTGATTATCAGCGTGGAAGCAAAGAGGTGATACTTTATTCGATGCTGCCGGATAGCACCGTCTCGAATGCTTGGCCCTGCCCTTTTTTAAGAATTATTCTTGGGAAGACACCTCTGGGGAGGGGAGCTTTTTCGGTTATAATTTAACGCGTGTTTGGGTCTTGCATGAAGGCGGACTCGGAATATTGTTTATCCTTGTCCCGACGGGGCTTAAGCGGCCCATCGCGTGCGCATTAAAGGAGACGGGCGATGATATTGCAGGAGGTTGTTGTCCGGGGGGAACAGGCGCAGGATATCCCTGGCATCCGCGAAGTGAACCGCCTGGCCTTCGGACAGGCGCAGGAAAGCCGGATCGTGGATGTTTTAAGAGACAGTTGTCGCGATATCTTATCGTTGGTCGCTGTTTACCAAGGGCACATTGTTGGACATATCCTTTTCAGTCCCGCTTCGATTTCCATGAAAGAACGGACGGTCACCGGAATGGGGCTGGCACCGATGGCGGTGCTCCCGGAGTTCCAGCGGAAGGGCGTGGGGACCACATTGGTGCGGACGGGAATATTTTCTTTAAAGGCGAGAACTTGCCCGTTTATTATTGTTTTAGGGCAGCCGCAGTATTATCCGCGTTTTGGATTTAAGAAAGCCAGTATTTATCATATCGAAAGTGAATGGAATGTGCCAGATGAGGCGTTCATGATTTTGATTCTTGATGATATCGCCATGAAGGGTGTGCAAGGGACGGCCCGTTACCGTCCGGAATTTGTTGAAGCCGTGTAGTCTGTCTTGCCCGGGGAACGCTTGCCTGTAGTAGATGAAATTCGCCTTTGGCCGGCAAAATAATGAGGTATTTCGTTTAACTATGTTAAAATGAACCAGGCTCTGGCAGAGGAGGAATGCTGCCCAGTGGGGTAAAGGATAGAGGACATGCAGACAAACCGGCAAAATTTCCGGCTGATCCTTTGGATAGGGATTATTTTCTTCCCAGTATTTTTTATACTGGATTGTTTTATTTACGCCGATCATAAATGGGCGCTATTCAGCATCCGGGCGGCTATCGTTATGTTCCTTTCCGTAATGCTTGTCGTTGTCAACCGGGTCCGGGACAAGGTCGCGGTGGGCCTGATTAATGTTTCCTTTGTGATCGCGGCTTTTTCCATCTCTTTTATGTGTTACATTACCGGGGAAGGGGCCCGGTCGCCTTATTACGCCGGGCTTTTTTTGATTATTATTGCCATTTCCGCTTTGATCAATATGGCTCCCGGGCATTATTTATATGTCATCTCATTTATTTTGGGGCAGCATTTTCTCCTTATTTCCCTCGCCCCTTTTGATTTGAGAGGAATTCTTTCAAACATTTTTTTCCTGGGGTCTTTCTGCGCCATCGGGATTTTGCTGCACTCTTACAATTACAGGATTCTGAACGAGATTAAGAAGTTGAGGGGTTTTTTGCCGATATGCGCCAAGTGCAAGAAAATACGCGATGACAAAGGATATTGGAACCAGATTGAACGATATATTCAGGAGCGGTCAGACGCGGTGTTCTCGCACGGGTTGTGCCCGGATTGTGCGCAGGAATATTTTAATGAAATCGAGGCCATGGAAAGCCAGCAGCCTGGCTCCCGCAAGGATCATGATAAAGATTGACACAATTGAGAATGTCATCGCCCGTGACCGGTGGCGCTACAAAAAGAATGACGGGAAAATTATGTCTGCGGAGATTATTGTAGGAAAACCTTTCCGGATGCGCCATGAAGAAAAGGAAAGTTGGGTCTGCCCGGTTTTTATCGAAACATTCACCACACGGGTGATCTCCGCCATCGGCGCCGGCCCCGTGGAATCCCTGATGAGCGCCATGACACTTGTTAAAGCATTTTTTGATATGTATCAGGACCATTTTATCGAAAGAACCGCGTTAGACCAGAAAATCGGCCCGCAGGCCAAGGCCCAGGTTTCGCGGCGTAAAGGGCGACCGCCTGCGGGCAAACGGGCAAAGCTGTAACCAGGAGGTTTGTATGAAAAGTTTTTCTAAAAGCGAAGCGCTTCGGTATGGCTGGAAAACAACAAAGGCTCATTTGGGCTTGTTTTTGGGGTTGATACTGCTTTTGGGGCTTCTGCAGTTTGTAACGGACATCACAAACAAGCTGGCCCATCAGCGGAAAGTTTTTAAAGAGGATTTTTCTGCGGTTGCGGATCATCCCGAGCTTTTATACGCCGATCTGGTGCAGAACGGTTATATCACCCCGGATGGAGTGATCCGGGACAAGTTTACCGATATGAACGATGTCCGCAACATGGCCCTGGGCGCGGAGTTCGAGGACAAGAAAATTGAAATTATTCGGGTTTTTCTTAAAGCGTTGCGGTATGTCCCTCCGTCAAGATATAAATTTTATGGGATCGCGCTGGTGTTATGGATCATCAAATGGATCGCTCAAGTCGGGCTGATTAAAATTTTTCTTAAAGTTTACGACAACGAACCGGCGTCGGCACGGGAAGTTTTTTCATACGCACATCTTGCGGTTAAATATTTGCTGGCATCGTTGCTGTACAGCTTGATTGTGCTGGGCGGGTTATTGCTGCTGGTGGTTCCCGGGGTGATCTGGGGCATGAAATATCAGATGTACGCCCTGTTGATCCTTGACAAGAATCTGGGCATCAAAGAGGCTTTCAAGAAAAGCGCGGAATTGACCTCTGGGGCGAAACTGTCCCTTTTTGTTTTTATGTTCGTTATAGGCTTCATTAACCTTGGCGGGATTCTGTGTTTGGTCGTTGGTTTGTTGATAACCGTGCCGGTGACATTGATGGCTTATGTCCATGTTTATCGGTCGTTGCTGTCCCAATCAGAACCTGTTCCGTCGTGAAACCGGAAAGGGGCGGGGGTGTAATTGAGCGCAGATTTTGTAATAGACTTTTCGTGTGCTGAATAATATAGTGAATCGACGCCTGTGATCCGGGGCGCCGGTTTTTAAAGCAGCCGGTTGATTGCTGGAAGGAGGCCTTTTCATGAAATGCCCGGTATGCCAGGACGTGATGGTTGTCCTTGAGCTGGCTGAAGTGGAAATTGATCATTGTTTGACCTGCGGGGGAATTTGGCTTGATTCCGGGGAGCTTGAACTGCTCTTGGACAGCGAAACGGACCGGACGGCGGTTTTGCAGTCTTTCCGTCCGGCGGGCCCTTTGACGGAGAAGGCTCGGCAATGCCCCATATGTTTGAAAGGGATGGAAAAGGTTTTTTGCGCGGGTATCCGGGGCCCCGTGCGCCTGGATCGCTGCCCGGCGCAACACGGGATATGGTTTGACCCGGAAGAATTGCAGGATGTCCTGGCTGCGGGAAGCGCGGGATTGAACAGCCGGGTTCTTGATTTGTTGAAGGATATGTTTGGAAACAATCAACCTAAGGAGGAGAGACCATGATGCTTGCTTTATTAATTTTTCTGGGCGGCTTATTAATGGTTGTTTTTTATGTGATTAACACGTATAACGCGTTAGTCGGATTGCGTAACCAGGTTAAGAACGCCTGGTCTCAAATTGACGTTCAACTGAAAAGAAGGCACGACCTGATCCCTAACCTTATTGAGACCGCCAAGGGGTACATGAAACATGAACGGGACACCCTGGAGGCTATCGTGAACGCCCGGAGCCAGGCCATGAGCTCCCAGAGTATCGGGGACAAGGCCAAGGCCGAAGGCCTGCTTAGCGATGCGGTGAGCAAATTTTTCGTGGCTGTGGAGAATTATCCTGATTTAAAAGCGAATCAGAATTTTCTTGCCCTGCAAGAGGAGCTGACATCGACGGAAAACAAGATCGCTTTCGCGCGCCAGGCGTATAACGATCAGGCACTGTTTTTTAACAATAAAATTGAAATGTTCCCCTCGAATATCGTGGCGGGGATACTGAATTTTACGAAACAGGAATTTTTTGAGATACAGGAAGCGGAGAGAGCGGCTCCTAAAGTGCAGTTTTAAGAGATTCAATTATGATAATGTGGGAACTTATAAAGGAAAATCAGCGTAAGTCTTGGTTCCTCTTTATGGCCATGGGAGGATGCCTGTTGGCGCTCGGGTATACAATCGGGGTGGCCTGGGTGCCGCATCAGGACGGCGGGATCCTGGGGATGATGATGGCTGCGCTGTTGTGGTTTGTCCTGTCTCTGATCAGTTATTTTTCAGGGGATTCCATCTTATTGTCCATGAGCGGGGCCAAAGAGGTGAACCGTCATGTTCACCCGCAGTTATTTAATGTTGTTGAAGAAATGAAGATCGCCGCGAACCTGCCGGTCATGCCGCGCATTTATATTATCGACAGCCCGGCCCCCAATGCGTTCGCGACCGGACGCAACCCGGAAAAAAGCGCCATTGCCGTCACCGCCGGCCTGTTGTCCATGCTCAACCGCGATGAGTTGCAGGGCGTTATCGCTCATGAAATGTCTCATGTGATAAACCGGGACGTTCTTTACATGACGTTCGCGGGGGTCCTGCTGGGGAGCATTGTGATCCTTTCGGAATCCTTCTGGAGGAGCCAGTACTACTCGGCGAGCTCCAGGCGTTACCGGAGCTCTTCCCGGGACAATTCCCAGGCGCAAGCGGTGATGATGGTGGTCGCGATCGTGTTTGCGATCCTCGCTCCGATTCTGGCCCGGTTGTTTTATTTTTCTTTATCGAGGCGGCGGGAATATCTCGCCGACGCTTCGGCCGTGCGCCTGACCCGTTATCCGGAAGGGCTGGCGTCTGCTTTGGAAAAGATATCCCGTCCGGATATTCAACTCGCGAACGCGAACCGGGTTACGGCGTCGATGTACATCATCAATCCCCTGAAAGCATCCTCGCGTAATATGGTTAACGCGTTCAGCACCCATCCCCCTGTCGAGGAGCGTATTAAAATTTTACGGTCCATGATGAAAGGGGCAAATTATAAACAGTATGCCGAAGCTTTTTCAAAAGTGAAAGGGAACGCGTCGTTGATGCCTTCGTCGGCTTTGGCGGATTCCGAGAGTGTCCCTCTTCGCCCATCTACCGCCTCGGCGGAGGATCCCCGTTCTTCGAAACAAAAAGCCCGGGACTTGGGAGATTTGATGCGGGTTTTGAATAACTATTTGTTTATTTCCTGTGCCTGCGGCCTTGTGATTAAAATCCCCATGGATTTTAACCGGAAGGTTTTGACCTGTCCTCGTTGCCAACGGGAACATGATCCCCGTTCAGCGCGCCCGGCACCGGCCAGGGTGTCGCCGGGTTGATCTGTCTTGACCTGCCAGCGGGGGCACTGTTTAGACAAGCAGGAGACAGAACAGTCTTTTAAAGTTTTTTGAGGTGATTATAAAAAGAGGGTCGACAGACGATCCGGATTTTGTTAAAAAAGTTATAAGTCGGATGGTCCTGGGCGCTGAATTCCCGTGGTGAGAGGGAGGTCTTTTATGAAAAAACAGTTTTTATGCGTGGCATTTTTGTTGTTCGCGGTTTCTTGTTCTAAACAGGGATTTTTTAGAGAGGATCCGGAGGCTCCCATGACCTATACGGAAACCCGGTCTATGAGCGAGGCGACGGAAGCCCTTGTCGGTTATTTAAGGGAGCATCATCCGGATATCGTCAAGACTTTGAACCCTCCCACCGAACCATTAGCGCTGGATCAGCTTGAAAGGATGGTGGGCCGGAAGCTTCCTCAGGATTTCCGGGTGTTGTATCTGTCCATGAACGGGCAAAAGCCTGAAGGCCTGCCGGCCTTGCTGAACGGTTATGAATTATTGTCGTTGGAAGACATTGAAATCAACTGGAAAAGAATGAAGACCGCTCATGCCAACCGGGTGGATTTTCTGACGAAAGGGGCGTCGGACGGCCCTGTGCGGGCTTTCTGGTGGTATCCGATGTGGATTCCGTTCGCAAAAACAGCGTACGGCGATTATTATTGCCTGGATCTTTTTCCGGCCCGGGCCGGAAAAATCGGACAGATCATCGAGTATCGACAGGACAATGTGCTGAGGCGGCATTTGGGTTATAGCCTCAACGATTTTATCGGTGACTATGAGAAAGGGCTTCGATCGGGAAAGTATTATTGGGACTCGGAGGAGAAGATGTTTTTGAGGAAGAGCAAATAATATAAAGAAGGGCCCGCGCAAAGCAGGGCTATCCCACCCATGGCCCGACGCCGCTCCATATCATTTCAATCCATCGGGTGTTTCCTCTGTTATTATCCGACCGGCAACAGATCAGCTTTTTCTTGTCCAAGCCCCCGACAGCATTCAATCGCCGGCCGATTTGTTTGATGAGGTCCCTGTCTTTTTGATGGCTGGCCACAACACGTTGATGCGCGGTCTTTTCATCGTTTTCGTCGAGAATGGGCTGCGTTCCCTGTTGCTGAAGTTGAATTTTATGGTTGGAACGAAGGTCGACACGAACCAGGCCCAGACCGTTATTCATACCGACGGCGTGACCGAATAATTTTTTAATCCAGGACAGCACGGCACGACTCCTTTTAAGGGGTGGCATGAACAATTTAAAATGGCCGGTTTTTAAGAAGGATTTTGCTGGTCAAAAACCATATCATCACGGCGCTGGCCAGAAGAATAAACCAGAACAGGGGGGATTTGATGAACCGCATCCCCCCGAAATTCCTTCTTGGTTCCAGCTCGACTTCGCCCTGCCGTTCTCCGTTTTGATAGTAATATTCGTGGAGGACATTTCCGTTTTTATCAAAAAATTGTTCAATGCCGTGTTTTTGCCCGGCGACATATGTTACTTGAGATTTTAATTTTCCCGAGGAATAGTATGTCTTGTGTTTCCCTTCGCGGGGGGGGTGGCTGAACGCCGGCGTGAGGCCGAAGGCCAGAAGCATGAGGGATAATCCCGCGGTTTTCATCAGGCATCTTTGTTTTTTGAAAATGATGTTGAACAATGTTGCCCCTTGTTTTTTATCGCCGGAAATATAATAAAATATTATATAACAGATAAATTTTGTTTTATAGGAAGGATTTGAATTTAATATAAGGCCCGTGAATTTATTGTGTTTTTATTTTTGTTCATAAAAAATTCATAATATAATAAAAACTAATACTTTATCCAACTGTCCCGAAAAGGACGTGTCTATTTATATTCCTTTTTAAAAAGAGAGGTCATTTTATGAAAAAATATTCCCAGCGCGTAGTGATGATTTTTTTGTGTGGGGTGATTCTGTCATTGATCATGGTAACGGGGGCCGGGGCTAAAGATAAAGGAGTCAGCTTAACCGAAAAGGTGGAAAGCCTTCTGAGAAAATATGAGGCCCTGCGCGATGAAAACCAACAGATGAAGGATGCGCTGGAAGAGGCGGAAAGCCAGGTGGAGCTGTTTAGGGGGAAATTCCTGGAATTGGAAAACCGGGGGGGTGTTCTTCAGAAACAACTGGAAACGCGCACGCAGGAACTGAAAGAGGCGCAAGCGGCTATAAAAAATCGAGAAGGGACGGCGGATGAGGGCCGGGCGGAATTGGAAAGAATTGTCGCTGAATTAAGGAAAGACAACAAGCAACGGGAGGAAAGGATTCAATCGCTTGAGGAGAAGCTCCGGGAAGCCGACGCTCGGCAAGCCAGCGCAGTTGAAAAGGCGGCCTTTGAAAAGGAGCTGGCCGTCCTTAAACGGGAGAATGAAACCTTAAAAAAAGACCTGGAGGGCCTTGAAAAGAAGCTTCAGCAGGCAGATATGGCTTTGAAGGAAAAAGGCGCTGCCGCTCAAACGGCTTTAGAACAGGAAATACGGGGATTAAATCAAGAGTTGCAGCTGAAAGGGGCGTTTATCCGTGACGGGGAGTCGCAGATTGAGTCGTTAAAGGGGGAAAATACCCGCCTGGTTAAACAGATGGAAGACTTGCAGGCGCGTATTCAGGATTTAACCGCCCGCCGGGATAAAAAGGAGGATTCCCTGGCTAGGAAGATTGAAGAGGCCCGGGAACCGTTGCAGAAGAAAATTGATGAGCTTCAGGCCCGCTTGGATGCCGTCCCCAAAACGGAACAGCAGAAAATAGAAGAAGTCCGCCGGCCGTTATTGAGCAAGGTGGAAGAGCTTACGAGCGAGAATGCGGCCTTGAAAAAATCGATGAAAGAAAAATTGAGCGACGCGCAGGAGCCTTTGTTGAAGGAAAATGGGGAGTTGAAAGCGCGGCTGCGCGAGGCGGAAGAACAGCTTGCCGGCGAGATCCGCCGGGCAGACCGGTTGGTCGACGAGAAAACCGGTGCGATGAGAAAGCAGGTTGAGGGGGCGGAGGCGGCTTTGAAAGAAAAAGACAAGACCGTCTTTTCTTTGCAAGAAAAATTGAACCAGACAGAGCAGCGGATCGCCGCGGCGGAAGGGGAAAAACAGAAAATTATCAAAGACGCGAAAGACCAGGAAAGAGAAATGCGGCAGCAGATCGTGGCGTTAGAGAAAGACTTGAAGACCGCGGAGAAAAAAGAATCAGCGAAATCCCTCCGTGAAAAGGAAGATTTGCAGAAAGAGAACGTGGCCCTCCGGGAGGAAATTCAGTCTTTAGAAAAATCCTTGCCCGAAAGAGTGGAACAGGCCAGGAAACCGCTTATGGAAAGAATCGACGACTTAATGGCTGAAATGCAGCAGGCACAAAAGAAAATGGAAGCCGAGATTGAGCTGTCCCGGAAGCCGTTAGAGGAAAAAGTGGCTGGCTTGGAAGAGGATCTGCGTCTGGAGCGCCAGCGTAAGAAGGATAAAGCGGCTGGACAGGAAGACACTTTGCGTAAGAAAATAACGGAGATGGAGCAACAGCTCCGGCAGGCGGATGCGATTGCGGCTGAGAAAGCGGCAGCCGCGAAAGCCCTTTTGCAGGATAAGGTCGTGGCTTTGGAGCAGCAGTTGGCAGATCAGAAAGCGGCCCTCCCGGGACAGATCAGTCAGGCTAAGAGAGCTGCGGATGAAGAAGTGAAATTACTTAAGGCCCAGTTGAGAGAGAAGGATCTAACCCTTTCAGCCCAGGAAGAGGCTCTCAAGAAAAATTATGAGGTGAAGTTGCAGGGTTGGCAGAGGGACCTGAAGGCGGCCCAGGACACGATGAAGAACCAGGAGGCGGAAATCCACAAGAAAGAAACGGCTTTGGAGCAGTCTGCTCGGGAACTAGAAGCTGCTCGAACCCGGAATGGTTCGTATCAGAAAGATATTGATGCTCTTCGTGATCAGCTGAAAAGCAAAGAGCAGCGTGTGGAGCAGCTTGCTCAGGAGCGGACTGCGAATTATCAGGCCCGGATCGATGAGAAAGAAAAGGAATTGAAAGAAGCCAGGGAGGACGGCCAGAAAAAATTGGCAGAGGCGATGAAGGCGAAGGATGAGGAAATAGAACAGTTGCGGAGCCAAATGAAAGCGCAGGAGGCTTCTGTTTCGGAAAGGATCGCCCGGGCCAAGCAGCCGTTGGAAGAAGAAATAAAGGGTCTTAACAAAGAGTTGCGGGTTAAGAAGAATGCCAGCAAAGAGGATATTCAGGCCGCGCAGAAGCCGTTGGAAGATCAAATCAAAGAGATGGAGAAACAGTTGCTGGAGAAGGAGGCCACCTGGACCCGGAAGGTTGATGAGGCGCGCGTCCCGCTTTTGGAGAAAATCCGGTCTTTGGAAGAAATGGTTAAAAATACCGAAGCTGCGGTTTCGGCGAGGATTGAAAAGGCGAAAGCACCGTTCATGGGCCAGATCCAGGCCTTGGAGGAAGAACTCGCCGAGAAGAACGCGTTTTGGCCGGAAAAGATTGAAGAAGAAAAGACCCCGTTGCGGGAGCAGATCCAGGCCTTGGAAGCCCGGCTTAAGGAAAAGGACGCTGAGCTTAAAGCCAGGGTTGAGGAAGCGGAGTCCCCTTTAAAAACGGAAATCGTAAGGTTAAAAGAAGACCTGAATGCGGCGCGGAAAGAGCAGGAAGCCCGTTTGAAGGAAGAACAAAGTGTCCGGAAAGCGGCGGTGGATCAGGTCACGCAGGAATTCAACGATTATAAGAATTCCGAGCCTGACAGAATCGCCAGGGTCAAGCAGCCTTTAGAGGCGAAAATCGGGGAATTGCAGAAAGATTTGAAAGAGGCGAAGAGCCGGAAAGATGAGGCCCGGAAAGCCGCCTTGAAACCTCTGGAAGAAAAAATTAAGGAATTGGAAGCCCGGCTCAAGGATCAAGAAACCGAGTGGGCTGCGAAGGGTGAAGACGCGAAGGCCCCTCTTGTGGAGAAAATTCGAGCCCTCGAGGATGCCCTTAAAGAGCAGGCGTCCGGGATAGAGGCTAGAATGGAAGAGGCTAAAGCGCCTTTGCTTGAACAGGTTCAGGAATTGGAGCAACGACTTTCGGAAAAGGAAACGCTTTGGCCGCGGAAAGAGGATGAAGCGAAAGCCCCGCTGTTGGAAGAGATTCAAACGCTTAAACAGCGCCTGCAGGAGAGAGAGGCTGAGGTGGCCATGAGGATTACCGAGGCGGAAGCGCCGTTGAAAGAAAATATTGCGGTTTTAAAAGAAGACTTACGGGCGGCCAGGGCGGATTCAGAAGCCCGGGTGAAGGCCGAGCAAGATATTTGGCGGAAAGACGTGGAGAAAGCACGGAAGGAATTTAAAGAGTATAAAGATTCCGAAGTGGAACGCGTGGCTAAGGTCAAGCAGCCGTTGGAGAAAAAAATAGAAGCGTTGCAGCAGGACCTGAAAGAAGCCAAAAACCGAAAAGGCGCGGTTTTGCAGGCCGCGCAAAAACCCCTGGAAGATAAGATTAAAGAGATGGAAGCACAGTTGCGCGAACAGAAAGAGATGTTGGCGTCCAAGGTGGAAGAGGCCAAAGCGCCGTTGCTTGAACAGCTGCGGGCTCTTGAGGGAAGCTTAAAAGAGAAGGAATCCGGGGTTGCCGTTCAAATAGAGGCTGTGCAAGTTCCCTTGAAAGAACAGATTAAAGTTCTTGAGGAAGGGGTGCGGCAAAAGGAAGCCGAAGCGGCTGCGTTGGTTGAGGATGCCCGGTCGGCCCACAAAGAGGAGCTGCGCCTGGCCAGGGCAGACGCGGAAGAACGTCTGAAGGCGGAGCAGGAGGCCCGAAGGGTGGAGGTTGAAAAGATTCAAAAGGAATTTCAGGATTACAAGGATAGCGTCGCGGAAACTGTGGCCAAAGACAAGCATCCTCTGGAAGAGGCGATAGCGATGTTGCAGAATGATTTAAAAGAATCGCAGGTCAGGAAAGATGAAGACATCAAACTCGCGAAAAAACCATTAGAGGACAAAATTAAAGAGCTTGAAAAGGACCTTCGCCAAAGGGGATCGGATATTCAGGATAAAGTCAAGGCGGCGCAGCGTCCTTTGGAAGAGAATATCGCGCTTTTAAAAAAGGATTTGGAAAATAAAGATAAAGAGTGGGCGGTTAAAATTGAGGAGGCCAAATTCCCCCTGGAGGTCAAAGTCCGGGCTTTGGTGCAGAAACTGGATGAACGGGACGCGGCGATTTCCCGCGTGATCAAAAAAGCGAAAGCGCCTTTAGAGAAAGAAATCGAGGCGCTGACGGTGCGACTGAAAGAAACACAGGGAACGGTTGCCCTGGAGGTCGCCCGTTTGAAGCAGGCGGCCCAGGAGCAGGAGCAGGCGTTGGCGGAAAAAATCGTCCTGGCCAAGAAGCCCTTGGAAGAGCGGGTTGTTGTCCTGCAAAACGAGTTGAGCGCGGCGAAAGACGCCGCCTCTCGAAAAGCCGATGAAGCCAAGGCCCCGTTGCAGGAAAGGATTGATTATCTTCTGGAAAAAATGAAAACGGATGAAATGCTTTATAAAACCAGCATGAAAACAGATCAGGAAAAAATCCAGGAAGAAAGAAAGGGGTGGCAAGCGCAACGGAAGGATTTGGAGAAATTAATCCAGCAGAAAGAGCGGGACATTAAGCAATTGACGACGGAAAAAGAATCTTTATCCAAGGATCTTGATGTGGCCGGCGAGAAGAGTAAAAAACTTAATGAACTCGTTGAGCAGGCCCGGGGAGAGCACCAGTCGCTTCAGTCCGATCTTCCACAGAAAATCGCGGAAGCCCAAAAGCCATTGCTGGCGAAGATTGACGCGTTGGAAGCGGAGAAACGGGGTTTGGAAGCTTCTTTGCCTGAAAAAATCGCCCAGGCCCAAACCGGGCTGGAAGCTCAAATCCAGCAGCTGAAGGAAACGATTAAAGCGAAAGAGGCCGGTATTCCGGCTTTGATTGAAGAAGCCCAAAAGCCTCTGCGGGCTGAAGTGAGCCAATTACAGGCTGAATTGAAAAAAACCCACGCGTCTTTACCGGAGGAAATTGTTCAGGCGAAACGACCCCTGGAACAGAAGGTGGCGTCTTTGGATCAAGCGTTAGTGGAGAAGGACCGGGGACTTCAGAAGCATTTGAAGGAAAAAGACGATTTGAATAAAGAGCTTGTGGCCGCCTTGAAAGAGAAGACGGCTTTGAATGACCGTGTCTTGAGTTTGCAAAAAGACCTGCAGGCCGCGCAGGCCCAATCTCAGCGCGGGGAAGAACAAATTCGAAAAGATTATGACCGGAAGATAGAAGATTTGCAGGCGGCCCTGCAGAAAGCCCAGCAGGCGCTTCCGGAAGCTGTGGCGTCGGCCAAACAGCCTTTTGTCGACAAAATTGTCGGCCTGGAGGAGGCGTTAAAAGCGAAGGATGCGGAAATGTCGCAGCGTGTCACCGACGCCAGGAAACCGTTGGAAGAGAAAATTCTGACCCTGCAACAGCAAATGAAGGAACAAGAAGCGGCCTGGCCCCAAAGTGTTGAGCAGGCCCGAGGGCCTCTTTTAGCCCGTATTGAAGAATTGACGAAGGACTTGCAAGCAAGCGAGGCCAGGCTTCCTCAGAAGGTCAAGGAGGCCAAGTCTCCTTTGGAGGAGGAGGTCCGGGCCCTGAAGGCGGAATTGCAGCAAAAGAATCAATCATTGCCGAAACAGATTCAGGACGTTCAGAAGCCGTTGCAGGAGGAAATTGCGGCTTTGAAAAAGCAGCTTCAAGATAAAGATAAGGAGTTCTCCCGTCAGGACACCGCGCTTGAAAATTCCGGGGCTAAACTTCAGCAAACTTTGAAGGAGTTGGAGTCCTCGCAAAAAACGGTTGCCGAACTTACGGCTCAAAAGGCCCAGGTTGAACAGCAGCTTTTGGAAAAGAGCAAGTCTGTGCCCCAACTGATGGAGGAGGTTAAGCGTCCTTTGGAAACCGAAATCGGCCGTTTGAAAGAGGAACTCAAGTTAAAAGAGCAAGGCTTGCCTCAGCAGATATTAGCAGTCCGTAAGCCTTTGGAAGAAAAGATTCTTACGTTGGAGAAAGACCTGCAGCAGGCCCAGGCGTCAGTAAAAAATCAGATTGCGGAAGCCCGCAAGCCCCTGGACCAGAAGATCGCCGCATTGGAGAAACAGAACAAAGAAACCGAGAACGCGGTTAAAAATAAGTTGGCTGAGGCGCGGAAGCCTCTGGAGGCCAGGATTAAAGCTTTGGAGGAAGAGGTCAAGGCTGCCCAAAAACAGTCTGCCCAGCAGATTGCGCAGGAAAAAAGCGCCGCTGACAAGAAAATCAATGATCTGCAACAGCAGCTTGGCGCGCTTAAGATAACAATGCAAGGGAAAGATTCCGCTTTTCAGGATATGGAAAAGGAACTTGATCGTATTACAATCAGCCTGTCCGCCGTTCAGCAGGAGAATATTTTTCTGAACAATGAGCTGGCCGAGGCCAAGAAATCGCTTCAAACAATTGAGGGGAAATTGACGAATACATATTCCAAGAAACAGGTCGAGCTGGAAGACAAGGTGAGGTTCCTTATGGAAATTATCGATCAGAAGGACACCCTTCTGCAGGAACAGGTCAATTTGGTGGCGGAAAAGGATAAACAAATCGCGGCCCTCACTCAGGAAGCGGATGATTTGGCCAAGGATTATTTTTCAATTCTGGATAAGAATGTGTCTTTGAGTGAAAGGCTTGAAAGGCTTGAGCAACAACAACCGGCGTCGGCCCGGTAAGAGCAATCATATGAACAGAAACCGTATACGGCATTTTGATCCCCGGGCAGGAGGATCGTCGGTTTATCCTGCCGCCTTCATCGTGTGCCTGCTGTTGGCCGTGGGCTGGGGCATGTGGCCTGAGGTGTTGGCGGCTGAGACCGACGAAGACGCGCAGCCTTTTTCTTACCGCCAGCAACTTATCAACAAGGAATTGTCCCAGCAGGAAATGCTAGGCGAGAAATCTGGGCCCGAGAATACGGAAGGATCCTTTGATGGCCGGTCTCCCACATATAATTTGTCCGGAGACGGGAGAGGATCCGCCCCTTTGGGCTTCACGGGTGGTGAACACAAGGCCTGCCCTTTTCCCCCGGAAAGGACCAAGGCGGTCACGGAAGCCCTGAACCGGGTTGAAGTGGGCCTGGAAACATTTGCCTTCTCTTACCGGGAGCCGGGCGTTATGAAAGACCGGGGTTGTCTGACGGGCGTTTACGGGGTTTTCACTCATCGGCTGGCAGACAACCAGCATATTAAAACGTTCAAGGACGCCTGGCGTGACAAGCTCAAAGTCAACAAGCTTTCTGTGGAAGGCCGTTTTGCCGGCGGGGATGTGGATTATGAATCTGAAGAGACCGGAACGCGTGATGGCTTGAATTTTTATGTTTTTGAACTCCGGGGCCTCCTGGCTTATGAGATGCCGCTGATCCCGTCCGGTGCCATCACGCCGTTTTTCGGGGTGGGGTTCCGTTACCTCAAAGATGACAGCGGCGGGAAAGTTAGCTCGACGAATAACTGGTTTTATGACCGGGAAAGCCGGTATTTTTACCTGCCCATCGGGCTCGAAATCTCCCGCCGGATGAAAAACCGCTGGTCTGTGAGCCTGACCTGCGAGTATGACATTTTTCTTGTGGGTAAGCAGAAGAGCCATCTGGAAAACGGCGGGGCGACAGTGCTTTCATCCAGCGACGGACAATTGTACGTCCTGGATACGTTGGAAAACGACCAGGAAGAAGGTTTTGGCTTGCGGGGTTCTCTGAAGTTCATGAAAAGTCATGATAGATGGGATTTTGTTTTTGAGCCGTTTGTGCGTTACTGGAATCTGAAAGATTCCCAGCTGGCGCAGTGGACGTCCAACAGCGGCAGCCTTTTGTGGTATTATGACCCGGCCCGGGAGTATCCTGTTTACGGGTATGAACCGGAAAACAACACCACGGAATACGGAGTGCGGATAGGGTTTTATTATTGAACGCTGTTTTGTTTTTCCAAGGCGTCCCGGCCTGACTTTTTAAAAGGGTCTCCAACCTGAAAATTTTTACTGTTCCCCGGTTTCATCCCGCCATGTTTTTGTTTGTTCGGATAACTACTGTGGCGGGGCTTTCACTGAAGGCAAGGTTTGATTTTTAAGGGGTCGTCCAGAAGCATTCTTTTGTCTTTCGCTTGTTTCTGAATATAATTTAAGTTACAATAGGCCTCTGAAATGGCCCAACAATTGAGTAAAAATGAGGAGCACCACCGGTTTATGCGCCGGGCGATTCAGCGCGCCCGGGATGGGGTAGGAGCCGGGCAGACGCCTTTCGGGGCCTGCATTGTGAGAAACGGCTGTGTGGTCAGCTGTGAGCACAACGAGGTCTGGAAAGGGACGGATATTACCGCGCACGCCGAAATATGCGCTATCCGTCAGGCCTGCCGGACATTGCGGACGATCGATTTGTCGGAGTGCGTGATTTATTCGACCTGCGAGCCGTGTCCTATGTGTTTTAGCGCGTGCCACTGGGCCAGGATTCCGGTCATCTGTTTCGGCGCCCGGATTCGGGACGCGCAAAGAATCGGGTTTAATGAGCTCACGCTATCAAACCGTCAGATGAAGAAATTGGGCGCTAGCCGTGTTAAAATAGTCCCGAATGTTTTAAGGGAAGAGAATCTCCTGCTGTTTCAGGAATGGCACAGCCTGGACAAAAAACGGGGTTATTAGAGGAGGCGGAGATGAAACAAAAATCCTGGGCCGTTCGTTTTTTGGCGTGGTTTCTTCTTCTGTGGGGGCTCGTTTGGCTGGTGACAATTTACAGCCGGTGTCAGGTCATTGCGTTGCGAACCGAGGCCGGAACACGCGGGGTGTCGGGATATAACTTTATCAGGACAGCCAAGATGTTTACGGGGTGCTCTTCGAATACCCGTTCGTCTCACATGCTCCTTTTCTGGGCCTTGGCCGCCCTGGAAATGATGTGCAGTTTCCTTTATATCATCAGCGGTTTTGCCTTGCTGCGGCGGTACCCCTTGGGTTTTCGGATGGGGCGGACCGCGCTGTGGGCGGATTTATTTTTTAAGGCCTCAACGGCCGCATACATGTTTGGGATCGCTGTGCCGCTTCAGAACGTGCTGAGGGGCAAACAAAATATATTGTTGAATTATTTCACTCCGGACCGGAGCGTTTTTTCCGATTTCTCAACGTTTTTTTCCGGGTTAAGGCTTTATTACCCGGCGGTGAATTTTTCTCTTGCTGTTTATTTGATGTATTTTGTGATTACCTATCTTTTCATAAAACAGCGCGTTGAAGAATGGGCCGGGGAACGGCGCGCCTGAAGAGGCCGGAATATTTAAAGGAGGGAGACGTGAGGAAAATTGCGGTTTTAATTCTTTTTTTGTCGGCTTTCTGGGGCTGCGCGACGACGGAGCAGAAACCTTACAGCCAGATCAATATGGCGTCCCGCCGGTTTTTAAGCCTGCGGCAGATTTATGCCGGCATGACCCGGCAGGAGGTGGCGGGAGTTTTGGGGAGCCAGGTGATCATCGGTTACGAAATCCACGATGAAGAGACCGGACAGTACACCCCTTTGACCGTCAAGAATCCCTATCGGCAGGAGCAGGTTGCCGATGGCGATAAGGTGTATGAGATCGACTATTATTTTGTCGGGATCAACGCGGCCGATGGCCAGATTACCGATGACGAGCTGGCCCCTTTGGTTTTCGTAAAGGATCAATTGATGGGGTATGGCTGGGATTATTTAAACAAGAAAGTGAAGAAATGATGTGACGGGGGCCCCGGGGCAGGTTGGCGGTTATGGCGCGTAAAAAATTTAAAGATATCGCGGTTGAGAATTTTATCCTGCATTATCAACAGAAGAGGCCCATTGATTGGGCGGCGCAGTTTAACCGCCAGGCCCCCCTGGACCTTGAAATCGGGTTTGGGCTGGGAGAATTTCTCCTGGATCAATCGCGGGAGGCTCCGGAGCGGAATTATGTCGGCATCGAACTCGATTGGCAGAGGATCAAGAAAACCCTGCATAAGATTTGGGCAATCCGCCAACCCAACGGACAAAATTTTTTCACGGATAATATCCGTATTTTGCAGGTCGAGGCGGATATCGCCTTAAGGCGTTTGTTCGTCCCGCGCAGCCTCCATCGGGTGTATTGTCTTTTCCCTTGCCCCTGGCCTAAAAAAGGGCACATCAGATACCGGCTGTTTTCCAGGCCTTTTTGTCGGGTTGTGAACAGCCGTCTTGTTGACGGCGGGTTTGTCCAGATCGTAACGGATCATGAACCGTATTTCGAGTGGCTTCAGGAAGAAGTTTCCGGCTCGGGCTTCCGTGTCGAAGGGCGGAAAATCAGCCCCCGTTTTAACACGAAGTTTGAACGTAAATGGATGGGGGAGGGGCAGGAGGAATTTTTTGAGCTGATCCTGCGCAAGTCAGAGCATATGGATATCCCTCTGGAGGAGGATCTCCCGTTGACTGTGTATTTTGTGGACGATTTTATCCCGGACCGGTTTTGTTTCCCCGGCAGGGTCGGATGCCCGTCTGTTGTCCAGAAAGATTTTCTTTTTGATCCGCAACGGGGAAAGGCGATGGTGCATCTTGTCGCCGCCGAAGAGCACGTCACCCAGCATGTGTGGATTGTTATCGCGAAAAGCCGGCGGGGCTGGTACGTCGCTCTCGCTGCGGGGCAGACCGTGTTGCCGACTCCAGGGGTGGCGCTCGCCGTGCGGATGACGGCGGAGGCCGTGAAACAAACTTTTCAGGAAAACAACACGACAAACCATTAGGATCTGAACATGCGATATCCCCGAAAGGCAAGGTTTTTCCGGTATCTGTGTTTACCTCTAGCCGTTATTTTGTCCTGTCCGCCAATGGGTTATGCCGGGGAAGGCGGTTCTGACATTGTTTCCGCCCAGGCGGCCATTTTTTCAAACAGCACGGAAGTGATCCGGTATTACGGCAAGAACGTGCATTCCCGGGTGCCGCCGGCCAGCACGGTGAAAGTTATGACCGCGCTGATTGTGCTGGAGCGCCTGCCTCTCGATAAAGTGGTCACGACAAGCGTCCGCGCCACGCATCCCCAGCCTTCCAAAATTTACGCCAAGCCCGGAGAGAAATTCCGGGTGAGGGATTTATTGTACGCTTTAATGCTTAAGTCCGCCAATGACGCCAGTGTCATCCTGGCTGAAGCGGTGGCCGGCAGCGAAGACAAATTTGTTGAGCTTATGAACAAAAAGGCGCGGGAATTGGGCGCGAAGCACACGCGTTTTGCCAACGCCCACGGCTTGCCTTCGAAAGCAAAGCAGTACACGACCCCCTATGATATGTACCTGATTTTCCGGGCCGCCTTAAAGCATGATTTTTTCCGGGAACTTGTGGGAACGAAATCCAGAATAATTTATTCTTTAGAAGGCAGGAAAATTCCGCTTAGAAGTCATAATAAGATTCTTTTTATGGATTGGAAAAAGAAGCTTCACGGGAAGACGGGGTATACGAAAGCGGCGAAGGCTTGTTTTGTCGGGTACCTTCATAAAGGCCAGAGCATTTGCATCATTGCGGTTTTCGGCTGCACCCGGAGGTGGGACGACATCAAATATATTGTGGAACATTATGGCGGGATTGATTTGTGATGGCTTTAAGTGGGTTTTTCGAGATTAAATATATTGCAAAATATATATTTGTGGCATAAAATGGAGCGGTTAATCGGATTGAAGATGGGACAGTGTTATTAAAAAGAAAGGAAAAATTTTATGAATAATCGCAGTTTTATTTTACCTGTTGTTATTGTCCTCGCCATTGCCATGGGGGTGTTGATTACGGTTCAAAAAGTGAACAGCCCGATAATGGTCCGTCTGATTACGCAGCAAAATGAAATTTTAAAAATGAACCAGGTCGTTCAGCGTCAATTGATGCAACTGACGACCAAAGTCGACGCCCAGGGCAGTAAAAATTCTTCGGCTGAAGGGCAAGCCGGCAAGGCGGGGTCTGACCCGTTTCCCCTGGAGTCCCGGGTTTCGGCTTTGGAAAAAAGGGTTGTCGATTTAACCAATATTGTTCAAAAGCTATCCTTGGGAGGCCAGGCCGCGCAACAGGTCCCTCAACGTCCTCAGGAAGATTACGATAAAGTTTATAAATTCGACGCGGCCCATTCTCCTATAAAGGGAAACCCAGCTGCGCCGATTAGTATCGTGGAATTTATAGATATTCAGTGCCCGTATTCCGCCCGGTTTCATCCGGTTGTCGATGAAGTGCTCGCTGCTTATCCGGACAAAGTCAATTTTATCGTAAAAAATTTTCCGTTGCAGTTTCATCCCGGGGCCAGGCCCGCCGCTAAAGCGGCTTTCGCGGCTGGCGAGCAGGGGAAATATCACGAGATGATTCAGCTGCTTTTAGAAAATAACCGTGGGCTCACAGAAGATAAATTTAAGGAATTGGCGGGGCGGTTGGGGCTTAACGTCGAAAAATTTATGAGCGATTTTAAACAGAAAGACGCACAGTATGAAGAATGGGTCCAGAAGGATATCGTCCTGGGGACTCAATCGGATGTGCGTGGAACCCCGACGTTTTTCCTTGGGGGACGCAAGACCACTGCCAGGGATTTGGCGGGTTTTAAAACTCAGATTGATGCTTTGCTGAAACAATAGGGCGACTAAGCCGCGCGCAGGCGTATCCTGAAAGCCTTTCAGGAAGGTGTGGAATGGCGCTGGCAAAATTGTTGTTTACATTTTTGTGATTTTTTGTTAATATTTATACCTTAATCGGTACAAGGAATTGTTGCTGTGTGAAGTTTTTTAGCGGGAACCAGTTGCGATTAAGTGTGTTAATTATAGAGATCACGTAAGAGGAGGCTTTCTAGATGGCGAAAAAGGGCGGGTTAACGTCGAAATTTTATCGCGAGACGCGAGGAATTAAAGTGGCGGGAGGTCAATTTGTTAGAGCCGGTACCGTTTTAACCCGGGAGGGTGACAAGTGGAAGCCCGGCCTTAATGTCACGGGGGAAATGCATCTTAATGCCATATGCGATGGCAAGATATATTTCAGCAGGAAGCGGAATAAATATAATAAGCAGGTCACCTATGTTAATGTGCAACCTGTAGCCGCAAACGGGCCGGAAAAAGCTTGACGCCTTGCTTGTCACCTCGGATTATTTTTCTGGAATTCTTCAGATAACTTCCTTGTTTTAATAAGAGATCAAAATTTATGTGCGGTATTATCGGTTATATCGGTAACCGGGAAGCGCAACCGCTTCTTATTGAGGGATTAAAAAAATTAGAATATCGCGGGTATGACTCCGCGGGAATTGGAGTTATTCCTACAGGAAAACAGCATATCGCGGTTCAGAAGACGGAGGGAAAGATCATTGACCTGATCTCGGTGCTGGAAAAGCACCCTCTTGCGTCCGGGTGTATTGGTCTTTCACACACCCGCTGGGCTACCCACGGAGTTCCGAATCACCGCAACGCTCACCCTCATTTTGACTGTTCTAAAAAGTTTTTGATTGTTCATAATGGAATTATAGAAAACTACGAAGCTCTAAAAGCCAAGCTTGTCGCCCAGAAGCATGTTTTCCGGTCGGACACGGATACGGAGGTGATTGCTCACCTTATCGAGGATTGTTATTCCGGAGACCTTTTGGAGGCGGTTCGTAAAGCCGTTAAGCTGCTGCGCGGCGCGTTCGCTTTAGGAGTTATCTCTTCCTATCAGCCGGACCAGATTATCGCTGTCCGCACGGGGTCTCCGCTTATCATCGGGGTGGGCCAGCATGAAAATTTTATCGCTTCTGATGTCCCCGCCGTGCTGGATTCAACGAATCGCGTGATTTACCTTGAGGATGGCCATATGGCCCGTTTGACCCGGGATCGGGTCGAGGTTTTTTCTTTTGAGGGCGAGCGTGTGTCGCCCGCTGTTCATAAAGTGGCTTTCAATATTGAGGCTGTGCAGAAGCAAGGGTACGCCCATTTCATGCTTAAAGAAATCCACGAACAGCCGGATGTCATTGAACGGATGTTGAAGTTCCGCTTGAAAGGGATGGCGGTCGGGTTGGATGGTTTGACTATCCTACCGGAGCACTTTAAGCGCGTGAAGCATATTTATATCGTCGCCTGCGGGACGGCGTACCATGCCGGTCTGGTGGGGCGCTACTGGATCGAGGCCCTCACAACCATTCCGGTGACGGTGGACATGGCCAGTGAATTTCGTTACAGGAACCCGATCATTGACAAAAACACTTTGGTCATTGCGATTAGCCAGTCAGGAGAGACGGCCGACACGTTGGCGGCGGTGAAAGAAGCCCGGGCGCGCGGGGCCAAATTAATTTCGATCTGTAATGTGGTCGGTTCTTCTCTGGCCAGGGAATCCGACGGCGTTCTTTACACTCACGCCGGGCCGGAGATCGGGGTGGCCTCGACAAAAGCCTATGTTGCGCAGATATGCATGCTGTATCTTTTGGGTTTGAAATTAAGCCAGTCGTTTAAAAAAATTTCTACGAAGCAGCGGCAACAATACATTAAAGAGCTGAAAAGAGTCCCGGGGCTTTACCGCGATATCCTGCACCGGAAGAAGGTTATTCATAGAATCGCCAGGAAGAATTCTCATTTCGGCTGTTTTCTGTTCTTGGGCCGTAATATTAATTTTCCTTCGGCCTTGGAAGGGGCGTTGAAACTTAAAGAAATCTCTTATATCCCGGCTGAGGGCTACCCGGCTGGGGAGATGAAGCATGGGCCGATCGCCCTGATTGACGAGTACCGGGCTGTGATCTGTGTCGCCCCCCAAACATCCCTTTATGAAAAAATGATCTCCAATATCCAGGAAATCCGGGCCCGGAAAGGGAAGGTCATCGCTATCGCCACGGAGGGGGACCTGTCCATAAAGAAGCACGCTCATGACGTGATCACCGTCCCTCCCCTGGAAGAAAATTTGACCCCGCTTCTTGTCGCGTTGCCGTTGCAGCTCCTTGCTTATTATATCGCCGTGCACCTGGGCTGCAATGTGGACCAGCCGCGTAATCTCGCCAAATCCGTAACCGTCGAATAGAGTATAATAAAAGTCATCGCAAGGGAGGATCGATCCAAAATGGCCGGGCTGGATGAATTGCTGGATGTGAAGGAATATCAAGGGGAAGGCTATCGTCCGGTTGTGGATTACGGGGGCTGGCGGGTTGCGGTATTAAATTATATTGAAGAATTGCGGGCGGATAACCTGCGCGCCATGCAGCGCCATAATGAAACGGACGAAGTGTTTGTTTTATTGCGGGGACGCTGCATTCTTTTTCTAGGGGAAGGCCAAGATGCCGTGACGGTGATCCGTGCCCAAGACCTGGAGCCGTTTAAAATATACTCTGTGAAAAAAGCCGTGTGGCATACGCACACTTTGAGCGATGACGCCATGGTGTTGATCGTTGAAAACAGGGACACGGATATTCATAATTCTCCGTCTTGCCCTTTGACAGGCGCTCAGCGCCGGGATATTTCTGCGTTAACCCGTAGGTTGTGGGCGCGGCAGGCCTAAAAATGGGGCAAGGCCGTTAGATTCTTTGGGAGGGAGGAGGCACTGTCGTGTTATATATCGTATCGACGCCGATCGGCAATCTGAAAGACATAACCTTCCGGGCGGTGGAAGTCTTGCAGTCCGTCGACCTGATCGCGGCCGAGGATACCCGCCATAGCCGGATTCTTTTGAAACATTACAACATTGTTGCCCCGGTCACGAGTTATTTTGAACACAACAAGTTTAAAAAAGGTGAGTATCTCCTCAAGGCAATGAAGGATGGGCAGAGCGTGGCCCTGGTGACGGACGCTGGAACGCCGGGGATCAGTGACCCGGGATTTCATCTGATCCGTTTGGCCCGGGAGAACAGCATTCCGGTCACGGTCGTTCCCGGTCCCTGTGCCCTCATCGGAGCGCTTTCTATTTCCGGACTGCCGGCACACGCGTTTGTTTTTGCGGGGTTCCTTCCGGTCAAGTCCGCGGCGCGGCGCAGGAAGTTAGCCGAGTTTAAAACCGAGGCCAGGACGGTCATTTTGTATGAGTCCCCGCACCGGCTGCTGAAGACCCTGCAGGATATTTATGAGGTCCTTGATAATCCGCGGGTCGTGTGCGTGCGCGAGCTGACCAAGAAGTTTGAAGAAGTGCGGCCCGGAACCTGTCAGGACCTTATCGGGCATTTCACCCGGAACAGCCCGAAAGGGGAATTTGTCTTACTGCTGTCCCGGGATGGCCCCGTCCGGGGATTCACCGCTCCCCTTGACAGGAGCGGACGCAGGTGGTATATTTGACTAAATTTAACCTTTAATCCGGTCCCGCGAGGCCGGCAAAGGTCGGGACATGTTTAAGCCGAATTCATAGAGATTGTATAAACTCGCCTCAATCGTTGAGGGCGAGTTTTTTTTTAACCAGACGAGGGGGTTTTGATGGTGCCTATCGGCAAGATTATGGATCACGAGTATATCCGCCGCACAATCAGGCGGATCGCGCATGAAATCCTTGAGAAGAACAAGGGCATTGAAAATCTGTGCCTCGTTGGCATCCGCACCCGCGGGGTGGTCTTGGCGGAGCGCATTAGGCGTTGTATCGAAGAGATAGAAGGGCGGGCGATCTCCGTCGGCATTCTGGATATCACGTTGTACCGCGATGACCTGACGCGCGTTGACACGCAGCCGATCGTGCGTGAAACCCTGATTGATTTTAATATCAGCGGGAAGAAAATCGTGCTGGTGGACGATGTGCTGTTTACGGGGCGCACGATCCGGGCCGCCCTGGACGCCCTTATTGACTTCGGCCGGCCCGCGCAGATTCAACTCGCGGTCTTGGTGGATCGGGGGCACCGGGAACTTCCCATCCGCGCCGATTATGTGGGAAAGAATATCCCAACGTCGCTTGAGCATAACGTGCGGGTTGTCTTGGAGGAGAGCGACCATTCCGAGGACGAAGTCGTTCTGGAGGAGATTAAGAAAACATGACCGAATGGACTCGGCATCATTTGTATGATCTGGAAGACCTCTCCAAAGAGGAAATCGAATTGATTTTAGAAACAGCCCGGTCTTTTAAAGAGGTTTCCACCCGGGACGTCAAGAAGGTCCCGGCCTTGCGGGGTAAGACCGTGGTCATGCTTTTTTTTGAGCCGTCCACCCGCACGCGGACTTCTTTTGAATTGGCGGCCAAACGGCTTTCGGCCGACACCATAAATTTTTCTTCGAGCGGGAGTGCCTTGTCCAAAGGGGAATCCATCCTGGACACCGCGCGTAATATTGAGGCCATGAACGTGGATATGATTATCGTTCGTCACCAGTCGGCCGGAGTGCCGTATATCCTGGGGGCGGGGGTGCAGGCCTCGATTATCAACGCCGGCGACGGATGTCACGCGCACCCCACGCAGGCGCTTTTGGATATTTTTACCATGAAAGAAAGGAAGGGGCGCGTCCAAGGGCTGAAGGTCGCCATCATCGGCGACATCCTGCATTCCCGCGTAGCCCGTTCCAATATCTGGGGCCTGACCAAATTGGGGGCGGACGTGACCCTTTGTGGCCCGACCACCCTGATCCCTGTGGGCATAAGAAACCTCGGGGTCAAAGTAACGCATGACCTTAACGACGTCCTGGGGACCAGCGATGTCCTTATGCTGTTGCGCCTGCAGAAAGAACGTCAGCAGGACAAGTTTTTGCCGTCGATACGGGAATACGCCCGGGTGTTCGGAATTAATAAGGAGAAGCTTAAGAAAGCCAAGAAGGATGTCCTGATCATGCACCCCGGCCCCACCAACCGCGGGGTTGAGCTGACGGCGGATGTCGCGGATGGGGAGTATTCGGTGATCCTGGAACAGGTTACCAACGGGGTGGCGGTGCGCATGGCCGTGATGTATTTGATGTCCGGCAAGAAGACGGCGGAATAAGTCAAGCGGGCGGTGGTTGGCCCGAAGCTTTTTGATCATAGGAGAAAAAATTTATGGCAGTTTTAATCAAGAACGCCCTTATCGTTAACGCAGACAAGATGGATCCCAATCTTCAAGACATCCTCATCGACAAAGGGCTGATCGTCCGGGTCGGGCCGGGCCTTCCCGATGGGCAAGCCCGGGTGATGGACGTCAAAGGGAAACATGTCTTCCCAGGGCTTATTGACCTGCACGTCCATCTGCGTCAGCCGGGGCGGGAAGATAAGGAAACCATTGAAACCGGATCCCGGGCCGCTGTTAAGGGAGGGTTTACCACCATTGTCTGCATGCCGAACACCAAGCCGGTGATTGACAACGCGATGATTGTTGAAGCGGTGGTCAAGGAGGCCCGGAGGGTCGGGTTGTTAAACATTATCCCGGCGGGGGCGATGACTAGGGGGCAGAATGGCGAAGAATTGACGGACATGTTCGAGCTGAAAGAAGCGGGGTGCCTAGCTCTGACGGACGACGGCCGCAGCGTTGCCAATAGCCAAACGTTACGCCTGGCCCTGGATTACGCGCGCATGGCCGGGCTTTTGTTTATGGAGCATTGCCAGGACCTCTCTTTAAGCAGCGGTGGGGTCATGAATGAGAGTTACACCTCCACCCTTTTGGGGATGAAGGGGGACCCTGTCGTGGCGGAGACAGTAATTGTCGCCCGTGATATTGAGATTGTTCATTACCTGAAAACCCGTATCCACTTGCAGCATATGAGTGCGGCCCGGTCGGTAGAACTTGTCCGCTGGGCTAAATCGCAGGGGATTCAAGTGACCGCAGAGGCGACGCCGCATCACTTCACCTTGACGGATGAAGCTGTTAAATCCTTTCATCCCAACACAAAAGTGAACCCGCCGTTAAGGACCGCCGTGGATGTGGAAGCGGTACGGCAGGGCTTGAAAGACGGGACGATCGATTGCATCGCTTCTGATCATGCGCCGCACACGGTTGAGGATAAGGAAGTAGGGTTTGACCACGCGCCGTTCGGTGTCACGGGGCTGGAGACCGCCCTGGCGTTGGGGATCACCGAATTGGTTTCCAGGGGGGTGCTGACGTTAAATCAGCTTGTTGATAGAATGTCGGCGGCCCCGGCGCGGATCATTGGTTTGGAACGCAAAGGCGCGGTCAGGGAAGGGTACGACGCGGATTTAACCGTTGTTGATATAGATGAAGAATGGCTGGTGAAAGCGGAGGGCTTCGCCTCCAAGGCCGTCAACTCCCCGTTTATCGGGCGCACGCTGAAAGGGAAAGTGAAAACAACGCTATACGGCGGGAAAATTGTTTATCAGGATGATTAGCCCCGGATATCGGATGGATGGGGAATGCGCTGATGATGCTTTGTCTGGCGCGGGAAACGCGCCGGGATAACTTCGAATAAAACCCTTTGACTTTTAGCCGGTTATATCTATAATCATTATTTATCCTGCTGGATAGTGAAGGTCGCTGCCGTGAATGCGTGTTCCCGGTGGGGTCATGGTGTGCGGGCTTTTCCTCAAAGAATATCATCTGATTTTCAAGCCTATTTTGGGGCCCATAGCTTAATGGATAGAGTCCAGGATTCCGGTTCCTGTGGTTCGGGTTCGACTCCCGATGGGCCCTCTTTTTTAAATCAAAAATGGTAGTTTTGCACAGCTTTTACCCAAATGTGGAAAAAGGCAGCTTACTTTTTCGAGAAAGACAATATGCGTCAGCAGAAAATCACTGTTTCGGTTTTGGGGAGTCATAGTTCGGATGGTGTTGTGGAGGATTTTGTGTATAATGTTGGTAAGATTATAGCCGAAATGGAGTGTGTTCTTGTTTGCGGAGGTCTTGGTGGAGTGATTGAGATTGTTTCTAAAGGAGCGAAAGAAGCGGGTGGGCAGACAATCGGATTATTGCCTGGAATTGACAAGAATGATGCAAACCCATATATTGATATAGCTTTACCAACATCCATCGGGTTTGCCCGGAATGCGATGGTTGCTTGTTCCGCTGATATTATTGTGGCTTTGCCGGGCAGTTATGGGACCGAATCCGAAATTTGTTACGGCCTGGTTTATAAAAGACCGGTGGTTGACCTCGGGAACTGGAATATTCCCGGGATGATCCCTGTCCAGGGGCTTGAGGATTTTAAACATCGTTTACGGCAACTTATCGAAGCCGTGCGTAACTGATTTTAACCGCGGCGTCTTTGGAATTTTTATCCCGGGCAGGATAACCATATTGAACAGAGCCAGTATCTTTATGCACAGATGAAAACCTCCTTGTTATACCGTCCTGCCTGCGTTCTCCTTTACCTGACAATCATCGGTTTGGCCATTTACAGCCCCGTGCTCGACGGGGATTTTATATGCGATGATTATGTGTTCCTTGCCTATAATCAGTCGATCCGGCATTTCCCTGACCTTAGGCCTATTTGGGCTTCTTTCCCGACGCGGTTCTTGGTTTTTGTCACCTTCGCGGTGAATTATGGCCTGCATGGGTTCCGCGTTCCGGGCTTTCATTTGGTGAATATCCTCATCCATGTCCTGACCAGCTTTCTTATATATTTTTTTGTCGTCTATCTCTCCCGGAGCGCTCTTGCGCGGCGGACACGGGCTTATCCCGGTGACCTGATCGCGTTTTGGGCGGCTCTGGTTTTTTTGTGCCATCCGATTCAGACGCAGGGGGTCGCTTATATTTTCCAGCGCGCGACATCCATGGCGGCGTTTTTTTACATGTTGACCATTGTTTTGTATTTGAAATTCCGCCAAGAAGACAGCCCCCTGGCTTACGGGTTGGCCGTTGTGAGCTTTTTGGGGGCGATCTTCTGCAAGGAAATGGTCATGACTCTGCCCGGCGCGATTTTTTTATGTGAACTTTTTTTCCTGGAGCCGCAACAGGGGAGATGGAAAAGGTTCTTGCGCGGCGTGCTTCCGTTTTTTGTGTTGTGCGGGGTTTTGTTGGGCGTGTTTATTTTTACGCGGGTTGACGAAGGCGGGCTGACGTTGAAAAATCAGGTGTTCCAGTCGCGGTTCAGCCCTTATTTTTTTTTGACGGAGGTTAATGTCCTGCGGACATACTTGCGGCTTTTGGTGTTCCCGGCTTTCCAAAGGTTTGAATATGATTATCCCGTGGTTATGAGTTTTTGGGAAGTCCGGACATGGCTTTCCGCCGGCCTGCTCTTGAGCCTTATGGGCTATGCGGGATACCTGTTCCGCCGCAACCGGATCCTTAGCTTTTGCGTGTGCTGGTATTTTTTAACGACGGCTATCGAAGTGGTTGTGGTGAGCCTGGTGCACAGGTCGCTGTTGTTTGAGCATTGGCTGTATTTGCCGATGGCGGGGTTCGCCATATTTTTCGCCTGTCTTTTGTATGACATGGCTGGGGATGAGGCAAGCTTTAAGCGGGTCGGTTTTATTTTAATTTTCAGTTTGTGTGTCATGACAGTGTTGAGAAATCAGATTTGGCGGGATGAGATCCGCTTCTGGGAATATGAGGTGGCACGCTCCCCGAACAGAATGTCGGTGCATTATGAGGCCGGGGTGGCTTATGACCGCAAAGGGTTTAAAAAGCAAGCCCTCGCGTCTTATTTGAAGACAGTCGCGTTGCTTGATGACAAACGTTCCAGAAGCCGGTTTGACCGGGTCACAACCGCAAAATTATATAATAATATCGGGATCATATACACGGCCCAGGGGGATTATCCGAAAGCCCGAAACGCGTTTGAGAACGCGTTTCGTTTTGATTCACTGGAGGGGGGCGTGGAGCGGAACTTGGGGCTTCTTTTGGATCGCATGGGGGCGGGCCGGGATGAGCAGGGGGCAGGACAGCATGACGAATGAAAACAGCTGGTTGAAAAAGGCGGCCCGGAACAGCCGGGCGCTTGCGGTTATCACGATATGCGCGGTCGGGATTTTAATTTATTCAAATTCTTTGACCGGAGAATTTTGTTTTGACGACCACTCTTTTGTCCTTGACAGCGCCGCGGTGCGGAAAGGGCCCCTGGATGTCCGGGCGTTGTGGAAAGAGTTTCATGTGCGTTTTATCGTCGGCATGAGTTACGCCCTGAATTATCGGCTCGGAGGGCGGAACGCGCAGGGGTACCACGTCCTGAACCTGGTCATCCATCTGCTGACAGCCATAGCGGTGTTTTATTTCATACTCTTCAGTTATGCGACGCCTGTCTTGCGGGAGGCGCGCTCTCCGGGAAGCGGGCAACACATTGCGTTCTGGGCGGCCATGGTGTTTCTTTGCCATCCGGTTCAGACGCAGGCTGTGTCGTATATCACTCAGAGGGCGTCGGCCATAGTCACTCTGTTTTATGTCCTGACCTTGATTTTTTATGTCCGGTACAGGCTGACTCACCGTTGGGTGTTCCTCCCCGCCCTGGCGGGCGCCGCGGGGCTGGGGCTTCTGTCGAAGCAGGGCATGATCACCGCCCCGCTGGTCCTCGCTGTTTACGACCTGTTTTTTTTGGGCGGGCGCGCAATCCGGCCTAGCCGCGCGGTTAAAGCGTTGGGTTTGTCTCTGGGCGTTTCGTTGCTGCTCCTTGTGTTCGTGCGCCTGGAACCGTCCGGTTCCACATATCAATATCAGGGATTGGTGAGCTGGGCCCGTTTTGATGCGCGGTATGTTTGGACGGAAATCAACGTGTTGCGGACGTATTTAAGGCTTTTTGTCGTTCCTGTGGCCCAGAATTTTGATTATGATTATCCTGTTGCCAGCGGGTTCTTCGAGCCGGCGACTTTCTTTTCATTCTTGTTATTAACGGCGTTGGTGATCGCGGCGTTTCGGTCTTTTCGCAGGGCTCGGGAAATCAGCTTCTGCGTTTTCTGGTTTTTCGCGACCACGGGCATTGAAGCGCTGTCGGTTATTTTCGGGAACCGGGGCGTGATTTATGAACATTGGCTTTATATGCCTATGGCGGGCTTTTCCTGGTTTTTGTCTTACATTGTGTTTGCCGGGGTGAAAACACCGGCCCGTTACCGGCGCATTATGATGAGTATCATCCTGATTTTAGGGGTGTTGACTTTTCGCCGGAACATGGTTTGGGAAAAGGAATTGTATGTATGGCAAGATGTTTTGAAGAAAGCCCCCCTTAATCCCGGCGGATATTTTGCCTTGGGGGAACTTTGCCAGCGCCAGGGCCGGTCTTTCCCCGCGGAAGAATATTACCGAAAAGCCGTGGCCCTTTATTACGCGCGCAGGCAGCCCTTTGACGCGACGACGAAGGTTCAGTTATCCAGGATTTACAACAACCTGGGCCTGTTGTATCAGGAAAGGGACAACCCGGCATCAGCCGTTGTGTTTTTTAAAAGGGCGATCCGGGTCAACCCCAATCATGCGAGCCCCTATCATAATCTGGCGATCCTTTTTTACGAATACGGACAGCACCGGAAGGCCATTGATTTATTGGAGCGGTCGGTCCGGATCCAGGGCCCCACGGAGTACGCCTCCTTGTATCTAGGGCTATCGTATTACGCTTTAGGAGAGGCGGAACAGGCCCGGGTCTATTTCGGGGACGCGTTGCGGATGTTTTCCGCTTCCGGGAATCCGGAAAAGGCCGAGGAGATCAGGAAATATCTGTCGGCCATGTGATATTTGCGTTATCCGGGATCCCTGAAAGCGGAATGAGTGCCGGGGCTTGCAGAAAAATATTCAGGGCGTTTCTGCCGCGGCTGTTTTGTCCTCGTCCGGATGACAGATCAAGGGCGGCATGCCAAAATTGTTTTCGACCTTTCCAATGGAAAGTATTTGCACTATAATGGTCAGCGATTATCAGATCATTATCCGGTTAACTTGCTCAAAAAACTATTCAAAGCGGTGAAGCCTTTTTTCGCCCGGCTTGCCAGAGGTGAATTATAATGAAAAAACGCGTCAGAATTGACTCCAGCCTTCTCTCTATCGCTGTCCTGTTTACGGTGTTTTTATATCAGTTTCCCCATGTCTATCCGTCCAGCCGCCTGTTGGATAACGCCCTGGATTGGCTGGGTTTCATCGTCCTCCTGTCCGGGGCGTATATCCGCATGTCCGCCCGCGGTGTCAAGAAAGCGCACTCTCAGCAGGGGGCGGGGCTGGTGAGAAAGGGGTTGTACACGGTGGTCCGGAACCCGATGTATCTTGGCAGTTTTATGCTGGGGTCGGGGTTTGTCCTGGTCGTGTGGCCCTTCTGGATTCTGCCCGTATTCGCGGTGCTTTTTTATTTGCGTTTTAATAAACAGATTGTGTTCGAAGAAAAATGGCTGACCAAAAATTTCGGGGAGGAATATGAAACGTACTGCCGTAAAGTCCCGCGGCTTTTCCCTTCTTTAAAGAAACTGTGGATAACAAACGCTTCGACGCTGTTCCCGTGGAAAGAGACCTGGAGCACCAAGGAAATCCGGGGCCTCGCATGCTGGCCGATTTTGGCTGTGGCCATGGAATCCCTTCAGGAATGGAGGGTGTTCGGTTCTGTTAATATTTTCCGCACGGTCTTGATATTCCTGTCGGCCGCGGCCGTGTTTTTTATGGTGATGGGGATCCGTTACCGGGACCAACGGGGCCATGCATAAAATTCAACGCACAGTCACGGTTGTCTCTAATAGTAAAGTCTGCCCGCAATATTACCGGCTTTCTTTGGACGCCGGCTCCGCCGTGAACGAGGCCCGTCCGGGCCAGTTTATTCATATCCGTGTCACGGACGGTGTGGAGCCGTTTTTCCGGCGGCCGTTCAGCGTGTTCCGCGCAGCGAAGACTATGGATATTTTGTATGATGTTGTCGGGAAAGGGACGGAAATTTTAAGTTCCCGAAAAAGAGGCGACCGGCTGGACGTCCTGGGCCCTTTGGGGACGCCGTTTTGTGAGCCGGCGCCGGCCGTCAGGCAGGTTGTGATGATCGCCGGCGGCATCGGGGTTGCGCCGTTCTTGATTTTTTCAGACTTTCTTAAAAAGAAAAGGGTTGAAAAAATCCTCTTGTACGGGGCGCGGGCGCAGGCGCAGGTTTTTGATTTTAAAGCGTTCCGGAAGAACGGGGTGGAGGTTTTTGCCTCCACCGAAGACGGCAGCGTCGGCGTGAAGGGACGGGTGACGCGGCTGTTTGGTAAGATCCGGCAAGACCCGCAAACAACCATGCTGTATGCCTGCGGGCCCAAGCCGATGCTGGCCGCGGTGCAGGATTTCGCAAAAGGACATCGTCTCCCCGGGCAGGTGTCGTGCGAAGAAGTGATGGCTTGCGGGCTGGGCGCGTGCCTGGGGTGTTCTATCCCGACGGTTTCCGGGTACAAGACCGTGTGTCATGACGGCCCGGTTTTTGATGTGCACGAACCGTGTTTTTAGGGGGGCCATGAGCATGACATATTTTTTGTACGTATTAATCGGACTTCTGGCTGGCGCGTTCAGCGGGTTTTTCGGAATCGGCGGGGCGACCATTTTGATCCCCATTTTTGTCCTGATGTTCGGGATGTCCCAGCACCAGGCCCAGGGCACGACGCTGGCCGTGCTTCTTCCGCCGGTTTTTATTTTTGCGGTGATGGAATATTACCAGCACGGGTATATCAAAGTCAAGATGGCGTTGATCATTGCGTTGGCGTTTTCTGCCGGGGCGTATGCCGGCGCTCACTTGGTTCAGGGCGTGGGCGATGTGGCGTTAAAAAGGGCGTTTGGGATTTTATTGATGATCATGGGATTAAGGATGCTATTAGTTAAGTAAGAGTGCCAGGAGCCGGTTGCGTTCAAGCGACGCCGGTTCCCTGAATTAGAAGAAATGAACCGGCGTCTAATTCACTTAACCGGCTCCCGGTACCCTGGGTGAGCCACGTGACATTTTGGCTGAAAACCCTGTATACATAGTTGTCAGGATTTCTTTTGCAGAATGAGAGAATATCATGAACCTTACGGTAAAAATCGGCAGCGCGGTGTTCCCTAATCCGGTCACGGTGGCCTCCGGCACGTTCGGGCACGCGAAGAAATATTATGACCTGCAGGAAGTCCAACAGCTCGGGGCGTTGATTCCGAAAACCGTGACCCTGTTGCCCCAGGAAGGGAACCCGCCGCCGCGCATAGCGGAAACGGCCGCCGGGATGCTCAACGCGATCGGGATTGAGAATCCCGGTGTGGATGTTTTTATTGAGAAGGACCTCCCGGCCCTGAAAAAAATTCCGGTGCCCTTGATTGTCAGCGTTTTGGGGCATTCGGAGGAGCAATTTTTAAAGATCACGGAGAAACTGAACGCGGCCGGAGGGATCAGTGCTTTGGAATTGAACCTGTCGTGCCCTAATCTGCAAAAGAAAAATTTAGTCGCCCAGGACGCGGGCGCGACCTCCTCTTTGGTGCAGAAGGTCAAGAAGATATCCCGCTATCCTGTGATTGCCAAGCTTTCTCCCAACGTTACGGATATCACGGTGATCGCCGTGGCCGCGCAAGACGCCGGGGCGGACGGGGTCAGTCTGATCAATACTTTGACCGGCATGCTGATCAACACGCGCACCCGCAGGCCGGTTCTCGGCAATGTTACGGGCGGGTTAAGCGGGCCGGCGATCAAGCCGGTGGCGTTGAACATGGTGTATCAGGCCGCGAAAAAAGTCAAGATCCCGGTTATCGCCATGGGCGGGATTATGACTGCGGATGACGCTTTGCAATTTATCATGGCGGGCGCGTCCATGACCGCGGTGGGAACAGGCAATTTTGTCAACCCGCGCGCGCCGCTGGATGTTTTACAGGGCATAAAGGCGTATATGAAAAAACATAAAATTAACGATATCGTTCAACTGCGGGGGAGCCTGATCCTCCCATGAAAGAACCGGCGGAAAAACCACAATTGATCGTGGCCCTTGATGTGAACACCCTGGAAGAGGTGCGCTCTTTGGTGGTCCAACTGGATGATTACGTGGACTGTTTCAAAGTCGGCAGCCAGCTTTTTACGTCCTGCGGGCCGGCGGCCGTCCGGTTTATCGAAGCGCGAGGCAAACGGGTTTTCCTGGATTTGAAATTCCATGATATCCCTCATACTGTCGCCCGCGCCGTGGATGCGGCCTGCCGCCTGCATGTCGCTATCGAACGAAGCATGAATTCTTGTGAGCCGCAAAAGCCCCGGCATAAGGGGCTGTTTATGTACACTTTGCATACGTCCGGTGGGGTTGAGATGCTTAAAGCGGCGGTTGAAGCCGGTGCGAAAGCGGCTCTCGAAATTGATGTTCCGAAACCGCTGGCTATCGGCGTAACTGTCTTGACAAGTGAACAGAAAACGGATAATATACTCCCTCAAGTTTTGCAGAAAGCGCAAGACGCCCGGAAGGCGGGATGTGACGGGGTTGTGGCGTCTTGTCATGAGGCGCCGTTTATACGTCGGGAATTCGGGCCGGATTTTATTATCGTAACCCCCGGTATCCGGCCGGCCGGGGAAGATGTGCAGGACCAAAAAAGAATCGCGACACCCAGGGACGCTGTCGCCAGCGGTAGCAATTTTCTGGTTATCGGCCGGCCGATCATTAAGGCGCTGGATCCCCGCCTGGCCACAAAACAAATCTTGCACGACATACACTCTTGACAATTTTTAACAGGCATGACAGGGCACCGGGGATGCTGGTCTCGCGCATGCTTTTAAATTCTAATAATTTTAGTTCCCGGGGATATTAGGAAGAAAAAGCAGGGGGACCAGAGCTTCTTTTTATGTCATTTTATTAACCGGAGAAAAAATATGACGGAACGGATTCAGGAATTACTAGACAAAATAAAAAACGAAGGCATTGAGGTGGCGGAAGCCAAAGCCCGGGATATCGAGGCGCGGGCGCAAACACGTGCGGGCGACATTGTGGCCCGGGCCCAAGAGGAAGCCGCCCGGATTGTGTCGGGGGCCAAGACGGAAAGCCAGAAGACGAAAGACGTGGTTGAGGTCGCTTTAAAACAGGCGTCCCGGGACATGTTGCTGCGTTTGCGGAAAGAAATAACTAAAACCCTCGAAGGCATTGTATTGAAGGACCTGCGCGAAAGCCTTTCTCCCGAGGTTATGGTCAGCTTGATCCAGAAGATCGCCGCGGCGTACTTTAATAATGCGCAAGCCGGGGATATCCAGGTGGCCTTAAGCGGAGAGGATTTGAAAAAGCTGGAGAACGGGTTTTTAGCCAAGCTGAAAGGCGCGCTGAAACAGCCGTTAGTCTTGAGATCGGCGGATAATATCCGCGCCGGGTTCACGATCAGTTTTGATCAGGGGAAATCCTGTTTTGATTTTACGGATGAAAGCCTCGCGGAATTTTTAGGCCAGTATCTAAATGAACACGTCACCAAGATTTTAAAAGAATCGTTGAAAGCATAAATAAGGATTTATGTATTACTATTTCGCCGCCAGTTTGCCTTATCTTGAATACGGGGTTTGTTGTGTGACAAGCCTGGATGCTTTTTTGGAAGCGGCGGGGCGGCTGCTTTCCCGGAACGATTATGCGCTTATCGAGCAGGCATTGTCCGTGGAAAAAGGGGGCGTGGTTTCGGACGGCGGGCATCGGGTGATCCGCGCATGGCAGGCGTTCATGCAGGCCCTGCGGAATCAATGGGTGACGGCGAGGGCTGCCCAGTTTAAGAAAGACCCGGCGTCTTTTATGCGCGGAGAACGCGGCGCGGAACCCGCGGTCATCGAGGCGGTCTCCCGGGCGCAGAAAGCCGCTGACCCGCTGGAGGCGGAAAAAATCATTGATCAGCTGCGTTGGGCTAAACTTGAGGAAATCGGGCAGGGCCGGTTTTTTAACCTGGATTTTTTGATTGTTTACGCGCTCAAGCTGCAGATCCTCAGGCGGCTGGAACGCATTGATTCGGTGCAAGGAGAACATATTTTTAATGAATATTGCTCAACCGTGTCCCGGTTGAGGTGAGGCGGCGTTTATAGAGACGGTTTTTCAGGCTTGACCGTGGGAATATTCCGGCGGGCCTGTTTAAGAAACGGAGGAAAAGAGCGTGAGCGGACCAAGGACCGGACAGGTCATAGGAGTGAACGGGAATATGGTCGCGGTGGTTTTCAGCGACCGCGTGATGCAGAATGAAGTGGCCTATGTGATCGTGGGATCAGAACGGCTTAAGGCCGAGGTCATTCGGGTCAAGGGCAAGCGCGCGGACCTGCAGGTGTTTGAAGACACCCAGGATATCCGCGTTCATGATACGGTTGAGTTTACCGGTGAGCTCTTGAGCGTGGAATTGGGGCCGGGGCTTCTGACCCAGGTTTTTGACGGGCTGCAGAACCCGTTGCCGGAGTTGGCGAAGCAATTCGGATTCTTCCTTCAACGCGGCGCTTACCTGACCGCGCTGGACGCCGAACAGCGCTGGGAATTCACGCCTGCTGTTAAAGTCGGCGATAAAGTGCTGGCCGGGGAGAAGCTTGGGACTGTTCCGGAAAAAATTTTTCAGCACTGGATTATGGCGCCGTTTAACCTGCCCGGAGAGCTGGACGTGGCCGGGATCGTCCCCAAGGGGTCTTACAAGATGAAAGACACGGTCGCCCGGCTTAAAGACAGCCAGGGCAAGGAGCATTCCGTCACGATGAGACAGCTCTGGCCGGTGAAAGTGCCGATCACCGCCTACGTTAAAAAGATTAAGCCCACCCAGCCGCTGGTAACGCAGATCCGTATCATTGACACGCTGGTGCCAGTCGCGGTCGGCGGCACGTTTTGCACGCCGGGGCCGTTTGGCGCGGGCAAGACCGTGTTGCAGCATTTGATCAGCCGGCACGCGGACGTGGATATCGTCGTGGTGGCCGCATGCGGGGAGCGGGCCGGGGAAGTCGTGGAGCTTCTTAAAGAGTTTCCTGAGCTGAAAGACCCTAAGACCGGCCAGACTCTGATGGACCGGACCGTGATTATTTGCAACACCAGCTCCATGCCTGTGGCCGCCCGGGAGTCCAGCGTGTACACCGCCGTGACCCTGGCGGAATATTACCGGCAGATGGGGTTGAATGTTCTTCTGTTGGCCGACTCGACGTCACGATGGGCCCAGGCCATGCGGGAAATGTCCGGCCGCCTGGAGGAAATCCCCGGTGAAGAAGCGTTCCCGGCGTACCTCGAGACCCGGATCGCGTCTTTTTATGAGCGGGCCGGCCTGGTGCAGCTGCACAATGGCGGGCGGGGCTCGGTCACGATCGGCGGGGCCGTGTCCCCGGCGGGAGGGAATTTTGAAGAGCCGGTCACCCAGGCGACCTTGAAGGTGGTGGGCGCGTTTCACGGGCTGTCCCGGGACAGGGCGAATGCCCGGCGTTATCCGGCCATCGACCCTTTGGACAGCTGGAGCAAATATCAAAGTTTTATCGACGGGTCTAAAGTCCGGAAAGGCGTCGCGATCCTGCGCAAGGCGAACAATGTTTCGCAGATGATGAAAGTCATCGGCGAGGAAGGGACCACCATCGAGGAATTCGTGGATTACCTGAAAGGTGAGTTTTTTGACGCGGTCTACCTTCAGCAGAACGCGTTCGATCCCCAGGATGAGGCGACCTCGGCCGACCGGCAGGCGTATGTGTTTGACATCATGGAAGCGATCCTGGACCAGCGGTTTGAATTTCCGGATAAAACCGAAGCCCGGCGCTTTTTTCAGGATTTAAGGCAAAAATTTCTCAACTGGAATTCAACGGCGTTTCAAGGTGATGAGTTTAAGAACATTGAAGCCGGAATTAAACGCCAACTGTCCGGGGACGAGCGTCTTCAGGCAACAGAAAAGAAGTGAGGTCAGGTGCGATGCAAAAGGTTTACAGTCAGATCCTGCAGATCGCAGGCGATGTTATAACCGTGGAAGCGGAAGGCGTGGCCTACCGGGAGCTCGCGGAAATCCAGTCGCGCAGGGGCATGTCGATGGCCCAGGTGATTCGTCTGGATGGGAACAGGGTGTCTCTTCAGGTTTTGGCCGGCAGCCGCGGTCTTTCCACGGACGATAAAGTGCGGTTTTTGAAGCACCCTATGCGGGTGTCTTTCTCGGATAACCTTCTCGGCCGCATTTTTAACGGCAGCGGCGTGCCGCGTGACGGCGGGCCCTCCCTGGATGAGAACATGATCAATATCGGCGGGCCTTCGGTCAACCCGTCCAAGCGTGTTGTGCCGCGCAACATGATCCGCACCGGGATCCCGATGATCGACATTTTTAACAGCCTGGTGGAATCGCAGAAACTGCTGATCTTTTCCGTGGCAGGGGAGCCGTATAACCCGCTTTTGGCGCGGATCGCCCTGCAGGCGGAAGTTGACCTGATCGTGCTCGGCGGCATGGGCCTGAAATACGACGATTTTCTTTTTTTTAAAGACACCCTGGAACAGCACGGGTCCCTGTCCCATTCGGTGATGTTTATTCACACGGCCGCTGACCCGACGGTCGAATGCCTGCTTGTGCCGGACATGAGCCTGGCGGTGGCCGAACAGTTCGCTTTGGCTGGGAAACGGGTCCTGGTCCTTTTGACCGATATGACCAACTTTGCCGACGCGTTGAAAGAAGTTTCCATCACCATGGAACAGATTCCGTCCAACCGCGGGTATCCTGGCGATTTATACAGCCAATTGGCCGCCCGTTATGAAAAGGCCGTGGATTTTGATACCGCTGGATCCATCACTGTCTTGTCGGTGACGACCATGCCCGGTGATGACGTGACCCACCCGGTGCCGGATAATACCGGGTATATCACCGAGGGGCAGTTTTACCTGAAAAACGGGCGCATTGAGCCGTTCGGAAGTTTGAGCCGATTGAAACAGCAGGTGAACGGCCGCACCCGCGGCGACCACCGCACGATTATGGACCGGATGATCCAGCTGTTCGCTGATTATCGTTCAACGCTGGAGAAAAAGTCGATGGGCTTTGAAATGAGCCCCTGGGACGACAAGCTTTTAAAATACGGGCAGCGGTTTGAACGGGAATTGATGGACTTAAGCGTGAACATTCCTCTCGAGGCGGCGCTGGATTTGGGGTGGCGCATCCTGGCGGATATTTTTGAGCCGGCGGAAACCGGCATTAAGGAATCATTATTGAAGCAGTTCTGGCCGAAACCCGCCGCAGTGCCCGCGTCCTAGTGGGCCTGGCGTAAATGTGACGGAGGCGGTGTTTAAAGAAAGTGGTATATGGGAAAGATCAAGCTCACAAAAGGCGAGCTGAAACGCCAGCGCGACGGGTTAAAGCAGTTTCAGCATTATCTGCCGACCCTGCAGCTCAAGAAACAGCAGCTTCAGATGAAAATTCTGGAAGCCAGCCGGGCGCTTGAGGCGAAGGACGCATCGTTGGCCGAGCAACGGCGGGCGATGAGCCGCTGGGTGGGGCTTTTGGCCGACCCGATGATGCTGGAGAGCATGGATTTTAAAGAATGGCTTATCCCTTCTCCGGAAGATGTGAGCATCGAAACGTTGAACATCGCCGGGGCGGACATGCCGGTTTTAAAGGACGTCCGTTTTAAGGATGTGGATTATGATTTGTACCTGACGCCGTTTTGGGTGGATCAGGGGCTGGCGGTCATGCGGCGGTTTGTCCGGGATGACATAGAGGCCGGGATCATCAGGGAACAGATCAGGATCCTGCAGAAGGAGCTGCGCGTGACGACCCAGCGGGTGAATTTGTTTGAAAAAGTGAAGATCCCGGAATGCCTGGAGAATATCCGGGTGATCCGTATTTACCTCGGCGACCAGCAGGCGAACGCCGTGGGGATCAGCAAAGTGGCCAAGAAGAAAATCGAGGTCATGGCCCAGCTTGAGGCCGTGACGGCATAAGGATTTCAAGGAAACGTTATGATCGTGCCGATGAAAAAAGTTTTTCTCTTTGTTCAGGATAAAGACCTGGAGGCGGCCCTGCTCCGGTTAAGGGACATGGGCGTGCTGCACGTTGAGCATTTGCGGACGCCGGTGGGCGAGGGCTTGAACCAACTCAAAGACGACATTAAGCTCCTGGAACAGGTCGTCGGGTACTTGACGCACGAGCATAAAAACCCGGACCAGGTGGACGCCGTAGACTGGGAAGAGACCGCGGATGTTGTTTTGGGGCTGGCGGCCTTAAGAGACGGTGACCGGGAGGGGATCGCTAAACGCCAGGTGCAGATCGAAGAGTGGGAGCCGTGGGGTGATTTCAGCCTGGAGGATATCGCACACATCCGCGCCCAAGGCCTGAAAGTGGAACTGGTGGAAGTCCCGGAAAAAGATGTTGGGAACGCGCCCGAAGGCGTTATCCTGGAGCCGGTTTTCACGAAACGCGGGGTTGCCCGGTGCCTGGCGCTGTCATATAAAGACGGCGATATTCCTTATAAAACATTACCGTTTCCGTACCAACGGTTGAGCCGTCTTAAAGAAGAACAACTTTGGCTGCGCAAGCGGGTCAAAGAGTCGCATCAGCAGCTTTTGGATGACAGCAAATACCTGGATTATTTCCGGAGGACTCTCGCCCAGAAACGGGAACAGCTCGTTTTTGAAAATGTTATAGAGGGCCGTGAGATCACCGGGCGCATCAATTATATTAAGGGGTTCTGTCCTGTCGACGCGGCCGGCCCGCTGGAAGCCGCAGCGCGGGAAGAACACTGGGGCCTGCTGCTGGAAGACCCGTCGGAAAGTGATCAGGTGCCGACCCAGCTGCGCTATCCTTCCTGGGTGGCCATGATCAAACCTCTTTTTGCCATGACCCAGATTGTGCCGGGGTACCGGGAAGTGGATATCAGCCCGTTTTTCCTGGTTTTCTTTAGCGTGTTCGTTGGGATATTGATCGGGGACGCGGGGTATGGCGCGGTGACCCTGTTGGGCCTTATCATTTTTTATTTTAGAATGAAGAAAGCGAACCGGCTGACCCCGGGAATAAAGACTTCGGTCCAACTTGGGTATCTGTTGAGCGGGTGCGTGATTCTATGGGGCGTCTTAAGCGGCACCTATTTCGGCCAGGGCTGGCTGGACGGCACGGTCAAACCGCTGGTGCCCTGGGTCAACAATGAGCGTAATTTCCAGCTGCTTTGCTTTTTGATCGGCGCTGTTCATTTAACCATCGCGCACGCTTGGCGGCTGCTGCAGCGGCTGCCGTCTTTAACCGCGGTGGTGGAAGCCGGGTGGATTCTGATCGTCTGGGCCATGTTTTTCATCGCGCGCATGTTGATCCTGGCGTATCCGCTACCGGCCGTAGCCAAATTTTTATTAGGAACAGGAATCTTTCTGGTTCTTTTCTTTACCAAACCCCAGCGGAATTTGATTAAAGCCGGGCTGGCCGGCCTGGGAAATTTGGCTTTAAACATCGTGAATTCCTTCACGGACGTTGTGTCGTATATCCGGCTTTACGCGGTGGGGCTGGCTTCCGTGGCCGTCGCTGACGCGGCCAACGCCATGCCTTTTATAGGCATGGTTTTGCTTCATGTGATCAATTTTAACCTGGCGCTTCTGGCGTTGATGGTACACGGCGTGCGGTTGAACACCCTGGAATTTTCCGGCCACCTGGGCCTGGAGTGGGCGGGTTTTGCGTATGAACCGTTTCAGAAAACGAAGTCATAAAGGATTTTTATAAAAGAGGAGAGAGAGATGGAACAGAACGTGTTAATGCAATTTCAGGATTTGGGGCTCGCTGCGGCCGTGTCGTTAGCCGCTATTGGATCGGCGCTTGGAAGCGGCTCGGCGGGGATGTCGGCGGTGGGTGCCTGGAAGAAGTGTTACGCGCAGAGCAAAGCGGCCCCGTTTTTGCTGGTCGCGTTTGTCGGCGCGCCACTCTCCCAGACCATTTACGGCATGATCCTGATGAATAAAATCGCCGGCGCAGTCCAGGGCGGAGCCTATTACTGGGGCGCCGGGATTTTCGGCGGGGCGGCCTTGGGTGTCTCGGCCTGGTTCCAGGGCAAGGCCGGTGCCGGAGCTGCTGACGCTTTGGCGGAGACCGGGAAGGGGTTCACGAATTATCTGATGGTGCTGGGGATTATTGAAACCGTGGCCCTGTTTGTCATGGTCTTTTTGCTGGGCAAGGTGGGGGCGTAAAGGGGTTCTGCCGGGTGAAAAGCCTGTGTTGACAGTTGTTTGAAAGAATAGTATTATAACACGATCTTGGGCGATTAGCTCAGCTGGTTAGAGCGTCCGGCTTACATCCGGGAGGTCGAGGGTTCAAGTCCTTCATCGCCCACCAGAAATTTTTTCTTTACAAAAGCTTATTTGCATAATACACTTATACTTTCCCAAAAGATTTTGGGCCCGTGGTGTAGCTTGGTTAACATATCTGACTGTCGATCAGAAGATCGCGAGTTCAAATCTCGTCGGGCCCGCCATATAAGTTCCCGTTGTTGATGGGCGGGAGATAAAAAATCCCCTGAAGGTTGTATCCTTGAGGGGATTTTTTATCTCCATAGGCCTCAAAGATTTCCAGAAGATATAATTTTATGATTATGAGCGCCCTTGGGGCTGGGTTTTACATTTATTAAAGATATAAAACATCCGTGGTCAAAAAGCTGTGAAGGGGCTCTTTTTGTAGGCACCATCATTAAGATTTTATTTGACAAAATGTTTCGTGCGCAGTAAACTTTGTTGAAAATCGTTTCCATTTGAAAGAATAAAAAATATGCCTAATCGAGATGGAATGGGACCACCCTGGTGGCAGGCGAAGTTCAGGGGTTGCGGTTATCGGATCACGATCGCCCGGGAAGTTATTTTAAATACTTTGGCGAAGACAGAAGATCATTTAAGCGCAGAAGACATTTATAATCATATCCATACCAAGCATCCGAATATCGGTTTGACGACAATTTACCGGACATTAGACGTGCTGACCAATTTAGGGCTTGTTTATCGGTTTGATTTCGGCGATAAAAGGGCTCGTTACGAGCTCGCGGAAGGGCCTAAGGGGGCGCATCACCATCATCATCTTGTATGCACGGGGTGTAACCGTGTCGTTGATTATACGGATTTTATTGATGCAGAGGTCCGATTGCTCCAGGAGATAGAGCAGGTGTTGTCTAAAAAATATGGTTTTAAAATTACAAATCATCTAATTCAGTTTTATGGATTGTGCAGTCGTTGCCAGGCAGACGGGTAGCCTATATTTTTTTAATTTTTAATGGAAATGATTCTTAATAAAGGAGGAGAATAAGCCGGGATTTGATGGGACGGATAGGCCCAAGGGAACAAGGATCGATGACAGGGTGACGGATACTGGCTATGCCGTTAACCGGCATTGGAGCCGGTCATTTCAAGGGCGTGGTCACGGGAACCCTGGCGGAGACAGAGGTGTCCGGGGGAACCTGCCAGTACGTTGCTGGTTTCTCGGATGACAGCGGGCTCAAGCAGGCTTTGGGACGCGGATATAGGTGCAAGGTGCAGTAAATATGGCGCCGCAAGAGGAATCTCAGCTGCCAAAAAACCAAGCTTAAGTTTTGACAGCAGCTTGCGGATACTCAAGAACGCATCGGCGCACTTGAAGACTCTAGCAAAAACAGCGGTCAATAATTTTCGATACGACGGCCCGAATTTTAAGCGCGCAATTCGGGTCTTCGTCTTATTTAAAACAGAAAGAGGATGGTATGAGAATCGGGATTACACTTGAAGACGAAAAAGGTTTTGAAAGCTATGTGGCGCAGCATTTCGGCCAATGCCGCTATTTTTTTATTGTCGATATCAAAGACAGCAAGATTGTGGAAACCAAGGTGGTGCCGAACAACGCTCAACATGGGGGCGGGGGATGCCAGGCCGTCGATGAGATTTTACGTCATAAAGTCAACTGTGTCATTGCCGGAGGGATGGGGGGTGGTGCCCAACAAAAATTTATGAACGCGGGTGTTCAGGTTTTCGGATACTCGGGTAAAGTTCAGGATGCTGTCAGAGATTTTTTAAAAGGTCCTTTAGGCGGCTTGGATGTGTGCCACGAGCAAGGACATGATGGGGAATGCCGTTAAGTCATTAAGATGTTTTAAAAAGTAATAAAGATTCGACAGAAGGGCTGTTTCATATGATGATTTGTATCCCCATTGAGGGGCAGATAGTGGATTTTAAAGTCGGTTCCCGTTTCGGCCGGTGCCGGTATTTTATAGGATACGCAAACCGGGAACGTTGACGTAGCCGGAAGTTCCTAGGCCCAGTTTTCCGGCGGGGCATGGATTCAGTCCGCGCAGGTTATGATTACTAAAGGAGTTAAATCCGTTGTGACCGGCAACGTAGGGCCGAATGCTTTTGGGGTATTGCCGGACGGGATCGTTGTTTATTTGATAATGGCCGGAATGGTTCGTGAAGTTATCGAGAACTTCATGCCCGGGAAATTTGCCAAAACGGATTCGCCTGGGCCGGGGAAACAATTCAAAATGAATCCGTAAGGAAGAGAGGGGAAAGCATGGCACAGGCGCAAGCAACACAGGGACGGGAAAAGGCTTTCGGTTACGAGCTTCTTTTGGATTTTTATGATTGTAAGCAGGGCGTTTGCGATGATCTGGATCTATGTTATCGATTCCTCGATACTATCGTCGGGGAGTTGGGAATGGAAAAACAGGCGCCGCCAAGCATTTTTCGCAGTGACGCCAAGCGTTTCCCTGAGAAGGCTGGCCTCTCAGGCTGGGTCCCTTTGATTGAAAGTTCGGTTGTGATTCACACGTTGAGCCCAAAGAAATTTTTGACTATTGATGTCTATTCCTGCAAGGATTTTGATGAGGATAAGGCGTTAGAAGCCTGTAAAAAGTATTTTTTACCAGGGCGAGTTGAAGCTCAGTTCCTCCATAGGGGGCGAACATATTATGACATCCCAAATTGAGGGCTATATAAGTGGACAAGGCTGGCTTGGACCAAGAGGCATTAAGAAATCACAAAAGGTATGTTGAGCGCAAAGCGCTATATCAAAGTTTCGGTTATGACATCGATAAGGAACGGGGTTTTATTATTGAAGCAGCAAAACCCTTCAGCGGAAAAATCCTTGAAGCCGGAACAGGGAAGGGCTATTTTGCGCTTCTTTTAGCTCGAGCCGGTTGTTTGTTTACCACCTTTGACATTTCAAAAGAAGAACAGGATTATGCCCGCCTCAATCTACGTTATTTCAACCTCGAGCATTTGGCGGATTTTCGTGTTGAGAACGGAGAAGTTTTAAGTTTCTCGGACAAAAGTTTTGATACGATTTTCTCGGTTAATACCCTCCATCACCTCCGGGACCCCTATCAAGTGATCAATGAATTAGTGCGCGTTCTTGCGCTCGATGGCAAATTGATCCTTAGCGATTTTACTGACAAGGGATTCGCCATAATGGAAAGAATTCATGCCAGGGAAGGCGGGAAGCATGATTCCGGGAAGATAAGGATAAAAGATGCCCAGGAATATTTGTTTAATCAAGGATTAGAAACATCAATAGCCCAAACCCAGTTTCAGGAAGTCCTGATCGCCCTAAGAAAGAGACCATGACCCTTTCGATTGCCAGCGGTAAAAGGCGGAACGGGCAAGACGAACATCCTGGGATCACTGGCGGTGTTTGTTAAGAATGCGGTAAGTCCCGGGAGGTTGGCAGATTGCGATTACCCCGGACTTCTTGTCGAATTTATTTAGAAGAATAAGGGAGTCAGTGCGCTCAACGCATATAGGGATTTTATTTATGCGGTGGCAGCGGAAAGGAGTTTGGGAACGCCGATGAATAAAGAACAGGCCAATATCCCCCGATTTTATTTATGCCTTATAGAGAACAGAAAATTTTTGGGCCGGTTGTTGGACTTTACGAGTCATGCCCGGCTGCAAGGTCCTTGCGGAGACTCGATGGAATTCTACTTGGTCATAGACCAAAACAAGATTAAAGCCGTGAAGTGCTTTACCGACGGCTGTGAGCCGACGAAAGCCTGCGCAGTGCTCGCGGCCAGCTTGGTTTTTGGGAAATCGATTGAGGAGGCCTTAAAGATATCTGCCGGAGACCTTATTGAGAGGATGCCTGACCTGCCGGAGTCCCATCGCCATTGTTCGATTCTGGCTGTGAGTACTTTGTACCGTGCTATTGCGGAGTATCTCTTAATGCATTAAGGAGGGGGAATCGTCACATGAGGACATCATTCCAAAGTTAAGGGCCAATATTTTCAAAATTATATTCGCTTTCGGCGTCTGGGTGTCCATTTTATTAATTTTATTATTTGGGGTGACAGGAAAACCGCGGTGGGACGTTTTGAGGTCCTTAAGGATTACTCAGCCCGGAGGTATTTCGCGGTGCGCACTTCCAAGCGGTTCGGGTAAACTGTTTGAAGAACTGAATCTTACGGAACTTGGCGGGCGGGTCAATGTTGGGAGCAAGAAATGTGTTTTAATGGCGGAGAATTCCCCTCAGGGCGATAATCAAGTTTTACAAAAACATGATTGTCTTGACTGGGGCTGTTGGCGTCAACCTCAAGCATCGGGCAAAGGCTTCATCGTGTGGGATTCTGTTTTCTTATTTTCTGTTTATGCCGGCATGGCTTCATGTTTTTAAATATACGGGTTTTGTGGCTCTGTTAAGGACTGCGCTTGCACTGAGCGCGGGTATGATTAATTGCAAAGAAAGTTTTTTTCAAGAAAGGGGTCAGCCTGACCATCCAAGCCCAGCATAAGGGGCCGTTATTTTAAAAGATGCGAGAACCTGCGTTTTCGTATTGAAAAGGGGCCTTTGTGCGTCCTTGTTTATGTTTTGCCATGGACGGGGATTGTTCTTGTGATTATCCATGCTTTTAAAACGGCGCATTTCCCCCCAGCGTCAGGCAGAAATCATGAAGTATGTTGGAGGGATTATTATAATTCTCCCGGGATTGGCGCTCCTTGCCAATCCCGGGTTGTTGGGTATATCGATCAAATAAACGAAAGAGAATAAAAATGACTCAGCAAGATTTAATGAAAGAGCAGGACCAGCGTCTTAAGGAAAAGATGCCTAAAATTAAAAATAAATTGATCGTTATGAGCGGCAAGGGGGGCGTTGGAAAAACGTCTGTTGCGGTCAATTTGTCCTATGCCTTGGCTTCCTTTGGGCGGGAGGTGGGTCTTTTGGATGTGGATCTGCACGGGCCCAATATCGCGAAAATGTTGGGAATTGAACAGGCGTCGCTTTATACAACGGATTTGGGTATTGAGCCGGTTGAAGTCACTGCTCATTTAAAGGCGGTCAGCTTGGCTTTGACCGGAATGGATTGTGACCGGCCGGTCATCTGGCGGGGTCCGATGAAGAATTCGGCGATCCGGCAGTTTTTAAGTGATGTCAACTGGGGCGTGTTGGATTATTTAATCGTCGATTCTCCTCCGGGAACAGGGGATGAGCCCTTGAGTGTCTGTCAGTTAATTCCCGGGATGACCGGAGCGGTGATTGTGACGACCCCCCAGGACGTGGCTGTTTTAGATGCGAGGAAGAGTGTTCTTTTCGCTAAAGAATTAAATATTCCAGTCATTGGGGTTATCGAGAACATGAGCGGTTTTATGTGCCCGCATTGCCGTCAGGAAGTTGATATTTTTAAGAGAGGCGGCGGGCAAAAAGCTGCTGAAGAATTGAATGTGCCGTTTTTAGGCAGGGTTCCTTTGGACCCGGAATTGGTGGTTTCGGCTGATAGCGGTAAGCCTTTTGTGTCTTTTAAAGGGGAATCGGCTGCGGCCAAGGCGTTTATTGAAGTTGTTAGAAAGATTGAGGCCTCGTTGTCAAAAGGAACGATTTAAGAATGAGTAAGAAGAATTTTAAATATATTTTTGGGCCAGTCCCATCCTGGCGGTTGGGTTCTTCTTTAGGGATAGACCCCGTATCCAAAGGAAGAAAAGTTTGCAGTTTTGATTGCGTTTATTGCCAGTTGGGGAAGACAGGCCTTTTTACGGATGAGCGGATGCTTTTTGTCCCGTGTAAAGAGGTTATTAAAGAGTTGGAGTCCGTCCCGGCTTTGAACGTTGATTACATCACTTTTTCAGGCGCCTGCGAGCCAACACTCGCAGAGAATTTTGGGGAAATGATTAAGGCCGTAAAAGGCATAAGGCGGGAAAAAATCGCTGTCTTCACCAATGCTTCTTTGTTAAGCAGGGAAGATGTCCGGGAAGATTTATTGCCGGCGGATTTCGTAATTGTGAAACTGGACGCCTCTTCCCAGGAAGTTTTGACAGCCGTCAACCGTCCTACAAAAATAATTGTTTTTGAAAATATCGTTGCTGGGATAAAGCTGTTTCGGAAAGATTACAAGGGGCGGCTGGCGTTGCAAATTATGTTTATTGAACAAAATAAGGCATACGCACAGGATATCGCTCGAATCGCCCAGGAAATTCATCCGGATGAAGTTCAAATCAATACACCGCTGAGGCCCTCCAGGGTAAAACCGTTGTCTCAAGGAGAAATTGACAGGATATCCCGTTATTTTGATGGACTGAATATCGTCTCGGTTTATAAAGCTCAGAGGAGGGCGGTCCAGCCGATCAGTGATGAAGAGACATTGAAAAGAAGGGGCAAGATATAATTTCAAAATGGAACTGTTAGATATTAAGAGATATCCTGAATCTATTTTAAGAGAAAAATGCGCGCCTGTCGCAGAGATTACGGATAAAGAAAGGCGGCTTTTTGAAGAGATGCTTTTTACCATGCGGCACTGTGCCGGAATTGGTTTAGCGGCCCCGCAAGTCGGGATTGCCCGAAATATGATTGTCGCTGATATTGGGAAAGGGGCTGTTCAATTGGCGAATCCCTTAATTCTTTGGAGAAAAGGCGGGGACCATTTGGAGGAGGGATGTTTAAGCATCCCAGGGGTTTCGGTAAATATCGAAAGATCTTATGAGGTTGCTGTAAGCGGTTTAAATGAAAAAGGGCAAGCGGTAGAACTTAAAGCCAAAGGGCTTATGGCAAGGGTGCTTCAGCATGAAATTGACCATTTAAAAGGGAGGTTGATTGTTGATTATTTAAGCCTTTTCGAAAGGATGAAGCTGAAATTCCGCCGATGATGACGTAAGGGGCTTAGATAAAAAAATTTTTATAGAATCCCCGGGTATTAGTCATGGAGGAAAGCACGATGAATGTGTTTGTGAGGATTTTTGCTTTTATTTGTCAAATATGTCCGCTTTGTTTTGTGGCAAGGCGTTTTCCAGAATCCAAATTTGCTTTAGGCATGAAACAATTGAGTAAGATTTGTCCCTTTTGTCTTGCGTATAAAGAAATGAAAAAAGATACAAAGAGTTAATAAACTAAGGAATAATGATGAAAATGTTTGTCGAATGTATTCCGTGCTTTTTCAAGCAGGCGCTTGAGATGGGACGGCTATTCACCGGGAATGAACTTATTCATAAAGAAATGATGGATGAAGTAGCGGCCTTAGTCCCGAAATTCTCCTTAGGGCTCACTCCTCCGGAAATGGCACGGGAGATGCATCAGGTCTTTGAAAAAAGGTTCGGCGGGCAAGATTTTTATAAAGGGATTAAGGACAAAAGTAACCGCAGGGCCATGGAGATTTATCCTAAATTAAAAGAAAAGGTCGCCCGGTCTAATGACCGCTTGTTAACGGCGCTTGAACTTGCGATTGCCGGCAATGTCATTGATTATGCGGCGAAGAATACGCTTAATATTGAAGAGGAGATTCAAAAATTATTGCGGGATGATTTTGCGCCTGTAGAGAAAGGCGTGTTTGAGTACGAAGATTTTAAGAAGGATTTAGAGGTGGCAGAAACAGTGCTTTATTTGGCAGATAATGCCGGAGAGATTGTTTTTGACCGGGTTCTTATTGAAGAGTTTTGCGGTCAGAGGAAAGTTATCTTTGCGGTTCGGGACAAGCCTGCGATCAATGATGCCCTTTTGGAAGACGCGATTTTTTGCGGGATAGACAAAGTTGCTGAGGTGATTTCTAGCGGGGTTGATGCCCCAGGAACCGTTTTAAAGTATTGTTCGCAAGAATTTTTGAGGATCTTTAATCAAGCGGATTTGATTATCAGCAAAGGCCAGGGAAATTATGAGGCTTTAAGCGAGGGGCGAGGAAGAATATATTTTTTGTTTAAGGTTAAATGCCCGGTGATTGCCCGGCATTCCGGGGCAACATTAGGGGATATTGTTTTAAGACGGATTTAATAAATGATCGCCAGCGTCTCTTTTCGTCTTAGTCATAAACGGGGGGGGCGCGCTGCCTTTGGCGCGGGCTTTGTTCTCTTCCAACGGAGAAACTATGCGTGATGTTTCGGGGGCGCCGAAACAGGCCAGGACCTCGCGTGGATCACGAATATTGGCTGTGAGGGGACATTTTAAACCATTTAAATAATGGCGGCTCGTTATCGGCTAGTGATGATTGCGAAGGTGAGGAGATAAGTGTCGGCGATTCTTATGCAAGAATATGGAGGGTAAACTTGCCCGTCTGCGTCAAAAGAAGTTTGATTTTTCGAGGGGAGGGATCTGCATGTCAATAAAGCTCCTGGCTGAGGGCTCGACCAAGTGGGAAAGATTTATTAAACATTGGGGGATTTCCTTCTTAATCGGGGAGGACGTGCTTTTTGATACTTTTGGTGACGCGGGAGTGTTTTGGCGGAATTTGAAATGGATGAAAGTTGATGCCGACAAAATACGGCATATTATCATTTCGCATGATCATTGGGACCATTTGGCGGGGTTATGGCTTTTTTTAGAGAAAAAAAAGGATGTGACGGTTTATGTTTGTCCGGGATTCAGCCGTGAGACAAAAGAGAGAATCGCGGGCTTTGGCGTGCGTCTTGTCGAAGTCCCCGGCCCTTTGGAAATCAAAAAAGGAGTTTTTTCAACCGGCCAAATACGGGGAATTTACGCCGGAAAAGATATTTATGAGCAGGCCATTGTTGTTAAGACCTTTCGGGGAGCAGCGATTATCACCGGATGCGCCCATCCCGGGCTTAGCACCATCGTTGATGAGGTAAAGAAATATTTTGGTGAGACGGTATTCTTAATCGCGGGGGGGTTCCATTTGAAAGGGGCCACTCAAGAAGTTATTGAGAAAATTGTTTATACGTTAAAACTTGTCGGCGTGCAAAAAGTCGCGCCTCTTCATTGCAGCGGAGCTTTAGCGCAGGATATTTTTAAAAGGGCTTGGGGAGGACAGGGTTATATTAGGTTGACAGCTGGAAAGGTTTTGAGGTTGGATTCGGAGGAGGAAAAAGGGGCTGATAATAAATGTGGCGCGAAAGGAACTCCCCAGGGGGCCGAAGTTCTTTAAATGGTAGTTTTTCGACGGCGCTTTATTTTGTGCTGGTCGTGGCAGGTTAAGAACATGATCCAGCAGAGGCTTGCGTCTTTTTTGGTGTCGGATGCCAGGAGGAGTATGCGCAAGCACATATCGAGAAGTCCATTTTGATTCCGTTTTAGAGAATTAGGTCGAGCGAGAAAAAGGCTGGTGGTTGGTTGGAAAAGAGCTGACCGTGGTTGACGGGATATAGAAAATCCCCTGAACAGCAGGGCTATTCAGGGGATTTTCTATATCTGGGAAAGGGGCCCTGTTCCCGTTGCCAGCGTCCTCATTTATGAACAGCGGCCTTTTGTGCTTGCGGGCCCCGAAAGGCCGCGTGATAACGGGCTGGTAAAAATTCTTGTTGTTGGGGATTCTTGTGCTATCATTATGAACAAATGTTCATAATAGTCAGGAGAAGCCATGCGTCCTAGAAAAACAAGATGGGTCAAGTGCGCGCCGGGGGAAAGGTGCTTCCGGCCTCAATGCCGGCCTTTGCACGAACTTGAGGGAGTCTGCCTTTCGCTGGACGAGTTCGAGGCTGTGAGACTGGCGTGGTCCGAGGGGCTGCTTCAAGAAGAGGCTGCGAAAAAGATGAGAATATCTCGTCCGACATTTTCGAGGATGATCACTTCGGCCCAAAAAAAGATCGCGGACGCGTTGGTGAACATTAAGGCGATAAGGATTGAAGGCGGTTGTTGCAAGATTGTTAGAGGAGGCCAGAAATGAAGGAAGGGAAGAAATTTTTTTGTATTATAACGGCGTTCTGGGTGTGCTTTTATCTGGCGGTTGAAAGTCTGCGATTTACGAATGCGCTGTGGGAGGCATCAGCGCTTGTCAAATGGTACGCCCGGGAGCACGTGCTCCTTTGTTTTGTCCCAGCGTTCTTTATTGCTGGGGCCATCTCTGTTTTTGTCAGCCAAGCATCCGTCATGAAGTATTTCGGGGCCAAGGTGAATAAAATCTTTTCCTATAGTGTCGCAGCGGTTTCCGGCACGATCCTCGCTGTTTGTTCCTGCACGGGTCTGCCTTTATTTTCTGGAATTTATAAAAGGGGAGCCGGTCTTGGGCCCGCGGTCGCCTTCCTTTATTCCGGCTCTGCTTCTGGGCAGGGCCGGGCATGAAGGCGTTATTCCTTCTCAATGGGTGGAAGCGCTGGTCGGAGGCAATTTCTTACGGGCGAACTTTTTTTATTGATCGTTGCGGCGTTTATGTATTTTGCGATGTTAACTGAGGTTCCAATTTTGCAAGGATTGATCGGTTCTGGAATGGGCAAGGGCCCCGCGTTGGCGCTTCTTTTGGCTGGGCCTGCGTTAAGTTTGCCGAGTATGCTTGTTATCCGTAGCGTCATAGGGACCAAGAAAACCGCGGTTTATGTGTGCTTGGTCGTCGTTATGGCGACGATAAACGGCATAATTTTTGGTTTTATTGTTAAATAAGCGAGGGGATTATGGATAAAGATATTAAGAAGATAGTTAAAGAAGGCTACGCCAAAGTAGCCAGGCAGGGGACGTCCTGCTGTTCTTCCAGTTCATGCTGTTCATCATCAAGCAGTGCCCGGGACATCAGCAAGACTGTCGGCTATACCGAAGATGAGATGAACGCCGTTCCTGATGGTGTGAATTTAGGGCTTGGGTGCGGCAATCCAGTAGCCATCGCGTCATTAAAAGAGGGCGATGTGGTGCTTGATTTAGGAAGTGGCGCAGGGTTTGACGCTTTCCTTGCAGCCAAGAAAGTTGGCAAAACCGGGCGTGTTATCGGCGTGGACATGACTTCGGAAATGCTGGAGAGGGCCCGGGCGAACGCTAAAAAAGGCGGTTTCGATAACGTGGAATTCCGCTCAGGTGAAATAGAGAAACTTCCGGTTGAGGACAGCGAGATTGATGTGATCATCTCCAATTGTGTTATAAATTTATCACCGGACAAAGAGACGGTATTCAAAGAAGCGTTCAGGGTACTTAAGCCAGGAGGCCGGTTGATGGTATCGGATCTGGTGCTGGCTAAAGACTTGCCGAAACAAATAAAAGAATCAGTTGAGGCGTATGTGGGGTGTTTGGCCGGAGCGATTAGGAAAGAGGCGTATTTGCGACTCATTTCAATGGTTGGATTTCAGGATGTTAAGATCATCAGTGAATCAAGCTATCCGGTTGACGCCATGGTTAACAATTTTGAGGGTGCTCAGGACGCGGTCGTGAGCATAAAGGTTTCAGCGGTGAAAAAATAAACTGGAGGCAAAAAATGAAAATCGAGATTTTAGGAACAGGCTGTCCTAAATGCAAACAGCTGGCCGCTAATGCAGAGGCGGCGGTGAAAAGTTTGAATATCCAAGCCGAGATTGGCAAGATTACGGATATTGACAAGATTACTGAATACGGTGTCATGATGACGCCGGCTTTGGCGGTTGATGGCACGGTGGTTTCGGCCGGGAAAGTTTTGTCGCCTGATGAGGTTAAAAAGATCCTTTCAAAATAGGAGGCATTGATGAGTGATAAATCCTGTATGTGTCAAGAAGCAGGGGTTTTAATCTTCCCGTGTTCGGGGGGATCGGATGTGGGAGAGTTGTCCGACCGTGTGGCGCGCAGGATGGCCCGGTGCGGACAGGCCAAGATGTTTTGCCTAGCCGGCGTGGGGGCGCATGTGCCGGGGATGATTGAGTCCACGAAAGCGGCTAAGAAGTTAATAGCAATTGATGGTTGTCAGGTGTTATGTTCCAAGAAAATCCTGGAACACGCGGGATTTTCTCCTGTCTCGTTTAACCTTAAAGATATGGGTTTCGAAAAAGGGAAAACGCAGATTAACGATGAAAGTATCGAAAAAACGGCATTTCAAATTTCAGGAGGGAAAGTTGAAGAAATTATTTCTGGTGGTTTTAATAATCCTGGCGGGTGTTGCGGTAATTAGCGCAAGCTCCTTATGCTTTGCGCAAAATAAAGAGGGGGGCACTGTTATTGTTTATTATTTTCATGGTGCGTTTCGTTGTTATACCTGCAATATGATGGAGAAATATGCTCAAGAAGCCATCGAAACTTATTTCCGGGACGACATCCTTGCTGGAAAGATAGCTTTTGTCCCGATCAATGTGGAAGAGAAAAATAATGAACATTTTGTCCAGGATTACCAGCTCTACACAAAAGCTTTGATTTTATCTCTAGTCGAAGATGGGAAAGAAATAAAATCGAGGAATCTTCAGAAGATATGGCAGTACGCTCGCGACAAACAACAGTTCAGTGAATATGTCGTCCTGGAAATAGAGTCCTTCAGGGAGGGGGCGCGATGACAGAGGTTTTGCTCGCTTGGGGCTCGGCCCTTTGGCTGGGGATATTGACTTTCAATCAGCCCGTGCCCGCTGGCGACGAATATCGCTGCGGTGACATTTATTTCAAAAAAGATAACGCACCCATTGATGGTTTTTATTTCGGGCTTTGCGTATACTTTGGGGCGCACAGCGGCTTACGCGGTGCTGGGCTGGCTGATTATTCATTCTCTGCTTAGTATCCCGCAGGTTGCGCAGTTTCTTCAGACGCATATGGGAAAAATACTGGGGCCGCTTTTGATCATTTCGGGATTATTTCTGCTCGAGGCTATCTCTTTGCGCTTGCCAGGGTTATCCTTGCCCCAGGAACATCACAATAACCTGGTTGAGTCGGGTGCTCCGGGGGCCTTTATTTTAGGGCTTGTCTTCGCTTTGGCGTTTTGTCCGCTTTCTGCGGCGTTATTTCTTGGAAGCCTTATCCCTTTGGCGCTGAGCAGTAAAGCAGGGGCATTATTGCCCGTTATTTATGGAGCCGGGACAGGGATTCCGGTTCTGCTCTTTGCGGTGGCCATCGCGCTGGGTGTGTCCTCGTTAAGCCATTGGTTCCACCGGGTCACGAAACTAGAATACTATACCCGCAGAATGACCGGGGTGATTTTTACTTTGGTTGGTTTGTATTACACGTGGTTCTATATTATGAAATTATTTTGAAGAGGGGCGTCCTTGGGGCTGTCAATAAATGAGAAAAAAGCGGATTCCCGTTTTTTGCCCCGGAAACCCTTGCCGTAGCCAAAGGGCTGAAAATAACACAGAGGGTTAATGATGGCTTGCCAATACAAAAATATCGTGCCGTGGGGAAGAAATTTTGATGAATATCAAAGGATGTTTGATTTGAGCGCGGATGAGTTAACATTGAAAATATTGGGGTGCGGCGATGGGCCGGCCAGTTTTAATTGGGAATGTCATCAAAAAGGCGGCCACGTGACTTCGGTTGACCCTTTATATAACTTGACGAGGCAGGAAATCCAGACGCGGATTCATGCAACATATAAGGATGTTATGGCTCAAACAGCGGGGGATAAAGAAAAATTTAAATGGGACAGCGTCAAATCTGTGGAGGAACTCGGGGAAGTCCGGATGAAGGCGATGAGCGCGTTTTTAGATTCTTATGATGAAGGTAAAATGAGCGGGAGGTACATCCCGGCGGCATTGCCGGACCTCCCGTTTTCAAACGACGCGTTCGACATCTCTTTATGCTCGCATTTTTTGTTTTTATACACGGATCAGCTTACTTATGAGTTTCATGTTAAGGCCATAAAGGAAATGTTGCGGGTGTCACAGGAGGCCCGGATTTTCCCCCTTTTAGATTATAATGCGAAGAAATCACCCTATGTCCGGGAGATCATATCGGAATTCAAAGCGCAGAGGATAGAAATCAAGAAGGTGCCTTATGAATTTCAAGTTGGCGGCAACGAGTTGTTGATTATAAGGAAAACATGAGGTGCGCCTCCGGGGCCGGGAGGGGCTCGCGCCGGGGGCGTGGCTCAGCCCTGCTGGAGGGGCGTTGGAAGTTGCGGAGGGGTTCTTGAGGCAGGAGACTAAATATGGAATATAAAGAGCTGTTGAGGACGTTCAACCAGGGTGATATTGCGCTGATAAAATCGTTGCTTTTGGCGGAAGGGATAGACTACTATTTACAGGGCGAAGATTTTAATTTAGTGCGTCCTCTGGCCCTCCCGCCGGTATTTATGGTCCGGGAAGATCAATATCAGGAAGCGCAAGATATTATTAAGGGGCTTAATATTTCTTTCGGTTCTAAGTCGGCCCGGGAATTCCTTCCAGAGGATGGGGGGGAAGATGACGTTCAAGAAACGGGTGATTAACGAGCCCTTTATGAGAATGAGCGAAAACGACAATGTGTCAAATTTTTTTGGAAATTTAATGAAAGAATATATAATACAAAGGTGTCCCGTAATATCCGATGCGTGCCGGTGAGTACGATGCCGGGCTTATAGCCGGGAGGCTGGGATGAAGAAGAACCCAACCGGTCAACGGACCGGGTGTTTACCCAGATTATAGATATTTAATAAGGCGGCTTGGGCCCGCCTACGGCTTGGGAGGTTATGTGCATGAGTTTGGGCGCCAGCATTTCCTTGTACCCGGGTTCCATCGCCCGCGTGTTGTGGACAACAGCTTCTCTGCTTGTCTTTGCTAGCATCGCAGGAGATTTGACGACGTATTTCACCGGGCATGACCATGTTTACGGCCTGATCCCCCTCTTTTGCCTCAACGCCGAGCAGAATATCCCGACTTTTTTCTCTGCGCTGCTGTTGCTTTTCGCATCGCTCCTCCTGGCGGTGATCACTATGCTCGAAAAGAAGCGGCGGTCCGTCCCTGTTTTATACTGGGTGACCCTTTCCTCCGGATTTTTTTTGATGGCCGCTGATGAGCTCTTGTGCTTGCATGAAAAGACACAAGGCCTGATGCGCACGCTGTTGGGCGATGGCGCTCTCGGCGTTTTTTATTTCGCGTGGGTCATCCCGGGGCTTGTCCTTGTTCTCGGGGTGTCGATATTTTTTCTAAAGTTTTTGCTGGGCCTTCCTTTAAAGACGAGGATTTCTTTTCTCGCGGCGGCGGTTCTCTATGTTGGCGGATGCATCGGGTTTGAGCTTGTCGGTGGCCATTATGCTGAATCTCACGGACAAAATAATTTGATATTCGGCGTCATGACAACTGTTGAGGAAAGCCTTGAGATGGCCGGCATTATCGTTTTCATCCGGGGGCTCTTGGCCCATATTGCCGACAACTATAAAGAAGTCCGGTTTTTATTTCATGAAGCCCAAGAAATGGCTTGCCCGGCGGCTTCTTAAGGGTTAACAACGCGCGTGTTCTGGCGGAATCCCGTTCTTTGACTTGCCGCCGGTGATGATATGCCACACCTAAAACGATGAGGCTCTGGTCATTACATCCTAAATATCTCGACCGGCAGGGTTTGGTGGCGCTTTGGCGCGAAGCGCTTTTGGCCCAGGCCGTGCTTCGTGATGAAACCCGGGGGTATCGCCGCCACCCGCAATTGGACCGGTTCCGCGCTTGTTCAACCCCTCTCGCCGCCATGACGGAGTATCTGAAGGTTGTCCACGCTGAGGCCCAGGCGCGCGGGTATACCTTTGACAAAGGAAAAATCCGGCCCGCGGGGAAGGCTGTGGCCCTTTCTGTGACGGCCGGGCAAATCGGGTATGAATGGACGCATCTGATGAAGAAGCTCCGCGCCCGCAGCCCCGAGACGCACAGGAAATGGAGCGCCATAGATGCGCCGATCCCTCACCCGCTCTTTCGGCTACGCGCCGGAGCTGTGGAGCCTTGGGAACGGGCTGGCAAGACCCGGGAGAGAGACTGAATGCGAGCCTGCAATCAAAATTTCGAGTTTCCAAACGTTGGCCCGCACGCTGTGGAATGATTTTTATTCCTGCTGTTTTGTCCGGCGGCGGGCTTTGTCTGTTTTTTCATCCCGCAGCCCCGGAAGAAGGCGGTTATTCTGCGGATCAGCCTGCGTTGGCTTTAGAGAGAGTTTCTTGCCGAGGATTTTGAACAGAAGCCCTTATTTCAAATTTTAGAAATTATCAGCAAAAAATATAAAGTCACATCAAATCCCCCCGTAAATAAAGAGCTTGAATATATAAATAGGCGCAGCTGGCAGGATTCCGCAAGTCCCGGGCGCGAGGGGTTCCGTGTAAGCCCCCAGATACTTTTTTCAGATAAGAAAATGAGGAAATATATGTGTTTAGAATGTGAAAGGCGGATTGCAGGACAGGGGCATTTTATTCATGAATTTTCAGCGTCCTTTCCCCGGGATACCCGTTAGTTTGATAGAGGGAAACACCTTTTCATTCTTGTATAAGAGGTTAAAAAGTAAAGAATTTTATGGAGCTGGCTTGGAATCGATGTGGCCGGGCGAAGGGGCATCTTCATAAAAAGTGCGGAAATTTTCTTAAGACGCGGTATAATAACAACGCCAAAACAGGGGCAGGAAAAACTCCAGCCCTGGAACAAGAGTGTTTTATTAGGATAAGATTATGGATCACATCGGGAAAATGTTGTGGGATACCCTGATGGCGGTTGTGGTGACTGGATTTGTGTTATGGCGGTTTATCAGGCCTTATTTGATATGTAAAAGTGTCCTGGCCGGGCGGACCGGCATGATCGGCGCGAAATATGTCCTGTTTGAAGGCGTGCTTTTTACTGCCGGCGGGGCGTTTTTCTTGGCCCGGTCCCTGCGTCCGCTGTCCAACCTGACGCTCACGGTTATTTGCAGCGTTGTTTTCCTGGCTGGCCTTTGGTATATTTTTAACGCGGTAAGGGTTTTTGCGGCACGCAGAAAGCGTTCGGGAGGGACATGATATGAAGAGAGGCTTGTGGGTTATTGCTATTTTGGCGTTCCTGGCTGCCATGGCTGGCGGAGGGGCGTTCGCGGACGAACTGATGGATTCCGCTGAAGCCTTTTTTAAAAGTTATGTGGACGGCGGGAATCACGCGGATTCTTATATTATTGATTATTTTGCTGACGACGCACGGATTCTTGCGGTGAGGCACCTTCGGGATGGCGGGACAGCCAGGATCGGGACAACGGGAGAGAAACATAAAGAATATTTAAAGAAGACGCGCCGTCGCGCCCGGATGAGCAAGGTGGCGATGGGGACTTTAACGACCTTTTCGGATGTCGCATATAATTTAGAGGAGGGGTGCGTCAGGATCACGGCTTCGCGGCACGTGTCCCCGGCCCAGATGACGACGCCGTACTCCCTGCTGATCTGCCGGGATGGCAACAAGCAATGGCGTATTCAGGAAGAAATTATAGAGACGGAAGAATTGCCTGCCGTTGAGCCTGGCGTTCAGCCGTAGCGCGCGTCGCCGTGCCCGGCGGCGTCCTATCCGGTTATCTGAAAGGCTGGGCATGAAAAAAACTTTGCAGCAACGAATCGACGCCGCTGTCCGGGAGGAGATCCGGGTGGTGGATTATGACCCGGCCTGGCCCGGGCAGTTTGCGGAAGAAGCTGCGTTTTTACGGGCCCGGTTGCCGGAGTCCCTGCTTAAGCGTATAGAACATTTTGGCAGCACGGCGGTCCCGGGGTTGGCGGCAAAACCGGTTGTTGATATACTGGTCGAGGTCCGTAGTTTACAGGAGGCGAGGGCCATCATTGTCCCTCTTTTGGAAGCGGACGGATATGAGTATTTCTGGCGCCCTGAATTTGAAGGCCCGCCGTATTATGCCTGGTTTATTAAGCGCGATCCGTCCGGGAAAAGAACGCACCATATTCACATGGTGGAGCGGGATTCCAGCCTTTGGGACAGGCTGTATTTCCGGGATTATTTGCGCGCGTTCCCCGAGGAGGCGGAACGGTACGCCGCACTTAAGCGCGCCCTGGCCGGGCAATTCCCTCAAGACAGGGTTGGCTATACACGGCAGAAGAGCGGATACATCAATTCCGTAACCCTGAAGGCCAAAGGATATTATTCCTCTCCTCATAAAGCAGCGGAGAAGAACAACGGCCAGGGGCATTGACAATAGTGAAGAAACTTTTTATATTATTAAACGCTTTTTAATTTTTATAAAAGAAGGAAGACTCCGGGAAGGCTATTCGCCCATGAGGATGCTGTCATATCAAAAAATTATTTGGGGTGGAATTGTCCTGTCGCTGGCGGGAGGGCTGTTGACGGCCCCTGCGGTTTTCGCCCGGGATAAAGAGGTGTGCTGGGGCGGAGCCGGGTTTGAGCCGAAGGTGAGGAATTCTTGCCGGTACTTGGCGTATATTTATAAAACGGGGATGGAATTCCGCATCCGGGTGGACACGTATGAAACATTTGAGAATCTCACAACCTTGCGCCTTATCCCTCCTCAAGGGCGGGAGTGCGTGTCCCGGCAATGCAAGAAAATGTCGCGTCAGGTTTATTCGCCGTGGGAATGTTCCTTCCCGGCCACGGATATTATAAAGTTGTCCGGGGTTGGGATGATTATTGCGGAAAATCAATATGGGCAGAATTTGGTGACGGATGACATGGATTTTGATGAGATCAAGACGCTGTTTCGGATGGAAGTCGAGAAAGACCCTGATTCCCGCTTTTTGGAGCCATAATTTTTAGCCCTGCCCGGCTTTTGCGCCCGGTCTTTTTTTAACGGGACCATGAAGGACGGTATGAATATTTCCTATTGGGGGACTGTGTTGTTGTGCGGGGGAACGCTGTGCTTGGCTGGATGCGCGGTTGCGAAGGCTACGGGGAAGGCGGCAAGCGTGGTCGGGAAAACCGGGTATCACACCGCCCGCGTTGCCGGAAAAACTGTTGTGGCGGTTGGTAAAGCCACCGGAGGGGCTGCGAAAACTGTTGTGCATATCGCGCGTGGAACACAGGTTGTCCCTCTGGAAAGGCGGGGAGGCCTGACCGCGGAAGTCACCGTGAACAAGAGGACAAAGGCGATGTTTCTTGTGGATACCGGAGCGGAGCAGGTGCAGATTTCCCAATCCTTGGCCCGGCGGCTTAAAATAGATTTGCGCAGGGCCGAACCGGTTCCTGTCCGCGTGGCCGGAGGAACCGTTGTCGCGGCTCGGGCCGTAACGCTTAAAGAGGTGAGGATCGGCCGGGCGCGCGTGGAACATGTTCCAGCGATTGTGATTGACCGTGAAGGAGTGATGGATTACGATGGTCTTCTGGGCATGTCTTTTTTGAGTCATTTTAATTTTCAGGTCGACACACAGAACGCCAAGCTTATCCTTCGAAGAAGGATGTGAGGGGGCTCCTCGGCGTTTATCTGTAAAATCAGCCCGTGTTTTATCCCGCGCTTGAGCGCGGGATTTTTTATTTCCATTCCCCTTGATTGATCCTGTGCCCATGAGCCGTTTTTTTAACCGGGCCGGCTTCCTGTAACTTTTTTAGGAGAACTCCGTTTACCTTTCAGGGTTGTCTTGGCCCAGCCTGCGGGGCTGAGGCAAGGCGCGCGTGGGCTCTTGCGCGGGTAAAAAGGGCCTGACGAGAAGAAAACTCAAAGGAGGCTGATCATGCATAGCAGATTCCTGGTAAAAGTCGCGGCGGGCGTGTTGGGGGTCAGTGCGTTGTGCGCCGGCCCGGCCCGGGCTGAGCATCCCGAGGATATTCAGCGTTTTATTCAGCAATTGGATGTGGGGGAGCCCGTGTATTTCAATAATCTGACAATTATCCCGGTTTATACCCAACAAAGGGCGGACCGCCGGGCGTATACGACGCTTGATGACGCGCTGGCGAACGGCTGGCTTGCCATTTCCGAGATCGACGGAGGGCACGTCCCCCAGGTCGAGCTGAATAATTATTCGACACAGGCTGTTTATATTATGGGCGGGGAGATTATTTCCGGCGGGAAACAAGACCGCATTTTCGGCCGCGAGGTTTTGCTTTCGCCGGGCGCGCGTCGTGTGGTGGTGCCGGTGTATTGCGTGGAACAAAACCGCTGGCAGTATGAAACCGACACCTTCTATAGCAAGCAAACCCTGGGGACGTGGAATCTCAGGTCAACCGCCCAAGTGGCTCCGGAAGGGGCCCAGGCGGAGATCTGGGGGGATATTTCAGCGGCGCACCGTGATATGGGCGTACGGTCTCACACAATGGCGTATCAGCACGCTTACGAGCAGAAAGGGGTAAAAGAGAAAGTCATGGAGCATGAACGCTATTTCCAGCGTATCCCGAGCCTTCACCGGGACACGATCGGCGTTGTGGTGGGCGTGGGAGGACAGATCGTGAGCGTTGACCTTTTTTCAAATCCGTCGGTATTCCAGGCGCTTTGGCCCAAGATCTTGAGATCTTCGGCCTTGTCCGCGGTGAGCAGCGGGAAGGCAGGGGCAGTCACCCAGGATGACGCGGCTTGGTTTATCCGCCAGCTGTATGACGCGCGTTATCAAAGAAAATCCGCGATCGATTGGGGCGTGGAGTTTTCCGCGTACGAAGGCGTTAACGTGAACGCTCTGGTGCACAAGAATACGGTTGTTCATCTATCAGCTTTTTCCGAAGGCAAGGGCTGGAAGCAGACGGTGTCCCCTCCCAATACCGAGCGCCGCATTCCGGTGATGCGCCGTTGAGAAATCCCTGAAAAGAAAGATAAGCTGTCTTCGGCTGGAGCCGGGCCGGAGACAGCTTGGCCTTTGTCCCGCCCTGCCCCAGATTGTTTATTATTACTTCCGGGAGGCCAAGGATTTATGATATACTAACTCCACCACCGAACACTTAATTATACGGATCATGTCTTTCAGTATTTTACTAAGAACCTATCGTCGTCTTTTGATTTTGGCCCTCGCCCTTTTTTCTTTGTCTGAAGCTGTTTATATTTTTAAGGGGGCTGGCTTTATGGTGCAGTTCCTGAAGGCGGCCGGATGGAATTATGAGGAACGGCGGCGTGATTTTCTGGACGCCGCTCCTTTAATGGACCTCCGGGCCCTCCTTCCTGAAGGGGCGGTTGTCGAACGGCCCCTTCAGGAAGGGCTTTGTCTTGTGGTGGCCCGGTATCTTCTCTATCCGTTTCCTGTGTCGCCGGAAGGGAATTATATTATCGACCTGAAAGGGGATATTGTTTTCCCCCCGGGAGGAGAGACCGTTTCCCTTGCCGATCACGCGCGGGCGCACGCTAAACCCGGGTTTCACTTTATCCGGGCTCGAGGCCCGGAGAGGCCTTTTTCCGTATCTCAAACAGCGGTTTTAAGTTTGGTTTTTATTTTATTCCAGTCATCCATGGGGGCCGCGTTTTTGAAAATTTTCGGGTTCCCGCCATGCCAACGGATGCCGTTGTTTTATATGGGATTAAGTTACCTGACCGGCTATTTGTTTTTCACCCTGTCTCTGTGGTTAGCCTCCCTGGCGGGACAGGGGACGGTGCCGTTTAATCTTTTGCTGATCAGCGGCACCATGCTGGCGTGGATGGTGTTCATTATTCAACAGGGGATCCTTCCGGACATTGTGAGGATGTTCGTTTCCTGCCGCCGTCTTGGGTTTTCCAAGCCGGAGCTTCGCTCTCTGTGCCCCGGGGTTCTTTTGGGGGCGCTTTCCGTGGGCGTTATTCTGTTGACCATTACAACGCCTGTAACGGACTGGGACGGGATGTCCCACTGGATTCTAAAAGCAAAGGTCATGGCTTATCAGAATCAACTGGATTTTTCTTACACGCATAATAATTATTATCCCCTTCTTTGGCCGCTTAACATCGCGGCGCAGTTTGTTGTTTCCGGAGGGTTGAATGACGCGTTGGCGATGTGGACATCCGCCGTTCTTTTCCTGGTTTTTGTCGGCGGCCTGGTGAACGCGGTTCAGAGCCTGTCCGTCGGCAAAGGGACAGCGCAGTTTTTAACTGCGTTATTTGTGGCGTTGAGTTTCCGTGTCCCGGTCAGGGAGGGGCAGTGGTTTTATAATTACAAGCATTCCAACGCAGAAAATCTTTTTTTGGCGTTTATAACAGGGTTGCTTTTTATGGTCATCCGGTGGCTCAATTCGCGGGAGCCCCGGTATCTTGTCATGGCCGCCGTGCTGGGGACGGGGCTGGTGTTAACGAAACTGGAGGGGGCCGTGGCTGTCGCCGCGACCGTGATCCCGCTCTGGGCGTTCAGCAGACGGTTAAAGCTTTCCAGGAAAGAACTGCGCCTGCTGGCGGCATTGACGTTAAGCATGGCCCTGCCTTTCCTCTGGATGCTGTGGGTCAACAGCCATGGGTACGGGGAAACCATGTTGCATGTCAGTGCCGGTCTGACCTGGGCTAAAGCGGTTATCCTGGCTGAACGGGTCGGAGGGTATATTTTGCTGGATATATTTATTATTTTAAACCTGATGATGTTCGGCATCGCGCTTGTGGATGCGGGGAAGCGTCCTTGGACGGAAACAGACACATTTTTATTGATTCATGCGTCGGTGTTGATGTTTTTCAGCGTTTTTGCCATTGCCGGCTGGCCGGAAGCGAAACTGAAAACCACGTCTTTGGAAGTTTTTCAACGGCTTTTTTTACACGCTTCTCCGGCCGTGCTATTATTCTGCGTGAGCCGTTTTTATCCGTCCGCGGCGCGGAACGCCGGATGACAGGGTTTGTTCGGGGCGCTGTTTTCAAACGGTGATAACAATCACAACATCCCTGGGGAGGAATCCTTTTTCATGATTTTTAAAGAGGCGTTGTCTCATATCGCGGATGAACAATCTTTCAAAGCGTTTCTAAAAGGCGTGTCTTTTTGGACGCTGTTTATCAGCGCCCCGTTGCTGTATCATCAGTTTGCCATGCTGCGTCCGGGGTTTTTCTGGTATTGGACGTTTTTGTCCATCCTGATCGTGGCCACGAGCCTTGTTCTGGCGATCGTGGCGGGCCGGGATTTTTCTTGGGAGGACCTTCCCTCGGACCAGTGGATTTTCAGCACGGTTGCGTCTTATAGCGCGGCGTTTTTCCCTGTTTGGCTGGCCACGTTCGGTCCGGAGGTCCTGGGCCGGAACGCGTGGCGGGGCAACGTGCTTTCGATTAACATTATGACCGGCCTGATCGGGCTTTCCGGCGGGATTTGGGCGGCGCTCGCCCTGCGCTGGCTGCGACCGGGGGCGTTTTCATGGCCCCGCATGGGTAAAATCGCCGCCGGGGGAGCGGGCTTGCAGGTGTTCTGGTTTATCGGTTCGCGCGTGCAGGCGGTCCCTTCTTTAATGACGATCATTCACACGCTGACCCAGGGAGGATGGCATGAGTACACATGCTATTTTTTTTGGGAGGCGCTTATGTCTTCTTTGTTCTGGCCGGGCGGGCTGACTTTAGGGCTTTTGATTTATGCCGGGAGGGAAAAAATTTTTAAAGACGACCAAGAGGAAAAAAGATTCAAGAAGCAGTCTACGCCTTCCTGGTGGGATTGATTTTTTCCAGGACAGGGCGCAATCGTTGAGAAAATTATCCGGGCGCTTTTTATGGCGCCGATTGTTGGCCTTAGAACGCCGCCGGGAGTACAGGCGAAAGGATTTTCGATGGGGACAGAATTCATGCCGTTAATTTTTGTCATCCTGGTTGCCGGGATTATCCTTGTCGTAAGGAATCAGGATATCCAGCGCCAGCGGGAGCTTTATGAAGAACAGGCGCGGAAACGGGGAGGCGACTGTCACAGCGGGGGAGCCCTCTTTTATCCAAAGCTGATTTTGCCCTACGGAGGACAAGACCTTATTGTCAATATGCGGCCCGCATCGCGGAACAGCCCGGCCTCTACGTTTATCAGGTCCCGGTTAAGTTTCCTGGGGCCATGCAGGATGAAGATTTACAGGGAGGTCCGCATTTTCGGGGTCAGTACGGTTTTCGGCCAGGATATCCGGACCGGGGACGCCGAGTTTGACGACGCGTTTGTCGTGCAGGGGAACGATGAGATGGTCGTGCGCGCGTTTTTACAGCGTCCGGTTCAGGCGTCTTTGATGGGCATTAAAGAATGGGCCCCCCAGCTGGAGATCAAAGACGGGCAGTTTATTTTTCAGGTCAGACGGGAATTGAAGAACACCGGGGACCTGGATGCTTTTATTGAGGCAGGGCTGGGGTTATTAAACCGCGTCCAGGAAACGGGTTAAGGCCTGGCGCAGGGAAAGGGGACGGGAATTGTGGTTCAGCAAGTAGCCGCAGGGCTGATCAGGCATGACGGCAAGATTTTGATCGCCAAACGAAAAGCCCATGACGAAATGGGCGGGCAATGGGAGTTTCCCGGCGGCACCGTGATGCCCGGGGAGCCGCCGGAACAAAGCATGCAAAGGGAAATCGCCGAGGAGCTCGGCGTCCGGGCCTGTGTCGGGAGGCTTCTCGCCAAGGAACGCTTTTTTTACGGGGGCCGGGACCTGGAAGTATGGTTTTTTGAGGCGTTCCCGGAATCGTTCGATTTTACTTTGACCGAACATGATGAATTCGCCTGGGTCAATCCCGGGGATCTGGGAGCGTATGATTTTCCATCGGCTGACCGGAATGTGGCGGCGTTGTTGTGCCCTCTGGAAGGATAAGATTCAATAAAAAGCCGGGCCGGGGACAGGGTGCGTGATACCGGAATAAAGCGCTGGGATCGTGTTGTACCGGCGGGGCGGGGAAGGGCGCGGGAAGTCCTTCCGGCTTGGCTGGTAAAAAATATTGGTGACCGGCCTGGAATTTTTGCTATACTCTTTTCAAGCCGTTGTGTTCAACCGGTGGCCCGCGGGACACGCGGCGGGGCAAAGGGGACGACATGGCAGACAGAAACAAGGTGTTGATTGTCGATGATGATCCTTATATCTTGAAGATTTTGCGTCTGATCCTGGAGCGGGAGGGATATACGATCGAGCAGGCCGCGAGCGGCAATGAGGCGATCCTTGTGAATCGCCGGTTCCTGCCGGATTTGATCATCATGGACTTGGTTCTTCCGGATATAGACGGGGCAGAAGTGATCGCGCAGGTCATGCGCTCGGCGGAAATGGAAACGCGGCCGCAGATTTTTTTTATTTCCGGAGTGATTTCGAGCCACGACGCCCTAACTCACGTGATCACGATTCACGACCGCAAGTATAAGATTATCGCCAAGCCTCTGGATTTAATGAAAATCGTTGAAACCGTTAAGGAGATGTTGAAATAAATGGCCTCTGTTCAAAGTTTGATCCAGCAAGGGAGCCGGACGGCTCAACGCCACCCCGACAAGTTCCTTGCCGCGGCGGTTTTTCTATTTTATGGGTGTGGCATGGGATTCGCGTTGCTTTTGGCGATGATCCTGGCCGGATTGACCCATGACGTGTTCGCGTCTTTTAACGTCAGCATCGGTGTGCTGCTGGGGGCCTTCGGTTACGGGCTCCTGCGCCGGACGGAGGCGGGGGGCGATCCCGTCACGCTTTTATTAAAATTGTTGCTGGCTTTCGCGGGCGGGGGCGCGCTGGCTGCTTTTTACTTGAAGGTTACGGACTTCGGGGCTTTAAACGTGTTCTGGCACGTTTGCGTGGTTTATGCTTTGGTCGCCGCCCTCGGTCATGGCGCCGGCCGGGCCGTCAGGCTTTTTCAGGCGGTTTCGCCTTCCCGGGAACAGCCGCGGGCCATCAACATATCGGCCGCGGGAGCCGGGGGGGTGTCCCTCGGGGCCTTGTTTTTCGCGTTTTTGTTTTATTCCCGATGGGGTGTCATAACCTCTCTTTTGGCGGTCGCTGGGTTGTCATCTCTGTCCGCGCTCTGTCTGGCCTTGCGGCTGCCCCTTGCGCCGCCGGGCGGGAAGTCTTCGGCGGTCCCTTGGACCCGCGCGCACTTGGCCGCTTTTTTGATCCTGCTTTTTTGTTCCCTGTCCCACATGATTTTTAATTAAGATTCAATCGTGCCGAGGTCAACGGCCGGCGGGCGATCGCGGGCTAATCGTTCCCGGACCGTTCATAAATTTTGACAGCGTGGTTCCATCCCCATCCGGAGGGGGCTTGCCAGGGGCCGTACAGGGCGACCGGCTGGTAATGATTTTGAATATAATGATAGAGCAGCTTGCAGTAGGTTTCTCCGAGGACCCCCAACTGTTCCTGCGGGGATATCGCCCGGTTGGAAATAAGAATATAGCGCACGCGGTGTTTTTCCAGATCGGCGATGGCGTCCCGTTCCTGTTTCTCCGTGATATTCCTGTGGTCAAAAAACATGAGCTGCCGGCTGGCCCCGTCGCGTTCGGAGAGAAAGTAGTACAAGGGGTCAAACGGCAAGGCGAAAATTTTTTCGCCTTGCCGGGTGTGGTCTTTGATAAAACGGCTGACATGGGTGACAGTTTGAATCATGTCGACCGGAGACTGGAGGTAAACCTTGTTGGGCCCGATGTGTAGAAGCGTTAATGGGTCTTTTTTTAATATCCGGATGAGGTTGGCGTTCCGGTAGAGGGACGTTAACGGCAGCATGGCCAGCGTGATAAAAATGAGAAACCGGATGGCGGGCGTTGGGATGGCGCGCGTCCCGGTTGAGACGATAATGAACATGAGTGTTATGAACAGCGGGAGGATCCAGAACAGCCTGTAATGGACTCCGCTGGCGATGAACTCATGCAGGGTCACGGCGATAAACAGCAGGATGCCGCCGCAGACAAGGATGAGGTTCAGCCGTTGCGGCCTGTCAATGGCCCCTTTACGGAAGGACAGGATGGTTTGCAGAAGCGAGAGGGCGAGGATGATGAAAATGATGACACGTCCGGCGTCATGGGTGGAGTTGGCGACCAGCGTGAACCAGAACGCTTTCAGGGATTCCGCCGGCCCGGGCGTGATGTCGGTCCGGTATATTTTTTGGAACGGGAATGTCTGCCCCAGGACATAGGAAGGCAACCCGTATAAAAGTCCTCCGTAAACGAGAACGGTGACGGTTAAGAGGAGGCCAATCAGCCCGGCGTACGTCCGCCTCATCGGCCTGCGCGAGGGTTCTTTTTTAGCCCAGTCAACAACCATCAGGCTGGAAAAAAACGCGGCCAGGGTGGACACACCCAGGTTAATCCGGATTAAGAGCAGCCCCAGGAGGGCGAGAGCGCCCCCATAAACACAGAGTTTCCGTGGTCGGCGGATATAGCGCAAAAGCCAGTACAGGGCCGTCACCAGGCAGAGAAGCGCGCCGCTATGATTATAAGTATAAAAAAATTCAACGCCCCGGTAGGCCCAGTACCAGGCGGCGCACACAAAAGCCAGCGTGGGGGGGATGAAAAGGGTGCCGGTCAGATAGAGCATGACTCCGGTCGCAAGGATCAGGATATTTTGGCCCAGCAGGACGCTTTGGATGGAGACCCCGCAAACGCGGAAGATCAGGCCGTAATAATACGGCATCACCGGGCCGAACAGCCAGGAATAATCCCGGATGGGGAGCGCCCCGTCCAGGGATTTTTTAAAGCAGTAGAGGTCCCGGCCGTGGTCGCCGGTTGAAAGCATAAACTGAAAATCGTTGTAAGGCCAGAGGGACAACGCCCCGACCAGTACCGTCAAAAGGAAAAAAAGCCGTTTGACATTGCGGCCGTCCTGAAACACTTTTTTGAAATATGAAATCATGGCGGAACGGGCTTTCCTTGCCGAGAGAAAAATTTATCATTTTTTGAAAATGTGATAAAATGAAAACCTCATTCAACAATATCATATTATGCGGGCCTCATGGGAAAAAACAAGAAAGAAAATAGGAGTGTTCTATGGTGACATTACAGGAGTTCCAGAACTGCGAATTGATCGTTGCGAGGATTAAAGAGGTGCGCGAGCACCCGGACGCGGACCGTCTTTATGTCCTGAAGATTGATACCGGCAAGGAAGAGAAACAGCTGGTGGCCGGGATACGGGCGGCGTATACAAAGCAGTCTTTGATCGGCCGGCAGATCATCGTTATTAATAACCTCGAGCCGGCCGTGATCCGGGGAGAGCGGTCCGAAGGCATGTTGCTGGCGGTCAGTGACGCCGCCGGGGTTTCGTTGCTGGGGCCGGACCGGGATATCGCGCTGGGCAGCCGGGTCCGCTGATTGTATCTTAGGGTTGCGCTTTCCGCCTGATGATGATCGTCCCGTGGTTCTCCACCCACCCGGCGGGGCGATCCCATTCTCCCAACACCGCCACCTGTTCGTAATTGTCTATGAAATACCGCGCGAGAAGCTGGCAGTGCGTCACGCCGAAATACCCAAGCCGGGATTCCCGCGTGTGAACACGGTTGGAGAGTACAATGTATCGGGTTTTTTGCCTGTGGAGGTCCTGAATGATGGCGACCTCCTGTTCCAGCGGGATATGGTTGTTGTAGAAAAACATGAGCTGCCGGCTGGCGGCCTGCCTGCCGGTTATATAATAGTAGAGAGGATCATAAGGGAGAGCCAAAAACGGCTCGCCCGGCTCCAGATGGGCGTCTAAATACGCGGTGGTCTGTTCGACGGTTTTTATCCATTGCGGGCTGTTGTTGAAATAAATCCGGGCCCGGGGATGTGCCCAGTACTGGCCGGCTTGTTTCATCTCCCGGGCGTCTTTGCGGATGGAGGTCAGCCCGATAAAGAGGATGAAGAAAGCAACCAGGATGGCCCGCATCGTGGCGCCGCTCCGTCGGGCCATCGTTGAAAACAGGATAAACATGAAGATGATGTGAAACGGGGAGGCCCAAAATAGTTGGTACTGCACGCCGCTTAACAGGTATTCGTGCAAATGGGCCACGGAAAGAAAGAGCAGCACGGCCATCGTGAGGAAAACCGTCCCTGAGACAGGAGCGTTTTTTCTGTCTCGAACGGCGCGGGACAGCACGGAAAAGAGCGTGATCCCCAACAGGCTGTAAAAGAGTTTTGAAAAAGTTGTCTTTGTGATTTCGTGGGTGAGGTGGGCGCTGTAGACTTTCACCGCCAGAGCCGGCGGCAGGCTGAACTGGCGGTCCGACCCCAGAAAAGGGAAGGATTGGCGGACAACATAAAAAGGCAGGCCTTTGAAAAAAAAGTAATACACCAGGCCGATCCCTGCCGGGACAATGACAAGGGCGGTCAGAAAAAATTTCCACTGTTTCCGGACGGCGCGGCGCTGGATGAGGTCGGTGCAGAGGACGGATAAGGTGAAGCTGAATAGGGAACATAAGCCCGTGTTGAGTTTCACGAAAGAAAGCAGGAAGATGCCCCCGAGCCCCTGATACAGGGCTCTCCGGGAGCCGGTTTTAATATACCGGATAAGAAAATAGGTCACTGCCGTCAGCAGGGCAATCCCGCCGGTGTGGTTGTAAGTGAAAAAGAAATACGGGTAAAAATTCCAGAACCACAGAGCCGCGAGGCATCCCCAGGTTTTTCCGCAGAGGAGGTTGACGGCGCGGTAGATCATGAGCCCGGCGATGATTTTAAGGATGATTTCTCCCGCCAGGATGCTGGGCATGCTTAGCCCCAGCATTTTAAAGAACAGGGCGTAATAATACGGCATGAGCGGGCCGTAAACCCACCAGTAATCCCTGAAAGGGACCGCGCCTTTTAAAATGGCGGCGTAACAATAGAAGTCCCGGCCATGGTCGCCCTGGGCGATGTAGTTTTGGTAATTGTGCAGCGGCCACAGGATCAGCCCCCCGGCCAGAACCAGCAGCCAGGGCCAGGCCCGGGCCAGCACGCGCCTGGCCGCTGAGTCGGGCCGGAGCGTTGTTTTAAGGAAAGAATATAGATTCATATCACGGGATACCGGATAGAGAAGACGCCTTTTAAAGGACGGAAGCCCATTCATGATGACTCCCGCCACGTGTTGTGTTACAATAACACCGTTTTAAAATAACACACGTGCAGCGGAAATGGTCAAGTTTTTTAAGAATCAAAGGAGGGAGCCTATGGCGGTTGTGACGGAATACCTTCACCTGTCAACCGGAGGGAATGGGGACATCGAGGACATCACTTCCGGCGTGCAAGACAAACTGGCCGCCTCCGGGCTCCGGGATGGCGTTGTGACGGTGAGCGCGGTCGGTTCGACGGCGGCGGTGACCACCTGTGAATACGAGCCGGGGCTGGTCAAGGATATCAAAGCCCTCTTGGACCGGTTAATTCCCCGGGGAGAATATCACCACGACCAGGCTTGGGGGGACGGGAACGGGCACTCCCATCTGCGAGCGTCCCTCATGGGCCCGTCCCTGTCGATCCCTTTTTCCGGGGGCCAGCTTATTTTAGGCACATGGCAGCAAATTATTTTTATTGATTGGGACACCCGGAGCCGCAAGCGTCAGATCGTGGTCCAGATGATGGGGGAATGATATGGAGCTTTTTAAACAGTTTGTCCCCTCTTTGGTCTGTTTGTCCTGCGAGGGGTGCTGCCGTTTTCATGCTGCGAACAGCCCGTGGCGGCCGAAAGTCGGCCTTGGAGAGAAAGAGGATTTTCAATCCGGGCTGGCCTCCGGGGCCCCGGGGGACGGCATCCTGGATCGCGGCGCTTACGTGACCGCGGCGCCAGACGGGGATGTTTTCCGTTGCCGGTTTCTGGAGAGGGACGCGAACACCTGTGCCATCTATCCCGTCCGGCCTTTCGAATGCCGGCTGTACCCGTTTCTGCTTGTTCAAAGCGGCGGGCGGTCCCTGGTCGCGCTTCATCTGAGTTGCCCCTTCGCGCAAAAGTATTACGGGCGCAAGGAAATGGATGATTACATCGCGTATTTGAAAGAGTTTGTTTCCCGCCCGTCCGTGACGGGGTTCCTGCGTGAAAACCGGGCGCTGTTTTCGGATTACAGCCAGGCCGGGGACGAATGGGTCCCGGTTTTTGATTGGGAGGCCTGATGGGGACTGACGTCGGACAGCATAAAGCTCTGGTTCAGAAGTACCTGCGGGAGCAGCCCTTCCTGTTGTCGGCGTATTCCTTCGTGCCGCTCTTCTTGTGGCAGGATTTTTTCCGGTTTTATTTTGAAATCATAGACGGGCAACTGTGCATTTTCGCCGAGAATGAAATCGGGAGTTTTTTATCTTTGCCCCCCCTGGGCCGGGAGATCAGCCCCGGCGCGGCGCGGGAGTGTTTCCGCCGGATGGCACAGCGGAATGCCGGCTCCGGGGTGTCCCGGATCGAAAACGTGGATTTCCGCCAGCGGGCCGCGTTTCCGGACGGCGCGGCGTTTTATCTGCGGGGGTATGAATTTTTGTATTACAAAAAAGATATCATCGGCTTAAAGGGCAACGCGTACAAATCCAAGCGCTTTGACTATAACCATTTTATAAAAATTTACGACGCGGCTTACCTGCCGTTTTGCGAATCCATGGCTGATGAATGCCTGAAGCTTTATGACCAGTGGCAGGAAGGGCGGAAGCGGAAATACGCGGATGATGTTTACCGGCACATGCTGTCTGAAAACCGGCGGATCCATGAGCTGGCCATGCGCCACGCCGTATGGCTGGACCTGGTCGGCCGTGTCGTTTTGGTCGGTGGGGAAATAAAAGCCTACACGTTTGGGTACTGGATTCACGATGGGATATTTTGTGTCCTCTTGGAAGTTTCAGACCTGGAATGCAAGGGCTTGCCGGTGTTCATTTTTCATGAATTTTGCGCTGATGAGGAACTTGCCGGCGCCCGCTTCATCAACACCATGGATGATTTCGAAATGACAGAGCTTAAACGCGCGAAAGCCTTGTTCCGGCCGGTCCTGCAATTGCCGGTGTACACCGTTACTTTTTCTGAACCATGATGGAAGGCCTTGCCAACGCCCGTTTTGTGGTCCTGGACGTCGAGACGACCGGCTTGTCCAGCCGGCACGGGGACAGGATTATCGAAGTGGCGGCGATAAAATGCGAGGGGCTGCGGGTGATGGACCGCTTTGAATCCCTGGTCAACCCACAGCGGCCGCTTTCGTACGGGGCGTATCGTGTTAACCGTATTTCCGCAGAGATGCTGAACGGCGCGCCTCTGGCCGCGGACGTCCTTCCGCAGGTGCACCGGTTTATTCAGGGCAGCTGCCTGGTGGGGCATAATATTAAATTCGACCTGGGTTTCCTGCGCCATGAGTTTTCATCGTTGGGACTTTCGCTCGGGAAAGAGGTGGCGGTCCTTGACACTTGTCAAATGGCACGGGCCCTTTTGCCGGAACTGGGGGGGCATTCTTTGCGCGAGGTGGCTTACGCGGTGGGCCTGGACGCCTTTCAGCAGCACCGCGCCATGGCGGACGTGGAAATGACCTATGAGGTTTTTCGCGCGCTGCTTCAGGTGGCGCAGCGGCACGATATCTATTCCATGCCTTTGCTTATGCGGATGTTCGGGCCGCGTCCCGTGGGCGAGGGGTAATTCATGACCGGGAGCGTTATGCTATACCGCAGATTGGCTTTTCAGGGAGACGCCTGGCAGGTTTTTTCGGCTTTCGCGGACGAGCCTCATGCGTTTATGCTGGAAAGCAGCCTGCGCGACCCGCAGCTGGGGCGGTACACGTTTATCGGGTGTCGGCCTTTTCAATATTTTTCTTCTTCCCGCAAGACCGCGCTTCAGGATCTGAAACAGGAATTCGGCCGTTATCGCGCCGGCGAGAACCCTCGGCGGGCCTTGCCCTTCGTTTCTGGAATCGTCGGGTATATCGGTTACGATTACGGCCGCAAGCAGGACCACATCGTGTCCAGGCGGCCGGGGCCCCGCGTCCCGGACGTGGGATTTGGATTTTATGACACGCTTATTGTCCTGGACCATTGGACCGGTTCCTTGTATGTGACATCGAGCGGTCTGCCCGAACGCGGTTATTACCGGGAAAAAAGGGCTCAACAGCGTTTGCAGGACATGTTAAAGCGGCTGCGCTCCGCTTGGCCCTGCGCGTCGTCGATAAAGAACGCTCCTCCGCTGGCACCACGGCGCAGCCCCGCGTTTCCGGCCATGCAAGGCGAGATGACGCGCGTGCAGTATACCCGGAAGGTCTTCCAGGCGCTGGATTATATCCGTCGGGGCGATATTTATCAGGTCAATGTGGCCCAGCGTTTTTTTATAGGCGGGAAAAAGCGTTATTCAAAACAGGACGCGGCGTGTTTTTATCAGACCCTGCGCGGCCTGTCGCCGTCCTGCTTTGGCGCGTATTTTGACGGCGGGGCTTTTCAAATCGTGAGCAGTTCGCCCGAGCGGTTCCTGCGGCTCAAGGGGCGGCGCGTGTCGACCCGGCCGATGAAAGGCACCCGGCCCCGCGGCTCTTCCCGCCGGGAAGACCTTTGTTTTAAACGCGATTTGTGGCGCAGCCCCAAAGAGCAGGCCGAGCTGCTTATGATCACGGACCTTCTGCGCAACGACCTGGGCCGCGTCTGCGCGTACGGGACGGTGCGGGTGGAGGCGTTGAGGACCCTGGAGGCGTACGCCACGGTTTACCAGGCCACGTCGACGGTCAGTGGGCTTTTGAGGCCCGGCCTCGATGGGTTTGATGCCCTGGCGGCTTGTTCGCCGGGCGGGTCCATCACCGGGTGCCCGAAGATCCGGGCCATGGAGATCATTGATGAGCTTGAGCCGTGCCGGCGCTCGGTCTATACCGGGGCGCTGGGGTACATGGATTTTTCCGGCGACATGGATTTCAGTGTGTTGATCCGGGCTTTGCTGGTCCAACCGCGGGCGGTTTCTTTCCACGTCGGGGCCGGGATTGTCGCCGATTCCTGCCCGGAAGCGGAGTATGAAGAAACGCTGGTCAAGGCACGGGCGATGCGGCGGTGCCTGCAGGAAGGGCGCGCTTCCTGCACGGAGACCCCGGAGCCCGCCCGCCCGCGCCTTATGGTTATCGACGGAGAACTTGTTGAGGCGCCCGCGGCCCGGTGGCGCGCGTTGACGCCGGGTGTTTTGCGGGCCCCGGGGGTTTTTGAAACCCTGCGCGTGAGCCGGGGGCGCATATTTTTTTTCCGGGACCATGTCCGCCGGATGAGAAAAAGTTTGCGGGTCCTGGGCATAGACTGCCCGGCGGACGCGCCGGACTTTTTAAAGGGCGCGGAGCGGCTCGTGGCTCTTCAAAAAATCCGTGAAGGCCGTTTGCGGTTGGCGGTCTGGCGGGACGGCCGGCGCCCGCGCTGGTGCGCGGCGGCCGAACCCTATGCCCCGCCGAGCTTCCGGCGCGGTTTTCGCGCGGCGGTTTCGGCGTGCCGGGTCCCTTCCGCCGGGCCGGGGGCCGGGCATAAGATGGTGCGGTACGCCCCTTATCATGCGGAGTCGCGCAAGGCCGCGGCCCAAGGGTATGATGAGGCGCTTTTTTTAAACCGCCGTGGCCACCTTGTCGAGGGGAGCCGGACAAATATTTTTTGGGTGAAGGGGAACGTTGTGTGGACCCCGTCGCTTAAAACCGGGTGCTTGCCCGGCATCGTCCGGGCCAAGGTCCTGGTCCTCGCCCGGAACAACGGGCTGGTTGCCCGGGAGGGGGCGTGTCCTCTGAGCGCGTTATTTGAAGCGGAGGAGGCGTTTCTGACCAATTCTTTAATCGGGCTCGCGCCGCTTTTAGAAATTGGCGGGCGGGCTCTTGGCCGGGGAAAGCCGGGCCCTGTGACCGCGGGCTTGCGGGCCGCGTACCGCCGTCTGACGGAAACGGCGGCGGGCGGATCTCTTTAAAAGGACCCGCGGGTTTCAGCCTGCGGGCCCCCTTGAAATTGATAAGTTTATGATTGCTCTCCTAAATGTTACTAAGTATAATTAAAACCATGAAAAGAACAGTCAGCTTTTTTATCGTGTGGGCGCTTATCCTTCCATTTTCCCTTGCCGCCGGTCAGGAAGAAACGGGGCCGGGGCTCTCCGAGGGAGGGCCCGCTGTTTCCCAGCCCAGCAAATGGCAGGAAACGGTCCGGTCTTTAAAAAAACAGACGGAGATGCTCCTGGAAAAGAACAAGACCCTTAATGAGGAATATTCTTACCTGCAGGGCAGCATGACAGAGGTCCAGGAGCGCCGGAAGCAGCTTGAGAAAGAAATTGAGGAATACCGCCGGGAGAACCAGCAGTTGCTGGACCAGCAGAAAAAAAACGCCCTGCAGCAGCAGGACATGAAAAAGAAACGGCTTCAGACGCAAAAAGAACTGGAGCCCTTGCAGAAGCAGAACCGGGAGCTGGAAGACCGGTGGATGGCGGTCAAAAAAGAAACCGAGGATTGGCATGCCCGGATTTCAGACCTTGAGCGGGAAAAACGGGATTTGATCACGCAATTAAAAAATTTGGAGTCTTCGCAGGACGATATGTCTGGCGCCCTTGACGAGGAAATCAAGAAGCTGGACTCGATCCTTCAGGAATATGACGAGGAAGGGGCCCTGGTGGATTTGGAAAAGGAGTCGTACGCGCGGGAAGAGGCGGAGATTTCCCGCTTGAACGCGCTGTTGGAAGAGGATATTGAAGGATTTCAGAAAGAGGAAGAGCGCGTGACCGCGCAGATCAACGAGGTGGAGAGGCAGAAAAGCGAACTTAAGAAAAAGGAAAAGCCGGAACGCCTTCCTCCGGAGCTGGTCAAAGAGAAGCAGCGGTTGGAACTGCAGGTGAAGCAACTGGAAGGGCAGTTGGGAACCATCAAGAAATCCGTGGAAGACACGTCCGCGGTCCTGGAGAAAAAACGCGCCTTAATGGACGAGATCATGAGGATTGACACGGAAAACCGCGCGCTGCGGCAGCAGGTTTCTGAGCTCGTTGAGCAGTTGAAGGAAGCGAAGCCGTAAGCCCCTCCTTTTTCCCCCGGGCGGGCACCCGCCTCAACGTCATCGTCACCCCTGAAATAATTTATTAGAAGAACCGGAAATAATGATATATAATTTAACCCATATGTCTGGGAACAGATAACCAAAGGGGGCCCCTATGGATGAGATACTGGAGATGTTAATGAAGGACGCCCGGTTGACGGCTGAAGAGATCGCCAAAATGACGGGGCAGGACGCCGCGGCCGTGCGCAAGAAGATCAAGCAGTATGAAAAAAGCGGGGTGATCGTGCAGTATAAGACCGTGATCAACCAGGACATGGCGCACGATAACGGCTCTTTTGTCCGGGCGTTGATCGAGGTGAGCATCAACCCGCAGCGCGATGTCGGGTTTGACAACGTGGCGGAGCGCATTTATAGCTTCGCGGAAGTCAGCAGTTGTTACCTGGTTTCCGGGACGTATGACCTTTTGGTCGTGGTGGAAGGGGAGAATTTGCAGACGGTTTCGAACTTTATCGCGTCCAAGCTGTCGCCCCTGGCGAACGTGCGCAGCACGACGACGCATTTTCTGTTAAAAAAATACAAGGAAGATGGTTTTGTCCTGAAAAAAGGAAAGCCGCAGAAGCGGTTGAATATATCCTATTAACGGCAGGCCTTCTATGGGTGGAAACATGGACGACAAGACGGTGATACATTCAAGGATATCAAAGACGGTGGAACGTTTGGCCCCGTCGGGGATCAGGGCTTTCTTTGACCTGGTTTTAAACATGAAAGACGTTATTTCCCTGGGGGTGGGCGAGCCGGACTTCGTGACCCCCTGGCTCATCCGCGAGAAGGCCATCTCGTCCCTCGAAGAGGGGTTCACCTCCTACACCTCCAACAAGGGGATGATCGAACTGCGCCGGGACATTGACCGGTTCCTGTCCGAGCGTTACGGCCTGCGGTATGACCCGGAGAACGAGATCCTCCTGACCGTGGGCGTTTCAGAGGGTGTGGACCTGGCCGTGCGCGCGATCCTCAACCCCGGAGAAAAGGTCCTGGTGCCGGAGCCGGCGTACGTGTCGTACGGCCCGGTCGTGGAGCTGGCCGGCGGAAAACCGGTTTACTTGAAGACGGATTTGACGTCCGGGTTTAAGATCACGCCGCAGCTCATAGAAGAGGCCTGCGCGCGGGAAGGCGCAGTGAAGGCGATGGTCATCAATTATCCGGCGAACCCGACCGGGACGTCGTATTCCCGCCGGGAACTGTCCGCCATGGCCGCGGTCATAAAAAAACACGATTTGATCGTCATCAGCGATGAGGTGTATGATGAATTGACGTACGATTTCGACCACACGCCCTTCGCGTCCCTGCCCGGGATGCGGGACAGGGTCGTTTACTTGAACGGTTTTTCCAAAGCTTACGCCATGACCGGGTTCCGCCTGGGCTGGGCCAGCGGGCCCGCTGACGTGGTGGCGGCGATGACCAAGATCCACCAGTACACCATGCTGTGCGTGTCCATCACCGCGCAGATGGCGGCCCGCGAGGCGTTGCGGCACGGGAGGAAGTCCATGCTGGAAATGAAACGCGAGTATAACCGCCGCCGGCGTTTTATCGTCGACGCTTTGAATAAGATCGGATTGAACTGCCATATGCCGCAGGGCGCGTTTTACGTGTTCCCTTCCATCGCCAAGACCGGGCAGTCGTCCTTGGATTTCGCCCAGGGGCTGTTAAAGAAAAAGAAAGTGGCGCTGGTCCCGGGCACGGCGTTCGGCCCTTCCTGTAACGGATTTGTCCGCATTTCTTACGCCTCCAGCTACGAGAATCTTAAAGAGGCCGTGGCCAGAATTGACGCGTACCTGAAAGAATTGTAAGGCGTTTGTCCCGAAAAACAGAAAGCCATGAACCATGACGCAACCATGCAATGATGATTGTGATTTTGAAATCGCTTTTTACGAAGGCGTCCTCGAGAAAAGCCGGGATTTCGTGCAGGCCCTGATGGCCCTCGGCGACCTTTACACCAAAAAAGGCCATTATCAGAAAGGGCTCGACATCGACCAGCGGCTGGCTGAACTCCGCCCCCGTGACCCGCTGGTGCTTTACAACCTCGCGTGCAGTTATGCCCTGCTCGAGCGCGTGGACGAGGCCTTCCACGCCATGAAACGGGCGGTGGCCTGCGGGTATCATGATTTTGACTACATGCTGCAGGATCAGGACCTGGCCCGCCTCTGGGCGGATGAGCGTTTCCGGATTTTTATATCCAAGGTCCGGGGGCAACCGTTATCGCAGGATAAATCCTGACATGACGCGCACGGACGAACAATCCCGTCAATACCACCGGGTCAAAAACACGCTTTCTTATGTGACCGTGGCGATGGATGTCGCGCTTTTGACCCTCTGGATCGCCACCGGGGCTTCGGCAGGGCTCGCGGCAGCCGCGCGCGTGTTCTCCAAATCTGTCTGGCTGTCCACGGCCGTTTATCTGGCGATTTTTCAGGCGGTCATGACTGCGGTTCATTTTCCGTTCGATTTTTTTACCGGCTACCAGTGGGAACACCGCTATGGCCTTTCCACCCAGACGTTCCCGCAGTGGCTTAAAGACGAGGCCAAGAAGGCTTTTTTCAGCTTTTTGCTGGTCCTTGTGTTTGTGGAGATGATTTATTTTTTCCTGCGGCGGTTCCCTTTCTGGTGGTGGGCCTGGGCCGCGGGGTTCTGGCTGCTGGTCACCGTCTTCCTCTCCCGCATCATGCCGCAGGTGATCGTCCCGTTGTTTTATAAATATGTCCCGGTTGAGGACGCCGCGCTCAAGGAGCGCGTGCAGGCCCTGTTTAAGGCCTGCGCCGTCGGGTTTAGGGACGTATACGCGATCAAGATGTCGGAAAAAACCCGGAAGGCCAACGCGTTTATCTGCGGCTTGGGCCGCAGCCGCCGCGTGATCTTAAGCGACACCCTGCTGGCGAATTTTTCTTTGCCGCAGATCGAGGCGGTGGTGGCCCACGAGCTGGGGCACCATAAAGAAAAGCACATCCTAAAGATCATTGCCGTGAACACGGCCGGCGCTTTCCTGGCGTTTCTGTGCGTGCACGCCGCCCTGTCGTGGGGCGTGGCCCGTTTCGGGTTCCAGGGCCTGGATGATATCGGCGGGTTCCCGCTTTTGTTGCTGATGCTTCTGGTGTTCGGCCTGGCCGGCGCGCCGTTCAGTAATGCTTTAAGCCGTCATTTTGAATATGAGGCCGACCGGTTCAGCCTGGCGCTGACCCGGGATAAAGGCGCTTTTATTTCCATGCTTAAACAATTAGGCGACCTGAACCTGGCGGAAACCGACCCGCACTGGTTTAATGAAATGATGTTCCATGACCATCCGCCTTTGTCGAAACGCATCCGGTTCGCGCAAAATTTTCAAGACCATTCATGACACAAACTGCCCGCATTTTCTCTGTGGTGATCCTGGCCCTGACGGCCCTGCTGGGTCCGGCGGGCGTTTGCCCGGCGGCACCGGCCGCCACGTCCGCTGATACCGGGAAAGGCCGCCCGGTTTATAAAATCCAGGCCCGCCTGGACGCGGACGCCAAAACCCTGCACGCGGCGCAAACCGTGACATGGGTGAACCCCGGCCCGTCCTCTGTTGACGAGATCGTCTTCCATATTTATCCCAACCGGCGCTATTCAAAAAAAGAACAGGATTTCATGTTCCGTTTCGGCGGGTATTTCAAGGTGAACCCCTATCCGGACGGGTTCCCCGGCCGCGCCATGGACATCCTGGCCGTTGAAGAGGAGGGCCAGGCCCTGGCCTACGAAATATCCGGCGAGGACCGCACCCTTTTAAAGGTGCGCCTGCCCGCGCCTTTAGCCTCGGGGGAAACGGTTGAGGTGAATTTGCGCTACACGCTGTATCTCCCTCACGCGTACGGCCGTTACGGCTGGCATGACAATATCATCAAACTGTCCCGGTGGTACCCGGTGTTGGCTGTGTATCAGGAGGGGAAATGGAACACCGCGCCGTTTTTTCCGTTTCACCGGCCGTTTTTCAGCGAGAGCGCCCGGTACGAAGTTTCCCTGGAGGCGCCGCCGGAATACACGGTTATTCATACCGGCCAAAAGGCGGGGGAGGAAGCCTCTGGCGCGGATAAAAAATTATTTTTTAAAACCGGGCTGCCGGTGAGGGAATTCACCCTGGCCATGAGCCCGGATTTCCGGCTGGTGGAAGACACGGCCGGCGGGGTCACGATCAAATCGTATTATCTCCCCGGGCAGGAAGCGGCCGCCCGGATGGCCCTGGCCGACGCCCGGGACCTGGCGCGGTATTATACCGGGCTTTTCGGCCCGCTGCCTGACACGGAATTCAGCATCGCGCCGGTGCACCTGGGCTACGGCGGCGAGCAGATGGGCAACATGATTTTCTTGGACACGCGGGTGTACAGCCTGCCGCAATTTTTGCACCGGTATTTCGATTTCCTGGTTTCGCATGAAACCGGGCACCTCTGGTTTTATAATCTCGTGGGCATGGACGAGTTCTCCCAGATGTGGCTGGAGGAAGGGGTGAACTCCTACTTTGTGTCCGAATACCTCGCGTCCAAATACGGCGAGGACGCGCAGGTGCCGGATTACCCGTCGTGGATGATGGGGTTAGAAGGCATCCTGCCGCGGCTGACGTTTAAAAAGACACGGGATTTCCGCTACCGTATACTGGCCCAATCGGGGATCGACCATCCGGTGGTGGACAACCTCTCCGGGTTTCAGGAGCCGAGCAGTATTTTTTCTTTGACCTACGGCAAGGGCTCGCGCGTCGTGGCAATGCTGCGGTATTATCTGGGGGAAGAAAAGTTTGCCGGCGTGTTTAAGCGCGTTTTTCAGGAATACCGGTTCGTGAATTTAAAGATGGAGGATTTTATCAGGATCTGCGAGGAGGAGAGCGGGCAAAATTTACGCTGGTTCTTCGGCCAGTGGCTTTATAAAGGCGGCCGGATGGACGCGGCTGTGGTTAAGGCCGGCGGACGGACGGTCATTTTAAGAAATCTGGGGGAGGTCCAATCCCCGGTGCCGGTTGAGGTGACTCTGGCGGACGGGAGCCGGGAGACTTTTATGTGGGACATGGCGCAGGCGGAGGAAACCATCACCCTGGACGGCGCGGCCGCGGTGAAAACAGTAGCCATTGACCCGGACGGGATTTTTCTGGACGTCGACCGGGTCAACAACCGTTGGCCCCGGAAATTCAATTTCAAGCCGGTGCCGTTTTACTGGGGGCTCTATGACATCCCGCTGTTTTTGCCCGACGACGGATACAATATCGTTGCGGGGCCGGACATGGCTGATTCGGGATTCGGGGTGAAGGCGTCCCTGCAGAAACCCTATGACTGGATCACCTACGCCGGCACGTCGTATGAGTTCGGCGAGCAGTTGCACCATTCCCGGTTCGGCGCCCAGCGCAAACACGTGTTTTCTTCGATGGCCTCCGCGGGGTTTGAGGTTGCCAACGTCCATGACCTTGACGGCGGGGACGAAGACCTGGCCAGCGGCAAGGTTTACCTCCGGCAGGAGCTCTGGCCGGCGGCGTACGGTCTGCTGGAAGACAACGACCACTGGACTTTATACCTGGTGCGCAACCAGCGGTTGAGTGGCCGGCACGACATGGTTGTTCCTATGGAAGAAGACCGGCAGCGGGATTATTCCCGGCGGGAGGAGGCGATCGTGGGCGCGGCGCTTCATATCAACCGGACCGGGCCTTATCCTGATCCCCGGCAGGGCTGGAAGCTGGACACGTCTTTGGAAAGCGCCGGGCATTTTCTGGGGGCGGGGCAGTATTTTTACCGTTCGGACGCGGCGTTCACCGTGATTCAGCCGATTACGCCGCAGACCCGGGTGGCAGGGCGGATCAAAATTGGATTAGGGTATCCGGATAATAAAGAATTATTTTACCTGGGCGGCATGGACGGCTTGCGGGGGTATAAACGGAAAGACGTCCGGGGCGCCAATATTCTGGTGGCGAACCTGGAATACCGGTTCCCACTTGTTGCGGACGCGCGTTTTTCCGTGGCCGACAACCTTCTGGGGGTCGAGTCGCTGGGCGGGGTGGTGTTTTTCGACGGCGGCAAGGCCTGGATGGATGATTTTTCGGAGCCCGGGTTTAAGAAAGACGCGGGCGCGGGCCTGCGGTTTAAAATCAATATCGGCTCGTTCCTGGAGCAGGCCCTGGTGCGTCTGGACGTGGCCCACGCCCTGGGCGAAGCGAAACAGGACACCCGGCTCTGGCTGGGGGTCAGCCACGCCTTCTAACCAATCCGGGAGACAATTCCCGGCGCGTTTTCGGTAATCCCTTCCTCATTTCCTTTATATATTTCATCCAAGGGGCTGGTGGCCGCGGCGGAGACATCCCTTCTTCACAGTTTTAAGATAAGGCAAGATATAGAGTTGCATCAAAATGTTATTGATGAATCATGGATATTTCCGTAATAAAAAAAGGACACATAAGGGAAACAGGGCTATAATAATAAAAAATCGGGGTAAAAACTGAATTATTCAAGAGGTAAGAAACAACGCCAACCCGCAAAGGATGGGGCGTTAAATAATTGTTAGGTCATAAAATGGGATTTAATGAAAGAATAAAAAAAGAAGTTAGAAAACTGAGTCATTTTTCATGTTGCCTATGTAAAAATATTGGAGCTGAAATTCATCATATTATTCCGCAAGAAGACGGTGGAGCAGATGATTTGGATAATGCGGCTCCTTTATGTCCTACTTGTCACGAATTGTATGGGGGCAATCCTAGAAAAAGAAAGATTGTAAGAGAAGCGCGGGACCAATGGTATAAAATATGCGAAAAGCGATTCGCTCCAAGTACAGATCGTTTAAGTGAGCTTGCTCAAAAGATTGATGACTTAGAAAAAAATCTGAAAAAAACTTCTCATGATATTATTAAAAAGTTAACGAAAGAAGAATTTGCTCCGTCAGGCAAATCTAAAATTAATAAACTGCCACTTAGCAAAGTTATAGAACGAATATTGTGTTTCAATCATATTTTAAAAACACCTAATTCAGAATCTATTAACATAACTCATGAACTTTTATTTTGTACAGAAGGAGATCCTAATTCTAAGAATGATCAAGAATATAATCAAGTAAGACGCGAATTTATAGAAAAATTTGGGTCGCTTGTTGTTTATAATTTCTGCGCTTATCTCGTGTATCATGCAAAAATAGATTGGGTTAAGGGAGTTCCTGAGCCTGAATTGCAAAAATTATTATCAGCTAGTTTTGTATTTATGGTAATGCTATTGCACCATGAAGATCTCGATAATGATTTGAAACTCGAAATAGGTTTTACCAAAAAAAATGAGTTAATAGGAAGGATGAAAAAGACCTAACAAATCGCTTGAGCGGATGGCTGAAAAGCGCCCCCGCTTAGCTTTAGCGTTAGGTTAAATAAAAAGGATTATTATGAAAGGTATGGTTTATGAGTTTGCGTCAAAAGTTGATAAGTTAATATCAAGTTTAAGCAAAGAGGATATTTGTCTTCGCAATAAAAATACTAATGCAAAACGTTTAATCGAAGAATTATTTCCTATAAGTCGTTTTGCATTAAAATTAGCGCATCCCGGATATGACGTACTTGTTGAGGCACATGAAAATAGTGGCCCCGTAGATGGAACTATAATATTGGGCAAAGATAACGATCGGAAATATTTTGTCGAAGTTACCTATATATACTCTTATAAAGAATCAATGCGCAATGAATTGTTATTGAAAACTGGAAGTGTCCCAGTTTCCGGGGATATTAATAGGGACAAAGCCTCTGGGGACGTTATTGCAGAGAGCACAATACAAACTATTGATGCTTTATTGAACCAATTAGCTGCGAATATAATTGAGAGATATTCGGATAAATGCAAAAAGAATTACCCCAAAGGCACATTTTTAATAATTGCCTTTGATGATCCAACAATATTTGGGTTTGGTTTCTGGTCACAGTTGTTAGAAGAGATTGATAGACAAGGTGGCCTCCCTGACGGAGACTTCACGGAGGTTAATCTTTTGAATTGTGCAACCAATGAGATGCAAAAAATCACATATACTGAGCAAGAACTAATTGTGATGAATTTGAGAAATGAATATAAAGCTAATAAAGTATTGCCAAAAAACAGCAATACATAAGTTGACGTAGCCATGCAATAAAATACTTATTTGCGGGCACATTTTTTTCATAGTAAAGTAATGAAATTATGGGGACACAATACTTATTTATTTTGAATTAAGTATTGTGTCCCTGGAATTACACACTGGAATTACACAAAAGAAGAGCGGGTGATAATAGAAAACTGCCAAATGGGAGATCATAAATGAAAAAGAAGAAAATAGATGGCAGTGCAATACGTCTTCTTTCTTTGAAAGAAGACAAATTTAAGCAGACAATTGTTTATAGATCTTTTTTGATTCTCAGGCAGACGCTTGCGCCCGCCTTCCCAGCCGGTGATGCGCAGGCGTTAGCTGACGGATAAAAAAGGAAACATTGACTAGGCGTACGTTTTGTGGTACGCTTTTGTTGGAGGTGACCTATATGACAACTTTAACAGTGAGTCAAGCAAGAGCAATTCTTTATAAACTTTTAGATAAAACCGCAGAATCTCATGAGCCTATTCAAATAACAGGAAAGAGAAATAATGCTGTGCTTGTTTCGGAGGAGGATTGGCGGTCAATTAAAGAAACCTTATATCTTCTTTCTATCCCAAAAATGCGCGATTCTATCCGTAAAGGATTAAAAACTTCTCTTGAGGATTGTTCGGAGGAGTTAAGCTGGTGAGTTGGAAATTATATTATACAAAACAAGCACAAAAGGATGCCAAGAATATTACAGCCGCAGGGTTACGTCTTAATGTGGAAGCGCTTTTAGAAATTTTAAAAAAGGACCCTTTTCAAAAATACCCACCTTATGAGAAACTCGTAGGCGATTTAGAAGGGGCCTACTCCAGAAGGATTAATATACAACATCGTCTTGTATATCAGGTCTTAAAGAAAGATAAGGCTGTTAAGGTTTTGAGAATGTGGACTTATTATGAGTAAGATAATAAACAGATAAAAAAGCAATACAGCGGTTCCCGCCAAAGCGGAACCGCTGATTTTTTTGTTAGATTAAAACATGATGAATATACAAAAATATGTTTTTGTGCTTCTGGCGGGGTGTTCCCTGGTTCTTGTGAACCCTTTTTTTGTTTATGCTGACCGATGCGATGATATGATGGACAGGGCGAGGAAGGCCTTTGACTCGGGCGCCCGCGCTACAGAGCAGGGGAAGAATTCCGAGGCCATCAGGTTTTTTCAGGAAGCGGAAAAATATTATGAAAATGCCTCGCAAATGAAAAACTGCCAATGCCCCAAGATTGCGAGTGTTTCTAAGTATAATATTCAAATGTGCAGGAATAATATAGAAAGCAATAAGCGTGCTTTGGCGGGACAGAAGCAACATGCTGATGATTTGGCAACCTATAACGAGGCGATGGGGAACTATAGGCAGGCAGATTCCTGCGCGAACAAGCAGCAGTGGGACAATGCTGTTTATTTTTTTGAAAAGGCGGCGGCGATTTGGGAGGGCATGTCTTCCCCGTCGACTGAAAACGGCAGAAGAGCTGTAGAGTCGGCCAGAATGGCGCGTAACAAGGCGGCCCTGGCCCGTAAACAGATGGGACGGCAATAATAATACCCTTCAGCGGCCGCTGTTCGCCCCTTGCGGCAGCCTCGCGACACCGCTGAGTTCCTTGCGTTAGAAGGCCGCTCCGCACGGGAGAAACAGGAGAGATAGTCTGATGAACACATCCGTTCAGGTTTTGATCGTTGGCTCTGGAAAACTTGCCGCAGAACTCATTGAAAACCTCAAGAGCCGGAGTATCGCTTCTGTGCTTCCCTGGAACAGAAAAGGTGAAAGGCTTGAATGTAAAAGCGTCGTCGTCCATGCCGGGTCAGGGCGTGAACTGCCGGGCGTGGTGTCGTTCTGCTCAGCCAATAATTCGGTGCTGATAGAGCTGTCGACAGGCGGAAACCTGGCTGAGGAAAGCCATCCGTTCCCGGTTATAATTTGCCCGAACATAAATATCCTGATGTTGAAATTCATGGCCATGCTTCAAAGCCAGGGCTATCTGTTCCGGGAATACCAGAAAACGATTCTTGAGTCACATCAGGCGGCAAAGACGTCCGCGCCGGGCACGGCCATTAACATTGCTCGTTCCCTTGGCGTGGACCCCGGGCAAATTGTTTCGGTGCGAAACCCGGTGGTGCAGGAAAATGAGCTTGGAATCCCTTCAGAATTTCTCCCGCGGCATGCCTACCACCGGGTCATCATTGGCGACGAGAATGTCAGGATAACCTTTGAGACAAAGGTGCTTGGACAGTCGCCCTATGCTTTGGGGCTGGCAAAGGTCATTGAAGCCATCTGCGGAAGAGACCTGGAGCCGAAGCCCTATGATATCCTTACCTTGATCCAAAGCGGGTGGCTATGAAAAGCCGGAGGGGTGCATTCGTAACCGGCGCTGGAACCGGAAACGGCGAGTCAATCGCGGAACGTCTTTTTGCTGGCGGCGCTTCGGTTGCGCTGGTCAGCCGTCGCCTTGATCTAGAGAAAGCTGTCTGCCAAAGAATTGATCCAGAGGGCTGCGTGCCTTAGCCCTTGAGGCTATTGAAACAGACCAGGCCGATGTTTTTTCCTCTATGAAGGATGATATCCCTGCCATGCTTGCCAACGGCTATGGTGCTATCGTGTAATGCACCCCATTAAGCAAGGGATTTTTAAGTTAGAATCGGCTCTTTGTTAAGCTGACATTTTTCATAAAATTGCGCTGGCGTCAGGTTGTCCAGAGACTGATGGGGGAAATCGGTGTTGTAGTCGTGGATCCATTGAGCCAGACGGACTTCGAATTCAAAAGGGTTTTCCCAGTCATAGGGCCAAACAATGTCTTCTTTGATGGTTCGCATGACACGTTCGGTATCTGAGTTGCCTTTGGGGTTTGACCAGGTTGTAAAGATTTGTTTTAAGCCCAGGATCGAGCAGTTCATCATGAACCGCTGGGATGTGGGCTGGCAGCCGTTATCTGATATAAGAAACAATTTTTGTTCTTTGAGTGCTTCACGGATTCCGTCAGGGAATCGGTCATTGACCGCCATCTGTAAGGCGTCGAGCCAGTGATCGGTTTTGGATTGAAGGCTCAAAGCATGGCCGACGATCTCCTTGGAATGCCAGTCAAGGACAACGCAGAGGTACAGCCAGCCCCAGCCATAGAGTTTGATTTTGGTCATGTCGATGCCCCAGAACTGATTGGGGCGGGAAGCGACGGGCTTGGGACGCATTGGTCCGCGTTTGGCCTTGAGGCGAGCCTGCGGTGTCACGATCAGGTTTTGCTCTTTCATAAGACGATAGATGCGTTTTTTATTAACCGCCATACCTTGACGGTATTTGAGATACGACCAGATTCTGCGGTAGCCCCATAAGGGATGGTCGGTCTTGATCTGTTTGATCTGATCCAGTAGTTTTTGATTGCGCCGGGTTACGGATTGGGATTTTGCTCTTTTCATAACTCGAATTCGCTTTTTTTTAACTCAACAGTGAGGTCGCCGATGATTCTTTTGAGTTGGGTGACTTCCTGTTCGAGGTGATGTTCTTTCTTGGTGATATTTTTGGTTTCGAAGGCTTGATGGCCGAATTTCAAGAGTTGATCGCGCCATTGATAGTACTGAGTCTGGGCGATCTGGTACTTGGCGCAGAGCTTGCTGATTTCGATTTGGCCGGAAAGGCCCTCTAAGACGATTTGCAGCTTTTGCTGGCTGGTCCATTGACGTTTTTTCATTGAATAAAGCTCCTTTTAGTTGGAGCCTTATTCTAACTTAAAACCGCGATTCTGTTAATGGGGTGCAGTATAATCGTGAACATGTCTTCCGCTAACGGGATGGTTGGCCGGCCCAAGAAAGGGGCCAGGAAACTTGGCGCCGAGGGCGCAACCCCGGTCACTTTATCAGGACTAACAGGCACAGGATTATGATCATGAGAATCCGGGAAAAAATATTTCCGTATACAATTGTGTGCTTTCTTGCGTTTTTATGTTTGCTCACCGTTTCTGTTTGCGCGGCAACCATAGACGACACGTTTGACCTGCCGCAGGATCTTGAGGAGGCCATGGTCAAGGATGCCTGGGAAGAGGGTGATCTAAAGAGAACCCAGTCTATGCTCAACAGCGCCCTGGCCAAGTATCCTGAAAGCGCCGTATTGTGGGATATTCAGTCTGGTGTTGCGTTAAAGCGAAATGATTATAGGAAGGCCGCGGAGGCGGAAACCCGGGCGCTGAAAATATCCTCAACGCCTGTGAGACATAGCAACCTGGGCTGGATATACTTTCAGCTGAAACAATACAACAGTGCTGTTATGCATTATAAGATAGGGCTGAACGGGGTGCAGAAATGTACGGATGCTTGTTTCTACCTTGCGGAGTGCTTGGAGAAGATCGGTAGGCAGGACGAAGCCGCAACATATTACCGCCAATATCTGGAGGCGTCCCCGGCCGGGCCGAAAAGGAATGCCGCGGAAGAACGCCTGGCGTCGCTTACAGGAATCAGGGGCCCTGGAAACGACGCTGGAGTTCCGCCGGTAATATCAGGCGGCCTTGAGAGCCTGTCCCCGGAACAGAAACGCCGGTCGGATGCCGACTGCAACGAAAAATTCCCTGGTCTTGTTGCCGTTGATTTTAATCCTCAAACCCGGAAAGTGACTTGCGGCTGCCCGGACGGCGGTGTCGATATCGGCGAGGGATGCCTGGGCAGACTTGAACTGGAGATCATCCGGGCCGTGAACAGGAAGGACGTCGACCGGGCGGAACAACTGGCCGCCATGGTGAAACCGGGAACTCAATTCTATTCCAAGGTGCTGGAAGATGTGCGGTTTCTGGCAAAGATCAAGAGAGAAACCCCGTGGATGTTCCATGAAGAAACATTCAGGCGGGAGATGGATCGGCGGGACCGCGAGTTTCAGAAGGCCATGCGGGAGCATGACCAGCAGAGCCGGCAGAATGATGCGCTGTGGGCTCAGCTTATTCAGACAAACCTTGAAACACAGATGAAGGCCATGAGCGATATGTTTGCCGCCGCGGGAAGCACAGCATCGTCTAATGCGTTTACTCACGGAAACACACCGCCCGACGGAACCCCTGGAGGAACGAGCAACGAACAAATGACAGACCGGCTGGTCTTGATGCAGACACCGTATGATGGGCCGGATAGCGGGTCCTACAACTGGGTTCCTCCTTTAAACGTCGGCAAAGATGACATCGTGGGGGTATGGACGTGTGAATTATTTAAGATTGCCGTTATGAAAGACGGTAAGAATTACGTGGTGAAAGTCCTTGATACATACCCCATCCCGAAGAAAAAAGGCCGTGGTGTCACAAAATACCCTTTTGGGCCGGGAGAGACCTGCTGTAGTGTCGGGGAAGGAGTCGGCGGCGGAGGCGACGCGTTTTTAGCGTACCGGGGATCCGGATGGCTTTGGGCCGGAACGGACAGGACCTGGGGCGCGCAGGAGCTTGTGATGAAGTCTGATAAAGACGGGCTTTATCTTTATATGTATTATGGCGAAGCCGATGGGCATTGGTTTTCAGCGTACAAAATGAGAAAATTAAAATAGAGGTTTTTCGTAACATGCCGGCATTGCCCTAACGGAGCTCATTTAACGATCGCTTTAGCCGGGCTCCGGGGGGGGGAAACCCCCGGAGGAAGAGGGTAATCCTGTCTGAAAAACAGGCCTATAAAGAGTTAGAAAAGAGGGCCCTGGAATTAGAAGCCGTTGAGCTTGAACTCGAGAAAGCGGGAGGGAGTTATCGTTGTTTTCCCGAACGGGTCAAGCCCATTGTCGAGACAGCATCTTGCCACATGGAACGCAGGCGAGTGCTGCGGTTATGCGCGTGATGAGGCGATTGAGGAAGCGCTGAGGACTGTGGAAGACAGCTAGGGCACACCTTGATTTTTAAATAAAAGGAGAGGGACAGTGAATCAAACTATTGAGACAATTATGAACCGGCGGTCTGTCAGGTTTTACGCATCGAGGCCAATCCCCAGGGAAGCATTGCGGACAATCCTTGAGGCCGGCCATGCGGCGCCGTCAGGGATGAACGCGCGGAATTGGCGATTTGTTGCCGTGGAAGACCCATTATTCAAGAATAAACTGCTGTCTTTGGCTTTGCCAAGATATCAGGCCTGGCTGGAAAAAGCTCCGGAAGCGTTAAAAAATATGCGCAAGGAGATTGATGCCGCTTGTCCGGACCCCATATATTACAATGCCGCCGCCATCATCTTTGTCATCGGCTCCGGGATGACCAGCGACCTTGATACGCCCATGGTCTGTCAGAATATTATGCTTGCCGCGCGTTCTTTGGAAATAGGAAGTTGCTGGGTTTATTTTGGGCAGTTACCGCTCGACGATCTGAAAGTTAGAAATATCCTGGAGCTTCAAGAGCAAGAGAAGGTTTACGGCCCCATTTTGCTGGGATATCCTCAAAGAGGCTTCCCGGAAGCGTCGCCCAAGAACGCCCCTGTTATAAAATGGATTTAGAAACAATGCGGAAGGTGGATTCCTGCCCGGCCGGCGTGGTGACGCAATGGGGGCAGGGCGGATCGCGTTAGGAAGTTTCTAGAACAAATTCTCCAACGGTTTTTTTTAATTCTTCAGATAAATTAGAAAGTTTCTTCGCCGAGTCCATAAATTGTTGTGTGGAAGATAAGAATTGTTGAGTAACATCAGAAATGTTCAATATGCAACCCACCGTCTCATTTGAAGCGACGCGCTGTTCTTGGATAATGCGCGAAATTTCTTGCGCGGCAGTGCTGGTTTCCTGTACTAACTCTAAGACGTGTGCCACTTGCTTAACAGAATCACTCATATCACTAACAGCCAATCTTGTTTCTTCTTGAATCTCGTCAATTATTACTCTTATTTCGTTTGTAGACGAAGAAGACTTCGAGGCAAGCTTTTTTACTTCTCTGGCAACAATACTAAACCCTCTCCCCGCCTCTCCAGCCCTAGCCGCTTCAATACTCGCGTTTAACGCCAAAAGGTTTGTTTGTTCGACAACATTATCAATTAATTCGGTAATTCCTCCAATATATTTTAACTTTTTTTCCAAATTCGCGATACGCGAGTCCGTTTGAATGATCTTTTGATTCACTTCCTGCATGCTGAAAAATGTGCGTTCAGCAATCTTGGCAACCCCTTCTGAACTTTCGGCAATATGCGAAGAAGTGGTCGCCAGTTCTTCAGCCGTTGAAGAAGCCTGTTCCACTGTCGTCGCCTGGGCTTGGGCGTCGGAAGCTTGTTTGGTCGCATTGCTATTAATTTTTGCAGCAAATTGGTTGATTTCAAGCCCGGCATTCCGGATATGTGATATGACGTCTCTTAAAGTCTCAACAACTTTATTATAAGAAATCGCAAGTTCACCGATTTCATCATGGCTGTTGACACGAATTGCCTTCGTTAAATTTTTTGCCCCGATATTTTTCATCCCATCTTTCAGCCTTTCTATAGGATTTGTAATCGAAACCGATATAAAGAAACTAAAAATAACCGCCACAATAATGCTGATAATCCCCACAGCCACAATAACACCTTTTAATTTCAAAGCCTCCTTGAATAATTCATTATCAGGAATAGTTATCGCCGCGGACCAATTTAAGCGCTGATAAGGAAAATAAAATATGTATTTTAACACGCCTTCGAATTCATACTCGCCGCGCCCCTGCTCCATGTTGATCATATGATTTCCCACTTCGGTTAACCTTTTATCTGAACTCTTGAGTATATTAAGATGTAAGATATTGTCTTTTTTGGGGTGAGCAATGGCGAGGCCGTCTTTGTTCACCAAATATCCATATCCTGTCTCGCCAGCCTTTATTTCGTCAATAAACGAAGTTACGGCGCTCCCTTTTATGTCCAAGGCAATAACGCCGATCTTTTTGCCATCTTTAGCAGTTAACACTTTTGACATTGTTAATATAGCCGAGTTCGTTGTTTGATCAAGGTACATATCAGAGATATAGACTTTTTGGGGGTCTGTTAACGCGCCACGAAACCATCCGGCTTTTGATTCATCCTTGTTAATATTTCCAGAATTATTTAAAGTCGTTAACATTTGTTTGCCTTCAAGGGATACCAGCCGAATCCGTGATAAGTACGGCCGTTTATTTATATAATCCTGATACTCATTAATGACGTCGGAAAGACGGCTGCGCATGTAGTCATTTAAGTAAAACGCTATTTGTGTAGTAGGCTTGCTTGACAATTCTTCAGCATCACGAATACAAACTTCTAAAAAAGCATCCATTTGTTTTATGGATTTTTCGAGGAGACTGCTTAATGATTGGGAAAACTGAGAAACGAGCGCTTGGGAAGCAGAAGAGTAAGAGAAATATCCTAAAGCGCACAGCGGGAGAGCAATAAGAATTAAATAGGAGAGGAACAGTTTTACTTGCATCTTCGTTTTTTTTAAAAAAAACATGACGCTTCCCTTCTTGTTTTTGAAGTCGAGAAACAAAAAATAAACGGCGATATCATCAGTCTTCGGCTTTGATGCCTCATTCCAACGATTTGTTAAGAATTGTCATATTAAATATATCTCTCTTTCTTGAAACTTGCATTTAAAATCTCGTTTTTTTGGTTGATACAAAAACTAACTCATTATGAAAACAAAAGTAACATTAGAGAATTTTTCTTTAATTTTAAAATGACAAAAAAAACAGAATTTTGCTAAATTAAGAATTGAATATTGGTTATAATATTAGCAACTTTAATTTTAAAAGGAAGGAGAGCGTTATGGAGAAGTGCCTGAGGAAATGTTTCATCGTTTTGACTTTAGTTGGGTTTATTATTTCCATGGCAGGAGTCGCAAGTGCAGACTTCTTGCAAGAGTTAGAAGAAAGGCTCGAAGTCAGCGGTGACATCATGACGATGGCAACTTATATGACGAATTACCGAGGGCAGGGGGGCGACGACGGGGCAATTATTACAAGGGCATTAGTGGCCTTGGATTCCAAGATAACCGATAACCTGCTTTTAAGGAGCGAGCTTGGCTACTGGCAGAATTGGCAACATTACCGTAAAACTTATCATGCCAGTGAATTAGAAGATGCCCCTGAGTCTGCTGACCCGGTTGTGGCAAATCTTTATTTACAGCTTACAGATTTTTGGCAGGGCTTTAGCGCTACTCTTGGAAGGCAATATATGGGGGAAAGTGAAGACGCCTTTTTCTATTTTGGGCCTCACTCCGGACGCTTTTTGGAATTGACGGCCATTGATGCCATAAAGGTGGACAAGAACTGGGCTAAGATTAACTGGAGTACTTTTTTCGGGCAGCGGGCTAGAATGGGGACCGGGATCGCCATGGAAGGAAATTACGATGATCTCTTCTATGGTATCGAAGCCCAGACCGACGAGATTTTTGAAGGTCATAATTTTAGGATGGGAACCTATTACCGCAAGCGGGTGGATGACACCCTGGGCGAAAAGTCCAACCTTGTCCTTTGGACATTAAAAGGTGACGGCAAAACCTTTATCGACAACTTGGACTATGCTTTTCTCCTGGGAATTAATGCCGGGGAAGACGATATAGCCAATAAAGATTACACCGGCTGGCTTGCCAGGTTAAAGGGCGATTATTCAATTAAATTAGAGGAAGACAACACAATTGATTTGAACGCCGGTTATGTTTATGTTTCCGGAGACAAGCTCGCCAGCCCGGGTAAGGATGAGAATTTCCGGCGCATCAGCCGTGACTGTTTTTTCTCCATGGCGTATATTACCTACGAGATATTAAATGATTCGTATGCCGAAGATGTTATTAATGTAAAGATCCCTTTTGTCGGCGTGGAGTATGGCTTTGGCGGAAAAGGCGAACAGATGGAGAACAAGATTTATAAAGAGTATGGCATAAAGACTGAAGATAAAGTCACGGTCGGGACGCGGTATGCGCTTCTTGATTGTGTCAGGGCCATATCCGGGGAAAAAGGAAAAGCGACCGAGGTCAATGGATATATTAAATATGAATTGAATAAAAATGTTTCGTTTCAGCTGGTAGGGGCCCGATTTTGGCCGAGAGGTTATTTGGAGAAAGCTTTCAAATCAGGGAAACCCATGAACCAGGTTTCTCTTTATACAGAAGTGCGTTTCTAATTGCCGTTTTGTGTTTTCAAGGGGTTCAAACAGCCAAACAAAAGATAGATTAGGTTTTGGAAAATAGTTTTTAACGCATTTTCCGGTTAAGAAACTGTTTGTGCTTTATTATCTAAAAATCCTGCAGAGACCGCTTCGCTTAATAATTGATATTGTCTTTGGCCTCCAATCCGTCCAAGCTAACCCTGCTATCCGACTACTTCTTAATACCCGCATTAATGATGGATGGCAATTTATACAATTGTTTTGATTGACGTTCGGAATTAACGTATAATTTTTTAATTGAAAAGAGCCTTTATGAAACAGCGAAAAATAGCCGGCTCATGAGTTGAGGGGCCGCGGCATAAATTGTTTTGGGATTTACAAATTAAAAAAGGAGTAAAATATGAGGTGGAATGTTATAAAAATTATTAGTATTTGCGCCGTCTTTTGTTTTGTAAATACCGCAATTTGTAAAGCATCTGATAAAAAACAAACCGTTATTGGAATATTAAGGGTCGCTCCTCCGTTTGGAGTTGAGATCGAACAGGGATTTAAGGATACTTTAATATCTTTGAGCCAGGAAGCAGGGAACAAGATCCAATTTTTACCAACAAAAATAGCGCATAGCGAGTCAAAATATTTTGATGAAAACATCGCTATGGCGCAAGAATTACTTGAACAAGGAGCCGATATCCTTATTACGATCGGGACACAGGCGAGTGTGCCGGTATGGCCGGCAATAAAGAAAACTGGAATTCCGATGATTTTCTCGGGAGTAACCTTTCCCATTGAAGGAGGATTGATAAAAGAATTTAATAACCCTACAGGTGAAAATATAACGGGAATAAGTTATGGCGTGACGCCAGAGGCAAGATTAGAACTTTTCCGTAACATGTTTTCTGATGAAAGCAGATTTAATAAATTGGGATTTGTATACGATGGTAATGTGCTTCAAGAAACGATCTATGTAAAGCGTCTTAAAGCACTTGTTGATACGAAAGGATGGGAAATAGTATTTTTAGATTTTTATGACCCTGATCAAGGGAAGATTAGCTGTGAGCTTCTGTTGGAGAAATTGAAGCAAAGTACCCCGGACCTTATCTTTGGTTGGTTTAGCCTTGACCAGCTTAGTTCTGATGAAGAACAATTTAAGAAGTTGCAAGATTTATATAAAAAACCAATACTCGGGATTACCAGTAAATTTACCGATGAAGGCGCGATCGGCGGCGTTTTAACGAACCATTTTTCTTTGGGGGCCCTGCAGGCAAAGATTGTGGATAAGATAATCCAAGGGGAGAAAGCAGGCGCTATCCCTCCCATGGAGCCTGTTGAATATTTGATAGAACTCAACCTTAAAAAAGCTGCTGAGCTGGGAGTCGAGTTTGATTTGGATGTCATGGCTGCCGCGGACAGATTGATTTAATAAGCCGAAGGTGGATTCCAGGGAGCCGGAGAGCCCTCGCCGTCATCCCAGCAGCCTTCGCCCCAAGGAAAGCCTCTGTTTTCGCGACAGCGTGTTCTCCTCTACGACAGATGATTACGACTTCGGATTGTATCCTTAAAGGGATGATGCCCCGCTATGGGTTGAGGGGTTGGTAAGGTCAGGGTTGTTGATAAGAATTGTGAAATGTTAAATCAGTGCTTTTATAGAAAGGAACCAAAAAATGAGTGAAGAAAAAAACGTGATGAGCCCTCCAACTTTTGAGAATAAGTCATTGCCGGGACGCTGGTGCCGAGCGGCCATCCTCGCGCTGTCGGTCCTTGGATTCGCGGTGACCGCCTTTGCCGGCACGGTATACGTCACATACGTGACAGATAACAACGCGCAGGTTTTGAGCGAGCCGTCAAGCGCCGGGAGCGTCTTGTACACTCCACCCCTATTCGGCGTGCTTGAGGTGGTGGAGTATGAATCGCAGGCTGACTGGCTTCAGGTGGTTACTCCGGGAGGAGAAAAGGGCTGGATCCTCAGGTCTTCCGTCCTGTTTCAGGAGGGCGGAACGGGCGACCCCTCATCTGCGAAGAAGGGCGTGGTCGACCGCGCGTTCGCTAAGCAGGAAATACTGAAGTGGTGGCAGACAACAGGCAAGAATGCGACGCCGGTATGTGATATCTGCAACGCCCGGGTGCCCCAGGACACTGGCTACATGCTGACCACCCAGCAGGTGCTGGGATCCAGGGCGTATCATGAAATGTTGAAGAGCCGGGCGCCGGGCACGTATAGTCAGATGATCGAGCGGTTCGAGCACGACCCTACCCCATGGTGCATCTGCGAAAAGTGCATCGAGCAGTACTTTATGGATGTGCCGGGTTCGTCCAATCCGGACGAGTTATCGAAAGCTCTTCAGGCTAACAAAGATTTGCGTAAGCGTACCCTTGAGGCTGTCAGGAGTCAGTATACGATGGAACAGGTGCGGGAAAGAATGAGTAGCGGCCAAATATGGCTGGTTGAAGACGCTGCTCACCCGGGGACTGTTTATCCCATCACCCCCGGAATAGATGGATGGATTTTGGAGGAGCTTGAAGCCGAGCAACTTTCTGCGCCGGCAGGTTCCGGACAATAGTTGAGTGTCTCTGCTTCTGATGGAGCCTTTTTTAGCGTGAAGATAAGAGTGAAGATTGCTGAGTCCGTCGGGCAAATTCAGAGCTTATTCCCCGATGATTTTTACCAGGACTCGTTTCTTGCGGCGGCCGTCGAACTCGCCGTAAAAGATTTGTTCCCAGGGGCCGAGGTCCAATTTTCCTCGCGTGACGGCCAGGAGGGACTCCCTGCCCATCAACTGGCGTTTTAGATGGGCGTCCGCGTTGTCTTCCCCGGTGTCGTTGTGCCGGTACTGTTCAACAGGGGCGTGGGGGGCCAACGTTTCCAGCAGTTTGTCAAAATCATGGATGAGCCCCTGTTCGTCATCGTTCACGAAGACCGACGCGGTTATATGCATCGGGTTCACTAAACAAAGCCCCTCTTGGATGCCGCTTTTATCAATGACCTTTTGGACTTCCGGGGTAATGTTAATGTATTCCCTGCGAGTTTTGGTGTTAAACCAAAGTTCTTCTTTGTGTGACTTCATCGGAAGCCTCCTGCTCTGCCCTGAAGAGGCGCGCGTTTGTTGTGAGTGTTTGAAATCGGTTTTTATGGTTTTGAGCAGCGTCGCCGGCGGATTGCTGCCTGGCGAACGATGTTGACGCATGATATTATATCCCCGCCACGGGTGTTCTGCCAGCATTTTTGATTCATGTTCAGGTTGCCCTGGCGCGTGAATTTATGATATTCCCTGCTTTTCTTCGGGACAGAAGCAGGGTAGAATAGGAAATCAGGGGTTCTGCCCCGGGCATGCCTGGGGAAAGGCCGTTTTATTCCTGCTTGTTATAAGGCGCGGGCCGGTTATAATCCTGGAAAACGTGCGGTTTGGCATTGAAAGCTGATAAAAGGAGGCGCTTATGTTTCATCGCCGTATCCTGATCGTGGAAGACGATCTTCAGATTGGAGTGCTGGTGAGCGAGTTGTTCAAGGACCGCAATTTTGACGTGGATCTGGCCCGGACCGGGCAGGAGGCGATCGAACTGATTAAATTGCATCCGGATATTATTCTGCTGGACCGCAATCTCCCTGATATGGAAGGGCTGGATATCTGCCGGATGATCAGAGGGGACAAACGGTTCCGGGGCATCCCGATTATTATTGTCAGCGGCCGGGATACCAGCCAGGATAAAATTCAGGGGTTGTACGTCGGGGCCGATGATTATATCACCAAGCCTTTTCTCCCCGCCGAACTGGTGGCCCGGGTTGACGTGATCCTCCGGCGCGTGCGCTTCGCGGAGCAGCTTGAAGAAGAGCGGGAATCGTTGATCGCGGAGCTGGACAAAATTATGCGGGAAGACCTGGTCACGATCTTTTTCCAGCCTATTTTCCTTTTCCGGTCCCGGCAGCCTATCGGGTTCGAGGTCTTGAGCCGGCCCCCGCAGGATAGCCGGCTGAATAATCCGGAGTTTCTTTTTAAACTGGCTTTATCCTGCGGGAAGTATTTTGAGCTGGAAATGTACTGTTGGAAAAAAGCTTTTTCCCAATGGAAACAATCGGGGCGTCCTGAAAAACTTTTTTTAAACTGCAGCCCTTACTTGATTGAGTGCGGCGATTTTAACCGGGATATTTTAGAAAAGGCCGGGATTCATCCCCGGAACATCGTCATGGAACTGACGGAGCGGATCGCCATCAACGATTATGGCTATTTTTACAATAAACTGAGCGAGTTTAAGGACATGGATATCCAGATCGCGGTTGATGATGTCGGGTGCGGATATGCTAGTTTGAATATGGTCGCGGAAATTAAGCCTGACTTTTTGAAGATCGATGCCTCCCTTGTGCGCTCCATTGAAAAAGACCTCCTTAAACAGGACATTGTCGAGGCGGTCATCCAGTTTTCTTCTAAAAATGGAATGACGACCATCGCGGAAGGGATAGAGACAGCAACGGAAATGAGCCAGGTCCAGTTTCTTGGGGTTGATGCCGGCCAAGGGTATTTTCTAGCCAGGCCCAGCGGGTCTCTGGAAATCCTTGGCATGTCGGCAGGAGTCTGATGACGGTGGGGCGGGTGTGTGCTGGCCGTTGCGACCCCCTGCGATCCTTGGCGACCGCATTTTCGCGCCTCACGCCGCTTTCAGTCCGGCCCTGACATGGGATTGGTGTTTCCCCTTTTCTATCCGAAGGCCTTGTCTTGCAAAATTATTTTTGCCTGTTATAATACTTCGATTCCAAAGCAGGGGGGCTTTTAAACCTAAAATGAAACACTCTTCTTTATAAGGAGCCCGTTTATGAGTCTTCTGGTTTTAGGCACGGTGGCGCTGGATAATATTAAAACTCCGGCCGGGATTAAAAAAGATTTGTTGGGCGGGTCTGCTGCCCATTTCGCGATGAGCGCGCGGCTTTTTACCGACGTGCATCTGGTCGCCATTATCGGCAGGGATTTCCCCAAACGGCATATTCAGTTTTTGCGCGAGAAAGGCATTGATCTGACGTCGCTGCAAACGGGGGATGGAAAAAGTTTTCGCTGGGAAGGGGAGTATAAGAAGGAAGATTTGAACTCCGCCTTAACGCTGGCCACCGAGCTGGGGGTTCTGACGGGGTTCCAGCCGGCCGTGGCCGCGCATCAGCGTTCGATCCGGAATGTCTTTTTGGCTAATATTGATCCGGATATTCAAATGGGCCTGTTAAAAGCCATGCGCACCCCCGGACTGGTGGGCTTGGACAGCATGAATCTTTGGATCACGCATAAATTGGGATCTTTAAAAGTTTTGATGAAGGAGGTTGACCTTTTTGTCGCCAACGACGGGGAAGCCCGGGCGATCAGCGGGGAGACGAATCTGATACAGGCGGCCCGCTCTTTACGCAAGCTCGGGCCACGATGGATTGTCGTTAAGAAAGGGGAACACGGGGTCCTGTTTTATTGCGATCAATTTATGTTTTCTTTCCCGGCTTATCCTGTCGACCGCGTCGTTGATCCGACAGGCGCTGGGGACACGTTCGCCGGCGGCTTGATGGGATATTTGTGCAAGGCGAGGAAAGTCAACGAAAACACCCTTAAGAAGGCGGTTATTTACGCGACCACCATAGCGTCTTTTAATGTGGAAGGGTTCGGGATGGCCAAGACCGCTCCGTTGACCATGGCCGCTGTTCATCAGCGCATGCGGACTTTTTTGAAGTTTATGCATCCTGGGCGTGGTTAGGGGACGATTCTGTTCTATGCGGAAGAAAGGCGGGTTGAAGCGGATGGAATTGGGGCTTATTGAAAAAGTGGGGTTAGTCGCGGCGGTGGCGTTGCCGCTTTGGAATATCCCTCTGATATTAAAGATTATCCGCCGGCGGTCGTCAGGAGACATCAGCCTGGCTTGGGCGCTGGGGGTTTGGGTTTGCATCCTTTTTATGGCGCCCTCAGGATTCCGGTCGGAAGATATTGTCTGGAGGACGTTTAATATTATTAATTGCGCATTGTTCACCGGGGTGGTCATCGTAACGTTTAAATACAGACATGGCACGTAAATTAAAAAAAACACAGCCGCCGGAGGCCCCGGTGGCACTGGAGCCCTCTCAGCCGCTGTCCCGTTGCGGGACCGTGTCGATTGTGGGCCGCCCGAATGTGGGGAAGTCCACCTTGCTGAATCATGTCGTGGGGGAGAAGGTGTCCATTGTGTCCCAGGTCCCGCAGACGACCCGGAATCAGATCCGCGGCATTTATACGGAAGAACGGGGGCAAATTGTATTTATTGACACCCCCGGGATCCATAAAAATAAAGACAAGTTAGACCAATTCATGAACAAGGCCGCGACGATTGAGACGGATTGCGTCATTCATCTGGTGGATTGCGGCGATCCGGTCGGGCCCGAGGAGGAAACCGTTGTCCGGAAATTGGCCTCGCTGACGGTTCCGGTGGTGCTGGGGTTAAACAAGGTCGACATAACCGATAAATTTATCCCGGAGTATATCTCTTTATGGGAGAAGGTGACGGAGAAGCCGGTCACACAACTGGAACGTTTTGTGATTTTGCCGCTGTCTGGGAAAACGGGGATGAACACCGAGAAGCTGTTGGATGCCCTGTTTGAGCTCCTGCCTCCCGGGCCTGCGCTTTACCCCGCGGACGTGGTGTGCGATATCCCGCAGCGCATGGCCGTCGCGGATATCATCCGCGAAAAGTTTTTTCAGATCATGCGCCAGGAGGTCCCCCATGCTCTGGCAGTCTTGATTGAAGACATGCAGCCCAAGCGGAACAAGGTGGTCCATATCCGGGCGCTGGTTTTAGTGGAGAGGGAGTCCCAAAAAAATATCGTCATCGGGAAGAATGGAAATATCCTCAAGGAAGTGGGGACCTTGGCCCGTCAGGAATTAGAGGATTTGATGGATGGAAAGGTTTTTCTGGAGTTGTTTGTGAAAAGTAAACGCAACTGGCGTCAGGATTATTCCCTCCTGGTTGAAATGGGGTATTACGAAAATTTTTGAAATCCTCCTGTCCGGATCCTGAAATTTTTTGATTTTTTCCCCCAATCCCCCGTCTTTTGGCTTATACTGAACCTGTATTTGTCTTGATTGTCCTGCTCGTGTTGGCGTATCCTTTTAAATTTATAAGCGCGTGGTGATCCTGTCCGTTTCGCATGTGGGGCGCATGTTTTTGAGCCTATATGCGGTTTTATTTTAGGAGCATATTTTTGTGCGATGATGAAATCCGCGGAAATTGAAAAAGCGTTGAGTGTCCGTGAGATTCAGGCGTTGGACCGCAAGGCGATTGAGCGCTGTGGTATCCCGTCGCTGGCATTGATGGAGAACGCGGGCAAGGCGGTAGCCGTTGAATCGGTGCGCCTGCTTAAAACTGTTTCCCGCCCGCGCGTTGTGGCCGTCTGCGGGCTCGGGAATAACGCGGGGGACGGCTTTGTGGCCGCCCGCCATCTGCTGAATGCCGGGGTTCCGGTCAAAGTGTTTGTTGTCGGAAGCGTCAGCCAATTAAAAAACGACGCGGCTGTGTATGCCCGGGTTTTAAAGAACTGCAGATATCCGGTGGTGGAAATTCGGGGCGTGACGCCGGATTTTAGAAAGAATCTTCGGGGCGCGGACCTTGTTGTTGACGCGATTTTCGGAGTGGGGCTGAACCGGGCCATAACGGGATTGTTCGCGGATGTTATTTCCGCTTTGAATGAATCGCGGAAGAATATCCTTGCTGTCGATATCCCTTCCGGGCTCGACGGGACGACAGGGGATGTTTACGGCGCCTGTGTTAAAGCCCGTGAAACAGTGACTTTTGCCGTTATGAAAAAAGGTTTTTTAAATAAGGCGGCGGCCCGATGGACAGGGAGGGTGATTGTCGCAGATATCGGTATCCCCAGAAAATTGTGGGTGAACACTTAAAGCATGCCCGTTACAAACCGTAACATTCATCGGGTGATCGCTTTGATCCGGCGGGCCATGAAGGACATGCCCGACCCATCGGTCACTCTGGTCGGAAAAAAATGGCAGGACCCGTATTTGGTCCTGATCTCCTGTTTGTTGAGTCTGCGCACGAAAGACGAAACCACCTTGCCGGCGGCTGAGCGCCTGTTTAAGCTGGCCAGCACTCCCCGGGGAATGGCCGGATTGGAGGTCAAGGCCATTGAGGACGCCATTTATCCGGTGGGATTTTACCGGACCAAGGCCCGGACTGTCCGGGGGGTTAGCCGCGATATCCTGGAGAGGTTTCATGGGGAGGTCCCGCGCACTTTGGAGGACCTGATGTCTTTTAAAGGAGTCGGGCGCAAAACCGCTAATTTGGTCTTGATCGAAGGCTTTCATATCCCGGCGATGTGCGTGGATACCCACGTTCACCGGATCTCAAACCGGTTCGGATACGTGAAAACGCGGGACCCGCATCAGACCGAGTGGGCTTTGAGAAAAAAATTGCCCAAGCCTTATTGGACGGATTATAATGCGTTGCTCGTCACTTGGGGACAGAATATTTGCAAGCCGGTGTCTCCCTTGTGCTCGCAGTGTCCGGTTAATCATTTTTGCGCCCGGGAGGGCGTGACAAAAAGCCGTTAAGGATGTGTGCCGTGGAAAAAAGCAAGTCCCTTATCGCGCCGCAAATTCTGGAAATTTTGCAGGCGGAGAATAAAGACCAAAAGCTGCGGGATTTTTTTTCTGACATGCACCCTTATGATATTTTTGTGCTTTGCGAGGATCTGGGCGATGCCGAGATCACGGAATGCATCAAAGCCTTGGGCGTGCCGCATGGGATTGATGTCTTTGAATATTTTGATGACGACCGCCGGGAGGAAATCTTTAATTGTTTTTCCAGGGAATGGATGGCGGATATCCTTGAGGAGATGGACCCCGATGACCGCGCGGATTTCGTGAAGTTCCTCCCTAAGGCTAAGCGGGAGGAAATCCTGCCGCTCGTGGCCAGGGCGGAGCGCTTGGATATCAAGAAGCTGATCGAATATAAGGAAGGGACCGCCGGGTCGATTCTTACCACCGATTACGCGTTTTTGCCGCCGGATATCACGGTCAGGGACGCTATTGAAAAAATCAAGCAGCAGGCTTTTGACCGGGAAACGATCTATTACATTTATGTGATCGACAGCGAGAGGAAGCTCCTCGGCTTTGTGACTTTGAAGGATATGATTGTCGCCCCTTCTCATAAGATGGTGGCGGACATCATGCTTCGGAACCTTATCAGTGCCAACGTCAATGAAGACAAGGAGGAGGTGGCTAAAAAACTCAATGATTATGATTTCTTGGCTATCCCGATTGTCAATGACTTGAACCAACTGGTGGGGATCGTGACGGTTGACGACGTGGTGGACGTTGTGATTGAGGAGACGACCGAGGATATATATAAATACGGCGCGGCCGGGGAATATATCGATTATTTAAAAGCCAACTCATTTCATGTCGCGAAGCAGCGGGTCATCTGGCTGATGCTTTTGGTTTTCGTCGGGTTTGTTTCTGCGTGGGTCCTGGAGCGGAACGCCGATTTGATCGAGCGGGTGGTGGCCTTGAGTTTTTTCACCACGCTGTTGCTAGGCGCCGGGGGCAACGCGGGAACTCAGTCGTCGACGGTCGTGATCCGTGGGATGGCGACCGGGAGCATTAATTTAAGTGATTTGCAAGACGTGATCCGGAAAGAATTGAGCGTCGGAATCATGGTAGGGGCTTTTATGGCGGTTCTTGTTTCCCTGCGCGCATTGTTTATCACACACGGGGACCCGAGGCTAGGGATCACGGTGGGGATCGCCATGATCGCCAACGTGTGCCTCGCGACCACGCTCGGAGCCGTGTTGCCGATGATGTTTAAAAAAGTGAAACTGGACCCAGCGCTCATGTCCGGGCCGTTCATTACCAGTATCGTGGATGTTTTTTCGTTGTTAATTTATTTTAAGATCGCCATGTGGGTGTTTTAACGTTTTGAAACAGCTGTGAGCTTTTCTCGTCATGAAAATGCATTTTAAAGGGGCGCGGCGCGATTTTTTGCGGGAGGCCGCTGCGACGGCTTTAAAAATTTATGGCAAGAATACTTGACATGCCCATACAGGTATGATAACACCTAATTAGATTTGTATGAAAAAGGAATTAAATATGTTGAGCTGGCAACTTGAAAGGCGTGAGCAGGAAAATATCATTTGTGCTTTTCATTAGGGTTTGTCCCGGGAGGATTTCCCCTTGACTATAAAGACTTAAAGACAGGAATCTGAAAAAAGTGGCGGTTCCTGTTTTTTTTTGTGAATACAAGGAAGAGGAGCGTTATGAAAGTTGGCTTCACATACGATTTGAAATCTGATTGGGTGCGGACATCCGGGGACCCACGGGATGCCAGTGCGGAATATGACACACCGCAAACGATTGATGCGGTTGCCGGGGCGTTGGCCTCTGAAGGGCATGAGGTTTTGCGGATCGGCAATCTGCGGCAGTTGCTGGATGGCTTGGACACGTTAGACGTGGATCTGGTGTTTAATATTTGTGAGGGCATCCGGGGCCGCAACCGGGAATCCCAGGTTCCGGTTCTGCTGGAGGCCCGCGATATTCCTTATGTGGGCTCTGACGGGCTGACGATGGCTCTGACCCTGGACAAGGTGATGGCTAAAAAGTGTTTCCTGGCGGACGGGATCCTGACACCCCGGTCTTGGGTCGCCCATCAAGCCACGGATATCCCGGAGGCATGCCTGAGTCATTTCCCGCTCTTTGTCAAGGCTTCTGCGGAAGGGTCCTCGAAAAGTTTAAACGCGGCTTCCCGGGTGGAAAACAGGGAAGACCTCATTAGGCAGGTTGATTTTGTTTCTTCAAGATATCATCAGCCCGTTTTGATCGAGGAATTTATCCAGGGGCAAGAATTCACCGTGGCTGTGTTGGGGAATAATCCACCCCAGGCCGCGCCGGTTGTTCAGGTAAGCATTGGCGATGGAGAGGATTTGGGCGACCGGTTTTTTACTTATGATATGGTTGTGGATGAAGATATTTTGACGTACCTTTGCCCGGCGCGAATACCGGCGGATCTGGCGCGGACGATCCAGGATTTGGCCATCAGGGCGTTTCAGTCCGTCGGTTGCCGTGATTTCGGCCGGGTCGATTTCCGGGTTGACCGTGACGGAACGCCTTATGCGCTGGAAGTTAATCCCTTGCCTTCCCTGGGGATGAATGACGTGTTTAATGTCTTTCCCCAAGCGATGGGGATAACATACGATGCCGTTATTCAGCGTATCCTGCGCTTTGCCTTGGAACGTTACGGGATGGTTAGCCCGGTTGGAAACGAAAGGATTGTGACCATATAATGACGAACGAAAGATAGAGCATGAAGGATTCCCCGTCTCCCTTAACAGAACTCACCTTGGAAGAAGCGAACGCTACGGATCAGGGAGTGCGCGTGCGTGCCTGCTTCCCGGGTGTTTCGGATGACGAATGGAACGACTGGCGCTGGCAGATTAGAAATTGCTTTAAGACGCGCCAAGCCCTGGAAGCCATCATGTCTTTGACCCCGGACGAACAGGAGGGGATAGATCATTGCGGCCAGAAGCTGACCATGGCGATCCCCCCGTATTTCGCCGCTTTGATCGACCCCGATGACCCGGCGTGCCCTATCCGGCGACAGTGTGTTCCCACCCGGCAGGAGTTGATCGCCAGTGATGGAGAGCTGGTGGACCCTTGCGGCGAGGACAAAGACTCGCCGGTTAAGGGGGTGGTGCACCGTTACCCGGATCGGGTTTTGTTTTTGGTGAGCGACCAGTGCGCGATGTATTGCCGTCATTGCACGCGTTCACGGATACTGAATGATGGCCACAGCCACTTTAATTCTTCCACCTATGACGAAGCGTTTCATTATATCCTGGAGCATAAAGAGGTGCGGGATGTGCTGGTGTCCGGGGGGGACCCGCTTCTCCTTAACGATAACCTGCTGGAATATCTGCTCCAGAGAATCAAGTCGATCCCGCATGTTGAATTTGTCCGTATCGGCACCCGGGCGCCGGTGAGCCTGCCGCAGCGGATCACTCCGGCGCTGTTGAGAGTGTTAAAGAAATATTCTCCGTTATGGATCAGCATCCATTGCAACCATCCCCAAGAGATCACTCCTGCTGTCCGGGAGGCCTGCGGGGCATTGGCGGATATCGGAATTCCCCTGGGAAGCCAGACCGTGCTTTTAAAAGGGATTAATGATGACCCGGTAACGATGAAAACGTTAATGCACGCCTTGCTGAAGATCCGGGTGCGGCCGTATTATATTTACCAGTGTGACCCGGTTGTGGGAACCCGGCATTTCCGCGCGACCATTCAGGGCGGGCTTGAGATTATGGAACAGTTACAGGGTTTTACCAGCGGCTACGCCGTGCCCAAATTTGTCCTGGATGTCCCCGGCGGGGGCGGAAAAATCCCTCTGAATCCCAACTACATTGTCCGCAGAGAAGAGACTCAGTACGTTCTACGGAATTACGCCGGAGAACTGTTTTATTATCTTTCTTAAGAAAAAATCCCGTTGAAAAGCGTCGGGTCCATGTCTCCGGAGCAGAAGCGCCCTTCCCGGCCCAAGGCCGAAATTGACAAATTTAATAGATATGTTAAGATAGCGCCGGCTGCGGAAGAAGTCTGCGGCGTGGTTAACATCAATTGTGTGATCACGCGCGTTTTTCCCGGGTTGCGGGATGCGCGTTTTTCGAAAGAGGTGATTTATGAAAAAAGTGGAAGCGATTATTCGCAAAGAGAAATTTCAGGATGTGTGTGACGCCCTGGAAAAATCCGGGTTTGGGGGGGTGACGGTTCTGGAGGCCCGGGGTTTCGGCCGGCACCGCAACGGGTTGCAGGAGAAAGTCAAATTGGAAGTTTATGTTGATGAATTTCAGATTGACAAGCTTGTGGAGCTTATTTTCAAGCATGCCCGCATGGGGGTGACCGGGGACGGGAAAATTGCCGTTGTTGACTTGCATAATTTGTACCGGATCCGGACTGGAGAGCAGGGCGCGAGCGCCATTTAAAGGGAAGCCGTCAGAAGTTCCGCTTTACAAATTCGGAATGTGTAATATAATACTCCTACTTGTCACGGAATGTTGAAACCTTTAAAGAGAGTTGGAAGGTGGTGAATATTTTTTATGGTTGAAGTTAAAATTAATGATAAGAACAGCTTTGAGAAAGCGATACGGATATTTAAAAAGCAATGCCAGAAAGAAGGATTTTTGGTTGAATTGAAAGAGAGGCGTTATTATTCCAAGCCCTCGGAAAAGAAGCGCCGCAAAAAAAGTTCCTGATTTTTTCGGCCCGGCCTGTTTGCCGGGTCGAATTTTTTATGTGGCCGCCTTCCTTGCAAAAAGCGGGAGGCGGTAAAAAGTTCCTGGAGCGGCGGCGGGTATGACGTCGCGGTTCGGGAAGGATAGCAGGTATCCGCAGAATCCCGCCGTTTTGAACATCAGTTAAAAGGATCGCAGAAGGATGATTAAAGTCAAAAGAGCTCTGTTGAGCGTGTCGGACAAGTCCGGACTTGTTGAATTTGCCAGGGGCTTGCAGGGGCTGGGGGTGGAAATTGTTTCCACGGGAGGTACGGCCCGGGCGTTGAAGAACGCACAGGTCCCGGTGGTGGAAGTTTCGGATTACACCGGGTATCCGGAAATCCTGGATGGCCGGGTCAAAACCTTGAATCCTGTTATTCACGGCGGCTTGCTGGCGGTGCGCGACAATCAGCAGCACATGGAACAACTGGGGCAGCAGAAAATTGGCCTTATTGACCTGGTCGTGGTCAACCTGTATCCTTTTGAAAAAGTTATCCAGAAAAAAAATGTTTTTTTGGATGAGGCGCTGGAAAATATTGATGTCGGCGGCCCGACCATGCTAAGGGCCGCGGCTAAAAATTTCAAGAGCGTGGCCGTCGTTTGTAATCCGGCCCGGTACAGGGAGGTTCTGGAGGAGCTTCAGAGGAATAACGGCCTGCTTTCCGAGTCTGTTCTCAAAAGCCTTGCGGTGGAAGTCTTCCGGCATACCTCCCAATATGATGAGGTGATTTATGATTTCCTGAATCAAAGGATGCGCAGCGGGGAGTTGACCGGCTTGCCCCGCAATTTGACCCTGCGGTTCAATAAAGTCGTGGACTTGCGCTATGGGGAAAATCCTCATCAGGATGCGGCGTTTTATCAGAGCGCGCAGGGGACGTCTGGCCTGGCCCTGCTTCGGCAACTTCATGGCAAGGAACTGTCGTTTAATAATTATCTGGACCTGCACACGGCCATCCGGGTTGTCAAGGATTTTTCTTCGCCGGCGGCGGTTGTGATCAAGCACAATAATCCCACTGGCGTGGCCGAAGATGCCCGCCTTTCGGAGGCGTACAAAAAAGCATGGAAATCCGACACATTGTCCGCGTTCGGAGGCATTATCGGGTTGAATAAGAAAGTGGACGCCCAGACCGCGGAGCTGATTGAAAAAAGCGGGTTTATGGAATGCGTTATCGCCCCGGATTACGCCCGGGACGCGTTGAAAATTTTAACCCAGAAAAAGAATATCCGTCTTATAAAATTAAGTGAGAGTGACCTGGAAAAGAACCCGTGGGATTTCCGGCAGGTCGACGGCGGCTTGCTGGTTCAAACAAAAGATGAGAAAAAATTGACCGAGGCCCAGTTGAACGTGGTTTCTCTCCGGAAACCGACGCAACTTCAGCTGGCATCCATGCTGTTCGGGTGGAAAGTGATCCGGCACGTTAAATCTAACGCCATTATTCTTGTTAAAGGGCTGCGGACCGTTGGGATTGGTTGCGGCCAGACGTCCCGCGTGGAGAGTGTGCATTTGGCCATCCGTAAAGCCGGGACGGCCGCGCGGGGATCCTGCCTAGTTTCGGACGCCTTTATCCCCAAGACGGACAACATCGAAGCCGCGGCCCGGGCTGGAATCAAGGCGATCATCCAGACCGGCGGCTCCATCGCGGATGAGGACGTTATTAAGGCCGCGGACAAGCATAAGATAGCCATGGTGATGACCGGCGTTCGTCATTTTAAACATTGACCCCCTCCCTTCCATGAACTCCCAGGACGTCAGAGTTTACCTCGAATCTTTTTTTAATTTCGAAAAATCAGCATCCGTGGCGTTCTTCCCGGACGTGTTTAAGTTGAAACGGGTGGAGCATGTCCTCGGTCTTTTGGGGTCTCCGCAGAAGGACATGGTTTTTATTCACGTCGCCGGGACCAAAGGGAAAGGGTCAACGTGTGCTTACGCGGCGCATATTTTAAAGGAAGCCGGATATACGGCGGGGTTGTACACGTCGCCTCATCTGTGGGATGTTAAGGAACGGATCCGGGTTTTGAGCCCAGGGGGGGGCGGGTTCGCGCGCCCAGGGTTGTTTGAAGGTTGTATCCGCGAAGAGGAGTTCTGCGAGATTTTCAGGAAAATGAAGCCGGTCTTGGATCTTATGACGGGAAACGGTGCCTTGGGGCGGTTGACGTATTTTGAGGTCTTGACCCTGGCGGCTTTGGTGTATTTTAAAAGCAGGCGGGTGGATTGCGTTGTCCTGGAAACAGGGATGGGGGGGCGGCTGGACGCGACGAATGTCGTTGAGGCGTCCGTGTGCGGCCTGACCCCGGTCAGCCTGGATCACACGCATATCCTCGGAGATTCTCTGGTCTCGATCGCGCGGGAGAAGGCGGGAATTATAAAAACAGTGCGTCAGAAGGTGGTGGTGTCCCGCCAGGCCCCTGCGGCAGAGGTGGTTATCCGGCAGCGGATTAGCGATGTCGGCTGTGAAGCTTTCTTCGCCGGAAAGGATTTCAGCGCTTTAGACGTGGAGGAGGCCGGGACCCAGCAGACGTTTGTGATCCGGGGCCGCCGTTCGGATTACATGGTCACGACAGAGCTGTTGGGGCGGCATCAACGGGAGAATGCCGCGTTGGCGGTCGGGTTGGTTGAGTGCCTGGCGGAAACAACTCAATGGAAGGTTCCTGCGGAAGCTATTCAAAAGGGCATCGCCGCAACGTCCTGGCCGGGGCGGTTTCAGATTGTGCGGACCGACCCTACGGTCGTCTTGGACGTGGCCCATAACCCGGACTCGGCGCGGGCTTTGGCGGAAACGGTGCAGAGTTGTTTTCCGGGGAAACGGATCGTTTTGCTTCTGGGAATCTCTCGGGATAAAGATTTGCCTGGCATTTGTCGTCAGTTGACGCAGATTTCGCGGGAGGTTATCATAACGAGGGCCGGGCATCCCCGGGCCGCTGACCTGGATAATCCGGACATCCGGGAGATATTCCGGGGCCAGCCGTTTTTTGTTTCGCCGCATGTCCGGGAAGGGCTGAAAATGGCTTTGAGCAGGGCCGGCAAGGGCGATGTTATTGTGGCGACGGGTTCGGTTTTCGTCGTGGCGGAAGCGGGGGAAGGTTTCTTGGGCGGAAAGGCCGCGGACGATGATCCTCGGTGAAAAGAGGGAACAGCAAACATTATGGATCCTTTGTATAAGTTTGATGATACTATTGCGGCGATCGCAACCCCGCCCGGACAGGGAGGGATCGGCATCGTCCGTTTAAGCGGGCCGCGGGCCCTGGCCGTTGCGGATAAGATTTTCCATATCAAAAGCGGTAGGCTTCCGTCTGAGTGCTTGAGCCACACCGTTCATTTCGGGCATGTGGTTCAGAAGGCTGCGGGACCAACCGGAGGCGCTCGGGAGGACCAGGATTTTGATATGATCGATGAGGCGCTCCTTGTGGTGATGCGCGGGCCGAAGTCTTATACCGGTGAAGATGTGGTGGAGTTGAACTGTCATGGCGGCGCGGTTATTTTAGCGACGGTTTTGCGGCTCGTTATTGAACAGGGGGCCCGCTTGGCAGAGCCGGGCGAATTTACCAAGAGGGCTTTTTTGAGAGGCCGGATGGATTTGACGCAGGCGGAAGCGGTCCTGGATATTATCCGGGCTAAAACAGAAGCGTTTGTGAAAATCAGCGCGCATCAATTGAAAGGGGATTTGACGGCGGCCCTGGGATCGATCCGTGAACGGCTGATGGATGTTTATACGGGGCTGGAAGCAGCGGTGAATTTTCCGGAGGATGATATTCAACAGCAGAGCCGGTTTTTTCGCGCGGATAGCGCGCCAGGGGGCGTGGGTCGTCCGTTGTCCCGAAACTCCGCCGGTCCGCTGGCCGCCACGGAGCAGGCTTTGGCGCAAATCCGGGCATTGATCGCCACGTCAACCGAGGGACGTATTTTAAGAGACGGGATTAAAGCCGTCATTTGCGGGAAGCCGAATGTTGGGAAATCTTCGCTTTTGAACCGGCTTCTTCGGCAACCGAGGGCGATCGTCAGCCCCTTGGAAGGCACGACGAGGGACACAATCGAAGAGCCCGTGTCGATCAACGGGATCCCTTTTCAGCTCGTTGACACGGCCGGGATCCTGCATCCCCGAGGCCTTATTGAGGAGGAGGCGGTCCGGCGCAGCCGTTTATGTATGGGAAGCGCGGATTTGATTATATTCGTGCTCGACGGGTCCAAAGAGCTCTCTGCGGAGGACGAAGCTTTAATCCCCGCTGTTACGGATAAGAACGCGCTGATTGTCGTGAACAAATGCGATTTGCCGCTTAAAGTGGATGACCCCATCATGAAGAAATTTTTTCCGGGCCATGCTGTCGTGCGGGTGTCCGCCCTTACGGAAGAGGGGATCCCGGAGCTTCTGGACAGGATGTTTAAGGCCGCCGTGCCGTCGGAGTCACATTGTTCCCGGAACATCTTGATCAGCAACACGCGCCATGCGGAAGCGCTTTTTCAGGCTGAACGGTCTTTGCTGGAAGCGTCCGCGCATTTCGCGTCGGGTTTATCCTTGGAATTTGTCTCCGAAGATGTTAAGGCCGCGATCCGGGCTTTGGACCAGATTACCGGGCGGGACATCGACATGGATTTGCTGGATAAGATTTTTTCGGAATTTTGTATCGGAAAATAAATCCGTTGGGCCCGGGGACTCGCTTGGGCCCGCATACGGCTTACGGGGCCGCCTTCTCCGCTGAATTCTCCCTGAAAAAAGATTCGCTAAAACGCGTCAGTTTTTCCATAAGATTGTCATCTTTCAGAAGGGCCTTGATCTTCGGGTGCGAGAGTAATTTGATATAATCCTGATTGTCCATCAGCGTTTGTATCTCTTGATCCTCGGTGATGCCTTTTATCTTTGGGTCGGACATGAGTTCTTTGCACTCTGGACGCGTTGATAAAGCCTGTAGTTTCTTGGGGTTTTCGAGGACGCGGAAAGCTTGCTTGATTTTCTGGGTTTGGGGTATCCGGCTTAGAACAATTTGGTTCAGGAGGGAGAAGGAAACCGACCCGTTGATGTCGTCCTTAACCGTCCCTAAGTTCAGCGCGTTAAAAGGGATTAAGGTCAGAAGGAACAGGATCCCGAACAGGACGCCCCATTTCCAGGCGAGGTTCACAACCCCGCCTAAAACACGGCTCAAAACGAGCGTTGTGCTTTTCCCTGTTTTCCCGATGGTGGATTTCCCTATGATGAGGACCAGGCGGAAGGCGAGGGACAGGATCATGGTCCCGATAAAGGCGATGATGAGGGCGTTCAGGATGTTGCCGGTGATATCGTAATAGATGATCGCGGTGATGGAACAGAGGGCGAGGGCGATCGGGCCGATGAGGACGCGGCACAAGCCCCTCCTGAACCCGCTTATGAAGAAAATGATCCCGGTTATCGCCACACCGTAATCCGTGTATGTCATCGTGTTATTCCTTCTGGAGCCTGTCCGGGCTCAATGCCTGCAGTCTTACCGCCGGGTAGATTTCTTTTGTTCCGCGCGTTCTTTTTCGTCTTCAACAGCCGTTTTGTCTTTTTTGCTTTCGGATGACTTCCCTTCTGGAGAGGTAAGCACAACATAAATGATCCAGGGGATAAAAAAAATGCCGTAACCGAAGAGGATGAGAAAAGGTGTTCCTAAAATAAATTTGACATGCAGGGGGATTGAAAGTTTTTTGCGGTTCCTTTTCTTTTCCCTCTGCGCGATATAATCTTTGTAGGAGATAGACTGCGCGCCGCGTTTTTTGTATTCTTGCTCTACGTGCTGGCGCTCTTCCGGGGACATCTCCGCCCCGCCGTGATGAGTTTTGTTCTCCTGGTCGTCCATCATGTTCTCCTCGGCTCGAATATAACATGGAACCATGGTCGGTTCAATGTTTTATCAATATATTTGCTTGGATAACCGCTGTGCGCAGTGTTAACTGGGGCGGGCCCGGGGCCCAGCTTATCCCGGAATCCCTCGAGCCGGCCCTGAAATTATCAAATAATTCTGTTGATTATTGAAGAGGTAAAGCATAAAATTAAACTGGATGTGGATTTTAAATGAATACGATCAAAAGGAAAGCCCCATGAAAAAAAAGTCTGAACAAAGAAGGATGTCGAGACAATCTTGCCGTGTTCCTGTTGACGGGAAAGAAGGCAGTGTTTTTGAGGGACTGCGCACCGTGGATATTGGCCAAGGCGGGGTGGGGTTGATTTCCAACAACGCGATACCATTAAATGAAAAAATTGTCGTTCAACTAGACCTCGGCCCGGACGAACAACCGGTATTGATGTTAGGAGAAGTTAAGTGGATTACAAAAGTCCGGAATGCGGACTATTACCGGGTCGGGATGTCTTTCTGCGAAGAAGTCGGTACCAGCTCGAGGTCTCGGTTAAAAAATTATTTCAAAGTTGAACCTTCCCCTTCTCCCAAGTGATCGAGTTTTATGAAGAAGAACATCATGACCCCTCTGGAAAACGATAATCGGTTATTTGAACGTTTCCTGGCCCGGTTCCCTGTTAAATTTCAGCATTCCCAACAGGATTACGGAACGAATGTTTTTCTCCGAGACGCGTCTGCCCAGGGAGCCAAGTTTTCCACCTCCGAGCGTGTGTACGTGAAGGATAGTGTGTCTTTGCTTGTGAAGCTTCCTGACGGGGGAGACCCGCTGTCTTTGAATGGCCGTGTCGTGTGGGTGAAAGAAAAGTTCCCTAATCTCTGGGATGCTGGTCTGCAATTTCATAAAGCTAATTTTATGCAACTTCAGAGAATGTACCGGCTTGTACGCAAACCTTCGTTTATATTTTAATTCCATTCAAAATAACAGTAGAATTGATAAATAGTTATTTGTTTTTATATTATTAATATTAATATGAATATTATACATATTAAATTTTGTTGCAAAACTAATTGACCAATAAACCATAATTTGCTATATTACATGCGTTTATAATCCAAAAAAAAGGAGTTGTCTTATGATAGATCGCTATACCTTATCCAAGATGGGTAATATTTGGACAGATGAGCACAAGTTCTCTATTATGCTTCAGATAGAGGTCTTAGCCTGTGAAGCCTTGGCGAAACTGGGGGTTATTCCCAAGAAGGCTATGGAAAAAATAAAGAAAAATGCCAAATTTGATATTGATGAAGTGCAGCGGCTGGAAGAAAGGACGAAGCATGATATCGTCGCGTTTATTAATAACGTGGGGCAGTACCTCGGCCCGGAGGCCCGGTATTTGCATATGGGGTTAACGTCCTCAGATCTCCTGGACACTTCTCTTTCTGTGCAGTGCGTTGAGGCCAGTGATATTCTGATTGGTGATTTGAAAAAATTGTTGGCCGCTTTAAAGGTGAAAGCGAAGAAATATAAAGACACGTTTTGCATTGCCCGGACCCATGGCGTACACGCGGAGCCTATCACGTTCGGGTTGAAGCTGGCCGTCTGGTATGATGAAACGAAGAGGAATATCGAACGCATGGAACAGGCCAGAGAAGCGATGCGGATCGGCAAGTTGTCGGGCGCAGTCGGCACATTTGCGAATATTGATCCTTCTGTCGAGGAATATGTGTGCGAGAAGCTGGCGCTTAAGCCGGCCAATATTGCGACACAGATCATCCAGCGCGATGTGCACTGCCAGTTCGTGACAACACTGGCGCTGGTTGGTTCCTCGTTGAATAAGTTCGCGACGGAAATCAGGCTGCTTCAGAAAACAGAAGTCCTGGAGGTTGAGGAGCCGTTTTTTAAGGGGCAGATCGGTTCGTCCGCCATGCCGCATAAACGGAACCCCGTGACCTGCGAGAGGATTTCTGGCCTCTCCCGGATCCTTCGCGCGAACGCTCAGGCCGCTTTTGAAAATATTTGCCTCTGGCATGAAAGGGATATCAGCCATTCTTCCGTGGAGCGCATTATCTTGCCGGACAGCGCGATTGCGTTGCATTATATGCTGCATAAATTGATCCCCATCATAGATGGCCTGCTCGTTTACCCCAAGAACATGGTCGTCAGCCTCAGCAAGACCAAGGGGCTGATCTATTCCCAGCGAGTCCTTTTGGAACTTATGAAAAAGGGGTTAACTCGGGAAGATGCGTATGAGATTATCCAGCACTGCGCCATGCAGGTCTGGAAGGAAACGTCTGAGTTTAAAGACGTGCTTTACCGGGACAGAAAAGTGCGGAAACATTTGAGTGCGGCGGAGATTGACGCCTGTTTTGACATTAAGTATTATGCCCGTTACCGGGATATGATCTACAAGCGGGTTGGTTTGAAATAACAGCTGTTTTTTCTAAAAAAGTTTTAATTGGGGGGTTGTTCTAATGGAAAAATTAAAAAAGATTTATGAAGGGAAGGCCAAAATTCTTTATGAAACCGACTCCCCGGATTATATCATTCAGTATTTTAAGGATGATGCTACGGCTTTTAACGCGGCCAAAAAGGGGACGATTCGTGATAAAGGAGTGGTTAATAATAAGATCTCCTCTAAGGTTTTTGAGCTTCTGGAGTCGGAGGGCATTCCCACTCACTTTGAAAAGATGCTTAGCGACAGGGAAATGCTCGTTAAGAGGGTGGAGATCGTGCCCCTTGAAGTGATTGTCCGTAATGTTGCCGCCGGCAGCCTTTGCCGCCTTTTGGGGCTGGAGGAGGGGACGGCGCTGCGGTGCCCGACACTGGAATTCAGCTACAAAGAAGACCGCTTGAATGACCCGATGATCAATGAATATCATATCCGGGCTTTGGGCCTTTCGAGCGACGCCGAAATGGAAGCCATTAAAGGATTGACTTTTCGGATCAATGATATCATGACACGGTTTTTTAAATCCTTGAATATCATATTGGTCGATTTTAAGCTGGAGTTCGGCCGTTATAAAGGACAAATCCTCCTCGCAGATGAAATTTCACCGGACACCTGCCGGCTGTGGGAAATGGGGTCGGGGCGCAGGTTGGATAAAGACCGTTTCCGGAAAGATCTGGGTGAGATTGAAGAGGCTTACCAAGAAGTTTTGTGCCGGGTCAGCCGTTAGGGCGTGTTTCTTCGCGAACCTTCCCGTGCTTCTGAATCATTAACCAAGTTCCACTTCTTCATGGCGTTCCCCCGGGGTGATAAACCCCGCTTGGAAAAATGCGCAGCGAAGACAACTTTTTCAAAAAGACATGTTATCCACGATGATTTGGCGTGTTGAGATTAAAGAAAAACCAGGAATAGAGGGGCCCTCCGGAACCGGCGTTTTGCGGGATATCGTCGACTTGGGGATCACCTCGTTGACCCGGGTGGATGTTTCGCAATTTTACACGATCAAGGCGCCCTTGTCGGCAGAACAGATTGTGGCTGTCGCCTCGCGGCTTTTGGCCGACCCGGTCACCCAAGACTATTTTTGTTCGCCATTGGAGCCTGGTGCGGCCGGCCCGTCATCGTCTTTAACCTGTACGGAAATTGAGGTGGCGCATAATCCCGGGGTGATGGATCCGGTGGAAGCTTCGACGATGAAAGGGATAAGGGATCTAGGGCTGGGATCCGTGGAATGGGTTCGGACGGCGAAGAAATATTATTTGCACGGGACTTTAACAAAACATCAGGTCCTCTTGATTATTGAAAAAGTCCTGTCTAACAAATTGATTCAGCATGCCGTTCAGGACCCGGTCGTTTCCTACGGGGCGGGCACAACGGCCGGTGCGTCGAAAGATACGGTCTTTACGGTTCCTGTCCTCGGGGTATCCGGAAAAGAGCTGTTGAAACTCAGCGCCGAGGGCCAGCTGTTTTTAAACCGGCAGGAAATGCAGAGCATCCAGAGATATTTTCAGGCCATCGGGCGCGACCCTACCGACTGCGAGCTGGAAACCATCGCCCAGACCTGGAGCGAGCATTGTCATCACAAAACGTTCCGGGGGAAAATCCGGTATGAATTTGAAGAACGCGGCCGGAAAAAGGTCAGGGTGATCAACAACCTGCTGAAATCGACGATTGCCAAAGCCACGATGGATTTGGCTAAGCCCTGGTGCGTTTCGGTTTTTCATGATAATGCCGGCGTGATCCGTTTTGATAAAGAAACGAATGTGTGTTTTAAGGTGGAGACGCATAATCACCCTTCCGCGCTGGAGCCGTTCGGGGGGGCGAATACCGGCATCGGTGGGGTGATCCGGGATGTTTTAGGCACGGGGCTGGGGGCCAAGCCAATCTGCAACACGGATGTTTTTTGTTTTGCTCCGCCTGATTTTCCGCCGGCGGAACTTCCTGCGGGGACGCTTCATCCCAAGCGGATTATGAAAGGGGTTGTCGCCGGAGTCCGCGACTACGGCAATAAGATGGGGATTCCTACAGTGAACGGCGCGATCCTGTTTGATGACGGATTTGTCGGCAATCCTTTGGTGTACTGCGGGAACGTCGGGATCATTCCGAGAGGCAAAGAATTCAAGAAAGTGTTGAAAGGGGACGTTATCGTTGTGGCGGGCGGCCGGACCGGGCGGGACGGGATTCACGGGGCCACGTTCTCTTCCGCGGAGTTAACCGATTCCTCGGAAGTGGTTTCTTCCGGGGCCGTGCAGATCGGCGACCCGATCCAGGAGAAGAAAGTCCTGGATTGCCTGTTGCTGGCCCGGGACCGGAATTTGTATCACGCGATCACGGATTGCGGGGCCGGAGGGCTTTCTTCGGCAGTCGGGGAGATGGGGGAAACCCTGGGGGCGCGCGTGGACCTGGAGAAAGTGCCTTTGAAATATCAGGGCCTTTCCTACATGGAAATATGGATTTCGGAATCCCAGGAGCGCATGGTCCTGGCGGTGGGACCCGGGGAGGTTGAAGCGCTGCTGGATGTTTTTCGCTCGGAAAATGTGGAGGCGACCGTGATCGGTTTTTTTACCGGCACCGGGAAGCTGGAGTTGTTTTTTCACGGGCAGCAGGTTTGCGACCTGGGGATGTCTTTCCTGCACGACGGCATCCCGGACATTACTAAAAAGGCGGTTTGGAAAACGCCGCGGCTCAAAACGCCGCGTATTCAATGCCCGGCCGACTTAACCCTGAGTCTTCTGGATGTGCTTTCGCATTATAATGTGTGTTCCAAAGAGTGGGTTATCCGCCAGTATGATCATGAAGTCCAGGGGGGCAGCGTGATTAAACCATTATGCGGAGCGGGGTTTGACGGCCCTTCCGACGCCAGCGTGATTCGGCCCCGGCTGCATTCCGATCGGGGGTTAGCGGTCGCCAACGGCATTAACGTCCTTTACGGCAAGATCGACCCTTATTGGATGGCGGCGGCCTGTATTGACGAGGCTGTCCGGCAGGTTGTCGCCGTGGGGGGGGCCTCGGATCGAATCGCGATCCTGGACAATTTTTGCTGGGGGAATCCGGATAAACCGGACCGATTGGGAGGGCTGGTGCGGGCCGCGCAAGGGTGTTATAAAGCCGCTGTCGAATACGGCGTGCCGTTTATCTCCGGGAAAGACAGTCTTTATAATGAGTATACGCTCGATAAAAGGTCCATCGCGATCCCAGGCACGCTCCTGATTTCCGCCATTGGGCTTATTGACGACGTGAACCGTTGCGTGACTATGGATTTCAAGAACGCCGGATCGCTTATTTATCTTATTGGCGAAACGCATGACGAGATGGGCGGGTCGGTTTATTATGATACTTTGGGGCGGTTGGGTGCGGACGTCCCCTGCGTGCGTTTCAGAAAAGGGAAGGCGATTTTTGACCGCGTATCCCAAACGGTCCGCCGGGGACTTGTCCGTTCTCTTCATGATTGTTCGGAAGGGGGGCTGGGTGTCGCTTTGGCGGAAATGGCGTTCAGTGGCGGGTTTGGGGCCACGGTGACCTTGAAAGATGTCTGTTTTAAGGGGCCGGTGGCGCGGAACGACACTGTTTTATTCTCGGAATCGACCTCAAGATTTGTTGCGGAAGTCAGCCCGCGCCAAGAAAAGGCGTTTAAAAAGGCGATGGGGCCGGTCTCCTGTCGCTGTATCGGCCGGGTTGAAGAAAGCCCGGAATTCGTGGTTTATGGGCGTGACGATAAAATTTGCGTGAATGTGGTGATTGGCGATTTGAAAGAGGCCTGGCAAAAGCCTTTGCGTTGGTAACCGGGGCCGGGTGGATGAAAATTCCAGGACGATGTCCCAAAACGATTAATCAGAAAGCGGTGAGGTATGGTCAAAGGACGTAAGTTAACGGATGAAATCAATAATATGGAAGACCCGTGGCGGGTGTTCCGGATTATGGCTGAATTTGTTGACGGGTTTCACCAGTTGTCTCAGATTGGGGATGCGGTGACGATTTTCGGCTCAGCCCGGACCAAGGTGAATCATCGTATGTATAAAGATGCCCAGAAAACCGCCCGGCTTCTGGTGAAGGAAGGCTACAGTGTGATCACCGGCGGAGGCCCCGGAATTATGGAGGCGGCTAACCGGGGGGCGTTCATTGATCCTGAGCGTTCCGTCGGGCTGAATATTGAACTCCCTTTTGAGCAGAAGCCGAATCGGTATATTTCCCATCTGATCAAGTTTCATTATTTCTTTTGCCGGAAGGTTATGTTCGTGAAATATGCCAAGGCTTTTGTTATTTTCCCCGGCGGATTTGGAACTTTGGATGAATTCTTTGAAAGTGTCACCCTGATTCAGACCGGGCGCATTGACCGTTTCCCTGTTGTATTGTTCGGATCCTCTTATTGGGGAGGATTGATCCGGTGGGTCAAGGAATCGATGCTCGCGGAAGAGAACATTAATAAAAAGGATTTGGAAATTTTTACAATCGTGGATAAACCGGAAGACGTTGTGAAATCAATCCGGTCTTTTTATAAGAAGAAATGATATGGCTCAAGATGTTCGGGTTATCGTATTAAGAACAGCCGGGACGAACTGTGATGGAGAAACCGCTTATGCGTTTGAGCGCTGCGGCGCTGCGGTTGACCTGGTTCACATCAATCGGCTCTCGAGCGGGGAGGTGTCCTTGGGGGATTACCATATCCTTGCGGTCCCGGGGGGCTTTACCTACGGTGATGATATCATGTCCGGACGGATATTGGCGAATGAACTGCGGTTGAACCTGGGTAAGGACTTGGAGGCTTTTATCGCTTCCGGTAAGCTTGTACTCGGGATTTGCAATGGGTTCCAGGTTTTGGTCCGGGCCGGGATATTGCCGGGGCCGTTAAGCGGGCAGTCCCTGTGGCATCCCGGGGTCCCCCAGACCGTGAGTCTGACCCATAATGATTCCGGAAAATTTGAAGACCGTTGGGTACGACTGAAGGTGTCGGGGGTATCGGTGTGGACGGAAGGGCTTGGGGACACGGTTTTGTTCCCGGTCGCCCACGCGGAAGGGAAATTCATGACCCGGGATGACGCGGTTTTGCGTTCCTTGAGAGAGAACGGCCAGGTGATTTTTCGTTACTGTTCTGAAGACGGGCAATCCGTGGCCTATCCGGGCAACCCTAACGGGTCGATGGATCATATCGCCGGGATTGCGGACCGCACCGGCCGCGTTCTGGGGTTGATGCCTCACCCGGAACGGCATTTTGTTGTGACCCAGCACCCGGCATGGACGCGCTTGGGGAAGAAATCCGGATACGGAGAGGGAGCCCGGATTTTTCAAAACGGGGTCACTTACGTGAAGGACAATCTGATAAAAAATTGAGCGGAGGAACTATGAAGAAAAGCGTGACGTACCAGTCCAGCGGCGTGGATATTGATGGCGCCAACAGCTTTGTCCGTTCTATCCAGAAAATGATGGGGCCTTCCTGTTCCTCTTCCGTTATTGGCAACCGTGGTGGCTTTGGTGGTTTGTTCGATTTTTCAGGGGAGAAATACCGCGAGCCGGTCCTGGTTTCGTCGACGGATGGCGTGGGCACCAAACTCCTGATCGCCCAGGCCGCCGGGAAGCATGACACGATCGGGATTGATTGCGTGGCGATGAACGTTAATGACATTTTGTGCGTTGGCGCCCGGCCGCTGTTTTTTTTGGATTATATCGCCTGCGGGAAGCTTAACCCGGTGGTGCTGAAGGATGTGGTAGCGGGGGTCGTGAAGGGGTGCCGGCAGTCCGGGTGCGGGCTGATCGGAGGGGAAACCGCAGAAATGCCAGGGATGTACGGGCCGGAAGAATATGACTTAGCCGGATTTGCCGTCGGAGTCGTTGAGAAGCGTCAGCGCATTGACGGCTCGGATATTCGGCCCGGCGATCAGCTGATCGGTTTGGTTTCCAATGGCCTGCATTCCAACGGGTTTAGCCTGGTGCGGAAGGCTTTGTCTCCGGCCGAGCGTAAGCGCCTCGCCGGAGAACTCCTTAAACCCACCCGGATTTATGTCCGGGACGTCTTGGCGTGTCTGGAACAATTCTCTTTGAAAGGCATTGCTCATATCACGGGCGGCGCCTATTATGAAAAACTCACGAAGATTCTTCCTCCAGGGGCCTGTTTTGTCGTGGACCGCAAGAGTTGGCCTGTCCCGGAGATTTTTAACATCGTGCAGAAGAAGGGGCTGGTCCCCCGGGAAGATATGTATAAGACGTTTAACATGGGGATTGGGATGGTCCTGGTCGTGCGGCCGCACGACGCTTCGGCGGTAAAAAATTTTTTGGCCCGCCGGCGCATGAAAGCGTATGTCATCGGTGAGGTGGTTATGGATAGAAAACATAAATTAAGATTTTTGAATTAATCAGCGGGGTTGAGTGATCATGAATATTCTGGTCGTTGGTTCCGGAGGACGGGAGCATGTGTTGGCGTGGAAATTGCGGCAAAGCCCAAAGGTGAAACAGGTTTTTTGCGCCCCGGGAAACGGGGGGATCGCCGGGGTCGCCGCGTGTTGTCCGGTGCCCGCGGACGACATTGACGGCCTGGTGAAACTGGCAAAAGAAAAAAACATTGATTTAACGGTCGTGGGCCCGGAAGCGCCGCTTGTGGCTGGCCTGGTGGATGCGTTCCAGTTGAATGGCTTGAGGGTTTTCGGCCCGAGCCGACAAGCAGCCCGGCTGGAAGGGAGCAAGGTTTTTGCCAAACAGTTCATGCAGCGGTATAAAATTCCGACCGCGGAATTTAAAGTTTTTTCTGCCGCTGAAGAAGCGCGGGCGTTTCTTCAGCGGACGCGTTTTCCTGTTGTCATTAAGGCCGATGGCTTGGCGGCGGGCAAAGGTGTTTTCGTCTGCCAGAATCTTGAAGATGGATTGGATGCTATCGAGCAGACGATGGTGGTCAAGGCGTTCCGGAACGCCGGCAACCAGGTGGTGGTTGAAGAATGTTTGACCGGGGAAGAGGTTTCAATTCTGGCGGTGAGTGATGGCCTGAATTATGCGCTGCTGGAGACCTCCCAGGATCATAAACGGATTTTTGATGATGATTTGGGCCCGAATACCGGCGGGATGGGGGCGTATTCTCCGGCTCCGGTCGCGACGAACAGCCGCATGTATGACATTGATCGTTATATTATCGCCCCGACGATCCGTGGGATGGCCCAGGAGGGATGCCCTTTCCAGGGGATCCTTTATGCGGGCCTGATGATAACGCCTGACGGCCCAAAGGTTTTGGAATATAATGTCCGCTTTGGCGACCCCGAGGCCCAGGTTGTCATTCCGCGGCTTAAAACGGACCTCTTAGATGTTTTGCTGGCGGCCAGCGATGGCCAATTGAATGACATGGTTTTGCATTGGGATGCCCGCAGCTGTGTTTGTGTTGTGATGAGTTCGGGCGGTTACCCCGGCGTTTATGAGAAAGGGAAAACGATTGGGGGGCTGGACCGCTTGGCTGCCCGGGAGGACCTCTGGGTTTTTCACTCCGGCACCAAAAAAGAAACGGGGCAGGTGGTCACCTCCGGCGGCCGGGTCTTGGGCGTGACCGCGTTGGGGGATAATATAGAAACCGCGGTTCAACGGGCTTATCAGGCGGTTGAAGAGATTTCTTTTGACCGGTGCTTTTTCCGCCGGGATATCGGCGCCAGAGCGCTGAGGCGATGTCAGGCGACGCGGGTGCCGGAATTCAACTCATAAACACGCGAGAGGGGACAAGCATGGAATCAATTCAAGTCGCGGTCATGATGGGGAGCCAATCGGATTGGCCAACGATGGAGGAAGCTGTTAAAATTCTCCGGGAGTTCGGGGTGGGGTGTGAAGTCAGAATTTTATCCGCGCACCGTACGCCTAAGGAGACCGCCGCTTACGCTGAAGAGCTCATGACGCGGGGGGTGCAGGTGGTGATCTGCGGGGCGGGCGGTGCCGCCGCGCTGGCCGGGGTTGTGGCCGCCCACACGTTGTTGCCGGTGATCGGGGTCCCGATTGAATCCGTGTTGCGGGGCATGGACTCGTTGCTGTCAACCGTTCAGATGCCACCGGGAGTTCCTGTGGGCGGGGTCGGGATTGGGAAAGCCGGGGCCCAAAACGCCGCGCTGTTAGCGTTAAGGATATTGGCCCTCAAGGACCAGGATATCGGGCCCAAGATCCAGGCTTTTCAGGAAAGACAAAAACAAAAAGTCCTGCAACAAAAGGTGGATTTTTGAAGACCCAGATTATCCCTATCGACCCGGAGTATCCGGAACTGGATAGAATCGCGGCCTGTGCCAAGATGATCCGGCAGGGCGGCCTTGTTATTTTTCCGACGGAAACGGTTTACGGCATCGCGGCGGATTACAATAACCCGAAGGCGATGGCGCGCCTCCGGGCCGTGAAGCAGCGGGCGGAAGACAAGCCGTTTTCCATTCATATTTCTCAGAAAAACTTGGTTTATAATTACACGTCTATGACCGACCCGAAACTGTACAAACTCATTGACGCCTGCTGGCCCGGGCCTTTAACCGTGATTGTCCCCGGACGTTCGGAAGATAAAACGATTGGGATCCGTATGCCGCAGAATAATATCGCCCTGATGCTTGTTCAGGAATCTCAATGCACGGTCGCGGCTCCTTCGGCGAATCTGGCCGGGAAACCGTCTCCCGGCACCTGCGGGGAAGCTCTGCGTGATCTGGACGGGCTGGTTGATATTGCGATCGACGGAGGGTCGGCTCAACTCGGATTGGCCTCCTCGGTCGTGGATTTCACGGGAGCGGCTCCGGAGGTCGTGCGGCAGGGTGCGATTTCCCAACAGGACGTGGATCGGATCACGAACAAGAAAACAATTTTATTTATTTGCACGGGGAACAGCTGCCGTTCGGTGATGGCGGAATATTTGTTGCGGCAAGCCCTGAAGGACCGTGATGACGTTGAAATTTACTCGGCGGGAACCGGGGTTTTCCTTCGGTCTTCCGCCAGCCAGGAAACACGGCAGGTTCTCGCGCGTCGCGGGATTGACGCCTCGATGCACGTTTCTCAACCGGTCACCAATATTTTGCTGAATCAGGCGGATTTGATTTTGGTTATGACCCGCGCCCACCGCCAGCAGATCCTAGAACGGGTGCCTGTCGTGGAAAACCGGGTGTACCTGTTGGGAGAGTTTAATGATGACCCGGCGGCTCGGTTTGCGAGCCCGGATATCCCCGACCCGATCGGTAAGCCGGCGGACGCTTATGAGGAATGCCTTTTGTTGATTCAAGAGGCTGTTGAGAAACTGGTTAAGTTAATTTAATACGCAGCGGGATTGGGCGGACACGCCCGGCGGTGTCGTTGTGCCGTGAGTTGTTAAGGACGGCTGTGAGGAGAACAGGAGTGTTATGAAAATTTTTATTGCTGCGGACCACCGGGGTTTTCAATTGAAGCAGACGATCAGGGGCTTTTTGCTGGATAAAGGATTTGATGTGAGTGACGAGGGGTGCCATGAAGACGGGGTGGCGTGTGATTACCCGGAATTTTCCTGCAAAGTCGCCTGGGCCGTCAGCCAAACCCCCGGTGCCCGCGGGATTCTGGTTTGCATGACCGGCATCGGCCATGCTATTGCCGCGAATAAAGTCCCGGGGGCCTACGCTGCCTTGTGCTACAATAAGGAAGCTGCTGTTTTGTCCCGGGAGCATAATAATGCCAATATCCTGGTTTTAGGGGCCCGCTTCGTGCCGGAGCCTGAAATACCCGATATTGTTTTAACGTGGCTTCGGACCGAGTTTGAAGGCGGGCGTCATCTCAGGCGGGTTCAGAAAATCAAAGAGATTGAAAAGAAATTTTTAAAGACATAACCCTGGTTGCAGGAGTTCCTGTTTTTAGGCCCGGATAGGGTTTTCATGTTAAGGCGTCATCAGTAAAGGGGAAACATATGAAGTGCATAAAAAAGATAGATCCGGAGATATATCAAGCGATTATCCATGAGCTGAACCGGCAGCGGAATAATTTGGAACTGATCGCTTCGGAGAACATTGTGTCCGAGGCGGTTTTGGAAGCTCAGGGATGCGTCATGACCAATAAATATGCGGAAGGATATCCTGACCGCCGTTGGTATGGCGGATGTCAATACATTGATGTAGCCGAGAAATTGGCGATTGAGAGAGCTAAACAATTATTTGGGGCCGAGCACGTGAATGTTCAGCCTCATTCCGGGTCCCAGGCCAATCAGGCGGTTTATCAGGTAGCGGTTGAGCCGCAGGACACGGTTCTCGCTTTGGATTTGGCCTGCGGCGGGCATCTGACCCACGGGCACAAATTGAATTTTTCCGGAAAGACGTATCATATGGTCCCTTACACGGTTCATCCGGAAACTGAAATGCTGGATTATGACGAGATTGAACGGTTGGCCCGCTTACATAAGCCGAAGATGATCCTGGCCGGAGCTTCCGCGTATTCCCGTTTTATTGATTTTGAAAGGTTTCGGAAAATTTGCGATTCCGTCGGGGCGTTCCTGTTTGTTGATATGGCCCATATCGCCGGACTGGTGGCGGCCGGGTTGCATCCCAATCCGGTGCCGTATGCCGAATTTGTTACGACCACAACGCACAAAACCTTGCGCGGCCCCCGCGGGGGGATGATTTTGTGCCGGGAGGAGTTCGGGAAGAAGATTGATACGAACGTGTTCCCCGGCCTGCAGGGAGGGCCGCTGATGCATGTGATCGCGGCCAAGGCCGTGGCCTTCCAGGAGGCGCTTTCAGATGATTTTAAACAGTATCAGAAACAGGTTATTGCCAATGCCAAAGCCTTGTCGGCCAGTTTGGCGGAGCGGGGATTCCGTATCGTGGCCGGAGGCACCGATAACCATTTGTTTATGGTTGACCTAAGGTCCAAGAACGTGACGGGGAAAGAGGCGTCGGCCATCCTGGATAGCGTGCATATTACGGTGAACAAGAACCTGATCCCGCGTGACCCTCAGAGCCCCATGGTGACCAGCGGGATTCGAATTGGGACCCCGGCGATAACAACGCGCGGGATGAAAGAACCGCAAATGAAGCGCGTGGCCGAGTTCATGGATGAGGCGATAACGCATAAAGATGAGGAAACGGTTTTATCCCGTGTCCGGGACGGGGTGAAGGCTTTGACAGAGGCGTTCCCGATTTATGAGCGGCTGCCGGAGTCAGGGGCGGATGAGCGGTTATGAAATGCCCGGGGTGTGGACATAAAGAAACAAAAGTGGTCGATTCCCGCATGAGCGGGGACAACGGCGTGATACGCCGCCGCCGGGAATGTCTGAAGTGTGAGAAAAGGTTTACGACGTATGAATACATTGAGCAGACGCCTTTGATGGTCGTCAAAAAAGACGGCCGCCGTCAGCCGTTTGACCGCAAAAAGATAATCGCCGGGCTGGTGAAGGCGTGTGGAAAAAGGCCGGTCAGTGTTGATAAGATTGAAGAGTTGACGATGGAGGTTGAGCGCGCTATTCAGAGAAAATATGACCGGGAAGTTCTTTACAGCGATATTGGTGAAATTATTATGGAGAAGCTGGCGGTCCTCGATCAAGTCGCGTATGTCCGGTTCGCGTCGGTTTACCGGCAATTTCGGGACGTGAACCATTTTATGACGGAGATCAAATACATTTTGGAAAAGGACAAGGTGCCGGCCCGAAGGAAATGAACGCCCCGGTTTTTCAGGGATAGGGGGGAAGAAAGAAGACTGTTATGATTCAAGTGGATTTAACGAAAATTATTATTGATGAACGGCGACAGGACCAGGTCATTGTCCTGAAAGAAAAATCCGGGGAACGGCAATTCCCGATTGTGATTGGCTTTATGGAGGCCTCAACGATCAAAATGAAGTTGTCCGGCATAGAAGTCCCCCGGCCCATGACGCATGACCTTTTATTATCCACGATTCAGGCGCTGGACTCAAGCGTGGAGAGGTTGGTGATTGATAAGCTTATTGAAAACACCTTTCATGCCAAGCTGGTGTTGCGGACACGGGGCGGGGAAGAGCGGATTGTTGATTCCCGGCCTTCTGACGGCATCGCTTTGGCCGTCCGGGCGCACGCGCCTATTTTTGTGGAAGAAGAAGTTTTACAGAAAGCCTCGATTTCTAAACTGGATTAGGCCGGCTCGTCACAGAACGGGTGTCTTGAAGTCAAGCCTTACGGGTTAGGCTGAAAAATAAGGTCATTCCCTCAGATGTCTTTCCTGAATCAGTATCCGCTTTTAAAAATTATCCGGGAGCTGGCCCAAAAGCGCCGTTTAGAGGTGTTTTTAGTCGGAGGGTTCCTCCGGGATTTCGCGATCGGCCGGCCGTGTGATGATTTCGATTTTGCCGTCAATCGGAATGCGATTGCATTGGCTCGGGCTTTTGCCAAAAAGGTGAAGGGCGCTTTTGTGCTCCTGGACGAGGAACACGGGTGCGCCCGGGTGGTCAAGAAAGAACGGGGCGGACCGCGGACCTATGACTTCGCCGATTATCGGGCGCAGACGCTACGCAAAGATTTATGGCATCGGGATTTTACGATCAACACCTTGGTCGTTGATATAGGCGCCTGCCCTGCCGACGCTGAACTTGAGGATATTGTCCAGGATTACCGAAAAGCCTGGCCGGATATCCGCGCCCGGCGGATTCGCATGGCATCGGTGAAAGTTTTTCAGGAGGACCCGTTGCGCATTCTGCGGGCTTTCAGTTTGAAGGCGGCTTTGGGGTTCGAGATGGATGCGCGCACCCGGCAACAAATCTGTAAAGACAAAGATCTGTTGAGGGACGTGTCTCCGGAAAGGGTCAGGGACGAACTTTTTAAGATATTGCAGACAAACGTTGCGGCCCGGATTCTTAAAGAAATGGACCGGCTGAAGATTCTGGAACAGGTGATCCCTCAAGTCCGGGTGATGTATCGTGTGAAACAGGGCACGTATCATCATTTGGATGTGTGGCCTCATTCCATGGAAACGGTTGTTCAGCTTGAACATATTTACGCAGAAGGGGCACGCCATCCGGATATCCCCTTATACCTGGCGGAAACGCTGGGGGCGGCCCGGACGCGTGGGGCTTTAATGAAGCTGGGGGCGTTGCTGCACGATATCGGCAAGCCGGAATCAAAACGCAAACAGGATAACCGCACGCTTTTTCACGGGCATGAGCGCATCGGAAGTCAGATTGTCAGCCATGTCTCCCGGATGCTTAAGCTTTCAACGCGGGAACGCCATGCGCTTATGGACATGGTGGCGTGTCATTTGCGGCCGGGGTACCTTTCCAATTTTAAGTCCCCTAGCGCGAAAGCCGTTTTCCGTTATTTCCGAGACACGAAAGAGGAAGCTGTCAGCGTCGCGCTTATTTCCCTGGCAGACCAAAAGTCAACGCGGGGCCCGTTAACCACCGAGGAAGATCAGCGGCATCACGAAGAGATATGCTGGAGGCTTGTTCACGCCTATTTTGAAAACAAAAAGAACGTCCCTGCCGCGCGGCTTTTAACCGGGGATGACCTTATCGAAGCGTTGAAGTTGTCTCCGTCCCCGATGTTCTCGGTGATCCTGCGGGAAATCGAAGAACAGCAAGCCCTGGGCAAGGTGACGTCCAAGTCGGAGGCGCTGGCGCTGGCGGAACGCATCGCGGCCCGCCTTACACAAGGAGAAAAGCACGGATGATCAAGATCAAAGATGTGCAGCTTGATATTATTCAGGGGCGTGCTGTGGATGCGCGAGGCGACGCGCTTGTTAACCCGTGTGATGCCCGCTGCGCTTTGTCTGATACCCTGGATGGGATCCGGGTGCGGGCGGGTTTTTTAAAAGGGGAGGCGGGGGAGGATATTCTTGGCCCCTTAACCCCTGGCGCGGTCGCCTGGACGATGGAGGACGGTTCCCCCAACCGCCTGGTCATTCACGCCCTGTTTGCGGATAGGGGGCGGACGGATGAAAATATTTTGCGGCAAGCCTGCCGGAACGCATTGTCTTTGGCCCGTTCCCGCCACGCAGAAATCTTGGCGTTCCCGCCGTTGTTTCAGCGTGGGGTGGCCTTTCCCGCGCGCGGGGCGGTCAAGATTTTGGCGCAGGAAATCCTGAAATTTGCCCGCACGGACCCGGGCCGGGTGAAGCGGATTGCCGTTTGTCTTGAAGACGCTGGAGATTACGATTTTTATTTAAAAGAGATGAGCGGGTATATCCGTCATATTCAGGATGAACTTGGTTCCGGCCCGTATGTGACGGTGGATATTATTATTGAACAGCCGGACGGGATCGTCGTCATTGAGCGGTCGAATCCTCCGCTTGGGTTGGCTTTGCCCGGAGGATTTGTGGACCCCGGCGAGTCCCTGGAAGCGGCGGCCCGGAGGGAAACCCGGGAGGAAACCGGGTTGGAGCTGGATGACGTGCGGCAGTTTCACACATATTCTGCGCCTGACCGCGATCCGAGGTTCCATACCGTCAGCACGGTGTTTGTGGCGCGGGGCCGCGGAATCCCCCGGTTCGGGGATGATGCCCAAGGGCTGAAAGTGATTCCTAAAGACGCCATTTTGTCGCACACGTTTGCGTTTGACCACAAGGCCATTCTTCAGGATTATTTAAACGGGGCTTATTAATATCAGGAGAAAAATGTGGTGGGAGAGGAAAACCTTCCGGGATTATCCGACACCGCGGCGGGGTTCATCACGGCCGGGATTGTCGCGGTGATTTATATTCTGATCCGGTTTCTGCAAAGACGGCCTCGTTGAGGCCGTTTCCGTTTCGCCTTTCTTTTTTAAAAAGAAAATATTGAATAATAGCTAGAATAACCTTGGGGTGAGGATATAATTATTTTGAATTACCTCCTAGGGGGCCGTTCTGCAATATCGGGGGCGAGAAAACGCTTCCTTTTCGTGACGCCCGGTCCCGCGTGGCGGGGGTCGGACCATTTTTAAAAATTTTTATTTATGATCGACGAGAAAGTATTTATGGGGGGCCTGGGGAGGCCCAGATACTTTGGTAAATGCGTGGAGTATTATTGTATACTTTTTATAGTAGGAATAATAGAAAACGCGATAAGCATGTCAACCATGCCGTTAGGAGATCCGGAATGAACCACAAAAAGAACTTTGCTGTCATGCTTTGGGGAATTATGTTTTTTGGGTTTGCCGTTACAGCCGTTTGCGCCGGCACGTTAACGTTAACGACGTATTATCCCGCGCCTTTTGGTTCTTATTCTCAGCTTCGCCTTGTCCCGCGTACCGCGATAAGCGGCGCGTGTGATGTCGGGAGCATGTACGTGGATCAGGCCACCGGCCTCTTAATGTATTGCCGGAGCGATTCGACGTATGGGCTTTTGCCGACAGCCTGGACCCAGGACGCTAATGCGGTTTTTTTGACGGACGTGACGAATTACAGTTTTTTAAAAGTCGGGATCGGGACCATTAACCCCGACAGCTTGCTGCAGGTCGAGGCGCAGGGGACGGACGCCACTTTTAAAGTCGACCAGATGGGCGGCAGCGCTTACGTTGTGCGAAGCCAGGCCACCAATTCTTCGATCGGGACCACCGGGAATACGTCTCTGCAGATTAATACCAATAACACGGCCCGGATTCACATCACGTCCCAGGGGAAGGTGGGGGTCAATATGACCAACCCCACCCAAGAATTGGTTGTCAAAGGGGGCGTGGAGATTACTGTTGACGCGGGCCAGGACAGCCAGGTGACGTTTTCCAGGGGGACGACGTTTGTGACCATGGGGCTTGACGCGGCGGATAATTATTTTAAGATCAATTACGGGACCGCCGTTGGCGCCACGACCGAGCTTGTCCTTCTGCCCAGCGGGAAGCTGCGCATCAACGGGCCCATTGAAGTTAAACTCGGTAGCGACCCGATCGGGGAGATTAAGTTGAGGTATATCGATACCGGGGATCCGAACACTTCGGGATATTATGCGATGTACGCACCGTAATATTTCAAAAAGGAGACAGGGGATATGGAAAGGAACAACAGGTTTTTCAGCGGGGGAAACGGATGTTTTCTGGCGGTGACTGTGATGGTGGCCGTGGCGGTGTTCCTGGCGGGAGGCCCGCGGGCGGGGGCTCAGACATGGACAGACGGCGATCTGGTGACCCTGCAACGGGCCGTGAAACCGATCCATATCCGGGAATTACGAAGAGCTATTTATAATAAGCGCATGCTGTGCGGCATGTCCGCTCCCGTCTGGGAGAACCCGAATATTATTTCCAAGGTCACCCCGATCCGCGCTCAACATGTCGAGGAATTACGCCAAACCCTTAAAGATATCTATGACCTTCCTCCTGCCCGGCCTCTTCCGGAGGGGGTGGTTCTTGAGACGGATATCCCGGCGGATGCCGCCATTCAAGCCTCGCATATTTATGAATTGCGGACTTCCCTTGAAGTGGTTAGTTGCTGCGGGGATGGAGAATGCAACCCTCCTTATGAAGAGCTGGCAAACTGCCCGGTGGACTGCGGAGCGTGCACGTACAGCGATTGGGTGATTATGGGCTGCGGGGTGTCCCCTTGTGAACCGAATGAAATCATGAGGACAAAGACGGCCCCGGAAGAAGGGTGCCTCGACCTTATTGAATGCGTCACCGCATATGACTCCTGCTGTAATTATGGCCCGTGGGAAGATTATACTTGCGGGGGAGGGGAATGTGACCCGACGGCCATGCAGCAGATTCAGCGGTCAGCCACAGGCGTTGAGGATTGCCCGGAACGTTTCCAGTGCGCGGAGCTGAAGTCCTGTTGTGATTATGCGGGGTTAGTCTGGCAGTGCGGATATGATATCTTGTATCCTGACACCCAGTGGCTGGAAGTGAATATCCCCGCGAACCCGGCGTGCGATCCGGAATTCGGCACGATTTATACGGCCGATGACCCGGTCTCAAAAGCGAACTGTTGTGATTACGGCATGCAGACCAGCTCCTGCGGCGGTGAAGTCGAAGGTGTGGTCTATCCGGATTCCACCTTGATTACTTACCGCAGCGCGGGGAACTCCAACTGCGCCGCGGATATCACGATTACGCCCAATGCGGATGATTGCTGTGATTACGGCGGCATCGAAGTCCCGCCGAGTTGCGGCGCGACTTTAAAAGTTGACGGAGAAATGGTGACTTTCCCGCACACCACTTTTCTCCAGTTCAGGACGCCGGCGAACACGAATTGCGATCATAAAATTGTCCAGCAGATTGATATCGAGGATGATCCCACCAAGTACTGCTGTTCTTACAGCGGATTCACGGGAAATTGCGGATACGGGTCGTATCCGGATACCGACTGGATTGAATATAATGTCCCGGGGGTGGTGGACCTAGCGTGCCCGACGGAATACCGGAACCATATCGAAAATGCCGACAGCTGCTGCTGTTTTGCATCCACGTCGGCCTGCGGTGACGGGGTGACTTATCCGACGTCCAGCATGGTGATTTCAAACGCCCCGACCTGCAACCCGTCCTGCCCGACACAAGTTACGGAAGATCCGTTTAATGAAGCGTGCTGCGGCTACGGCCCGTGGCAGTATGGTCAATGCGGCTATCCCGGGTATTATGACGACACTTATCTTGTGGATTTCCGGGAGCCGACCAATCCTCTTTGCAGCCCGATTTTTGGGGACGTGTTCGGCCCGAATAAAGATGAATGCTGCAATTATCCGGAGCCGAGCGTGCAGTGCGGCGGCACGTGGGATGGCGTGGATTATCCCGAAACCACGTGTATTTATGGCGCAAGTAAACCGGCCAATCCTAATTGCCCGGATTGTTTTGGCGGGGTCGAAGAAATGTGCGATTACTGCTGCGACTATGAGGTCACCAGCGCCCATTGCGGGGACGGCGTGACTTATCCGGTGACAACGCTGTTTGAGACGTTGACACCTGCTAATCCCAGCTGTGATGTTCTTGTTGACCAGGCGACGCCTGACGGCTGCTGCGGATACGGGGGATTCACCCGGATTTGCGGTTATGACGGCCGTCCCCTGACAACGTCTGTCCAGGTTATGACGCCGACGCAGAATTTCGCGGAATGCCCCACGGTCGTGCAGAATGAAATCGCGAATGACCCGTTCTGCTGTGGTTACGGCGGCTTCCAGGCACCGCAATGCGGATATTCCGGCTGGTATCCGGGTCATACGCTGCTGGAAGTGAACGAACCGAGCAATGCGTACCCGGGGTGTGACCCGCTGTTTCAGAATGTCGTCCCGAATGAATATACCTGTTGCGCTTATGGATCGGCGACATCGGCCTGCGGGGACGGCGTGACGTACCCGACGAGTTCCTGGGTTACCACCCAGATATCGGCCACGGGGTGCGACCCGATCGTGACCGAACAGGCGAATCATCAGAGCTGCTGCGATTACCCGGCGTCCCCGACGACGGAATGCGGGGCTTTGAGCTATCCTATCACGTATCTGGTTTCTTATTTTGAGTCGCCCACCAATCCTACCTGCGCGGTGCAGATTGTGGGGGTCCCGGCTTTTGATGAGGTATGCTGCCAGTATGGATCCCTGCAGCAAAGCTGCGGGGACGGGGTTATGTTCCCGGTCACGGATTACGTGAGCTGGCAGGAACCGGGGATTGTCCATGCGTCCTGCCCGATCAAAGTGATCAGCCAGATTCACAATGATAACACTTGCTGCGGATACCCGCCGACGTATACCCTGATGTGCGGATACGCGCCTTTAGGGTATCCGGAAACAACCCGGGTGGAAATTAAAGAGCCGACTTTGACCGAATGTCCAGTCAGGTCCCGGAATCCGTATCCGTACCACGACACGTGCTGTGAGTATACGACGAACTATTATTGTGGATACGGGGCCCCTTTAAACGTTCCGGCTACGCATTATGTTGCGGTGAAGGAACCCGGCGGGGGCAAAAGCTGCCCGGTCGTTAAGGTGAGCCAGACGAATTACGCGGAAATTTGCTGCGGGTACACGACCGGCACAACCGAGGATTTGGGCTGTGGGGCCTCCTATGACGGGCTGACCTGCAACTATGACCGAAGGTTGATCGTGACCACTCCGGTTAACACTAATTGTCCTGTGCAGAAGACGTGTACGTATGCCGCCTCGTGCACGACATGTTCAGCTGGAGAAACGCTGGCCTGTCCTCCGGTCAACGGCTGCCCGTATCAGCGCGTGTGCGTGGGCGGTGTCTGGAGCGCTTGCCAGCAGGCCAACCCGGTCTGCACGCCAGGAGAAGTCGTGAATTGCGAGCCGAACCCTGACGGGTTTATTTCCAGGAAAACGTGTAATATTTGCGGAACAGGCTGGGGGCCGTGCTGGTGCGACCCGCAGGAAACCCAGATATGCACGACGTCATCTTCGTGCCCGGGGATCGGGACCTGTTCCGGCGGGGGATGGACGGCTTGTGAGCAGAGCAATCCGACCTGCGGGCCCGGCAGCACCCGGGACTGTACTCTGGGCGATGGGAACCCGGGAGTGGAAGAGTGCGTCTCCTGCGGGAATGCCTATGAGGCGTGCCGGTGCCTTCCTGGGGTGGTGTATTGTTATATTGATGGTGTCTTAGGGACGCAGAGCTGTAATACCTCAACCGGCCTTTACGGGACATGCGTTTGTATCAGCGGATCAACAAAGACCTGTACGGCCGCGACCGGTTGCACTTCGGGGGTCGTGTATTGTAACAATGCGACCGGCGCTTTTGACGGGGCGTGCGAGCTTCCTTATAGTGACTGTACCCCTGGCGCAACCCGTTCCTGTTTGAAATATTTTATCATCCCCGGGACGGAGTCGTGTACGGACTGCGGGAATTGGAGCGGCATTTGTTTGTAAGTTGATGTGATCCTATTCATGCGCCCCGCGGCGTTCTCATCGTGTTGTCAGGCATCATCGCGGGGCGCATGAACTTTTTGGGGCCCAAGTGTATCCCCATCTTCCTTCAATATTATTATCCGGCCAGCAGTTTAATTCGTGTTTCTTTTCTTCCCCCTTGACTTTGGTGTATTACTGTATTATGCTTATAATACACATGGGTTCTGTGGATTTTGGAGAATAAATTATGACAGAAGAGTCTAATTTTTATTTTCATATTGCGACAACATCCGGCGTCCCGATTTACCGGCAGATTATCGATCAGGTGAAAACACTAGCTGCTTTCGGCCGGGTCAGCCCCGGCGATTTCCTGCCTTCTGTGCGGCAGGTGGCCCAGGAACTTGAGATTAATCCGATGACGGTTTCTAAAGCGTATTCCTGGCTTGAGAAGGAGGGGGTCCTTGAATCTGTCCGGGGGCAGGGGATGCGGGTTAAAGAAGACAGGATTTCAAAAAAGGACATGAAAGAACGTAAAGACGCTCTGCTTCCTCTTTTAAAGCAGGTCGTTATCCAGGCCAGCCAACTATCTCTTGAGCCGGAGACGGTTATGGCTCTGCTCGAACGTTTATGGAAGGAGACTCCTCATGAATGATCCCGTGATCCAGGCGCAGCGTGTCACCAAGCGGTATAAGGCCAAAACGATCCTCAATGATTTGTTTTTAGCGGTGCCCCGGGGCTCGGTGTTCGGGCTCTTGGGCAAGAACGGCGCCGGGAAGACAACACTCATCAAATGTGTGTTAGGGCTTGTGTATCCTCAGGACGGGCTGATATCGGTTTTGGGTGATAACCCTAGGAATTTTCTGGAGAGGACCAAAGAACGGATCGGTTACGTCCCGCAGTCTGACCGGCCTTATCCCTGGCTGACTGTCCGGCAACTTGTCACGTACACGGCATCTTTTTATCCGCTTTGGAATATGGCTTTGGTTGACAGGCTGTTGAAGGAATGGGAACTGGAGGAGGAGGACAAGGTCGGGCTTCTCTCCGAGGGGCAGGCACAGAAGCTTTCCATTATTCTCGCTCTGGGGCATGAGCCTGAATTGCTGATTTTTGATGAGCCGGTGGCGAGTTTGGACCCGGCGGCGCGGCGGAAGTTTTTGAAAACGATTTTAGACATTGTTGCGGACCGTGAATGCACGATATTCTTTTCCACGCATATTACGAGCGATTTGGAACGCGTGGCAGACCGGGTTGCCCTGCTTAAAAACGGGACGATCGATTTCTGCGGAGAACTGGATGTCCTGAAAGATGAAGTAAAGCGTTTAAGGATTGTCTCTCCCGTCCCGTTGCCCCGGGATATTCCCGTAAACGGCGTCCTGCGCTGCGAGCTGTCTCAATATGAGGCGGTCCTGTCCGTGCGTGGGTTTCATGCCGGGATCAAATCTCAAATGGAGCAGCGCCTTAACGCCAGGATTGAAGTGGAAGACTTAAACCTGGAAGAAATATTCCTGGAGCTGCACGCATGAAAACCCGTTATTGTCAGATCGTCCTTCTTTATTTCCGGTACCTGCCTTACCGGATCCTGGCGCTGAGTCTTCTTGGGACGGCCCTGCTTTCAAGATTTTCCTTAGAACACAGACTTGTGGCCATCGCGGATGATTTCTTCACGTTTTTTGTCGTTGTCAGCGTGTGGCTGGCTTTTACCGCCGGAGTGCTTTTAAAACGGCAGATGGCCCAGCACCGGGCTTCGCTCCTGCCGCGCTACCGGCTCCCGCACATTATAGTCCCTTTCGGATTTTTCGCGTTTTTTCTCATCGTTTTTTGTTACTGGCTGGTCAGCCTCTACCCGATCATTATTGTGAACCCGGGTGCGATTTGGTCGGTGTTTGTTTTATGCGCCCTTGTGATCTCAGTGGTCATATGGGTGGGTTACCTGTCGATTAACATGCTTGTTTACCTGTCTTATTTCTCCATGCTTTTGGTCTCCTGGCAGGCGTATAACCTTGTTGTTTTTTTGACGGAACATACGGCCTGGCAATTTATCGTGGGTTGCGGGAGCGCCGTGTTGATGTTGGCCTTGGCCAGGAGGGGGATGTTTCTTAAAGAAGAATCCTTTGAGTACGGGTATATTATGATGTGGCCCCAAAAAGAGTTTTTGCATAATCAAATCAAAGCGGGCGAACTGTACACCCGCAGTGTGCGCGCTTTCCGGAAACGTTTTGGGATGCCAGCTGTGGTCCTAACGCTTCCGGGATATCCTCGGCGTGCTGCGCTTTGGCGCCGGGCGTTCCACTGGCACCGGATTGATTTTGCTGAATTAAAGGGCATATGGATGGCCTTGCTGGTCATGACACCGGTGTACCTCGCCAGCATCAGCCGACTGCCTCTCTGGCATGGATTTTTAAAAGACCCGTACAATAATTTCTTGTTGTATACTGTCGCCCCGGTTTTGCTTGTGCTGTGTGCGAACCACCGTAATATGACGACGTGGGGTTATGACGTGCTGAAGCCTGTCCGCAAGGGAGATTTTGTGCAGGAGCAGGGGGTGGCCCTGGTCGCAGGGCTGGGCTTTTATTGGTTCCTGTTCGTTTTTTACCTGGTTTTAACCCCGCACCTGGTCCTTAAGCCGGCTGAGTTGGCCCTGCCGCGCTTTTGGGGGTATCTTCTGTTGACGGGAAGTTTCGCGTTGTTGACGTTGTCCTGGGTTATTTTTATGAGCTGTTATTCATCGCGGCCGTGGTTTGTCATTATCCACGGGGGTATCCTGTGCATGCTCGCCCAGCTGTTATTCATGGTCAGCGTACGCTTTTCCGGGATGATCAGCCTGGCAGTCAGCGTGGCCTGTTGGGTGGGCATATATGTATTTTTAAAGAGCGGTTATCGGAAATGGTGTGAAGCCGAATTCAACTAGGGCGGGCTTGAGGAAAAATTTAATGAGAAAGGAGGGGTTCCTATGACACCGGAAGCCATTCGAAGTTTATGTAAAGCGGCTGCTTTGGTTTCGGCTGTGGCAGGCGCTTACGGCATGATGTTATGTGTGCCGTTCATCGCCGGCACGCAGGTGGTTTTGATTGCCGCCGCCAGCTTGCCGTTTATCGCCGGAGCCGTCTTGGTAGCCGGAGGGTTGGTCAGTTACACGCTGCTCATTCGCAAAGAAGCATAATGTTTTTCAACAGGCGGCCGCCTGGTTTTTTGAAGCGGATGACCCGTGAATAAGAATGGTTTTGGCGGGGGCTAACGGGGAGCCAGAAGGAGGGGGGCGTTGCCGAAGGTCCAGGAATATTTTAAACTTGCGATGCATTTAGCCGGCTCCGCAGCGTTCGGGTGCGTCGCGGCGATCGCTTGGCATGAAGCCGGCCACATTATTTTTATCCTGGGTTGCGGGGGAGAGGTGACGGGAATCCACGTGCAGCCTTTTACCCGGTCGGCGGTGACATATAACATCCCGGCCACTGCGTCGTCCTGGATTGCGGCCTCGGGTATTTTAGCGGGGGTAACGGGCGGGGCGGTCCTGTTGGTGCCCTTGAGGGCAACCCGGAATCCTTATGCGCTGCCGCTGGTGATGGCGGGGGTCGCGTCCTGGCTCGGGAACGGCTTATATCTCGTTTTAGGGAGCACCATTTTGAAGGGGTTCGGTGATCCGGGCCGGATGATCGCGCAGGGTTTCCCGGTCGGCGGGCTTTTTACGGCGGGGGTTTGTTGTGTGGCCTTGGGCGGCCTGGCGTTTATGCGGTTCCTTCCCCTGACGGGTATTTCCCCGGACATGGCCATTTTGCCGCGGACGGGGATATTGCTCGGCGGTGTTTTCCCTTACCTGGCCGGGATCATTATTTATAATGGCATTCATGATTTCCCTCGGCTCATGCGTTATTGCGTTTTTATGGCGTGGATACTGGGCCTGGCCTTATTGGGGAGCTGGATGGCGGGGCATCCGGCGGCGCGCTTGTTTAGAGGCGCGTATCCTGTTTTATCTGTCCGTTGGCCTCATGCCTGGACAGCGGCCGGCCTTGGGATTGGCGTTATTGCTGCGGCGCTTTATGCGGCGGGCGCCGCTGTTTAAGGCAGTGTTGGCAGGGATGCTCCCGGTTCAAGAAGGATACTTTTTATGCACGCGTTTTTCTCTTTTATAGCGGCGGTGTTGCCCGCCTTACTTTTGGTGAGGTATTTTTACAAGGCCAACCCTGCGCCGAAAAGGTTTATTGTTAAGGTGTTTCTCCTCGGAGTTATCTATACACTGCCGGTTTATATCCTGGAAGTGATCCTGGCTCGGTATAATATGTTTCCCCGCTGGTCATTTGTCCTTTATTATTTCTTTGAAGCCTTTATCGTCGCAGGATTATGCGAGGAATATATCAAATTAAGGATTATTAAAAAATATGTTTACGGAACCGTTTTTTTTCAGGGGGAGCGGGACGGCATTATTTTTACTGTGGTGGCCAGCATGGGGTTTGCCTGCATGGAGAACATCCTTTATGTGGTCAATCATTCTTGGAATATGGCGCTGGCCCGGGGCTTCACGGCGGTGCCCATGCATGCCGTTTGCTCTGGGGTGATGGGCTATTCTTTGGGGAAGGCCAAGCGTTCTCAGATATTAAACCGCCTTGCGGAAGAAAAAAAATATATAAATCAAGGGTTGTGGGAGGCGATTTTGATCCACGGGTGTTATGATTTTTTTCTTTTTTTATCGCCGATATTAGGGTCTGTTTTCGCGATGTTCACGATCCCGCTTGTTTTAGGATATTACCTGGAACTCAGGAATAAGATGAAAAGGATGGGGCCGGAGGCCCGAATATAAATAAAGGAAGGTTGTTTGACAAATTTTATCTACAACTTGTTCGCTTACCCATCGGCCTGGCTGACCGCTGTGTTTCATGACGCCGCGATTGCCTCCGCTAACGGGGGGGAGCTCTGGATCCTGCTCGTTCCCCGCCCGATTCATGTGACGCCGGAGTGCTGCGGGTTCAATTTTTTCGTTTTGCTCGGTGGTTATACGCTGTTGTTTATTTTACGCCGTTACCCTAGGCCCTGCGCCGGGCCTGCAGTTCTGCTGGCGCTTCCCGTGGTCTATGTGACAACCATTTGCGCCAACGCCGTACGGATGACATGTGCGTATCATGTGGCCTGTTTAAGCCGGACGCTGTTCCCCGCGTGTTTTCAGCCGGTGATTCACATGGCGGTGGGGATCGCCGTTTTTTTAAGTGCCCTTATCTTGAGCCATTTATTGATCGAAAGGATCGGCCTCTATGGAAAATGACGCGCGGGAATCCGTTTTGCCCGGAATCTTAAAAAGGACCACGATGCTTTTCTGGGTTTTTATCCTGCCCCAAAGCGTGCTGTTAGCGCTCAATTGTTTTTCCTTCTGGATTATCCGGGAGGAAATCCTCCCGCAAAATCTTATGGCGTCCTCGGTGTTGTTCGGCAGCGAAGTGTTCCTGATCGTGTTCCTTGGGGCTTTGTTTTATTCCTGGAAACGGGGCGGGCGCCGCGAGATCCCATGGACATGGAATTGGTTTTTTCTTTTGTTCCACATCGCCTATTTGTGGTTTGCGACGTCCGAGATCCCGCATATTATTCCCGGTGCTGTGGAATCCTGGGTTCTTGACCTGGGGCAGGTGATCCTGCAGCAATACACGTTTATGATGCCGGGATTATTTTATGCGGCGATGCGGCTGGCGTGTTTTGAAACCCGGTTGGACCGGGGGGTTGATATTGGGCGCAGCTTGCTGGTGGCGGTGGCGGCGCCCGCATTATGGTATACGGCCATGCTGGGGTTGTCAACGTGCGTCCGGTGGACGTGGGGCTGGTTTCCGCCGGTTGTGGGGATTATTTTTTTCGTCGGGACCACCCTGGTCACGCTTGTTGCGCTGATCCGGCTGAGCGTGTTCTTTTACGGTTGGTATCAGAAGCGGGACCCTTGGATTCACAACACGGTTATCGCGCTGGTCGCAGTCGCCGGCCCGTTGGCGGGTTTGCTTTTGAACGCGCATATCCCTTTTCCGGCTGATTTTCAGGCCCCAGGGATATACATTTTAGCGATCTTAAACGGGCTTGTCTTGCTTGCCCCCTCGCTTTGGGGTGTCCGCGGCAAGGGCTGGCTTCTGTTTTTGCGCGCCTTGGCATATCCTTTTACCGTTTATTTCTTCCTGGTTTTTCTCCCCTTTCTGCCTTTATCGCTTTTAGCGATTTGCGCTCTGGGCCTGGGTTTTCTTTTCCTGATTCCGTTAACCTTGTTTTTGATTCATACGAAGATTCTTGTTGAAGACGCCCGGATGTGGTCGGCCCGGCGGGGACGGGCATCGGCTGCGGTTTTGCTTTGCTCCGCCTGTCTGGTTTTGCCGGGTTATTTGATCCTGGAAGCGGCGTGGGATAAGTCCGCCATTCAGCAGGCGCTGGATTACGTGTATTCTGCCGATTATGAACAACCGCAGCATTTTCAGGGTTCCCTTTATACGGTCAAGAAAGTTTTAGTCAAGATGAAGCGGGTTAAAGCCGGGGCCCGGATGCCGTATCTTTCCGCTTTTTATAATAAAGTCGTTTTTAACGGCATGGTTTTGCCTGATGACAAAATCGAATATATGTACCGGCTTTTTACAGGGGAAGCTGTGCCGGATGTGCAGGCTCCGGCGGCTTTTTTCGGCGGGAGAGGTCGTTTGCGGTCTTCCCGGGGCGGGGGACAAGGCCGCCGGATACAGCGTAACCGCGAGGTTATATTGTCTTCGTTCAAGAGGTTCAGTGAGGATAAGGAGTTTACCACCGTCACAAGATTACAGTTGTATATGCAGAACACCGGCGGGGATGATGCGGCGGAATTTTTTCAGGAATGCGAGATCCCCGCTGGTGTTCTGATTTCGGATTTCCGCCTGCTTGTGAACAAAGAAGTCGTGCGGGGGCAACTGTTTGAAAAAGAAACCGCCACGTGGGTTTATCATATGATTCGGGACTGGACGCGCCGTGATCCGGGGCTCCTTGTTTATGTTTCGCCCACCCGGGTGGAGATGAGTGTCTTCCCGTTTCAGAAAAACGAAATGCGTTACGCCGAATTGGAATTGACGTATCCCCGGGGGATGGCCCCGGTCATCAAGATCGGCCAATATCCGATATTTTTGAAAGATAGCCCCGTGCACAATGGGGCGATGCCGATGGCCTTGACGGGCGGCGATCCCGGCGGGGAGGATTATGCTTTTGTCCTGACGCATCCCGCGTATTCTTCCCTGTTCTTCAGGCGGAAGCCTTACCTGCATTTTATCCTTGATTTTTCCGCCGGGTCGGAATTGTCTGCGGATGCCGCCCTGCCGAGGATTCTTGAGGCGGCTTCTGTGTTCCCTGAGGCGGACCTGGTCCATGTCAGCGCGGTGAATTTTGAAGTTGAGCTCTTGAGTCGGGATTATATTGCTGTCCGCGATAAGGCGCTGATCCGGGCGGCGATAGACGCGGCCCGTCTTCCCCGCCGGGGGAGCGTGGACCTGTCCCGGGCGATGAAACGGATTTTGTCGCTTTATCAGGCCAAGCGGGCAGCCGGGGTTCCCGAGACATGGCAGCGGTATCCGGTTTTTGTTGTTATCTCGGATAGGGCAGACCATCTCCTAGGGCCGGACGATATGGCGTTTTATCAGGACCTGGTTCCGGAACAGACCCGGTACTATATTTCGACCCTGGACCAGGGTTTAAAAGATTACCCCCTTTTCCTTCCCAGCGCGGTTGCCACGGAACAGGTCGTGGTGATTAAACACGGCCCGCACATTTCTTGGGTCCCGGTTTCCGCGGACCCGCAATGGCGGTTGGCCGCAAGCCTTGGACAAAATCTGAAGGCTGTTTATGAAGTGTATTTCCCCGGGGAAGACATGTTTGCTCCTTTACAGTCCATGCCCCTCCCTTCCCAGTCGGATTACGCGCAGGATATGGGGCTTTTTATCCGTAACGCCCGTATGATGAAGAACCCCGCCAGGTTGGCGTCGGGGCTGACGGCGCTGGTGCGGGACAGTAAGTCCAGGCGGGTCATGATCCCATCGACGTCCTATATTGTCGTTGAGCGCAGCTCTCAGTGGAAAACCTTGACTAAGAAAGAGGGGCAGAAAATGGCCAGCGCGCCGGGGTTGGAATTTGAAGAGGATTTTGATACTCCGGCGCCTTCGATGTGGCTGGTTGGAGGACTGTTTCTCCTGTGGTTGTGCCGGCGGCAGCGAAGACCGGGCCGTTTCCTGGCCCCGTCTGTCCGTTAGGCCCGCCGGCTGTATGATCAGCTTTGTTTTTAATGGCAAAGTTGTTTAGTTTCTGTTAAGATAATCGCCATGAAGCGATTCTCTCCGTATTGGTTTCGTTGCATTTTGCCTTTAGGGATCTTTTGGATGGTGGTATGCGGCTTTTCTTCCGTCACCTTGGAGGACATTGAGACCGCGGTGATTGAGAGGGAGTACGCGAAGGCAAAATCTTTGGCCCAGAAATTCCTGGATGCGGGGCCCGGACTCGCCCAGAAAAACGAGGCCATGTATTTTTTAGGGTTAAGCGAGCTTTTTCTGGGGGAACCCGAGAGCGCCCGGGAAATATTTGTGAGGGTCTTGAATAATAATCCCAATCCCCATTTGAAAGGCCGGGTCCTGATTGGCGAAATCGATGCGTATTCTTTTCAGGATAAATATGAAGTGGCGCTGCATAAAGCTGAGGCGTTGTTGCGCGATAAACCCGACAGAGGGATGGAAGGGCTCATTTATTTGAAAATCGCCCGGGCGAATTTGAGGTTGGGCCGCTGGGAGGATTCCCGCCGGGCCCTGAATAAGATCATTGCCCTGGGTCCTGACAGCCTGGAAGCCGTTACCGCCCGGCAGCTTTTGGAGGAAAAACAATTTTTTTCCGTGCAGTGCGGATCTTTCCTGCAGAGGTCCCATGCCGAGAATCTGGTTGCGGAACTTAAAGATCGGGGAGAATACGCGTATATCGTTGAAACGGTTGACAAAAACGGGACCGGCTTTTACCGTGTGCGGGTCGGGCGCTTGACAACGCTTCTTGAAGCAAAAAATTTAAAAACGAAACTGGCCAATTGGGGTTATCCTACCTTAATCTATCCCTAGCATGCCGCATAAGCGCATTATTTTTATCGTCGGCCCGACCGCGGTCGGAAAAACAGAGGTGGCCTGTTTGCTGGCACAACAGCTGGACGCGGAAATTGTGTCTTGTGACGCCATGCAGGTTTACCGGGATGTGGATATCGCCACGAACAAGCCTTCCTGGGATATCTTAAATCGGGTGCGTCATCATCTCATTGATATCCGGGACGTTGAGGAAGAGTTTGACGTCGCTGCTTTTGAAGACCTGGCGTTGCGGTCGATCCGGGAGATTCAGGCCCGGCAGAAAACGGCCCTTGTCACTGGCGGCAGCGGAATGTACATGCAGATTCTTTTAGACGGTATTTTTGAGGGGGCGCCTAAGCAACAACACGTGCGGGATGAATTGTGGCAGCGGGTCGAAGCCGAAGGGGCCGGCGCGCTTGTGAAAGAACTTGAGGCCCGGGATCCGGCTGCGGCGCAGAAAATTCATCCGCATGATGTCCGAAGGCTTGTCCGTGCGTTGGAGATTTGCCGCTCCACGGAGAAGCCGTTTTCACAACTTAAAAAAGAACGGCAGGGGCTCTGGGGGCGCTATGATATGACGCTGGTCGCGCTCAACCGCCAGAGGGAAGAATTATATGCCCGTATCGATGCCCGGGTGGAGAAGATGTTTGAGGACGGCCTTGTGGAGGAAATCCGCCGCCTTCTGCGCCGCCCTTTAAGTATAACGGCTGGGCGGATTATTGGTGTCAGCGAAGTGGCGGGTTGCTTAAACCAAGATTATGACGAAAATCATGCCCGGTATTTAATGAAATTGCACACCCGGCATTACGCGAAACGGCAGCTCACATGGTTTCGCAAGGAGGCGCGGCTTCGCTGGGTCGATATCCAGAAGGAGATGACGGCGGATGATGTGGCTGAGCATATCAGGGCGAACGTTTTCCAGCCCGGCGGGCAGGAGCGTTAGGATTGAACCTTTAAGATAGGACTATTAAAATATGGTGGGCGAAAAAGAAAAAGTTTTTTTGGTGGTTATAGATTATGAGTTGACTCGCGGTTGGCAGATTGACGAGGTCGCGCGGGAAATGGAAGAGCTGGTCCTGGCCTGTTACGGGGATGTGGTGGAAACCTTGATCTGCAGGCTGGAGAAGCCGACGGCGGCTTATTTCCTTGGAAAGGGGAAAGTCCAGGAGTTGGCCGCGCTTTGCGCCCAGCTTGAGGTGGATACCATGGTGTTCAGCCATGACTTGAAAGGGAGTCAGCAGCGTAACCTGGAGGAAATTCTTAAAGTCAAAACGATCGACCGCACCCAGTTGATCCTGGATATTTTCGTGCGTCACGCCACAAGCCAGGAAGGGAAGATGCAGGTTGAGCTGGCGCAGCTGGAATATCTTCTCCCGCGTCTCGTCGGGAAAGGGATCGCGCTTTCCCGGCTGGGCGGCGGCATCGGGACCCTGGGGCCGGGGGAAACCAAGCTGGAAGTGGACCGCCGTCGTATCGGGGAGCGGATTGCCAAACTGAAGAAAAATTTGAAAGAACTGTCATTCAGCCGCGCGACCAAAAGGAAGAAGCGTCATGATTTGTCTTTGCCGCTCATATCGCTTGTGGGCTATACCAACGCCGGGAAATCGACGCTGTTGAACCGCTTGACCGGCGCTGAGCAGTTGGTCCGAGACGGGCTGTTCACGACGTTGGATTCGTTGTCCCGGCAATGTGTCTTGCCCAACCGTCAGAAAGTGATCTTGTCTGATACAGTGGGGTTTATGCATAATTTGCCGCACAATTTGATTGAAGCTTTCAAAGCCACTCTTGAAGAAGTGGTCTTTGCCGATATGCTCCTTTTGGTCCTGGATGTCAGCGATGTCCATTTCCGGAACCGGCACAACGCTGTTTTAGAGGTGTTAAAAGAGCTGGGGGCGGACCAGAAGTTGATTATAACTGTTTTAAACAAGATCGACCTCATTGATGACCGGGCTTGGTTGAGCGAGCTGAAAAGCATTTGCCAGCATCCTGTCGCGATTTCGGCCGGGACCGGAGAACAGGTGGAGGAATTGTTGAGGACAATTCAGCGGTTGCTCGGAGAGTTTGTCACGGAGGTGGACGTGACCCTGCCGATATCCCGGATGGACCTTGTTCATCGCGCTTATTCTGAAGGCCAGGTTTCTGCGGTGAAATATTATAATGAGGCCATTTATCTGCGCGCATCGGTTCCTTCTAAAACAGCTTCCTTTTATTATAACGGTCAAATTTCCAAGCCAGAAGAATCGTAATGTTTTGTGAGTCAATGATTTCCGAATGGTTAGATAATCTAACTAGAATAATTAGAAATACTTGACAACACGGTTAGATTGTGTTATATTTTCCGTGAGATTAGGGAGAGATATAAAAATGGATGAACCATATCCAGACAATTTTGATATTGAAATTAATCCAACCGAACCTTTATTCGTCATTAGCGTTGTCAGTGAAATGGTTCACATTCCCATCTGGACATTGAGGAAACTGGATGAAAAAGGAATTGTTTGCCCGGAGAGAATCGGTAAGAAAACCCGCTGTTATTCCAAGGAGCAGATCAAGAAATTGAATTATATCCGTTATTTGTTATTTATCAAAAAAGTTAATATCAGTGGCATACGGATTATTTTAAATTTGGAAGAAGAGTAATTTTTTTTATTCTAAAGATAGCAGTCTTAGGCAGAGTCTGCTAAAACGGAAAACAACAAAAGGAGGGTTTTATGTCACTCATAAAATGGAAAAGAGCAGAATCAGATATGTGGAATGATGTTTTTGATTTGCAGCATCCGTTTCTGGGGTTGTCTCTTCTCCCTTTAATAGGGGAAGGCGGCGGCCCCCGGGTATTTTTCCCGGCCTTTGATGTTACGGATAACAAGGAACAATTCGTTGTTAAAGCGGATGTCCCGGGCTTGAAGAAAGAGGATATCCAGATTCATCTGGACCGGAATATTTTGACGGTCCGGGGAGAACGAAGACAGGAACCGGATAAAGAGGATGGGGGCTACCGGAGGATCGAGCGTTCTTCCGGGGCCTTTGAGCGTAGCGTTGTTTTTGATTCCAAGATCGATGCCGCGGGAGCGACAGCGAAGTATCAGGATGGGGTGCTTGAGATCGTCCTCCCGAGAACGAAAGGATCAGAAGCGCAGCGCATTGAAATTAAGTAATAATGGCGTATGGGACACTGGGGGCAGGGGAATGGCTGGGCCATTCCCCTGTAGCTCAATCGCATATTTAATAAAATAGAATTTCTTTAAAGAAAAGAGGCGGCCATGTTGCCTTTCAACAAATTTACGAATAAAAGTCAGGAAACTCTGCAGAAAGCCGTTGAGCTGGCCGGGGAACTCCAGCATCAGCAGGTCGATGCGGAGCATGTGATTTTGTCGCTTTTGCAGGATAAGGCCGGAGTCGTTCCTGCGATCTTGGGGCGGTTGAGCGTCTCGGCGGAATCCGTGTCTTCTGTCTGTGAAAGGGAATTGAGTAAAAAGCCTCGGGTGGAGGGGCCGCCGCCTTTTTTATCGCCGGAGATAACGAAGCTCCTGTCCCAGGCCGTTAAGGTTGCGGGGCAGATGAAAGATGAGTACGCTTCCCAGGAGCATATGTTACTCGTCCTGTACCGGGAAGGAAAGAACTCCCTCGGCCGGGAATTAAGGAAACACGGCGTGTCCGAAGAGGATCTCTTGCGCATTCTCCGGGAAATCCGGGGGGGGCAGCAGGTCACGGATGCCAACGCGGAGGAGAAGTACCAGGCTTTGGAGCGCTATGGCCGGGATTTAACGGCTTTGGCGGGGGAGAGAAAGCTGGACCCGGTGATCGGGCGTGACGCTGAAATACGGCGGGTGATCCAAGTTTTGTCCCGGAGAACCAAGAATAATCCTGTCCTCATCGGCGAACCGGGGGTCGGCAAGACCGCTATCGCCGAAGGCCTCGCCCAGCGGATTTTTTCCGGGGACGTGTCAGAGGGGTTAAAAAACAAAAAAGTTGTCGCCCTCGACATGGGGGCGCTGGTCGCGGGGGCTAAATACCGGGGAGAATTTGAGGACAGGTTGAAAGCCGTGCTGAAAGATGTGGAAAACCGTGACGGCGATGTGATCCTTTTTATTGACGAACTTCATACGATTGTCGGGACCGGGAAGGCGGAAGGCGCGCTGGATGCCTCCAATCTGTTAAAGCCCGCTTTGGCCCGTGGAACTTTGCGGTGCGTCGGGGCGACCACCCTGGATGAATACCGCACATATATTGAGAAAGACGCCGCTCTGGAGAGGCGATTCCAGCCGGTGATTGTCAGTGAGCCGTCTGTGGAAGACACGATCGCGATCCTGCGGGGGCTTAAAGATCGCTATGAAGTCCATCATGGCGTCCGCATCCAGGACGCGGCTTTAATCGCAGCCGCGACGTTATCCCAACGGTATATTACGGAGCGGTTTTTGCCGGACAAAGCCATTGACCTTATTGACGAGGCCGCTTCGCGGCTGCGTATTGAAATCGACAGCATGCCTCAGGAGCTTGACGTCAATGAGCGCCGGATCCGGCAGTTGGAAATAGAACGGCAGGCGTTAAAAAAAGAAAAGGACGAAGCGTCGGTCAAGCGCCTGCGGGCGCTTGAAGCGGACCTGGAAGGGCTTAAAGAGGAGAATAAAAAGTTGCGGTTACGCTGGGAAGCCGAGAAAGAATCCATTCATAAAATTCAGTCGATCAAAGCGGAGATTGACCGGCAGAAGAGCGAGGAAAGCCGTTTTGAGAAAGAAGGGAACTTTGGGAAAGTCGCGGAGATCCGTTATGGAATCATAGTGGATTTGGAAAAGAAACTTCAGGGAGAAAATCAGTCGCTCTCTGTCCTGCAGGCCAGCGGCGCTCTTTTAAAAGAAGAGGTTGATGATCAGGACATCGCGGAAATTGTGTCGCATTGGACAAAAATACCGCTGTCCAAGCTGATGGAGGGGGAGACGGAGAAATTGGTTCACATGGAAGCGTGCCTGAAGTCCAGGATCGTGGGGCAGGAGCAGGCTGTGGATTTGGTCGCGGCCGCCATCCGCCGCTCACGGACGGGGCTCAGCGATCCGCATCGCCCGATCGGCTCGTTTATTTTTGTGGGGCCGACAGGAGTCGGGAAAACCGAGCTGGCCAAATCGCTGGCTTGGTTTTTGTTCGACGACCCGGAAGCGTTGATCCGGATCGACATGAGCGAATACATGGAGAAGCACAGTGTGTCCCGGTTGATCGGGGCGCCTCCGGGTTATATCGGCTACGATGAGGGGGGGCAACTCACGGAGGCGGTTCGGCGGCGGCCATATACGGTCGTGCTTTTTGACGAGATTGAAAAAGCCCACCACGACGTTTTTAACGCCTTGCTGCAGATTCTGGATGACGGGCGATTGACCGATGGCCAAGGCCGGGTTGTCAATTTCAGGAACACGATTATTATCATGACATCCAATATCGGGGCGGAGGTTTTTGCCGACAACACAAGTGACGCGCGCGTTGAGGCCCGTATTAACGACGCGCTTAAAGGGGTCTTCCGCCCGGAATTTTTGAATCGCGTCGATGAGAAAATTATCTTCAACCGTCTTAAGGAGGAGGATATCCGGCAGATTGTTGATATCCAGGTCAGCATTTTGAAGGACAGGTTGGCGCAGAAAAATATGGCGCTTTCCATTACTCCGGAAGCCCTGTCATGGCTCGGCCAAAAGGGGTATGATCCGGTTTATGGAGCCAGGCCGTTAAAGAGGGTGGTTCAAAAATACGTCCAGGACCCCGTGGCCCTCATGATCCTTCAAGGGGAACTTCGGGAGGGAGACGGGGTGAACGTGGATGTTTCCAGGGACCAGAAGGGCGCTCTGCTGGTCAAGAAATCTTCCCCCGATTCTGGAATATAATAATTGAGAAATTATAATGATTTGATAGAATAGGAATACTCTTGGGTGTCCCTTGGAATGGTGAACGGACGGTAGGTTGCGGTGGCTTAACAGATTAAAAGGATCGAATATGAATAATTTTATTGTTCTCGGGATCATCGGCCTGGTTATTCTCATCTTTGTAAAGAAAGATACCAGCAAGTCCGCCGATGCCAAGAAATACCTTAAAGCTATGGCGAAGTTTTTGGGCCAGGGGCAGGATCTGCAGGGCGATGATCCGTGCCCGCAAAGGATAGATTTCATGTACGCAGGCAAGCCGTTTGTTTTTGAGCACATTGAGGAAAGCGTTTCCGGCGGCAAGAAACGCCACCGGGCCTGCCTCAAAGGGGAAACGCCCCTTCCCCTGACGCTTAATTTTTCCGAGCGCAGCCGGACGTCCATCCGGGTGAGCCTTGATTCCCTTTTGGATGTGACTAACCCGCAGGCGTTAACGCATATTCCATTGCCGAAAGGGTTGGGGGATTTTGAGCTGATCACGAATGATCGGCTTAAGGCGATAGAGTTGTTGAGCGATGAGAGAATCTTGAAGACTTTCGAAGCTTTTAAAAATCGGGACGCCGTGGGACACCCGGTTATGTCGTTGGAAATCGTTGAAGGATTTGTCATCCTGCATTTTCATCCTCCGGGGGGGCTCAAGCCCAGTTTGCTTAATTTGCAGTTGAATGTGTCGTCGATTGAAGAATATATAAAAAAGATCCTTCCCTTAATCTTAAAAATGACGGAAATGAAAGGACGCGCTTAGGTCGCTTTATGATCGCCAGGCTGAAACATTTCTTTAAAACTTCCGTTATCGGCGGACTCACCGTGATCCTGCCGGTGGTGATTTTATTGGCTGTTTTTAGCTGGTTGTTTAATTTCATCACGGGCCTGTTGCAGCCGATGACCGATCTGATTGTGGCCCATTCAAGGGTGAAGGAGCTTCTTGCCCATTTTTTGGGATTGTTTATTATCGTGATTCTGTGTTTTGTGGTCGGGGTTGTTGTCCGTACCGGGTTGGGGCGGCTTGCCCATTCCTTAATTGAGGAAAAATTTTTAAGAATTGCTCCGGGATACAATTTGATCAAAGAAACGGTGTCACAATTTTTGGGGAGTAAAGAACATTTTTTTTCGAAAGTTGCGTTGGTAAAGCTGGGAGGCTCTGAGGCCCTGATGACCGCTTTTGTCACGGCCGAACATCCGGACGGAATTTATACGGTTTTTATCCCCACGTCTCCCAATCCTACCAGTGGGCTGATTTTTCATCTTCCGGCAAGTTCCGTTTTTCTTGTCTCGGTTTCCGTGGAAGACGCCATGCGGTCCATTATTAGTTGTGGAACCAGTTCCATCCCTCTGATAGACAGTTTCCTGAAAGCTCGAAAAAACACATTATAGCGTTCCTGTTCCTGCTGGTTCCCGGAAGTTCTCGGGAGAGGGCAACGGCAGGGCGGGGGGAAAGGAAAGAAAAACATTATTGACAAGGATGTGAAATTTGTTATAATATCCGCCTAGCAATCAAAGCGTAAGAGTGCTAACGGTCAAAGTTTGTGTAATATCAAGTAGTTACAATTTCAAGGAGCAGTTATGGCCGTGAAAAATATTGATTATCAACTCAGGAAAGAACGGGTTTTGGGGATTGTCGTGAGGGAATATATCAAGACCGTATCTCCAGTGAGCTCATCATTTATCGCTCAGGAATATCTGCCGGATTTGAGTTCCGCGACAATCCGGAACATCCTCGCTGAGTTAGAAGAGGAAGGATACCTGACGCACCCCCATGTTTCTGCCGGCCGGATCCCCACCCAGGATGGGTACCGGTTTTATGTGGATAACCTGATGTTTGAGATAAAACTCCTTGAAGAAGAAAAAGTCCGTATTAAGGGTGAATATGATCGGGGCATCAAAGACCTGGAAGCATTGCTGGAGAAAACTTCGGAACTATTGTCAGATATAACGCATTACACCAGTATTGTTTCTGTAGATTGCTGGCAAGGCCGCATTTTTTGCCGGGGCACAAATTATGTTGTGACATATCCAGAATACCATGATATTCAGAAAATTCGTGGTATTCTCGTCCTCCTGGAAGAAAAGGAACGGTTGTTATCGATCATCAATCAGGAACTGGAAAAGAAGGTTAAGATTTTAATCGGGAACGAAATCGCGTGTGAAAGCATTTCGGATTCCTGCGCTTTAGCGGTTTTAGGATTTAGAACATCCCTGGGCGCGAGTGGCCGCATCGCTGTCTTGGGGCCCCAGCGCATGGATTATGCGCGGGTCGTTTCGACTTTGGATTATTTGAAAAGTGTTATTGAAGAAATTTGATAACTCCTCGTAAGGATAAAGAACTATGTTCGAAGATAAAAAGAAAACTCAGGCGCCGGAGGATCAGAATTCAGCCCGGGAACCCAAGCCGGCTGAAAATGATCCTGAAAAAAGGGCGCAAGAAGTGAAATCAGATGCGGTTTTTGCAGATGACGGCGCTTTGTTGAAGGCGCAGTTGCGGGAAACTCGGGATAAATATATCCGCCTTTGTGCGGAATTTGATAATACGCGTAAACGGTATGAAAGGGAGCGGAGCGAATATGTGAAGTATGCCAATGAAAGGCTCCTGGTCGATTTCTTGTCGGTCCTCGATGACCTGGATCGGACTGTTGACGCAGCCCGCGCGCAACACCAGGACTACAAAGCTTTTCTGAAGGGGGTTGAAATGGTGATGGCCCGGGTGCGGGACGTGCTGAAGAATTATGCTGTCAAGCCGATTGAGGCGGTTGGGCAGAAATTCGACCCGCATTACCATGAAATCCTTATGCAGGTGGAGAGCGATGAGGTGGAGGGCGTTCAGGTGGTTGAAGAATTTCAGAAAGGGTATTCCCTCGGGGACCGGGTGATCAGAACCGCCAAGGTCAAGGTGGCGGTCGAAAAAACTGCCCGGCCAGCCGTTTCTCAAGGCCCATCGTTGGAGCAGGTCGAGGGAGAGGATTCAGACGATAATAAAGAATTAACGTAATACGGAGGGACGATATCATGGCAAAAGCAATTGGAATTGATTTGGGTACATCTAATTCGGCGGCGGCGGTCCTGGAAGGCGGGCGTCCGGTCATCCTCCCTTCCGCCGAAGGGGCTGGCGTTGCCTCGGGGAAGGCTTTCCCCTCTTTTGTCGCGTTTACGAAAGAAGGTCAGCGGCTGGTGGGCGAACCTGCCCGCAGGCAGGCGCCGATTAATTCGGAAGGGACGATTTACGCGGCCAAGCGCAAAATGGGGACCAGCCATAAATTTAAGGTGTGGGATAAGGAATTTACCGCCCAGCAGATCAGCGCGTTTATTTTGCAGAAGATCAAGGTGGACGCTGAAAAATATCTCGGGGAGCCCGTTGAAGAAGCGGTCATTACTGTCCCGGCGTACTTTAACGATAACCAGCGTCAGGCGACCAAGGATGCCGGGGAGATCGCCGGACTGAAAGTGTTGAGGATTATTAATGAGCCCACGGCGGCTTGTCTGGCGTATGGCCTGGATAAAGCCGGCAAAGAGCAGAAGATTATGGTTTTCGATTTCGGCGGGGGGACCCTGGACGTCACAGTGCTGGAAATGGGGTGGGATGAAGAGAGCAAGGCGGCGACGTTTGAGGTTTTGTCCACCAGCGGCGACAATAATCTGGGCGGCACGGACATGGATAACGTGCTCATCGATTATATTACGGAAGAATTTAAAAAGGAAACCGGTGTTGACCTGAGTAAGGATAAAATGGCCTTCCAGCGGCTGAGGGAAGCGGCGGAAAAAGCCAAGGTCGAGTTGTCCAGCACGATCTCCACGGATATCAATTTGCCGTTTATCACGGCGGATCAGTCGGGCCCTAAACATATGAACATGACCATTGAACGGGCGAAGCTTGAGAGCTTGATCAGCAGCATTGTTGAGCGCTGCCGCGGCCCGATTCTCCAGGCGCTTAAAGATGCCAGCGGCAAGCTGGGTGAGCAGGTTAAAATTGACAGGATCATCCTTGTGGGCGGGCCGACGCGTATGCCGATCATTCAGCAGTTTGTCGAGAAAGAAGTGGGCCAGAAAATCGAGCGCGGGATTGATCCGATGGAATGTGTGGCTTTAGGCGCCGCGATCCAGGCGGGGATTGTGAGAGGAGAGGCCAAGGAAGTGCTGCTTTTGGATGTGACGCCCTTGTCGCTGGGGATTGAAACCCTGGGAGGCGTTTTTACGAAACTGATCGAACGCAACACGACGATCCCCACGAAAAAGAGCCAGGTTTTTTCCACCGCGGAAGACAATCAGCCGGCCGTCACTATCCGTGTTTTGCAGGGGGAACGGCAGATGGCCAATGACAACACCGAACTGGGGCGTTTTGACCTTGTCGGAATCCCCCCGGCTCCACGAGGGGTGCCTCAGGTCGAGGTGACGTTTGATATTGACACGGACGGGATCGTTCATGTGTCGGCCAAGGATAAAGGCACGGGCAAAGAACAGTCGATCCGGATCACTGCCCCGACGAAATTATCCGAGGAAGAGATCGAGCGGATGGTCAAAGAAGCGGAAAAATACGCGGGGGAGGATAAGAAGAAAAAAGAGGAGGTTGAGGTCGTCAATCAGGCGAACAGCCTTGTTTATTCAACGGAGAAATCCCTTAAGGATTACGGTGATAAAATTCCGGCCGGCGATAAAGAGAATATTGAAAAGGAAATCAATAATCTTAAAGAGGCGGTGAAAAGCCATGATTTGGAGAAGATGAAAGCCGGCATGGAGTCCTTGCAAAAGGTGAGCCATAAACTGGCGGAAGAAATTTATAAGTCGACGGCTTCACAGCAGGCGGCCCAAGGGCCGGCGGGGGAGCCCCAAGCCGAAACGCAGTCCCGGGAGCAGGACAGTTCATCTAAAAAGGAAGGCCCCGCAGGCGGGAGCAAGGATGATGTCATTGACGCGGACTTTAAAGCGGAAGATGACAAAAAATAAGGCGCGCGCCAACTCTGCCGGTTTCGCACAGCGTGAGCCGGTTCAAGAAAAGAAGCCGTTTATAGTTTTGGCACCCTAGCTAGCGGTTTTTTTGTGACATATTTTGAGGTTATTATGAAGAAAGATTATTATGAGATTCTTGGCTTACCCAAAGATGCCAGCCCCCAACAGGTGAAGAAGGCATACCGGTCGTTGGCGTTGCGGAATCATCCGGACCGTGTTCCGCAGGAGAAGAAGAAGGAGGCGGAAGAAAAATTTAAGGAGATTTCCGAGGCGTACGCTGTTTTGTCCGACCCGCAGAAACGCCAGATGTATGATCAGTATGGCCATTCAGGGATTGACCAGCGGTATACCACTGAAGACATTTTCCGCGGTGCGGATTTCAGCAGTATTTTCGGGGAAGGCGGGCTGGGGGATATTTTCGGCCAGTTTTTCGGGGACTCCATCTTCGGCGATGTCTTTGGGGGGGCGGGTGCCGGAAGCCGCCGCGGACGGGCCAGGCGTGGCCGGGATATTCAATATGAAGTGAATATTTCCCTGGAAGAAGCCTTTGCCGGGGTGCGGAAGAATATTAAGGTGCCAAGAGAGGAAATCTGTACCCATTGTAACGGCAGCGGGGCCAAGCCGGGGACACAACCTAAAACCTGCCCGACCTGCGGAGGCCAGGGCCAGGTGTTTATGACGAGTGGGTTTTTCCGCATGGCCCAAGCGTGTGGCGCGTGCCGGGGGCAGGGTAAGATCATTGAGGCGGTTTGCCCGCAATGCCAGGGCCGCACGGTGGTCCGCACGACAAGGAATATTGAGGTTAATATCCCTGCCGGTGTGGATAATGACAGCCGTTTGAGGGTGCGTGGGGAGGGAGAGGTGGGGAGTGCCGGGGCCGGGGACCTTTATTTGTATATTGCTGTTAGCCCGCATTCCAAATTTGAAAGAGACGGTCGGGATATTTATTGCCAGCTGCCAGTCAGTTTTGTGACTGCGGCGTTAGGCGGGGAGGAGAGCGTGGCGACCCTGAATGGCCAGGTCATGATGAAAGTGCCAGCCGGTACGCAAAGCGGTAAGATGTTCCGTTTAAAGGGAAAGGGCATGCCTGATTTGCACGGCGGAGCCCCTGGGGACCAGTTTGTCAAGGTGATGATCCATGTCCCGACCCGTTTGACTGCGGAGCAACGCCGTTTGCTGGAGGAGTACGCGCGCGTGAGCGGGCAGGATGTTCTCAAGGGGAATGATTCCTTCAAGGAAAAAATTAAAAGTGTTTTCAAATAAAATGAGGTGAACAATTATGCCAACGTATCAGTATGAATGTGCCAGTTGCGGACAGAGTATGGAAATCATGCAAGCCATTACGGATGCTAAGCTGACGCAGTGCCCTCAATGCGGGCAAAACACGCTTCAACGCTTGATTGGGGCCGGAAGCGGGATTATCTTCAAAGGCAACGGGTTTTTTGAAACAGATTATAAGCGGAAATCCGCCAAGAAAGATGCTCCTAAGCATTGCCCGGTTGGGGAAGGGAAATCCTCTTCCTGCCCATGCTCGTGCGATGAATCCTGATTGCCGTTTCAGAGACTTCTTGGAATCATGGGGCACACTATCCCGTAAGTCTATAATATAAAATAAGTTCCGAAAGATTTCTTGCCGGCTGATTTCTTTGGGATTATGGATGCCCCTCTTTTAAAGTCCTTTATGCGGCATAAGGCCAACCTTTCACTTCCGGTAACAGCTTTTTTCCCCTGCAAATGAGAAACGAAATTTCATAGAAATCAATTCCCAGAATGGCGTTATTTTGCTATTATGGCGTGTTAGTTCTGTTAATGGAAACAGGCAGGACCGTTATCAAACTGAAAGAAAGGAGATATTCCTTTTAAAGAAGGATGTTTTATAAATACATATGAGCGCAATACAACCTTTTAAAGCCCTTTATTACAACAAAACAAAACTGGGGGATTTGTCAAAAGTCGTGTGCCCCCCTTATGATGTTATCACCCCGGAACACCAGGCGGATTATTATAATCAGAGCGAGTTTAATTTTGTCCGCATCATCCTTGGGAAGGATCAGCCGGAAGACGACCGGAACAGTAATAAATACAGCCGGGCCAAGGACCTTTTTCAGAAATGGCAGCAGGACGGCATTTTTCTTGAGGATGATCAGCCTAGTATTTATTATTATAAACAAGAATATAGGGTCATGGGGGAGAAACACAGCCGGTTGGGATTTATTTCTCTGATGAGGATCCATGATGACCAGGATGCGAAAATATTTCCGCATGAGAACACCCATATGAAAGCTAAAGAGGACCGTTTAAAGTTGTGGAAGAGCCTCTCGGCGAATCTCAGCCCGATTTTTGTGTGTTTTTCCGATACGACCAAAAGAGTCAACACGATTTTTTTTGAGAAGGTCGCCTCGACCGAACCGATGCTTGACGTTGAAGATGACGAAGGGGTCCACCATACGCTGTGGCGGTTGAGCGACGCCGGGCTGGTTCAGAAGATTGTCGAAGCCTTGGCGGGACAGCCGTTATTTATCGCTGACGGCCATCACCGTTATGAAGTGGCGAGAGAACTTCAAAAGCAGATGAAAGAAAAGGTGTCTCATTATACCGGAGAGGAACCGTTTAACTTTGTGATGACGTATTTGACGGATATCAGCTCGCGGGACTTGAAAATATTTCCGATGCACCGGATTATCAAAAAGATATCGCTGAAAACAGAATGGCTGGAAGAACTGTTTCGCGTAGACAAATTTAAAACCAAGGAAGATTTGAGCATTCGCCTTGCGAAAGCCGGGAAGAATGAGCATGCGTTCGGCTTGTATACCGCCGACAGCACCAGGCTGTTGCGTTTGAGAAATCCGTCGCTTATTGATAAATATATCCAGGAAGGATCGGAAGAATTCCGCCGTTTGGACGCCACCATTTTGAAGCATTTTATCCTTGACCGGGCGGGCGTGGCTTCAGAGGATATTGTGTACACTCACGATTTGGCCCGTGCGACCCGTGACGTGGATGCGGGGCTGGCTGAGGCGAGCTTTATCATGAATCCGGTTAAGATTCAACAATTGAAAGCCATCGCGCTTAAGGGTGAGAAAATGCCTCCCAAGACAACGTATTTTTATCCCAAAGTTTTATCCGGCTTAACTATTCATAAAATTCATTAATTGAAGCGGGGATCAGGGCGGTCGCTATGTCATTGTTCGGCAAAAAGCAGTACACGCTTATCAGTGTGAAGAAAAAAAATATCCCGGAAGGGATATGGTCCAAGTGTCCGGAGTGCCAGTCCCCGACCTATGTCAAAGCCCTGCAGGATAACCTGAACGTGTGCCCGAAATGCCGCTACCATTTTTCCCTGACAGCCCAGCAACGCATCGATCTTTTAATAGATCCCGGGACATTTGAGGAGTTTGACGCACATCTGGTTTCCCAGGACCCTTTGGAGTTCAAGGGGCCCAAGACGTATCTTGAAAAATTGTTCAGCGACACTAAAATCACGGGATTGAAGGACGCCGTGATTACGGGGAGAGGGGACATGAATGGCCAGCCCCTGGTTTTTTGCGTGACAGATTCCCGTTTTATTATGGGATCCATGGGGTCGGTGGTCGGAGAACGGATCACGCGCGCGATTGAGTATGGCACGCGCCAGCAGCTGCCCGTGGTGATTGTGTCTGGTTCCGGTGGCGGCGCGAGAATGTACGAAGGCCTGTTTTCTTTGATGCAGATGGCCAAGACCTGTGCGGCCTTGGCAAAGCATCACGAAGCGGGCTTGTTGCATGTTTCTGTGTTGACGAATCCTACGATGGCTGGAATTATGGCGTCTTTTGCCGGTATCGGGGATGTGATTATTGCTGAACCCAAGGCCCTGATAGGATTTACCGGCCCTCGGGTTATTGAGCAGACAATCCGGCAAAAGCTTCCGGGTGGGTTCCAGCGTTCAGAATTTCTCTTGGAGCACGGCTTGATCGATATGATTACCGATCGTAAAGACATGAAGCAGCTCCTGACCCAGCTGATTCAGTATTGCCAAGTATAATTCTTAACTCCCGTAAAATAAAAAAGTTGCAAGATTTTAATTTTTTTAATAAAATAGAAACCATGTCTTTAACTTAAAAGGATAGCGTCATGGCACAAATCAGCATTAAGAATGTTAGTAAAATATATAAAGGCGGGGTCAAAGCCGTTGACAATGTGTCCCTTGGCATTGAAAATAGGGAATTCCTGGTCCTGGTCGGGCCTTCCGGATGCGGGAAGTCCACGACCCTGCGTATGATTGCGGGGCTGGAGGATATTTCCGAAGGCAATATCTGGATTGGAGACAGGCTTGTTAATGATGTCCCGGCAAAAGACCGCAACATTGCCATGGTGTTCCAGAATTATGCTCTTTACCCGCACATGACGGTTTTTGAAAATATGGCTTTTGGTCTTCGGCTAAGGAAATATCCCAAGAGTGAAATTACCCGCCGGGTTCATGAAGCGGCGGAAATCTTGGGGATCAAAATGTACCTGGAACGCAAGCCTCGTCAGCTTTCCGGCGGGGAGAGGCAGCGCGTGGCCTTGGGCCGGGCGATTGTCCGTAAACCGGAAGTATTTCTGTTTGATGAACCCCTCAGCAACCTGGACGCGAAGATGCGGGTCTTGATGCGTACGGAAATCCATAAGTTGCGGCTGCGGTTGCAGACCACGTTCGTTTATGTGACTCATGACCAGGTCGAGGCCATGACCTTGGGCGACCGGATTGCCGTCATGCTCAAAGGCAAGATTCAACAATGCGCGGATCCGATAACAATTTATGATAAGCCGGCGAACAAGTTCGTGGCGAGCTTTATTGGGTCGCCGCCGATCAACTTAATGGAAGGCCGTATCATCAAAAAGGACCGCCGGTATTATTTTGACGAGGGGAAATTCCATATTAAAATCGTTGAAGAAATGCATAAGCCGATCGCTCCGTACCAGGGGAAAGACATCATCTTCGGGATACGGGCGGAAGATATTTATGATAAACTGTTTGTGTCGGAGGCGTCTCCCGAGAACACGATCAAGGCGACCTGTGAAGTGGTTGAACCGATGGGCTCTGAAGTATATTTGTACCTAAATTCCGGGAAAAACACGTTTCTTGCCCGGGTAGGCGCTCATGACCGCCCGGAAGTCAACCGTGATATGGATCTGGTTTTTGATATGAGCAAGGTACACTTTTTTGATAAGGACACTGAAGAAACAATTATATAATCAACGCTGTTTCTACCTTACCGCTGTATCCCTGCCCCTTATAGGTTTTTTTGTCTACGCCACCCTGTATCATCCCGCTTTTTTTTATCTTTTAGCTTTGGACCTACTGGTCGGCCTGCTTTACCTTTTTTATATTTATCAAGATATGGCGCAACGCCGCGCCGGTGTTGAACTCCAGAAACAGGACATGACGGAGAAAGCCAACCTTTTAGACGAAGAAATGAACCAGGAATGGACCAGCATTGAATCTTACTGTAAGAAAATATTGAATTATTCCCAGCTGAAGGGGCTCACGGAAAAATTGTGCGTCAGTTTTACGCTGCAGGAAACGTCCGCGGTCCTCTCTTCGGAAGTGAATAAGTTTTTCGGAGACAGGGACGCGACGGTGATCCTGTACCTGTTTCATTCCCGTACGGGCGAATTGGGGTTGTCGGCGTCCCAAAAAGGCGAGATGCGCATTAATGTCGAGGCCAAAAAGGGGGATTTATATGACCAGTGGGTCGTGAAGACTTTAAAACCGCTTTTGATCGAGGATATCCGGACGGATTTCCGCTTCGACGCCGATAAACTGGAGGGCGAGCGCTCCCGGGCTGTCCGTTCTTTAATGAGCGTCCCGATGTGCCTGGGGGCCAAAGCGGTCGGTATCCTTCGGGTGGACAGCACGCGGGAGAATTATTTTACGACGGAAGATGTCCGGCTGCTGAATACGATCGCGGATCTGGGGGCCATGGCGGTTGAAAACGCCCAGTTGTACGAACGGATTGAAGATTTGGCGATCCGGGACAGCCTGACAGGGCTTTTTTTGCGGCGGCATTTTCTTGAGAGGATCGGGCAGGAGATGGCCCGGCAACTGAAGCGCCAGCAGCCGCTTTCATTCCTGATGCTGGATCTTGACGAGTTTAAACAATACAATGACCGTTACGGCCATCCGGCCGGAGACATTGTCCTTAAAACCATAGGGCAGATTCTGAGGGAGATGTTTTCATCCCCGGAGTTTTTTATCTGCCGTTACGGGGGGGAGGAGTTCGCGGTGCTGTTACCGGATTGCCCCAAGGACGAAGCGTTGGTTCTGGCGGAAAGACTCCGGGAACGGATTCAAAACCAGCCGGTTGTGCTGCGCCGGGAACGAACCCGCGTGACAGTCTCTATCGGGGTGGCGACATTCCCCGATGACGCTCAACTCAAGGAAGATCTGGTGGCGAAGGCGGATATGGCCATGTACCGGGCTAAAGCCACGGGGCGGAACCGAGTTTGCCCCGCGGCCCCATAAACCCGTTTTGGGATAAAAAGCATGATGAATTTCACCTCGATAGAATGGCTTTCCGCGGCAGGGTATTTTGCTTGTGTTGTGTTTGTCCTCCGGCGGATGCATGTGTCTTTTCAGCATAAATGCGCCATTGATGTGCTGGAAGCCCGCCGGTATTTCAATTCCTTGCAGCAGAAAAAGATGGAGATTGATGAAGAGAAAGTAAAATTCGCCGAGGAAGCCCAGGAGATTTTTGCCCTGTATGATATGACAAAGGAGCTGAGCAAGAATTTCAGCGAGGACGATTCGATCCGCATTTTTAAAGCCAAGTTGTCCGACAGCGTCCGTTGCGACGAATGCCGGTTTGTGCTCCCGGCCGTGGAAGAAAAGAAAACCATCCCGCAGGCACCGGAAGGGTCCGTCATCCCTTTGATCGCTCAACAGCAGCTTTTGGGGTATTTGCTCCTGAAAGGGTGCTCTTCGGAGGGGCTTGAAAAAGCGGCCATCCTGGCGCATCAATTGGCTCTGGTGGTCCGGAGGGACCGGTTATACCGGCAGGTCGAGTCCCTGGCTATCACAGACAGTTTAACCGGGGTCCACACGCGCCGGTATATTTTGGAACGGTTCCACGAAGAGCTTCTCCGGGCCCGCACCCAGAAGATTCCTATTTCGTTTCTGATGATCGACGTGGATTATTTCAAACACTTCAATGACCAATACGGGCATTTGACCGGGGACCAAATATTGAGAAACGTGGCCACTATTATTCAGGAGAATATCCGTCAGATCGATATTATCGGCCGGTATGGGGGGGAGGAGTTTTGTGTCATCCTCCCGGAGGCGGATGGCAGTGGGGCGCAGTATGTGGCGGAACGTATGCGCCAGGCTGTGGAAAAAGCGGTGGTCAAAGCTTACGATACCAAAGTGCGGCTGACGATCAGCATTGGCATTGCCTGTTATCCAGCCGATGGAAGAAAGGTGGCGGAGCTGATAGACAAGGCGGATTGGGCGCTTTACCGGGCCAAGAAAATAGGGCGCAATAAAGTGTGTGTATTCGGGGTTTATGACGAAAAAGACTGACGCGGGCCCACGGGCGAGACGGGTACGGCTTCCTCGCTTTTCACCTTGAATCCCTCCTGGAAATCGTGTAGAATGAAAGCAATTTTTCTTATTATAAAATATTATTATGAATAAAATTATTATAGGCGTTGATGTCGGCGGCACAAACACGAAATGCGGCCTTGTTGACACGCGGGGACGGGTTGTGGACAGGGCCCGGATTGATACAAGGCAGTATTTGTCAAAACAAAGTTTGTTGTTTTCGGCTATCGTGGATACGGTCTTAGGCCTTATTCAAAAATACCGCGGCGAGCGTTCTGATATCTTGGGGGTCGGGATGGGGCTGCCGGGGTTGATTGACACGGAGAAAGGGATCGTGAGAATCTTGCCGAATATCCCCGGATGGCGCAATGTCCCGCTCCAGCGCATGATGGAAGATAGACTGGGTCTGCCGACCAGGATTGAGAATGATGTGAACCTGATTACCCTAGGGGAATGGAAGTATGGCGCTGGCATTGGTTGCCGAAATCTTGTGTGTATGACTTTGGGCACGGGCGTCGGCAGCGGCTTGATCCTGGATAACCGCCTGTATCGAGGAGAAGGCTTTGCCGCCGGAGAAATCGGGCATATGCCGCTTAAGAGGCATGGGCTTAAGTGTAATTGCGGAGGTTCCGCCTGTTTTGAACGTTACGTGGGCAATACTGTCTTGGTGAAAAAAGCCAGGAGATTGTTCCGGGACAAAACAATAACTCTGGAACAGGTTTCTTTATTGGCCGCCCGGGAAGACCCCCGGGCGGTTGCTTTCTGGCACGAAACTGCGGTTACGGTCGGCGACGCTTTAACCGGGGTCGTCAATCTGCTGAACCCGAGGCTGATCATTATCGGGGGAGGGGTTGCGAACGCTCACCGGTTTTTATTTAAAACAATCACGGACACGATCCGGGCCCGGGCCATGACCGTCCAGGGCGCGATGTTTGTGATCAAGAGGGCCAATTTGGGGGATGACGCCGGTCTCATCGGCGCCCGGGTACTTGTTGATAATCCGGACCTGTGATGGCGGCAGCGTATTATAAGGATAATGTTTTCAATCCATTTTAAAATTCCGCGGACAAAAAGAAACCGGCCCCGGCTGTTCCTGTGGGGGGCGTTTTTATTGGTTCAGGGAATGTTTTTTTCCGGAGTGGCCGGGGCCGGAGGGGACATCACACCCGTCGAGATTAATGGCGACCGCGTCGAATATTTGATCCATGAGAACAAGGTTGTTGCTCAGGGGAACGTGTCTGTGAAAAAAGAGGGCGTGACGCTGCTTTGTGATTCCGTGGAGTTTTCCAACCAGTCCAGCATGGCTTATGCCGAAGGCAACGTTGTTCTAATCCGCGGCAATCAGAGATTGACTGGAGACAGCCTGAATTTTAATTTTTCGAGCATGAAGGGCGATTTTGAGGAGACAGTCATCGCCGCCGAACCTTTTTACGGGGCCGGGGAAAAAGTTTCCAGGATTGCAGAGAACCATCTGGTCCTTGACCGCGGCTTTATTACGACCTGCGACCTGGATGACCCGCATTTTCGCTTTGTGGCCCGGAAGATTGATATTTACCCGGGGGATAAAGCTGTCGCCAGAAACGTGCGGTTGCAGATCGGGCAGGTGCCCATCTTTTATCTTCCGAAATATACCCAGGACCTGACCGGCCGGAAACCGGCTTTTCTTGTGACTCCGGGGTATGACAAAGACTGGGGGCCTTTTCTGTTAGGCCGGTGGCGGTATGAGTTGTCCCCGAAGGTTAAAGGGACCGTGCATGTGGATTACCGGCAAAAGAAGGATGTGGCGTGGGGCGTGGATACGGATTATAAAACGGACCGGTACGGGCACGGCCTGATCCGGACATATTACATGAACGAGCGTGACGTCAAAGCCGATTATTTTTTTGATGAACGGACCGAGCCCACTGTCGAACGGGAACGCTATAAAGTGGAGTGGCGGCATAAGTGGAACGTGGATCAGGATACGAGCGCGGTTCTGCAGTATTATAGACTCAGTGACGCGGCTTTCCTGAAGGATTATTTCCAAAGAGAAAATGAGGCCGAGAACAATCCTTCCACCTATTTTCTTCTAAGCCGAAATTTCCCGACCGGGACATTAAGTTTCAGGACGGATGCCAGGGTCAACCGCTTTACAAGCATTGTGGAGCGGCTTCCCGAAATCAGTTATGCCCTCCCGAACCGGGAGCTTGGAAACACAGGGTTTTATTTCAAGGACACATCCACCTATTCGAACCTTTCGTTGAAACCGGCCAGCCCGTCCGAGGACGCGCTTAAAACCATGAGGGTGGACTCGGAAAACGAACTGTCTTATCCCCTGAAGGTCAGTTTTATCGAAGTCAAACCTTATGCCGGACTCCGGCAGACATATTACAGCCGCACCAAGGACCCGGCGGATTATAATTCTGTCCGGGGACTTTTTTTCACCGGCTCGGACTTGAGCACAAAATTTTATAAGATCTATGAAGCCTATATCGACCAGTGGGGGCTGGATATCAAGCGGTTACGGCACGTGGTTACTCCGTCGGTGTCTTATTTGTACCGTCATGACCCCACCCTGGAGAATGAGGCCCTCGACCAGTTTGACAGTATCGATTCCCAGGTGCGGGCGCATTCGCTCAATTTCAACCTGGAAAACAAATTCCAGACCAAACGCCAGGGCAAAAGCGTTGATCTCGCCCGGGTGATGGTGGGGACCAATTTCCTTTTAAAAGAGGACCCGGGAAAGGGCGGCTTTAACACGGTTTCCGGGGACCTGGAGCTGATGCCGTATGACTGGTGGTCTTTGTATTTTGACGCCGGGTATGATACGATCGAGGAACATTTAAGCACCGCGAATGTCGATTTCTACATCAACGATGAAGGTGACCAGTGGTACGGGAAATTCGGGAAACGTTTTAACCGGGAGGTGGATGACCAGCTCACCACGGAATTGGGGTGGAGAGTAAATCCTAAGTGGACGTTCAACGTGTATCACCGGTTCGACCTTGATACGGGGGCCCTCAAGGAGCAGCAGTACGGTTTTAAGCGCGACCTTCATGCCTGGACGATGGCGTTGACGTTTAATGAAACCCGCGGGGAGGGCACGGAAATCTGGGTTGTGATGACGATGAAAGCTTTCCCGGAGATCGGATTCGATGTGGGCACGAGTTTTAATCGCCGGAAAGCCGGTTCCCAGAATTAGGAACGGCCGGTGGGTGTTCTATTAAGAAAGGATTTTGTATGAATATTTCAATCATTGGATGTGGTTATGTGGGGCTGGTGACGGGGGTGTGTTTGGCCTCGATCGGGCACAGGGTTCTTTGTGTGGATAGTGACCAGGAAAAGATCAAGAAATTGAAGGCGGGCCATGTGCCGATTTACGAGCCCGGCCTGGATGCCCTTATGCGTGAGGCGGTGAAGAAAGGTCGCTTGAGTTTTGGCGGGTCGGTCCGGGAGGCGACACAGAAGACGGACGTCATCTTTATCGCCGTGGGAACGCCGTCCAAAAAGAACGGGGAGGCGGATTTAACGTATGTTGAGAATGTCGCCCGGCAGATCGCCATGAGCATGACAGCTTATAAATTGATTATTGAAAAGTCCACCGTGCCGGCGGAAACGGGAAAGCGCATTGAACGCACGATCCGGCTGAATTTGCCTAAACGCAGTAAGACGATCCCTTTTGACGTGGCGTCCAACCCGGAATTTTTACGGGAAGGCTCAGCAATCGAAGATTTTATGAACCCGGACCGGGTGGTGATCGGGGTCGAGTCCGCCCGGGCTGAGAAAATTTTGCGCGAAATTTATCAGCCGCTAAACCCGCATATCGTGGTGACAAATATTAATTCCGCGGAAATCATTAAGCACGCGTCCAATTCGTTTTTAGCCACAAAAATTTCTTTCGCGAACGCTCTGGCGCAGATCTGCGACCGCGTCGGCGCGGACGTCCTGAAGGTGGCCGAGGGCATGGGGTATGATAAAAGAATTGGGAAAAGTTTTTTGAGGGCCGGAATCGGGTACGGCGGCAGTTGTTTCCCCAAAGACGTTGACGCCTTTATCCGCCTTAGCGAACGGAGCGGGTACCAGTTTAACCTTCTCAAGGAAGTCCGGCAGGTGAATGAGGAACAGAAAGCTATTTTTGTCCGGCTGATTGAGGACAAGCTGTGGATTTTGAAAGATAAAGTGATCGGCGTCCTGGGGCTGGCTTTCAAGCCGGACACGGACGACATGCGCAATGCCCCGTCCCTGGATATCATCGCCGCTTTGCAGAAAGAAGGGGCGAAAGTGAAAGCCTATGACCCACAGGCGATGGGGCAGGCCAGGAAAGTGCTTAAGAAAGTGACTTTTTGTAAAGATATTTACGCGTTAGCCAAGGGCTGTGACTGTTTGTTGTTGCTGACCGAATGGGGAGAGTTTAAGAAAATAAATTTTAAGAAAGTTAAAACGCTTATGAGGCAAGCTGTTATTTTCGATGGGAGAAATTTGTATCACGCAGACCGTTTGAACGATTTGGGGTATGAATATTATGGCATCGGCCGGGGCGTTTCTGTTTAGGAGACCGAAAGGGGAGAAATGATGGCGGCTTCTTTGAAAAGAAAGATTGAATCCCGGAAGGCGAAAATCGCTGTCTTGGGCCTGGGCTATGTGGGGCTTCCCTTGGCCGTTAATTTCGCCAAGCAAGGATATTCCGTCCACGGGCTCGATAAAGACCAGGACAGGGTTGATCATGTCCGGGAGAGGGTGAGTTATATTTCTGATATCCCGACCAAGGATGTCGCGGCTGTCGTTCAAGCCGGGCGCCTGGATGCGGGAATGGACTTTTCCGTGATCTCGGACATGGATGTCCTGATCATTTGTGTGCCGACCCCGCTTAAAAGCAAGTACACGCCGGATATCTCGTATATTGTGGACGCCGTCAGGACCATCCGGCGTTATTTACGGAAAGGCACGCTGATTGTTTTGGAAAGCACGACCTATCCCGGCACCACCAAAGAGCTCATCCTGCCGGAGATTGAAAAATCCGGGCTGAAGAGCGGAAAAGATTTCTTCCTGGCGTTCTCTCCGGAGAGGATCGATCCCGGCAACAGCCAGTATGACGTGACAAAAATTACCAAGGTCGTGGGCGGCGTCACGCCGGAAAGCGGGCGGCTGACGAAGGCCCTTTATGAAAAGATTATCTGTAAAGTCCATTGCGTGGCGACGGCGGAAGCGGCGGAGATGACCAAGCTCCTGGAAAACTCCTTCCGTATCATTAATATAGGATGGATTAATGAGTTGGCGATGATGTGCCACAAGTTGGGCGTCGATATCTGGGAAGTGATTGAGGCGGCCAAGACCAAGCCTTTCGGCTTTATGCCTTTCTATCCCGGCCTGGGCGTGGGCGGACATTGTATCCCGGATGACCCGCTTTATTTATACTGGAAGGCTAAACAATACGGGTTCAGCTCGAAATATATTAAAATATCCGCAGACACGAATTCATACATGACGCAATACGCCGTTGAGCGCCTGCGTGATATTCTCGCCGGGAAAGGGAAGGATATGAAGGGGGCCCGAATTTTTATCCTGGGGGTTACGTATAAAAAAGACGTCAAGGACCTTCGCAAGTCGCCGCCGCTGAAATTGTTACAACTTTTGCAGGCGGCGGGGTGCCAGGTCGACTATCACGACCCGATGATCCCTTATCTGGATTTCCCCGGCATCCATCTCACAGCTGTGCCGTTAACGCCCAAAACAGTTAAGGCGAGTGACTGCATCGTGATCGCGACGGACCACACAAAAGTTGATTACGCCATGGTCCGCCGCCACGCGAGGCTGATTTTTGATATCCGTAATGTTTATAAAAATACGCCGCACACGAAGGTGATAAAACTGTAAATCAATAGCGAAGGAGTCTGCCATGGGGTCGAGGAAGAAGGTCGCTGTCGTCACGGGAGGAGCCGGATTCTTGGGAAGTCACCTGTGTGATCGTTTGCTTAAGGAAGGTTGCCGGGTTTTCTGCGTGGATAATTTTATTACCGGCAGCGAACAGAATATTCAGCATTTGTATGACAATAAATATTTCCGCCTCATCCGGCATGATATTTCCAAGGAGATACGGATGCCGGGGCCGGTTGATTATATCCTGCATTTTGCCTCTCCGGCGAGCCCGATTGATTATTTGTTGTTCCCTATTCCCACGTTAAAGGTGGGGTCGCTGGGGACATACAACACTTTGGGGCTGGCGAAATTGAAAAAGTCCCGGTATCTGTTAGCCTCGACATCAGAGGTTTACGGGGACCCGCAGGAGCACCCGCAGAAAGAAACGTATTGGGGGCATGTCAATCCCATCGGGCCGCGCGGTGTTTATGACGAGGCTAAACGGTTCGCGGAAGCCATGACCCTGGCGTATCACCGGTACCACAGGTTGGACACGCGGATCGTGCGGATTTTTAACACCTACGGTCCGCGGATGCGGATCAAAGACGGGCGTGTTGTCCCCAATTTTATTTTTCAGGCGCTTCATCATAAACCCCTTACGGTTTACGGGACCGGACAGCAAACCCGGTCGTTTTGTTTTTACACGGACCTTCTGGAAGGCATTGTGAGGCTTCTTGGTTCCGGCTATACTGGCCCCGTGAATATCGGGAATCCTGAAGAGTTTACTATTTTGCAGTCGGCAAAATTGGTGTTAAAATTGTCGGGGTCAAAGTCCAAGATTGTGAAGAAACCCCTTCCCAAAGATGACCCTCAGCAGCGGCGGCCGGATATCTCATTGGCCAAACGCCTGTTGAAATGGTCACCCCGGGTTTCCTTGGAAAAGGGCCTGGCCGAAACAATAGAGTGGTTTAAACTGCAAAAAATTTGATATGCGCCATGAATGAAAACCATCAAAACGAGATTGGCACGGAACAGCTTTGGGACCTTTACCGGGTCATGGCTCGCATCCGCCTGGTCGAATTAAAGATCGAAGAGTTGTATCATCTGGATGACATGAAAACACCCATTCATCTCTCCTTGGGAGAGGAGGCCGTTGCGGCGGGCGTGTGTGCCCATTTACGTTTGGATGATTTTGTCTTTAGCAATCATCGCAGTCACGCGCATTATCTGGCCAAAGGCGGCGACCTTAAAGCCATGATCGCCGAGTTGTATTGTAAAGAAACCGGTTGCGCCAAAGGCCGTGGCGGATCCATGCATTTGATTGACACGGCCGTCGGCCATCTGGGGTCTTCCGCGATCGTGGGCGGGAGCATCCCTCACGCGGTGGGGGCGGCGTTGGCGTTTGTGATGCAAAACAAAACGGCTGTTGCTGTCTCCTTTTTCGGGGACGCAGCCAGCGAGGAGGGGGTTTTCTTCGAAAGCATGAGCCTAGCGGCGCTGAAGCGCCTGCCAGTCGTTTTTGTCTGTGAAAATAATTTCTATTCCGTGTGTTCGCATATTTCCGCGCGCCAGCCGAATCCGGATATCGCCATGCGTGCGCGGGCTTTTGATATCCCTTCTGTGAAAGTTGACGGGATGGATGTGGGGCAAGTTTTTATGAAAGCAGGAGACGCTATTCATCACGCCCGTCAGGGGCGCGGGCCGTATCTTTTGGAATGCCGTGCTCAGCGCTGGCGCGCGCACGCGGGTTCCGGTGACCCGCTCCGGGAAAAATACCGCAAGCCGGAAGATTTAGAACCGGATTGGATGCGAGATCCTTTGTCCGAATTGGAACAGGTTTTGCGTTCCCGGCGGGGTATAGGGGAGCAGACGATTCGTGATATAACCGGAACATTGAATGCGGAAATTGACGAAGCGTTCTATGCGGCTCAATCCGGCCCGCTTCCCCGGAAAGAAGACCTTAAAAAATATCTATTCGCGTGAACTATGCCTTGGACAAAATTACAGATTGAAAGAGAAGAACCCGTTTTCGATGAAAACGCCGGGCAGGATGTCCGGAAGTTGAGTTTCGGGGAAGCCCTGCGGGAAGCGTTAGACCAGGCTCTTCAGAGAGACCCCCGCGTGTATGCCATGGGGCAGGGCATTGACGATCCCGGTGGGATTTTTGGGACAACCCTCGGGTTGCAGGAAAAATACGGGCCGCAGCGGATTTTCGACGCCCCCTTAGCCGAAGAAGCGACGATCGGCATGGCCATCGGGTCGGCTATGGCGGGTTTAAGGCCGGTGTCTATTCATAACCGCCCTGACTTCCTGATGATGGCCATGGACCAGATCGTCAATGCCGCGTCAAAATGGTGTTATATGTTTTCGGGCCAGGTGCCGATCCCGCTTGTTATCCGGGCCTGCATTGGCCGGGGCTGGGGCTCGGCCGCCCAGCATTCGCAGTCTTTGCACGGGCTGTTCACGCATGTCCCGGGCTTGAAAATTGTCATGCCCAGCACCGCTTATGATGCTAAGGGGCTGTTTATCGCCAGTGTGGCGGATAATAACCCTGTGATATTTATAGAGCACCGGTGGCTCTATCAGCACAAGGGGTATGTCCCGCAGGATGTGTATGCGGTCCCCTTTGGCCAGGGTACGGTTAAAAGGCCAGGCCGGGACATCACGGTGCTCGCGATATCGCACATGGTGATCGAGTCCCTCCGGGCGGCGGAACAGTTGGAGAAACAAGGGATCAGCCTAGAGGTCCTTGACCCCCGAACCCTGTGCCCGTTTGACGAAGAGATTCTTCTTAAGTCGCTTGCGAAAACCGGAAAGCTGATTGTCGCGGATGTTGACTGGAAGACTGGCGGGTTCGCGGCGGAAGTCGTGGCCCTGGCCGCGGAAAAAGGGTTTGGCTATCTTAAGAAACCCCCGGTGCGGGTGTGCCTTCCCGATATCCCGACGCCGGCCAGTTATGTCCTGGAAGAGGCTTTTTATCCCGGGGTGGCGGACATTGTCGCCGCGGCGGAACACCTGATGGCATGAATTTCCATGGCCTCAGGGCCCGGCGGGAAATTTGTAAAATACACGTATACAGGGGAGTGAAACATGAAAATACTGGTGACCGGCGGAGCCGGTTATATCGGCTCGGTTCTTGTGCCGCGCCTGTTGGCGGAGGGCCATGAGGTTGTGGTGCTGGATAATTTTATGTACAACCAGACACCGCTCTTGGACTGCTGTCATGACCCCCGGCTCACGATTGTGCGGGGTGATGCGCGGGATAAGGTGCTTTTGGAACGTTTGATGAAAGACGCGGATGCTGTTTTTCCCATGGCCTGTCTGACGGGCGCGCCCTTGTGCAAGAAAGACCCTTGGGCGGCGCAGACGGTATTGCTGGATGCGGTTCGACTGGTCATAAGCTTGAGCGGCCGTGATCAGAGGATCGTTTTCCCGACCACGAATAGCGGATACGGGGTGGGGCAGAAAGATCATTTTTGCACCGAAGAAACGCCCTTAAATCCGATTTCATTATACGGGCAGCTCAAGGTTCAGGCGGAAGAAGCTGTTTTGTCTTCGGGCCGGGGGGTCACGCTGCGGTTGGCCACCGCTTTCGGGATCAGCCCCCGTATGCGCCTGGATCTTTTGGTGAACGATTTTACTTACCGGGCTGTGAATGACCGTTTTATTATTTTGTTTGAGGCGCATTTTAAACGGAATTTTATCCATGTCCGCGATGTGGCCAAAGCATTTATTCATAGTTTGAAGAATTTCGAGTCTATGAAGGGCGAACCTTATAACGTCGGGTTAAGCGACGCGAACTTGAGTAAAAAAGAACTCTGCGATGAAATCCGCAAACAGGTCCCGGAATTTTATGTCCTGGAGTCTGCGATCGGAGAAGATCCGGATAAACGGGATTATGTCGTTTCCAATGAAAAGATTGAAAAAACCGGATATCGTCCGGATGTTTCCCTGCCGGCCGGCATCGGCGAGCTGATCAAGGGATATCAGATTATTAAGAGAAACCAGTTCGCCAACATTTAACCGCCGGCCGGGTTCCTGAAACGCGTGATGCCTTGTGTTTCTGGAAGAAGCTTATAATTTGTGGTGAGGAGAAAGGCCGCGCGGATTTCAGAGACGGCCTTGACCGCCTCGCGCATTCAACATATAATGACCACACGGTTTATTAAAGAATCGGGGAGCGCCCATGACGGACATTGTACTGATAAAAGCGAATAACCAGAAAAAAGCCTATCAGGACCTCAGCCGGGATTTTACCGGGCTGGAACCGCCGTTGTGGATCATTTTAACCGCCGCCTTCCTTCGGGAACAAGGGTTTCAGGTTCAGGTGATTGATGCTGAAGTGGAGAATTTTGACGCGCGGGAAACCGTTCAGAGGGCTTTGGCCTACAAACCCCTTTTAGTGTCTGTTGTGGTTTCCGGCACCAACCCATCCGCCTCAACGATCAATATGCCCGGCGCCAGTGAATGTTTGAAAGAGCTGAAGCGGAGGCAGCCGCAGTGCCCGGCGGCGATTTCAGGGCTTCATCCCTCCGTTTTGGCGGCGCAGACGATGCAGGAAGAGGTCGCGGACTTCTTGTGCGAGGGCGAGGGCTTCACCACGTACGCCCAATTGCTGAATCTCTTAAAATCGGGAAAAACCCTCGGAGATGATTTCACGGTTGACGGGTTGTGGTATAGAAAAGGCGAACAGATTATTTCCAACGCGCGGGCTGAGAATATCCCGGATTTGGGCGTACTGCCGATGCCCGCCTGGGACCTCTTGCCGATGCAGAAATACCGCGCGCATAACTGGCACGCATTTGATGACGTGGAGAAACGCCAGCCTTACGCGGTTATTTACACCAGCCTGGGCTGCCCGTTTCATTGCAGTTTCTGCTGTATTAACAGTATTTTCGGGGGGCCCGGCATCCGTTATCGTCCGCCGGAGAAGGTCGTTGAAGAAGTGGATTATTTGGTCCGGAATTACGGTGTGAGGCATATTAAGATTCTGGATGAAATGTTCGCCCTGAAGATCAGCCATGTGGAGGAACTGTGCGACCGGTTGATCGCCTTGGGGCACGATTTGAATTTCTGGGTCTATGGACGGATTGACACGGTGAAAGAGCCCATGTTTAAAAAGATGAAACAAGCCGGCATCAACTGGATCGCTTACGGGATCGAAGCGGGGAGCAAGAAAGTCCGTGAGGGGGTTTCAAAGGGGCGGTTCGATCAGGACCAGATTAAACGGGTTATTGAGATGACGCATGCCGAGGGAATTCATATTGTCGGGAATTTTATCTTCGGTCTGCCGGATGACGACCTTGAAACGATGGGGGAAACTTTGACTCTGGCCAAAGAATTGAATTGTGAGTACGGGAATTTTTACTGCGCCATGGCGTATCCGGGTTCGAAGCTGTATGATGAAGCCGTCGCCCAAGGGGTCCCTCTGCCGGACACGTGGTCCGGGTTTGCCCAGTTCAGCGAGGACACGTTGCCTCTTCCGACCAAATACCTTTCCAGCGGGGAAGTCCTGCGCTTCCGGGACAAGGCGTTTCAGGAGTATCACACCAGCGGACCGTATCTGAATATGATTGAACACAAGTTCGGAATGAAAACGAGGAAACATGTTGAGGACATGTGCGCGATGAAGTTGAAACGGAAGCATTATGATGACACGGAAGGCATCCATTTTCATCAGGAAGTGGACTAATTCAACCCAGAATCCGAGAGGTTCATTATGATTATCAGCCGCACGCCGTTTCGAATATCATTTTTTGGCGGGGGGACGGATTATCCGGCCTGGTATGAAAAGCACAAAGGGGCGGTGCTGGCGACGACGATTGACAAGTATTGTTATATCACCACCCGTTATTTACCGCCGTTTTTCAGCCATAAATCCCGTATCGTTTATACCAAAACCGAACTGGTCAAGAAGCTTTCTGAGATCGACCACCCCGCTGTCCGGGAGGTTTTAAGATTTTTAAAAATTCATCAGGGGATTGAAATCCATCATGACGGCGACCTCCCCGCCCGCACCGGGCTGGGGTCCAGCTCTTCGTTTACGGTGGGGCTTTTAAACAGCCTTTACGCTCTTAAGGGGGTTATGCCGACCAAAGAGCGCCTGGCCAAGGAAGCCATTTATATCGAGCAGGAGATGTGCCGTGATAATGTCGGGTGCCAGGACCAGGTCCTGGCCGCGTATGGCGGATTCAATTTTATCGAGTTCGGGGGCTCTAACCATCTTCAGGTCCGGCGCGTGACGTTCCGCAGCGACAAGATCAAGAAGCTGGAAAAACATCTGATGCTTTTTTTTACGGGTTTTGCCCGGATGGCCTCGGAGATCGCCGCGCATCAAATCAGGAACATCCCGAAGAAAACGGCCGAACTCAAAACCATGCATCAAATGGCTTATCAGGCGATTGATATCCTCAATGCGAACGACATCCTGGCGTTCGGGAAACTCCTCGACGAATCATGGAAGCTGAAGCGGAGCCTCTCGGATAAGATTTCAACGCCGTTTGTGGATGACATGTATGGGACGGCTAAAAGGGCCGGTGCGGTCGGGGGGAAGCTGCTCGGCGCGGGAGGCGGGGGGTTCCTGCTTTTATGCGTTCCTCCGGCGCGGCAGAAAAGCGTGCGAGAAAAACTTAAGAAATCTCTGTTGATCCCGTTTAAGTTTGAAGATTTGGGTTCGCAGATTATCTTTTATCAGCCCTATAGCGGAAAAGTTTAGCACTTGAGGGCGAGGGCCGGGGAGACACGTGGCGCATACGGGCACGACAGACGTGGTGGTTTTGGCCGGGGGGCTGGGGACCCGGCTCCGTTCCGAGATCGGGCTAACTCAAAAAACCATGGCGGCCATCGGGGATCGGCCGTTTTTGTTTTTTATGCTGAAGCGGCTCGCCTGGCAGGGCTTTCGCCGGATCATCCTGTGCACCGGTTTTCAGGCCCAGGCGGTGGAAGAATATTTCAAAAGGGAACCTCTCGGGCTGGACATTGTTTTTTCAAGGGAGGACACCCCTCTGGGGACGGGCGGCGCTTTTAAAAAGGCGGCTAGTTTGGTCCAGGGCGACCTGTTCCTGCTCTTGAACGGGGATTCGTTGTGTGACATGGATTACGCGGCCCTGCTGGATTTTCACGCCCGGAAACAGGCGTTGGTGACGCTGACCCTGTCTGAGGTCCCGCCCCGCATGGATACGGGGTCCGTTATCATGAATTCCTCGGGTGCCATTGTGGATTTCCGGGAGAAATCGAATAGGGAAGCCCGGGTCCCCTCGGGGCACCACGTTTATGTGAATGCCGGCGTTTATTGTTTTAACAGGAGAATTTTTTCTTTTTTCCCACCGGGGGACGTGTTTTCCCTGGAAAACGATTTTTTCCCTTCTTTGCTCACGGAACGGGTTTACGGTTTTGTCATTAAGAAGGGTTTTTTGGATATCGGGACGCCGCAGCGCTACGCTGAGGCCAGAAGAGATTTGAAGTTAACGGGCTTGGGAGAAGAATGAGGTTCCTCCCTGGAAAGTCCGACGGGCGTAAATTTAGAGAAAGGCAGGGATCCCGTGGCAACGCATAAAGAGCAAAGCATCGAAACCAAAACGCAGTACCAGGTGCCGTTTGGCACTGTTTCTATCACTCCCGAAGCCCGGACGCTTATCGATAAAGCTTTAGAAACGAAATTTGTAACCCGCGGGAAATACGTCGCGGAATTTGAGCAACTGTTTGCCCGGCTTTTTAAACGGAAATACGCCATCGCGGTTTCCAGCGGCACGGACGCCGACGCCTTGTCCCTTGCGACGCTTTATGACTATGGGGCCCGCCGGGGTGATGAAATCATCGTGCCGGCTTTGTCTTTCGTCGCCACCGGCAACGCTGTTTTTCAGGCGGGTTTTAATCCGGTCTTCGTGGACGTTAAGCGGGAAACGTTGAATATTGACGTCGACAAAATTGAAGTGGCCATCACCCAGCGCACCCGCGCCATTATGCCGGTGCATTTGATGGGCAAACCGGCTGATATGGACAGGATCATGGCGATCGCTGAAAAGCACAAGCTGTACGTGATTGAAGACGCGGCTGAAGCCCACGGCGCGGAATATAAAGGGCGGCTCATCGGCACGCTCGGGCACATGGCGGCTTTCAGCCTTTACGCCGCACATATCGTGACCTCGATCGAGGGCGGGATGGTGATTACGGATGATAAACAGATGGCGGAAGCGGTCCGCTCGTTGCGGAACCATGGCATTGTCAACAAGTTTGAATTCCGGCGTATCGGGTTTTCGGCCAAGATGAACGAAATAGAAGCCGCGGTCGGAATCGGCAATATCAGGATTTTTGAGGAAATCCTCAACACCCGGAGGCGCAATCTCCTGTATCTTATCGAACGCTTTCGGAAGTTTGACGAGTATTTTATCAGCGTCAAAGAAGACGAGGGGGAAAAAATCGGCCCGCACGCTTTTTCTATCATCCTCAGGGAGGGGCTGAATTTCACCAAAGACGAGATTGTCGCAGACCTGGACCGGCAGGGGATCGATTCCCGCAACCTGTTTTATTCCATGCCGACGCAGTGCCCGAGTTATGCGTTTTTGGGGCACACCCTGGGGGACTTCCCGGAAGCCGAATATTGCGCGGATCAGGGTTTTCATATCGGCATTCATCAGGATATCGGGTTGGCGCAACTCGATTATGTCGCCGAGGGCGTTGAGGCATTTCTAAAATCCAAAGGGCTTTCCGCGTGAGATCCTGATGCCACCCGGGCCTTCGGCTGCGGGGGATTGACTTTATGCGTGTCGCGATTAACTGCCGATCATTTCTCAAAGAAAATAAGACGGGTATTGGCCGGTACGCCTTTAACCTGGTCCGCTCCTTGGGGGAGATTGACCCGGACAACGAGTACTGGCTTTATGCCCGGAAAAGGATATTGGACTTTAGGAGGCGGTTGCCGCGGTTCTCTTCCGGCAAGTTTAAGGTCAAGGCGGATTATTTTAACCGCGGGACGGATGCGGTCCTCCGCGGGGCGGATGTGTATCATTCCCCGAGCCTTGATTTTATCGGTTTCACATCCGGTAAAGTCGTGGTCACGGTGCATGACCTGATTTACAAGGTTTTCCCGCAGGGGCACACCCCGGAGACGCGTGATATTTCCGAGAGGCAGATGCGGGAGGTTGTCCGCAAAGCCGATCATATTATCTGCTGTTCGCAGGCGACGCTGGATGACCTGGTGCGGCATTTTCCTGTGGATAAGGCGCGGCTGTCGGTGATCCACCAGGGGGTTGACAAGGGTGTCTTTTTCCCTCTGCGCGGCCAGGCTTTGGCCGCCGCCCGGCGTGTCGTTCAACAAAAAGGCGTGGACGGCCCTTTCCTGCTTTTTGTGGGGACACTGGAGCCGCGGAAGAATCTTCTTCACCTGCTGGAGGCGTTTGAGCGGGTTAAAGCGCGCGGGACTTTTCGCGGCCGGTTGGTTGTCATTGGCATGCGGGGGTGGATGATGGAACAGCTGCAGACCCGTTTGGCGGGCATGAAAGCGCGGGCGGATGTCATTTTGCCGGGGTTCGTGACAGACGAGGAACTGCGCTGTTTTTATAATTGCGCGGATGTTTTTATTTTCCCTTCCTTTTATGAAGGCTTTGGTTTTCCGGTCCTGGAAGCGTTTTGTTGCGGGGCGCCGGTGATCACATCACGGGGATCGGCGTGCGGGGAAGTGGCGGCCGGCGCGGCGGAAATGATTGATCCGGAATCCCCGGCGGAGATCTCGGAAGCCATCCGCCGTATCGTGCACGATGAAGGGTGCCGCCAGCGGCTGAAAGCTGCTGCTTTAAAAAGAGCGGAGGATTTTTCTTTCCGCAAGACGGCGGAGGAAACGTTGCGCGTTTATCAGCGGGTTTTTAAAGGAAAGGGCGGCCACCCGTCCTGTTTTAGCCGGGGCATCCCCAAAGACAAGGAGTTGCAATGAAGATCAGCGGTTTTACGATCGCCCGCAATGCGGTTAAATTCCAGTACCCCTTAGTGGAATCTATCCGGTCTGTCCTGCCGTTGTGCGATGAAATGATTGTGAATGTCGGGGATTCTGAAGACGACACCCTCGGGCTTGTCCGGTCTATCCGCGACGCCAAGATAAAAATTTTACAAAGCCGCTGGGATATGTCCTTGGGTAAAGAGGTCCTTTCCCAACAGACGAATTTGGCCTTGGCCGCTTGCCGCGGCGACTGGGCGGTGTATCTGCAGTCGGATGAAGTTTTGCATGAAAAAGACCTCCCCTCCCTTCGGAAACGCATGGAGGGGTGTTTGAGCGAACCCGGGGTGGACGCCTTAAGGTTCCGCTGGCTGCATTTTTACGGAAGTTATTACCGTTACCGGATCGACCGGGGCTGGTATCAGAAGCAGGACCGGATCGTCCGTAATAACGGGCAGGTCGAATCGTTTGGCGATGCCTATGGGTTCCGGAGGAAAGACGGCCGTCCCCTGGGGCGTAAGAACACCGGATGCCTGTTATACCATTACGGGTGGGTTCACTCCGGGGATGTCATGGCGCAGCGCCGGAGCAACGCCAAGGAGATCGGGTACGCGGCTTTGAGCCCGCAGGATAACCGGGATCAGTATTCTTTCGGGGCCCTGACCCGGTTTCCCGCTTATTTCGGGTCTCATCCCGCGGTGATGCGGGAGAAGGTTTTGTCTCATGCGTTGAGCATGTCGGACCTTCAGACGATCAACCGGACGTTCTGGTGGCACCCAATGAAAATTTTTAAAGTCCGGTACAAAACATTTAAACGCTATAAAAAAAGTTTATCATAAACGCGGCCAATGATTGAGCCCTATGTTGCGAGGTCAATTTATACAATCCGCCTTTAACGGCGGAAAAGCTGTTGTGCCGTTGTTTTTCTGTTGCTTCCTCTTCGGAGGGGGCTGGGCGCAGCCGCTTTCCTGGGCCCAGGATGTTTTGGACCCTCCCTCCGGGCAGAACGCTGCCCGGGGCGGGGCCCAACAGTTTTTTACTTACGGCCCTCAGGGAAAGGAAGGCTCCGCCGCGTTGGTCCCCAACGAGGCGCTCCGGGAAGGGATATTCTTAAAGCGCAGCCAGCATTCCGGCCAGTTAACTAAAAAGGCGATCCAACTCATGCAACAGGGCGACCTTGAAGCCGGCCGGCAGGTCCTTTGGGATGCGCTTGCATACGCGCCCAATAATTCCATGGCGCACTCTTTGCTAGCCCAGATTTATTTTTGGCGGGGGCAGGACAATGAGGCCCTTGCCATCCTGGAACAGGCCGGGCGGTATCAGGTCAAGGGAGACCTTATATACGGATTTTTAGACCGGGCCTTGTCTTTCTTTCGGCAAAAGAACCGGAACACGCCGGAGCTTCCGCTCGTGTCCGTCGCGCGCTATAAAGGGAACAAACAATGCGCGATTTCCTTTAATTTTGACGACGGATCCAAGACCGTCTACACCAAGGTGTTGCCGGTTTTTGACAGGTACGGCTATAAAGCGACGGTGCTGATTAACCCGGGATGGACCGCGGACCAGCCGGGCAACCCCTATTACGGCAGTTGGGAGGAATGGAAAGATGCTTCGGAGCGCGGGCATGAGATCGGGAACCACTCCATGAATCATCGTTATTTGATGCAGGTGCCGGATGATGTTTTTGACAGCGAGATTCATGAAAGCTATTATTTGATTTCGGAAAAGATCGGAACGCCTCCACGGTCTTTCGCGTTCCCGTTTGACCAGTCAACTCCAGAGATGATCAGCAAAGTCAGCGAGTTTCACCCCGCTATCCGTGACCGGGAGTACTTGTCGCGGCTTTCTGATAATCTTTTCTTGCCGGTTTACGGGGGCGATAAATTTTCCGCTGCCGTCGGCCGGAAACTTATTGATTTGGTGTTGGTCAAGCGCCTCTGGGTGGTGGCTGAATGCCACGCCATGCAGACTGAAGAGGTCATGACATTCAAGCCGATCACCGAGGAATTCCTGGAAGACCATTTGGCGTATATTAAAGAGAATGAAGAACAGATATGGGTGGACACGTTCGCCAACACCTATAGTTATATAGCGGAACGCCAGGCCAGCCGTTTCAATATCCTGGAGTCCGGAGACGGGCGCCTTGTTTTTGTCCTGGATCACGATTTGGACAAGTCATTTTATCAGGTGCCGCTGACCGTTGTCGTGAATGTTTCTCCCCAAGCGCCGTCCTCGGCCGGGGCTCAGAGGGAGGATGGACGGGCTTTATCCGTCGCTATCCGTGGGGCATGTCTCATCCTCGATGTTCTCCCGGGGCCTGAACCGGTCACGGTTTTCTGGGATTAGGCGGGGCGTGCGGTGAAGGTTTTAAGGACGCCTTTCCCTGGAAATTGTGAAATGGGTTGAAAAGTCCGGGGCATTTCAGTAGTCTATGTAAGAGGCATCTGTGAGATAAGGTTAAGGAGGTCTTCCATGTTTATGAGTGAGGATAAAGTTAAAGCGTTGCTCCAGGACATTATCAAGGAGGCGAACCTTAAACGCACGCTGACCGAAGTGATGTTCCGGGAGGATTACCAGGATTACCGAGTTATTCTGGATGATGTGTGCCGGTGTGAAATCAGAGAAAAACTTGTGCAGGATTATATTGAATTTCATCATAAGGACACTTTTAATGAAATGTGCTATCTGATGGAACACGCAATCGTTGATGAGGAATTGCAGTATGAAAAGGACCTTTCCAGCGGGGGAGGCCCGGATGGAGTTGTGACGGACGATAATAAATATGATTTTTTATAAACCGCTGTTTTCCGCCCGGCGAAAGGGCCATGATTGCGCTTATGCCTAAGAAGAAAAAAAAGGTCATCTGGCACAAGAAACAATCCCGGTTTATCCCCTCCGCCTCCCTGAAAGGGCAGCATCCCGCTCCCGGAGGTGGGGGGCCAGCGTTACCGGCGGGGTCCTCCGCGCGCGGGAAGGGAGATTTTAAACAGAGCCTTGTTGAAAAGATCAGGCGGGCCGCGCAGAATGGCTGAGCCCAGCGCCCGACGTGCGTTCCTTCGGGGTGTGTTAATAATAGCCGGCGCGGCCACGTTCTTCTGGCATAGTGTTACTCTTCATCCCGGGCATAACTGGGGCGGAGACTTCGCGCAATACATTTTGCACTCGCGCAACATCCTCACCGGAGAAGAATATTCTGCAGGCATCATGATGGATAACCCGGTTTTGTTCCCTCCCGGATTTCCCCTTTTGTTGGCCCCTCTTTTACGTTTTTTCGGGATGAATTTTAAAATATTGAAAATATGGAATATCGTATTTTGGTACGGGACGTTAGTTTTTCTTTACACGCAGTTCCGCAGGAGTTTCGGCGAAGTCCTCGCGGGGTTAAGCGTATTGTTTTTTTCGGTTAACGCGTATTTTTTTTCTTTCAAACAGAATGTCTTGTCTGATATCCCCTTCGTCTTTTTTGTGTGGGCGTCGCTGGCCGCTGTTGCTTCTTATGAAAGGCATCGGGTGGCGGGGCGTAAATGGAAAGCCATGCTTACGTTCACGCTGGCGGTGAGCCTGACGCTTGTCGCGTTTTGCGTCCGGGCCGCCGGGGCCGCGTTGGTCGTCGCGGTTATTTATTACCTCGCGGTGATCCGTAAGGAGTTTCTTAGGGCCGGGATCCTTGGGGCCGCTTTTCTGCTCTGTATTTTTGTTTTGGCCGGCACAATCGGTTCTCTCCCGGGGGATATCCGGCTTCTCGGGGAGCAACCGGCGGCTGCGGTTCGGGCGGTGATGGCTAATTTTTCTTTAATAACCAGAAGCCTGTGGATAGCCTGCTTTCCCATTGAGACCAGATTCATGCGGGCTCTTTATCAAGGGATGGCCCCTTTGTTAGACGCCGCGGCCGGGGTGTTTTATGCCGGCCTTTGTGTTTTTTTCGTCAGGAAATCTTTTGCAAAAACCCTGACGCTCCCGGAAACGTTTTTTGTTTTCTACTGTGGGATACTTTTTGTTTTGTCGGCGTTCGATAACACGCCGTGGGAATTTATACGCTTCCTTTTGCCTGTTTGGGGATTTATGATTTATTTTATGATCCAAGGGGCGGTCAGGGTTGGCGCGGGGGGAAGCCCCGGAAAGGCCCTCCGGGGAGCTCCTGTGCGGGTTGTGAAAGCCGGGCTTGTTGTGATGATTTTGGTCAATATCGGAACGCTCGCGGTGGCACCCCCGCCTCAAGAGGATGTCCTTTTCAGACAAGAGAACAAGGAATTATTTTCCTGGGTCCGGGAGAACCTCACTCCGGAAGAGCATTATATTTTTTGGCATCCGCGGACCCTGGCCCTGATGACAGGACGCGTCGGGACTGACCGCTGGAACCATCCGTCCCAGCAGGGGCAGCTGGTTCAGCGTATCGTACGGATGGATATCCGGTTCCTGTTTTTGGACAGGATGGTAGACGCGGATTTGCTGGCCGCCGTGGATGCCGGATGCCTTCCCGCCGATGAAATATGGCAAAACAACCAGTACCGCGTTTTCCGAATGAAGAGGTGATTTTCGGGTATATCTTGGCTATGCTACAATAAAATAAGAGGGGAAGAAGGATGTTGGCTCTCTTTGGAATTATTTTAAGGGGAGGCTGGGATGCGGGTTATTAAACAATCCGGCCGGGTTCCGAACCGGGCTGGGCAGTTGAGTGTTGAGAAAGTGGCGGTGTTGGTTTTGGCTCTGCTTCTCTTGGCGGTGGCTTGGTATCGGTTTCAACCGGTTAAGTTTAAAGACGGGCCTGTGGCGCCGGATTTCCCGCGGCAGCGGATGTTTGAGTCACCCTCGTTTGAACACATGGGGTATACGGTGACCCCGGTGGCGTCCTTTGAATTGGAAGCGCTGGTTTTGGGGGCTAAACATTATAACTGGGGCCGGACCGGCCGTTTGGTTCCCGTTGACCTCGCTTTGGGGTGGGGGCCGATGTCTGACGGCAAGGTTGTTCGTAAAATCGGGATTCATCAATATAACCGTTTTTATCATTGGTGGACGCGGGACTCGATTATTCAACGCCGGGAGATTGAAATCAACAGCGCGAACATGCATCTTATCCCGGCCCGGGAAGACGTGGCCAGGGAAATGAAGAAGGCCAAGCGGGGCCAGGTGGTTTCCATCGAAGGGCTTCTCGTTAACGTGTCGGGTGCTGATGGGTGGCGCTGGAATACGTCCCAGACAAGGGAAGATATTGGGTGGGGGGCGTGTGAGTTGATATGGGTGGAAAATTTTTCCGCGCGCACTCCGTAATCAAGGATGGGGGCTGCGGGTTGGGGATCAAGCCAGGCAAGGAACTGGTTACTGTTTGGGCAGGAAGGGGAGGGTGGATAACGTCGCGCTGTTTTCCTTCCACCAGGATTGGAGGCCGTTGACAAGTTGTTCCCAGAGGTAAGACTGCCAGCGTTCTTTGAACGCCAGTTTTTGCACCAAGGTGTCTTGGTTATAAATTTCTTCTGTTTTGATGAACCCGTTTTTATAATACGTCCGCACAAGGCCATGCAGTTTCCCTCCCAGGAAAGCGCCTTCCTGCAGAAGAGAGCCTTCTTCGTAATACATCTTAAACAGGCCGTCCAGTTGTCCGTCTTGAAACGTGAACTGCACCTTGGGGGAGCCTTGGGGATAGTACTCCCACACAACGCCCTCGATTTTATCCTGTTCGTAGACTTTGACGTAATGAGTATAACCATCGGTGTAATATTCTTTTACAACACCCTGTAGCAGATCGGTTTTGTATGTGCCCTCCCGTTTTATCACGCCCGATCCGAAATATTCTTTAAAGGGGCCTTCTAGGTGGCCGTTTGTGTAATTCGCTTCTCTGAGCAGTTGCCCTTTCTCATCATATTCCAGCATCACTCCGTTTAAGACTCCTTCGGCGTAGTTGAGGTAGAGCTTGAGCTTGCCGTTGGGGTAATAAAACTTTCTCTCTCCATGAATTTGGTTGTCTTTCACAAGGGTTTCTTCTTTGGCCGTGAAATTTTTATGGTAGATCCTGTACCCCATCAAATTCCCTTCCGAGTAGTGCATCTGCATGTAGATTTGCCCGGAATCGTCAACGACCTTGGCCGCCCCTTCCAGGACGTTTTGGTTGTAATTATAAAAATCAATGTCCCCGCTGTGATAATAACGGTTTTCGGAACCGCTTTTTTGCCCGTTTTTATAGCGGACTTTGAGCTTGGGGGATCCGTCCCGGAAATATTCCATGTAGACGCCATTCAGTTTTCCAAGGTTGTAAAACCCTTCGGTCTTCAGGTTGCCGTTATCATAATATTCTTTGTAACTGCCGAAGATTTGCCCGTTTTTATAATCATTTTCAATTTTTTTGGAGCCGTTTTCATAAAATTCTTTATAAGGCCCGTCGAGAGTCCCGTTCTTATATTCCGCCAGCAACGTGATCTGACCGTCGGGCAGCGCTTTTTTAATGACGCCGTGCAGAATGTCGTTTTGATATTCCACCGACTCTTTGATTTGCCCGTTTTCGTAATATTCGTTAAAACGGCCATTTTTCTTCCCTAGCGTGTAATGGGCGACGGTTTTCTGATTGCCATTTTCGTAGAATTCGACGAATTGCCCGTCTGGTTTTCCGTCCGTGTATTTTCCTCTTTTCCGGACCTCTCCGTTATTGAAGTACAGCGTGAACCACCCATCGGAAGGAGGCGGATCCTGTCCCGGCGAGGGACAGGGGAAGGAAACGAGAAGGCAGGCCGTGAAGAATATGATTTTAGCTGTGTGTTTCATGATTTTTTATTTTTCCGGCCGGGCAAAAATTCGTTCGCGGTTTCATTCCCAAGGATATTCATGCCCTGGAATTCTTTGAGCAGATGGTAAAATTCTTTATAATAACGGTTGATATGGCGGAAGTATTGATAAATAAGAGATATTTTAAGCTCGAGGGGTTCAATTTCGGTTAAAATTTCTTTTATAAGAGTGTCCTGCTCGGCCTGGTCGGGCGTGTCTTGGAAAGATTCCCGTAGCATGGCGTGGAATTGCCGGAAAATATTTGCTTCACTGAAAGGCATGTGGCTGAAGGTTTCCCTGAAATATTGTTCAACTTTTTCTTTTTTAATCAGGGCGCACTTAAGGTCTTCGGGGTTGTAATGCTTTTGCGTGATGACAGAGGCGCGCCGTATGCGGGCCGGTGTCAGGAAGTTGTCCAACTGAGCGAATTGACCCGAGATGATCTGGAGAAAGAATTTGTGGGGGAACTGAAGGAAGTTCAGGATCCCCTGCTGCGCTTTGCCCCGTTGCAGCCTTAAAAGGGCGTTGTCCATCTGGGCAAAGGAGTCGGAAAAAATTTGGTAGCTGGGCTGGATGAATTCGCTGTAAAGTTTGTCCTGACCGGAGAACGGGGCCAGTTCAAACGCAATTAAAGACTTGAGTTCTTTGAGGTTCAGTATGTAAAGCAAGGGGAGCCCGATGCACAGGGAGCGCTGTTTGAGCAGGCCGTTAAATGTGTTGAGGTTGCTTTTTCGAACGATAATCTTGGGTTCGGCGTGCAGCACAAGAACCTCCGGCTCGGGAACCCGCAGCGCCACGCAGATTTCCTTGACAATTGCTTTGAGCGAGGAGTTCATCTCCGGGTCAATGAGGAGCCCGGGCTGAATAGGGGGCTCCAGAATAAATGTCGTGTGTATGGCCTGAAATGTGATGAGGACACATACGGTCTGGATTGCGATCAGGAGGATCCAGATAATTTGGGGCATAGAGGTGGCGTTCAGCCCCAGGAACAGCAGCCAGAAGGCCAGGCACAGGGGGGAAAGGATGAATATGATAAAACTTAAATAGATCATGGGGAAAGAGAGGATTGAAAACACAAAAAGGAATATCGAAATTTTTTGCGGTTGTGCGGTCATGTTTATCTTCAGGGATGACTCCGGGAGGTCCTCTTCCTGTTCGGATCGGGAAGACATGGACACATAAAGGCCGAGGAACGCCCCGATGGCGGTCATGCAGAGGCGCATCGTGCTTTCGGTGAGTTCAAGCAGCTCCTGGGTATTGCGGAAGATGTCGAAATAAAGAATGGCCAGGAACAATAAACTGATAAAGGATGTCCCGGCTAAGACTTTCATCTTTTTCCTGACAAACAAAAGGCTCAGCCAGATTGCGGCACAAACAGAAACCGTGTCGACTAAAATAAATTCGAGCCCGGAGATGTCTTCCATCCCCATCCAGCTAACGAAATTATCCAGCGTGTTCACGAAAAAAAGATACGTGATGGCAAAAAAACTGGCGGAGAAAGCCAGGGAAAGGAAATCCCCAAAAGTAAGTTGTACGTCTTCCCGAGGTTTTGTCATATGCGAGGACTGTTTGGGAACTATTTATATCCTAAATTCTAAAAGCTTGTTATAATATAACCTCTTGTTTTTTATGGAACACGCGCAAGAGGCCCGCGCCTGAAAGCGTTAATGCGTATATTATACAATAAGAATGAGATTTTTGTACCAGGTTTATTGGAGTGTTTTTCCTTGACCTTGCCTCGGAGGGAGGGCTTCTTGCGGCTCACTGGCAGAGGAGACCCCGGCCCGGTTAATTCTAAATTAATATTATGAAACGATCCCGGTCCCATATGTCTCGCACAGGGCAGGTTATCTCTTCGAAAATCGGGCAGGCGATCGGGGATTACAACCTTGTTGAAGAAGGGGATAAGATCCTGGTCGCAGTTTCTGGAGGGAAAGACAGCCTGACGCTTCTTCACCTCCTGGAAGCCCGGAGAGGATGGTCTCCGGTTTATTTTGAGATCAAGGCCGCGCATATAGAAACGGATATGGCCTGCAGCACGGCGGTGCCGAAATCTCCGCTGGAGGAGATGTTCCGGGCCCTGGGTGTCCCGTATTATTTCCGTGCCATGAAGGTTTTGGACGATCAGGCGCGGACAACCTGTTTCTGGTGTTCCTGGAACCGGCGTAAAATGCTTTTTAACCTCGCCGCTGAAACGGGGTGCAACAAGGTGGCTCTGGGGCATCATAAGGATGACATTATTGAAACGATTTTGTTAAACCTTTTTTATAAAGGAGAAGTTTCCACGATGCAGCCACGGCAAGAGATGTTTAAGGGGCAGTGCGTGATCATCCGCCCTTTATGCTATGTCGAAGAACGGATGACCCACCGGTTCGCGCAGGAAAGCGGATTTCCTATGCAGACCCAACACTGTCCTTTTGGCGAAGACACGCAAAGGCGGCGGATGAAGGAGATGATTTGTCAACTTCAGAAAGAAACGCCGGGCACGAATATTAAAACCAATATTTTTAACAGCGTGGCCAGGGTCAACACGGAATACATCGGTCTTAAGGAAGAGGCCCGTTGAACGCAGCCGCCCTTTTGTGCCTCTAGGGTGTTGGCCAGGAATAAAGGATGGGGAGGCGTGGGGCTGTTTAATATTAAACCATTGATTAAAGGGGTTGAGCATGTCATCAAACCGGAATGCCTATGCGGTTATTTTAGCCGGCGGGTCGGGAACGCGTTTCTGGCCGCTGAGCCGTCCGCAAAAACCAAAACAGTTTTTGAATATTTTGACCGCGAAGACACTGTTCCAAAAGACGGTGGAAAGGGTCCTTCCCCTTATCCCGGCGGAACGTATTTATATCGTGACCGGGGCGTCGTATAAAGAAACAGTGCGTCAGCAGATCCTGCCTTATAAGATCCCATCCCGGAATGTTTTCCTGGAGCCGGAGGGGAAAAATACCGCTCCGGCGATTTGCTGGGCGGCGGCGACGCTTTTTAGAAAGAACCCCATGGCGGTTTTGGCGGTTTTTCCTGCGGACCATTTGATCCTCAAGCCACGGGCTTTTTGCCGGCACCTGAAGGAGGCGTTCGCGCTGGCTGAACAGCAATATCTGGTGACCATGGGCATCGTTCCTCATCGCCCGGAAACCGGATATGGATATATGAAATGCAGGAAACAGCGTTTGGGGAAAACGACGGTTTGGGCCGTCGAGAAATTCGTGGAAAAACCGGACCTTAAGAAAGCGCGGCAATACCTTAAAGAGAAAACCTATTTGTGGAATAGCGGGATTTTTATCTGGCGGGCGGATAATATATTGACAGAGTTTGCGGTCCATTTGCCGGAAGTTTATAACAGCCTGTTTGATCAGCCGTGTTCATCTGTGCGCGCGAACTGGTCGCGGCTGCCCAGCATTTCCGTGGATTATGCCATCCTGGAGAAGGCGGAGAACGTCATTTCTGTTCCGGCGGCTGATATGGGATGGTCTGATCTTGGGAGCTGGGAAGCCTTGTATGATGTCCTGCCTAAAGATAAAAATGGAAACCATTTGTCCGGGGATGTCATCGAACAGGAATGCCGGAACGTTTTTATCCGCGCCGAAGGCCGCCCGGTGGCGGCGATTGGGTTGGAGGATATCGTGATTGTTTCGACGGGTGACGCTGTCCTGGTCTGCCGGAGGGACGATTCGCAGAAGGTGCGCGTGGTCGCGGAGGCGTTTAAACAGCGCGGGAGGGGTGGTCGTTAGCCGGCTTTGCAAAGGGGCCTCCTGGAGCCTCGGGGTTTTGACCTGATCGGGGAAACATTTTTTCATGGCGCAGCAGATAAAAAAAGTATTGGTCGTTAATATATTCGGCATCGGGGACGTGTTATTCACAACCCCGCTGTTGCGCAATATAAAGAATACCTATCCGGGCTGCTCGGTCATTTATGTGGCCAACCGGCGGGCGGCGGAAGCGCTTGAGCGCAACCCTTGCGTTGACCGGGTTATCATTTATGAGCGGAGTGATTTTGTCGCCGCTTTAAAGAAATCCCGGCGGCGGTACTGGTTGAAAATCGTTTCTTTTGTCCGGTCCATCCGCAACGAACAATGCGATATCGCCTTTGATCTGTCTTTAAACAGCGGCATCAATTTTTTGTTGTGGTGCTGCGGCATAAAAAATATCGTTGGCTATAAATATAGGAACCGGAGTTTTTTCTTAAACCAGGCTATCCCGTTGTCGGGGTACGAGGACCGCCACGTCGTGGAGTATTACCTTGCCTTGGGAGAGGCCGCCGGCTTGAAAGGCGCGTCCCGGCATATGGAGTTGCCGTTCGCGTTTGAGGACCGGGCATGGGTGGAAGCGTGTTTTAAGAAAGAGGGGGTCCGGGGAGACGGCCCGGTTATCGCGTTTTTCCCAGGCGGGGGCGCGTCCTGGGGCAAGGACGCCCGGTTCAAGCAGTGGCCCGTGGCTTCGTATGCCGGACTGATCAATAAAGTGATTGAAAAATTTTCAGCGAAGGTTATACTGTTGGGTGACCAGAAAGACCGGAGCTTGTCTCAGGGGCTCGCGCGGTCTGTTGCCGGGCCAGTCATCAATTTATGCGGGGACACGACCCTTTTGCAGATTGCGGCTTTGTTGACGCGCTGTGACGTCGCGGTGATGAATGATGGCGGGCCGCTGCATGTAGCGGTGGCTTCCGGCGTTCGAACCGTGTCAATTTTCGGCCCGGTGAATGAAATCGTGTATGGCCCTTACCCGAGGGAAGGGCATGAGGTCGTCACTTCTGCTATGATGTGCCGGCCGTGTTACCGGTATTTCCGCAGGGCGGAGTGCGCGCATGTGAGTTGTTTGAACCGCGTCACTCCGGAAGACGTGTTTGAAAAAATTGAAGTTATTTTATCAACCCAGGGCAAAATCAAAGCCGGCGATAAAAACCGGGGGCAGGCATGAGTCGCCGGGTGTCCTTGGGGTTGGCCGGTCAGCTTTATTTATATTAGAGAAAGGCAGGATGTCCATGAAGGTACCGTTTATCGATTTTTCCGGTCAGTATGAAGCGATTCAGGATGAGATCGAGGTGAATCTTAAGGCTGTGTTCCGGAAAGGAAATTTTATCCTGGGGCAGGAAGAAAAGCAGTTTGAGGAAGCCTTCGCCTGTTATTGCGGGGCACGATATGCGGTCGGGGTGAACTCCGGAACAGATGCGTTGTTCCTTGCTTTGGCGTCCCTGGACATTGGCGGCGGTGACGAAGTCATCCTGCCCACGCACACGTTTATCGCGACGGCGTTGTGTGTTTCTTATACTGGCGCGACCCCGGTTTTTGTTGATATTGACGAAACAACTTATAACATGAGTGTCGCGTCTTTGCAGGGCGCGATCACCAAGAGGACGAAGGCGATTATCCCGGTGCATCTTTATGGGCAGGCCGCGGACATGGATGAAATCAAAGCGATGGCCCGCCCCCAGGGCATTCAAGTCGTGGAGGACGCGGCCCAGGCCCACGGCGCTGTTTATAAAGGACAGAAGGTGGGGTCTCTGTCTGACCTGGCCTGTTTCAGTTTTTACCCGACAAAAAGCCTCGGCGCCTTCGGAGACGGAGGCATTGTGGTGACGAATAACGAGTCTTGCTATAAGAAAATTCTTATGTTGCGGGATTACGGCCGGGAGGGCCGGTATGAGCACAAAATCAAAGGGTATAATTCCCGGCTGGATACTGTCCAGGCCGTCGTCCTAGCCGCGAAACTCAAATTTTTGGATGAATGGAACCGGAAGCGCAATACGGTCGCGGCGTGGTATGGGAATCACCTCAAGGACGTGCCGGGCGTGGTGCTGCCGCGGACGCTCCCTGACCGGACGCATATCTTTCAAACTTTCGCGGTCAGGATTAAAAACCGGGATGCGGTTTTGGAAGAGTTGCAGAAGAAGGGCGTTGGGGTTTTGATCCATTACCCGATTCCGGTCCATCTGCAGGAAGCTTATGCGGATGCCGGATATCAAAGAGGGGATTTGCCGGCCGCCGAACGCGTCGCGGACGAGATTTTATCCCTTCCGATGTTCCCTCATATGTCGGAAGAACAGGTGGAATATGTCTGCCAGTCTTTGAAGGACGTGATGAGATAAATATTTTATGAGGTGAACTTAACCATCCGCCGCCTTTTGTAGAGGACCTGTCTCTAGGGAAAATTTTTTCCCTGTTGGATTGTTTTCCCTTCTGGAATTTTTTGTGGTTTTGGCAGCAGTATTTAAAGAATATCGTGTCTGATATCCCGCCGCAAGCCCATTTTCTTTTGATTGTCCCTGCTTGATCTTCAGAGTAAAAAAAACGCTATTTGCATTGATTCTCACCCTGCCGTTTTGTATACTTATACAGTGATTTTAACAAAATGGCCAAAATCCCGCTAACAGTTGTTATTCTTGCCAAGAATGAGGAAGCCGTTATTGGCGCCTGTTGTGAAAGCGTTTTTGGCTGGGTTGATGAAATTCTTGTTGTGGACGATACCAGCTCCGACCACACGGTTGATATTGTAAAACGTTATACAAGTCGGGTTTATACCCAGGCCATGTTGAACGAAGGGCGGCACCGAAACTGGGGGTATGCCTTGGCTCAAAACGATTGGGTTTTGAGCCTTGATGCCGATGAGCGGGTTTCTGAGGGGCTCCGGGACGAGATGTGTTCGGGGCTTTTTAAAACCGGCACTGAAAAAGCCTGGGCCATCCCGATTAAAACTTATATTGGTGACTATTGGGTCCGTTACGCTGGCTGGTATCCGGCCAGTAAGATTCGGCTTTTTGATAAGAATTTCTTCCGTTATGAAGAAGCGGAAGTGCATCCCAGGGCTTTTGTGGATGGGCCGGTCGGGGAACTGCGGCAGGCGATTGTTCATCTGGGATATCCTGATTTTGAACATTTTTTGGCCAGTTTGAACCGCCAGACGACATTAGAAGCACGGAAATGGGCCCGGACGGGGGTCAATATGCCTTTGGGCCGTGCAGTTCGCCGCACGCTGGACCGTTTTATGAGGTCCTATTTCCGGAAAAGAGGCTATAAAGACGGGTTTATGGGATTTATGGTGGCGTTTTTTGCCGCATTATATCAGTTGATGAGTTATGCCAAATATTGGCAAATAAAGAAAAATGAAATAAATCATGAAAGGTTATGATGGAAAGTAAAGGGCAGCCAGTGTCTGAACGAGAACTTAAGATCGTATTTTTGGACCGTGACGGGGTGATTAACGTCTTTCCAGGGCATGGGAAATATGTGACCAAGGTCAAAGATTTCCATTTTTTGCCCCGGGCCCTGGATGCGATGAAATTGCTCTCGGATGCGGGGTACACCATCTTTGTGGTTTCCAACCAGGCCGGGGTCGGCCGGGGTGTGTTTTCCCAGGATAAATTAAACCGCATCACTCGTAAAATGATGGCGGGCGTGGAAAAGGCGGGGGCCCGGATCAAGAAAGTGTATTATTGCACGCACCGTCCGGATGCGGGTTGCAGTTGCCGCAAACCCGATATCGGTTCGGTTCGCCGTGCGCTGAAATCGGTTGAAAAAACGCTGGATTCCGCACGTAAAACATATTTTGTCGGGGATACCAAACAGGATATTGAAACCGGTTATAATGCCGGGTGCAAAACAGTTTTTGTCCTTTCCGGGCGGGAGAACCGGCGCTATATGAATGGCTGGATCGTTAAGCCTGATTATATTGTAAAAGACCTTTATGACGCGGCCAAAATCATTTGCGGTCAAAACGGTTTTCAGAAACCGGCGAAACCCGTGAAAACGGCTTGCCCTGCTCCCAACAAGTCGGGTACAGTAAAAAGAAAATAAACATTTTCCCGTTATCAACAAGGCGTTTTCATAACGTATGAAAATTCTGGTGATTTACGCTACGGCCGGGGCTGGGCATCGAAAAGCCGCTGAGGCCATTTCTAAGGGGTTTGTGCTTTCCTCTCACCAGGTTCATTACGTTGACGCGCTGGATTATACCAGCCGTTTTTATAAACATATTTACACCCAGACATACACGTTCTTAATCAGCCGGATCCCCTGGCTGTGGGGATTATTGTTTCGCCTTTTGGATATCCCGGCCCTTTTGCCCCTGGTCAGGAGTCTCCGCCGTATTCAGAACGCGATTCATGCCGGGCCATTAGCCCGGTTTCTTGTCCGGGAGCAGTTTGACTGCATCTTTTCCACCCATTTTTTCCCCTGCGAGGTGGCGAGTTATTTGAAAAGGCAGGGGCGGATCTCGTCCCGGCTTATCTGCACCGTCACGGATTATGATGTCCACTCGATTTGGGTCAGCCGGGGAGTCGATTATTACACGGTCGCGACAGACTGGACCAAACGGAAAATGCAGCATCTCGGAGTTCCAGACTCGCTGATTGCGGTGACAGGGATTCCGACAGATGAGAAATTTTCTCAGCACAAAAATCTGGGCGCGCTCCGGACGCGGCTGGGGTTGCAGCCCGGGGAGACGACGGTGCTGATTGCCACGGGATCGTTCGGGATCGGCCCTATTGAAGAAATTATCAATCAGTTGAACGGGTTTCAGCTGGTGGTCGTCTGCGGTCATAATAAAAGCCTTTACCAGAAATTGAGTCAGCAGAAAAAAACGCTTGTCAAAGTGTGCGGGCTGGTTGACAATATGGATGAATTGATGGCGGCTTCTGATGTTATGGTGACCAAGCCGGGAGGTTTGTCGATCTCAGAGGCCTTGGTCACTGGCCTGCCACTTGTTTTCTTTAACGCGATCCCGGGCCAGGAAACCAATAACATCAAGGTCCTTGAAACATACGGGATTGGCCGGCTCTGCGTGACCGTTGACCAGATTGCGCAAACCCTCCGTGGATTCAAAAATGACCCCCAAGCATTGAGCGCCGCAAAGTCCCGGGTTCAGTTGCTGGCGAGGCCAGGGGCGGTCAAAGACATTATTAAGCTTTTGTAAATGAAATTCAAAAAAACGGTTTGACCTTCTGTGCCTTTGCAAAGGCTGTCCTTTCAAGAGGCTTGGAGAAGAGTTTAAGGTTATGCCCCGAACTATTGCTGAAATTGTTGTCCCTCTTCCGATTGAAGGGCCTTTTGATTATGCGGTCAGCCCGGAGATGGCGGAAAGCATCGCGGAAGGGCAAAGGGTTTATGTCCCTTTCGGGAACCGGTCGCTTGTGGGGTTTGTGGTGGGGTTTAAGACGCAGAGCGTGTCAAAAGTTTTAAAGCCGATAAGCCAGGTTCTTGATATAATTCCGTCTTTGGATCAGAACGCCATGACTTTGGCCAGGGATTTTTCCTGTTATTATGGTTGTTCTTTAGGGGAAGCGATTGAGACAATCCTGCCCGCCGCCTTGCGTAAGAAGGTGCGGTGGGACGGCGGGGTGGCTGCTCCAGTTCCTTTTTCTTTAAAAAAACAAGAATCCCCCCGGCATGTTGTGTGCCAGGAGTTCCTGGATGAGCGCGGTTGGGGCTGGCTTTGTGAACGGATAGGCCCGGCCTTGAAGGACGGGCGGGGGGTTCTTGTTTTGGCGCCGGAAGTGTTACAAGCGCAAAAAATTAAGCTCCGGCTTGAGAAAGATTTCAGGGCAGAGGTTGTGTTGCTGGGCCGTCGGCTTCCCGCCAAAACAGAGCTGGAAGTGTGGGCCAAGGTCAAGAGCGGGGAAAAAAAGTTTGTGGTGGGGACCCGGTCAGCGGTTTTTTCCCCGGTGCAGAACTTGGGGTTGATTGTGGTTATTGAGGAAGAGAACCGTTCTTTCAAACAGGAACAGACCCCATTTTATCACGCACGGGATATTGTCATGATGCGGGCCCGTATTGAAGGGGCGCAAGCCGTTTTCAGCTCCTGTGCGCCTTCGGCGGAATTGATGCATGAGGCGCGGTGCCGGGATTTTGAAAGAATATCCCTTCTGCCGGATTTCCAAGGCCGGATGCAGATTATTGATTTGTCTAATTACAGGCCGAACCGGAAAAGGATCCTTTCTTATCCGGTGCAAACCCGTATTCAGGAGGTTTTAAAGGAGCGGGGTCGCCTGTTGCTTTATTATAACCGTTTGGGTTTTTACACCGCCACCCGGTGTGGTGGTTGCGGAGAGGCTTTTCGTTGCCAGCGGTGCGACATTGTTGTCCCATATCTTTTTGAGCGCAAGAGCATGGTTTGCCCGTTATGTGGCTGGACAGCGCCTCTTCCGGATGTCTGCCCGCAGTGTCAGGGGAAATACCTGCGGTCCTGGGGCATTGGGCATGAGAAAGTCGAAAGTGAATGCGCCAGAATTTTCCCGGAGGCCCGGATCGTGCGGGTGGACAAGGACACAAACCGGATCCCTTCAGGGGGGGATATCGTTGTTGCGACTCAGGCGGTCTGGCGTTATTTGGATGAGCTGAATTTCCATACTGTTGTTGTTCTTGACTTTGATGCTGAGTTGAGCCGTCCGGATTTCCGTTGCGGTCAACAGGCGTTTACCCTGTTGACCCGGCTGCATAAGTCTGCGGAACATCAGCTTATTGTGCAAACGCATCAGCCGGACAATTATATCCTTACTGCGGTGAGGGATGGGGATTCAGAGGCGTTTTATAAGAAAGAATTAAAACTCCGCCAGGAATCCGGGCTCCCTCCCTTTCGGCATTTGGTGGAAGTGACGTTGCGGGGTTTGATGGAAGAAGCTGTGCGGGAGCATATTCAGATTTTGTATGAAAAGCTGCGGGCCGGGCAGGAACCGGATCTTGAAGTCTTGGCGCCCCAGCCGGATTTTCATCCGAAATTGCGGGACCAGTACCGTTTTATGATTATGCTCAAAACCTCCTCTTTGGAGAAGGCGCACGCTTTAATTCGCGGTGTTCAGAAAGCCATGAAGAGACGCAGCCGTTTGATTTTGACCGTGCAGGTCGACCCTTGAGGAGGCTTTAGGAGGGAACATGAAGATTGTCTTTTTCGGCAGTGATGATTTTGCCGTCACGAATTTACAGGCTTTGATTCAGTCCGGGCGCCGGGTTATGGCGTGCGTGACCCCTCCGGATCCGGAAAAAGGGCGCGGGTTGCGCACCTCTTTCCCACCGGTGAAAGCGTGCGCCCTGGAACATGAAATCCCGGTCTTCCAGCCGGATAGCCTAGAAGACGGATCTTTTCTCCGGGCGATCCGGGGATTTCAGAGCGATCTTTTTGTGGTGATCGCCTACGGCAAGGTTCTACCGGAATCGCTTTTGTCCGTTCCGCGGCTTTTTTCTGTGAATGTCCATGCTTCGCTTTTGCCGAAATACCGGGGCGCGGCGCCGATCAACTGGGCGATTATCAACGGGGAACGGCAGACGGGGGTTACGGTCATTAAATTGAGCCCCTGCATCGACGCCGGGGACATCTTGTCCCAGTCCCGGCTGGACATTGAAGACGCGGATACGGCCGTTACTTTACGCGAAAAGTTGGCCAGACTAGGGGCGGGATTATTAAATGACACGATTCAGGCGGTTCAGTCCGGGCAGGTTCAATGTGTTCCTCAGGAAAGAAAAGAGGCGACATTCGCGCCTAAATTGACCAAGCAACTCGGGAAAATTGATTGGCAGCACCCGGCGCAGCGCATTCATAACCTGGTGCGCGGCTTGCAGCCTTGGCCGTCCGCATATACTTTTTATAAAGGCAAATTGTTAAAAATTTTGGAAACGGAAGTCGTCTCTGGATCTGCCGGGACGCCGGGAACAGTCATCGGGGTTGTCCCTGCCGGTTTTATCGTTCAGACCGGGGATCAGGGCCTTTGCGTGAGGAAGGTCCACTTGGCGTCGGCCAAGGCCATGGTGGCTGAAGATTTTGTTCGCGGGCACCGGCTTGACCTTGGAATGCGATTTTAAAAACTCGGCCTTTGATGGGACTGTCCCTGTCGGAAAGCCCCCATCATTTTTTAAAAACATATCAGCCATTTTTTTATTATGCTTTTTTTCCTTGTCGGGACAATGTGCATTGTTGTTGGATTGGGCGCCATCGCCTGGTTTATGTGGAAAGAGAAGAAGGTTGAACAGTCTATCCGCAAACGCGAGGCGCCGGTCTACAACCAGCCGGTTACGACTTCCGAATTGCTCGACCGGCTGGGGATCCGCCCGGAAGAAGCGCCTTCCGCTAAGGCGGGGAAGAACGCCCGCCCCCGGGATGATGCTGAAGGGCCGCCTGAGTATGAAGGCGTGGCCACGGAGGATATTAACCGGGCCCTGGAATTATCGATTCAGCATGATGACCTGGAGAGGAAACTCCGTGAGTGCACTGAACAGCACCATCATCTGAAGGCTTTGATTACGGACAAAAAAAGGATTCTTAAAAATACCAGCCAGGCGTTGCGCACTGAACGCCGGTACATTCACGAATTTGACCATATCCGCAATCATTTGAATGACGGGATCACCCGGGCCAAGGAAGAACGGCGCGCGCTGCAGGACAGCCTTAAAGAGAAGGAAGAGGAGGCCCGCGCATGTTTGAATCGGGTGAACCTCCTGGAGGAAAGAATCAAACAGAATGAAAGCGCTTTTCGTGACGCCGAATTAGGTATTAAAGACTGCCGGTTGACCGTGCAGCTGTCGCAAAAGAAGGCCGTGGAGCTGGAAGAAAAAATCCGGGAGAAAGAAAAATTGGTTGCGGACAAAGGCGAGAAGCTCCTGAACCTCATAGGGCGCTTCAAGGAGAGAGGGGAGATCGCGCTTGAATTTGTCCGGAAACAGTTGGGTGTGGATATCCGGGCATGGGAGGAAGAATTGCTGGCGCCCCCGGTTCAGGACGTCCCGCAAGAGGCCGAACTTCCCGTCGAAGCTGAGGCGCCGTCTGCCCCAGACAGTCTGAAAGCGCCGGGTGAAGAGTTTCTCGCCGAGGAGCCGGCTGGGGCCGTGGAAGAGGCGGTTGCCGCGGGGCAAAAGGGCGGGGACGCAGCCCTGGCCGATGTCCGGAACATCGGGATCATCGCTCATATTGACGCCGGGAAGACCACCACGACGGAAAGGGTGCTTTATTACACCGGCGTTATTCACAAGATGGGAACGGTTGACGAGGGGAACGCCACGATGGATTGGATGGAGCAAGAACAGGAACGGGGGATCACGATTACGTCGGCCAACACGACCTGTTTTTGGAGGGGGAAAAAGATTAATGTCATCGACACGCCGGGCCACGTGGATTTCACCGTGGAAGTCGAACGGTCGCTTAAAGTTTTGGACGGCGCGGTGGTCGTGCTTTGCGCTACGAGCGGCGTGCAGTCCCAGACGGAAACCGTCTGGCGGCAGGCGGACAGGTATCATGTGCCCCGGATTTTTTTCATCAACAAGATCGACCGTATGGGGGCGGATTTCTTCCGGGTGTTGCGACAGATCGAAGACCGCATTGGAGCCAATGTGGCTGCTGTCCATATCCCCGACGGGACAGAGGATCAGTTTAAAGGCATCGTGGACGTGATCCGTTTGAAGTATATCCATTATTTGGATGAGGAAGGCATGAAATTTGAAGAACTGGATGTCCCCGCTGAACTTATGGAGAAAGCGCGGGAGGTGCGCCGGACCCTTTTGGAACGGCTGTCCACATGCGATGACGTTATTATGGAAAAGATGCTGGCGGAACAGGAAATCACCGCTGAAGAGATTATCCCCGCGATCCGAAGAGGCGTTGTTAAAAACGCGTTTTTCCCGGCGCTGGTGGGGACGGCTTTGCGTAACCGCGGGGTGCAGAAAGTCCTGGACGCGGTTGTTGATTATCTCCCGTCCCCTCTGGATGTCCCGCCGGTGAACGGGATCCATCCCAGGACCGGGGAGCCTGTCGAGCGCCACCCGTCTGTCAAAGAGCCTTTAAGCGCACTGATTTTCAAAATCGCCTCCGATCCTTACGTGGGTAAATTATTTTACACCCGGATTTATTCCGGGGTGATCGAGTCTGGGAAAACAGTTTATAACCCTTCCGTTGATAAGAGGGAACGGGTGGCTAAGATTGTGGTCATGCATGCCAACAAACAGGAGATCGTGCCTCGCGCGGGCGCTGGGGAGATCGTCGCTTTAGTCGGGTTTAAAGAAGCCAAGTCCGGGAACACGCTTTGTGAAGATGCCAATCCTATTTTGCTGGAAAGCATCCAGGCTCCGGAGCCTGTTATCTCCATGGCGATTGAGCCGCAGACCAAGGCGGATCAGGATAAGATGGGTTTTATTTTGAAAAAGTTCCTTGATGAGGACCCGTCCCTGCGGGTGTCCTACGACCATGAAACCGGGCAAACGCTGTTGTCCGGGATGGGAGAGCTGCACCTGGAAATTATCATTGACCGGATGAAGCGGGAGCATAACTTGGAAACCAATATCGGCCGGCCTCAGGTGGCTTACAGGGAAACCATTAAGGAGAAGGTCGAGAAGGTGGAAGGGAAATTCATCTCCCAGACCGGCGGCCGCGGGCAATACGGGCATTGTGTGATCGATCTTGAGCCCAGCGAAAAGCCCGGTGACGGCATCAAGTTTATCGACAAAATTAAGGGCGGGGTTATCCCCCGGGAATATATCCCTTCGATTGAAAAAGGGGTTCGGGCGGGCGCGGCCAGCGGGATCCTGGCCGGTTACCCGGTCACGGATTTTACGGTCACGCTCGTTGACGGATCTTTTCATGAAGTGGATTCCAGCGATATCGCGTTTCAGCTTGCCGCCAAAGCTGCCTTAAAAGAAGGCTTGCGCCGGGGAAAGCCGATTTTCCTTGAGCCGGTCATGAAGCTGGAATGCACGGTTCCGGAAGAATTTATTGGAGCGGTCATCGGGGACTTGAACAGCCGCCGCGCCAGGATCGTCAATATGGGGGTTCAGGGGAAACAGAAGACAGCTCTCTGCGATGTCCCGTTATCGGAAATGTTTAATTACGCCAATGCCCTGCGTTCCCTGACTCAGGGACGCGCGTCTTTTTCTATGGAACCCAATTTTTATTCCGAAGTCCCATTCCAGATTTCGGAAAAGATTAAAGCGGAGAGGGAAGAGTTGAGGAAAAAGAAAGAGGTCTCTTGATTCAGGAACGAGCCTCCGGGCCCCGGATGATAAGGTGAAATTTTGTGCCGTCCGGGAGGCGGATCCTCTGATTTTTTATTTGCATGATATGCCCTTTGTGATATAATTCGGTGACTTTAAAGGCGTGAGTGGCGGAAGAACGGGCGGCGAACACGCCGGGCCGTGTGGTATGTCTTCTGCCCCGAGTTGTTCACTATTAAATATTTAAAGGAATAAAATACATTATGCCAGAATTACGGAAAGATCCGGTTGTCGGGCGGTGGGTTATTATATCAACGGAACGGGCCCGGCGCCCTGGCACGATTATTGACCCGCAGCGCGAGGCGATGGACTATGATAATGCCCCCTGTCCTTTCTGTCATAATCAGGAACCGGAAATATACGCGGTTCCTAATGATGATCCGCACTCGGCCAGCCCCTGGAAAGTCCGGGTGACGCCCAGCGGAACCCCGCTTTTAAGAATGGCGCCGCAGTTTAAACGGAAGGGCCACGGGCTCTATGATGTCATCAACGATTACGGGGTGCATGAAGTGGTCATAGAAACGCCGGAGCATATCGCCAACATGGCGGATTTGAGCGAAGGACAAATCAGTGCCGTGTTCCATGCCTACATGACCCGTATCCAGGAGTTGAGCAAGAATAAAAATTTTCTTTATGTGATTGCCTATAAAAATTATGGTTGGGCGGCCGGGAGCCGCAATATCGGGCATTCTCGCTCGCAGATTATCGCTTCGGCCGTCAATCCGTTGGTGGTCAAAGAAAAAATGGCTGGCGCGAAAAAATATTTTGATTATCATGACCGGTGTTTGTTCTGCGATTTAATCCGGCAGGAAAGCCTGGACGGGAAGCGGGTGGTGACCGAATCGGAACACTTCATCGCGGTTACCCCTTATGCCCCGCGTTTTTCGTTTGAGATATGGTTGCTGCCCAAAGAGCATCAATGCGACTTTGTTAAAGGTGTCGTTGGGAAAGAAGCCGATTTGGCGAAAATTTTAAAAGAGGTCCTCACCCGGCTTAAAGTGGGCTTGGATGACCCTTCCTATAACTATGTGATTAACACCGCTCCTTTTCGGAGCCAGGAACGCGGGGCCCGCTGGCCGACGATCGAAGAGGATTATCATTGGCATATTGAAGTGATGCCGCGCTTGACACGGGTGGCGGGTTTTGAGAAAGGGTCGGGGTTTTATATTTGTTCGATCCCCCCGGAGTACACCGCGGAATTCCTGCGGGAGGTGGAACTGCCATGAGCGAAGTGCGGAGAGATCCTATCATCGGACGTTGGGCGATCGTGGCAGACAAGGAGGAATCCTGGGGGGCCGATCGGTATGATAAGCAAGTCCATGACCGTAAGCATAAAGCCATCTGCCAGTTTTGTCCGGGCCGGGAGAATCAGACGCCGCCGGAAGTCGATGCGGTTCGTCCTTTTGGGACAGCCCCGAATCAGCCGGGGTGGGTGGCGCGCGTTGTGTCAAACAAATTTCCCGCCCTGCGCATTGAAGGGCAATTGGATAAGCGCGGTCACGGGATGTATGATGTGTCGAATGGCATTGGCGCGCATGAGGTCCTGATTGAAACCCCGGATCACGACCGTGATTTGGCGGATCTGTCCGTTGAAGAAATCGTGAACGTTCTGCGCCTGGCGCAGAACCGGTCCATCAGCTTGGCGAAAGACAGGCGGTTCCGGTATATCATGCTTTTTAAGAATTACGGGCAGTCCGCCGGGACATCCATTGAGCACGCGCACAGCCAGATCATCGCTTTGCCGCTTGTGCCCCGGGACGTCGTCGAAGAGCTGGAGGGATCCCTGGAGTATTTTAAATTCCGCGGCCGCTGCATTTATTGCGACATTATAGACCAGGAACGGCAGGAAAAGGAACGCGTTGTCGTTGAGAATGCTGCGTTTATCTCTTTTTGCCCTTATGTGCCGAGGTATCCTTTTGAAACCTGGATTCTGCCGACCGAACACTCGTCGGACTTCTGCTATTTGTCGGATCACGACCGTTTTCAGCTGGCGGCTGTTTTGCGCGAGGTTTTAATACGGATGAAGAAAACACTGAACGACCCATCGTATAATTTTTATCTGCATGTGCCCCCGGTGAATTATCAGGAATCCCAGAGTTATCACTGGCATATCGAGATCGTGCCGCAATTGAGCCGCGTGGCCGGTTTTGAATGGGGGACCGGATTTTATGTCGTGCGCACTGAGCCTGGGGTGGCCGCGCAAGCCCTGCGCGATCATGCTCCAGACTAAGTAGAGAAGGAAGCATGAAGGCAAGTTAATTTATAAACATAATGAAGGAGGAGGACGATGGCAATTAACGTTGGTATTAACGGTTTTGGAAGAATCGGCCGCTTGGTGTTCCGGGCCGCTATGCAGGATAAGGATGTCCAGGTTGTCGGGATCAATGACCTGTTTGACGCCGAATATTTGGCCTACATGCTGCAATATGATTCGACCCAGGGGGCTTTCAAGGGGGAGATCAAAGTTGAGGGCAATCAATTGATTGTCAATGGAGAAAAAGTCCGGGTGACCGCTGAGAAAGACCCGGCGAATTTGAAGTGGAATGAAATCGGAGCTGACTACGTTGTGGAATCGACCGGCCTTTTCACAGTTATGGAGACGGCGGGAGCCCATTTGAAGGCGGGCGCTAAAAAGGTCGTCATTTCCGCCCCGTCCAAGGATGCCCCGATGTTTGTGATGGGTGTGAACAATAAGACGTATACGAAAGATATGAATATTATATCTAATGCGTCCTGTACGACGAATTGTCTGGCGCCGGTGGCGAAAGTCTTGCATGACAACTGGGGAATTGTTGAAGGGCTTATGACGACCTGTCACGCTGTGACAGCCACTCAGAAGACCGTTGACGGCCCTTCTAAAAAGGACTGGCGGGGCGGTCGGGGCGCGTTCCAGAATATCATCCCGTCTTCAACCGGAGCCGCGAAAGCCGTAGGCAAGGTTATCCCTGATTTGGATGGCAAGTTAACCGGGATGGCTTTGCGGGTTCCTGTCGCGGATGTTTCCGTCGTGGATTTGACCTGCCGTTTGGCCAAGCCGGCTAAGTATGACGAGATCAAGGCCGCCATGAAAAAAGCATCTCAAGGGGCCATGAAGGGGATCCTCGGGTATACCGAAGAAGCCGTGGTCTCCAGTGATTTTATCGGCGACTCGCGCACGTCCATTTTCGACGCTGGAGCGGGCATCGCTTTGAACGACACCTTCGTTAAAGTCGTGTCCTGGTATGATAATGAATGGGGCTATTCCTGCAAGGTTGTTGATTTGATCAAATACGTAGCCTCTGTCTAAATGTTGATGACGGCAGGATGTTTTTAAAGAGGGGCGGATCCTTTCCGCCCCTCTTTAATTTTTTCTCCAGCGGGCATCGCAAGAGAAAAGTTTTGCCTTGTCAAGGTCCTATAAGCTTATTAGAATAAAAAGCCTGGTTGGTCACTTTAAGCCTACGGGGGCATCCCCGCTGGACGTCCTGTGGAAGGGCCAAGCGGCACGAGAAAGAGGGGGGAGCTTTGAGCCTGGAAGACGAGAATCAGCGCCTGAAAACACTTCTGGAAGCGCTTCGGCAGCAGGTTGCCCGGCAACAGGATGACTTGCGCAACGCGGCCCGGTTTAAAGAGGATTTTATCGCCATGGTGTCTCATGATTTGCGGACGCCGATTACCGTGATCCGTGAGAGCCTTTCTCAATTGGATGACCGGTTGTTCGGCGAGATGAATGAAGATCAGGCGCATCTCCTGAAGTTGGCTTTGATGAACGTGGACCGGCTGTCCGCTTGCCTTAACCAGTTTGTCCGGGACGCCAAGGATGCGTGATCAAGGGGGTAGGATAACCAAAAATATTAATGGGGAGGAAAGGAAGGATGCTTCAGTCGCAACGGGAAAAGACAACGAGTCCGTACATTATCGTTAAAGTTTCCAGAATTCATAATAAAGGGGTTTATGCCAGGATGTTTATTCCGGCCGGAATAAAAATTATTGAGTATATGGGAGAAAAGATATCTAAGGCCGAATCTCAACGGCGGGCGGAAATTCCCTTGGGCCGCCATAAAAAGAATAACAAGAATGGAGCGGTTTATATCTTTGACTTGAACAAGAAACAGGATATAGATGGCGATGTCCCTTATAATACGGCGCGATTTATTAACCATTCCTGTGAGCCCAATTGTGAGGCCGAGATTATCCGGGGGCACATTTGGATCAGTTCCATTAAAGATATTCAGGTCGGCGAAGAGATCACCTATAATTATGGGTATGATTTTGATGAGTACGAAGAACACCGGTGCAACTGCGGTTCTACGCGCTGCGTGGGATATATTCTGGATAGAAAATACTGGCCCCGGTTAAAGCGGCGGCAGAGGCGGGAACAAGAAAATTTGGCTGTGGCGGTTTGATCTCCAGCCCTGGCCATGGGTTTTATCTGTGCGCAAACTCTCCCATCAGGAAATCGTTGAACGACAAAATACGCGAAACCAGGAGCCCGTGATTCCGCTGACGGTTGTCTGTGTGAATATCCGCAGTCTGCATAATGTGGGCTCGATATTCCGCACGGCAGACGGCGCGGGCGTGGAGAAAATATGGCTGTGCGGGATTACCGGGTGCCCCCCGCATCCCGGGATCTGTAAAATTGCACTCGGTGCGGAGGAACGGGTTCCCTGGGAATATCATACCGATGCCCTTGTCGTTGTGCGTCAGTTGAAACAAGCCGGGTACCAGGTTGTTCTTTTGGAACAAACGGACGTGAGTGTTGAGTATCATCGGTTTGAACCCTTGGGGCCGGTAGCGTTGGTCGTGGGCAATGAAATCGATGGGTTGGATGAAGATCTGGTTCCTTTGGCGGATGTTGCTGTTGATATTTATATGGCGGGAATTAAGAATTCTCTTAATGTCGGTGTGGCTTTCGGGGTTGTGGCGTATCATTTGCGGACAAGGCTTAAAAGTTGACAAAGCAATTATTAAATGGTAAACTTTCTAGCAGAAATCAATAGATATACGTAGGCAGGGATCAATTTTTTTTTGCTTATAAAGTTGAGTGATTAAATATTGACAGATACATTAATTATGAATAAAACACAAAATTATAACAAGAGGAACCTGCTGGATTGTCCTGAGTCCCGGGCGGCGTCTTTTCAAAAGAGATATATCCCCGTCCAGCCCCAGGAGATGCTTATTTTGAAATCAGGCTTTGTTCGGCAGGGGCGCGTTTTTAAGGGGGCGATTTTATTTAACGATTTATTTTTAAACAAGAGCTTATCCATTTATAATATAAAAATAATAACTCAGGGAGGGTGTGAGCTATGATGAAACAGGGCCTTCGTAAAAGGGGATTTTATGCGCTCATCTTGACCCAGTTTTTAGGCGCATTTAATGATAACGCCTTTAAACTGGTTATCGCGTTTATTGCCGTGGATCATTTCGCTCAACAGCAAGGCGGGTCTTTGTATTTATCTCTTTCCGGGGCCCTTTTTGTTTTGCCGTTTTTATTGTTTTCCACTTATGCGGGGTACCTTGCGGACCGTTTCAGCAAAAAATATGTTATTGTGGCGACGAAGGTCTTGGAGTTGGCCATCATGGCCCTTGGCTTTTGGGCGTTGAAGGACGGCGGTTTTGCGTTGATGCTTGCCGTTTTGTTTTTGATGGGGCTGCAGAGCGCGTTATTTAGCCCGTCCAAATATGGGATCCTCCCGGAGATTTTAACAGAGGAAAAACTTTCTGAAGGGAATGGCCTCATTCAGTTATGGACATATGCCGCCATAATCTTGGGCCAGGCCGCGGGAGGGTACCTTGTTTATGTGACGCAGCCAGATGTATACCGTGCGACCACAGTATTTATCTCGTGTTCCCTGCTGGGATTAGTGAGCAGTTTCTTTGTTTGCCCGGTCCCCGCTTCCGGCGCCCGGCGGCCCTTTGAATGGAACATTTGGAAAGATGTTTCCAGAAACCTGACCCTGATCAAAACCAACAGGGCGATTTACCTCTCTATCCTCGGGTTATTGTTTTTTGGATTCCTCGGCGCATTGTTTCAGCTTAATATCCTTCTTTATTCCAGAAAAATTATGCAGATTGATCATCTTGCGACCAGCATTCTGTTGATTATCCTGGCTACGGGGATCGGGGCGGGCAGCATCCTCGCCGGGAAATTTTCTGATCAAAAAGTGGAGCTGGGGTTGGTGCCTTTAGGCGCGATTGGCCTGGTCGTATTTTCGGTCAAACTTGGGTTTGTTTATCATTCTTATCTGTCCGTTGCCGTCACGCTGCTTTGTCTGGGGCTGTCCAGCGGGTTTTATATGCTCCCGCTGAATACCCTTATTCAGCAGGAAAGCCCTAAAGACCGGAGGGGCCAGTTTTTGGCGGTGAACAACTTTTTGTCTTTTTCCGCCATCCTGGTGGGGTCTTTGGCGATTTACGTTTTCCGGGACATTTTTCATTTTAATGCCGCTCATATTTTTGTGGTTACGGGAATTGTAACGGCCTGTGGTGCGGTTTATATCTGCCGATTGCTTCCTTACGCCTTGGTTCGTTTTGTCATGTGGCTGCTGACCCATAGTCTTTACCGGATCCGCGTCGTTAACAAGGGAAATATTCCGCAGCAAGGCGGGGCGTTGTTGGTGAGCAACCATGTTTCGCTCGTGGACGCGCTCGTCATCCTTGTTTCGATTCAGCGTCCGGTCCGGTTTATGATTGGCCGGGCCGTTTATAAGACGAGAATTTTTAACCCGCTTTTCCGGCTGGCCAAAGGGATCCCGATCTCAAGCGCCGACGGCCCTAAAGAACAATTAAAGTCCCTGCGTATGGCCCGGGAGGCGATTGAAAATGGTGAGCTGGTGTGCATTTTTGCGGAAGGACGCCTGACCCGTACGGGCAATATCCTCAAGTTTAATAAAGGCCTGGAACACATTATGAACGGCATTGATTGTATGATCGTGCCCGTGCATCTGGACCGTATATGGGGCAGCATTTTTAGTTTTGAGGGGGGCCGCTATTATTACAAGGTCCCGAAAATTCTTCCCTACCCATTGACGGTGACGTTCGGCGAGCCGCTGCCGGCCAAAACGTCGGCTTTTGAAGTGCGTAACCGGGTCAGGGAGTTGGGGGCGGAGGCGTTTCCTTACCGCATGGAGGAGCGTTGGACGCTGTCAGAAGCGTTCTGGCGCGAGGCCCGGTATCATCCGGACCAGTTCTGCATGGCTGATTCCGGCGGACAGGTGCTGTCTTATGGGCAAGCTCTTGTGGCGGCCGTTTCCTTGTCCGACAGATTAAAGTCCAGCCTGGAGGGAGAAACGCACGTTGGGATCCTTATCCCACCCTCGGTCGGAGGGGCCTTGGCGAATATCGCTGTATCGATGTTGCGGAAGGTCCCGGTCAATATGAATTACACGGGCTCTGCGGAGGCGTTGCGGTCGATCGTTCAGCAATGCGGGATGCGGACGGTCATAACGTCGAAGAAATTCGTCGAGAAGACCGGCATTGTTCTTCCTGTGAAGCCGCTTTATATTGAGGACACGATTTCCGCCATCAGGCTGAAACACAAAGCGCTCGCGGTATTTAAATCCATTATTTATCCCCGCTGGATTTCTTTTCAAATGATTTTTGGACGAAGAAGAAACCGGTCGATGGATGACTTGGCCACGCTTATGTTCACTAGCGGAAGCACGGGGGAGCCCAAGGGGGTGATGCTGACTCATGCGAATATCACCAGCAACCTCGAGGGGTTGTACCAGGCCTTTAGCGTCGACAGCCGGGATACCGTGCTTGGCATTCTGCCCTTTTTCCATTCTTTTGGTTTTACGGCTGCGCTTTGGTTCCCGCTGGTCTGCGGGATGGGCGTGACGTATCACGTTAACCCTTTGGACGCTAAAGTGGTCGGGAATCTGGTCCGAAAACACCGGGCCACGATCATGATGTGCACGCCGACGTTTCTTAGTGCTTATACTCGCCGGTGTGATGCGGAAGATTTCAAAAGCCTGCGGCTGGTGGTCGTGGGAGCCGAAAAATTAAAGCCGGGGATTGCGCAGGCTTTCCGCGAGAAGTTTAATCTTGAACCCATGGAGGGCTATGGGTGCACGGAATTGTCCCCGATTGTTTCCCTGAACCTCCCGGACTATGACGAGAAAGGCCCTGTTCAAAAGGCCCATAAAGAGGGGACGATCGGCATGCCTTTGCCAGGAGTCGCGGTTAAGGTCGTGGACCAGGAAACAGGGCAGAGCAAGGGGCCGGATGAGGAAGGACTCCTCTGGGTCAAGGGCGCGAATGTGATGAAAGGGTATCTGAACCAGCCGGAGAAGACGGCCACGGTTATTCGTGACGGTTGGTATATGACAGGTGATGTTGCTAAACTTGACGAAGATGGGTTCATCACGATCACAGACCGCTTGAGCCGGTTTAGTAAAATCGGGGGGGAGATGGTCCCCCATATTAAAGTGGAAGAGAGGATTCATGCCGCTTTGAAGGCGGAAGAACCTGTTTGCGTCGTGACCGCTGTCCCGGATTCCAAGAAAGGGGAACGTTTGGTTGTCCTGTGCCGGGCTGCTTTCGATGTGGGCTGCGTCCTGGAAGAACTCAACGCCTCGGACTTGCCGAAGCTGTGGATTCCAGACCGGACGGCGTTTTATCAGGTGGAGGACATTCCCCTGTTAGGTTCCGGGAAATTGGATTTAGGAGCGGTGAAGCGTTTGGCCATGACTTTAGCGGAGGAACGATCCCTATGACTCACCGGCAACCTCAACACTGTATCACTCGCGCCGAGGATGGGCAGGAAGTCCATTATGATCATTACCGTTTCGGGCATAAAAAGGCGGTGATCATCGCTCACGGGTTTTTTAACAGCAAGGAAGCGGTGCTGCTCAAAAGCCTTGGGGAGGCCCATCATGACCAGTATGACGTGATCATCATGGATTTTCGCGGGCACGGAAAGAGTAAAGGCCTTTTTTATTGGACGACCAAAGAACCGATGGATCTGGAAGCGGTTCTCCGGCAGGCGGCGCAGGAGTATGAACGGCTCGGCGTGATCGGATTTTCTTTGGGCGGGGCCATCAGTTTGATTGTCGCGTCCAGGACAAGCCTCATGCATAGCCTGATTTCCGTGAGCGCACCGGTGGAGTTCGAGAAAATTGATTACCGTTTTTGGGAGTTAGATATGGAAACGGATATCGTCTATAATCTCATCGGTGACGGGCGGATCGGTAAAGGGGTTCGCCCGGGGCCGTTTTGGCTTAAAAAAGAAAAGCCGGCTCAGGTTGCCCCTAAAATTGCTATCCCGGTTTTTTATATTCATGGGGAAGCCGACTGGCTCATTAAACCCTGGCATGCAGAGGTTTTGTTTGATAAAACAAGCGCTCTTAAGAAGATGCTGCTGGTTAAAAACGGCCCGCACGCGGAATATTTGTTGAAGGAAAACGCGGAGGGCACTATTCAGGCGATCCGGAGTTGGTGGCAGGAAACGCTGTGAGCAGGGGGGCTGTGTGCGGTGAAGGGGATGGGCTTGGTTGGGCTTGATTTTAGGCGAAGGAAATGACCAAAAAGAGGAGGAGGTATGAAGTCCTGGATGATGGTGGTCGGGCAGGTGATTTTTACGGTTTTAATGTATGGCATGGGCGCTTTGTTTTTTGGCCTGGCCCTGGTCCCGGGGCTGTCTCTGGTTTTTCGGGTTTGGGCGGCTTCAGCGGTGATGCCTCCTTTCTCGCGCATGTTTTTCCTGGGATGCAGCCTGGCCCTGGGGTATTTTATTTTTGGCCTGACACTGATTTTGCTGGTTGGAACTTTTCGCACATTGTTCCGGTTGCGTCTTCAAGAAGGGAATTATCCGTTATTTTCTTGGCAGGCGCTGCAGTGGGCTTTTGTCAGCTCGTTGTACCTCATGATCAATTTCACTTTTATCGATTTTATCCTCCTGACCCCTTTTGCGAACCTGCTGTTCCGGCTGCTGGGCGCTAAACTCGGGCGCAATGTGCAGTTTAATTCCAAATTCGTTTTTGACGCCACGCTCCTGGAGATCGGAGACAATACGGTGGTGGGCGGCGGCGCGATTATCATCGGGCATATCGTTGAGAGGGGGTTGTTGAGGCTTAAGAAAGTGAAGATCGGCAGGAATGTGACGATCGGGTCCCATGCCACTATTATGCCGGGTTGTGAAATCGGAGACGGGGCTATCATCGGCGCGAGCGCAGTCCTCTTGAAGGACACAAAAGTCGGGCGAAGACAAATCTGGTTCGGAATACCGGCGGAAGAACTGAGGCGCGATAGTATCAAAGAGGCAGAGGCGGCGCAGGGATAAATTGTGAATCCGCCCTCGAGATTCATGTCGCCTTAGAGTCAACAAAGAATTTAAAAGGAATATCCTTTATTATTATAATCTCCTGTACTAATATAAATTCTATTATAAAAATTCCATGGGAAGGAGGTTGTGGGGTGGCGGATAAGATAAAATTATTGATGGTTGATGATGAGAAGGATCTGACGATGATTATGAAATCGAACCTGGAGTTTGGCGGGAAATTTGATGTTGTGGCTTCTAATGATCCGTTGAATGTTGAAGAATTGGTTGAAAAAGAAAATCCGAGCGTGATTTTGTTGGACGTTGTAATGCCTCAACGCAAAGGGAACGAGATTGCCCGGGCTTTGAAACAGAACCCCAAAACAAAAGAGATCCCCATTATTATGGTGTCCGGCCGCGGTGAAATGGTTTATCATAAAAAACAGGACACTTTTAAATGGGAGCCGAATCGGCCCGTTGTCGCGGAAAGAGGCGAGTTGCCCGAAGGGCGCAGCGCTGAAACGCTCAGCGAGGCGTACGGGGTGGATGATTACATCGCGAAACCGTTCTCAACGGAACTGCTGATCCAGGTGATTGAAGATGTTTTGGAGAGAAAGGCGCAGCATTTAAAGGAACAGGAGGGGGGAAGCCCTGATTTTTAACGTGTTCAGGAAAACAGGAATGGCCGCGCTGGAAACCCCGGCATTTTTCGTACCCGAATTTTCCGGTAAAACATTTGTTTAAGAATGTTCCGTTTATCTCAGAAGAGACTAGAAGCCATTTCAAAACCTAAAAATTATGCTGTTTAACATATTCTGATGTAAATAGTTATGCGAGAATAGCCATGGGAAAGGAGAATTCCTTATGGCTAAAACACGCTGGAAGTTGACGGACGAACACTGGGCAAGGC
>JAKQKX010000032.1 GCA_029560465.1 Candidatus Omnitrophota bacterium
TTTAATGCAGACGGTCTTTCTTGCGCCGGTATTAAAGTGGGCTGTTGCGAGCCTGATCTCGGTCCCGCTGTGTTTCCTGCTGGCATATTATGTTTTGCTCCGGGTGCCGGTATTGAAAAAGATCCTTTAACCGTAACCGTCCGGGATCGTGCCTTATCTCGCCGTACAGGAGCTGTCCTGCCGCATAATTCAACAAGCTACGGTCTATCTCCGGAAAAAATGCGGAAGAGAACATCCTCCAGTGTCCCCCTGAATGGCCCGGGGCTTTCCATCTTGATAGAGGCCAGGGCGGCCGCAAACTTTAACGAACCCTCCACATCGTGGTCGAGCCTGCGTGCCAGATATGCCCCGATCGTTGTGTCACCGCGGCCGGTTCTTCCATGGGAACTCTTGTTGGAAAACCTTTCAAAATACGTTCTGCCCCTGTAACGGGCAAGCACACCGTCAGAGCGTGTTATGATGATCTCCGGGCAGCCCCATTCCCCGACTATCACGGCGGCTTCTTCCAGATCGACAGCCCCGGTGAGTATCTCCGCTTCTGTCACATCGAGCTTTATGATGTCAGCCATGACGGCAATTTCTCTTTTCCCTGGTACATCATTAAAATGGACCACTCCGGTCCTGACATCGACTTGGCGCACGAAATTCTGCATATCTACAGACAGGCGAAAACCCCGCTCTTTTAGTCCTTTCATGAATCCTGTTGTGAACTCCCGGTCAGTCAGGGCACCGAGATGGGCAAGGCAAGGCCCCAGAGGGGGCATGTCTTCAAGGGAAAAGAACCCGGCGTCCCCCGTCTGATACATCAGCCTTTCATCCACATTTTCCGTCGGATGGATAACCCGCATATGAGTAGTATGAGTGACGGGCCGCAGGTAAACGTCGATCCCGGCATCCCTTAACGGCGCAAGACAGCCTTCATCTTCCACGGCCATCCTTGTGACCACAGCTATCCTCCTACGGCTGCAAGAGGCGGCTAAAGCTCCGAAAAATGGTGCGCCGCCAGGCACACCGCGGGCAGATCCTTCCTTTGCCACGATTTCGTCAATGGTTATGTGGCCCACGAACAAGAGATCGTAACTGGTCATGTCCCGCTCCTTCAAGGTTGATAGATTATTTACTAAACTTTCGCGCTTACTTTTATCATAAAAACAC
>JAKQKX010000037.1 GCA_029560465.1 Candidatus Omnitrophota bacterium
AGCGGATATTTATTACTTTAACGGGGGCGATTACGACCAGGTCAATCAGGTGATAAACGTGCCGCGGGGTCAATATTATGTTCTTGGAGATTACAGCGAGAAAAGCACGGACAGCCGTTTTTGGGGGTTTGTCCCGAGAAAAAATATTATCGGGAAAGCCTATAAAATAGTTTTTCCTTTTGAGCGTTCCGGGTTTATTCAATGAGCATTTAGTTTACACGACCCAGGGGAGTGTAAACTAGAAATGCGAATTGATCCTGCGCGAGAGAGCTAAAACGAACGAGTCGCAGGATGTTGATTTACACTGATTAATTAGGGAAAGGAATGCCGTGGGCCTTAACGCGGTCTTAACAAAATTCTTGAGAAGTTATCTCTCCGGCCGGGAAAGCAGATATGTGTTTCAGAAATTTGACCCGGCCGTTGATGCGTTTTCCTTCCCGCCGCAAGGCGGGCTGTATCTTCACATACCCTTTTGCAGGAATCTGTGCCCGTATTGCCCTTATTTCAAGATTCCCTATGAAGCGGAAAAGGCGCGGCAATATAAGGAGGCGGTGCGGAAAGAAATCCGCATCTATGGCCGGATGCTCCCGGGCGTCCGGTTCACCTCTTTGTACATCGGCGGGGGCACGCCGACATTAATGATCGATGAGCTGTCTGAAATTATAGCGGAGATAAAAAAGAATTTCGATTTTGACGGGCCGATCGGATTGGAAACTTCGCCCGGAGATATCACCGAAACCAATTTAGCCAAGTTGCGGGCTTTGGGCGTGAACCTGTTGAGTGTCGGCGTGCAGAGTTTTCAGGACCGGTTCCTGCGCCGCATCGGAAGAAATTACGGCGGGGAGGAGGTTGCCCGGGCCCTGGAAGCGCTGAAGAAGTTTAAATTTGACACGGTTAATTTTGACCTGATTTTTGTTTTGCCCCGGCAAACGATGCGCGACCTGGAAGACGACATCCGTAAAGCGCTTGCCTTCCGCCCGGACCAGATAACCTGGTATCCT
>JAKQKX010000046.1 GCA_029560465.1 Candidatus Omnitrophota bacterium
TCCAATCCTGGTATTCCTGGATCCGTACGCCTTTCTCATCAGGGGTAAAAACATAACGCAACCGGAGCATCTTGAAGAGGGGATGATATTGTTGAATCTTCAGGTAGGTCGTCGCCCGGTCCGGGTCCACCCCTTGCGTCCAGGCCATAAACTGCACATAACGGTCCATCGCCACCGGCCCGTATCCCCAAATATCCTGAGCCCCGGTGGACATGGCCGTATTGGGATTGACAAAGCTCAAGACCCGGTAATCCCCAGGATGGGCCGCATAGAAGCTCTTTAATTGAGAAATCCCTAATTCCTGATACGAAAAGGTCGGGCGGTTAAGGCGTCCAAAAACGAACATCTCCACAATAGCTAAAAGGACCAGGATATAGACGACCCTTGGTGATGATCGCCGCAAATACGACAGTCCCGCCACGATAAACGCGGTCCCTGAGGCCGCAAGCAGGCCGGTGGCGGCAAATTGCCGGGCGTCATGGAGGAAATTAGGGTTCTTGTACAATTCCGCGGGTAGATAGGATTCTCTCGAACCGGCTACGAGGCTGACCAAGGCGTTCCAGAGAGAAGGGCCGCCCGCCGCCCCTTCCGCACCGAGGAGCGGCGTATTGTATAGCCAAATCGCCAAACCGCCCAGAAGCGCCGCCGCAACAAGAGGAATCGTAAAGATCGGCCACGAAATCCTTTTCCGGATGGCCGCATCGCACCCATATCCGGCCAGCATGATCCAGAACAGAGATGCAAAAAACATGAACTTCGATGTCCCGCGAAACTTGTCAAATCCGGGGAGCCAGTCAAACAACAACCTGAACATCGGCGTATGAGCCCCCAAGGCCAGAATCAACAGGACCACGATCATGGCCGGCAATTCACACCGCCGCCGTATTTGGCCTTGCACGGCGCCAAAGACGGCCAGGAAGAAACCGATCACTCCCGTAAACAGACACATCTCCCAAAGATAGCAACGGCCCCAATAGGGGAATTCCTGAATGTTTCCAAAAAAAAACGGCGCGATGAGGGTAAGAAAATTCTCCGGTGGAAAGCTGAACATGGCGGCGAAACTCACCGCAACCCCGGTGCTGCGCACCCCTTCCCCGGCCGCCGCTATGCTCGGCAGAAGATGAAAGGCGCTCAGCAGGAACCCGCCCGCAGGAATGGAGAAAAGCCCCAGGATAATTGTCCGCCGATGCTCAATGGCGGGCAGCCTGACCAAACTGTAAATCACTGCGGTCAGGGCCGTATAATAAACGTACTGGAATTGCGAGGCAAGAATCTGCATCGTCACGGCAAAGATCCCCAGCAACGCCCATTTGAAAGAAGGCCGCTCGGCCATCCCGTCCACCGCCACAAGAATCAACGGCGCCCAGGTCATGGCGCAAAGGTTCCCTACATGCCCGGCAAACACATGCATAAAAAAAGGGCCGGAAAACATCAGGATCACCGCCACCGTCAGGCAGGCCAGGGGATGCAGGCGCCTCCGGGCCGCCCACAGATACATAAAGAAACCTGCAAGAAATACGTGCAGAGCGATACCCACATTAACTACCTGCGGCAAGGGAAGCATAAAGATCAAGAAGTTGGGTGGATAAAGCGCCGTTCCCAGTGAGAAAGCACCGGAAAAAACATGTGCGTTCCAGGGGATAAAAACGCCTTTTCGCAATGCCCTATAACTGGAATCAAGTCCTGATAATTCGCCGCTATAAAGATCAAGGCCCGACGCCGACAATACCCGGTCGCTATTTGAAAAAAGCACATCGCCATACATCGCTAGTGTGATCATGAGCAGGACAAAACAAGCGTGACGCCAGTCAAATTCATCCCATAGGTGATTATCGGGAGATTCCAATTGTAATAAAGGGATTGGCATTTGATTATTGTCGGCCATACATTCTTAAACTATAAAATGACAAACACAGGTAAAACAAAAGCTTGACGGCATTAGGTTATGAGTTACATCCACGATTGAGCACTTTGCGTCTTGACAACATGAAAAGTATTTGAAGATTTTTTTTCGAGTTCCCATAAAAGCTAACAAAAACAAGATGTATTGGATTTTCAAAGACGGGAATAATATGACTGGCTTTGTAAAACCGTCGATTATGGCTGCCTTTTATCACGGTGAAACTGGCTCAAAATTATCCCTTCAACGACATTTAAATGATTTATAAGTTGGCACCATGTTCTGACTATGATACATGTTTTAGAAAAGCATTGGGAGGTGTCAGACCATGGTACCGGAAAAACGCGTTCAGGATGGGACCTTTCCCATCCCCAAATTGTTCGTTGGCAAAGAGGACATTGACCAGTTTATTGAGGAGTTCAAGGGTTTTCATGCCCAGTTTGCGGATTGTTTTTCTCGGGAGGAACCTCGGGAAACCTTTGTTCAGTATATGGCGGGACAGATGAGTCAATTGGAGAGGAAGTCCATTGAACCCATTGCCATGAATGTGGAGAAC
>JAKQKX010000047.1 GCA_029560465.1 Candidatus Omnitrophota bacterium
CCGGGAAAGAACGGGGCAAGCGGTCAGCCGGGCGGAACTGATCCGGGCGATCCTGGACACCGCCGCCGGGTCGCTGAATCCTGAAGGGCCTGACTTTGACAAGAACGTCCGGGAATTATTTCCAATCCTGAAAGGGGAATAAAACATGAAAAACGCAAATGAAAAGGAACGCTTTGTTGAATTGAGGGCTGAAGGTCGGTCATATGCTGACATCGCCGTCGCCCTGAAAATATCGAAGCCGACGCTTATCGCCTGGGGCAAGGACCTTCAAAAGGAAATCAGCAACGCCCGGACGCTTCGCATGGATGAACTTTTCGAGAAATACGCGGTCGCTAAGTCGAAACGGGTCGAGGTCTTCGGAAAGCGCCTAGAAGCGATCATGACGGAACTGGACAAGCGGGACCTGTCGGACTGCCTGACGCCTGTTCTATTGACGCTGGCGCTAAAATATGGGGAAAGTTTGCGGGCTGAATATGAACCATTAAAGCTGCTGGGGGATGAAATGGACTGGCTGGACATCAAAAACACGGAAACGGCAGCCTGGTCAGCTTGACCGTTACTTGTCCGTTACTTAACCGTTACTAATGCGTTACATCAAGCAGCATCAAGATATGATTCAAATGATGTGAGCTTTGTCTCAGGTGATACAGAGCTATACAAAATCGCCAAAATGGCAAATTTGCAAGAAGCCTACCGTGACAAAATCGTATTAAATGGGAATTTGCAATATTTGCAAATTTGCAATCAGGGAACCTTAAAAAACCTAAAGACTAAAAGCATATGTTAAGCATATGCACGTCCTGACTTCCTGCCTTCAGTCTGTCCGTCTATCCATAATAAACAAAGTGAAAATATATATTGACATTTATATAATCCGGGCTTATTATTAGTCACCATTTACGAAGGGGGACGCTATGAAGGCAATCGGATATATAAGGGTCAGCACACAAGGACAAGTCGAAGACGGGGTCAGCCTGGACGCGCAAGAAGCAAAGGTCCGGGCCTGGGCTGATCTGAACGGCGCTGAAGACGTGGTCATCTTCCGCGACGAAGGAATATCAGGAAAGCGATCTGACAACCGTCCGGGACTTCAATCCGCGCTTGACACG
>JAKQKX010000005.1 GCA_029560465.1 Candidatus Omnitrophota bacterium
CATCCCTCCTTCTTTACATTTATCCACACAATCATAAAAATCATCACACGGGTTTCCATCCACACTTGCAGTAAGCCCCATAGGATCCACCCAATTCACCGGATTGTTCCGCGTGTATGAGTATAAATTCAATGAATCCACATACCCCAACGGATCCCTCTGCAGGAACCTGCCTAGTGCGGGGTCATACATCCTTGCCCGGTAATAGTAAATCTCGCTCTCCGCGTCCCATTCCCTGCCGGTGAACATATACCGGTTGCCGATGGCACTGGCTGTCAAAGGCGCGCCCACACTATCAAAGATCGAAGGATTGCCGTATGGATCGTACTTGTATGATTCCTGAACGGCACCGGACGAATCAGTCTCGTCCGTTACTGACCCCAGCCCGTCATAATGATAATAATACGTGTTCCCGTTCCTGTCCATCGTCAAAACTTCATCGATGGAGTCGGCATACGTGTACTCCGCAGAGAGGGTACCGGATGATTCATACTCCGCGATCACCTCATCCCCGTCATACACATAATACGTCGTCACCCCATCCACCGTCTTACTGACCCGCCGGTTAAACGGATCATACGTGTATGACGCCGAATAATTGATATTATCCGCGGTCAGCAGCCGGTTCTCTTCATCATAGGTGTAGGTGTTCGTGCCGTCATCGGTAAGGTTGCCGTTGATGTCATACGTGATGGCCTGGGCGCCTACCAAAGAATATTGATTAAGCGCGTTGGAAACATAATTCACACCGTCAGCCGTGGCGCGGTTGCCCACATTATCATAAAGATAACTGTGCGCCTCGCTGCCAGACACCGAGGTAAGCTCGTAGATGTCATTGTACCCGTAGGTGAAACTCTGGGCCAAAGACATGTGGCTCAGCCGGTTGCCCACATTGTCATACGTGTACTGATTTTGGGAAATCACCCCTCCGCCGTTGATGCGGTTGACCAGCTCCTCCAGCCGGTTGTCAAAGTAATACGAGTAGGCGCTCTCAAGTGACGGCGTTGACGGGAAACTCTTTAAGGTGCGGCGGTTCAACACATCATAATCGAAATGCGCCAGGGGCGCGGAGTTCTGCTCGATATCCGTGAGACGGTTGATTCCGTCATAGGTGTAATCCAGGGTTCTGCCGGAAGGATAAATGACCTGGGAACGGTTGCCGGAGGCGTCATAACCGTACTGCACGGTCTTGGACGCCAGGCCGCTGATGGTCTGGGTGGCAGAAAGCACGCGGTTGGCGTTATCATAACTGAAATTGATGTCCGCGGAAGCCGTGCTGACCGCGGTCAGCCGCGAGCCGGGGTCATAAGCGTAAGCCACATTCCGGCCAGGATGGGAAGGGAAACTCTTGTTCGTCACCCGGTTTAAGGCGTCATAAACGTATTCGATATGCAACGTGTCCGGTAATACAGTGTCAATCAGGTTGGAATTCTTGTCATAGGCCAAAGTGGTTTCACTCAAATCCGGGAACCGGGTCGTTTCTAAACGGTCGAAGTCGTCATACTCATAGATTGTTTCATGATTTTCAGCGTCAAGAATCCGGCTCAAGTTGCCGTTCAAGTCGTAATCATAATAGGTTTCCCCGGCCGGGCTGTTGGCGTCAGTCACTTTATAAAGCAGGTTGCGTTCGTCATAATCATAGGTCGTGACGTTATTCTCAAAGTCCCGCACATAAATAAGGTTTTCCTCACCATCATAAGCATAAGTGCTTACCCGGAATAAGGGGTCGGTGACAGTCACCAATTTATTTAAAGCATTATAAGTATAACTCCACGTCTGCCAGGTTGTGCCGGAGGCATCGGCCTGCCGGAATATATGAATAACGTTGCCGTTCTGATCATAATCATACCGAGTGACATACCCCAGATCATTCGTTGTGTCTATCAGCCAGCCGATTTCATTGTAAGTAAAATACGTGGTATGCAGGTCAGGGTCCGTGATCGTGTCAATGTTCAAATAAGAGTCATAGGTGAACAGGGTCTGGGCGTTAATCCCTCCGGGATCCTGTACAATCCGGCTGACCAGCCCGGTCGCGGCATCATAGTCATACTCTGTGACGTTCCCGTTAGGGTCTTCCACGCGGGTTACCTGCCCGTATTGGTTATACGTATAGTTAATTTCCGGCGTCTGCGTACCGGCGGTCGGATAAGTGATCGTTACCAGGTTCCCGGCTGTCCCGTAACGAGGGTCCGCGGGATCCAATTCATAATCATACGTGTATGTCGTTAGGTTACCTTTGGGATCAGTCACGGTCTTTATCTGGTTAAAGTTGGATTCATACGTCATATTAGTGATCAGGTCTGTGGTATCGTCCGGGGGAAGTGTCATGTCCGGTTTACGGCGGATCTGCAGCACATTTCCCCTGGCCCGGGGATGATCATAAAATAAATCATAAGTGTATATAACACCGTTACCAGCCGAATACTGAACAGTAACTGGACGGCCGTGCACATTAAAACCATAATAGGTCATATAATGGGCCGGTTCTCCCGCGTGAATGCCGGTTGTGAATACCTCTGTATAGCTCAATGCGCCATAAGTATTAAAATTATATTTTTTGACAAACCCGTTGCGGTCCGTGACCGTGGTCTGGCTGTTAGGGATCGTGTAATCAATGAAAACGCTCTGGCCGTCTATATCCTGTTGGGCCACCCGCTGCTCGTTGTCATAGTGATTCTCCAGGTATGTCTGGCCTTTGGGGTCGGTGACGGTTTTCAGGTTATGATCCGCATCATACGTGAACATCTGCGTGAGGCCGGATGGGAATTGAGTCACCCCTTCCCGCTTAACCGAAAGCAAATCATCAGTTGCCGAGTCATAACTATACTTCACCTGCCGGCCCATAAAATCCGTGATAGTATTCAGCCGCCCGGACGTGTAATAGGTAAAATGGATTTCCCTGCCGAGTGTGTCAATGATACGCAGAAGCCGGTAGTCATAGGAAATAACATCGGTCGTCATGCCTTGCGTAACAGGGAACATCCCGATCGTATACTTCAGGGAAATCGTGTTCCCATTACGGTCAACGATCGAAGACAGGTTGCCGTTAACATCAAAGTTATACTTTGTGCCGTGCGCCTTTGTCAAAAGCCACGTGCCGTCCATATTATGGACCAGGGACTGGAAAACGCCATCCGGCGGCATCAGGGTAGTGCCGGACAGGGTAAAGGTGTTGACGTTGCCATCCTCGCCCATAATCACCGTGACCGTACCGTCTGACATGGGTTTAACACGGGCGTAATAACTCATCATCCATCCGTAGCCGAACTGATTATTGATTTCCGTCCCACTCTGGTACTGGTGCCGGATGACGACATCCATGCCCCGTCCCGGGATGACCATACTGGTGACGTCAAAATTTTCCCGGCCACTATAATAGGAAGCCGGATGCTTTGTTGACCACAATAAATCCTGGCAGGAGCCGGCACCTTTACAATCCGTATTTAACTGATCTTGCGGGTTACTTGGTCCACCCCCGCTCTGGCCGCTTCCTCCACCTCCTCCGCTGTTGCTTACTGAATTACCTCCCCCGATCGTTATGCCGCCGTTGGGCCATCCCGACATCCAAAGAATCGGGACAACGCATACCCCCCCACTACAGGGGATATAAACTGCCGCGCTGATACCCGGCAGCAAACAGTTCATGATAAAGAAAAACAATGTCAGCACGGAAATACTGCGGAATTTAGGCAAGTTATTCATAAGCGGATCCTTTTAATTGTGTGTTGTTGACCTTGATCATTCGGCTGGCCGTGGCGATTTCGCCGGAATAAGCCGTAATATTGACAGTAACAGTGTGCAGGCCGTTTCTTAATCTCTGGGTCTCTAAAGAATATGTGTAGGGACTGGTCCCTTCCTGGTCGGTCAGCAAATGCGCGGAATCGATAAAAAAATTCACCCCGTATTTAACATCCGTGAGCCACTTTTTGTCTTTCTCATCCACTATGACTCTTACCGGCACCAGCCCGCTGACCACCGGGACTTCATTAATAGAATGATCCGGGCTCGCGGGGAGTTCGAGGTGAATACCCGGAGCTTTCCGCAGGCCACGGACAGGCCCCGTATACGCGGCCCGTTTTTGAGCATCCATCGGCAGAGTAAAAACAGAGGCCATCAATCCCCGGCGGGACGAAAAGTCCACCCGCCCGCTCTTGTCTTTTTTATCCCATACAAGTTTATGGGCCCCCTCGTTTTGTTCTTCCCAGTCCACCAGGTTAATCAAAAGCGGGCCGTTATTGTCCTGGCCGAACCGGACACGGACTAAGGCCGGCCCAGACAGCGTGTAAATCAGCGTTCCGGTATTGTTGTCATAAGAAAGTCCGCTCACCTGGACGTCCTCTTCCGGGACAGGAGCCAGGGTTGCCGCTGCCGGCTTTTCATCAGGAGGGGCGTTCACAGGTTTAACAGGCGTGTCCCCGCATCCGCTGATAAAAATAACCGCACAAATTATTAATATTATATAAAGCATCACATTTCCTTCCGGCCAGGACAGGTTTTTCTAGCGCGCGACTGCTATTGAGAAATTTCCCTGACAAACAAGATTTCCGCTGGCATCAAGGACTTCAATCTTAATATCGTGTGCTCCGTTTTTATTCCCCTTAAAATTCCTTTTGAAGGAAAACGGCAAGGACTGCTCATTAAACTCTGCCGCAATGACCCCGTCCAGATAATAAAGGATCGTAAATTTATCGGACGTCGCGGAGCCAGGGGTGGCAAAAACAACGTCCACTCTATATATATTTCTGACATCCGTGCCGTAATCATCCGGAGCTTCCTGGACAAAATTAATATCAATGTCCGGGCTTGATTGCGCCGGCGCCTCAAAAGGGGAAAAAATGCAGAGCATGAATATGAGTGTGAATAAGCAGATATTTTTCATGTTGTTCCTTTTCGTTAAATAATTGTTACATATCCACCCGGCCCCATACGGGGGCCACGCATTCTTCCGGGCCGGATGTAATCTGTTTTAAATTCCGGCCGTTCTTATCCATACTCCAAATCTGCTGCGACCCGGTGCGGTTCGAGACAAAAACAATGCTTTCCCCATCCGGTGAAAATTTGGCGTGAGTGTCCAGCCCTGGTTCTTGCGTTAACCGGGTCAGGGTTTTATCCGTTAAATCCAGGGTGTAAATCTCGTAATCATCCGTATTTGTGGCGGCTGTCATAACAAGCGTTTTTTGGTCCGGGGAAAATGCCGGCAAGGTAAAGAATCCTTCTCCTGCTGTCGCCTGATCCTGGTTTTTGCCGTCCGCGTTCATGGTCCAAATGTGATGGCTCGCGGTGGCAAGGTCGGCTTTGACAAAAGCGATTTTGTCGCATTGCCAGGAAAAATACGGCTGATATTTTAAAACCCCCTCCCGGGTCAGAACCAAAGGGTATTTATCTTCTAGGTTTGTTTTCCAGATAAAGCCGCCTCCCTCAGGAGAGGGGACAACGCGGACGAAAACGATTTCCCCTGTCGCGTCGCAATAATGAGGATTGTGAACAACCGGGTAATTCGTTAAAATCCGCGCCTCTGTCCCGGATTTTAAATCCACCATCCACACCTCCCCGTTGTTCGTGCGGAACATCAACCCCCGGCCGTTATGGATCCAGGCCGGCTCCCGTTTGTCAAAAGGGGAACTGGTAATCTTTTGTTTATGAGTACCATCCGGGGATATGGTCCATAACTGCCAGTATCCTTCGGAAAGGCCCGAATACGTGATACGCTCTTCCGCAAACACGGAGGAACAGCAGGCGAATAAAAAAGCCAAACTAAGCACGAAAGATAATCTTGGAGTCATGGTACGACCTCTAAAAATAGCCGATACTTAGGGTTTAATAGAATATCGTGATATTGGCGTAACGAACCTGGGTCACGTTATCCAGCACACTGGTCGCGGTCAACCGGACTGTGTAATTCCCGGCCGGGGCGGCAATCCGGCCGACATCGTCTTTCCCATCCCAGATAATGTCGCTGTGCGTTCCCGCTGTTCTTAATTCACTCGAAAACAAACTGCGAATGGGAGCGGCTTCCAAATCCAACACCTCCAAATTAACAACAGCGTCGGCCTGCAACACAAATTCAATATGCGTCACCTCACCATAAGCCGGGAACATGTAATATGGTGCGGTGGTCAAAGCCGTTATTTCAAAGTCCGGCTCCAGGATAATCGCGTTATCCGGGAGAAGCGTTCCCCACCCTGCTATTTCAAATTCACCATCTAAAATCAAACCACCTTCAGCACGGCCGTCCCAGGTTTCAATATTATTTGTCATATTCCGGGGCTGGTAGGCCACCAGTTTGTCAATTTCATAGATATGCTCCTGAACATGCCGGGGTTCATTGACGGTCATCATCACCCAAGCCGGGGCAACAAGGTCATACGTTATTGTCAGAACTTCATTCTGGTAAGGGTCGAACGACTCTGGGGTAATTGAGTAATTCAGAAAGTCTGCATTCCCTGTCACATAACTGGGCGTGTAATACGTATATCGGTCCTGGCTGTCCACCGCGCTGATCGTATAACAATACACATCGTAAGACACCGGGGTGCTGGTGTCGTCACGGCCGTCCCAGGTTTCAGCATGGGCCCCGGCTGTCCTTGGCGCGGAATCGACCAGAGTGCGGATGTTCTCCCAGGCCTGGCAATCCACGATATTAACCGTGACCGCGCCGTCATGATCCAGGGAATAATGAATATCCGTGGTTTCCCCGGCATAATGCGAAAAGACCAACGGGTCCACGCGAACATTCGAAATCGTGATCCGGCTGGATTCTTCCTGAAACGGCTCAAAATCCACGACCACGAACAGCGGATTATCGTTGTGATCAATGATCTGCTCGGCGATTTGCAGAGGATCAGCAGTCCCCCACCAGTTGTTTTCCGCGTTGATGACAATGGACGAATAATCAAGCCCGTCTATGTCAAACATAACAACGCCAGTTTCTATAAAGTCATTGTCGTTAATGACGGGATTAAGGGGCGCGGCTAATGAAGGCTGGAGGATTATAGCAGCATAAAATGTATTATGCGAAATAACCGCGGAAGATCCGTTTCTGATACGTACCCAGCCGCGGAAAAAGCTGTATTCTACTGTGGGAGAGGCATTATCAATAATAAGCCCCTCGAAGGCGTCTTCGAACTCGCAGTGTGAAATAATGCCCTGCCCGTAAAAAGTAACACCCAGCCAAATCTCATCCTCCACACCATCCTCATAATATGAGGCAAAGAGGATTCTTTGCGCCGAGGTTCCCTGGGCGTTCAAAGTCCCATAAACAGTAATACCATGAAGTTTTCTGACCCTGACTTCCACACCCGGCTCAATGGTCAGTGTCACTCCCGCCTGAACAGAAATATTCGTCTTCACGCGATATGGGCTGCCGGCCAATGTCCAGGTCGTGTCAGCAGTAATATTGGAGGAGATATCCGTTCCCTGGTTTTCATTGGGGATGGCATTGACTTCATTGGAACTTAAACCTTCGCCCATATAGTTATATCCTTTTATCACAAAATAATAACGGGTATTGGCGGCAAGTCCGGTCACGGTAAAATTCTCCACCGCCCCTGCATCTACAGAATCCGTGTACACTCCGCTGGCAGTGCCGTAATATATCCGGTACCCTTCGGCCATCTCCGCCCGGGTCCACGCCAATTGAACTTCTCCCGAGCCCGGCGTGGCCACCAGGTCAGAAACAGCAGTCGGAAGAGACCAGGTTAATCCCACATGAGTTGCGTCCTGAATCTGGGCATTGGTTGAATACATAGCACTGTCCACCAGGAGCGTTCCTGTACTTGGGACAGAACTGGTATAAAGAAGCGCACCGTTCAGATGATAAAACACGGTGCTGCCCAGACGTTCAACCCGTAACCGGTCTCCCATTTGATACATCCCAAAAGCGCCGCGGGACACCCCGTTTTCATAAATATATAAATCTCCCGCACTACCTAAATAAAAAGCATAATCAATTTCACTATAATTATAGTTGGTATCACTACTGGAAATCCCGCAGGCCAGGATTTTATTGGTTTGCGCGGCGGTAAATTCCACCCCCCCATCACCCCAAAAACGGGTCATGGACGCGCTGCCGCCGGAGTCCCAGGAATTACTATAATTCTTTGTTATAGAATTCCCGGTAACTGTAACGCCTTCATGAGGCATCCAGACCACATCCCGCTCAATAACCGGAATAGCGGTGACAGAAGCCGACGGCGCGGAAGGGCCGTCCACATTCGTGGCAATAACGCGGAACTGGTATTCAACGCCGTTATTCAAATTATCAACAATGACGGATTGATTGGCCCCGGAGTTAAGAGTCTGGTCAAAAAGCCCGCTGGCCAATGTGCCGTATTGAATTTCATAATTTGTGATACCAGCGCCGTTATTGGCCGGCGCTTCCCAGTAAAGCGTGACTGCTTGATTCCCGGGATTGGCGTGAAGCTGGGTTACCGCGTCCGGCGCTCCGGGCATAAACCCGTTTATAACAGCATCAGAAAGGCCGGCGCCAGGCGTGTAAACCGCGCTGTCAACCTGTAAAACACCGTTCGCCGGCACGGCGCTGGTGTAAAACACTTCACTGTCTTTCTTATAAATAATCGTTGTTCCTGACCGCTCAACGCTGAACTGGTCTCCTGCCTGGTAAGCGCCAAAACCTCCGCGGGACACGCCGTTTTCATACACATAAATATTCCCGTTATCAGCGGTGTTGACGGCGTAGTTGATGCTTTGATATGTCGTGTCTGGATTCGGATAGGCCAGCCCTGCCATGAGGTTCCCGGACGTTTGCGGGATGACAAACGACACGCCGCCGTCACCGTTGAATGTGGTTTCGGAAACTGCGCCAGAGTCCCAGGCAAAGGACGGGGACGTTTTGACAAAGGCATTATCATCCACCGCAACCCCTACCGGGTCTATCCAGTTGACGAGAAGATCTGCTCTGGGGACCGCGGTGTCAACATTCGATGGGTCAGAATCCCCATAGGAATTTCTCGCTATCACCCGGAACTGATATTCCACTCCGTTCGTCAACCCGGCAATAACCGCGCCCGGCATATTATCATCCGTATAAATATTATCGAATAGGCCGCTGGCTACTGTACCATATTGAACTTCATATGCCTGTATGGGATCGCTGTTATCCGCGGGTTCGCTCCATCTTAAAGTGACCTGTTTGTAATTCCCAGACGCGCTAAGGTCATCAACAGCTTCCGGCACCCCTAGGGAATGGTCAATGATACGCGCGTCCGCTATTGTTGCACCGCTGTCTGCGATGGCCGCGTCAACCAAAAACGAACCTACAGAAGCGATACTGCTCGTGTAAATTGGCACCCCATTATGTTTGTACGTTACGGTCGTGCCGATCCGTTCCAAGGAAAAAATATCACCGATATAATAATACCCGGAAGCTTGCTGTGTATAATTTTCATAAATTAAATACCGCCCAGTATTATATAATCCAATTTTATAAAGCATGGATGACGTCAGCGTATCCGGGTTTGAATACGATATACCGCAAAAAATTGCTTTATTCGTCTGGGCGGCGGTAAATAGAATTTCGCCGTTCCCAACGACACGTTGCTGGGAAGCGGCTCCGCTGTCCATCCTATTAAACGTGGGCGCAGTCTTGGTAATGCTATTACCATCCACGGAAACATTGACCAAATCGGTCCAGACAACATCCACTTCCGGGGCAGGCTGTAAAGTCGCGGTCACGACATTGGAAACAGCGCTGGTTCCCAGCTGATTGCGGGATACCACGCGGAACTGATACGCCACACCCTCGGTCAGTCCCGTTATTCGAGCCCCGGGATAAGCATCATCCGTGTAAACCATGTCAAAATTCCCGCCAGATACAGTGCCATACTGAATTTCATATTCAGTAACCGGATAACCGTTATTGGGCTGTTCTTTCCAATACAGAACGATTTCGCCGTTCCCTAAATCCCCGGTGGCAGCCAGATCATTGACCGGGTCCGGGACACCTGCCGTAATCCCACGCAATATCACATCCGCAATGACACCGTTCGTTGTCCTGATTGCCGCGTCCACCAGCAACGACCCTGTGCTGGGAACCGTGCCGGTATAAAACACAACGCCATTCTTCTTATACGTAACTGTTGTGCCGATGCGTTCGACCGCAAGGCGATCATTAATGTTATAATATACACCGGCTATATTGCGGTTAACTCCATTCTCGATGACAGAGAGAGTTCCTAAACCGTTCAAATATATACCGTAACCTATGGTGGTATTCTTCGCGTCCTTGTTATAATTAGACAAACCGCACACCCGCTCGGTGTTATATTGAGTCACCAGAAAATCAACAGCACCATCACCATTAAACCATTGGACAGAAGCAGCTCCTCCAGTTTCCCAACTGGAGTCTGACGCAGTCTTGGTAATCATGTTTCCGGCAGCCACTGCTCCCACTATATCTTTCCATATAACAGGGATAGTCGATAACGGCACATTGGTGACAATATTGGAAAAAACTGACGTCCCGGCGGTATTTCTTGAAACAACTCTAAACTGATATTCCACCCCGCCTGTTAACCCGGATATCGTGGCCCCAGGCACTGCATCATCTGTATAAATATTATCAAACAACCCGCTGGTGACCGTCCCATATTGAACTTCATACTCACTGATCGGGGCACCGTTATCAGCCGGCGCACTCCAAAACAGAGTTACCTGGTCACTCCCAGCGGTAGCGGTTAAATCATTGACTGAATTAGGCGGGTTTATGATTATTCCTATCTTCGCGTCCGCCACCGTGCCTCCAACCGTGTAAATCGCCGCGTCTGCCATCAACGTCCCGCTACTGGCCACCGTGCTCGTATAAAACACAACGCCGTTCTTCTTATATTCAACAGTGCTACCTGTCCGTTCCACCCTAAACCGGTCCCCGCTCTGATACGCCCCGAATGAGCCTTTATTTGTCCCGTTCTCAAACGCATAGACCGCCCCATTATAAAGGTAAACCGCGTAGTCAATGCTCGTGTAATGCGCATCCAAATTACTGTCAGACAACCCGCACATCCGGTATGTGTCTATTTCCACCGCACCAAATTCCACCCACCCGTCCGCGCTGATCGTCTGCCCGGACGC
>JAKQKX010000101.1 GCA_029560465.1 Candidatus Omnitrophota bacterium
GCTCTGGGATCCGCCCCCAGCCGGGGACCGCCCGAGATGGCGGGGCACCGTGCGATGCCGGTCACCGACGACGGCCGGCAACTGGTGCCCTTCCCCGAGGACGCCGACTTCCCGGACTACGGGGTCGGCGAGGGGGATTTCCGGAACTGAGCGACCGCCACGACGGTCGTCGGCGGAGCGGTCTCGTCGTCCCGCGGCCATGGGCGTCCGCGCCGTCCCCGGCCCCCGGGGGCCGGGGACGGCGGCATTCCCGCTCGACCCCAGTGGCCCGCCTGCTAGGGTGTTTCCATGGTGAAATCGGCCCAGACCTGGGCTGGTGGCCTCCAGGAGGGCGGCCCGCACGGATCCCGCCCGCAGGGCCGCCGAAAGCAATTTCCTATCCGTATTACCTTTAGGTTTTAACAATAAAACTTGTTTTATGAAAAATGCTGGTAACCAATTAATAGGATTCATAATTATCCTTCAAATGGTATCTCTGTTCTCTGGCTGCAAAACGAAAACTACTGTAAATCAGGAAAACTCATTCAGCTTTGTCTTTATGACTGATATCCATTTGCAACCAGAACGCAATGCTGTTCAGGGATTTTCTCAGGCTATTGATTCCATCAATAAATTGAACCCCGATTTTGTTATTACCGGTGGTGATTTAATAATGGATGCCCTTAAACAATCCTATGGTCGTGCCGATTCCTTGTATAATCTCTATCTCGAAACCTCAAAAAAAATTAAAAAGCCTGTGCATAATGGCATGGGAAACCACGACATATACGGTATTTTGAAACAGAGCAAAGCGGAATCCTCCCATCCCGAATACGGCGAGAAGATGTTCGAAAAGCGAATAGGCAAATCATACTACGACTTTGATTACAAGGGTTGGAAGTTTATCGTGATCAACTCCATTGAGGATACCAGAAAGAACAGCTATATTGGCCTTATCGACAACACTCAAATAGAATGGCTAAAAGGCGTGATTGCTGAAACCGACCCTAAAATGCCCATTGTTCTTAGCACGCATATCCCATTTATTACAGCCTATACCCAAAAATACTCAGGTAGCACTTTTCCCAACGATTCTTCGCGGGTAATTGCCAATGCAAAGGATGTAATTGATCTGTTTAAGGGCTATAACCTTAAACTGGTTTTACAGGGGCATTTGCATACAGTTGAGGATGTTTACATAGACGGAGTGCACTTT
>JAKQKX010000010.1 GCA_029560465.1 Candidatus Omnitrophota bacterium
ATTTAGGGTTCTCCCACTTGTTCGTCTGCGGGGTCCAGACCCACAGGGCTTCGGAAGGGACCGGGAACCACAGCCCGGTTAAAATTATAAGCGTGTAAAAAAGAAAATTTTTGGTCATATTTTTCATAATATAAAATTAAATACTGCGCCAATTTATCACAGGTTATTATTTTTGTCAATCTTCCCTGCCCGCTAAATCCGGGCTTTAAGTTATTTTTATTTTAATATTATTACTATGAACCGTCCATCTTAAATACCCAAAAAATAAATCAACGCAACAAGGACCCTGCCATGGCCAAAGACTTAAGAAAAAAAATTGCTTTGAGGGAATAAGACGGTGGCCGGTCTCCTAAGATGAGGCGAACACCCGGTTCATGAACTTAGTCAAGCCCGGAATCCTTTCTGAAAATACAATAAAAGCAAAACCCGGCGAGCGTCAAAATCCCAGTCCAGGATAATATCAGGGAAAACCAGCCGCCAAGAGTCATCGCGCCCCCTCCGTTATTTGTCCTTTCCGTCGCCAGGCCACCCTAACCATAACGGCAATCGCGAAAAAAATCAGGAATAAGCCCACCCGCGTCGCCAGAATATAAATCTTATTCTCCGGAGCCACCTCCTCCATAAGAATAACCGGAAGCCATTTCTGAAAAAACCATGTCCCCAAGATAACCAGTAAAAACAACGGGGTCACATACTTGATAATGAATTTATAAACCCGGGGGATCCTCATCTCCGCCCCCAGATGAATCTCATCCCAGGCGGCCTCCATACCAAAGACCCAGCTGAATAATATGGCTTCAATCGTCGCGAACAGGACCAGGAAAAACGTGCCTCCCCAGAAATCCAATTCGTCCACAACTCCTCTCCCGAGGAACAGCACGGCCGGATGACACAAGATAAAGGTCGCGCCGGCAAAGATGACCACGGCCTTTTTCTTGGAGAGGTTGAATTCATCCTCCATAAAAGCGATGACCGGCTGCGACAGCGAAACCGAAGAGGTGATGCCCGCGATGAACAACAGCAAAAACCACAGAAAGCTCAAGATGTCCGCTAAAGGCAGGTGCTGCAGAATGAGCGGCATGGTGACATAGCTCAAGTTAAACACGCCGGAATCCGCCACGGCGCGGATATCCATCGGCCCGAAGAAAACAAAGGCGGCAGGCACGACAATGCTGCCGCCGATGATGATCTCCGCGATTTCATTCATGCTGGCCGCCGTAAGCCCGGATAAAACAACGTCATCCGTCTTTGATAAATAACTCGCATACGTCAGGATAACACCGATCCCGACACTCAAAGTAAACAAAATCTGCCCAGCCGCCTCCAGCCAGACCTGGGCGGATTTAAG
>JAKQKX010000021.1 GCA_029560465.1 Candidatus Omnitrophota bacterium
AGCCCTGATTGCTGCGTTGATGTTCATGAATTCCTCCTTTTAATTCCGGACAGCCTCAGATCAAATCCGCCTCCCACATCCGGTCACACGCCTCCTCACCGAAAACCGAAGCAAGTTCCGAGCGCCCTTTACCCGCGCAGACCTGGGCATAGTCACACCAACCGCAATGAGTTCCGGGATTGCGGTAAAACCTGCCGTCCATAATGCTTTCATAAACGGCTTTCGCGGTCTCAAAGAGGTCGATGAAATCCCGGATAGTTCAGAAGCCTTCCTGCTTCTGGATGGAGGGTGTTTTCGTCTTGATAATGTTCAGGTAGCCGACGGGGATCTTGTCGATATTCACATCCTCGTTGAGCTCGCCCAATAGTTGGGACTTGATCCAGTAGGCGTAACAGGTAAGTTCCAGGGACACCTTGGGCTGAAGGTCATCTCCTTTGCGGGAACGCGTCTTGATCTCCAGGGCGCGGGGTGTGCCATTGGGCTGGTCCACAAGATCGATGATCCCGACCAGCGGCACGGGCAGGATGTCACCATTTTCGTAATTGACGACGGGGATGGAAAACTCCTTTTCGACGGCCAGAGGTCTCAGATCGACTTCCTTGATGAACAGGCACGCGTAACGCCCGGCCTCGCGTTTCGCCTGTTCCATTTCGGCGCGCGTTGCCGGCGCCTTCATCTCATCCGTCCAGAAAGCATCCAGCGACCCGGTCAGATCGGGAATCATGTTGGCCGCTCTGGCCAGGAAGGATTCGGCAATGAGCTTGTGGATCGACTTGCCGATCAGGAGCTCAACCGGCGTTTTGATGGGTTTGACACCCAGTTGATAGGCCAGCCGGTAGCTTCGGGGGCAGGCTGTGTAGCGGGACATCCGGGTTTTGGAGAGGTAAAACCCCGCCTCGTTTCCTTTAAAAGGGTTGTCATCCGGCCGCAACGGCGGAAAAGGCATAATCCCCGATCCTGCCTGACTTACAATTTCCTGAGCTTGCATAAACATTTCCTCCTTTCAAAAAGAAATTCGCCCCCGGACAGCCCCCGATCAGATGGTTTCCTTCTCCAGTTTCTTGAGAAAGCGATCCACGGCAGTCCTGCGTTTGGCGCCCGCTTTGGAAATTTCTTTTGTCGTGAGATTTTTCATGGCTTTGGAATAACCTTCCTCCATGCAGTGGATGATGTCCTCGCTCAGGATATCGTTCACACCGTGGAGGAGAAACAGGCACTCCAGGTAAAGAGCCATATCGATGAAGGTGTCCCTGACGATACGGGTCGTGTTTGTCGTTTCCGTGTTATGCATGATCATCCTCCTCAAAAAAAATGCCTCCTATATGGATACGTCAAAAAAGTTCCTCCAGGGGCGAAAAAATCTTTATTGCCTATATAAATTCAGCTACTTGCAGAATATTTTTTGATGTGCTCCATGACCTGCCGTCGCCGGTGTTTCAGGCGTTCGTATTCGCGCGGGGAGGAGATATCCTTGAGAGACTTCCCCCCGGTGAAGGTCGAAAGAAGAATACGTTTGTCCTTCCTGGTGATTTTCCCCGCCCGGATCAGACGATCCAGAAAGGCGGTGATTTCCAACACGATCCCTTCAATGTCGTTTTCTGCTTCGTCGTCACCAACACAGGCATGTCCCGTCTCGAAGGAGTCCGTTCCGTCCCCTTTGAG
>JAKQKX010000028.1 GCA_029560465.1 Candidatus Omnitrophota bacterium
CAAAATAGCGGGGATTGTGATCCTGTCCCTGGAGAAAGAAGCGAAGGGGGATCAATAAGGTTTCCCACACACTCTCTCCCCAGAACCATTGCCGCGTTTTAAACATACTGCCGCCCGCGTCTCCCGACATTGCGGAATAAACACCCTCCACATTGATGCCGCTGTCCCCGAAGAAGCTTTTCAACAAAGGATAAAGGGGATTGCCCGTCAGGATGACATTCTTCACCAGCCACGGAGAAAAGACCATCAGCGAAATCAAGAAAAACAGAAAGCCGTATTTCAGCGCCGGCCATTGCCTGCCTGTCTCTTTTGAATAAAGAAACGCAAGTGCAAGCGTAAGAAAAAACCAGACCGGAAGGGCGCTGTATTTTGTGCCCAGCGCCAGCCCCATGGCTATAGCGGAAACCAACAGCCACCCTTTGCTTTGATATTCCGTGTCTCTCCAATACACATACGCCAGGACGCTGAGTGTGGTAAAAAACACCAGACCGACATCCACATATGCAGTCGTTGCCGTTCGTAATATCGTCGGCAGACTGATAAACATCAGCGCTCCCAGCAGACCTGCCAATGAGCTTATCTTTTTGCGTAAATATCCGTAAATCAACAAGGCCGTGCCGATGCCAAAGGCCAGGTGAATGAAATTGGGAAGGATATCGTTGCCGAAATACAAAGGCACGAGATAGAGAAGAGACAGATTCATCGGATAGTAAGAAAACCCGGCCCAGGGCGTTTCATAAAATCCGCCGTGAACAAGCCAGAGCTTGGGAATGGCCAGGTGATGAATGAGCGCATCGCGGGCAACGGGCGGCGTGAACGCCAGAAGAAATTCAGCCAGGATGAAAAGAAAAATAAGGGAAAGGAGAATAAGCTTAATAAAACATTCTTGTTTTACCGACAAGTTCTTCATTCAGGGCAGGCCATCCTTTTTGCGGCATCAGCAAGCATCATTACGGCGCTTAATATCCAGAAGGAGAACCAATAGCCTCTATCGCAAAAAATAGTTTCAAAATTAAGCGACCCCATTTTCCACCCGAATTAAATGATTACACCAGAACGATTTTTTCTATTTGTTCAATATGATTAAAATGTTTATCCCGGGTCAGAAGGGTGCCGCCATCAGCCATGCAGCAAG
>JAKQKX010000035.1 GCA_029560465.1 Candidatus Omnitrophota bacterium
TCGGGAGGTTCCCGGATACCAGGGGGAATAATCTTCCCCTTCGCCTTCCCGCTCCGCCCCCGTTCCTTCCCAAATTTCCCGGATACGATAAACGCCGAGCTCGCGGATTGCGTTTCTTAGTTCCCGCCGGGCTTGGGCCTCCGGCATTTTTACATATTGCTTATTGTCCGGCTCATAGATCCATTCAATTATTTCATTCAATAAGGGCCGGAGCTCCGCTTCCTTCGGATAGATCTTCGGGGCCGCTCCCTTTGCCGGATAATACCGGATGACTTGCCCTAGGTATTCCGCGCGGCCGCCGCTTTCGTCTATGTTGTATTCCCTAATCAATCCCTCGGCCTTCCCTAATTCAAACCATTCCGAAACTGTTTTCTTGATTTTCTTAATGCCCCATTCCTTCAAGATGGCTTCGCTTAATTGCGCGTCCTCAAATAAAAACGCTTTCATTTTCCGGTTTATGCATTTCATCCCATACCGGAGCCGGAAAAAGTCTAAAACGAAATGCTCCCGCTCCGTTCGTTCTTTCGGGAGCCCTTTCATTCTATCGGCCGAGATATACGCATATTGTTTTCTAGCCTTCCATACTTCGGGGAAGTCCTCGTTTAATACCGGGAAAAGCCGCGCGCCCCCCTCGGTTCCTCCTTCCCACCGGAAACGCCGATATAATGGGGCATAGTCGTGCCATGTTTCCTTTCCGTTTTTATAATTGGTTTCAATAACCGTGATGGAAGTATTTTCCGCCGATAATAAATATTCTCGGATCCTCGCTCGTTCCTCCTGGCTACAATTTTCTTGCCCTAGAAACCGGAGCATTTCTTCAAATAAAATCGGCCCGGGCTTATATGTCCCCCGGGCCGAGGCAATCAAGAGCGGAGCCATAACGGCCCGCCGGGATAATTCGCCGGTGATAATTTTAGACGTATGCAAACGGATACGCCGCCGGCCGCATCTCTTTTCCCATACTATACCGGCCGCGGTTTCTGTTTTTTCAAAGCCATCTTCCCTTAATTGGGTTTGATGTAGGATCCGCTCGTAAACGCTCATATCCATCTTAAAGCCGGGCCGCCGCTGAATTGCCGTAAACGAGTTTTCACCCGTCCATTCTTCGGTTATTTCGGGAAGGACAATTTCAAAAAGGGAAACGGCCTTTTTTAATCCTTCGGTAAAAACGCTTCTTTTTCTGATTTGCTTTTCTTCTATGTCCGCCGTTGCCGCCGCATCTACCCATTTATTTGCAAGATCATGGAAAACAATATCGGAAAGGACATTAACGAACCAAAACCACCTAATCCGAGTTGCCCGAGAATCCCCCCGGGCAACGATTTCGAGAAAAGATTTTTGTAATAAGTCTAGGATCGGATAGACGGCCTCGCCGCGTTCCTGCTGAAATAATCGCTCTAGCTGTTTTTCCTTTAGGGGCGTTCGTAATACTTGCTCGGGATAACCCGCGCGTTGGAGTTTATTTTTTAATCGCTTTAGATCGTCCGCGTCTTGCTTTTCATTCCCCTGAAAAAGGGGCTGAGGGAATAATGAGGGTTGCGCGTCCGCCGCTTCCCCGTCATGATAATAGGCAAGGGGATAAACTCCGCCTCTGTTATAGACTGTCTCTTGTTCGGGGGGAAGATCTTGCGGAGCCGCCCTATATTTCGGGGCCCTCGGCATAGTCGCTAAATCTTCCCCCGTTGCCCACCTGGCCGCGCCCGTGCGGATCCATTCCGCGATAACGGCCGGCTTGAAATCTTCGGCTTCGTGGATACAGCCCGGAACCAAAGTCCGCCCGTTCCTTGCTACCGATGCCCCCGGATGAAGCCAAACGAAAGCCCGCTCGGCTTGGCCGCCGTCCTTCGGATCTTCGCCGCTCATTCTGTCCCCCATTCCTTCGCGTTTAATTCGCCCTTGCCGGCCTCGGCCCCCCGCTTCTCCCCTGGCCGCGGCATAATAAATATCACGTTCCGCTTGCTTAGCCCGGGCCCGGCCGGGGCTTCCCCCTTTTTGTATGGAAGGAAGCTCTCGGAAATAATGTATTCAACCTGTGGCCCCGAGCTCGAGGCTTTCCGCCGTAAGGCTTTCTCAATAGACTTAATCCGGCCCCTAAAATTCACGGTTTAAATCCCCTTGGCCGGCCGATCTACCTGGGCCCCGGGCGGATCCCCGCGCCGATATTGCCAGGATCCCGCCGGTTTGCAGTATTTCCCTAAAAACGGCCTCTTTATTTCGCCTAGGAAAGGCGAACGCGGGCCGCCCCGAGTAAATAGCCGTGTCATTTTGCGCCTCTTGCCGCCGGCTCGGAAGCGTCTAGGGCTTCCTCAACCGCCGTTAATCGCTTCTCGAGGGTTTGTGTTTCTTCAACCTTCATGGAAAGGGCCAAGATTTCCCGCGCCGTTAATCGCCGCGTGTTCTCATTTTTCGAGTCTAGGAGCTCAATCAATCGGCCGGCGGCCTTCCGCGCCGCGCCTTTGAGCGTATCAATCCCCTCCCGGTATATGTCGCCGCGGGCCGCCTCGAGGGCTAGCCGGAAGGGATCTTGCCGGATCCATTCATAAAGGGTTGACTTGGCAACGCCGGCCGTTCTGGCCGCCGCCTCAATTGAAGGGGCCTCGAGGATCGCCGGGATTGTTTTTACTTGCCGGGCCGTGAGCTCCCCGCCAAGGGCCCCCGGATCCGCTGCGGCGGGTTTCGGTTTCCGTTTGGATCCGTTTGATTTCGTCCGCTTCATTGTTTCCATGATTTCATCATTCCCGCGACACAATTGCAAGGCGGTTTTTTAATGAGCACTTCCGAGGCAAGCTCCCCGCCCTCATAGAAAATCCGGTAAAGGATAGGCTTCGGCGGTTGGCTTTCGAGCTCCCGCCGCCGGGCCTCCCGTTCGAGCCGTTCAATTCTCGTTCGGACGTTCAAGGTTTATCCCCCCGCGTAGCTTTCTTGTATGCGGCCTGGGATTTCTTTAACTCGTTTAAATCCATGTTCCCGCCGCCGACACGCCCGCGACGGATGCAATCTCTCGTTTTGTGTCAACAGCCCCTTTGTCAGATTTCTGACGAAGGGTCCCGCCCAAGGTCCGGCCTTGGCTAAACTTTGCCGGCGGGCTTCTACCTCGAGCCGTTTGATCCGCGCGCGAGTGTTCATGTTTTTATCCCCTTTTCTGTCAACCTTCGACCGAACCTTGACAATCAGAACGGCCGAGAATGAGCCGGACGGCCTCAGGATGCCACGTTTTCCCGCCTTGCCGCCGTTTGTAGCCGGCTTTCTCGAGGGCCTGGCATATCGTCCGCAAGGATTCCCCGCGGGCCCGCCGGGATCGAATTTCCTTGATTGCCTTTTGCTCTTTAGGGTTTGGATAAAGCCGGCCGCTCCGCGCCTTGAATCCATAGGGAACGTCCCCGCCGGTTTTCTCCCCGTTCCCCCGCTTGTATTGCAGGGCGGATTTCGTCCTATCTGATATTTGATCCCGCTCGAATTCGGCCAGGACGGCCAAGAGCCGGAATACCATTTTCCCGGCCGCGGAAGTCGTGTCTATTTTCTCGGATAGGGAAACCAGATCCGCGCCGCGTTTCTGTAATTGCTCGGCTATTTCGAGCGTGTCCCGCGTGGATCGGGAAAGCCTGGAAAGGGAATAAGCTATTAGCGCATCCCCGCGGCCGGCGGCCTCGAGGGCGGCCAAGAGTCCGGGCCGATTGTCCGAACGCTTGCCGCTTATGCCTTCATCCCGGAAGATTTCAACGCCGGCGGCCCCGTTCGCCTCGGCCCATGCCTTAATCCGGGCCTCTTGTGCGTCCAGGGAAACGCCGTCCTCTACCTGGCCGGCCGTGGAAACGCGGACATAGCCAAGGGCTTTCACTTCGTCCCGGCCTTTAGCCGCTCAATCTCGGCCCGCAATAGCCGCCGAATAACGGGGGAAGGTTCATTCCGGCCGTTTATCCAACGGTGGACGGTTTGCCAGGATACGCCAAGGGCTCGGGCCGCCTCGGCTGTATTCGTTCCGCTTGCTTTCATAGCTTGCCGCAGGGCTTTAATTTCGCTCATTCGTTCGCCTCCGATTTGTGATTTCATGATTATATTATCCCTATAATTTCATTATATTATATTTGATTATCATTTGTCAAAGTCCTCCCTTGACACCTAACCGGGGCGGTTTATAGTAGGGGAAGGGAATAAGCCGAAAGGAGCTAAGCATGAGTGATAACAAAAGCGGAGAACACTTGCAGGATCATCACAACCAGGGGGAAAAAGATGCGGCTGATGGAAAGTATAACCCCCCCCATAATATTCAACCTTTTGGGTCAGATCTTTTTTCGACACAAAAGGATATTGACCATTACATAAAAGATAATGAAGCCTACGATAAGGGCCACGATAACGCCAAAAAGTAGAATTCCCGCCGGCGGCCGACCGTGCCCCTAAGCTTCAGCTCGGCCAGGATCCGAGCCGCCGCGCCCCCCGAGGGCCAATAAAAGCTGGATCCCCTCTATTGTCTACGGGGGGAAAATAATTAAGTATTTACTATACTCCCCCGCCCGCGTTTATATGGGGATGGCCGGATTCTAACGTCTAGGTTAATGGTTTTGTTTTCGCTCCGCTCCGTTTATAACATTTTCGCTAAATTTCCGGCCGATTTTCGGAAAGTATTATCCCTAAACGGCCGCCCTTTTTAGGGCGCTCAAAATTCCCCGTTATTTTCCGTTTCGGTAGCTTGATCGAGCGGGCCGCCCCCTTACTGTATTTTCCTGTAATTACTGAGCCGAGCCTTTCGATTTATTGCCCCGAAAACGGCCCGGGCCGGGCCAAGGCGGGCCGATCGGCTTAACCCTAGGCCCCAGGGGATCCCCCGGATATGCCCCGGCGGCCCGTTCTCCCCCGTTGGCCGGAAAATATCGCGCTAGAATCGTTTTTAAGGGCCGATCTCAAAACGGCCCGATATTCCCCCGCGGAAATGTTCTCTCCGCTT
>JAKQKX010000054.1 GCA_029560465.1 Candidatus Omnitrophota bacterium
TATATGTTAAAAAACTTTCTGCTTTACTCAGGACGCTTGCCCCCCCGTTCACATTAAGCGGATACGCTTCTGTGGCAACAATCCTCGACGGGTATTCGTAATCATCGACTTGCGTCCCGTCTCCCCAACTATCTAAGTCAAAATATGCAATTAAAGAAGAAGGCTGGATTGTTCTGCAAATTCCTTTTACTCGGGATTTTCCCAATGTCTGCAAATCACTTACACTAAGTGTCCCCTGCCAAATACAAACATCATGGACAGTGCCCTTGAAGGCCGCCCAGGAAAAACCGATATCATCTGACTGTAGAGACCCTGACCCGATGGTGAAATTGTATGCCTGGGCCAACAAGAGATAATTGCCTGACGTTGTTACCCCGTCTTGCACCCCATTCAAATATACCGGAGACGCGCTATTTTGAGACCACATGCCCGTTAGTGCTATAGTTTGCCCGTCGGTTAAAAGCGTCGAACCGGTAGTACGTTCCCACACTCCACCTGATCGATACCAACACCAATAAGGATATCCACTCTCATTAAACCCTAGAGTAAATAGGCCACCGCTTCCATTCCCGACGATGATTTGTCCCCAAGTCCCAGTAGTATAGTCTACATCCTCGGGGGTAACTACTACATGCACAGTTACCCCGGAAGTCGTAGAAGAAAGTAAGGAATTTCGCCACATAACATCATCACCCCCGGCGAAGTATACCCCGGCATTACTTATCGAGGAGAATAATAATCCTAGCGACAATACGCTAATATTTATAAGGCGTCGCATTTTTAACCTCCTCAAGAGTTATTATCTTCTTGTCTATTAGCGCGGTTAATAATTTTTCAAAAGAGGGGATTTTAGTAAATGCTTCTTGAGCCGCCAAGATATCGGAACCCACTTTTGCTTTTTCTTCCGCCGTCATTTCTCGTATCTCCCCGGCGACAACTTTAGTGTATATCGTCAAATCCCGTAATTGGGCTTCGGTGACTTCCAACATCCCGTTGGGCGACACAGCCGCCCCGCTTTCCGGCAAGCTATAATGTTTTCTGATCAGGGCTCCCGTGGTCAGATTATATTCAATATAGTTAGGCATATTTGTCTCCTATTCATAGATTAATCCTTCCCTCAGTTCCAGGTCGCCGGTTGCATCGTCAGTCCCGCCTCCTGATGCGTCGGCATCACGACAAACCTTTGCTACTATAATATCAAATTCTGCGCAGGCGTCTCCGTTTAGAGAATCATCCTTAGCTAAACTTAAATACCCAGCCGTGTTGTTGACCTTATCCGTTATATAGTCTACCGTACCAAAAGAATCTGTATCTACGTCCGCGCTGTCCCCCGGACTAACACACATCAAAGAAACAGCGAACGAAACATACTTAGTTCCTGTGTTAGCTTCGTTCATTGAGTACAAGGCCCTGAATTTTAACACTCCCCCGTTGTAAGGATACAGCATCGTGTGCCATTGAGCACACTCATCCGTCGCTGAATCGAACCGGCCAGCCCATCTTCCAGTCGTATTTGAATCTATAACCATAGGATTGGTGCTCGGGAGTTTACCTTTCTCGGGATGCAAGTACCAAGTAAAGTTCGTAGCGCTTGCGCTATCAAGAGTGCAGCTCCCGGAAGCGCAAGTGAATGCCCCAAAGTCTGCGTTCGCCATTTCCGCGGGATGAGTGATATCGTAATCAGTCCAGTTAATCCCGTCGAGTTTTTGCTCTGTTACTGTCGTCCAGTTTATCCCGTCGCCATTAGCGTAGTACGGCCAGTTTATGCCAATCAAATCGAGCTCTGTTATATCCGCCCAATTAACTTCTTCGCCGCCGCCCCCGGCATAATAAGCCCAATTTATTCCATCAAGTTTGGCCTCTGTAAGTGTCGTCCAATTAATACCTCCCCCTTGAGCATAATATTCCCAGTTTATCCCGGTCAAGTCTAGCTCAGTTATCACAGCCCAATTAATATCCTCTCCTCCGTCGAGATATGCCTCCCAATTTATCCCTGACAAAATAACCTCATTCACGGCGGGCCAGTTTATGTAATCATTAAGATATCGCAAATCAGTCCAATTAATATTTGCGTCGCCAATCTGGTCAATAGTCGTCCAGTTGATATTTAAGCCGCTGATTTGGTTAATTGTCGTCCAGTTAATATCTGCCCCTTTTATCAGCCCGGCGGTGATCTCTTGGCCGTCGAGACTTAAATAATCTTGTCCGGCGAGAGTTACCTCGTCGTGGAGAACGCCGCTTCCGGTTAATTCATAATCAACCTCGTTATATGTGAACATTGCCACGCCATCGTCCCGGACCCAATAACGTCCATAGCCAGGGACGTCCTCAGGCGCAGCCGCTAATTCTTTTAATCCGATTGACCCGCCATCTGTCCCATCCCCGGCTATAATCGTCCCGTCATTGTCAATTTCAAAGATCGTCGTCTCGTCTGATTTTTGGATTTTAATAATCGCATTTGTTTGAGTGCTATTCCCGCGGATAAGCATTTGTACTTGGTCTGCAACTCCTTTTATGGAGAATTTAGCAGAATCAAGCGGGGCTGTGCCGCCGATAACAACGTCGTATCCATCAAAAGACGGATATATTGTGTTCTCGTCGAGTTCATTCATTGTCCAATAAGTTTCTGCGTTGCCGGGAGGAGTGCTGCAAAAGATTGTCTCGCCGATGCCATAAATATATTCGCCATCTCCACACACACCGGAAGGATATCCAAGCGCGCTTGGCTTCCGATATATGAGCACGCTTTGTGCCATTGTTACAGACGGGATTAATAATATGGCCATCAATGTCAAAACAATTTTTCTCATTCTTGTTAGTCTCCTCATGGGCTATGAAATACCCGATTTGGCAAGCAGCTTCTTAACATCATTGGATAAGATGTTTAACTTTAACTGGATGTCTGCAAATTGTTTCTCATTGTTTTCGTGGAGTATCTTGCATATCTTGACCTCGACGAACTTTTCATCTGCCGCTTTTTTAACCTCGTCGAGCCGCTCAAATATTCTTGTGTGTTTAGCATCTTCTAATTCACTGACTTTCTGGACCTGGTCATTGATCTGCTTATTTGTCCGGTATGCCGTCGTCGCCACGAAACCTATTATGGCGAGGATTAACGTCGCAATCCCGATGAACTCTCCTAATCCCATTTACGCCCCCTTTAATATGAGCTCAAAAGATTTTCCCCACAATATATTTTTTGCACGCCTGGCCTCGTGGACACTCACGTCGGACCGCGCGTGCTCAGCTCTATGGAAAAGATGCGTTTCGTCCGGGGCCGAATTATCAAAAGCCGGGTGGTAATGTTCAAGCTGTGCATCTTCGCAGAAACAGAACCGGCCAAGACACCGTGCAAATTCTTCAAGCTCCATGTCGCAGAAAAAAGCCCCGTAATCAGGGCAGAAAACTTTTCTGTCAGGGAACCGGTCAGCAAAGGCAGAACCTAAAAGCCCATAAGCCGCCTTTGCCGGTTGTCCGTCGGTGGCGTTTCTGATCTTAAACCCGACAACGCCATCAAAATTAAACTCCTCAATTTTTGGGGCAGAGTTGTTGATTATGTTTTCGTCGAGATAAGTGTCGTCGGAGAGGTATAATAATGCGTCCGCGCTCATCCCACGAAGATAATCATTCCAGAAAGTTGAAGCCCGGAATCTTCCGGCGTAAAGATGCGTCTGGACAAAAGCACACCGGCCATAAGATGCGTCAAACTCATCTTTTTCTTGCAGGGATGAAAAGAAAATTTTGACAATAACAGAATAAGATGAGCTTGCTAAAATTACGTCGTGAGCTGACCTTAAGCATTTAGCAAGCTTATCTTTTCTATTCCTCGTCGGGATTACAATGTCAATCTTTGTCATTAAGTCCTTAGCGTACGAGACGCTTGATGCTGTTCAATCACCGGCTCAACGTCCGGATTTTGAAGCCCAATAATATAACAATACTCCGGCCCGAGATCTTCAAATGTGATCTTCCCTTCCTTGCGATATTTATCCAGGACCTCTTGGAAAAACGGCTGCTCCCCAAAGGTCCGGCGCTCTCCGCCTTTTAACAGCTTCTCGACGTCTGCGAGGAAAGCGCGGGTGATGTCGTTATTTTTAAAAAACATCACCGAAGAAATAAACTCTGTCCCGTTGCGATAATGACCCGCCATATCTGCCGAGCAAGTTAAGAGCTTATCCGGCGAGGACACAACAACAGCGTCGGCGTCAATCCAGACAACATTCCTGCCTGGATATCTATCGAGCATTTTTAAGATAAACTGCGGCTTAAACTTTGTGTTTGCGTCCCAATCCCCGCGGCTCTTAACCGGCGAGACGTCATAGTCCAAAGAAAGCCGATCTAATGTTAAGCGCAAGTTGTCAGCATATTTTTTATATCCATTCTCCGGCGTGAAATAATTGATAAAAATCGGCTCGTCCTCTTTCTTTGTTCTTTCGACCTTCTTTAACTTCGCCGGTTTCTTCGCGGGTTTTTCTTCGACGGGGTTGAGCTCGGCGGGAATATCCCCGAACTCAAAAACTTTTAATGCGCTGTTTTTATTGCAGTTGATAATTCTCGCCCCGAACTTCCTGAACTCGTCGGAGTTTTCCTCGTAACATTGCAAGTGATAATCATGGACATTCTCAGCCGGCTCGCTCGGATATCCATTATGCCATCGAGGCCCAGAGAAGTCATACCCCAAAAGGTATATTTCAGACGCCCCAAGAAGCAACGCCAGGTTAAGAGCACCAAACCCGGAGTTTGTCCCGCACCCAAGCCCTTCCTCGAGATTCTGTGAAAGTCCTGGGCGGCCAATACTCTGTGCAATAAAAATGTCCTCAGGGAGCGGGGCCGCGTTTAAATCGCCCCAGATCTTAATCGCTTTTGATGCGTTAAAAAGGTCTCTGTCGTCGGGGCCAGTCTCGCCCGACTCAATCCACCCCCACAACCTCGGATCCATCCCATAAATGATTTCTGGGTCTAATAACCTAAACGCCAGGTTAATCCCGATTGTATGCTCCCCCTCTAAAAGCTTCGGGTTAATCTTCCGTACGCTTGACCCGCCCCCGACGATAAAACAACGCTCACCGGCCCACATTCCTTGACGCAAGACCTCGGTTATTTTCCGGCGGTTCTGAATCATCTGCTCTTTCAATTTCCGCGTCCCAGGATCATGTATTTGACTCATGGTGATAACTTTGTTCTTCTTCGGCGGCTCTGGTTGCCTGTTTGTGAGTCCCGGTAATTTTGACATTGAAATAAAGCCCATCATTTCCCTCCGGGTTAGACTCGCCGGGGAGAGTTGCCCCTCCCCGACGGAATTTTCTTTTTTTTGTGTTATGCTCGTGTTATGCGATTGAACATTTCTCAACCTGGTCCGTGTCGCCAATAGCCGCGCCGTATCTCATCCATCCGGCGACGGTATCAGCATAAAGCAACGGGTCAAAAAGGTTGTAAAGCGTTAAATCCATTCTGTTCCCGCCCTTGATCTTTTTCTTCGGCAGACAAACATAATAATAGCTGTTTGACGAGAGCATCAGAGAAAAGATCGGCCGGACAGTAAAAACAATGCTTCGGCTCGACCCGGCGAACGCCTGGTTGAGTTGAGTCATTGCTTTATTAACTCTCGACATCAATGCCAGCGGAGCAAGCAGTATCAATTCTGTGTTCGCATTGACGCCATATCCCTTGTCCTTAACGGCGGTCAAAATCGCGAGCGCTGCGGCGTTGATCGTCTTGATGTCGCGATTGACTTCTGTGTCCGTCGAGGTCCCTTGCCAAGTTGTCGTATTCGTCACGGCCTCAATCAAGGCATAATGCGCCGCGGCACGTTGAGAATACGCCTTATTTCTAAACTCAATCGCGGTGTCCTCGATTTGCCAATATTGGCGGTCGTCAAACCAGGTCCGGTCCCAATTTAACCCGCCGCCGTATCTGTCAAACTCGACAGAAACAACGCTCCCGCTTGCTTTGTAAACCTTGATCTTATCCCCGACGGGAATTTTCGAGAACGTCAACCCTGACGTCACGTCGAGAATTTTAAACCCGGGTTCGGTCCCGCCCGTAAAATCCCGAATGTCAAAAATCTGCTCATATCCGGTGTCCCAATCCGGCGTCGCATGATACTTCTCAAGGACAGCAATAATGTTGTCCGGGAAGTCACCTTTCGTCGTGAATTGCTGCATGGCGAGCTTGAACTCTTTGTTGCGTTCTGGGACACGCATAAAATGCTGAAAGGCCCCACTCAGCTTTTTGATATGATCGGGGTTTTGGAAATTAACCTTCGACCAATCTCTGATAATTTTACCCTTCATCTATTCCACCTCCGTAGGATTTTCTCGTTTATAAAAAATTAAGTTACGCCGCGATGTGGCCCGATAAGCTGATCTCAAGCGTCGTGTCGGCAGATTCCCCGACCACATTCGCACGCCCGCAAAGTGTGTTTCCTGACGCCACGCTTGTGACAGCTTTCGCGGATTCGTTGTAATAGACCTTATCTCCGGCGGCAAACGTGACCCCGGCAGATTTCGGGACAACAATCTTCTCGCACTCATAAATAAGTGCGGTTTCCTCGTCGAGCTCAACAGTGTTGACGATAATGCCGACTGTGTCCTCGATTTTCTCCATCGCCCCGGCGGTATACCCCGCAGAGGGAGCCGTCACCTTAAACGACTTAAAGTTAGGGTTACGAATTTCCAATCCCATTTTATAGACCTCCCGTTATTTTTTAGAAATTTAGTTAATCCTCCCGGTTCTCGCCGGGGCGTAAACTCCGAAATTAATCGGGGATAAAATCGTTCTTCTTCGGGTCCTCTAAGACGTTCTCGATATTTTCTTCTTCGTCTTTTTTCTTATCTGTCGGCGGGGTCCCAGGGGTTTCATTCTCCTTATTTTTATCGTCGGCAGGTTTACCGTCTACGGTAACTTTGGCCTCAAACCCGTAAAGCTTCCCCATCTCGACGTACTCTTTCGCCTGGGTATCAACAAACTTCTCGAGCTCGGCTTTAAACTCGGCGTCTTTCTTGTCCGACTTAAAAAGCGGGATGTTCTTGTTGACATACTGCACAAATTTCTGGTCGAGCTTTTTCTCGCCCGCGATTGAAGTAAAAACATCCCTGACGACCCCGGCGTTCGCCTTAATCGCAAGCTGTTTGTTCTCGTCCTGGATTTTTGAAAACTCACCCTGGAGCTTTGAGTTTTCTTCCCGCGCCTCACCGAGCCGTTTCTCAAGCCGCTTTACATGCTCATATTCTGTCTGCTTAGCTTTCCTCGCCGGGTCAGAACTTATGATTTCTTCCTCTGAAAAAATATCCGACGGGCTTAACCGCATTTTTAAAATCGCCTCTTTGATCTGCTCTTTTGTAAATTCTTCCATCTGGTGCATCCTCCCATTTTTATGGGTGAACATCTGCAATGCCGCCTGCAGAGTAGCCCCCGGCATAGCAGGAGTATCAATCTTATGATTGCTCAACGCCAGGCCGGTAATGTTTGATAAACTCACAACGCCCATTGACCCGTCGCTATTTTCCTCGGCCTCAAAATTCCCCTCGAGGGACGCGATATCAAGGTCAACGGACCTGTATTCTGGTTTTATATAAACAGCGGCTAACGTATGCAAAACCCCGCTGATCTTTTGGATGGTTTTCCCGACGACCTCGCCGACAGAGTCCCGGTTTACATGGCTGTTTGTCTGCGGTTGATGCCGGTTAAATGCCGGTAGGCCAAGCCGGAGCCGGTTGAACATCTGGACAATGATATCCCGAGCATAATTTAAGATTTTCATCCCGACGCCCAGGACCGTCGCATTTGCTGACCCTTCATGCCCGACGGAGAAAACACGGAACTCCGGGTGCGGGTCTGTGTCTCTTATTCGCTGCAAAGTCTCCGACGGAATCATATCTAAAATTTCAGATTGCGCCATTTGCTGTAATTCACATTTTATATAAACACGCTCTCTTTTCATTCCGCATCCTCCGTGCCCTGGGCGTCGAGCTCTTGCTCCCGAAGCTTGATACTTTCAAGCGTTAATCTTGCCGCCTCTTCCGCGGAAGATTTAATCGCTTTAATGTCCGCGTTCGGGATTAACCCGACGAGATAATCAAGGTTTATCGCATTTGCCTGATATAAAGGCAGCCATATATCGACGAGCTCCTTGAGCTTTTCAGCCGTGATCTGCGGGATGTTACAAGTGACTGTTCCCGGCGTGAACGTCGTGCCAAACTCCTTATTTGACAATTCCAGGGCTTTTGTGAAGAGCTCTTCATAAACTCCGACCCATGTCCGGCGCTCTTTATTCGTCGCGGCGATTATCAATTCAAAAAGGTCCGTCGACGTGCTTCTATTTGACATCAGGTCCGGGAGGCCAAGAAAATGGACCGGGATGCCTGTAACCCCACTAATAATTTTTGCGTTCGTAACAAATTCTTTTATAAGATTCTCGGCGTGCGTGCCGTCGATGCTAACAAACTTTAAGGCAGCTTTTGCCAATACAATATATTTCCCAATCTTCCAGTTTGTTTTTGATATCCGTTTATCGAGGAAATCCGCGGCGGCTTCATCTTCACATTCAAAAACCGGCGTTGGGCTTGCGAATAAATTGTTGATGCCTCTCAAATCCTTTAATGCTTTATCCGCGTCCTCGAGGTTTCTTAAAATCGTCGCGACACGCGGCATGATTTCGTTGACTTTACCTACTCGCCCGGAAAATTTCTTATACACGAACCTGGGCTTTTCTATGGTCTTCTCCCCGACGGAATCTTTATACTTTACCGCCACATAATCCTTATAATCTTCGGGGTTGACTTCGACATTATATTTATAAGTGTTGTATGACAAGAACCGAAGGTCAACCTGCTTTTTCTCTTTGTTCGGGTGGAGTTTAAATAAAATCCTTCCTTCGATTTCGGCTTCCTTAGCGAACTCCTGCGCCCCTTCCTCGTCGAGGTCGTTATAAGTGATAAATCGTTCGATAAATTCAACCTCTTTTTTAAATTGTCCTTTCTCCCCGACGAACGACCGCCCGGTGGCGGGGTCAATTTCGCTGACCTGGATCCCGTCGCCCATGGTAAAAACCGCGCGGAGGTCGATCACCTCTTTTGCCTGGGCGCATCCCCACTCTGCCGCGCCTTCATATTTTCTGCTTAATTCGGCAATCGCCTTGTCTTGACTTTGATATGGGTTTCCTGTCGCGCGAGTTGACTCCTCATCCATCCCGGCGAGCATGATGTTCATTTTATAAAATGACTGTTGCAGCTCGACCAGTTTGTTAAGGACCTTCTTATGTTCTTTCTTGCTAACAAACATGATTTATTTCTGCCCTTTCTGGTAGACATCATAATTATTTGTCGACGAGAAAAACGCCGCCCCGCCCGTGGCTGCTTTAATCGCGAAAGTAAGAGCGTCAACATCATCGTCAATATCAGAACCGCTCCCATCAAAAGATATAAGATGGTCGACGAGCTTCGCGACCCTGGGGTTCCCGAGCTTAAACCTTACCGTGCCATTTTCAATCAGCGGCGAGATTTCATTAACACGCACAACCTTATCCGTCGTAGTTGTTTCTGCTCTCACCGGGGGATGACTTCCAGTTTTGGGGTCGCGCCCGACTTCATCAATACGCTGCTTAATAGATTCCCCGGCGTTGTTCGCCTCTAATTTTATCAATCTATATTTCTTCGCGGCGTGTTGGGCATTGACGTATTTTGAAAAGCCATACACGCTGATTTTTTCAAGGAAACAATCATCAACATATAGATACCCTTCCCAATCCTTGCAGACATCAACCATGCTCGTGTTATCAGCCGTTGTTTTCGCCGAGGTCGCCGTGTCAACCCCGCCAAACCGCTCATATTCTATCGGGAGTTTTTTATAATATTTAATCCACTCACGTTTAATGATTTGTGATTCTGGGTCATCCGGGGTCCCGCGGAATAGCGCGTTGAAAAATTTTGTCCCGATAGTCTTCTTGATTTTTGATATCGCCTCGACGTCATATCTTTGCGGCCATAATGCCTGTCCTTTTTCCCTGCCGAGCGGGTCATTATCCCCGGCGATCGCTTCCAAGTTAATAACTTCCCATTCGTCCGGCTCTTCTTTTAAAATTCTCCCCGCGAGGTCGTCTTGATGCCACCGCGCCATCATTAAAATAATCGCACCGCCAGGCTCAATTCTCGTCGAGGCAACAGATTGATACCAGGAATAAACTTTCTCACGATAAGTTTTTGAAAATGCCTCAATATGGTTTTTGACGGGGTCGTCAATTATAAGGACATTCGCGCCGAACCCTGTCGCCCCACCGCAAACACCGACGGCCATTAACCCGCCACGAAAACCGAAACCCATTTCCCACGATTTAACCCCGCGGGACCTGGGGTTTGTTGACACGCCGAACACCGCACGATATAATTCATCCTCGACGAGCCCGCGGGCTTGCCCCGAGAACTCCTCGGCCAAAGAAGAAGCATAAGACGCGAGGATTACATTATTGTTTGGGTTGCGGCCAAGATACCACGCCGGGAAATTTACAGAAACAAGCTTTGACTTCCCGTGTCTCGGCGGGCAGAAGACCATTAACTTTTTTATCTCGCCGCGCTCAACACGCTCAAGTGCGTTTGCAATATGGATTAAATGGTCAGATTTTTTGTAATATGAGTTTTGCAACAGACAGAATGGGATAAGCTTCCGTCGGGAGAGCTCAAAACTTGCATGAAGCGCTAACAGCTTATCGCTTCGAGAGTACTCTTTCAAGTAATTGGTCAACTTCGTCATCTCCTAATCGTTCGATAAATCTCGCCTCTTCAATCCGTTGCATAACTTGCATCTCTTGCGTTTGTTGCATCTGGATATTATTGCTGTTAATTATCGACGGGACATGCCGCCACCTGTCCGGAGCTTTGTTGCAGAGATAAAAAATATAACATGCGGCAGAGGCAGATTGACTAAGGAGTTTTGACTCAAAAGCCCGCTCAACTCTTTCGACTCTTAAATCTGCCGCCGTCCCCATTGTCCGCTTAACGAGGAGATCAAGACGCTTATTCCAATATTTCGAAAAATCTCTTTCGCGGGTACGCCAAAGACGTAATGTTTCATGTGATTTAAAACCCGCGGACTTCATCGCGTCGATTAGAAACGCCCCCTCCCGGAGGTGTTTGATAATCAACCGCACTTTGTATCTTTTGACGTATGCCATTTTTCTCCAAAAAGAAAGCCGAGTCCCGCGAGGAACTCGGCTATATGAATTAAACTGATTGCGTGGACGCTTTTATTATTTCTTCATTTTGCCCGCCTTTCAAGAAAAAAAATTATTTATGCTTTTTTATTGCCCTTCCCACGGCTTTGTTTTCCCACGGTCGAGGAGAAAAATGTCGCCGAGGTCAAGCCCCGTTACCGCGCAGATCCGCTCTTTATAAATGTCCGACGGACACTCCGGCGATTTCTCGCTGAGCCACCGGGACACCAATGCTTCGTTGCAATGCACGGCCCGGGCAAAATCCCGATGCCCCCATTGTTTCATTTTCAGCCATGTTTTTATTTTCCCTCCGTCGAGGGAGATCGCGTTTGATTTTTTCATTGCTGATATATCTCCTTAATTAGGGCACATTTTCGCAAAATCCCACGAGGACGCGGTCCCTTGTCGCGCCTTCCCGTCGGTGATTAATTTCCTCGCGAAATCCAGGCACTCTTTAACTGTGTGAAATTGGGCGAAATCATCCGACGTGTCATACAGGATTATCGCAAAAATTTTTTGGGTGCCACAATAAAACACAATCGCTATTTCTGCCCCCTCAAACCCGAGAATCGGATAAGGGTTATACGATAGATACCCGTCTGCTAATTGAGCCACACGGTTGCCAGTGCATCTAGTTTCCCATGTCAGCATATTTCCTCCTTCCGCGACTAAGCACGGTTTTAATAATTTAAACCAACTATTTTAAGAAATTCTTGTTTCTGCGCCAAGGCGGCCCTGGCGTCCAAGGCGTCCCTGGCGGCGGCGGAGGCGGCGTCCAAGGCGTCCCTGGCGGCGGCGGAGGCGGCGTCCAAGGCGGCCCTGGCGGCGGCCCAGGAGGCCGAGGAGGCGGCCAAGGCGGCGTCCAAGGCGGCGGATCGAATGCTTTCATTTCTCGTCGTTAAATATTCCTCGACGATAGGGGGCATATCCCACAGGTGCTTGACGCTTAGTGCGCACCAGCAGGCAAACTCACGCCATTCTTTTTCATATTGAGGTTCTGCTCTGCAACACCATATAGCATCAAGCAGCCCATTAGACTCTACGATCACCGCATAAGGCAATGGCTCATCATCGGCTTTCGTCTTGCCGAGATGATTAAGGAGTTTTTCCCATCCATCTTTACAGGGCGAATGAGATTTTATCCTATTAAGCGTTGTTGTTATCATTTTTTCCCAACTTTCTTTTATAACCCCCCGGCCCCGCGGGTGCGGGCAAGGAGCGACCAACTCGCCGGGGAGGATAGGTCAGTTGTCAATCTTACTGTTTTGAGCCGTGACGGATCCTCACCCACCGACCGCCTATAGACGTGTACAATTTCCCCTCCCGGGCCAAAGCCAAGTATTGCGCCCCAGCCTCAACGTCAGCGGCGATCTTAGCCGCTTGCGCCTCTTTCTCGCGGCGGGCAAACTCTGCTCGCCACACCTCACCTTGCTCGGCGTTATCCTTAGCAATAATCGGCTTGAAATAGTTACTGTCTATTACCTTGTCGGCCAATAAGTTATCCAGGTCTGCCTCTGACACAATCAGCTTGTCCGCCTCGATTGGGACTTGGACCTGATGCGCCTTGTCTGTCTCTCCCAAGATAGTATCTTGATCTGATATAGTGCGGTGCGGACAATACTCCCACGATATTATGCGACGGGCGTCGTCGCAGTAATCCGGATCGTGATATCCACCGCTCCGCGCCGGGGATATGTAGATATATCCGGACCCGTCCTTGCGCAGGTGGACGTACAGTATAATCTTATCTATAAGCTTATGGCTGTTAATCTCGATCATAGTAGCTTGATGCTCTGGTTGAGGGTTGCCTGCGATGAGGTACGTTTTGCGGGCCTGCTCTGATAGGTTGTAATAGATTGTTAGTTTCATGGTCGCTCCTTTTTTGCCCCGTTGGGGGCGGTTAACCTTGATCTGCTCACCTACCTCTATTATACGCACATTTTGCAGAGTGTCAAGCATTTTTTTATTAATCGTTGATCACAAGTAAGTCGGCCCGTCGGTGATTAATAATAATTATTTTTTCACGTCGGGGTTTTTGCATTTATAGAATGTCAATTATCAACTACGTTTTGCCGATACCGGCCCGTGGATATCTTTAAAATGCTCGTCGTCAATTATTGTCTGGGCGAATTTTACAAACTTTTGCCCGTCCTCAGTGAGCCCGACGTCAATAACCTCAAGCCAACACCCGCCGATATTCCACATCCGTTTTTTTTCAAAAACAACCGGGCCCTCGCCGCTGTAAATAACTATTTTCTCCATCGCAATCCTCACTTTTTTAAAATAATTCTTCTTGGTTTTTTTCCCCATCGAGGACAAGCCTCGATATCCGCACTTTCTTTTTCGTCCTCTCGTCGATAACGTACCCGCATTGTTTTAATATTTTTAATGCAATAAGCTCCGATATCCTGGGCCGCACGTCGTCCATGTCTTCCCACCCGCCGAGCTCTTTAACCTCCCGGTCCGTCAGCGGGCGAGAGTACAACTGAAAAATCAATAGGATTTCTTTATGGCGCTTGGTTATTTTTAAATTCTTAAACGCCGCGACGGAATTTTCATGTATCATCCTTTATCCCTCGAGAAAAGCATTGATAGCTGAACCGCAAAAAAGAATCCCGACGGAGAAGACGACAAAACATGAGAAATAATGAAGAATCTTTAATGCCGTGGCCTCCCCGTAAAATATTGCTCCGGTCAGAATAAAAAGTCTATGCGACCAGAATATGAGCCATCCACCGGCGAGGAAGAAAAGGATTATCAACGCCGTCATTAAAACTAAATATATCCGGCTATGTTCTAAGTCCATTTTTAATTTTCTCCTTTCAGCGTCGCTAGTACCCCGATAAAAAGCAAAGTGACAAAGACGGCCCCGTCCCCGTTTCCAAGCCTTGAAATCGGGTTCCCGACGAAGTGGTATAAGATAAGACTTAAAGTTGTTGCAATTAAAGTGTTTTTAAATATTGCTGTTATCATGGTTCCCCCTTTATTTTATATTATTCGCCATTACTGCAACCCGTTTTTAGCTTAAGCTCGTCTGTGATTTTTTTGATATGTTCACGATACCGACGGGCATCTAGTTTAATCCGTAAGCGGTAGGTCATAGCTTTTGAAAAACAGATAACGCTTGCTGATTCTGGTTGTCTATTCTTTCTCATTTTCCTGGTCCTTGTAAAAGATTGAAATTTCTGCGCGTGGGTTTTTCTTGTCGATTCCTGACGGGAAGAGGAGGACGTCGCCGGTAACAGCCCATCTGTCGTCCTTGATTATTTTTGCATCGACGAGCGTGTCGAAAATAGAGTCAGATGCGTTTGTAAGGGCACGGCGCTGATTTGATTCGAAGAAGAAGAATATCATAACACATACAGCTTTTCTAATTGTTGGTGGCCGACCAGGAGTCAACCCGATTAAGTCAAGCGTTTTTTTATTCCATGCTGAGTATGCTTTTCCTGGGATATTACTCGGGATTGGTCCAGGGAGTGTGAGTCGAAATTCCTCGATGGAAGCAAAGCCGTATATATCAGAAAACAGATTAATATTATTATTATAATCGAACATTCAAAAGTCCTTTCCGAGCGCTTTATCGACGATTGCTTCTGCGATTCCACGCATGATTAGATGGTTTTTAATCTCGGGATTTTTGAGACCGATATTGCGGAGGATTTCGATCTCAATTTTGACACTTTGGGGAGAGTAACAATCGTGAGGGAAGGCAGGTTGACTTATGGGTTGATCTTGGGTGCATATAATATTAGACGCACGCGCGCGCGCGAATTGTTTTTTGTTTTTTGTTTTCTTGGGGGGCTGTACTGACTCTACCTTCTCTGTGTGGACTGACTCTACCTCCTCTGTGTGGGCTGACTCTACCCCAGAGTCACTACTGACCCTACCCATTGGTAGAGTCTGCGCTGACTCTCCATCCGGCTTTATGGCCCATTCATCATAATTTTTTTGGATGGAATACCGGGATGGTTTCTGCGGATCCCCTAACTCGCGCTTAATCATGTTGTTGGCAAGCAAGAACCTTGTTGCGCGATTAACATTCCCCCGGTTCATATTGGTAGCCGAAGAAATAAAGCTAATAGACATATCAACGCTCTTTCGTCCATTATATCCGTAGATGTTTCTCATAATAGTATCAAGCACACGTCTTGCCGACGGAGGGATATTTCTTTTCATTAATGCTTCAAGCAATTCATTTGATATCGCCGTGTAGCCGTTTTCTTTTTGTGGATTTGCCATAATAATATTATTAAGTAAGGGCGGCGAGGAGAACAACCGCCCGGAATCGTTAAAATAGATTTATGACTTTTTATTTTTAAACTTTACCCTGTCGGGTGTTGTGCGGCCACGGACAAACTCGACGATGTTCCCCTGGTGGTTAACTTTACTTTTATTAAGTTTTTTCATTTCAGAGATCCAGGCGATTTGCGCGTCGACATATTTTTCTTTAGCGACGGCGAGGTTTTCTCGCGTTCTAATGAGGTCATCGCTTGCTGTGTATAGCGGGGAGTCAAATTTAGTTTCAAAGAGTTCCGGGTTCCCGTGGGCATCGTGACGGGCATATCCTCGATTTTCCGACGACATGCTTTCGTTGATCTCGCCGGTGTCTACGTTGTCTTGGAATGGGAGCGAATTAACTTTTTTCATTGATTTTATCCTTTCTGTTTTTATGGTTGGCATCATGGCTTGAATTTAGGGGTTTTTCTAGCCTGGCAGCTCTGCCATTAAACGATCTTTCTTTGGCCGCCCCCTTTTGCGGCCAGGGACTTTATTCTGTGCCACGGGCTTATTTTCGCGGGTTTCTGCTGTCTTGACATTCCGTTTAAGCCCGTAGATTTCTGCATGTCTTTTTTCTTTGTGTTTTTTTGACAGACGGTCGCACATGGCATAGGGCGAGAAAAAATAGACCGGGCACTCACCTCCGGCGATGCAATCAACCGCCGGTGAGAAATCGCTGCACATATAACATAGGGCATAGATTGCTTTTTTTCTCGTGAGTTTTACCCCTGCTTTATAGAGCGCGTATTCTTTCCGCCCCTTGAATTTTGACCTAACCCTCATTCTTCCCCCTCCTGGATTTCAATATAATCCGCATGAATATTGACATATCGCAGTGCGTCCCCATTCTGCTCGACGGCGGCGAGACATATCTGTCCCGTCTGATCTTTGACATATCGCAGTGCGCACCCATTCTGCCCGACGGCGGCGAGACATATCTGTTCCGTCTGATCTTTGACATATTGCAGGGCGTACCAAGTCTGCTTGACGGCGGCGAGACATTGTTTTTTGTCATACCACTTTTTAAACTTTTCGCCATCAATCATAAATATTTTATTGCTACTTTTAAATGTAATCTTCATTCTTCCCCCTCCTCATCTCTTGGTTGGTCTGCCTTTTTAACCTCTACCCCGTCGACAGAAATAATCTCCCCGTTCTCGATAAAGATCCCGATCTGCCCGGATTCGTCGACTTTCTCGACCCAAATTTCATACCCCTCACTTTCAGCGAGGGAACAGATTGCGCGGAAGTTATCACTATCCAACAACGACCCGTCGCGGATAACGAGGACCTTAATGTCGGGACTTAACGCCATTGCCATTTTTGTAAAGATGATAATTTTCTGCCCGTCGCTTGCGACGTCAATCGGCTTGCCGTTATAGAACACCTCATCTTCTGTTAAGCTTAACCCCTCGACGGGGAATGTGCATTGAGCGACGCGGGTTTGTTTGTCTTGCTCAATGCGTTCGAGTTTTTGAGTAAGTTTTTCGCTCTCGTCCTTGTATTTTTCGGCTTCTTTTACCGCCCGGCGGTATCTGATTGCGTGCCGGATTTTTGCGTTTGTTTCCTCGAGCGTCTCGATTTCTTTTTCTGCGTCGAGAATCTGGCTGGCGCTGATCTCGTCCGGGAAAACGATTGCCTCTATTTTAGTTTTAATGTCGTCGATCTCTTGCGTTTCCATCACAATCTTTTTCTTAATCTCTTCAATTTCCTTCTCCATCAGCTCCCGGTTTTTGTTCTTTGCTTCAACAAGATCAATGAGCCGCCTCTTCCCATCAGAAACTTTCTCGAAAATTGCGCGTTTCTCCCGGAGGCGGTTAAGGTTGTTTAGCTTCTCCTTAAAAGTTATTTCTTCGTCGGGCGTTTCTGGGGCGGGGGCCGTCATCTCTTTTAGCTGAGCGATTGCGGCACGGATCCTGTCGTTAACCTTTTTCCGCTCTTCTCTGACTAACGATTCTTCTTCTTTCAGGTCCGCGAAATCGAGACCGACAAGCTTAGAAAGTGTTTCGTGAAATTTTTTCTTATCGTCATTTAACATCAAGAGGAGTTTCATCGGGTCAACCATTTTCCCGGTGAGTTCGTTGAGGAATGTTTGTGGGGAAGAGAAGGACCTTTTATTCCCGTCGGGGAGGATTTCAAAGACTTCTAACGCCTCACCTTTCGGCGTCCATCTTTTGCGGATTTTTATACTTCCGAGGTCGAGCGTCGCGACGGCTTTTTCTTCCCCGGAGAGGATTGGCATTTTTAATTTCAGGCCCTCAAGCAACGCCTGGATGATATCCAGGATGTTTGATTTTCCGGCCCCGTTTTTCCCTGTCAAAACAACAACCTTTTTGTCGGGAGTTATTCTGACTGCCCGGAGGTTGAGCACGTTCCGGGCCGTTAATTCGACAATCGTCAGCGGTTTTTTGTCCATTTGTCCACGCCTTTCTGTTTAATTTTTGAGGTTTTTATTTAATCCCTGTTGTGAGATTTAACCAGTTGCAATATTCACAATCCGGGCTTGATTCCGGACGCGGGCCGTTTAAAATATCGACGGCAGTTTTAATGGTTTCTCTTGCCCTATCCGTCGAGCATTTGATCTCAAAAACTTTTCTTTTAAAGAGCATAACGATTTGATCGGCGGGCATTTCTTCTTTTATCGTATTGATCTCTTCACACGCGAGCGCAGGGTAAAGATACAGCAAAAATGCCCGATTATTGACTTTAAACCCGTTCACCGAAAAAAGCAAATTATAGATGTCCATCTGTAATTGATAATATTCGCTTCCGTCTGTCTTAGGTTCACTCCCTTTTGTTTTCACGTCGAGCGGGTCAACAGAATTGTCAACCTGGACAAGGAGATTATCAATCGCGCCATAAACAGCGACGTCCAGCCCCTTGTCCTCAAACATCGGGGCGGTCCGCCAGAATTGCCAGCGTTTAAGTTTTGCCGCATCTGCGTACAATTTTCCCGGGACCTCGCCGGTAAGAATCGGCGGCAGACTCCCGCAATAATTAGCGAGATATTTTTTCATCACGATATCAATCCCGCCGGGGAGTGAAGGAAACGGGCCTCTTGGCCGAGCGATTCCGTTCATATTGATATCATAAAAGCACCTCGGGCACTCTCTTAACACGTTTAATTTACTCGGGCTTAGTGTGAATTTCATCTTGGATCCTTTTTGTTTTTTCAACGATTTCCCAATTTTTATTCCATACGCCGAGCTGCTCAAGAGCCCAAGTCAAAAACATTTTTGGGTCTGCCCCGACGAGTTTAGCGAACTTTAACGCGATGGCCGGTGTGACTCTATTCGCGCCATACACCACCCCCTTAATGAGCCCATCGGAGACATGCAACCGCTCTGCTAATTTGGTATAAGTCAGTTTGTTGTCAACCCGATATTTTATAAGTGCCTCAATCGGATTTCCCGGGTTCTCTTTTGGTTTGACTCTTGTTTTATACATGGCCCGCGGCTGGTCGTCCATTTCTCCCCCCGAGGTTATTGATTCTTTTTCCCTTGTGGTTTATCCGGGGCGGTATGTGTCGCCGGGTCCCCGGCAGAAAGATCGTTTATCTCGTCGGCAGAAATCCCGACATTATTTTCATCCTCAACAATCTCTCCGTCCTGGACCCGCGTTTCTAAGACTTTCGCCCAGGTCGTTTCCCCGTCTTTGATCGCGTTGTAGACTTGCTGTAAATCCGCGATGTCATCCTGGCGCGCTTGCATTGGGGGCTTTTGTAAATATTTTTCAACGTCCGACGGGGTTATCCCGAGTTTTGCAAAAGAGTCCAACACTTTCCGCAAGAACGCCATCGGGTCACTTGCAATTTTTGTCCTTGCTGTCTCTTCGCATTTTATCCTTGCCTCGTCGAGAATATGAGACGGAATGAGCCGCAAAGAGTTGTTCCTGATTGCTTTTGATACGTTGGCCCCCTGCTTAACTTTTACCTCATCTTCCGTCGCCACGACGATTGAGATTTTTTCGCCGTAAGAATTTAATCTCTCGCCGAGGACCTCTCGTCCTACGGCGCTTTTTCTTTCGACAGTCTTTTCAATAATGATATCCTCGCTGTAAGGGATGTTCGCCTCGAGGTCATAGCAGATCACCCTTACAATCCGCACGCGCGCAGAATCAAAAATAATGTTCTGAATTACTTTAATGTTTCGCCAATTTCTAATCATCTCCTCGGCGAACCTGATCGACAAACCACGGATGGTGTCCTTCCCGATAGGTTTTTTGTAGATTGATTTCTCCGCGAAAACAGGGTTTCCACAGGCCCGCAAAATCCCGACCCGCGCGTCCTCCTCATTGCGTTTATTTAGTTGTGCCAGGGCAAACCCCGCCTTGACTTCTGCTTCTGTCTGCGCCGCGACCATCTCCGACGCAGTTGACCCCGTTTGAGAAATCGACCTGCTTCCGAGGTCCTCTTTAATCGTCATTGAGTTTTGCTGCGGTTGTAAGGCCTTTGATGATGTCGTCTTTTGTTCTTCCATCTTTCCACCCCTCCTGTTTAACTTTTTTAGGTTTTTTATTTAACGGCCTGTCCTTATTTACATACGGGCATCTACCCGACGCGAAAAATCCGCAAAATTCCGGTGTGCAGAGGTAATCCGACGGGCTTGCCGGCGTAAACATCCCGGCGCGGATGATCTTGCACGCCTGGTTAAACCGGCGAAACGCGACAACAAAATCTTTTATTTCACGACGGGAATAATGCGACACACAATAAGCCGCCCTCGTTTTTGTCGGTTTTATAATGCTATCTTGAGCAACAAAATCCGGGACTTTTTTCTTGCCGGACTCGAGCCATTTATAAAGAGCATAAAAAGTGTATTGCTCCGAGCAATCAACCTCCTGTTGCCCGAGGTTGGTTTTCCTGGTCTTTGTGTCGCGGATCCCTTCGCCGATTATAGTCTCGCCAGGGCAGGTTTCTTTATCTGGTGTTTTCTTATCCTCGTCGACATCAATCTGCCCGGCGAAATCATAATCATATCCCTGTGCTTCAATAACAAACTTTTTCTCGACGGATATCGGCTGAATATTCGGGGCCACGTCATAATGATATGCTTTTGAGCAATCAATCGTCTGGTCCATTGCAGCGCCTTTTGCTCTTTTCATGCCGAGGAATTTCTCTTCTTCGTTTAGGACGACAGGTGAGTTATCCCAGGCGGCGAGGAAACTGTCGCGGGCGACATCCTCAACGATTGATTTGTCCAATAATGACCCTTTATCTATTTTGTTCTGGAGGTTCTTTGCATTTGCGGCGTGAGTCCCTGTGCCGATAATAAGAGGTGTTGTTTGAGGTTCCCTCTCACCGTTTAACACGACGAGAGAAAACTTATATCCGCACCGATATAATAAAGCAAGATGCGATTGGTGCAGCTGCGGTTTATTTGTTTTTTTGTCCACGGCTCACGACTATTATTTAAGATTGTCGACGTGATTTCTCGCGCGGCGTCCTGTTTGTTTGTACCAAAGAGAATCGCGCATCTGTTCTGCGGCGGCGGGATAATCCAGGGACTTAATCGCTTCCCGGAGTTTTATAAATTTAAACAATCTCTGCCGCCCGAGGTTATAAGCCATATCAATAATGATGTCTTGCCTGGCAACCCCAATTTTTCCCCATGTGTCCGCCCCGACAAAATCTATCGCGTCTTTTTCTGCGTTGGAATAGATCACATCAAAGACGACATCCGCCTCCTGCCTTGAAATTGATCTTTTCCCGAAAACAATTTCTCCGTCGAGCAATGATCTTATAAAACTATCGTCGAGATTGAATCCATATCCTACTGTTTTATGCCCGGAAGGGCAGGAATAAATCTTTGCCCGGAACCCTTCAAATTCTTTTGTCATTTTCTTTCCGGCCTCTGACGCATACGCGCAAAAAGATGACGATAAAATCAAAGAAAAGATGAAGATTATCTTATATGCCACCGGCTTAAAAAACAACCGGAGCGGCTTGCCAAAAATCAAGTGCATCTCGGCGAGAGTATTGGCGTCCGGCGTCGTTGACTCCCGCTCCCAATTATAGACAGTCCTGCCGGTGCATTTACAGCCCCGAGACGTGAGCCGCTGCGCAAGATATTTTCTTGACATCCCAATTTCTTCCCGGAATTTCTTAATATTTTTACCGAGTATTTTCATTCTTATCCTCTCTTGTTTTTTTGCCCCGCTTTCTCCTCGCTTGTCCCGTCGCTCTTTCGTCCCTTGATAGACTTATCCGGATTCTCTTTTTCCCCCGTCGCTGAAAGACCTCAATCTTAACGTCATGCACCAACCCGCAATCACAACACATTAGCGAGAACCCCCGTAATGGGACAACAAAGGATTCGCCATTAATTAACTCATAATATTCCATTTTTCACCACCCGCCCCGCGATTTATCCTCTTCGCGTTCTTCATCCTCACCCTCGCGGATATCGTCAAACATGTCCGCAATCGTGTTCCCGCTTGAGTTTTTCCTTAATATGTTTTCCCGGTCTTTATGGTCCATATCCACCCCCATTTTTGTTTTCACTCTACCAGATTCCCGGGAAGAAGTCAAGAAAAAAAATTCCGCTTCTTGACAAAAAATTTCATTTGTGGTATTCTGTGGCATAACATCAACAGGAGGGGAAAAGCATGGTTGAATGTCCGCTATATGTTACCCGCACAAGAGCAGAGGTCAAATATCCCAAGAGGCCCACGACGACACTTTTAATGTTCACACTTAACGAGATTGACGGAATGAAAAAGTTGTGGCCGAGCATAAATTTTTTAGTGCCCGGGTGGATTGACCAGATTTTAGTTGTCGACGGGGGGTCAACGGACGGGACGATTGAGTTTATGACGGAGCACGCCATCCCGTTCTTTATTCAAGAGAAGCCGGGGACCGGCGCGGCCTTTTTTGAATCGTTCAAAAAAGTCACCTCCGACATTTTAATCGTTTTCTCGCCGGACGGAAATTCAGACGTTTCACGCATCCCGGAGTTAATAAAATTTATGACGGAAGGGTTTGGTCGTTTCTCTGATATCGTAATTGTGTCAAGATATCTGGAGTGGGCGAAAAGCTACGACGACGATCTTGTGACTAAATTCGGCAACTGGATGTTCACGGGCCTTTTTAACTTTTTATTCGGGGCAGAAATATCCGATCTGCTTGTTATGTATCGCGGATATTGGATGCAATCGCTAAAGTTATTGGATTTGTCGACGGGAAGCGACGCCTGGGGAACGCATATTTTGGCGAGAGCTATCGGATCGGGGATGCACATTTCCGAGATCCCTGGCAACGAACCGAAAAGAATCGGCGGCGTGCGTAAAATGCGCCCAATCAAAAACGGGATTCAAGAGCTGAAAATGGTCTTAAAGGAATGGCGATGGTTAAATTCATCATGGCAATAAACAAAGAAAACAGCGAGAAGCGCCAAAAACCCGAGGAGTGGATCTGCTCGTTTTGCCGACGGGAAGCAACTGTCCATGAGGTCACAAACAGCAAGCATGTTTATTACTGCTCTGGACATTGGGATATCCGGATAGGGTATAAAGCGCGACAACCTGGGAAAGGGTGAGTTGATATGTTAAAAACAACGCTTAATAATCTTGATAATTCTATGTTTGAGTTCCCGGGTTTTTGGCATCCGGAGAGAGAAAAACTGCTCGCAGCGCTAAAGAAAACAAGAGCTGACGACGAGCCGGTTCCTTATTCATTTATCGTCGAGACTTGTGGGTTGCCTGCGGCGGTTTATTGTTGCCGGGCAGCGACAAAATATTATCATGTATGGCGTGAGTTTGCCTGCTGGTGCGCACTAAGCGTCAAGCACCTGTGGGATATGCCCCCTATCGTCGAGGAATATTTAACGACGAGAAATGAAGAAATAGCAGAAAAAGCATGGGAGTTAACAAGAGCGATCAACCCGCGGCCCTATAGCGGAAATCTCGCATGTTTGGCTGCGCTTTATGCCGCAAACTTCCCAGAGTATTTAGAGAAACATTTGGCAGCTGCTCTTGTCGCAGATTACGCCTTGCGGTTTGCGCTCTTGGCAGGAGCAGACATTAACCCGCTGACAAAAAAGTTTTTAGAATTGGTTGGATAAAAAGGAGGATGGGAAAAATGAACCTCTACGAAATGCCGAAAACGGTTGTGCATCTTAAGTCAGAAGAAGAGTACGGCGAGTATAACAAAATGAGGTTGGATGCGGGATGGAATAAATGTCTCTTCTCTTGGAAAATGATGAAGGAAGACAACTTGTGTCATGCGATAGGAAACATAAGTAATTCTATTAATATTGACATTGTAAAAAAGTATAGCTACAAAATTCTAACCTTCCCGGAATTAAAAGCATTGCTAGAGGATAAAAAGTCCCCGAAGCCAAAGGCAACGAAACGGCGTGAGCCAAGAAGCCGGGATGAGATTCGCAATGATTTATTAGCGCTCGAGCTTGAGAATATAAAACTTCCCGAAAAATATCTCAGCTCTCGAATGACACAAAAGCCAACGGCAAAGAAGCCAAAGTATTTCTTGGAAGTGAGATGTTGTTCAATCCTACTCGTCGGGAAGAATGGTTTTTCAATGAGCACACGTTTCCGCAGGTATAAATCCATTCGGGTCGCCAACCAACAAGCCAAGCGGCTTGCGGCGGCGCTGGGGATTGAGGTTAGGGAGGCAAAATGAAATTCAATTTTGAAGAAGAGGCGAAATGAGCAGATATAACCTTTGTGAGCATTGCGCCAGGTGCGACGGGAAAACTTGTGAAGCCGACGGGAAGCCGGTTGATAAATCAGAGGACACAAGCGGGTGTCCGCATTTTGAAGAAATTGAGGAGGAGGAATAAAATGCCTAGACCTGAAAAGCAAGACTTAAACAAAAATTATGCGGATGTCCCAGGAGTAGGACAAATGAGCATGCCGGAAAAGGTGTGTTACAACACGGCGATAGAGCTGTATACGAGTTGGCTCTCCTCCCCCGAGGTGCGGGAGGGGATTGCGGAAATATTGGCGGACATGCGTGGTTTTCGTCACGGCATGCCAAAAGTTAAAAACGTTTTATCTATATTGCCTAAAAAATTAAAGGATGAAGTTTTTGACGATGCCGCCGCCGTCGTCAAGTTCCTGGTGGAATGTGCGCCCGCCCAAACGAGAGAGGAATAAACCTCATGGACAAACCCGAAGCCATATTAGAAGCAATACGGGCCTGCGAAGTCGGGGCAGAAGTTAGAATCCACAACTCCGACGGAAGCGTGTGGTGTATGTTGAAGGTGGTTTGCAAGGAATTGGGAGGAGTATGATAATGATTTATCCCACTGTCTTACTTGGAACAGAGTGAAACATTGAACCCTAAAATTCATACGGAATGGAGATAATTAATGCCTAGTAACATTGAAATATATAATATGGACTGTATGCAAGCCATGAAGCAGATGCCAGACAAGGCGTTTGACTTGGCGATTGTTGACCCGCCGTATAGACATGATAACGAGAATCAACCAACACAAGATATGAGAAATACCTGTAATCGGTTTGTAAAAGTTCGAATGTTGGGCGACAAACCAACAAAAGAGTTTTTTGAACAACTTTATCGAATATCAAAAGAACAAATTATCTTTGGTGCAAACAACTTTCAGCTTCCACCATTTAAAGGGTTTGTTGTTTATAAAAAAAAGACAATAAGCGAAGAATTTACAATGTCTATGTGCGAAATTGCGAGCTTGTCAGAAGGCCTTGGAACTGTATCGAAATGGGTTGAACTTGCCCCACAAGATAAAAACAGAATCCACCCCACCCAAAAGCCAGTAGCCCTATACAAATGGCTTCTCAAAAACTACGCCAATCCCGGCGACAAAAGACTGGACACTCATTTAGGTTCCGGCTCAATCGCAATCGCCTGCTACGATATGGGACATGACCTTGTCGGATATGAGATAGACAAGGAATATTTTGATGCTGCGGTTAAAAGAATTGAAAATCATAAAAAACAAGGGCAACTATTTTGAACCCTAAACTCCTACCGACAATATTAATCACAATCCAGTTATTCGCATCAATCCCGTATGGGATTCAGGGCGATTGGCGACGGTGCTTATACTGGATATTCGCGGCGGGGATAAATGCAGTTGTTACGTATTGAAATAAACGTGCGGGCGTGGCGTTCTGGGAAAACGCTAATCAGATTATGGAGCTTCCACAGGTTGCCGCTGGGGAAAACCCACTCTTAAGAGTGACGGACATTAGCCGAGGTCACGAACTTACGTCGGAGTGGAAGATAAAACAAGGCGTCGGCACACGCCTATCCATAGTTAAGCAGGTTCAAATCCTGCCGCCCGCTTCCCGCAGGGGAAAGGAGGTGAGTTATGGACCTATTTGAATTTTTATTTACTATTTTTGTTCTAATTCCGACAGGTATTATCTTATGGAAGATCGCTATTATGAAAACACCAGAAGTAATGGAATTGTTTACTAAAAAGAGGGGCAAAAAATGCAGAGAATAAATAATCCAAGAATTAATGTGCCTGTCGAGATCAGCTTAATTGCATCATCAATCAGGTTTTGGCTGTGGGCGCCGTTTATAAATTCCCTGCTTGATAACGACGTGACTTTTGAAGTTATTCTCGTCGGAGATTTTGAAGAGAAAGCTGTTGAGGTCCACAAGGCGATATCTGCAAGAATGAAAGACACGCAAGTTTTTAAGATCATCCGCACGGGGCATATTAAACCGGCACAATGTTATGAAATCGCGCGTCGGGCCGCTGTTGGCCGGTTAATACATTGGACAGCGGACGATTGCGAATATTCGCCAAAGGCCCTTGATAACATTTGCAAGTTTTATGATATGTTTATCAGCCGGGGGTGTGTATCACAAGACCTGATTCTTTCAATCCAGACAATCGAGAGCGGGTATTTTTTCAAGATGGACGACCACAGATTTTTCTATAAAGACCAATCTTCTCCGTTGATGGCCCCGCTCGGTGTATTGCGCCGGGAATATCTTGATTCTCTCGGCGGATTTGACAGGCGGTTTGTTTCCGGGCAGTGGGAGAATGATGTTGTTATGCGCTCTTATGCCGCCGGGGGGACAGTTGCCGTTTATTCCGGGGCCGTTATCACAATAGACCACCATGAAAAGCACCTCGGGAATCTTGGGAGCAAATTTAGGTCGGCATACTTAGAGGACAGGGGGGTCTTAGAAAGTTTATGGCCCGGGGGGAAGATAAAGAAAGAGGTGGATCTTGAGCCATATTCGGATGAATCAATTTTAACAAAGTCACAGGGGAACAGGGGGATTTGGGTATGATTGACATTTCAATTTTTTTGCCGTTTCGTGAGAGGTTAGATTTTTTTGCCAAGTTAATGGACTCACTCAAAAAAACAACCACTAACCCCGAGAGAGTTGAGCTTGTGATTGCCATTGACAATGACGACACGCCGGTCATTAATCAGATCGGGAACCTCGTCGAGAATAACCTGCCTTTTGATTTAAGGTTTTTATTGCGCCAACGAGGGGAACACATGATAAAAACGTATATCAACCCGGCGGCGAGGATATGCAGGGGTCGGTTTCTTTTGGCGTCGAGCGACGACGCTGTTTTTAAGACTGTCGGATGGGACAGGATTTTATATCAAAAGATGGACGACGCATTTTTAAGAGACGGCGACGACATCCACCTGGGGTTAATTAACGACGGGATAAATAGGACGGACGAGGACCCGCTATTCCCGCGCTTTTCTTGTTGGCCTGTCTTGGGGCGAGAAATGCTCCTGGCTAAAGGGAATTATATTTACCATGAGCATTTTAACTTCTGGGGCCTCGATTGGTTCTTGGCTGATGTTTTCCGACGGATGAAACGGCTTGTATCAATAACGGATGTCTTGATTGACCATTATTCCGTGCATACAGGACAACGGGCCAGGGACGAAAATTATGAACGGTTTGCTAAAGTCAAAACCATATACGACGACGCTTTAGTCACAGAAGAATCGCAACGGCTTATTGACCTTATTTTTGAGATCAGGAGGCAGAAAGGAATAAATACATAATCACCCCGACGTTGAGGAAGATTGAAATAAAAAATTCTTCGGCGGGAGATTCAAGCGGATTTATTACGCCAAGATAAACTGTCCAGATCGCCACTCCGAGATGTACCGGAAAAACCTTCCACCCCCCCAGGAGAAAGCAAAGAAATGCCCCGGCGAGGAGATTAACAAAGACATACACCGAGCGGTTGAATATTTTACTAAAGAAAACATCCCCGCCATATCCGAAATGGAACCCGATAGATATTAAAGGCCATGTGGCAATGAGAGGCCAAGAGAAAAGCCCGCGCCAAAATGCTGTTCCGCAGATCGTCAACGCAAGCACAAAAGACCCAAAGAATCTTCGCCATGCTTTCCATTCACGCCCGCCGACAGAATAAAGGACGGAAGAAATAATAAGCCCAACCCCTGCGGCCCCGCATTGCCAGATAGTCAAATATTCTTGTTGTAACGACATTCGTTAGAGCGCTCTGATGATTTCATAAAGAGTCCCGCCGACGAGATCGTTGATGATTTTCAAAATTTCTTTGATCTGGGCGATATTGACCTGTTTTTTCTTGCCTTCTTTTTCTGAAATTTTAACAGCAAATTCTGTGATTTTCATTGTAGGTTAACCCCTTTTATTTTAGCGTTCAGGATCCTGTCAACAGCCCGGTCACTCAATAGAAACCCGTCAAATTCCGTCGTGATAGTTTCCCCTTTTTTTGTCCTGACGATTTCTTTTTGATCGAGAACGTATGTCGTCGTTCTTGTACTGCTAACGCACCCGGTCAAAAGCATCAATAAAATCAGAAGCGTCACCTGTTTTTTTAGCATTGTCTAAATCCTCTTTTGCTTTCTCTGCCTGTTCCCGACGATAAGCGCTTTTCTTGTCGTGATATTTAAAGATGCCAAGCATAACAAGAAGAAGCGCCCCGATTACTGCGAGGATTTCTTTCATTGTGATTTTGTCGAAGAGCTGATCGCGTCGCGAATAGCCCCGAGCCCGAGAGCATTAAGAACCAACCAAACCCATTCCGGGATTACAATCCCGAGCGCAGACAAACACGCAGTAACCCCAATCCCTGCGGCAATGATATACGTTTTTTTCCCATTAAGAAATTTTATAATTTTATCCATCGTCCCAACCTCCTATTTACCTTGTTGAAATTTATCTATCAATCAACGCACGGACATGAATCCCGGCGGGAAGTTTCTCAACCATCACGGGTTTTTTATCAGAAAATAAGCCAGTATGGAGAGGCGAGAATTTCTTCTCTCTTGAAAGATCAACCCTGGCGAATCTTTTGTGAAGTGTCGTGAGAATACTACCTCTTTTTGTCGTCGATCTTTTTAATTCTTCGGCTTCGTCTTTCCCGAGGACAACAACCTCTTTGTCGTCAAAATTATTCCCGATAAACGGGTGAGGGAGCGCGGCAATATCCCCGCCATTATCATAAGCCGGATGATCTGCGGCGGCATAAGCATATTCAATCACGCCAGTGTTTTTGTCGACAAGGAGAAAAACCCATAAATCTTGTCCTGACGCTGTGACATATCGTTGTCTGGCGTATGTCGTCCCTGGGTTTGGCGGGTCTGGGATATATTTAATTTGAGTCCAGAACCCATAAGAACCGCCTGGCAGAATAAGATTATTTGTCCCGCCAATCCAAATAGGCGTTATATATTCCGTAAGCTGATTGAATGGCATCTCTTTCGCGATTTGTGCAGATACGCTTGATACAGTCCCGTAGTATGATACCTCACCAGTCGTTGCCTTTAATTTCGAAGTCGTCACGCTCTCGTCCGGGATATTCCCAACCCCGGAATATTTTAATTTTTTCCTTGCGTTCCCTGCTTGCGAATCTTCAATAACAAAAAGATCGTCTGCGTGCGGGGTTTCTTTTTCTGTGAGCGTATTTATAACAGTTATGGCGTTCGCTAGATTTGCCGTCGGGAGAGCCCCCGCCCCGGAAGGAACGCTCGACAACGCCGTGAGAGCTGCGCCGCTAACTTTCCCGGCGGTTGTGATCTGCGCCAATTTTGTGTCAGCAATCGCCGCAGACGAAGCGACCTTAGCATTTGTGATCTGCAAGAGTGCCGTCGTAAGCTCTTCAATCGCGGCCCAATTCGCGCGGCAAAGCCCAGGAAAATTAATTAGCAACTCATCATCCGCGGGGATGCTTTTATCCCATGCCATTTTTATCACCGCCTTTTTTTTGTTTACTGTAAATTTTTTTCATCTCATCTATTGTTATGATCTTCGCCCCGCGTTTTTTTAATTCTGCTATCCAACACGGCGGGCAAGCGGCGAAAGATTGCGCATAATTCGCCGCCTGTTCTTTGCAGGTGAATACCGGCGGGGCCGGGTCGTAATGATCTTGCAAGATGATTGAGCCCGATACCCTCACATAAGCGAGGACATCAATTTTCTTCCCGCAGTAAGCGCAGACAAGTTTTTTTTTCATTGTTTTCTCACCCTTTCAGCTATCCCCTCGACGCTTCTTGTGGTGTCAATTATCGTGTCAATTATTCCGGTCATGTTTATTTTTGAAAAGTCCATGCCTTTTATCCCGATGCTCTTCTTCCCGGCGGTGGTTTTCCCGTCAATGACCTCAACATAAATAAGAACCCCGTTTCTAAACTGTCCTTCTCCGTCGATATTAATAATGATCTTCTGCGGCCTGATTTCTTTTGCCATTTTTTATACCCCGTAAGCGTGCCATTCAAAGGTCCCGACCACCGCGACCCCGTCGGCATCATAAAGTTTTACTGTGAATCCGGTTGTGTCTTTATCCTCAAACCGGAAATATATCCCGTCGCCAGTTAATATTTCAATATGGACGTTCGGCTCTTGATGAAAATTTGCGTTGAACAATACTTCAATGCCGTCATTCGCGGAAACAACCTCATCATCCCCCCGGTCGTTTATGTCTGGAAGATCAGCCCAATAATTAAACTTCGTGCACGCCAACGCCATGTCAACGCCGCTCCGCGTCAACGTGACTCTAAACTTAAAATATCGGCAATAATAATCCCCCTTCTGATATGGGGAGTAATCCGTCCACGTAATATCATCTTCCGACGTTGAGATTTCAAGCCCATAATTCCCGGCAGTCTCTTCCTCTCCGAGGAACCGGAGCGTCGTGCTGCTATTAAACTTTCTCTCCGGGTCAGAATTAAAAGCTATGTCCCCGACAATCACAATGTAAATATGAGCCAAAAAAGAAAAGCTCGCTAAGAACCCTAAATCTCGCGTTGGGGTTTCATAGGTTCCGCTTACTTCTCCGTCGGAGATTATAAGATAGTCGTTAACATCAACTTCTGTGTCGTCCTTGTCCCCGGTCCAGTCTGGTTCTTCTGCGAACTCGGCAATCAAATTTCTAAACGGGATATTATCAACAGTAACAACCGCCATCTTCGCGTTGAGCGAGTAATTGCCTGATGTGTCAATGGCTTTTATCCAGAATCGCTGTTCCTCGCCGAGCCGGAGATCAGAACTCATATAAGTGTTGCCCTGGACAAAAGCGACATGATCGCCATTATTGAATGATAGCCCGGTCCTGATTTCGTACCCCCAGAGGTCGAGATCATCAACATGAATCCACCCGAACCTTAAAAGGATTAAGTCTTGGTTGACAATAAACGTATTAACATCCGACGGCGGCGCTGATTTCCCAAACGGCGTTATTGCCATCTGCGGAGAAGAGCTGATCTGATTTTCTGCGCCGTTTGTTGAGACGGAAACAACACAAATTTTATAAGGGTGAAGATCAACTATCCCGCCGACAATCTGGAAATGGTCGTTTGATGTCTCACCTTGATATTGCCAGCTCTCCCCGTCGTCGTCACTAAGATATATTTTTGCTTTCCCGTAGGCGCTTATGACATTGATCCCAGGTTGAGGCAGCGGCTTCGTAAACCAGACATCAATCCCGGCCTCAATCGAGCCATCTTTCATCTTGACGAGCCGCTCAGTAACAGCTAAATCTTCAACGTTCGGGACAACGCGCGATAAATGAGAATAATTCGGCGTCGGGATAGCGACCGCCGTGTCGTCATAAACTGACGAATTATATTCAAGGGTATTTAGACTCACTTCCCCGCGCTTTTCGCGCTTAATCCCGAGGAGCCGGAAGGGTTTTGTTACAATATTAATTTTCCCAAAAGCATAATCTTCATAGTCCGCAGGGGTAGAAGAAAAAGCCGGTCTGACTTCAATTAAGTTTCTAATCCCGTCGGCGCTAATAACCGTCCGCTCTTCACTCGTCCCGTCGAGATGTTGTATAAGGAGTGCATATTGTGTCGCCGGTTCAAGCAAGACATCCCTGTCTAATAAAACTGCGGAACTCGTCGAGCCAGGGAGCACCTTCCCGGAATATCCCCATTGAGGGACATCATGCGAGACATTTATTAAATCGCCCGGCTGACAACGGATCCCGGCAAGCGCAGTCTTGAAGCTTGAGCCCCGGTTAATGTATTTACTAAGCCAAAGCGCATACCTCCCCTGGCGTAGTGCGTAAGATTTTTTAGTAATAAAAAGGCGGGCCCTTTTAATATTTCTCGGGTCGCCAGCGGCTAGAGATTCCCCGTCCTCGATTGTCACGGTTTCATTCGCATAATCCAAATCTTTGTCCCTGTATTCTATCTCAATAACATTATAAATTTCTGTCCGGGATTTCCACGTCTGGGAAAAGCTGTCTTTGACAATGTTTCCCATCCCGAACGATTGGACGGCTTGCCCTGGTCGGTCAATACTGACGGAGAACCCGTTTGATGAATAAAAAACGAAGCCCTGATAGATCGCGGAAATCTGCGTCATAAAATCACAAGCTTTTGTCGAGCTGTCGACGACAATATCACAACGAAACCGCTTTTCGAAATTCCCTTCACCGTCATTGACCTTTTCTTCACAATAAAGCGCACATTGTAACATCTGAGATTCATTGATTCTTTCGTCGGGGAGAAATTTCCCCATCCCATATCTTTTATTCTTCATAGCATCAAGCTGACACCAGATAGGGTTTGCGCAAAACCCTGTCCTGTAAGATTCGCCGTCCCAATAAAGAGCAGAATCATCTTCAAATAAACGGAACACCTCGGCATCTGGGTCATAATAATAAGCTTCCCAATCAACAGGGTCGCCGTCTTCTTCATCCAGGACATCCGGCATTGAGACAGTTGCGTCCTCGACGACAAAAGTAATATTCGGCGTCGCGTCGCTGATCTGGTTTGTCGCCAATAATTTTATCGCAAAAAGGGCGGTATTGGGGTATATCAAATCTTCGCTTACTATTTCATCAATCGTCGCGAGAAAGACATCGCAGACATAATAGTCGGAACTGTCTATCGAATTTTTTGTTACCCGGATATCGTATTGCCCAGGGGTGAGCCCACGTTTGTTATATACATGCCTCACCGCGCTCCTGGATAATGTCGTCACTTTTACATCTGGTGTAACCGTCGTCCATTCCTCAGCGGAATGTAGCTTATACTCGACGACGTATGAAGCCCACCAGGCAAGACTTGCCCCTGTGTTTGGGTCAATGCGATATAGCCCGTTTGGAAGCGTGACATAAATGGAGAACCCGTCAACTTCAAGCCCTTCTGTCGTATATGAATACGGGTCGTCCATCGGGAGCTCGACGTTAATAGGATGCGGGGAATGTAACTCTTCAAACCCGCTTATAATTTCCTGATCGTTTGTCCCGAGTCTTGTTTCAACGGTAACGTCCGAATAATTCTCTATCGGGTTCCCGTCAATCATAATGTTTGAGATAGACCTGATCGGGCCTTCACATACTCCAATTAAAATATTGAGGTATTGATTTAACCCGTCGGCAGATACGAACTGATTGAGGATATTCCCGCCGGTGCGATGCCGCCCATATATTTTTTTAACTGGGATCCCGACCTCTTGGACCGTCTGAATCTGGTCCCATCCATAAGTAGGGGAACTCTCGTCGAGCCCTAGCCCGTCGAGCCCATAGCTCTTTTTTCTTGCCATTGAAATCGCCTGATATATCGAGTACCCAGAGGAGAGCGCCATCCCTGCGGTCATAATCGGGTGGAGTTTTGCGAACTTTACTGCAGCTGTCGCGGCTTTTACTAAAAGCATTAACCCTTTCCAAATAACAGCCCCGATAGCATCTTCGATTTTTGGAGTAATGATTATTTCAGATTTCTCGTTGACTAACGTTTCGAGGTTGTCAACAACTCCACCGTCGAGGACAATATCAATATCTTTGTCAAGGAACCCGGAGTCCTTTATATACTCGCCGACAGTCTTCCCCCTGGAGTATTCAAACGTTTTTGTCTGATGCTCCCGGTCAAATCTTATTGGATAATATTTCAGTGTAACCGGCATATTTATACCTGTAAAACCCTTCAACTTTTTCTTTCCATCCGTCGTCATTAATTCTGCTAATAACGACGCCGGAAGATTTTAAACAATGAATGAACTCCCACCGATTAATGACAATCCCGACATGCCTTGTGGCCCCATCAACATCCCGGAAGAACACCAAATCAAACGGACGCTTATTCTCTCGACGGAGCTTTTTCCAGTTATAATGATAATGTTCACGGAATAAATCTTTCCCTTTTTCCCGGGCCCCTGGGACGTATGCCCCTTTAAGATCAAATAATTTTATTCCCCAAATTTCGCGGAAAGCCAGGATAACAAGCCCGAGGCAATCAACACCGTTTCTGTCCCGCCCATCTTTGAGGAATGGGATGCCTACATAGCCGAACAATTTGTCTCTTTCAGATGACATAAATTTTCTGTGTAGGAATAGACGGGAACCCCCCGAATCTCCGATAATTATTTAATGCTTTACAGCTTGCCTTTGTTTTGTTACACGGGCCACCCTCGCCAGAATATCCGCACTCTTCCGAGCCGAAATCCCATTGGCAAGAATTTCTCGAATAAATTCTCGCCGGGACGGTTACATTCATTACATTGACTCTTGGGAGGAGAGTAATAGTAACGGATTTCTGATCTGCCGAATAGCTGTCTATCGTGTATATAAAATCTATTTTATCGTCGGGTGAGGCAAGTAAATCTTTAAAGACCATCCTTATCCTAAAATCCTTGCCTCGCCAATCAAAATCTTCGAGGTAGCTCTGCATTAATCTTGAGATATTTGAGATCGTGACTTTTACAAGGTCAATCTCGAGATCAGAATTTTCTCCGATAAGATCATGCGAAATCGGGAACGCTTCATAAGTGACGCCGTCAAAAACTACGTCTTCATTCCAGGCCGAATAGTTTAGGTCTTCACCAAGCCCGTTATAATTTATGACAGTATAGAGATATATCGGGGCCTTATATTTTTTGTTGAGCTCTTGGATGAAATCGGCGGTCGCTTCTAACATCTTTCGAACTCCCACTCGCACCAGAAATTCCCGTTAGACTGTTTTCTTGCCATTGGTCCGGAAAACCGGACAGTATATTCGGTGTCGTCGAGAAAGCTTGTAAACGTAAACTCGGAATATTCCCCGTAATGAGCAGTATAAAAATCAACGTACGCTTGGGCCTGTGCTTTTGTGAGCTTCGGAGACCGGAGCCGGAAGCCCATTATTATTTTCTCATGTAAAAGCCGCCGCTCCTCGACGCCGTTCTCCATTTTTGAAATTTCAACGGCTGTCTGGATGACCTCTTCGGTCTCTTCAATAGCAAGGGCAAAATCGCTCATCTTAATTTTACCTCTTTTCTGATCGGGCCATTATTGAGTGAGCTTAATGTAACAGCATTTATAATAACGCCGGTCCCCTCTTCCCCGGACATCGCCGCCGCAATGGCCTCCGGGGTTATCATGTTATAAATCATAATCGGTTTTGTTTCGCTGTTTTCTTTGGAATATTTCGCCGGTTTTACTTCTTCTCCGGCGTGTAATTTATAGACGCCCGTATATGGGACATAATTCGTCCCCTCGGCGAGGCCGAAAGCCGGTTTTAACCCAGGGAAAGATGCTGTCAATGGGTTTATGATGGCATAATACATAAAAATCTTGGCGAAGACATCCGACAACATTTTGAGGAGAGAATTTCCCCAATCGGCAAAGACCTGTTTTAATTCGCTTAATTGCCCCGAGAAAACATTAAAGAAAAGTGAGCTTATTGAATCTGACATCCCCGTCGCCATCCTCTTGGCGATATCCTCGCCGAGCTTACCGAAGTTTGATAGCTCAACAATCGCGTCTTTTAAACTTTTCTGAAACCCCGCCGAGAACTCTGTCATTTTTCTATTAAATGTATCTACCCAAGTAAATGTTTTTACGCCCTCATCGGAAAGTTGTTTGTTTGCCCCGCCGCCACCAACAACAATCTGCCCGAGGTCCATCGTCGGGATATTCCCCGCGATGCTCTTCTTCCTGAATATCCCGATAAAGCTTTCCCATTTCTCGAGCAACTTTTTTTCCTCAAGCCACATCCACATTTTTGTGAATAGGCCATCTTCGCCGCTCAACGCCTCATTCAACCCGGACATCTCTGAGATTTTCTCGCCTATTTTCCACCCCGCGAAAGCCGCGCCGACAACAGAGACGAGGGGAGAGATCTGCACTAAAGCTCCTGCGACCTTTAATAGCACGCCAGCGACAACAAGCCCGACGACAGAAAGTCCAGTAAACCTGAAAATCGTTTCTTTTAACGAAGGGTTAAAATTGTCAAGACTTAAATTCAATCCTTTTAATGTGTTATTGAATTTATCAAGAACGGGGAGAAAAGCATTTGCGAAATTCGCTTGTATTCTCTTTATCTCGTCGCCCATAGTATTTAAACGCATCTGGAAAGAATAATTCTCTTGAGCTGCCGTTCGGATAGATAAGGCAAAGGGGGTCATCGCTAATGTCCCGAGCATTGCGATTCTAGTCCCAAGAGATGATATTTGTCTGCCAGTTTGCTTGAAATTCTCGCCCATCCTGGCCGTCTTTTTCTCCATGCTGTCCATATCGTCGAGACCTTTATTGACAGAAGCATCCCAATCTTTTCTGTCAAGCACCATTTTCCCGACGACAGCGCCAAGATCAAAAGCCATTTATCTCACCTCCCCAAAGATGTTTTTTTTAATGCGGCCCAATTCTCCCGGATAATCGTATCGCGCCCGACGTCTAATTCCCTGATCTTCGATTTAATCTCATTTTCCATTGCCTTAATATTGTCCGTCCCTGGGTCAACGGCTGCCCTCATTGTGACGAGCATTTTCATCTGGTCATATAGAGATTTCTTTTTAGCGTGTTTCGCCCAGAAATATAAATCCCGAATATCAAGATTCAGAATCTCTCTATATGTGAACTGCCCGGGGAAAGCTGAAACGATTGCGACAATCGCGTCAAGTCTCCCCGGCATTAGTTTTTTGAAGAAACTCCCGCCTCGATCTCTTGAGTAATAAACCGCAGCGCTTTCATGGTTGTCCGGACATCATACTTTTTGAGCTCATCAACCGGAGCCCCTGTCAAGGCGCTTAATTGCAAATATACAGCGTCGAGAGTTTTTTCTTTCCCGGCGTTGTCGGATTTCTCAATTAATTCCCCTGTTAATTTTTGAATCGAAAAAACCTTATCGCCTAGCTGAAGCTCAATCGGTCCGGCGAGTTGATCTTGTTCGTCCATATTAAACTTTGCCATATTGAAGCCCTCCCTCGTCGGTATACCGACGGAATTTTATACTACTGCCCCGCCGAGTTGATATAGCCCGTTGTTTTTTGTCGAATCCGGGTATGCGTTAAAAATCACCTTATAGACTCTCTGACTCTCTGCGTCAAAAATTAACTCAATATCCGGGATTGGAGATGCCTTAAATATCGTCAAAGAATCCTCTTGAGGCACGCCATCAACGAGCGGGGTTATTATAAGTTGTTTTGCATAGGCGGCCCGCTGAATCCCGACGTAGTTACATACTCGGATATGCGAGCCGAAACTCGACGCACCAGGGAGGACAATCATTAATTGTGCCAATGTGCTTCTTGTCATCGGGACTTCGACCTGGATTGACCGCCCATTAATGATGTGATCTACCGGGGTCGCGCCGGCCTGATCTTCTTTGACTTCCGTCTGAACAAGACTATCCCGGAAAGTTACCCCCCCGTGTGTTTTTCCGATATCTACCCCGTCAAAAGTTATTTGACAAGGGCCGAGGTCTTTTAAAACTGCGCTCATGTGTCTCCCTCCTTTTAGGGTTCTCTTATTCTAAAAATAAAGTTTACGCTAAACTCCCATCGCCCGGCTTCATCTTGCCTTAACGATTGCGGCGGGTTCTGTGCCTCAATAAATTCGGCTATGTATGCTTCTTCTCCGACGACAGGAAGCGTAATCTGTGCTTTGGATTTAAGAAAATCATAAATCTTAAAAATGTCCTCGCGGGCGTCCCAATAACTTATTGCCCTTGATAAAACCTGGATTCCCTTCGCGATCTTGTCCGGGAGATATGGGTCAGTTTGCCCGCCGCCACTCTCAAGGATTGTGACGCACCGGTCTTGTGAGTTTGACGGCCTGAACCCCGCAAAAAGATTTGTGTCAATAACAAACTCTGCGTTGTTGTTCTCAATATATGTCGCGATTGATTTAATCATATTATCCCCAAAGATTTTTTTATCCTATTAATGACAATCTCTTTATAAATTTTTCTGTTTAAAACCATCTTTGTTTCTACATATTTATTCCCCGCCGAGGGTTCTTGAAAATTTGCCGGGACCTCATGCCACCTCGCCGCATAAGGAACGTTGAAGCCGAGAACCCCGATAATTTTTGAATCCTCAAGTGACATTGAAAACGTCCGGAGTTTGAAATCTGTTTTCTCGCCGGGGATTTCTGGCTGCTCGACTTCCTTATTCTGGACAAAGATTGACGCGGACCCGCGCAGGAACCCTTCATCAATCGGGGCAGTTGGGCGCTCCATAATCGAATCATGTTTTAATTGCAAGAGCGCCGCACCTATACCTTCTTCCGCGCCGGACATGGCAAGCTCATCAAATTCACGGAGCCGGGCCCTGACTTTATCTGTGCTGACTTTAAGAAGAATTTTAGCCAAGAAACGCCTCCTGCATTGAGTTATTAATAAATGCCGCCTGTTTTGTAAGCATAAGAATCGGGTGAACAACCCCGTCAATGATTATTTTATCAGAGACATCAATAGACAGATCAGGCAAAAGAACGCTCGCCGAGGAAACAACCATTTCCCCGCGATAATCCCGTATCATTTTATTTTTAAACTCGACTCTCGCCTTGACTATCGTGTCGGTATATAGCCGTTCGCCCCAGGTATTATTCCCATAACTCCGACGGAGAGTAACTGATTTATTCATATACGCATTAAACATATTTAAGCTCGCTTTCAAAATCCTTAAAAGTGTCAACGCTTTTTGAAGAAAGACTAAACCTTGAAGAATTTCGATAAAGCCCTTTCGCCGTTAAATATTCTTTTGTCACCGGAAGAAGAACGTGTCGGCAGTTTGGATGATACGGGGGCCGCTCTTCTAATACCGGGAAATCCGGGTTCGTCCCAGAGACTGAAAAAATCTTTCCCTGGAACGGGTCGCAAAGATCACAAGACCCGGAATGGACAGAAACCTGGACGAGATCAATCCCATATTGCAACGCAGAATTTACGCTCGCTGTATTGGACGCCTCCATAAACCTCGCCCGCGTGACCATCCGGCTATATGCCTCCGGGAGATAATTCTTACCATTGATTGTTATGAGCCGCTCGTCGTCAATCCTTTTCTTAAATTCCTCTGCCAACCGGCCGGATATCTGCCGTCGCGTCTGCCCTTCAATCATCCCCTCGGCGAGCATTTTAGAAATCTGCTTATCCTCAATTAATTTTTGCTGTGTCATTTTTATAATGTTTGTGATGTTCCGTTTTATTGATTGATTCGCCGTAAGAAAATCAATCGTCATTGAATCAACGAGCACATTGATTGCGCTCTTATGAATAACAGCGTCGTAATTAACATACCTGGAAACATTAAGTGCCCGGATCCTATCTTGCGATAGATCAAGCCCGGCGTAATAAGCATGGGCCCCGGCTTTTTTAGCCCAATCTCTAACAACCTGGTTTAAGGATATTATCTCGGCGTTGATCTGCGCTAATAAATATTCTGTCCTGGCTTTCTGGTAGTCCGTTAAGTCCATTAAATTTATCTGCCTAAGGAGCCGTTTTTTTGACGCCCGGTAAATGGCAACAAGCTCCTCGATCTTTTTCTCGAGGAATATTTCACGCGCAAACCCGCGCAGCTCATTAAACGGCATTAATTAACGTCCTCCAGATCATCCCTGGTTATTTCTCCGGTATAAAACCCGCATCCCTGGTCATAGGCGCTTAACAATAAAAGCACCTCTGGCGGGATGGGGAGCTTCCCACGGATTGATGCGTCGTAAGTTTCTTTAGATATCCCCGCCGAGAGAACACCTTGCGCTTGCAGGCCCAGGCGCCTAAGAGAATCTTGTCCATGAATCGCTAAATATAAAGCCATTTCGCACTGTGCTTCTTTCATAGCGGCAGATGCTGCCGTCGGGAAGCTAAACCTCGTCGAGCCCGTGAGCTGTTTGTATGCCGTGATTATCAGCGCTTTTTTATCTCTATCCGTTGTCCCGTCCCAAACATCACTTGCCCCGAACCTTGTCGCGAAGTATATCTCTGCTTCCTCGGCTGTTACCCAAGTATTGACGCCGACCTCAAGCCCCTCGCCCCAATCGTCCCCGGCCGGGGCAATGCTTTCCCCGACGACTCGATAAAACTCCTCACGCTTGCTGTTAATCGTTGCGTCGTTCGCCTTGAGAGTTAATGTGCCAAATTCAACAGGAATAAAATCCGGGACTTTCCATATCTCATCACGGACAAAAACCATATCCCCAAGCTGAACAACGTCGCCGGATGTGTCGAAAATAACATAAGTAACGGCGTCCGTTTCCGCGGACTCAGGAATTGGGATAAGAAGATCAGCCTTTTCATTCAGCGTTATATTAATCATTCAACCGCCCTCCGTTATCTACCGCGAGATTGTTTAATCAGCGCCGGGAGATCATGCCCCGCTTGTCCGGCGGTATAAGAGCCAGGGATTTCGATCATCCAGGGGTCCCCGGCAGCAGCCGCCCCTTTTAAATATGTCCCGGCAAGCCCGGCAGAAGAATACGCAGAAATATTATAGTCCCAGACATCAGCCGCAGTTATTCCTGTCCCGGATCCCGCGAGAGAAACTTGTCCGTCGAGATAATACCCGAATGTCCCGGGGTTGGCATACCCGCTTTGGAGTTCATTCCAGATAGCCGCAATCCCGGCAGAGCTTAAAGAATAATCTGATTTATCGTTATTTGTATCAATCGTCCCGCCGGTGATCTCTCTTGTTTCATAATCCCAGACATCCGCGGCGGTTAAACTCGATGAACCGGCAGCGCTTACTTGTCCGTCCAGATAATAGCCGAATGTGCCATCGGTTATATGCTCGCTTTGATCTTCGTCCCAGACGGCGTCTACAATATCCGCAACAGTTAACCCCCCGCCTGCGGCGTTATCGGCGATCTCTTTGACAACGGACCCAGATATCGCAGAGGCGTAAGTCGTCGTTGAGCTTGTGTCAAAGAAATCCGCGAGCGCCTCCGCCGTTAATCCCGTAATACTCCGAGACTCAACAGCCCAAACAGAGGCGGCTGTTATATCGTTTAGCGCGTCGAGCGTTGTTTTTGTGCCGGAAATTGAATACCCTTCCTTGTCATTATTCGTCGCGACAGTTACTTGATTTGAAGAATAATCGAAAGTGCTCGTCCCGATATCCTGATAAGAAACCAACAGCGATTGGTGGTCGCCGTAATCATAGCTCGCGTTGTTAATCAAAAAGAGATATTGTTCTGCGGTCGTCTCGCTCGCCGGGGGATTATAAAGATAATAATAAAACCCCTCGGTCGAATCTTCCGAAAGTTGAATTGCCTTTGTCGTCCATCCCGACGCCTTAAAAGTTGAGTCGTCAAAATCAAGCCAATATCCGTCACTCTGTTTTTGAATCTTTAACGTCACAGTTTCCGACGGGACATGAGCGCCAAAAACGTCGAGAATATGATAGACTAACCGGTAGTTGTCTTGAACGTTCCTTATTACCGCCAGGCACGGCGTCGTAATTAAAAGGAGCGCAACAGCCACAAAAAGCACACTCAACCTTTTCATTCTTCTCGACCCTCCTAAGAGTATGATTATTTTAGGATTGTCCCCTTAAGGATAACTCTCCCCTTAAAAAGGATACTATATTCTTCTTCCTCAACCGGCGTCTCCGACGGGAACAACAGGGAATAAAGATTCTGTGTAAGCGTCTTAGCGGTCCCTGTAAAATTGCCATAATTAAACGCTTCATCATCCCGAGTCCCAGGCGTCCCATCCGCGCCAAGTTCGGTGTTCTCAACGCTGTTATGCTCATTGTCAGACATTGTCAGCCACCCGAAATTCTGCCCTTCGGAGTTACCGCTCCCGACATCCCAAAGATTAAACCAATTCTGCCCGAGAAAACAGTAATGCCCGGCGGAGTTTTTATAGTTATATTTTACAACAGAATCGTCGTAATAATCCTGTGCACGGATTTCTTGCGTCATGTGGATTAATGGTTTTGACGGGCACCCGGAAAAGTAGTTGCCTTTCGCGATAACGTATTCTGTCGAGGCCGGGAGCCAATGGTTGAGGTTGATACACCGATACCCATAACATGACCGCCCAACTGCATTAGCACAGGTATAATGCCCACCAACACAGTAAGCTTGTCCAAGAGTTATTTGAGTAGGAGTTACTTCCGCAAGGTCAGTCCGTAACCGGCAAGAATATCCGGACCCGTCGGTTCCTTCCGCAAAGGTTTTGTTTGAAACAACCGATTCAGATCCGCTAGCCCCAACTAATTTTCTGTGCCATTGTGAGTGCTCCCACGGGTCATAAAAATCAGCGTCGGAGTCATAGAGAATATTATACGAGCGTAATTCATAGTTTATGCTATTTCCCGTAACCCCTTCGTCAACGAGATAAAGCTTGTCAGTTAATAATGCCCCGTTCCAAACCGCACCCTCGCGCCCTCCGTGAAAAGCCACGTCGGAACATACAACCGGCTCGGCGTCCATATTGCAGAACACCGTCGCGCACCACCTGGCAGAGCCAGGCGTACACGCATTATCAGCAAGTGCAAGTGTAGTTGCGGCGTGATATGGTCCCCTATCAACCACAACCGTGTCGCTTGTATCAGAATCCAGGACGATTTTACCTGTGTTCCCGGATTCGTTGGTGACGCCGCGGATAAGGACAGTATACCGCACTTCCTCGACGGAACCGGATGCTCCTCGCGGTGAATCGACTTCCGCATGATGCCAAAAGCTATTTAGCCAGATCGGCATTGAAGTTTCACCGGAAAGATTCAAAGGGATTTGCATATCGCCCATAGGCACTATCGCATCAAAATATTTCTCAGAAAAATCCTCCGACATAAACCCATACCACCGGGCGTATTTTTCATGGATGTCTTTATCGAAATCCTGCTTGAATGTCACAGTGAGCTTTTTGTTTCGGAACCGTGCATCCATCCATGACGAGTATGTCTTCGCCCACCGACGCCAAAAGAGTTCTGACATTGTGTTCATATCAAGGAGCACTTGCGGAGGGGTTGAGGATTCCGGCATAGATGCCGTTTCATAAGCCGTTAAATCTGTTATGTTAGCATTTGAAGAATTTTTAACATGGCCGTAGACTTCACCGATTGTTGATAATGTCGCCGAGGTATTTGCTTCCGCTGTTAAATTATCCGCAGAGCTTAATGTCATTGATGTTGCAGTATAGGAGACAACTTCATAGATGCCGTCGTTATTAGATGAACCGGTTACTTTGATATAATTTGGCACTGGCGAGAAATCCCATGTGTCGCCGGAGATTGTGATTGTGTCGGGGTTAGAATTTGAGAATGATATATTTGAGCTCCCGGTTTTCGTGTCGGTTGAGTCTGCATTATCACATTTATAAACTTCTTCCCACGTCTCAAAATTTGTCCCCCAGGCGGTGTTTAAATTTGAAAGCGCCGCGGAGTCTTTTTCAGAGGAAACATATCCCGCCACCCCGGGCCAATCGCTCCAAATCGTTGTCTCGTCGCTTCCGTCGAACATAATGTTTGAAACAAAAACGCTCTCTCCCCCGTCGGTATATTCAGCGCGGAGAAAATTAGTATAGAACGCTTTCGTTTGGCTTGTTTCCGTTCCGTTATTAACTCTCGACACGAACGGATGAAACCCGGAATGAATTGCCCCGTGATTAACCCGCGCACCAGATGTGTTAAACTTCCAATCCACAAAACCTGTTGTTGCGTTATATGTTGAGACCATATTAACGTCCGGCTCATCCTCGACTTTAAGCCCCATGCAGTACGGAGACGCGGCGCAGTTCTTCCATCCGGAATTATAAGGCGTAATGTGATACGCCTGTTGTGTCGCACCCATAGCCGGGAACGCCCCGGAATCAAGCGTCGCCCAGATTGCCGTTTCAAAATCGGGGTCAAAAACATCATGGATAATTGTTCCGGGCTGAACCTCGACGACACTTGAATATGACCAACTGTAACTTGGCCGCCAATATAATGATGGGCGCACAAGCGGCAGATACGGCATATAATATTCGCTTGTCACGTCTGGGTCAGCGCCAGGATATAAGGCCGGGTTGATGTACTCGACGAGGGCGTTAAAATGCCATCCTTTAACAGTTGGGATTCTGTGCATTTCATAGGGGTCTGTGTTCCCATATTTATAAGCGAGGACTTGATTAAGCGTGTACCCGTGTGGGTCAACACCTTTCCCGTTATTGTTCGCCCCCGCATAAAAATTATTTATCCCCTGAAAGAGCCAAACATTGTCTTGCGGTGAAGTTAAAACATACCTGTCCCCCTCAAGATGCGGGCCCGGCCAATCTTCCAAAATCCTGTACTCATCATCCCCGTCGTTGTAGTCGTTCAGCCCTCGGTAATCCCCGCCTGTCCTGTCCGACTCCATAACAGTTATCGTATTAGAAGTATTCCCGACGATCTCAAAATACATGTGCGTCCCGACGTTGGGTTGGAGGTTATAACCGATAAATTGGTCAGGAGTCCAGCTCTGCGTAGTGTCGGTCAAGGTTAGCGCTGAAACGCTCGTCGCGTGAGCGCTCCCGTCGGCGTTACGGTTGACCGTCGTTATCGTCGAGACCGGTTTATCAGCAAACCCACCGAACCCGTCGAGGTTATCCGGCGCTGCAAAAGCCGGTGGCACAACAGGCGAAACTGTCGCGCAAGAAACAACAACTAAACACAGGACTAAAAGACTCGTTAATCTACTCATAATGACACCCCATTTTTTCATATAGCCCCCTCATTTATGCGTCAGTTGAGGTTCTGCTACCGCAAAAACAACAATAACCGTT
>JAKQKX010000063.1 GCA_029560465.1 Candidatus Omnitrophota bacterium
ATTAAAAAAGACGCGGCCGGGCCAGCGTGAGGCAGAGTTTGGCAAGGATACCGGGATAGGGGAAGATCGACTGTTCGTCGGAGGCAAGGAATGGCGGGAGGAACAGGTTCGGCCCCGGGCGGGAGTAGCTGGTTTTGGAGCGAAACAATTCGCGGAAGCAAAAGTGCGTCCTTTGGCGCGGGTGTGGGTACCGGCGGGGATGATCGGGTGGGTTGAGAAGCCTAAGGTGGTTAAGGTTGTAGAGCTTTCGCGGGGAGCGATAGGGAAAGCGCTGCAGGTTATGCAGCGTCTGGCGGTTGTGTGGCGGGACACGCAGGATATCCGGAGCCGGAACCTGGATTGGTATTTCTGGCGGGATTGGGAACGGCGGCAAGCCTTAAAAGATTTTTTAGAAAAGAAGTTCCCGTTGTTTTTATTCAGGCCATGTTGTTTCCGGGGAAAACAAAGAATACGGAATGTGATCGTATGGTGGGTGTTTTATGTCCGTAAAAATTGTTTGTCCAGGAATTCCTCTTTCAATTCAATGAGCGTCGGACGACCGTGAGGGCAGGTGAAAGGGTCCCTGCAGCCCAACAGCTGCTTACGCAGGAATTCGCATTGTTCCGGGTTGAGCCTGTCTCCGGTCATGATTGAAGACCGGCAGGCCCGTCTGGCGATATTTTCATGACCGGCGCGGGCAAAGTCCTCTCCGGACAAAAGGTCGCGGAGCGCTTTGCCAGGGTCTTTGATGAGAACCGGGTAAGAATGGATCGCGATGGTTTCCGGGTCGAATTGTGTCGAAGAGAAACCGATGTCTTCCAGGGCGGCGCGCGCCTCTTCCCAGGAGAGCATCTCTTGGGTGGAAAGCTCCAGCAAGTAAGGGCTTAACAGGTGTTGTACCTCAATCTGTCCTTTTTCCATTTGGCAGACAAGTTGTTCAAAAGTAACCCGCTCCTGGGCGGCGTGCTGGTCTATGACCAGCAGTTTTTGGTCGGCCTCAAATAACAGGTATTTGTGAATAAACGTTCCGATGAAACGGGCCCGGCACAGCTTTTCCTGCAGGCTGCCCTCTTGTTTGATCAGCGCGGGGTTCCCTTGGCTATACAGCATGGCTTTAGACGGGAAAGAGTATTGTTCTGTGGGCGTGATGCGGAAATGATGCGCCGGCTTTTCTTCTCCTTGTTCGGCAAAAGACATCCTTGTCCCTTCCCGCCGCTCATCTGCCGCCGCGGACAAGGCCTGTTGAACCGGGACGGCCGTCTTTTCTGGTTGTCCCGGAAGCGCGGCCTGTTTTGGAGAGCCTCCCGTCATCAAGGCGTGTTCCACCATGTGTTTTATAAGCGCGGACAGAGCCTGTTCATCCCGGATTTTCACTTCACGTTTGGTGGGGTGGATGTTCACATCCACGTCTTCCGACGGCAGGTCAATAAAGAGGGCGAAGAAAGGGGCGCAGCCTTCCGGCATAATCAGCCGGTAGACGTGGTTGCAATGAAAACTCAGGGTCTTGCTTTGCACGGGGCGCTTGTTAATAAAAATGAACTGCATATCCCGGCGGGAACGCTGGATATTGATATCTCCGAGCACGGCCCGGGCCGAGCAGGGGACATGGTCCCAGGCCTGCTGCGCCAGGATCAGATGGCCTTCGTTGAGATGAAGGGATTCCGCCGCCCGTGTTAAAAAATCCGCGGCGGGGGGCAAATCCACTAAGATTTTTTCAGCATGCGTGAGCTTAAAGCGGACCTGTGGGTACATCAAGGTGTAGGGGATAAAGATGTTTAGGACCTGATTGAGCTCTGTGGTATTGGATTTTAAAAATTTCCGTCGGGCCGGGGTGTTAAAAAATAATTCTTGAACTTCGATTTCTGTCCCTAACGGCATGGTCACGGGTTTGAGGTCGAGCTTTTTACCCCCGCGCAGATGAATTTCCCACCCCGTGTCCTGATCCTTCGTGCGGCTGCGCAGGGTGATGTCGGAAACCGCGGCGATGCTGTAAAGCGCTTCCCCCCGAAATCCCAGCGAGTTGATGCGGAAGAGGTCGTCCAGCGCTGAAATCTTGCTCGTGGCGTGCCTTTGGAAAATCTGCTCCATGTCATCCTCGGCAATCCCCGTCCCGCTGTCCTTGATGGCAAGGCCGACTTTCCCGGCTTGCTCAAGATGGACTTCGATGGACCGCGTTTCCGCGTCCAGGGCGTTTTCGAGCAGTTCTTTGAGCGCCGAGGCCGGGCGGTCCACCACTTCTCCGGCGGCGATTTTGGCGATAATGTCGGGTGACAGGACATGGACGTGATTCATGGGCGATAACCTCCCTCAAGTTTTTGCACGGCATCCGGAGACGAAAAATAGTTTTTATTGTCCTGGCCGGCTCCGGATGCCGGCCGTCGCAACAGCCGGCCCATCATTCTGCCAGCATATTTTTGATGTCTTGAAGTTTGTTTAAAGCTTCCAGGGGCGTCAGGGAATCAATATCCATCGCCCGGAGCACTTCGGCGATCTGTCCCATCACAGGATCGGGTCCGGCGGTATTTTCTTGGAAAAACGTGAATTGATGGTCCTGCCCGGTCGAGGCCGCCAGCTTTTCTTTGATATCCGACTGCAGCTCCAGCCGGGTGAGGATTTTCTTGGCCCGGTCGAGGACCTGTTTGGGAACGCCGGCTAGTTTCGCCACATAGATCCCGTAGGAATCATCCGTGCCGCCGGGAACAATTTTATGGAGAAAAATGATGTCGTCTTTCCATTCTTTAACCGCGACGTTGTAATTCCTGATCCCCGGATATTCATTGGCCAGGGCCGTTAATTCGTGAAAGTGGGTGGCGAACAGAGTGCGCGCTTTTGTTTTCTGGAGATGTTCCGCCAAAGCCCAGGCCAGGCTTAATCCGTCGTACGTGCTGGTCCCGCGCCCGATTTCATCGAGGATCACGAGGCTCCGGTCGGAGAGGTTATTCAGGATATCGGCCGCCTCGGTCATTTCCACCATAAACGTGCTTTGTCCTTTGCTGATGTCATCATGGGCGCCGATCCGGGTATAAATTTTATCCACGATACCGACGCGGGCCTCCGCGGCCGGGATATAGCTGCCCATTTGGGCCATGATGACCAAAAGCGCGATCTGCCGGATATAGGTTGATTTGCCCGCCATATTGGGGCCGGTCAAAATAATCAGGTGATTGTCGTCACAGTCCAGGTATGTGTCGTTGGGGATAAAGTTTTCGCCGATTTTTCTCTCGACGACCGGATGGCGGCCTTCTTTAATGTCAATGACGGGATCTTCCACGATAGCCGGAGCGATATAACGCGGCTCCTGGGCTAACACGGCAAGGGAATAGATGGCGTCCAGCTCGGCCACCAAACGGCCGAAATGGTGCAACTCAACGGATGCGTTCAGGATCTCGGTTGTGAGCTGGTTAATGATCCCGGCCTCGATTTTCAGAATTTTGTCCTGGGCGGTTAAAATATTCTCTTCGTATTCTTTAAGTTCCGGCGTGATGTACCGCTCCCCGTTTACCAGCGTTTGCTTGCGGATGTAATCATCCGGGACGGATTTCAAATGGCTTTTTGTCACTTCGATGTAATAACCGAAGATTTTGTTATACCCGACTTTCAGGGAATTGATCCCGGAACGCGCCGCTTCTTTTTGCTGGTAATTTTTCAGCCATTGCCGCCCGGATTCCTGAACACTCCTTAGCGAGTCGAGTTCTTCATGGAACCCCGGCTTGATGATTTTCCCTTCGGCGTTCGCGAGGGGCATGTCCGGGTTAATGGCTTTTTCCAGGCTTTGCCGGAGCGCGGGAATGTCCTCCAGGGCGAAGAACCGGTTCTGGGGCGCCAAGGACGCACAGGTTTCCTTCAAGACGGGCAGGGAACACAGGGCGTTGCGCAAGGCCAGGAGGTCTTTGGGCTGGGTTAACCCGCAGGAGAGTTTTGACAGGCACTTTTCGATATCCGGAAAACCGTTCAGCAATTCTTTCAGCCTTTTCTGGACGCCGGGTTCATTTTTTAGAAGAGTGACAGCCGCCTGCCGTTCCAGAATCGCCCCCGGACTTTTAAGCGGGTGGAATAACCAGTCTCTAAGTTGCCGGCGGCCCAGCGCGCAGAGCGTCCGGTTCATGGTTTCATAAAGGCTGTCCAGTTCCAGCCCGAGGGTCGCGGCTGGGGAAATATGCACGTATTGCTGGTCGGCGTACAGGGCGATCCGGTCGATGTGCTTGAGCGGCTGTTTATTCATCATGCGGAGGTATTCCAGCAGCGCACCGGCCGCGGATATCGCTGCCGGAAGATCGTCAATGCCGAACCCGGCAAGGTTTTGAACCGCGAAATGATCTTGTAATGTTTTCCGGGCCAGGTCAGGATTAAAGATCCAGTCTTCGTGAGGGCTGAGGACGACGGTGTTGGTTTTCATCAGAGGGTGGTGGATCATGTCCCGTATCGTATCCGCCCGGCTTTCCGGGTAAAGGCATTCCGTGACCGGCAGGCGGGCCAGGACTTCCAGCATTTGCCGGGCCGAAGGGTATGCGTTGGCCAGTATGGCGCCGGCCGCCGGGTCGATAAAAGCGATTCCGAGCGGGTCTTTGCTTTTCATCCCCGGGCTGACGCACATCAGGTAGCGGGCGTCGGACGACGCGTCGTCAAGAAATGTGCCGGACGTGATCGTGCGGATGACATCCCGCTGGACGATCCCTTGGGCCTGGGAGGGGTCTTCCAATTGTTCACAGATCGCCACTTTTTTTCCGGCCTTGATAAGACGGGCAATATATCCCTCTGCCGCGTGATAGGGGATTCCGCACATGGGGACATGACTGGCCGTGCCTTTGCCGCGGGAGGTGAGGACCAGGTCCAACAGGCGGGACGCTTCCTTGGCGTCGTCAAAAAACATTTCGTAGAAATCACCAAGGCGGAAAAAGAGAATGCAGTCCCGGTGTTGGGCTTTAATTTTGTGGTACTGCTTGAGCATCGGGGTTGCTGTTTCCATAGGGGACAAGGGTCTAATCCGCTAAATCCGCGTGAGGCAGAATCCGTGAGCGGTCGGCGTCTTCTTCGTCGTTATTTCTGCCATGCCCAGGCTGTTTTCTGGGATATAAATCCACATAGTTATAACACAAATCTCCCTTTTGGTGAATAAAAGATTGTTAACGGTTTTAAGAAAAGACAAATAAATTTACCCGTGTGCGCCAGGCGGCTTGCGAAACAAGGGAGCCGTTGCCGTGGGTTCAGCCCCGGGCTTCCCTAACGTTTTTATAGAAAAATTTATAATTTATTGTTAACAAACAACTTAAATCTTTAAAATTCCATTTTTTTAATGGAAGTTCATGATAAAATACCATTAATGATAGAATATTGCGAAATTTCCGCATAAATGTTATACTTATAACACTAATAGTATTATTATTCCGTCAATAATCCATAAAAAAGAGGGGCAATAATGATAAGGCTAAAAACAGGGGTTAGTCTGATTTTTGTGTTGTGTCTTTTTCTTGCGCTGAATCCGTTGGCCAGTGCTTATGAAAGCAGTCTGATTGCCGATCACCTGGTGATGGAGGGGAAGAATTATTATGCCTCCGGTGATTATGCCCGCGCCATTCATGAATTAAGCAAAGCCCTGCTGATCGACCCTCATAACGCTGAAGCCCAGTACTATTTAAATCAGCTGGGCGCGGCGGCGGGGGTGTTGCTGGGCCGCGGCAGCTCCTCCATGAGCCAAATGGCCCACATGTCCAGGAATTTGGAGTGGTATAAAGCCGAATTAGCTAAAACGGAAAGAGATAATATTGAAAAGGCGCGTCTGACTCAAGCGCTGGAAGCCGAGAAAGAGAGGTTGAACCAAAAGCTCGTCAATAGAGAGAAAGAGAACAAGGTTTTGCAGCAGAAGATCGGCGATGTGCAGTCGCATTTCCGTAAGAAAGCCAGCCAGGACCGGGCCATGATCAACGATTTGGAAAAGATCACTGCTCAAAAAGAGAGAGAGATCGCCTGCCTGAATGATGAGCTGTGCACGCTGGAAGAGACGTTATTGACCAAAGTGGAGTTGGTCGAAGAGCAGGACAAAGAGATTAAAGATCTCGCCCGGAACATACAGGAAGTTAAAAAAGTGTCTCAACAGCGCGCGGCGGAAGATCAGGTGCTTATTAAGAGTATCGAAGCCGCTTCGGAACATAAGAGTAAAGAAATTGCCAAGCTAAGCACGGATTTGGTAGAAACGAAAGGCCAGTTGGCAACCAGCAAGCAGACGCTCACGGAACAGGATAAAAGGATGAAAGAACTTGCCGATGAAATCAGCTCCCTGGAAAAAGAGCTGAACACGACAGAGAAGCGCTGGGAAAGCACGAAAGTGGATTACGAGAAGACGATTCAAAACCTGGAAGAGGAGATTGTGCATAGCAAGACACAGTTCTCGGCGACGGATAAACAGTACAGCCAGAAGATAAAGAATCTGCAGGGCGCTTTGCGGGAGAAGAGGAACGAGCTTAAGGCCAAGGAGAACCGTTTGATCGCCACGAATTATAAATTGGAAATGACGCAACAGGCCTTGGAAGCGAAGAACCAGGTCATAGGACAGTTGCGTAAATCCCTCTTGGCTTTGGAACAGGAGCTTGTGCATGTGCAGGCCCGTAATCAGAATGAGGTCCTTGCCAAAGAGTCCGGGAAAAACGTTTCTAAAGGGGATCAGGAACGGATTGATTTTATCCGTAAGCAGGATCAGTCGATCCTGGATTTGAAGCAGAAACTCGCGGACGCCCGTCAGGAAATTCGAAAGATTGAAAAGAGCACGGGAGAGAGCGATGTCAAGAAGCTGCTGGACCTTAAAGAACAGTTAACTATCGTGAAATTACAGCTTCAGGATCAGGGCGCCCAAACATCTCAAAACAGGGAGCAGTATGATCTTTTAAAAAGCCGGTTGGTGGACACGGAAAAACGTCTTGAGGTTTTGGTCCAGATTTCCCGGGACAAAGATATTCAGGTCAAAGAAATTGAGCGGCAGTTGTCAGAGGTCCTGACACAGGGTCGGGTTAATTTCTAACGAAAATTTTGCTGCCTTGGAATTCTTTTGGAAGCGGCCGGGGTTTTTTTTGAAGCAACCCGAAAGGGTTGCTTTTTTCAATCAAAGGGCCGGTTATAAAAAATCCATCCATATCAACAAAAATTATAAAGAGATATGGAATGTTCGTTGGCAATCATGGCTTCTATGATACAATAACGTATCCGTGCCCAGAGCACTGTGACAAAATTATGCTGAACCGTAAAATTATTTTTGACCAAATAACGGCTTTGCTTGAAAAAAAAGTGACACCCGAAGAGATGTACGGGTGGGCTCTCGGGGTCGTTGTCACGCAGGAATATGAAAAAAGTATCCAGGAGGACCCTCTTATTCATACGGTGCTTGAAGACCTTATGAATATCGCCCAGGGGTCTGTGAATCGGCGCCCTTCGGAGGATTTGCTGGATTATTACCGGCGGTGCCTCGCCGGGCAGGATGATTATGACTCCAAGATGGCCTCATCACTGTCGAGCAAAGCATACGCGCGCTTAAAGGGCGCGGAATCCGACGAGCCCTCCTTCGCCGGGCTGAACCGGGGCCTCAAGAAATCCTACAAGAGATCCAAACGGGGGTTCCTGATTTTTTTGAGAGCGTATGTTTATTTCTTCGCCATTTGCATTATCGCTATTCATCTCGCCTCCATGTTATCTCCGGACCTGGTGGATTATGATGGTTCCGGGAACACCAATCGGTATATTATGACGGAAGCCATCCCTCACGTGACGTACGCGTTTATTCTCCTGGTGCCGTTCCACTGGCTTGTCAGAAACCAGTGGCTTTTTTTTTCCTTGCCCGCCATGATCTTCGGGGCTTTTTATTATTGGCGGGTTTCGATCGAATTGATTATTAAGCTGTCGCTTCATCAGTTTTTTATTTTGGTCATTTTGCCTTTCGGCGCTATCCCGGCCACGGTCGCATTGGTGTTGCTGCTGGTTGAATGGAAACGCACCCGAAGGAGGTAGGGAGCACTCATTTCGGCGCGGCGAATTTTCCCGACGAAAGATCTTTCAGGATGGGTTTCTTGGGTATTTCTGATTTGGCTTGAGAATTATTGATTTCAAAAGACATGAGGTCGCGCTGGTTTTGCGCGCAGCCAGCACAACAAGGGATAAGGCTTTTTGCCTTTATGGACTATTTTGAAGAACAATCGCAGAAGGGCAGCCCCCGGGGCATTTATACGGTTGGTTTATGGCTTTTGATATCAACCGCCCCAGGTCTTTATTGGTCTTATCAGATGGGAGAAAAGTTGGTCTTTTCCCATTTAACTCCTGTCATAGCGGCGTATACTATCGTGGCGGTTATCTGCGGGGCGGGCCTGTTTTTTAAACGGGAGTGGGCCAGAAAGGGGGCGGTGTGGCTGTTATCTATGCTGTTTATTTGGGCCCTTGTGGTTATTTACTGGCTCCTTGGGCCATCGATCAAGCCCCTGGCTTTCTGGCTGACCGATTACGTGGCGCTTGAGCAGGGCGTGATCCAGAACATTTTGTTCACGTTGTTCATTGCTTATATTCTCTGGCCGGTTATGGCTATTTTTTATTTAACATATCCCGGCGTCAAGATGCAATTTCGGAAGAATCCGCCCCCAAGAAGCGTTAAGAAGAAAATAATATAAGAATAAAATAATATAAGAATAAAAGATCTCCGGAGTATGTCTACACAAAGGGAGGGGTTATGAGCAAGAAGATTTTGGTGACCGATGATAATAAAAGGATCACGGATCTGCTTGGGAAGATGCTTTCCATGAAAGGATACGAAGTCCTGACGGCCGAATCCGGTCAGGAAGCCATCATGAAAGCCCAGAGTTTTGCTCCGGATCTTGTGATTATGGATCTCATGCTTCCGGACATGCAGGGGTCTGATGTGGTCCGTGAGCTCAAGAGCCAGCCATCGTGCGCGGCGATCCCGGTTATCTTTTTGTCTGGCATTGCGGAAGATACGGATTCCGGCGCGTGCTCTACGCTGCAGGTTGACGGCGTTATCTATAAGTCTTTTGCCAAACCTTTTGACATGGATAAGTTTTCCAGGGAGATCGCGCGGGTCCTTTCCTGATGTTTATTGAACCAGGACAGGGCTCTTCAGCGGGGTTTCATAGGTTTTTGAGGGATTCTTTTCAGCCAGGTTCCTTGGGGCCGGGGATGTCGGCTTGAGCTGTTTGACCGGAGCCAGAAGATCATTCTCTGGGTCTATGACGACGGGTCGGGCCGTGTTTTCGGCGATTTGACCGGACACAATTTGAGTCTTTTCCGGAACGGCTGTTTGGGGCACATCCGGTGTTTGCATGGCTTGGATGAGCTGATAATTGTATAAACTAATCATGACAATCCCGCCGAGCACAATGAGTCCGCTGAAACCGAGTAAAATTTTAGTGAATGAGTGTCCTGTCATTCCCCCTCCTGCCAGACCATGCGGTCGGTGATATCATTTGTAAAGGCAATAAATGTGTTGAGCGTCGGGAAATAAGGCGGGGCGGTCCCGACCAGCATCCTTTCATCATAAATGAAGTTCCGGCCGTACCCGGAGATTTGCTGTCCGGTAGAGCCGTTAAATAATCCGAATGCCCCGTAGTCATCCGTGACCACCCCGCCTAAAAGGGTGGCCGTCCCCCGGGGGCCAACCCCGGAGTCGTCGTAACTGTCAACTTGGAAAATTCCGTTTTGCGCCAGGACCGTCCCGTGCACCTGAATGTTGTCAGGGGCCGAGGTTCCGATCCTGATGTCGCCCTCCCAGGTCACCAGGCCCAGAAGATTGTTCGTTCCCGCGGCTGACGGCGGGATATATCCGGCATCACCGGGATTCCCGACTGCGGGGGTATAATCGGAATAGACCAGGTTGTCCGTGATTTTAATATCATCTTTTCCCGATATCGTGACCGTGCTGTTGGCCGCCACGGTGCCTTTGAGGCTGGCGACGTTCCCGTTCACATGAATGATCGTCCCGGAGTCGTCTAACCCGTCCGGAAGGCCTGTGTATGTCTGGCTGGTCCCGGCGACTAAGTCCTCCACGGTTGTCTGGTTGTTGGCCGCGTCGGTCGTGACGCGTATGGTTGTGCCGCCCTGTGTCAAGGTATAGACCTGGTTGTTGCCGCTCACGGACAGGATAACGGACGAAGCGTTTCCTCGGACATAGATCCCTCCCGTGAGGTTGCTGCCGTCATTGGGCACGTAAATTCCATCGGTGCCGAACGTCTGGCCCCCCAAGGCCTGATCAACGACATCCTGCTGCTGGGTGGCCAGGTTCAGGGAAATCGTCCCGGCGTTCCGGTTGAATCCATTATTAAAAGTTGGAATATCGTATGTGCCGTTGGAATCAGCATTGAGGAGGACCGGCGAACCCTGGTTGTAAAAACGGGCGGTTTGTTTGTCCTGGGAGGCGATATCTTCAAAGGTCCCGCTGGGGTTAAGGGCGAAATTAAAGCGGTCATTCGTGTGCACCGGCCCGGCGAAATTTGTTTTGTCTGTGAACCAGACCTGGCTCCCGGTAGGGGTGTTTTGCGTGTTCGTGAAGAGCGCGAATTTTGCGAAATTATCTTTCTGGACCCTGACCGTGAAGTCGCCGCTTAGCATAATGGTGTTGGAAGCGCCTCCGGCGGTCCCGGTTGTCATTACCCGGTAGCTATAGGGGAAGTCCCAGGCGTCCGTCCCGGCGGCGACAGGGTCGGTCTTTTCTGTCATGATGATCATGTATTGATAGCTGTTTTGCCCCAAGGATCCGGTGTGGTTGTATTCCGCTTGCTCGCCGTTATGGGACAAGACCGGAGAATTGTTATGCCGGACCGTGTTTAAAAGCCAGCCAAGCCCGTCCCCGGAGGAAACTTTATTGGAGGCGAAATTGATGACCCCGCTTGGGTTCGCGTTGGCGATCGTGTTGCGAAGGTAATTGTTGATAAGAATATCCAGCTGATGCAGGGCTTGCTGGTTCCCTCCCTGGGCGGCTAAAGACGCTTCCGCCATGTCCCGTTCCGCCCGGGCTTCTTTGTTCTCTTGGGCGGCCCGGAGCACAAAGATTCCGCTTGTCCCCATCAGTATAACCATAAACATCAGGGTGATCGCCATGGCAACGCCTTTATTGTTACGGATATTCGTCATGATTTTAGTTTTTATTCCTTAATAAGACGTCCAGGCTTCCTTCCAGCGGAAGTGTCCCGAAAGGAGGGGCCTTACGTTCAAGCTGGACGTTTAGGGTTACAATGGTTTGCGCGCCGTTTAAGCTAACCTGAAAATCAGAAATGTTCTGGGCAAAAATATCTGAATGAATGACGGCGTTGGAGCTGTCCAGGACCTGCCGTAATAATTGTCCGCTCGCATTGATCGCATATTCGATGGTCCGGTTATTGTAAACGGAGGTGTCGCACGCGGAGCAGTCCCCCAGGCGGTCGCCGTGCGCCAGATGCGCCTTGACGGCGTTGACCGACACTTCGATGGTCTGTTCATTGCTCGGATTGCCGGGAGGAAGGTGGCAAATCGTGACCTTGTTGTTCCCGTTCAACGGATAATTGGACCCGCAGCCGGTCTTAAGCCAGGTGACCGGCGCTCCCCAGAACCGGATGGCCCCGTTTTCATCTATAGCCTGCGCCCCGCAGACGCAGATCGGAATAGAGAAGCGTAAAATGTCCGACCCGTTGACGCCGGCCCCATCCTGGATGGATACTTTTAAATTGTTGCTGCTGTCCTCTCCCGATTGTTGAAGTTCGCTGGCAATCCGCTGTAAAGCCCGCCGCAGGTTTTGCTGCATCTGGATTTTCGCGTCGGTCACTGACCAGGCGTTGTTCCCGGCGATAAAAAGGAGGAAGCCCGCCAGCGTAATCATCGAGAAGATGGCGACCGCAACCAGCATTTCCACCATAGAGAACCCTTTTTGCGATTTCATGAGTAATCCTTTTATAAATTGACCCTCACCGAGGCCAACTGCACGGCGGAATCCAATATGCCGTTATTGTTGATGTCTTCCCCGGCATCAATTTGTCCGTCCAGATCAAGGTCTTCTCCGACCACCCGCCCTGTCCGCTCCCGCCAGGAAAAAGACGCGGTGATCTCCAGCAGGTCCGGGTTTGAATCGTCAATATACACAACGCCCTTCCCATTTAAGTCCGGGGCCGTAAATGTGGTGTTGTTAAAAGTGCTGTGCACTTGCGTGAAAGAGGTGTTTTCTATTTCCGCCATTTTATTTTTACACGCTAAAACCGCCATGGATGAATGGCGGGCCATTTCGCTGAGTTCCATGCATTTAATAAAGGAAAGGATCGTGCCCATAAACAAAGGAAGCAGGATAACGGTGGTAATTAGCAGCTCAGGAAGGGTGAGGCCCTTGTGAGCGTTAAATCTGGTTCTTCTGATACGCATCGGATCGTCCTTGTTAATGATGCTTAAAACCATAACTCATCAATGGCCCCAGTTAGTTAAAGTATAAAATATTTGCGTCATGAAAGCAAAAGTTCTTTGCAGTTTATCAGAAACGTGAAATCGTCCCGCCGGAGGCCTTGTCGACGGGCGGATGTTAAACAGGAAGCCGGGGGTATTCAGGAGGCCGGAGGGAAGAGTCCTCCTGGTTGGGGTTTGGGGGTTAAACCAAGGATCCGGGAGCGGGTTCCCGGGCATTAAAAAATAGAGAATGCCTTGCCCGCCCATTTTTTTAAGATTAAAATATTGTCAGTTTTAAGGTTACATGAAAACCTGGAAACAAGAGTGTGTTATAAATCAGCAACGCGTAAGAATATTAATAATAGTTTTGATTTTAAGGAGGCGGTATGCCAGCCGGGGTTGTTAACTTGTGCGGAAAAATATGCCCGTTCCCGATTTTTATTATTATAGGGCAGGTTGACAAAATGAAGCCGGGTGATTCTTTGTCCTTCCTGGTTGATGATCCTTTGGTATTAAAATCAGCTCCGGAGGAACTGGAAGATTATGCCGGGATAACCCACAGCATTAAGCCGGTTCAGGAGGGTTGGATTATTTCTATTAATATGGAGTCAGATGGGGGACGATAAGCATGAAAAACTGGACAGATAACCGGGCTCTGATGGTTGCCGGGTTTGCGGCGCTTAACGTGGTCATGTATTTGACGATCAAAAAATTCTGGATCGGGGGAAGCAGCTTTTTGCCGATGATCGGCAAGCCGGGACCCGATAACAAATTTTTATTTTCCTTTATTGTTAACCTCGGCGTGATCGCCGGGGCTTTCCTGGGGGCGGTCAGCAGCGGTGAGTTCCGCCTGCGCCTGCCGCAGAATTTTTCCCGGTCTATCATCGGAGGCATTTTGATCGGCGTCGGCGTCACCCTGGCGCCGGGAACCTGCACGACAGCGTTTGTAACAGGCATCCCGATGCTGTCTGTCGCGTCTTTCCTTTCCGCCGCCGGAATATTTATCGGCGCTTTCATGGTGTATGGTCTAACCTGGAGGAGGTGACCTGTGCTTTGGATAGGATTTTTATTTGGGATAGGGTTTGGTTTCTTTGTGCAGAGAGCCGGCCTTTGTTTTGCCCATGGCTTAGGTGAAATTTTTATGGGGAAAGGCAAAAGGATCGCCCGATATTTTTTGCTGATTTTTGTCATCACCGGAACAGGATTCTGGTTGTCCGGGGCCGTATCTCCGTTATTGGGATTGAAACCTGTTGGAGAAATCCGGGGACACGGTTTTTATAATGTTCTTTCCGGCTTGATTTTCGGCGCGGGGATCGCCCTCAATGGAGGCTGTGTTTTAGGAACCCTCCGGCAGATCGGGGAGGGGAATCTTTCGTTTCTGGTCGTCTTCATTGCGTTGATTCCCGGGATGGCGCTCGTGGTTTATGGGTTGAATCCTTTATTAGAGAAAGGATATCAGGCCCAGCAAGTTGTTCTTCCTGACCTGCTCGGGGTACCGGGCGGTGTTGTCATGGGGGCCCTTGTCTTGGCCGCTTTGGCGGGGTTGAAATATATACGGTCACTGAAGAAAGGATAAGATAAGGTTGTGGATCCGAAAAGAAATGAAATGAAAGAGGTGTCGCAGCACGCCCTGGAGGTCTTTGAGGAGAGAAACCGGGCTTTTCGCGTGTTGTATGACACGATTATTGAGCTGGAAACATGTAAAGACGTTTCGCCTTATATTATCTTAGCCCGGAATCTAAAAAGAATATGCCAGGCCGAAGTCGTGGCCATCGGCCATATTAAAGACGGCTTTTGCGACTTTTCTTTGGAATCGGTTGTCCCTGAATCAGGCGGAGACGGGGGAGGGCGCTTGCCGGACCCCACCCGGGTTACCATGCCCGAGGATGTCGCCCATTTATTAAGGAAGACGCCGCTAGAGGAGTGCCTCACGCCCGAAGCCTGCTTGGGTCCGGACTTTCTTAAGGCCGTGCTTAACGGCCGCTATTCGCATGAGGCGTTCTCTTTTTTCCGCTTTTCCTGCAAGAGTGATGAGCGTTTGATCGCCGCGGGCATGATTGCGGTTGATAAAGCGCGAAAAATTAAGACTCGGGATATTATTGAAATCTACCTTAATTTCGCTGGAATGGTGATTGAGCGTTTCTATTCGATCGAGATTATTAAGGATAGCGAGAGAACCTTAAAGCAACTTCTTGATTCCATCCCAACGGGAATTATGATCATCGATAGCCGGGCGAAATGTGTTTTGGGTGCCAATACCGCGGCCCGGGCATTGATCGGTTGCCAGGGGCGCAATATTATCGGGGCGTCTTGCAAGGATTTGTTTTGTTTGAATACCGGAGAAGGCTGCCCGATTACGGACAAGAAAATGAAGACGGATTTTTCCGAACAGCAGTTACGGAAAGATAACGGGGACATCCTGCCTGTTTTAAAAAGTGTTGTTCCGATTCAATTGAACGGCCGGGATGTTTTTATTGAAAGCTTTATCGATATTTCCGAACGCAAGCGCAGCGAGGCGGTTATCGCTGAAGAAAAGGAACGGCTGGCCGTGACCCTGCGGTCTATCGGGGACGGGGTTATTACCGTCAACCGGAAGAAGGAGATCCTGTTGATCAATAAGGTGGCGGAAAGCCTGCTGGGAGTCCGGCAGGTTGAGGTGGCCGGAAAAAATTTTGATGAAACGGTCCGCATCCTTGATGCCAAAACCCAAGAGCCCATCAGGGGGTTCATGGACCGGGTGGTGGAGAAGGGGGACATTGTCGAATTGCGCGAAGGGCTCCTTGTGTCCCGGGACGGAATTCATAAGCTGATCAGCGACAGCGTCGCGCCGATCCGGAATGTAGACAGTGAGATTATTGGGGCGGTTTTGGTGTTCCGGGATATCAGCGAGAAACGCCGGATGGAAGAGGATCTTATCAAGAAGCAGAAGCTGGACTCTTTGGGGCTTTTGGCCGGCGGGATCGCGCATGATTTTAATAATATTTTGGCGGTGATCGTGACCCAGGTGGCCATCGCGAAACTTACCGATGGCATTGACGCGCCTATCAAACAAATGCTGGAAGACATTCAAGCGGAGGCTTTGCGCGCGAGGACCCTGACCCAGCAGTTGATGACGTTTTCCAAAGGGGGAGCCCCGGTCAAGAAACTGGCCTTTTTAAAAGAGGTTATCATGGAATCGAGCAAATTTGTTTTGCATGGCTCGAATGTTTTATGCGAATTTTCCATCCCCGACGACCTTTGGGCGGTTGAGATCGATGAGGGGCAGATTAATCAGGTTATTCAGAACATGGTTCTGAACGCCCAGCAAGCCATGCCCCAGGGCGGGAAGGTTTATATCACCGCGAATAATATTTCTCTCCGGGAGCGGTTTCAAAGTTTGCAGGCCGGTTCGTATGTCCGCCTGGACATCGCGGATTCCGGAGAGGGCATTGATCCGGAGATTCAGGAGAAAATTTTCGACCCGTATTTCACGACAAAGCCCTCGGGAACAGGGTTGGGGCTGGCCATTGTTTTTTCTATTGTTAAGCACCATGGCGGCATGGTGGTCGTTGAATCGGATCTGGGCAAGGGCGCGCTGTTTTCGGTTTATTTGCCGGCGTGCCAGGATGTTCCCGTGAGGCAGCCCAGCGAGAAGAAAGACATTCCGGTCTTGTCCGGGCATAAAAAGATTCTGTTAATGGATGACGAGGACGCGTTGCGCAATTCGATGGCCAGTTTACTTAAGAATTACGGGTTTGATGTCCACGCGGTGGCGCACGGAGAAGACGCGCTTCAGAAATTCCAGAAAGAAAAAATCGCCCAACAGCCTTTTGACCTGGTGATCCTGGATTTAACGATCAAAGGCGGGCTGGGGGGGAAAGAGACGGCGTGGAAGCTGCGGGAGGTTTCCCGGGATGTTAAAATCATCGCGGCCAGCGGGTATTCGCAGGATCCGATTTTAGCCCATTACCAGGAATATGGCTTTGATGGAATTGTGGTCAAGCCTTTCACCATGGATGAGCTGATACACGCGATCAATTCGTTATTATAGTTTTTTGAGCTCCGCGCTTTCGTGCGGCACATTCTCGCCTTGGCGTGGTATAATCAGGCATCATGATACACCGTAAAGACACGAAGATCCCCGGCATCAAACTTTTTCTCACCTACCTTCACAAAGGGTTGTTCGCCGTTAACCTGCGGATGCTCAAGAATTTCATTTTTTCCAGGTTGAGGCGCACGCAGCTGGAGCGGATTTTTGTCTGCCCGTCGCATGCCTGCAATGCCCGCTGCGTCCACTGTTATGAGAATTTTTCCGGACAGCCCGCCGCCTCGCTCACCACCGACGACGTTCATAACATCGTCGAGCAGTTCCACGCCTTGGGCGGGTATCAGGTCTATTTTTGCAGCGGTGAATTTCTTTTGCGCCCGGACGCCCTGGCGCTTATCCGTTACGTGTCGTCCAGGCATATGGTGAGCAGTATCACGACTAACGGCTTGCTTTTAAGCGGCCCTTTGCTTGATGACTTAAAAGCCGCCGGCCTGACCGAGCTTATTGTTTCGATCGACAGCGCTGACCCGCGGCGCCATGATGAGCGGCGCGGGGTGCCGGGCTGTTTTGAAAAGGCGGCCGCCGGGCTTAAATTGGCGCGTGAGAGAGGGATCATCACCTATATCTGGACATATGTTTCCAGGTCCAACGCCGATGAGCTGGACGGGATCATCGCCCTCGGCCAGCGGCTGCAGGTTGAGCTGGTTTACGTGTTTTTCCCGCTTTTGTCCGGAAAATTCTTTGACCGTTTTGACGAAAATTTGTCTTTTGAGGAAAGGGAAGAATACCGGCACCGGTATAACGAACGGGAGGGCGTTCTGCTCGAGTTCCCCACCGAAGGGACCCCGTGCACCGGCGGGGGGCTTGACCATGTGTGTGTCATGCCGTCCGGGGACGTGACGTTTTGCCCCCCGGTCCCGTATTCCTACGGCAACGTCCACACAACGCCTCTGAAGGAGTGTCTTCGGGCCGCGCGCGAGGACTACCGGCGTTTCCCGCAATGCACCCGGGGGCAATGCCCGGTCAATTTCCCGGAATACCGGGATAAGTGCCGCGCCCGGTTTCTTCATCAACCGTCCCCGCCGGAAACGGATTCAAGGGAAGGCGAAACTTTATCCCGCAGGGAAGGGGCTTCTGATTTTAAATGGCATAAATAATGCAAGTTTTTGTCCGTTGAAGTATACTAAGAACGGCCGTAACAGTCCTTGAAAGGGGTTTTTTATGCCGTACGACCGAGAAGATCCGGGCCATGCTCGCCATATCCATCTGACGCCCGGGCAGGAGAAGGGGTTTGGGGAAGACTCTTTCGGTGAAAAGTTAAAGGTGGTGATCGACAGCTTGCCGCCGGAAGGCGTGAACCTGTCGGAAATCCGCGACCTTTTCGGCCAGGACGGGCTGTTGCTTCTGACCGCCTTTCTCACTATCCCTTTTATGGTCCCGGTTTCGATTCCGGGTGTGAGCACGGTGTTCGGGGCCGCTATTCTGCTGATCGGCGTCAGCCGCCTTGGGCGCCGTCATTTGTGGCTGCCGAAGCGCTTTGAAGAACGCGTCCTGCCGGCTGATAAGCTCCGCGCCGCCTTGAACCAGGGGCTGAAATTTTTTCATCAACTGGAACGATTAACCCGCCCGCGCCGCCTGAAAAGCCTGACGGCTGACGGCTTGACCGCGGCTCTGAACAACGGCGCGCTCATCCTGGGGGCGGTTCTTCTTATGGCCCCGTTCGGGTTCGTGCCTTTCAGCAATACCCTGCCGGGCCTGGCCTTGCTGCTTTTTGCCATCGGGCTGCTGCAGCGCGACGGGATTTTTATCCTGTGGGGGCACCTGGTCAATGCCGTCACGATCATTTATTTCGCGTTTCTTATCGCCGGCGGCACCGCGCTGGTCCAGAAGGTGATAGCATATTTTAGGTGAGAGGTTTTCTTAATAAGCCGTTTTTTTACAGCAGGGTATTTAAAACCCCGGTCCGCAAGGCGGGATGAAATTGGCCGCCCCGGGTTCTTTGGACGGGCAGGGTTTTTAATGAAAGCGAGGTGGGTGATGGAGGGAGACATCCGGGAGATAAAGATTATCGGCGTGGACAGAGACGGGATTAAGTTCAGCCCGGATAAAAACGAATGCTGGGTCGTCCCGTTTAAGCTTTCGTTGAATCCGGATGAGCCGTGGCAGAAGAAATTTTATGAAGTCCAGCAGAAAGACACCAGCCCCCTGAAAAGGAAAGCGCGGGTTGTCGAGGCCGTCTTAAACGTGGAGGTTTCAGGCGCGGATGATTTACAGAAGATCCTTGATATTTTGAAGATCGCGGTTGCGGAAACCAATGTTTTGTGCGAGGAGGATCATCAGCGTAAGATTAAAGTCCGTCAGCAATTGGAGGTCTTGCAGCAAAAACAAAGGGACGCGACGCTGAAATTTAAAGAAGATGCGGATAACCTGCTTTTTTGACGACATGAACCACAAATTAAATATGCTGTTAGTCCTCGCCCTCCTGGGGGCCGGGTGCGCCACGGCGGGGGACCCGCACGCCGGGGTGAGGGCCCTTTCCAACACGGACCCAGCGAGGGAAGAAGACATCCTTAAACATATCCGTTTTCTGGAAAAGGCCGATGGCCGCGGGGATTGCGCCATTGAAGTGCTCCGGGTGGAAGACCGCGGGATGGAGCTGATGGCTTATGTGGAATATTGGGTCGTGCGAAGCTGCGGGGTGAAGACCGTTTATAAGGTCCGCAAGGCGCCGATCGGGCCCGGGCAATACAAATACACGGTGACTTATCCTTCCGCCGCGGATTTGATGACTGTGGAATAAAGGAATAGGCATGATTTTAGACATTTTAACGAACGCGCGCCGTTATCGGGGGATAAGCGAGGGGTTCACGAACGCATTTGAATTCCTCTCTCGCCCGGATTTGAAAGAGCTGCCGGCGGGGAAATATGACATAGACGGCGCGCGCGTTTACGCGACGGTGTCTAAGGGGCCGGGCCGCAGGAAAGAGGATTCTCTGCTTGAAGCGCATGAGAAATATATTGATATCCAATTGGTCCTGGCGGGCACCGATAACATGGGATGGAAGCCCAAGTCATTGTGTCAACAGCCAGCCGGGGAATATGATCACAAATCCGATGTGCGGTTTTTTAAGGACGAACCCGACGCCTGGCTTTCCACCGCGAGCGGGGCGTTTGCGATTTTCTTCCCGGAAGACGCGCACATGCCGCAGATATCGGCAGGCCAGCTTCACAAGGTCGTTGTCAAGGTGGCGGCGGACCTGGGCTAAGGGGTTTTAAACGGGCTGTTTGATGGGAGGAGAGGGCGCAAGATGATAATTCTTATTACAGGACTGCTTGTCGGCGTATCGGAAAGAGTCATTGCCTGGCGTTGGCTGCGCGCGGAAACTCAAGCGCGAGGCGAACATTTTGTTTTATGGGCCACTCTTACCGTCGTGTTCCCCCTGATCGGACTCCCGCTCTACCTTCTTTTCCGTTCCCATGCCCGCCTGTTTTCCTGTCCGCACTGTCAGTCCCCGTCGCCAGAGGGCCGTCCCCGTTGCCTGCACTGCGGCACGGCCTGGCCCGCTTCCGGAGCGGATGATGGGGATGCCCTGTCCTGGAAGTTCCCTGACGGTGTCGTGGTCCCCCTGGCGGCCATCGCCGCTGTCGCCATGAGGCCTCTGTTCGCGTCTTTGCGGTTTTATGACAGACAGATACTTCTGCGGCCGGGGCTCGCGCTCATTTTAATCGGCGTAACGTACGCTTTATTGATAGGGATATACGCGTGGATCCTCGTCAAAACGCAGCGCGCCGGATGGCAAAACAACCCTTTGCCGCTGTTAACCGGAGTCACCCTCGCCCTGGCCACGATTGTCCGCCTCGGCGGCATCAGGAGCGGAGGAATGGTGGTGATCGCCGCGGGCGTCCTCGTTTTGGCGATCGCTCTGGTCATGTCCGCCAGCCTGCATCTGGCGGTGTATGACGTTCGCCGGACAGTCATGGGGCTGGCGCTCGGGTGGATCGTTGCCGTCATCACGAATATTTTGGCGATGCCGTATTTCGGTATCACCCAATTCCCGATGATGATATTGCTCATAGCCCCGTTTATGTTGGCTGCCGCGGCCCTGTCTTTGCGCGCGCGGTTTGTCCGCGGTTCCGACCCGCGGTTGCGTGTCGCGTTCCTTCAGGTCGCCGCGCCGCTTTGGGGGCTGCTGGGCATCGCGCTTCTGATGGCGTTTCTGGCGAATCACTAAAGCCCTGAGGACAGAGAGTGTCGTTGAATTTAGACGTTAAAAAGGAGAAAAGCCGGTGATGGATATTATCCTGGAGGTCTTGCGGACGGTCATGGTGGGCGTCATCCTGTGGGTGCTGTTTCGAAGACGGAATTTGATGGAACTCAGTCAAATTGAAGGGTGGCGGCACTTGACAATCGGGTTCGCCTTGGTTTTTTTCGGGACACTGATTGACATCACGGATAATTTTGAGCGTCTAAATCAATTTATCATCATCGGCGACACGCCCGCGCAGGCGTTCTTGGAAAAAGTCGTCGGCTACCTTTTTGGCTTCATGTTTTTGGCGATGGGAATATTGCGGTGGCTGCCCAAGGTCGTGGAACACCAGGAGTCGATGAAGAAGGATCTTCAGCAGGCGGAAAGCAAGGTGAAAATTCTCAGCGGCTTTCTTCCTATCTGCGCCTCATGCAAGAAGATTCGCAATGATGCTGGATATTGGACGCAGATCGAATCTTACATCCGTGACCATTCGGAAGCCGAGTTTTCGCACAGCATTTGCCCGGAATGCATGAAGAAGCTTTACGCTGAATTTTCAAGGGAAAAGGATGCCCCTGCCGAACAACCGCGTCAACTTTGAAAGGCGGGCCTGTTTTATTGATGCGGCTCGATGATGACTTTAAGCGAGTCTTGCGCTTCCGCCACCAATTGGAAGCCCCGCCCGGTTTCTTTAAGCGGCAAACGGTGCGTGATTAAAGGGGTTATATCGACGCGCCTGGAGCGCAGGAGTTCGATCGCCACCACCGCGTCATACGGCGCGTTGCCGTATGAGGGCGCGAGTTTGATTTCGTTGCGCCAGAAATCATTGAGCGGCACGGGCAGCTCTACCCCCGGCACGGTGCAGGCAAAGGCCAAAACCATTCCGCCCCGCTCCACCGACCGCAACGCCTGTTGAAACGCGGTTAAGGCCCCGGTGCAGACAATCGCCAGGTCCGCCAGCCAGCCGCCGTTCATTTCCCTGACCAGTTCCGGCACGTCTTCTTTAGCGTCGATCACCGCGTCGGCGCCTAATTGTTTCGCCATCCTTAACCGGTACGCGTTGATGTCCACGGCGATGATCCGGCCCGCGCCAACGGCTTTAGCGGCCAGAATGTGCAGCAGCCCGGAAATGCCGCTGCCAATGACCAGGACCGTCTGCCCTGGTTTTAAGGCAGCGATGCGCTGGCCGCGGATCACGCAGGCCAGGGGCTCGATAAACGCGCCGTCTTCATAGGAGACTTCCGGCGACAGCACAAACACGCCGCGGTCAACGTTCAAGGCCGGCACGCGGATGTATTCGGCAAACCCGCCTGGAAAATAATTCGTGGTGTGCAGGGTTTCGCAGGCCGTGTGGTAACCGGCCAGGCAATACCGGCACGTGTTGCAGGGGATGTGGTGCGAAACAAAAACACGATCGCCCGGCTTGTACTTTTTCACGCCTTCGCCAATTTCCGTGATGTCCCCGGCGATTTCATGGCCCAGCACAATCGGCGCTTTTTTGATGCGGTACCACTCCAAAACGTCGCTGCCGCAAATGCCGCTGGCGATGACTTTGACCACCAGCTCGCCCGGCCCGGCGTGGGGCGTGGGCATCTCCTCAAGCCGCACATCCTTGTTGTTGTAATACATCGCGACGTTCATGAATGTTTACCGGCCTTTCACTTCGTCGAATATTTTTTTCGCTTTTTTCACATCGGCGCCTTCGTGGATGACGGCTTGCAGGGCCCGCGCCATGGCCGCGGGGTGGGGGCTCTGCCAGACATTGCGGCCCAGGTTCACGCCGATGGCCCCGTCCTCTAGGCCGGAATAAACGAATTCAAACACTTCCGTTTCGGTTTCGCATTTTGGCCCGCCGGCGATCACGACCGGCACCGGGCAGCCGGCCACCACTTTGGAGAAATCTTTATCGCAGAAGTAGGTTTTCACCACCCGCGCGCCCAGCTCGGCGCAGATGCGGCAGCACAGGGCCAGGTAGCGCGCCTCGCGTTTGTCCATTTCCTTGCCCACGGCTGTCACGGCCATGACCGGCACGCCGTACGGCTCACACAGGTTCACCATTTGGGCCAAATTGGACAGCGTCTGTTTTTCATAATCGCTGCCGATGAACACCGACACGCCGACGGCGCTGGCGTTCAGGCGTAAAATTTCGTCTATCGAGGTCGTCAGCGTTTCGTTCGCCAGGTCCTGGCCCACCATGCTGGTGCCGCCGGACACGCGCAGGATCACCGGCTTGGAGGTTGCCGCGTCGATGCAGGCGCGCAAGGTGCCGCGCGTCACGAACAGGGCGTCGCAATATCCGATGACCGGCTTGATGGTTTCGGCGGGTTTTTCCAGCCCGGACGTCGGCCCCTGAAAATAGCCGTGATCGATCGGCATAAAGAAACATTTCCCGTCCGGTTTAATAAGCTGGCTCAAGCGGTTCTTCATTCCCCAGTCCATGGCGCCTCCTTGTTGTCAATGGCCCGATATTTTTTAAGAGTACTATGAGCTACTTTATCCATTCCCCGCCGAAAAATCAAGGTAATTTTTCCGCTAAAAATGATATAATCTAACGCGGTTTCGCGGGCTTAATAACAGAGGACTGGTGTTCTATAAGGAAGAAGGGAATCCGTCATGCACACGTTCGCGTATCAGAAAAATCAGCGTTATTTCGCGCAAATCGCGGATGGGCTGGAGGACTTGGGGAAGGAGGAGCTCGCCCGCCTCGGCGCGACAGACGTGAAGCCCTCCTACCGGGGGATTTATTTCTCGGCCGCCCCGGCCGCCCTGTACCGCGTCAATTACAGCGCCCGGCTCATCAGCCGGGTGATGGCCCCGTTGTTGACCTTTGATTGCCACAGCGACCGGTATTTATATAAAACCGCGCGGTCCCTGCCCTGGACCGATTTGCTGACCCTTAAAACCACGTTCGCGGTGTTCACCAACGTGGCCAACAGCAATATCCGCCATTCGCAATATGCCTCGCAGAAGCTGAAAGACGCGATCGTGGACCAGTTCCGGGACGCCTGCGGCGACCGGCCGCAAGTGGAACCGTTGTCCCCCGACGTCTGGATCAACCTGTATATCCACAACAATAAAGCGACGATCAGTTTGGAGACGTCCGGCGGGTCTTTGCACCGCCGCGGCTACCGGCAGGAATCGGTGGAAGCGCCGATGCAGGAAACGGTGGCGGCCGCGGTCATCCAGTTAAGCGGCTGGGACGGGGAACGGCCGCTGTACGACCCCATGTGCGGCTCCGGCACGTTGTTGACCGAAGCGCTCATGCGCGCCTGCCGGATCCCGTCCGGCTACCTGCGGGCGCGTTTCGGATTTGAGCGGCTGCCGGATTTTGACGCCGCGGTTTGGGGTAAAGTGAAACAGGAGTGCGACAAGCAAATCCGGCCCCTGCCGGCCGGGCTGATCGGCGGGAGCGACGTGTCCCGGGCCGCGGTTGAGGTGGCGCAAAAAAATTGCCGGATGCTGCCGGGCGGGGGGCAGATCACGATCAAGACGCGGCGTTTTCAGGATATCGAGGCCCTTGAGGACGCCGTGATTATCTGCAATCCGCCTTACGGCGTGCGCATGAACACCGCCCGGCAGGCGTCGACACTGCTCAAGGAATTCGACACCTTTTTGAAAAAGCGCTGCCAGGGGTCCACCGCCTACGTGTATCTCGGCAAAAAGGAGCTGCTGCCCCAGATCGCGCTTAGGCCAACCTGGAAAAAGCCGCTCAAGAACGGCGGCTTACAGGGTTTCCTGACAAAGTACGAGATCGCGGGGGAAAAGAAGGGGAAAGGAAGCGGACGCCATTGAAGCGGCCCTGTTTATCTGTGTTTAATTTGGGGGACATGTACCTAATTCGCTTATGAATTAGGTGCGTGTCCCCGGAATTTACTGCTTATACGACGTTCCGGATAAGTGATATTACAGGGCAAATGGATACCATTTTATAAAAAACAGGGCTATAATAATGAAAAATCGGGGTAAAAATTGAATTATTCAAATGCCAAGAAACAACGCCAACCAGCAAATGGATAAGTCGTTAAAGAAACGTTCGGCATGGAAACGCATATAACACAAAATGACTATTGATCAAAAATATCAAATTGATTTTGTATTAGTAACTCACACCAAAGGTATCTTTTTTAATCCACATCGTCCTGAAGGTTTAGCGTTCACGCCTTCCACTAAAACAGGGTTGCGTTTCGTTCTCAAGCCATCAGACCCAAAAGGCGATGCGTGTGGTCATCGGGAGGGACTTGAATGCAGACTTTATTCATCATATCCGGCAACGAAAGAACAGTTTGATTTTGTAGTTGCAATAAATAATCATAGGGTTATGCTTCGCGTTGCTGATGATATTTCTCTCCCATATAAACCGAAAGAAGAAATCCTTATAAATAAGGATGGTAAATACAAAGACGGTTTTTCTCCGCGTCGTTATTTGTGTCCATCTGATATTCAACAACTAATAAAAAATGTCGAGTCGGAACTAGCCTCTCAAACAAGTCAGTTTCTTAAACTGCTTCGATGGCGTCAAGGGATTGATGCTCCAGGCGAAGTTATAGAACACCGATCACTTTACTGGAAAGTTGAAGCGGGGGATTGTCATTCAGTCCCTTTAGACGGTGGGTCGCACCATACGGTTGTAGTGCCGGAGATGTATGGCATACATTGGGATTCTGCTGATTCAGTAGATTTACAAAAGCTTTGGGCACAGGATGATATTGCAGAGCCCCTTGGGCATGCTTTAGTAAGAGAAGCAGCAGCTCTTGCTTCCGAGTCTCCAAGGAGTGCAATATTAATTATGACAGCAGCACTTGAAACAGCGGTTAAAATGCATATTAGCAACATTGCGCCTGATACGGATTGGCTAATGGAGGAAATACCGTCACCACCAATTTTCAAGATGCTACGAGACTATATCCCTTTAATTCATGGTAGACGAGGCAGTGGGTTAGTCTGGTGGGTGAATGTGAACCCCTTTGTTAAGAAGGTGCAGAAACTTATTGAACTTCGTAACAAGGTCGCGCACACTGGGAAAATTCCTCAGGATGCTGCCCCCATTCATGAGAACCTCGAATTAGTATCCGATCTGCTCTATTTGTTGGATGTGTTGGCTGGTCACGATTGGGCAAAGTCACTTGCAAGTCATAAATTTCGTGAAGCACTTGGTTGGCCCAACCCAACTCATGGCAGGACGACAAGCAAGATAACATGGGGACATTAGAACTAAACAAAGTGGGAATGCCGAACAAGCGCATTCACGCGGGCGCCGCTACGCGTCGCCGGTGATGCACAGGCGTTAGATGTAAAATAAGGAACAATAATGGACATAATTTCCCCATTAATAATAGTAGTTTTATTTTACAGAATTAAATTAGGTGATGAGCGAAAATTCGGGATATTAGCTTTTGATATTCCTAAATAGTAAGCGTTCGGGGGTAATTAATGATGGATAACGCAAAATTGATATTTCAACAGTTCGCAAATGATGGTATTGACTATATTTATCAGAATATACTAAGTAAGTCATTAGAAGATACATGGGTTGAATGTAAAGGCAAAAGCGATCCCTCGCACCCAACACTAGACGAAAAGGATAAGTCAAATTTTGCAAAGAATTTGTCTGGTTTTGCTAATACAAGCGGTGGCGTTTTAATTTTTGGGTTAAAAGCAACAAAGAATTCAGAAGGATTTGACGTCGTTACAGGGGTACAGCCTATTAAAGACATAGATTCATTTGAAGCTGCTTTAAGAGAACAGGAACCTCGTATAGTTGAAAGGGCAATATCAGGAATAGAATATAAAAGGATTTATACTGACAAAAATAAAAAAGAAGGCATTTTGCTTGTTTATGTCCCCGAGAGTACCAATCCGCCTCATAGAAGTGTGAAAGACAAACATTTTTATCTGCGGGCTGGAGGGTCTTGTTATCCAATGGATTTGCCTCAGATTGAAAGTTTGGTACTTAAAAATATAAAACCAGAATTAGAAATAGATTTCTTTTTTCTTACGAATATGAATATATCAGATCCCCAGCAAGATTCAAGGGTGGATTTCATTATGGATTTTCAAATAAAAAATATCGGTAGAGCCATGGCCAAGAATATATTCGTAAGATTAGAGTTTCCTGGTGGGGGTATATATGAAATTTTCCCAGCTAAAAAAGGTGTCTATGATAAAGCCAACACGGAAACAAAAAGTGTCGTCTACGATTGGCATTATGATAAACCTATCCATCCTAATATATGCGTTCCAATAGAAGAGGCGACGCTTTTAGTATCTTGTAACTGCAGAATACCTCTTAGTTTTCCTCGATTCTTATTTGATGTTTCCATTTGTGCCGAGAACATGACATTGAAGTCAAAGAATTACAATAAAAGCGGAGACGAAATGTTTAAGTTATTAATGGATCGAGGGGTAAGAAGAAAAATAACATGATGAGTCCTAGTCGAGTTATCACATCCTCGGCATTAACGCCGTGATGTTTTTTGTCATCGTTGCCGCTGCGCTTTATGGCAAGTCAACCGCGCTGCTGGCTCTTTGGGGTGTCCATAACAACCGCATGAACCGGATCGTGTCCCTGTTGGGCCACTCCGGGTTATGCGCGGCGTTCGACGAAGAAAGGAGGACGCAATGAAATTCAACTGCATAAACTGCGGACAGAGCTTGGAGGCTGATTCAGACATGGCCGGGACTTCGGTGACATGCCCGGTTTGTTCCAAAGACATAAAAGTGCCGGGCCCGAAGGACCAGCCGATCCGAGTCCGACGAACGACCCCACCGCCAGTTCCTCAACAGCCTTTTTCAGAGACATCCCCGCTCAACACGGGATTACAGCCCAGAAGCTTCTTCGGCACCGCGTCTATGATCTTTGGGGTCACGTCCCCTCTGTTTGCGCTTGGGTTCGACTTCCTGATGTCCCTGCAAACGGGTGTACCTTTCGGGAGAATGCTGACCATATCCATACCGACGGGATTTATGTTCGGGCTCCTTTTCGGGCTGATCATGGCCGCATTCCTGAAAGCAGACACCATCACTGTCAACATCCGGGATAGAGATGACTTTGTCTCTCGAATCAATGTGGCCATGTCTCAGATCGGTTTCTATCCGGAAACGGGATCAGGCAACTTCCTGATCTTTAAACCTTCCTTTTGGGCCGGATTGATGTCCGGACGGTTTTCAATAGTAATTCAAGGCAGCAAAGCGACAATCGTAGGCCCGAGTAAGTATCTGAAGAATATCCAGAAGAGGTTCGTATAGGTAGTGCCGAACAAGCCGGATGCATGCGACGGCTTGCAGCCGCGCGTGATGCGCAGGTGTTATTTTAGTTGATTTCATTGCAATTACTTATCATATATGTTAAGATTATGGCATGGAATTTGAAGAGTTTGTGTATAAAGTACAAGATTTGCCGGTTATCATTACAGAATATTTTTCTGCCGGGCAGAAGGATAGTCTGCCGATGGAGGTCCAGTTAAGTCGTTGGAAAAAGTCCGGTAAAATTATTCAACTCAAGCGGGGGGTATATCTTTTAGCAGAACCTTACCGAAAACGGCAAGTTTACGAATTTTATCTTGCAGGCCTTCTCCAACAGCCTTCCTATATCAGTTTGGAAAAAGCTTTTGAATTTCATAATCTTATCCCTGAAGCCGTAAATAGCTTTACCAGCGTTACTCCTAAAAGACACGCATGTTATGAGACCCCTGTTGGTCGTTTTGATTATCGGCACATTCGAGAGTCATTATTTTGGGGATATCAATCCGTAACCCTTTATGGCCAGACGGCGTTTATGGCTTTGCCTGAAAAGGCGCTTTTGGATTTTTTTTATCTTTCCCCGCATGAGCCGGATGAAGATTATTTGAAGGAGATGCGTCTGCAAAATTTAGATTTAATTGAACCTGAAAAAATGGAGTATTTTTCGCGTAGATTTGGAAAGCCGAAGTTGCGGCGCACCGCCGAGGCGATGATCAAACTGTGTGAAAAAGAAAGACAGGAAGAAAAAACGTTATGAAAGATTATTGTTTAGAACTGGCGGCTGCTAAAAGTGGGTATGACGCTAAACTCAACACGATGCGGGAATATTTACAGGCGTATATTCTGCGAATTATGCAACAACAGCATATTTTTAGAACGACAGCTTTTATGGGTGGTACGGCCTTAAGGTTCATATATAAATTACCCCGTTTTTCTGAAGACCTGGACTTTTCTCTGGTTGATCAACCGGATTGGAAGTTTGCCGATTTGATTGCCAATATTAAAAAACAATTTATGGATGCTGGATATAATATTCATGTCAAATACAAGGATCAGAAAACAGTGCAACATGCTTTCTTCCATTTTGATCAACTTTTGTATGATGCGGACCTGTCACCTATACGAGATCAAAAATTCAGCATCAAATTGGAGGTTGATACCAATCCACCGCTGGGTGCGGGAGTAGAAACAAAGGTTTCCAATATCTATTTCCCGGTCAGTTTCTTGACGTACGATCTGCCATCTTTGTTTGCCGGAAAGCTTCACGCTTTGTTGAGCCGCGGGTTTACCAAGGGCCGTGATTTTTATGATTTGGCCTGGTATCTTTCCCGCTTTGATGGTGGGATTAAACCAAATTTCAACATGCTTAATCATGCGCTTGTGCAGTCCCATTGGCAGGGGGCGGAGTTAAATGAAAAAAACGGGTGGTCTGAATTAACAAAAATCGTCAAGGCGGCTGACTGGAAAAAGGTCAGAGAGGATGTTGAGAAATTCCTTGAAAATCCCAAGGATATGGATGTTTACACGCAAGAGACTGTGTTGGGATTAGTGGCGAGTTGGGATAAAGAAGAATAATCAGCGCCTGGCTCCCGGGGACGAAAAATCATATGGCCGCCCCGCCCCTCCGACCGTAAGAATGAAAAATGGGCCGGTAACCGATATTTCCAAACGAAAGGCTGGATAACCTATGAACATGGCATCACGGCTTCTTCTTTTAACCGTATTCGTTAGCGTGTGTTCCGGATGTTGTGTCGCGTATGTTGTCACCGTGCCTGCCGCCGTAGTCAGCGCTGCTTTTATGAAAAAACATAAAGTCCATACTTCACAAGAGGTCCGCACGAAAGATGGCGCGCACGTTTATTTCTTGCAGCTGTCGGTCCCCCTGACAACGCTTCAAAAGGCCGACGGGCCGGAACTGCTTTTTTTCTCGGTCATTGCGCGATCGCAATTTAATCCTGCAAAACCATGCGTATATCGGATATTTGCGCAAAAGATCCGGGATGGGAAAGAAGTCGGCGGCCCCGCCGTGGTCCTGGAATGGCGAATCAAGCATCCCCATGAGCCCCGTTGGGATATACAGGAGTTGTTTTTTGATCCCGTCAGAATGATTTCAGATAAAAGGATAAGGGATACCGGAATCATCTATCGCGTTCGGGGCAAGAAAGCGGAGCGGGAACAATTTCTGGCTGTTCTTGAGAAAGACATTCTGGGCCGGATTACCCAGGAATAATGAGGGGGATTCTGACGGTATTATAAAGAAGGAGAATCATGGATAAACAGATTTTTATATCTTTAGCGTGTATCATCGCGGGATTATTCAGCTCAATTTGCGCCGGGATGGATTTTGATTTTTTTATGAATCACAGAAAAGCCCGATTCTTTGTGAAAATATTGGGCAGAAACGGCGCTCGGATTCTTTATGTTTTACTCGGCATCGCCATGATTATTGTTGGCGTTGGTTTTTTTACCGGGATCATCCCCTTGCAAGGGGAGCCTGTTTTTCAGTGATAAATAATTTTGATAACGCCCGGCCTGATTGCCCGCTTTAAAACGGGGGGACAACTGCCGGGTGAACTCATGCGTCCGGCCGGGAGGATAAAACCATGGCAAAAGCATACGTTCACGGATACGATCCGCGGGAGAACATTCGCTTACAGGATCAGGCCACCACCTTGGTTGACCTGCTGCATTCGGACACGGCCTATCCGGCGGGAAGCCGCGTCCTGGAAGCCGGCTGCGGAGTCGGCGCGCAAACGGTGACCTTGGCGAGAAACAGCCCCGGGGCGTCCATCGTGTCCATTGATATCGCGGAGGAATCGCTCGCGCAGGCGGAGCGGATTGTCCGGGCGGCAGGGATGCCCAACGTCCGGTTCCAGCAGGCGGACATCTACCACTTACCCTTTGCCCCGCAATCATTTGACCACGTCTTTGTTTGTTTTGTGCTGGAGCACTTGAGAGAGCCGGGCGCTGCCTTGCGGAAGCTGAAAGAGTGCCTGCGGCCGGGCGGAACCATCACCGTCATTGAAGGCGACCACGGCTCTGCCTGCTTTCATCCCGACAGCGATGCGGCGCGCGCCGCGATTCACAGCCAGGTCGAATTGCAGTCTCGCGCGGGCGGCAACGCGCTCATGGGAAGGGCGCTGTATCCGTTGCTGGTTACAGCGGGCTATCGTGATGTCCGGGTGTCCCCCCGGATGGTATATGTTGATTCCAGCAAGCCGGAACTGGTCGACGGATTCACGAAGAAGACATTTACGGCGATGATCGAGGGTGTGCGTCAATCGGCGATCGAGGAGGGCGTCATCGAGCCCGCGCTGTTCGACCAGGGAATCAAGGACCTGTACCGAACGGCCGAGCCCGACGGCACATTCTGCTACACCTTTTTCAAAGCCCTGGGAAAAGCATGAACGCCGAACCATGAAAGGAGATTCTTAACATGCAGGTATTGGGGGTTTTGCTGTTGATCGCTGGTTTGGTCTTTGGAGCCGTTGGTATCTGGAGGAAAAAGAATCCTGGAGGCCCTGTCTTCTTTGGTCATGTAACGGACAGCATCCGGGACCTCTATGGTGTTAAAACGCCTGGCCATTGGCCGATCATCGTGGGGGCAATTTTGTTCCTGGCCGGCCTTGTCCTCGTGCTGCTGAAGTAGGCCGGGTTTTGGGGACAGATGACTTAATTCGCTTATGAATTAGGTGCGTATCCCCGGAATTTTGGAATTTGCCCGGAATTTCTGTGTTAAAGTGGAAACCCTGATTATCCGACGTTCCGGATAAGTGATATTACAGGGCAAATGGATACCATTTTATAAAAAACAGGGCTATAATAATGAAAAATCGGGGTAAAAATTGAATTATTCAAATGCCAAGAAACACCGCCAACCAGCAAATGGATAAGTCGTATAATAATTGTTCGCTATAAGGGATATAGATGACAGAGCAAGAAAAGAGGAATATTGAAGAATCAATTGATAACGTAAAAAACGCCTTCCAGAGAGCGCCAAACGTCCTTCTTACTGAGGAAGATCTTCGTGTGCACCTTTGCCATAGACTTATCAATCATTTCGGTACGGAAAATAGGACAAACGATGGCGACATATCAATATCATTACATACGGAAATACGCTGGTACGGGAATGGAAATCTAAAGACTCGATCTGATATTGTGCTTGTTGACGTTTCAAGTCTTGACGTTAGTAAGCATTTTAAACTGCCTAGCAAAGGTTATGGATTCAACATTCCTAAGGCTATTATTGAATTGAAATTCCGCCGTCCGAACGGAGAAGCTACATCCCAATTTCTTAAGAAGATACGTCAAGATATCATAAAGCTTCAAGAACTCATCCGAGTTTTTGAGACTGTTCAAGGACAAAACACGGTTGCGTTCTGGATGGTCGTATTTGACAAGAAGCACAATATTCAGTGTAATATTGACGAACTAAAAATTCCACCCGGTGTGAATGTTACATATTGTTTTGCAGAAAGTAGCGAACAAACGCCTGCACCGGACGCTGTGCGCCGGTGAGGTGCCGCGTTAGATTTATAGAAAAGGGGGTTTTATGACTCAGCTAATAATTGGTTATTTAATATCTACAGTTGTTGGAGCATTTATCATGAAGTTTGTTATGGAGAAAAAAGTATGGGGAAAATGGCTGCAAGATAAAGAAGAAAAAAATGAAGATAAGAAAAAAAATATAAAAAAAATATCAATGCTAGTGGGCATTCTTGAACGTGTTTTATATACTACCGCAATAATAATGGGCCAATATTCTTTTATTGCTATATGGTTAGGTATTAAAGTTGCACCAAAATGGGGCAAGTGGCATGAGGAAGAAAATCGTGGTATCTTTAATGCATTTTTGATAGGCAATGCGTTATCTATTATCATAGCCTTCGTGGGAGCATGGGTTATTAAACCAAGTATTCTTAAAATATAATCAGGAAATCTAACACCTATAAGGCCCCGGAAGTCGAGATAAAGAGTTTGCCCGACGAAGATTTTTAAAGATTTTTGAAATTTATAAAGAAGAGTTGTTCATTGGATTTGTGTAAAAATGTCTATCTGTGGATTGGGCGGCAATCCGGTTGTCGGTATATTGAGGAGGTTGCGTTCATGGTTCTACGAGAATGTCCGTCTGAGGAAGAGTGGAACGAGATTTTTGGCAATTCTCTATTCCCGGATATCCTAAAATTTGTAGATAGTTTAAAACGTTCTGGTAAGACTTATGAAGATGGCTTTGAATTTATACGGGGAATAGAAACGCGTGAATATTACTTTCAACTTCGCCACAGAATAGCAGATACAGCAATAAGTTATGTGTTTGTAGTGTACTTCTATAATAAGGGTATACCTGATAAACGTTGGTCTGTTTCTCCCGGCAGGGACGGATGTTCTGTGGAATACTTCCCAGATTTTGAAAATATACATTATGAAATAAAGAAATGGTTCGACTACTATTCTGACGTTTTCTACTATAAGTTATTTTCGGCCCTAGACATCGTTGGTCATATCTTAAACAACACTCAAAATCTTAAGATCAAAAAAAGTAAAGTTTCGTTTTCCAGAAGCCTCAGAAAACTTGAGGGCATCAATGATGAATTATTTGAAACCATTAATTCCATCAATCAAAATCAGGATTTTAAGACGGCCCAAGAAATTAGAAATGATATAACACATAATTACTTGCCAAGCTCAGTGGGGGTTTCTGTAACTATTGATGAAAAGCAAGGAATCGTTGGAGAAAGAGCTTACATTACCTCCTGTGATATCATTAACAATATTAACTCAATGCTTAAATTGTTTAAGCAAATTTTAGACGCTATATGAAAAATAGCCCAACAAAAAATGCAGCGGATGCGTAGTCAGGCCCCTGATTTTGGGCGTTGTGTGAAAAAAAACAGGGGAAACTTGTCCACACAAATAATCCAACCCTGCCATCTGTTATGGGGCAATACATCACCCCTTTCTTTGTACAGGATAAAAATGGCTAAAAATATTCCACTAACGATTCAATTGAGCGGATCGGCCTTGCGGCCTCCCGCTTATTTTGGATGTTAGATCGCTATAAGGATTGCGCTATGAGTGGTTGTTGTGACAAGGATTGTTCTTTAGAACGCCTGCGGGAACGGCAGCGCGGAACGTTGCAAATTGTCCTCGGCATTAACGCCGTGATGTTTTTTGTCATCGTTGCCGCTGCGCTTTATGGCAAGTCAACCGCGCTGCTGGCTGACAGTCTTGATAATCTTGGAGACGCATTGACATACGGCCTTAGCCTCTACGCGGTTTCGAGGGGCACTGCCGTTAAGGCCAAAGTCGCCCTGTTTAAGGGCGGGCTTATTTTCCTGGCGGCTGTTACCGTGGCCGCTCAAATTATTTACAAGTTTTTTGTCCCAGGTCTGCCCATTTTCGAGGTTATGGGCGCGTTCAGTCTTCTTGGCCTTGCCGCAAACTCCCTTTGTCTTTTTCTGCTGTGGCGACATCGCCACGAAGATGTGAATATGAGTTCCGTGTGGGAGTGCTCGCGAAACGACATCGCATCCAATCTTTCGGTTTTCGTGGCGGCCGGCGCGGTCTGGTTCACCGGTTCAGGCTGGCCTGATATTGTGGTTGCCGTGGGTCTCGTGTGGCTTTTAATGCGTTCCGCTCTTCGCGTTATTTCTTCAGCGATGGTAGAGCTTCGTACGGCAGCCTGACAATTCGCTCAACACGGACGGGTCAAAGCACCGCAGGAGTAAAACAACAACCGCTTCGCGGACAACCGCAGGACAAGGCTGTTGAGCAACAGTTCGAGGATGAATAAAGAATATGTCTAGGGACCTGCTCCCCGGGAAAGACTGCGATTGCAGGATCAGGCGGCCACTCTGGTTGACTTGTTGCGTTCCGGCCATGGGGCGCTTCCGGCTGTAGCGGGCCGCGGTAAAACAAAAAGGAGAAAAAAATGGAAAAAGGAACATGCTGCCCTCAATTTAACCCGGCTCTGTGGGAAGAAAAAAGTTATAAGTGGGATAAAAAAATATTTATTAAGGATAACGTTTTCACGGTGTTTTACATGCCCATGAATTTTGGCCCGGTGATAAAAAGAATGATGGCAAAGATTGAAAAGGCGGGGGCCAAGGCGCTGGACTGGATGGCTTTATCAGACCACACTTCCCCATGGAACATGGATTTATACGTCGCGGTTGACAGAGAAGTGCCGGGAGCCCACAATACGGCCATTTCCGGAGATTTTTTCAGCAAGGTGTACGAAGGCCCATTTAAAGATACCGGCAAATGGTGCAAAGATTTTGAAGCGTTTGCTAAGAATAAAAATTTGAACATAAACAAATTATATATGTGGTACACGACATGCCCCAAATGCGCCCAGAAATACGGGAAAAATTATGTCGTCATAATGGGGAAAACCAGTTAAGATTTTGATAGGGCCAGCCGGCGAATTTTGCCTTTTTGCGCGCGGGCGGTTCAGGCCGGGGACCTTTTCATTAAATGGCTGAACAAAGGAGGAACGGCTATGGCATTGTTTGAATGGGATGAAACTTTTAGTGTTAATGTCGTTGAGATTGATCAACAGCACCGGAAGCTTGTTGAGATGGTTAATGAACTTCACGATGCCATGGGCGCAGGAAAGAGCAAGGAGATTTTAGGCAAGATTATCAAAGGCCTCAGTAATTATGCAAAGATACATTTCGCGACAGAGGAAAAATATTTTGACCAGTTTGGCTATCCTGACGCCGACAGTCATAAAGACGAACATGCCAATTTCGCGCAGAAAGTTGCCGAGTTTAAAGAGGGGTTTGACGCGGGGAGACTCGGGTTGTCTATAGAGGTGATGAGGTTTTTGTCGACATGGCTCAAAAGCCACATCAAAGATGTTGATAAGAAATACGGGCCTTTTTTCAATGAGAATGGCCTGAAATAGGCCAACCACGAGGCGGTTCCTTTGCTAACTAGATTGACCTTGAGATGTCCAGGGTTTATTTTTAAAACTGGTGTATCAAAGCGTATCGCAGGAGGTGGGGCATGAACGAGGAGATATTTCACGATATTTGCGACTTCCTTGAGGTTCCAATCTTCATCATCAATGTGGAGGCCGCCGGGTGTTTCACGTTCAGCTATCTTAACCCGGCCTTTGAGAAAGCCACGGGCCTTGGCCAGGAGGGCGTCGTTGGCAGGCGGTTTGAAGATATCTCCGGGTTTCCCGGGGAAGGCGCTGCCCTGTTACGGGTCAGATGCCAACGCTGCCTGGAGGAGGGAACCCCAAGCGGTGACGGCGATGAGGAGCGCCCTGTCCCCATGGGCCGCCAGTCTTTTTCCACGGTTCTGGTCCCAATGCGCGGCGCTGCCGGCAAGACGGGCCATATCGCGGGAATGCTCCGGACCAGTGCCAAGCGCCGGCAGGCCGAGAAGGACTTGCGGCAGTCGCACGATCTGCTTCGGGCCATCATCGAAGCCGTCCCGACGGCGATCATTGGCCTGGATTTGGACGGAAACGTGCATACCGTGTGGAACGCGGCCGCGGAGAAGATGCTGGGCTGGAGCGCGCAGGAGGTGATGGGCCGCCCGCTGCCGACCGTGCCCGCCGGAAGCCAGGAGGAATTCCGGGGCTTTCGGGAAAGTATCCGCAGGGGGCTTACCCTTAACGGCGTGGAAGTGCGCCGCCAGAAACGTGACGGCACGCCTATTGATTACAGCATCTATGCCTCGCCCCTCCATGACGCGGAAGGGCACATTTCCGGCAACATCGCCGTATTGGTGGACATCGGGGAACGCAAGCGGGCCAAGCAGGCTGTCGAAGAGAGTGAAAATAAAATGCGCAGCATTCTGGAGAACATCGGGATAGGTGTGTCGCTTATAAGTCCCGGCATGGAGATCCTTGAAATGAATCGCCAGATGCGGGAATGGTTCCCTAACGTCGAGCTGAGCCAGCATCCCGTCTGTTACCAGGTGTTCAACAACCCGCCGGGGGAAGGAGTCTGCGACTACTGTCCGACGCGCAAGACCTTCCAGGACGGGTTGGTTCATAAAGCCACGACGACAACGCCGCAGGGAGACCGCGTACGCCATTACCACGTTGTCTCTTCCCCTATTTTCAACGCGTCAAAGGAGGTTACGGCCGTCATCGAGATGGTGGAGGATATCACGGAGCAGGAACAGGCCGACAAGGAAACGGCGCGGTTGCAGGCGCAGCTGGCCCAGGCGCAGAAGATGGAATCCGTGGGGCGGCTCGCGGGCGGCGTGGCCCACGACTTCAACAACATGCTCTCCGTGATTATCGGGTATACGGAACTGGCGCTCATGGATATCGCCCCGGCCGATCCGCGTTATCCCCATCTTCAGGAAGTCGTGGCCGCTGCCCGGCGGTCGGCCTCCTTCACCAGACAACTGTTGGCCTTTGCGCGCCGACAGACCGTTTCTCCGCGTATTTTAAACCTGAACGACACCGTAGCCGGCATGCTCAATATGCTCGAGCGGCTCATCGGCGAGAACATCAAGTTGTCCTGGGTGCCGGCCGTGGACTTGTGGCCTGTTAAGATGGATTCCAGCCAGATCGATCAGGTGCTGACAAACCTGTGCGTCAATGCCCGGGATGCGATTTCCGGGGCGGGGAAGGTCACCATCACGACAGGGAATTGCACTTTTGATGACGCTTATTGCGCCAGCCACAAGGGGCTTGTTCCCGGCGATTACACCCTGCTTTCCGTCACGGACGATGGTTATGGCATGGATGAGGAAACACAATCCCATATTTTCGAGCCCTTTTTCAGCACAAAAGACCTGAAGAAAGGCACCGGCCTGGGATTAGCCACTGTGTACGGGATTGTCAAACAGAACAATGGTTATATTGACGTATTTAGCAAGCCGGGACAGGGAACGGCGTTCAAGGTGTATTTCCCGCGGCAGAAGGCCCATCGGGTGGAGGCGGGGGGGAAGCCAGAGGCGGAAATATCGATACAGGGAACCGAAACCATTCTGGTCGTTGATGATGAAAATGTGGTCCTGAATTTGTGCGCGCATATCCTCCAGGTGTTGGGGTATACGCCCTTGATGGCCAAGTCGCCCCAGGAGGCCATGTGTCTGTTCGAGAAGCACGCGCAGGACATTCAACTGTTGCTCACCGACGTGGTGTTGCCGGAGATGACTGGCCGGGATCTGGCGCAAAGGCTTGTTTCTGTTAAGCCCGGTTTGAAATGTTTGTATATGTCAGGGTATGCGCCCCACATCATTGCCCCTCGGGGAGTCCTGGAGAAGGGGATTCATTTCATACCGAAGCCGATTTCAATGAAGGACTTGGGGGTTGCGGTGCGTCAGGTGCTTGACGAGACGCCGTCCGGGGATAATGAAGAGGCGGGCTAACACAGAGGATCCGAAGCGAAAGCCCCGGGGGAGGATATCCGGAGTTCCCCGCGCGGGGCGCCGGATTAAGGAAAGGGGCATCAGGCACATCATGAAAACACGGAAAGAAATCATAAGAGAATACAAGGAAAGAAAAATTTCGGCGGGAATTTTTCAGATCAGGAACACCCTTAAGAATAAAGTGTTGCTGGGCAGCAGTAAAAACCTTGAAGGCATATGGAACAGCAACCGTTTTCAGCTGTCGGCCGGCGCGCACAGGAATAAAAAATTACAAGAGGACTGGAATGAATGCGGAGCGGAATGTTTTATTTTTGAGATATTGGAAGTCATTGAAGAAAAAGACGGGCCGTGTTTCAATATGGAGGATGAGTTAACGTTGCTTGAACAGATATGGGTTGAGAAAATCAAGCCTTTTGACAGCAACGGATATAATGACAACAGCAATATCAGGGTGGCGTAACATGTTATGCCACGAAAATATTTGAAAGGACACACGGCAAGAGGGCGCGCGGGCGTTTCTGTCGCATGTCCAATGAGGCCTATTTATCCCCACCAGCTCCTGTCTAGGCTTCTGTATTGGATGGCCTCGGCGATGTGCTCGGGCAAAATCCGCTTTGAGCCGGCGAGGTCGCTGACCGTGCGCGCGATTTTAATGATTTTGTCATGGGCCCGGGCCGAGAAGTTGAGTTCTTCGATGGCCTGTTTTAGGAGGCCGCGACATTCCGGGGACAAGGGGCAGTATTCTTTGAGTTGACGATGATTGAGCTGTGCGTTGACGGTGATGCTGGTGCCGGCAAACCGCTTTTTTTGAATTTCCCGGGCCTTGATGGTCCTTTCTTTTATTTGCGCCGACGTTTCTCCTCTTGTGTTGGACAGGAGTTCTGCCGGAGGGAGGGGAGGGACATCCAGATGAATATCAATGCGGTCCAGAAGAGGGCCGGACACTTTCGAAATATAACGCTGGATCTGCCAGGAGGAACACCGGCATTCTCTTTTCGGGTCGGTGAAAAATCCGCACGGGCAGGGGTTCATGGCGGCGACGAACATGAAGTTGGCCGGGAACTGCATGGTTTTTGACGCGCGCGCGATGGTGACGTGTTTGTCTTCCAGGGGCTGGCGCAGCGCCTCAAGCGCGTTGCGGTTGAATTCCGGAAGTTCGTCCAGGAAAAGAATACCGTTGTGGGCCAGGGTCACCTCTCCCGGGCGCGGGTTCGATCCGCCTCCGACCAAGGCCACATCAGAGGTCGTGTGATGTGGGGCGCGGAAAGGGCGCTGGGTCACCATCCCTGTTTTTGATTTCACCAGGCCCATCGCGGAATAAATCCGGGTTGTCTCCAGGATCTCTTCCCGGCTCATTTTAGGGACAATGCTGTTTAATCGTCGAAGAACCAGCGACTTTCCTGTCCCGGGGCTTCCCATTAATAGGCAATTGTGGGCCCCGGCGGCGCAGACCTCGAGCCCGCGCTTGACATGCGATAGACCTTTGACATCGGCAAAATCCAGTTCTTCGTCATCAGGCTGGCTTGTTAACAAGGATGGGTCGGTTTTGAAAGGCCGGATGCTTTCGGGATCAGAGAGGAAATGGATCACCTGATTTAGCGAATCGACCGGATAAACGTCCATGACGTCGGCTATAGCCGCTTCCGGCGCGTTGGCCGACGGCAGAAGGAGCCCTTTAAAACGGTTTTTATCCATGGACAGCGCGATGGATAACGCGCCCTTGACGGGCTTCACTTTTCCATCTAAAGAGAGTTCTCCCAAAATGGCGTATTCATTTAATCGTTGGGGAGAAATTTGTTCGGATGACGCTAATATTCCTAAGGCAATCGGCAAATCAAAGGACGGGCCTTCCTTTTTTGTGTCCGCCGGGGAAAGATTGATGGTGCTTCTTGAAATGGGGAATTTGTGCCCGCTGTTTTTAATGGCCGCGCGGACGCGTTCTTTGCTTTCTTTAAGCGTGTTGTCGGGGAGCCCGACAATGATCGTTGCCGGCAGGCCGCGCGAGCAATCGACCTCGATCGTGACTAAATACGAATCTATGCCGTTTAGGGCGTAACTGTAAGTTTTTGATAACATTATATTTCCATTTTTTGGTTTAATTGTGTGGATGAAATCCGATCCGGCCTTCCGGCTTTTCCAGTGGTTCCAGTAATTTTTTAATGGCCTTAAAAACGATCTTGAATTGATGATCGTATTTCCTTTGGCAGCTTGCGGGTGCCGCCCCAGCTTGATGTGCCCAAGAGGTTGGCCGGGGAGAAAAAGCCAGGGCCGCGTTCGGCTGTGAAAGGAACGGCACCGCTTCCGACAGGGTGCGCGCCGGGACCTGCCCGCTGGCAACCCTTTCCCAACACCCACTTTGATCATAACCGGGCCTCCATCCCGGAAATGCCGTCATTTGAAATTCGGGTTGGTACAGGACAAAGAGTCTTTCTTTTGGGGGGGTTTTTAAAATAAGGGAAAAAAGGGGAACGCGTGGGGTGAAATCTTATTATTATCAATAATAATATCAAAAGAAGAAAATTAAAGACCTTGCTTTTTTAAGAAAGCAAAATTATAATGTAAACTAACATAAATCAGGTGTCATGTCAAATTTTACCAAACGCATGTTATTAATCTCTGTCCCGCTTATGGTTAAGCGCGGGCCTTTCGGTATCCTTTAAAAGTTTATGGAAATTTTCGTAATACTTGTAAAAGAAGTTTTACGCAACAAAATTTTGGTCATTACACTAACGGTCTGGGCTCTGGCCCAGTGCATCAAAGTGTTTCTGGGGGTGATCCGGGAACGGCGGTTTAATTTCCGCTGGTTTATCGGAACCGGGGGCATGCCCTCCAGCCACGCTGCGGGCGCGACCGCCTTAGCCACGACGATCGGGATGGAGCGCGGGTTTGACTCGGTGATCTTCGCTTTGTCCGCGGTTTTCGCTTTGGTCACGATGTTTGACGCCCAGGGGGTCCGCCGGGCCACGGGCCAGCAGGCGGAGATATTGAACAGGATTCTTGAAGATATCTACTGGAGGGGAAAGATTGAAACCAACCGCCTGGTGGAGCTTATCGGGCACACCCCTATCCAGGTTTTTATTGGTTCCATTATCGGCTGCCTGATGTCGATTGCGTTTTATGGCATGTGGGGCCGTTAATATCCGTCCGGGGGCAGATTCAAATTCACCCGCCAATAAAGGAGTGGAATTGTGAATAATCGATTGGTGATTATAGGTGGAGTGTTTGTTGGGGTTCTTGTGCTGTGGTTTAGTTTATCCCGGGGCAAGAAGCCGGAACCGGTCGCGCAGGCGGACCCGAAACAGGTCAATGTCGCCGAGTTGTATAAACGGGCGAGCGGGTTCGAAAAGAACGGCGACCACGTCAAGGCGCGGGTGATTTACCAGGAGATTTTAAAGAAGTATCCGGATTACGACAATATCATGAATGTCCAGAAAGACCTGGAAGAGCTGAATATGAACCTTATTTTCTCCACAACAACCGTGCCGGGGAAGACGTTGACGCATGAAGTGATGCCCGGAGACACGCTCGGCAAGATCGCCAAACGTTACGGTACGACGGTGGAGCTGATTAAAAAAAGCAACGCTTTAAAGAGCGACGTGATCCGGATCTCGCAGAAATTGCGTGTCTGGACCGGTCATTTTAATATATTCGTCGACAAATCACAGAATGTCCTGATTTTGAAAGACGGCGATGAAATTGTGAAGGTCTATCTCGTTTCCACCGGTGAGAATTCCAGCACGCCGGTGGGCACGTTTAAGATCACTTCAAAATTGGTGGACCCGGTTTGGTTCAGCCGCGGGATCGTTGTCCCGCCGGAGAGCCCGGAAAATGTCCTGGGCACGCGGTGGATGGGGTTTGACCTTCCCGGGTACGGCATTCACGGCACGATCGAGCCGGAAACGATCGGGCAGGCGGTGACCGCGGGGTGCGTCCGCATGAGGAACGCGGACGTGGAAGAGCTCTATAGCCTGATCCCCATGGGGACCGAAGTGGTTATTGTCGACTAAAGGCGTGAAGGACAGCGGGGTTTTTTTATAAGGAGCGGAAAGAGAGACATGAACGGCCTGGATTTCGAAAAACCTATCATGGAATTGCAAGCGAAGATTGACCAGCTGAAAAGTTTCGGCACGAACAAGCGGATCAATATCGATCCCGAGATCAAAAAGTTGGAGCAGAAGCTGGAGAAGATGAAGCAGGCGATTTACAGCAACCTGACGGAATGGCAGCGGGTTCAGATCGCCCGGCATCCGGCCCGGCCTTACACGCTGGACTATATTCATATGATCGCCTCTGATTTTGTCGAGATGCACGGGGACCGGCTGTTTTCCGACGACCAGGCCCTCCTGGGAGGGCTGGCCAGGATTGACCAGCACAAAGTCATGATTATCGGGCATCAGAAAGGGCGGGATATTAAGGAAAATATCATGCGGAATTTCGGTTGCGCCCATCCAGAGGGCTACCGCAAAGCCATCCGCCTGATGCAGCTGGCCGGAAAATTTCAGTTGCCAATCATCACCCTGATTGACACGCCCGGGGCGTATCCCGGCATCGGCGCTGAAGAGCGCGGACAGGCCCAGGCCATCGCCTCGAACCTTAAAGATATGTCTTTGATCCCTTCGCCGATCATCGCGATTGTTATCGGGGAAGGCGGCAGCGGCGGGGCCATCGGCATCGGCGTCGCCAACCGGGTTTACATTTTACAGAACGCGTATTATTCCGTCATTTCCCCGGAAGGCTGCGCTTCGATCCTTTGGCGCAACAGCGTGAAGGCGCCTGACGCCGCCAACGCGTTAAAGCTGACCGGCGAACATTTAAAAAAATTTGGCATTGTCGATGATATTATCCCGGAGCCGCCGGGCGGAGCGCATCATGACCCCCAGTTCGTCGCGAAAAATATAAAGAAAGTCATTCTTAAGGCTATCAAGGAGTTATCCGCCAAATCCCGGGAGGAGCTGTTGGAGGACCGTTATAATAAGTTCCGAAGCATCGGCGTATTCCTGGAGAACGGCGCGGCGGGCGCGGCTGACACCCCGGCTTCATGACGCCTCCCGGTAAGCCGGGCCTTATCCCCTCCCGCGTTTTTTCTGTTCGTTAACCATCACAGGCCGTAAGAGGAATCGAGAAGAGCGGCCTTTTAGAAAGCCATGACTCAAGGGGAATTGTCCCATAAAGAGGATGTTCGGAATTTGTCCTTCGAGGACCTGAAGAGGTATTTGGAAGGCGCCGGGGAAAAAAGTTTTCGCGCGGATCAGGTTTTTGAGTGGATTTATCAAAAGGGCGCCTGGTCGTTTGACGGCATGAGCAATTTGCCCAAGCCGCTCCGGGACAGGCTGGCGCGGGATTTTTATTGCCGCCCTTTTGTCTCTGTCCAGAAGCAGGTTTCCCCCGAAGGCACCACCAAATTTCTTTTCGAGCTTAATGATCATGAAAAAATTGAGAGCGTCCTGATCCCGGCCCAGGGACGGGCCACGGCCTGTGTTTCCACCCAGGCGGGCTGCAAATTCGGCTGTAAATTCTGCGCCAGCGGCGTCGGCGGCTGGGTGAGAAATTTGACGTGCGCCGAGATCGTGACGCAGGTCCTGGGTGTAAGGGAAGAATCCCTCAAACATAAAAAGCCCCTGACGAACATTGTTTTTATGGGCACCGGCGAGCCGCTGGATAATTTTGAGAACCTCATGGCCGCCATCCGGATCATCAATTCCGACAAGGGCATGAACATCGGCGCCCGTCACATGACCGTTTCCACGGCGGGGCTGATCCCGGGGATGAAAGAGCTGGCCCAAGCGGGCCTGCAGGTCGAGCTGGCGGTTTCGCTGCACGGATATGATGATGAAACCCGAAGCTTCCTCATGCCGGTGAATAAAAAGTATCCCCTGAAAGAACTGATGGCCGCCTGCCTGGAATACATCCGGGAAACGAACCGCCAGATCACTTTTGAATACATTTTAATCAGGAACCTGACCTGCACGGAAAAGGCCGCACGGGCTTTGGGGAAGTTGTTAAAAGGGATGCTTTGTAAAATGAACCTGATCCCGTACAACCCCGTCCCGGAATTTGATTATGAACCGCCTAATAAATTGGAATTGCTCGCCTTTACGACCCGCCTTTCGCAATTAGGGATTCACGCCACCGTCCGGATGCCGCGGGGCCGGGAGGTCCAGGCCGCCTGCGGGCAATTGCGGCAGGGGCCAACGCCGCCGCGCGCCCACGGGCCTGGCCGGGTGAGCCCGGCGCGGCCTTATGGCCGGAGGGGGCAGCGCGTTCCCCGGGGGAGGCGGGTATGAAGAAGATCAAGGGGAAAAATAAGAAGAGCGCGGCCGTTTCCGAGAATTGGTGGACCCGGGTGTCCCGGGAGAAGGCCTTAGGGTTGGGGTTTATTTTCTTTGTGACGCTCCTGGCCTTCAGCAATATTTTTGGCAATCAGTTTGTCCTGGATGATTTTGATTTTATCGCACACTGGCCGTTGATCCGGGACCTGCGGAATTTTCCGCGTTTTTTTGTGGAGTATATCCCGCCGGACGGGCAGCCCGGCGTGTATTCTCCTCTTAAAACCCTCTGGCACGCGCTCAATTTCCAGTTGTGGGGCCAGGAGGTTTTTGGGTATCACCTCGTTTCTCTTTTTATTCACGGCGCCGGGATTTGGCTTGTCTATCAGATCGCTTATGAATTGTTGCGGCGCAGGGACGTTTCTTTCTGGACGGCGCTTGTGTTCGCGGTGCATCCGGCCCATGTTGAAGCCGTCACGTTTATGACGGCCAGCGTGGACACCCTCGGGATCGTGTTTTTGTTCGCGAGTTTTTATTCTCATTTGCGGGCTAACCGGCGGGAAGGCCGGGTTCCGGTTTTCTGGAAAGGCGGGGCCGCGGAGGACGAAAACAAACCGGCGGGCAGGCGCGGCCGGGAATCCGACGGCGTGCCGGGCCGGGACCGGGCCTGGGCGATTTGTTTTGCGGGTTTGGCGGTCTTCAGCCATGAGCTGGCGATTTCGCTGCCGTTATTGATTGTGTTTTATGAGCGGTTTTTTACGCGGCCCCGCCGGACATGGCGCGGCCTTGTGGCCTTGGTCTGGCCTTTTTTTATCATTGTCGCGGGGTATGTTTTATGCAAGTGGCGGGTGTTGGGGATGATCAACCGCGGCGGGTATGTCGCCGGCAGTTTTAGCCTGACCATGGCGGTTATCGTCAAAGCCTGGGCGAAATACCTGGCCACACTTGTTTTTCCATTTCAATTGTCCCATAACCCGGTGATCGCGCCGGGGATTTTTGCTTTTGATCCGTCCGACTTTAATCCGTCCGCAGTCCTGGCGCAGTCTCTGACCGATAGGCACACGTTAGGGGCGCTGGCTGTTCTGGGGTTGCTGGCCCTTTGGGTGCTTCTCTCCTGGAAGAGCCGGCCGCTCATCGCGTTTGGCAGCGGATGGTTGTTTATCTCTCTGTTGCCGGGCGCCAATATCGTGCCCAGTTCGGTTTATTTCGCGGAGCGGTATCTGTATCCCGGGTCCCTGGGTTTTTGCCTTGTGTTGGCCGCGGGGATTGTCCATTCCTTTCAGGCCGCGTCCAGTTCCAACCGGGCGTGGCTTAAAGGCGCGGCCGCCGCAGTCGCCGCGCTGATCGTCCTGTTCTACGGGGCCAGGACCTGGGCGCGCAACGCGGACTGGAAAGACAACCGCCGGCTGTATGAATCGACGGTGCGGATGAACCCCGAAAGCGCCGTGATGCACAGTAATCTGGGGATCGTGTACGCCCAGGAAGGGGAGTGGGACCTTGCCCTGAACGCCTTTCAAACCGCCATTGCTTTGAAACCGGACGACGCGCATTTTTATTTCGCCGTGGCCCCGGTGTATTTAGAGAAAGGGCTTCCGGACCACGCGATCGCCGCTTACCGGAAGGCCATCGTTTTAAACCCCAATTTTGCCGAAGCGTATTTTAACCTGGCCGGCGTGTACGCCCAGCTCGGGGATGAGGATGAGGTCCGGGGCAATCTGAATCAGTCCATGTGGCTTTTTAAGCGGCAGGGCCGCGTCCTGGAAGCGGGCATGCTGCTTCAGCATATCGACTCGGTTCTGCAATCCCCGCCCGGGACGGGTCAGGACATTTTAACCCAGGGGCTTTTTTAATGCTTGAGCTGTCCGTCGTGATCCCTGTTTATAATTCCAAAAAGTTTATCGTCCCCGCCGTGGAGGAACTGACCGCATTGTGCGACCGGCAGGAATGGGCCTATGAAATTTTGCTGCGGGATGACGGCAGCTCCGATGATAGCGCCGGCGTCCTGCGCCTCCTTTCAGGGAAACACCCCCGGGTGCGGTGCGTGTTTAATGAGAGGAACCGGGGGCTGGGGTTTACGTTAAGGCGGTTGTTTGAAGAAGCGAAGGGCCGGACCGTGGTGTATTGCGACGTCGATCTTCCTTTTGGCGTCGGCGTCTTCCGTGACCTGGTCGCTTTGAATAAAAAACATGACCTGGTTGTCGTGTCCCGCTACCTTTCTGCGAAGCAGGGCCGTATTCCGTTTTTGCGCAAGGCGGTCAGCCGGCTGTATTTTGGGCTTTGCCGGATGCTTTTTCAGGTTCGGGTTTTTGACATCGGCTCCGGGACGGTCGCTTTCTCCCGCGAGGCGTTAACGCGGATTCCGCTGCACGCGGACGGCTTCGATATTCATATCGAAATCATGACCGCGTTTCATAACCATGGTTGTTCTATCCTCGAGATCCCTGCCCCTTATTCTGAGAAAGGGCCCGGGACATTTTCCATCCTCCGTCACGGCCCCCGGGTCGTCATCGACACGGTGCGCCTGTGGCGTAAAAGTTTTAAGAAGTGAATCGTGACGGATTGCCTCCTGGAAGCAACAGACAAAACCGTAAAAAATTTTAGGGCAGTTGGATATGTTTCTGGGTGAAGGTCTTGATGATTTCCTTGATCTTCGGATGCTGGAGCAGGCGCTGGAAGTCTGGGTTTTGCTGGATCGTCCCCGGGTCTAGCGTCGAGAGGTCTTTCATGAGGTTGCTGTCCTGGATGATTTTCACTACGTCCGGATCCGTCATCAAATCCTGGATAAGCGTCAGGATTTGCGGATCGCTCATCAGCGTCTGTTGCACCGCCTGCAGGGCGTCCGGGGAATTAAGAATCTGCGTCCCCGGGGAAAGGTTGCCGCCCAGGATCGGCAGGCGCGCGGGCGCTTCTTCCTTCCGCTGAAAATTTCCTGAAGAGATGCTTTGAATGTCTGCCGGGTTGACGCGGATTTCCCCCAGGTGCTCGGTCTGGATGATATAGGCCCCGTTCTGCACGGAAACCAATCTTCCCCGGATAAGCGTGCCGTCATTTAAAGAGATAAACTGCAGGGGAACGGAAGATGTGTCGCCTTCGGCCGCGGCCGGCAGAGGGAGGAGAGAGAAAAACATGGGCAGAAGGAATACCGTAATAATTTTCAGTAAACGGTTATTCATGAGTAATAGTTTAGCATTGAATCATGAGGTAAGCAATGCTGGGGTTAGCCGGGGTTTTTTAGGTGTTGCCGGCGGCCGGCGTGAAAGTGTCATTCTTTTATGACCCGGTAAAGTTTTTCCACGCCGATGCGCAGCCGGGTGGCGCCCTGGTGCCAGTCTTCCGAAAGGGTTTCTCCCTGGTATTCGAGCCGGTAGTGCGTTTTCATGAATTTGGAAAACCGCTGTCCCGGGTCATAACTGAGCAACCCCGAAGAGGTGATATAGACCGGGACGCCGTCCTGGAGCAGCCCGTCCAGCCGGGCCTGGAAATCTTTCAGGTCCGCCGGCGTGATGAAGAAAGGGTCGTTGGGCCGGCGCAGCATATCCCTGCGGCCGTAATAAATGATAAACGGGAATTCGTCCCCGCAGATGATTTTAGCCGCGGGTTCGGTGCGCCTTCCCACGAAACGGGCGAAGTCAGGCAGCAGCGCATGCCGGTGGCGGAAACGCAGGATCGGGTGAATGTTCACGAACATGGTGACAACGATGAGGGCGAACGCAAATTGAGTGAGCAGCCGGAAACGGGCGTTGGGGAAGCTTTTAAGATGAGAAAAGAAGGCCCCGGCGCAGATCATCAGCGGGATGATGGCGATGAGGATGAACCTGGGCGTTGTCATGGCGAGGTTCCCGAGAAAGAGAAGCGGCCAGAAGAACCACGCGCCCAGGAAGGCGGCCGATAGCCGCTGTTTGTTTTTAATCAAGAGGAGGAACCCCAGCAGGGCGGCGATGACGCCGAAGGGAGTCATGCTGAAAAAGATGACTTGGAAACTGTCGCCTAAAGCCGGGGACAGGAAGCCCAAAAAGTTTGGCGTCGTGCTGGCGGCCCAATATCGTTTAAGCTGGCTGCAATATCCGTTTTGGGCGGATAAGATGAAAAGCGGAAGGTGAAAAAGGAGCGCGGTTACGCCGGAGCCGAGCCAAAGAAAAAAGAAGTCGCTTGAGAACCGGCGGCAGGCTGTCTTGGTGTCCGGCCTCGGGCCGCCGGTTCTGGATGCCAGGGCTCCCAGAAGGATTGAGACGGGCGCGGTCATGAGCGCGAATTCCTGAATCCGGGACGCGCCCATGCAGCCCAGCCAGAAAGCACTTGAGGCGATGTCCCTGATGGCCCGGGTTTCTTTGTATTGGAGGAGCGATAAAAGGCCGAAATGCAGGAACAATAGGCTGGGAACATGGCTCATCCCGTACGTCGATATTCCTAAAAAGACGGGGAACACCGACAACAACAGCGCGCTGTATATCGCCGCCGGGCGGTTGAGAAGTTTTTGAACAACCAGGTAATGGACCGGTACTGTTATGGAGCTAATGACCACACTCATGAGGTTGACGGCCAGGACCGGATCGGCGTTGCCGGCAAGCTGTGTCAGCGCCAAAAAGAGGGCGCCCAGGAGAACCGTCAGGGGGTAGCCTGTCCCGAAAACGTACTGGGGCTGGAGCAACTGAAGGGTACGCTCCGCCTGGATAGCCAGGGAAAGGCAGTCTCCGTTAAAAGGGCCCCGGCTGATCACCGATAACCGTAACAGCAAATTCAGCCCTCCTAATAAAAGAGGGATCATCGCGGGATGGAAGGGGGGGCGGGTTTTCATTCGTTGACGATCCTGTAAACAGCCACCGGGTAAATAAACTGGTACATCGCGCCCCGGTGCCAGTCTTCATAGAGTTTTTCCCCGATGCAGATAAGGGAATAATTCTCCTTTAGAAAGTCCGTGAACTGGCGCCCGGGGTTGTGGGCGGACATGGTGATGTAATTGATATAGACTTCATGCCCGTTGGCGAGAGCCTGGTCGATTTTTTGTTTGAAAAGATCGAGGTCCGCCGCGGAATAAGGGGCCTGGACCTTTAAAGGGAGCCGCAGCAACTCCGGGCCGTTATAGTAACGCAGGAAATCCCCTTCATCGCCGGGAATCATCACGGCCCCCGGCGCGGCCTGGTCATTGAGCCAGCGGACATAATCGGGTAACAGCGCGTAACGGTGCTGGTAGTCTAAAACGGGGTAGACGCGGTAGAAACACAGCCAGGCCAGAAGGATGGTGATAAGGACGGTCATGGTTTTAAAATATCCTTTAGGCTGCCGGTAAAGTGAGGCCAGGGCCGCTCCCGCCAGGATATAGAGCGCCGGCAAGGCGCATAAAAAGAAACGGGGCATGACGATATCCAGACGGCTGAACACCAAAAACGGGACCGCGTACCAGGCGATCAAAAACGTAACTAAAGGTTTATTTACTCTATATATAATAACATGGCCCAGGGCGATAAGCACGAGGCCGAGCGGCGAAAAATTATCGGCCCAATAAATCAGGGAGAGGAGAAGATAGCGGACGGACAGGATGTCCAGCCGGCTGAAGATTTCAAAGTCCCAGAAAGAGCGCAGGCCAGGGCCGGGTGCTTTCGCGGTCAGCGGCAGGTAAAATAATCCGATGATAATGAACGCGATTGTCAAGGCCGCTTTAATCCGTAAGCCCGGTGATTTTGCCGGCGGGGGTTCTTGCGGGGACAGGGGAAGGTGAAACAGGACCAGGACCGCGGGCAGCAGGGTGATAAAATCCTGGAGGCGGGCCGCGCCCCATAAGCCCAGCGCGATTCCAGCGGCCAGCAGCCCTCCGGCGCGGAGGCGTGTTTTAACCTGAAGAATAATGAGCAGGCTGAACAAGCATAAGAACAGGCTTAGGACGGGCGTGTTGCCGAACACGGACAGGCTCAAGAAAATCGGGCTGGCCGAAAACAGCAGGCTGCTTATAACCGCCGTGGTTGGGTCAACAAGTTTTTTGGTGATGATAAAAAAAAGCGGGACACAAAGCGCGCTGACGAACACGCTCATCCCGTTTACCGCGGTCACGGCGTCGTAAGCGGTGAAGACCCGCGCCAGCCAGGCGCTGGAGGCGGCGATCATGGCGCTCAAGGGGAACCCGTGGCTGTGGAGGTAATGCAGTGAGCCGGTCTTAAGCGTGAGTTCGGCCTGATAGGCCATGGTGACGCAGTCCAGATGATAGGGCCCTTTGCTGATTAGAGAGAGGCGCAGCAGAAGGTTGCCGATAAAAAGAGTCACAGGAATAAAGGCGGATCGTAAAAGGCGCATCACGGATAGGTTTAAAGGGCGCGTGGCCCGGTTGTTTTCATCGGCGCGGCTTAAAGGATCGTTGAACATTTACCACTTTAAGTTACCATAAAATCATGAGGCACGGAACCGAAAAATTGACCAGTTTGTGCCGGAGTTGTGTCAACAAAGGGCCGACAGGGTACGGGGCGCATCGGCCCTCCACGGTTGAAGATGATGATTTATCCCGCAAAGATACTTGGGCATATTTCCCGGCAATACTTGACAATACTTATATGACTAAATATGCTTTAGTGGGAGGTGAGAAAAATGATGAAACCAATAAGTCTTAAAATAGAAGAAGATCAACTGAAATTGTTAGAGGCCGTTTCCGCTGAAACACATATCCCAAAGTCAACACTGATACGGGAAGGGCTTGATTTTGTCATCCGCCAGCATAGGGAAGATATTGTTTCCGCGGATCTGCAAAAAGAAATTCATGCCCTTATTGATGAGGATAAAGATTTGCTGAAGAAATTGGCAAAGGCATGAAATATCTTTACCCGAAGCAAGTCATTTATCTGCATAAACAAATCATATCAGAAACCGGTGGAACGCAGGGCGTCAGAGATAGGGGGCTTTTAGAGTCCGCTGTTTATCGGCCGCAGGCTTCTTTTGGCGGGCGTGACCTTTATCCGGATCTTTATTCAAAAACCGCTGTGTTGTGTTATTTCATAATTCATAATTATCCTTTTGTCGATGGGAATAAACGGGTGGGGTACGAAGGAATGCGCCTGATGTTAAGAGTCAATGGTTATGATATCAACGCCTCTCCAAAAGAGAAATTTGAATTTATTATGAGTATCGCAAAAGGAGAAATGAACGAACGGAATATTGCTTATTGGATAAGCACGCACAGTTCAACGATCGGTTAACGAGTGTTTTTTATGGTGGCGAGAGACTGTTATGCTGCCCCTTAAGCCGGGTTGTGTGTCGGGATGGGAGATTAAAAAATAACTTGTCGTTGAGGAAAAATAAAATTAAGTGCTGGAGGAGGGAGTTGAACCCTCATGAGGTTGCCCTCACTGGTTTTTGAGACCAGCGCGTATGCCAATTCCGCCACTCCAGCAGAGAATCGGAGAAATCCTTACGGCCAAATATGGAAAATTTTCTTGATATCTTTTTGGCGCAGATAATAAATGACAAACCCGTGATAGAGGATGGATATCCCATTTTTTATCGGGGACGGCACCGTGGTTTCCATCGCGCCGTTAAGATGAATGATGCCCAGAAAAATTAGGAGTTTGCTTAAGAGCACCACGGAGGCGAAGTAAAGCAACGCCCGGTAAGCCAGTTTTTTGAACCGGAGAATCCCGACGCCAATGGAAAACGATGTTAACGCGGCCGTAATGACAAAGAACAGGACATTGTTTGGCTTGGCGTTGGAGCCCAGCAACACGGCCCACCCCGTCCCCAGGAGTGTCCCCCCGCCAATCATGATTTCAATGATACCGATAAATAAAATAACCCGAAAGCTTTTCAATTTTCGGAATTCGCGCGAAATGGTGGAGCTGAGGGGGATCGAACCCCTGACCTCTTGAATGCCATTCAAGCGCTCTCCCAGCTGAGCTACAGCCCCGTTAAATTTTTTGTCAATATAGCATTGGGTCGTGTTTTTGTCAATGAAGTGTTCTGGAACCTGCCGGAACGCCCGCGGGCCCGCCTTCCGCGCCCCGATTGAATGTAAACTAAAAACAGGGATTAAGTTGACATTTTAATAAAATAAGGATAATATTGGTGGTGTTATGAAAGGGCTTCTCTGCCGCAGAATATGATCCCGGAAGAAATTATCCAGTATTTAAAATCCAACGCCACGTTTGTGTCCGGCCAGAAATTAAGCCAGCATTTGAAAATAAGCCGGGCCGCGGTCTGGAAGTATGTCCACGAGTTAAGGGAGTCGGGGTACCGGATTGAAGCGGTCCCTCACCGGGGGTATCGCCTTAAATTCGTTCCGGATAAACTGCTCCCCTGGGAGATCCGCGCGGGGCTGGCGACACGGGTTCTGGGGCATGAGGTTTTTTGTTATGACACCCTGCCTTCCACCATGGATGAGGCGTTCCGGCTGGCCGAGGGGAATCAATGCCGGGAAGGCGCTTTGGTCTGCGCGGAATCACAAACGCGGGGCCGCGGCCGGATGGGGCGGACCTGGTTTTCTCCCAAAGGGAAAGGGATTTACGCCTCACTTGTTTTAAAGCCGTTTCTTGCTCCCTCGGAAGTGAGCTGGATCACGTTTGTGGCGGCGATCGCGGTCTGCGAAGGCATCCGGCAGACGACCGGGCTTGCCGCCGCCATCAAGTGGCCGAATGATGTCTTAATAAAGAGGAAGAAGGTGGCCGGGATCCTGACCGAGATGAACGCGGAGGTGGACCGGGTCCATTTTGTGGTGGTTGGTTTAGGGTTGAATGTCAATATCGATAAAGCCCATCTTCCGCCGCAGGCCACGTCTTTGAGAATGGAGTTGGGCGGGAAAGTGTCCCGGGTCCTGTTCCTGCAGGCGGTTTTAAAACAAATGGAACACTGGTATGGTTGCCTGCTGGAGCGCCGTTTCACGCCGGTCCTGGAGCGGTGGAAGGAGTTGTCCGTGACGCTCGGCCGCCGGATCCGGATCTCGGAGCACCATAAGGCGATCGAAGGCAAGGCGGTGGACCTGTCGGATGACGGCGGGCTTATTGTCCTTAACAGCGACGGGGATTTGATCAAGAAGATGACTGGTGACGTGGAATTCCTCGATTGATTAGGGGAAAGGCCGGTCAGCATGAAAGGGGAACAGGGTGTTTAACGCGAGGCTCCAGGCGGAGCTGGATGAATTGGAAGAGAAAGGGCTGCGCCGGGTTCTGCGCGGACTGGATGGCGCTCAGGACCGTGTGGTCGGGATCGGCGGCAAGGCCTACATCAATTTTTGTTCCAATAATTATCTGGGGCTCGCCGCGGACGTCCGTTTGCGGGACGCGGCGGCGGCCTCGTTACAGCAGTCGGGCTTCGGGGCGGGCGCTTCCCGGCTGGTCTGCGGGACGTTGTCCGAACACCAGAAGCTCGAGGAGCGCCTGGCGGTTTTTAAAGGCGCGGAACGGTGTGTTTTATTTAACTGCGGGTACATGGCCAATGTTGGGATCATCGCGTCGCTGTTCGGTCGAGGTGATTTGATCCTTTCCGACCGGCTTAACCACGCGTCCATCATTGACGGGATTGTGTTAAGCCGGGCGGATTTCCGCCGGTACCCCCATTGCGACATGGCGGGCCTGGAGCGGTTGCTGCGGGAGGCCGGGGGAAAATACAGGACAATCGCCGTCATCACCGAATCCGTTTTTAGCATGGATGGCGATCTGGCCCCTCTGGATCAGATCGTGCGGATGACCAAACAGCATGGGGCCGTGTTGATGGTGGACGAGGCGCACGCGGCCGGGGTTTTCGGGGCTGGCGGCCGGGGCGCGGTGGAACATTTCGGCTGCGGGAGTGATGTCGCCATCCAGATGGGCACGCTGTCCAAGGCGTTCGGCTCTTTCGGCGCCTATGTCTGCGGTTCCACGCGGCTGATAGAGTATGTCATGAACCGGGCGCGGAGTTTTATTTACACGACGGCGCTCCCCCCGTCGGTGGCGGCGGCGTCATTAAAAGCCCTGGAGATCATTGAGGCCGAACCGGGGCGGAGGGAAGCGTTATGGCGAAACGCCACGGAGATGCGCCGGAGGTTGAAAGAGGCCGGCTTTGATACGTTGCGTTCCGTGAGCCCGATTATCCCGGTTGTGGTCGGTGACGAAAAGCGGGCGACAACGTTTTCGGCGAAGCTTTTTGAGCAGGGGCTTCTCGTCACAGCGATCCGCCCGCCGACTGTTCCGGCGAACACGGCCCGGCTGCGGGTCACGGTGACGGCAAGTCACACGCCGGATGATCTGGAGTGTTTGTTGAGGCGGATGAAAACGGTCGGGGAGGAATTATGCCTTATTTAACATCAAGCCGCGGCATGCGCTGGCATTATGAAGAGGAGGGAACGGGCCCGGGGCTCCTTTTCCTGCACGGCTGGGGCGTTGACCGGAGGATATGGCGGCAGCAGTTCAAGTTTTTTTCCCGTGATTACTGCACCGTCGCGCTGGATCTCCCCGGGCACGGGCAGAGCGAATGGCGGCCGTCATCCCTGGCGGACATGGCGGAAGATATCCGCGAGCTTTTCCTCAGGAAAAATGGGGGATGGAGGATTGTGGCCAGCTCTCTCGGCGGGCTGGTGGCCTTTCAGCTGGCGGCCTGCGAACCGTCCAGGATCCGCGCTCTGGTTTTTGTGGGGTCACTGCCGAAATTCGTGCGGGATGAAGGGGCTCTTTACGGCCTAACGCCCGCTCGTATCATGAAGCTGCAGGAGCAGCTGCGGACCGATTACCCGGTGATCGTGCGGATTTTTTTCCGGTCCCTTTTCACGCGGTCGGAGCGGAACAGCCGCCGGTACAAATGGATTCAGACTTTTCGTCGGCAGGAGCAGTCCCCGGATCGCGACGCTTTGGCGGAATTTCTTGATATCCTGGTCACGGCAGATTTGCGGCCGGTCCTCTCCCGATGCGGGATTCCGGTTCACATGATCAACGGAACAGAGGATTATATTTGCCCCCGCCCTGTTTATGAACAGATGAAAAGGGATTATCCGGCCTTGACTGTGGACTGGCTGCCGGATTGCGGTCATTTTCCGTTCTTGACGAAACCGTATGAATTTAACGGTAAGCTTAAAGAGTTCCTGGATCGCGTCGGGGGCGACCGGGAGGGGCGCGCGAAAGCGGCTGGGGGGGCCTTATGATCCAGCGAAGGGTTCAGAAAGCTTTTTCCGGGTCAGCCGTGCGGTATGACCAGAACGCGCTTCTGCAGAGGGATGTCAGCCGTCAGTTGCTGGCGGCGGCTGCGGCCCTGCCGGACGACGGGGCTGTGCTCGACATCGGCATGGGGACCGGGCGGATGGCCGCTGAACTGAAGTGCCGGCGGCCCCGTGTCCATGTCGTGGGCGTAGATCTGGCTTTCGGCATGGTCGCTTTTGCCAGACGCCGACACCGGCAGGTTCAGGCGGTGCAGGCTGATGCGTTACGGCTCCCTTTCAAAAACAGCTGCTTCGACGCTGTTGTGTCGAATTTGGCATTTCAATGGATCGATGATTTGTCGCAGGCGTTTTATCAGATCAACCGGGTTTTGAAAATGGACGGGCCGTTTTTGTTAACGGTGTTTACGCGTAAAACGTTATGGGAACTGTACCAGTCTTTAGGCGAAACCGCGCGGCGTCCCGCGGGCGGGCGGCTAATATCAGATTCCCGCCTTCCGGAGGAGAGAGAAGTTTTTAAGGCTCTCGAAGGAACGGGGTTCAGTATAGAGAATAAAAACAGACAGGAGAACCGTCAGCAATACGCGAGTCTGATGGCCCTTTTGCGGTGGCTGAAAGCGACCGGGGCCAACGCGATGAACAGCGATATTTTCGTCGGCCCGCAGTGGCTTCAGGATGCTGAACGGTATTACCACTATAATTTTCAATGGCACGATGGCGTGCAGGCCACGTTTGAGATTATGCAGGTCGTGGCCAGAAAGAGGAAATCATTATGAGAAGAGACAGACATTTACCCAAGAAATCAAAGCAAGAAGTTGAGGCTGATGCGATCAACCCCATGGATGTCCTGGATATGATGGCGGACGACGATATGCCTGAGGAACAGGCGTCCCGGCCGCAGCCTCGGAACCCCCGGCGCAGGCACGCACCGCGTGGCCGGCGCCCGGTGGAAACACCGGCCGTGGAGGCGAAAGGGAGAGGAATTTTTATAACCGGCACGGACACGGGCGTCGGGAAGACGGTCGCGCTTTGCGTCCTGGGGACACTGTTGCAGAAGAAAGGGCTTAATATCGGGGTGATGAAGCCTGTGCAGTGCGGCGGGCAGGATGCGGATATCCTTTCCCGGATGTTTGATCCCAAAGACGATATGCAGGATATTAATCCTTTTAAAGCCACGGCGGAGCTTCCTCCGCATGTGGCGTTTCATCAGGAGAAAATCCGTTTTCATCCGCAGACGGTTTTGGATAAGTATAATCGGATCCGGGAGAAGCACGACCTGACCCTGGTGGAAGGGGCTGGTGGGCTGATGGTGCCGCTTTTTGACACGTATTTTATGGCGGACTTGATTAAAGATATGGATTTGGATGTCGTGTTGGTGGCGCGGCTGGGCCTGGGGACGATTAATCACACCTTGCTGACACTGCGGCAGGCTGAAGACGCGGGGCTAAATGTGATCGGTGTTATTTTCAATGAGCCCGCGCTTTCTCCCCGGGGGATGGCCGAGAGAACCAATCCTTCGACGATACGCCGCATGAGCCGGGTCCCGGTGCTGGGGATCATCCCTCACCTGGGCCAGCCCGCCCCGGAACAATACCAGGCTGAAATCGTGAAGCGGTGTTCCCGCACCATGAATATCAAACCGTTGTTAAGAAAATCGCCGGAAGCCAGGCCGCTTCCCTGGGGGGCCTGGGATAAACAGGTCATCTGGCATCCGTTTACTCAGATGAAAGATTGGCTGAAGGAGGATCCGCTGGTGATCCATAAGGCGAAGGGATCGTATGTGGAGGATGTGTCCGGGCGGAAATATATTGACGGTGTTTCCAGCCTGTGGGTGAATGTTCACGGGCACGGGCACCCGGTGTTGAACCGCGCCATTAAAGAGCAGGTCAACCGGCTGAGCCATTCGACGTTCTTAGGATTATCCAATGTCCCCGCGATCGCGCTCGCCAAGAAGCTTGTGGAGATCGCGCCTTCGGGATTGCAGAAGGTGTTTTACTCGGATAGCGGTTCGACGGCCGTTGAGGTCGCGATTAAGATGGCGTATCAATACTGGCACAATAGGGGTAAAAACCGGAAGACCCTGATCGCGCATTTGGCCCACTCGTACCATGGCGACACCTGCGGGAGCGTCAGCGTTGGAGGCATCGCGCTGTTCCATAAGGTGTATGAGAAATTGATTTTTAAAACTTTGGAAATCCCGTTTCCTGATTTCTACCGTTCACCGGAGGGCAAGACATATCCGGGTTATACGGAAGAATGCCTGCAGGCCATGGCCGAGACCTTCAAACGCCGGCAGCATGAGCTCGCGGCCATTGTTGTTGAGCCGCTGGTGCAGGGCGCCGCTGGCATGATTGTCTGGCCGGAAGGGGTCTTGAAGAAAATACGGGAGTTGTGCCATAAATACAATATATTTTTAATCGCGGATGAGGTCGCGACGGGTTTCGGCCGGACCGGCACCATGTTTGCCTGCGAGCAGGAAAAGGTCAGCCCGGATTTCCTCTGCATCGCGAAAGGCTTAACCGGCGGCACCCTCCCATTGGCGGCGACGTTGACGACCCAGCGCGTGTTTGACGGCTTTTGTTATGATTATGAATCCCAGAAAACGTTTTTTCACGGGCACACGTATACGGGGAATCCCGTGTGCTGCGCCGCGGCGCTGGCGAATTTGAGTATTTTTGAGAAAGAGCAGACGTTGCAGAAATTGCAGCCTAAAATTAAATACCTCACAAAAGCGCTTCAGCGGTTTTCCGCCCTTCCTCACGTCGGGGATATTCGGCAAAAAGGCTTCATGGTCGGGATAGAGCTTGTCGCGGATAAAACTTTGAAAACTCCGTATGCTTGGAAAGATAAGATCGGGGTCAGGGTGTGCTGGGAGGCCCGGGCGAAGGGCGTGATCCTGCGGCCGCTGGGGGACGTGATCGTCCTCATGCCGCCCTTGTCGGTGAGCCGAAGCGAGATGGACCAGCTTTTGGATGCGGCATACGAGGCGGTGAAAAACGTGACGGCGGAAAGCGCTGCCGCAGAATAATCCGGCGAGGGTCTCCGTCCGCCCGGGCGGACGGGAATAGCCGGCACAGCCGTTAGAGAGCGTGTGGGAGCGGGGTGACGATGGGGAACGACAACAGGCGGAAAAAGGTCGCGGTCGCCATGAGCGGCGGAGTTGATTCTTCGGTGGCGGCGGCGCTTCTGAAAGAGCAGGGATACGAGGTTGAAGGCGTGACGATGTGTTTTAATATCCAGCACACCGCCGGCCGCCGGCCCTCTTGCTGCGGGGTGGAAGGCATTCAGGCCGCCCGGGCCGCCGCCCAATGCCTTTCGATCCCTCATCATGTCCTGGATTTTGCCGGAGACATAGAAGAATTGGTCGTTCAAAATTTTATTCAGGAATATTGCCGCGGGCGCACGCCTAACCCGTGCGTGCGGTGTAATCAGTATTTAAAGTTCGGCACGCTGCGGGTTTTAGTTCAACAGCTGGGCATGGATTATTTGGCGACCGGACATTATGCCCGGATTGACCGCGATGATCAGACCGGACGTTTTAGACTTCGGAAAGGAACAGATGCCAAGAAAGACCAAACCTATTTCCTGTACGGGCTTCCCGAGGCTGCCTTGCCGTTCGTCCTTTTTCCTTTAGGTGATTTGACGAAGACGGATGTCCGGGCCCTGGCGCGCCGTATGGGCTTGCCGACGTCCGAGAGGCTGGAAAGCCAGGATATCTGTTTTATATCGTCGGGCGGATACAAGACGTTTATCCAGGGACGGCTGGGGGAGCAGGTGTTTGTCCCTGGCCTGTTTAAGAATCCGCAGGGGGAGGTCGTGGGCCGGCATCAGGGGATCGCCCGTTACACGATTGGCCAGAGAGACCAGCTCGGCATCGCGTTAGGGGTTCCGGTGTATGTTTACCGGATCGACCCTGATGAGAACACCGTTTATGTCGGGCCGGAAGAGTATCTTTACGCAGAAGGCTTGCTGGCCGGAGAGATGAATTACCTGCAGCCGATGATCTCTCAACGAACAGTTGAGGTCCTGGCCCGGATTCGTTATAATGCTCCGGATGTAAAGGGGCGGTTGACTGTTTTGGGACCCGGGACGTGCCGGCTTGTTTTTGATGAGCCGCAGAAGTCAGTCACGCCCGGCCAATCCGTGGTTTTGTATGAGGGAGACACTGTCCTGGGCGGCGGCGTGATTGAAACGCCGCTGTGTCCGGCGTGTCCCGGATCGTCATGAGTCCGTTGGTCAACGTGTTTATCAGAAAGGATAAAAGATGAAGATTAAATTTGATCAGAAAAATCTGGAGGGGTTCCTGTCTATTAAGGATTTTGAAGGCGTTCAGCCGGCCGTCGATAAGGCGCATCACGATTTGTTGAAGAAAACCGGGAAGGGAAGCGATTATACCGGGTGGCTGGACTTGCCGGAAAAGACGACGGATTCCACTTTGGATGAAATTTTGGGCTTGGCCCGGACGGTCCGGGAGCATTCTGATTGTCTGATCGGGATCGGGATCGGCGGGTCTTATGTCGGCATCAGGGCCTCGCTGGAATTTCTAATTTCCGACCAGAAAATGCCGGTCTATTACGCCGGTCATAATCTGAGCGCCGGTTATTTATATCATTTGATGGAACAACTGAAGGACAAGCGCATCACGGTCGTGGTGATCTCTAAATCCGGGACCACCACGGAGCCGGCGTTGGCGTTTCGTATCATTAAGAATTTTATGGAAGAAAAATATTCCCCGGCCGAGCTGAAAAAGCGCATCATCACGATCACGGACGCGGAGAAAGGCGCGCTGCGTTCAATTACAAAAAAGGAAGGCTACCAGTCGTTTTCGATCAACAATGACGTGGGCGGGCGTTTTTCGGTTTTAACGCCCGTGGGGCTTGTCCCTTTGGCTTTGGCGGGTATCGATATCAAAAGTTTGATCCAGGGGGCCCGGCAGGCGGCGGTCGATTACGGGGTCATGGATATGGGAAAGAATCCGGCCTACCAATATGCCGCCGCGCGCTATCTTTTGTATCAGAGGGGGAAAGTCATCGAGGTGTTATCAACCTTTTACCAGCGGCTGTCCTTTGTCGAAGAGTGGTGGAAACAATTGTTCGGTGAGAGCGAGGGCAAGGATGGCAAAGGGATTTTTCCGACATCACTCAGCTTTACGACGGACCTGCATTCCATGGGGCAGCTGCTCCAGGAAGGGGAACGGAACATGTTTGAAACTTTTCTTATGGCGGAAAATTCCGGGCACGAGGTAATTATCCCGTCTGATGACGCGAACTTGGATAACTTTAATTGTGTGGCCGGCAAAGACCTGGATTTTGTGAATAAGCAGGCGTACAAGGCAACCGCCATGGCGCATTATGAGGGGGGCGTCCCGAATATGACCATCACGATTCCCTGTTTTGACGCGGGGACTTTGGGAGAATTGTATTACTTCTTTGAGAAGGCGGTGGCCATTACAGGGTATTTGCTGGAAGTAAACCCGTTTAATCAGCCCGGAGTCGAGGCGTATAAAAAGAAAATGTTCGCGCTTTTAGGCAGGAAATAATCTTGGGGGCACAAAAAATAAGGACGATCAGTACTGGATCGTCCTTATAAGGTGATAGGCCTTCAGACGCTTTCGCTATCATCCAACCTCCATACCATATACAACTAAATTATGCACCATGGGAACGCATTTTTCAAGAGTAATTTTAAAAATAATTTTTCCAAAATTATAGAATGAGTGTTGCATTCTAAGACGGCTTGACATAAGATAAAAAATGATATTTAAGTGATTTATTCGCAAGGTCATAGAATGAAACAGAAAAAGTCAGGTTCTCCTTCACAAACGCCCCGCGTTCAATTGAAGCTTGGGATTTTTTTTGTTTTTTTGGCTTTCCTGGGTTTGGGTGTTGTTGTTGTGCTCATTCTCGGGAAGATGAGCGTCCGGGATGAAGAATTAGCGCTTCTTAAGGCTCAGGTGAGCCTGTCCGAGGAAACGAAAGCCGAGGTTGAAGAGACGAATATGGCGCTTCTAAACGCCTTGGGCGCGGAAGTATCGGTGTCCCGGGTGGTTCAGGCGGCTGATAAAGTCTACGATGCGAAAGTCAAGAATACGAAGGATGGTTATCTGTGGGTGGACCGGGCATCCGCCACTTGGGTTGTGACGTTAGGCGCTTTGAACGGGTTATCAGAAGGGAACCGGCTTTCTGTGTTTGACGGCAATGAAAAGATTGACACGGTGGAGGTGTCGATGGCGATGGACGTCATTTCTTATGTTCTCCCAACGGAACGATTAAAGAATCAATATAACGCGGATTATTTTCGTGTCGTCAAGGAATGAGGTTCGTGTGTCGGGTTTTTTAGACCAGTTTCGAAAGACCATTGTCCAATCTGTGTGGAAGGACACGCCTGACATTCCCTCGCGGATTGAGCTTGACGATAAGATCGCGTTGGGCGTGCTTTTGTGGGTTGTGGCGGAAGAGGACAAAACGTTTTTGCCGGAAGAAGAGTCTGCGATCAAAGAAATCCTGGAAACGCAGGGAGGGGTTACGCCCGAAGTCATGCCTGTCGTTCTTGGCGCTATCAAGCTGGCGGCCCGGGAGAGAATAGACCTATTCACTTTCACCCGGGAAGTCAGCCAGGATTTGCCTTACGCGGCCAAGAAAGAGATTGTCGAGAATTTATTCCGGGTGGCCTGCGCGGACGGGGACTTGGCTCATGAAGAGCAGGGCGTGATTCGTAAGATTGCCGGCCTTTGCGGGGTTGACCACAAGGATTTTATTGCGGCTAAATTAAGAATCAAAAAAGAATTCGGCCTGGACACATTCGGTTTTTGAGCGGGACGTTGTCGATTCCGCGTTTCAGGCCGGGTGTTTTTTAGATTCCCGAGATTTAAAACACGCAGGGGTTTTGGCGTGGTATAAATATAAAAAAAAGGTTTTGAATTTTTTATATTAAAGATATATAATTGGCGCGGAATTTGAAAAAGGGATAAAAGGCTGCATTCATAACTAATTATATCCCTTAAGTTTTCTTACCACGAAGGAGGGCGTATGAAGATTACCGACGTTCGTGAATTGCTGAAAAATAAACAGGTTATTGAGGAAATCAACCGGCATTTGTGGATTGAAAGCCAGAAAGCAGGTTACAGCATCGGCATTGAGAGGGCAACGGATGAATGGTTGCGGCTTTATGCCGAAGGATGGATGAAGTATCACATGCCGGAGAAATACCAGTCGTTGCAATTAAAGAAAAAGAAAGAAGCCGAAAAGGGCGAAAAAAAGAAGTCTGGAAAGACGGGTAAAAAAAGATCTAGCTAATCCCCGTTCATTTTTATTTTTGAGGCATACGAAAGGACAAACTCCGGTTTGTCCTTTCGTGTTTTATTCAGGGGGAATGTTGACGTCAGGACGCCCCGGGGTTCTGCTGCGGCCAGCGAGGAGAGGGAAGCCGGCCACTTTGTCTGGTGCTTAGAAAGAGCAGGAGCAGGAGGGAGACGAGGCTGACCATACTGCCTATTTTGAATGAAGCCGGGGAGAACACGAAACGGACTCTATGGTGCCCGGCGGGGAGGAAGACCGAGCGGATGAAATAATCGGTCTGGAATATTTTTGAGGGTTTCCCATTCACATAAACTTTCCAGTCGGGATGATAGGCATCGCTCAGGATAAGGAATCCGGGGGATTGCATATTAACCCCCAGGGCGACCTGATTGGCGGAATACTGGCTGATGTTAACAGCGGATCCGTCCTCTATCGGCGTGGATTTAAGCAGTTGCTGGACCGGCATAACCGGCGGATGGTTAATCACGGCGACATGCCGGGTTTGATCTTTTAGCTGTTGAAGGACGCGCAACGACTGCTCATCATCCGTCTGGAAAATCGCTTTGTGGACGATAAAAGCGCGGGGATAGGCCCGAGGCCTTTCATAGATTTCCACTTTATCCCGGTAGACGCGTGTGTAGTTTTTTGTCACGTTTTTCAAGTGTGGGAATTTTTTTTCAAATGCCGAATCCGTTGGCTTGATGATATAACGCACATTCAGCAAGTCGAGGATATTTTCGCTGTAAGGCAACGGGATCGCCCTTAAAGCCGGGGGCCGCAGATCGCCGCGGAAATGGTTCGGGACGAAAAGCGTGTTGACCAGGCGGACAAAACGTTTCGGAACCAGGCCGAAAAAGAACCCGAGGTCGTCGACTTCAAATCCGGAAGCGGTGTTGGGGTAGAAGGCCCAGAAGTTCCCGTAGCTTCTTACCCGTTGAGGCTGGTCCTTGATAAAGTTGATGTACGGCACCTCACCGAAGGAGCGGAATCGAAACGGCCTTTCCCGGTGAATGTGGGAAAAGAGTTCCACGAAGAGAACCGCCAAAAGCAGCAGTCCGGTCACGGTCCGGGTCAGGATTTTTTTGTCCCGGCAGAACAAGAGGCCCTGAAAGACCACGATGAGTGAAAACGCTGCCAGGCTTGCGCGCAGCGCCTGCGGTTGTCCGTCGGGGTTTTGCAGCAGGAGGAGATGGGCGGTCACGATGCCGATCAAGAGCAGGCTGAAAGGAATCCCTTTTAAGAATAAATTCCGGCTGTTGAGGATGCCGCGGGTCCCCATGCCGGCGCAAACGGCCAGAGAAAATGCGGCGAGAACCGGTGCGTGCGGGGCAAAGCGACAGACGCTGAATCCCGGAAGATGTCCGATCCAGTTGATGTAAGGCAGGGCGTATTGTTTGCTGATGATCAGAAAGGCCATCAGCGCAAAGAAACTATTGGCATGCTTTTTATGATTGTTGAAGAAGCTCATGAATGTCAGGGCGAAGGGCAGTAAGCCAATGTATCCGCCCCACCATCCGGAGAACATCCATTGATAGGTGAGCGGGACCTTTTGGAAAAAATACGGGATCACGAGGCTTAGCGCGCGGGAGCGCTGTTCTTCCAAAAGAAGGCCTACTTGGGGAGGGTGCCCGTGCCAGAATTCGAACAGAAGGTTTTTAAAGAACGGGAACGTAATAAAAGCGGAGAGCCCTGCTGCTAAAAGGTACGCCAGGAGGCCATGCTTGACGGCTTGTTGGGGTGACACGGAATGCCTCAAGACAAAAACCCGGTATAGGAAGAAGCATAAACAATATACGTTAACCAAAAGGATGTGTTCCGGGTGGCCTCCTAAAACACTCAACGTGACGGCGGCGGACAAAAGCGCCGTGTCGACCGGGCGCTTCTTGCGGAGCAAGCGTTCGATGCTCAGCAAGATGAGGGGGGTTGTGATGTCGACGTTGGTCGTCCAGTATTGGAGGGATAAAAGCGGCCCGCTGAGCATGAAGGCGACGGCGGAGCAGAGGGAAGGGATTGTTTTGAGCCCCAGCGTGCGCATGAACCAGTACGTGAAGCATCCGGCGACAAGGAATCTGGCGAGGATCATGATGTCCCACGCGAAGAGTTCTGGGAGAAGATAGAGGATAAACATCAGCGGATAAAACATGCCGACTTCGATCATGCCGATGAGCGGATACCCGCAAGCCTGGTGGGGGTTCCAAAGAGGGAGAATGCCTTTTCGAAGGTTGCGTTTGATAAATTCATAAACGGGCTCCTCCATAACCGGGGAATCCGTTCCGTTAACGGGAATAAATTTAGGTTTGTTGTTTTCCTGGCCGTAAGCGCCGGTCGGCAAGGCCTGGGAGTTGGCGGTCGTGACTTTAAATGTTTTGTTCAGGAAGACGACATCGTAGAACGCGATCACAAGCAGGATCGTCAGAAAAACAGGAATAAGAAGCGTCTGATTTTTCACCCGGGGAATCATGGTCCTTATAGTATAATAATGATAGCGTTGTCAATCAAGCGGAGTTATGGAATCGTGAGGAGAAAAAGAAAACCCCCTAAGGATATCAGGGGGTTTTCAAGGGCTATAGAAAAAATTACTTTCTTTTAGCAGCAGTTTTTTTCTTCGCAACTTTCTTAACGGCTTTCTTAACTGTCTTTTTTTTGGCTGCTTTCTTTTTTACTGGCATGTTCCTTTCTCCTTTCGTGAAAGAAATTTTAAATATTGTTACTTAAATAATAACACACACATAATAAGATGCAAAAAATAATTTATATTTTTTAATAAAAATTATTTTTATAAATGTTTTATAAAAGGATAAAATTTTATTTTTATTTCATTTTTCTCGACGGGCGTCCTGTTCCGGAAGAAAGAGGCGAGATGCCGTTGCGGAGCGGATAAGTTTTTATCCAGGAAGCGATTTACAATATGCCGTCATTATATGTTCATATTCCTTTTTGTTTAAGAAAATGTTTTTATTGTTCGTTTACGGTTGCGATTTCCAAGGAACATCACGCGTCTCGCTATGTGGCCTGCATTTTGCGGGAAGCCCAGCGGTATCAGGGGGAGACCCTCGATTCTATTTATATCGGAGGCGGGACGCCGAGCATGCTGACGGAGGGCGCGTTGCGTAAACTTTTTAAAGAGCTCCCGGGGATATTCCGCTGCGCCCCTGGCCTGGAAGTAACCATTGAAGCCAACCCCGAGACTATTGATTTTGCGAAAGCGGAGCTTCTCTTTTCTTTGGGAGTGACCCGCGTGAGCCTTGGCGTGCAAACGTTTCATGAAAAATATTTGCGTTGGATGGGCCGCACCCATACAGCAGAGCAGTCTGTGCGGGCCGTGGCCGCTTTACAGTCGGCGCTGTTAACCAATATTAATTTGGACCTGATGTATTCTTTCCCCGGAGAAACCATGTCTGAACTTGAAAGTGACGTGAAACACCTGGCCGGCTTGGGCTGTGCCCATGTGTCGCTCTATGCGTTAAGCGTCGAACCTTATAGTCGTTTTTATGTCCAGGGGATTCAACCGCTACCACGGGATACCGAAGCCGCATTTTATGAAGATGTCCGGCGGAGACTCTCTCGGAGCGGCTATCGTCAGTATGAGATCAGTAATTTTTGCCGTTCCGGCAAGGAGTCGTTTCATAACAAGAATTACTGGCTTGGAGGCGATTATATCGGTCTTGGCGTGAGCGCTCATTCGCACCGTCAAGGGCGCCGGAGCTGGAACACCGCGCAGCTGAATGCCTACATGGCGGCCATCGAGAGTGGCGCGAACCCCGAAGAAGGGCACGAAGTGTTGACGCCTGAACAACAGTTCAGGGAGGCGGTTGCTTTCGGGTTGAGGATGAATCAGGGGGTGGATGTTCAACGGTTGGAAGAACGCTACCGTATGGCTGCGCCAGAGGCGCTGGAGGCAAGGGTTCGGTCCTTTATCCATGAAGGGTGGCTGGATGAGAAAGAGGCCGGGCCAGGACGCCCGTTATGGCTGGTAACGGATCGGGGACGGCTGGTCCTGGACACATTGATGCCCTATATTATATAAGAGAAGAGAGGGAGTTAGAACGGGAGCCCGTTTTGATCTGCGATAGTCCGGCTCTGGTGGAATAATTCCAGAAGGAGGCGTTGGACGTAACGGCGATATTGTTCCTTGATTTGAAGCTGTTGAAATATTTTTTCTGATTTTCGAAGGCGGGTCAGAATATGGTCCAGGCTGTAGGCCAGGCTGCCCGTTTCTATAAAAATTTTACGGACGGCCAGAAGATCCTTATGCGTTATTTTGGGCTTGGTGAATATTTCCATGAACCGAGCTTTATGTTTTCCTTGAAGCTGACTGTAAGCGTGGCACACCAGCAAGGTTTTTTTGGATTCCGCGATATCGCTCAATATGGATTTCCCGATGTTTTTTTGCGTGTCAAATACCCCTATAATATCGTCTTGAATCTGGAACGCCTGCCCGATCAGGAGGCCGAGCTCGGCCAGAAGTTGTATGTCCTGTTCGCCGGCTCCGGCCAGGATCGCTCCCACGACCAGGGGGCAGTCAAAAGTGTACCGGGCCGTTTTGAGTGAGTAGTTGAGAAAGACGTCCTTCTCGGAAACCTGCGGGACCGTTTTCGTCCCATGCAGGGTGTCAATGAATTCTCCCATAGCCGTGAACACGGCGGTCTGGATGAAGTATTTGAGCGCTCGTTCTTTCCGGTCCCGGTGTTCATTGATAGAGAGAAAAGCATCGATCGCCAGGGCGTATACGATGTCCCCAACGACAATGCTCAAGTCGGTCCCTAACCGCTGGCGGTCGCTGGCCTTCGCGGCTTTTTCCATCATCTTGTGCATGGTCGGCTTGCCTCGGCGCAGATCGGAGCGGTCAATGATGTCATCGTGAATCAGCATGAAGTTGTGGAGAAGTTCGATGCAGGTTGACACATAATAAATGGAGGGGGTCATCCGGATGCGTTTGCGACAGTAACCTTTATAACTGCAAATTAAAAGCAGCGGGCGGATGCGTTTCCCGGGCCGGAGGATGAAGTCCCGGATGCCATGAAAAAGGATGGGGTCAATCTGGTCGAGCCTATAATTTTGATAAGCCTTGCTTAAAAAGGTGTCTAAACTTTGGTCGATTTTTTTTCTCATTTGTGTTAACATGGGCATTATCCTAACATAGCTGGGGCACGGCTGCAACTTTTATGTCATTGGGGCCTGCTGTTGTCCTCAACCCGGCGTTGGTGTTTTTAAATAACAGAAAAGGCATTTATTTTGAAAAGGAGTTTGTTATGAAGAATCGTTTTTGGGCGGGACTGCTGGTGCTGTTGTTATGTCCTGGTTCGCTTTGGGCGGATGAGATTCTTTTAAAAAACGGGAATAAGATTGACGGAAAGATCCTGGAAGAGAGCAAGTATTCCATTAAGGTGCTGGTGGATAAAAAGATTCAGACGTTTTACCTCTCGGAAATTGAGAAAATCACCCGGGACGAGGAAATCGCCAAAGAGAAAAAAGAGAAAAAAGAAGGGGATGCTAAGAAGAAAGAACTGATCCTGAATTTGCTGAAGGCCAATTTAGCCCGGGACAATATGCAGAAGATTTTCAATCAGATTATCGAACAGGCGCCGGAGGAAACCCAGTCGCGGCTGCGTAAAATTTTGTTGCCGGATGAAATTATTGAAAGGCTTGTTCCGCTTTATTCTAAATACTATTCTTCCGAAGAACTACAGGATTTGATCAATTTTTATACCAGCCCAACCGGGAAAAAGCACCTTGAAAAGACCCCAGAGCTTCTGGAAGAAACGTTGGTGGAAGCCGTGAAATATTTTCAGGATAAAGTCGCGGAACAGTAACCCATCGGCCCCCTAAGCCCTATGTGAGGGGGGCTGATGTCCCGCTATGGGTTGCGTATATCACGTCCTGTTTCTTAAACAGCGGTAATTAATGCCGGAAAAATCTTGACCGCATTTTTTCTCTATGATATCATCCCACTTATTCTTGATTTAAAAAATAGGAAAATATTTTTACCTGGAAGAAAGGTTTACGCCCATGAAGTACGGTTCTTTTTCAAAATCGGGGTTGGAATACGTGATTTCCACGCCGCTGACCCCCCGGCCCTGGATTAATTATCTTACGAATGAAAACTACTGCAGCATCATTTCCCATTGCGCGGGGGGATACAGTTTTTATAAAGACTGCCGCACAAACCGGATAACCCGTTGGGCGCCGGAAAACTGGCATTTTGACCGGCCTGGGAAATATATATTTATGAGGGATGGCGCAAAGGCGTGGTCCTTAACTTATCAGCCCCTGCGGGTTAAGCCCCAAAAATACGAATGCCGCCACGGATTGGGTTATACAACAATTTCCGCGGTCAATAACGGCGTTCATTCGGAAGTGACCTATTTTGTCCCGGAACACGATTCCTGCGAGGTTTGGTTGGTCAAGATTTCCAATCAGACCAAAAAGGAGAAGAAACTGGAAATTTATCCCTATGTAGAATTCCTGATCGGGGATTATCATGAGGAGATCCGGTACCGGAATATTATGAACCTGTACACGCGGGTCTGGTTTGATAAAGGACAGAAGGCTGTCTTTGCCCAAAAAACCGCGCAGTGGCAGGGGATGAATATCCAGCCGTTTGATTCGCTGATTTATTTTGCCTCGTCCCTGGCCGTGAAAGGATGCTGCACGCAAAAGGACGCTTTTCTCGGGCGGTATAATTCCGAGGAGAAGCCGGAAGCGGTTTTAGAAGGGCGTTTTAAGAATTTTCCTCTTTGTTCAGGGGAAGACGGCATTGGGTCTTTTAAGCATAGCGTGACTCTGAAGCCCGGGGAGACGAAAGAATTTTCAGTTATTTTGGGGCAGACGCCCGATGTCCCGGGTGTAGGGAAGCTGATTGCCAAGTACCGCGACCTGAAGCAGGCCAGAGCGGAATTTGAGAAGACCCGAGAGCTGTGGCGCAGGCGCGTCACGGAGAATATTGTTTTGGAGACCCCGGACAAGGATTTTAATACTTTATTTAATGTGTGGGTCAAGTATCAGTTATATATTTGTAACCTGTGGTCGCGGTCTCCGAGTTTTTATCATGAAGGGTCCGGCGGCCGGGGGTACCGGGATTCGGCCCAGGATTCCGAAGCCGTTGTGTCCATTAACGCGTCTTTAACCCGTCAAAAGATTTTGAAACTGGCCTCCTTGATCCGTCGTGATGGCACGTCTGCCCCAGGATGGTCGGAAACAGCGGGGCCGCACAAATTCCTCCCGAATAAAGATCATCCCGTTTGGCTGACGACGACTGTCACGGCCTATATTAAGGAAACGGGCGACAAGGATATCTTGTGTGAATATGTCCCGTATTTGAAGGATAAATGGATCAACGGATGGGAGGTTGATCCGAATTATCACGGCGGCGCGCAGACGGACGGGGAAGGGACATTGCTGGAGCATTTGGAAAAGAACTTAAGTTTTTGTTTTAATGATGTCGGAGAGAAGGGCTTTCCACGGATCGGGCACGCCGACTGGAATGACGCGATTGACGCGGCGGGCATCAAGCACAGGGGGGAAAGCGTCTGGCTGGCGCAGGCCTTAGTCCGTTCTTTGAAAATGCTGGCCGAGCTCTGTCAGCTCGTGAATGAGGAACAGAAAAAATCCGAATACCTGCAGATGGCCAAAACCATGACGGAACGCATTAATAACGCCGGCTGGGACGGGGAATGGTATTCCCGCGGGTTTGATGACCAGGGGCAGGTTTACGGCAGCAAACAGGATAAAGAGGGCAAGATATTTTTAAACACGCAGGCCTGGGCGGTTCTTTCCGGAGTGGCCGAAGGCGAACGGTTGAAAAAGATTTTACAGTCCACGGATAAGCATTTGAACGGCCCGCACGGATTGGCGCTGTTCGCCCCGGCGTTTTCAGGCTGGGTTAAAAGGCTGGGCCGGATCAGCATGTTTTCAGAAGGAACGAAAGAAAATGCGGCGGTGTTCTGCCACGCGGCCACGTTCATGGCGGTGGGTTACGCCATGGCCGGGTACGGCGCGAAAGCTTACGAAGCGGTCTGCAAAATTATGCCTAATAAACAGAAAAATATGGACCTTTATAAAACTGAACCCTATGTGTTCGCGGAATATTTGGTCGGGCCGGATAATCCTTACCGGTATGGGGAAGGTGCTTTTACCTGGATCACGGGAACATCGGGTTGGAATTTTATGCTGGCGACAGAGTGGATCTGCGGGGTCCGCCGGGATTTCCAGGGGCTCAAAATCGATCCATGCCTGCCTCCGCAGTGGAAGAAATGTTGTGTGCGCCGGCCTTTTAGGGGGGATATTTACGAGATTGAAATCCTCAACCCGAAAGGGAAAGAAAAGGGCGAGAAGACGATAACGGTAGACGGACAACGGATAGATGGGGACGTTATAGTTCCTTTTAAAGACGGCCAGGTCCACCGCGTTAAGGTGGTTCTGGGATAAGAGCGGGTGGGGCTTGTGTGATATTAGAGAAACGCTTTTTTGACAAAGTAAAACATGCGTGATAGAATACGCCGTTATCTATTCTTATATTAAAGACATAATGTTTAATTTAATCATCCCAATGATTTAAAGCTCATCCCCGAAGTCGTCGTTTTCAATATGAATTTGTTCTACTCATTGGGGCCTCATTTAAAGGAGCGGGTATGAAAGGGAAATTGCTGTTGGTGATCGGGTTTTGTGCCTTGGCGACCATTATCTGGAGTTGTCAAAGTTGCGGGCCGGCTGTGCCTCCCAATAAAAATATGATTACGGTATGGCATTGGATGACCGATCGGCATGACGCTTTCAATGAATTGGCCAAGCGCTATCAGGCCGAAACGGGCGTGGAAGTGGTTTTTGAATTATACGCCCCGTCTGACGTTTATTCCCAAAAAATTATAGCCGCTGCCCAGGCGCATATCTTGCCGGATATTTTTGGCATCCTGGATAAAAAGGCCGTGTTCGCAACGTTTATTGAAAGCGGATTCATCGCCAATTTGACGGAGGAATTTCAGAAAGATGAGGCGGCATGGGAAAAAAGCCTTTTCCCAAAAGCCCTTTCCGCCAACCGTTTTGAAGAAGGCAATGTTTATAATATTAAACCGGGTATTTACGGGGTTCCGATTGATGTGACCAATATCCAGATGCTTTATAACAAGAAGCTGCTGGAGAAAGCCGGGGTCGTGCGTGCTCCCCAGACGTTTGACGAGTTCCTGGCCGCGACCGAAGCCCTGAATCGGGTCGGCGTTTCCGGGCTGGTTTCCGGTTGGGGCGAGCTTTGGATGGCGGATTGCTTCGCGTCTAATTACGCGTTTAATATTATGGGAGAAGACAAGGTCATGAACACGTTCCGCGGGAAAGTGCCGTACACTGACCCGGAATGGATTGAAGTGTTCCGGATTTTTGATATTTTACGGCAAAAAGGCGCTTTGGTGGAAGGGATTGTGACTAAAGCCAATAAGTACGCGGAACAGGACTTTGCCTTGGGCCGGGCCGCTTTCGCGTTTAACGGGTCCTGGTGCGTGAATGTGTACCATGAGATGAACCCGGATTTGGAGTATGGGATTATCCTTCCTCCTAAATATAACACGAGTCTTCCCATGCGGATTTGGGGAGGCGCAGGATCATCGTTTGTTGTCAATAGCGCTTCTGAAAAACAGGATAAAGCCGTCGCTTTCCTGAAATGGCTTTCCGCAAAAGAACAACAGGCGTATTTGTCTCAGGAAACTTTGAACCTGCCGGCTAACCGGTATGCGCTGACCGATATCCCGGCTGTGCTTTCGGAATTCGCCCGGGCCATGGACGCGACCACCCATCCGACGATTTGGCCGTTGAATGAGGAACCCTTGGTGATCGAGGCGTTTGACAAGGGGATTCAATCGATTATCATAGGAGAGAAAACTCCCGAACAAGTTGCCCAGGACGTGCAGAACGTGAAAGAGCGTGAGATGGCGAAAAAACAAAAACGGAAATAACTTTTAAACGAAATTAATCATAATGTCTTTGGCTCTCAAAAGCAAATTTTCACTTCCAAACCTTCGAGATCACCTGGAGAGTTTCGCGTTTGTCCTGCCCGCCGTCCTTATTTTTTGTATATTTTATATCGTCCCATTTTACGAAATATTTAAACTGTCCCTGCAGGAATGGGATGGCATCAGTTTATCCAGAAGTTATATTGGATTTGAGAATTTTAAAGAATTGTTGGTTGACCAGGGCTGGTGGAGGTCGATGTGGAATGCCGCCTATATTACCCTGGTGGCCCTGACCTTTCAGAATGCGCTGGCCTTTGCTCTGGCCCTGGCCTGTGACCAGGAAATTTTTATGAAAGGGGTGTACCGGGTTATTTTCTTTATCCCTCCGGTGCTTTCCGAAGTCGTGGTCGGGCTTATCTGGTCCTGGATTCTTTATTCCGGCATGCAGGACGGCCAGCATATCGGGTTGTTGAATACTGCTTTGGAAAAAATCGGTTTTTCGAACCTGATCACCAATTGGCTGTCCAATCCCAAGACGGTGTTGACCTGCATCGCCGTGGTCCATTCCTGGAAAGGGTTTGGGTGGGGCTTCATCATGTTTTTAGCCGGGTTGCAGACGATTGACCGCCAGCTATATGAGGCGGCGCGGGTGGATGGCGCCGGGTCGCTCAGTGTTTTTAAAAATGTGACGGTTCCCATGATGCTGCCGGTGATCGTGGTTGTGATGATTTTAACGATCCTGGGGGCGATGCAGGCTTTTGTCCTTATCCTGACGTTGGCGGGCAGTTCGGGGCTGGGGGATTATACCGCCGTCCCGGTGACCAAGATCTTGGCGGCCATGACCGGGCAGAACCGCTACGGTTATGCCTGCGCCATGGGGGTTAATTTCGGGATGATTTTAATAGCCGTGTCTTTTGTCCTCAAGAAAATGTCCGAACAGATGAAACAGGCTTAAAAAGAGGAATACATATGATCAGCAAATACAGGGTGATCCGGGCTGTTAAGGCGACATTGATCCATATTTTTCTTTTGACCGTGACCATAACGTGCTTGTTCCCGTTGTTTTGGATGGCCCGTTCGGCGCTGATGAGCAACAAAACGATTTTTACGGATAAATCCCTGATTCCGGCGGAGATTCATTTTGATAATTTCGTGAAGGCTTGGACGCAAGGACAGTTCGGCATGTATTCGCTCAATAGCCTCATTTACACCTTTTCCGTTGTGATTGGGATCGTGGTGATTTCGTCTCTGGCGGCTTATGCTTTTTCCCGGCTGGAGTTCCCGGGCAAGAATTTCTTCTTTTACATGTTTGTCATGGCCATGATGATCCCGCTCCCCGGGAGTTTTGTCCCGTTAACGGTGTTGATGACGAAGTTGGGGTTCATCAATTCGTCGTACCCGTTTGTCCGGCAGCTGGGGTATGTGCTGTGTATGATCAACGTGGGCTTATCGCTCAGTATTCTGCTTTTAAAAACTTTTTTTGACAAGATGCCTCCGGACCTGGAAGACGCCGCCCGTATTGACGGTTGCTCGAAGCTGGGGATATGGAGGCATGTGGCTTTACCCTTGGCCCGGCCGGCCATTGCCGTTATCGTGATTTTTAACGCATTGAATGTTTGGAATGAGTATATCCTGGCGATGTTGTTGTTAAACGACATCCCGAATCATCCTACCATCATGCCGATCCAAAGGGGCCTCATGGTTTTTCAGGGAACATACCTCGCGGACTATCCTCTTTTGATGGCTGGGTTGACCATCGCTGCCGTTCCAATTATTTTGGTGTATCTTCTGATGCAAAAGCACATTATTAAAGGTTTGTCATCCGGCGCTGTCGTTGGATAATCAGAACTGGGAGGGTTTTTATTGTGAGAAAAAACAAACAAGGGGAAAAAACTGTATTAGGATTTTTATTCCTGGCCGGATTTCTTTCGCTGGGGTTGGTGACGTCGGGCTGGACGCAGGGTGCGGATGGCGAAAGCCTTGTTGTTGATAGGGCGGTTGAGGCGAAGCAGGCTACTGAAGCGGAGGGTTCTCTCGCGCCGAGCCCGGAAGAAGAGCTTTTGGCGGAACCCGAGGGCGTTGCTGTTGCGGAGGATCCCTCAGAGGAAACGGAAGCTCCGGAAGCGGGTGAGGGAAAGACGGAAGAGGAGAGTCCGGCCGAGGGTGCTGCCGTGGATGAGGTTTCTAAAGAAGAAATGAATATTACTTTGCCGGTGGGAGGGGAGGCTGTCCCTTACACGGACATCGAGCTTGAGGCGGGGGCGACCAAGGATGATTTTGTCCGGAAATCCTGGGAACTGTCCAGCCAGAGGAAATTAGAGCAGCTGGATAAGCTGGTGGCGGTGGCGTTGGCACTTTTTGATGGGGAGGCCCGCAAAGAACAAGCGTCTTTGTCTGGATTCCCAGGGCGGGGTAAGGAAAAGGATTATGCTTATTTAAACACGGTGGCGACCATCCTGTTTGTGCAGGCGGAAGCGATGATGAATTATGGCCGTACGGAAGAGTCGATCGCGACATTCCAGAAAATTATTGATGAATATCCCTGGGCGCAAGCTTGGGATCCTTCTCGGGGGTCATACTGGTCTGTGGCGGAAAAGAGCCAGGCGAGCATTGATGTCATGACCGGGAAAGTCGAAGAAGAGCCGGACGAGCCGCCGACACGGTTGCGGACGCTGCCTTCCCTGGCCTTTCCCGGAACGGTCCAAGTGGTCGATTATCATAAATACGGGGAGTTTCTCGATGTGGGAACAGACCGGTATCATTATAAGATTAATGACCTTAAAGGGTTGAAAGAGGCTGTGGGGGAAGGGGTTTATCCCAATACCGCGGATGTGTTTAAGGATCCGAAATATAAGCAGGCAAAAAAAGAAGGCCGCCTTGAAGGCAGCCACTGGGATTTTGTGCACAGCGATGACCTGGAAGCCGCTTTTTATAAATGGGCGACGGCCCCGGAACCCGGCGGCGTCAAGCTTTTTTACCTGGGTATGATTTTTGAAAAAGCGCAAATGTATTATGAGGCCATTAAAACTTACCAGGCCATTATCGTTCATTTTCCAAAGACGGTCGGGTGGACGTATTGGCAGACGCCTTGGTATCCGGCTCAAGCCGCGGTTTCCAAGATTATTTATTTGGTGCGTTCCCACCCGGAATTAAATTTAAAAGTGAAATGGATGAAAATAGAAGTTAAGAACGGTTTTGATAATGATGTCAGCAACGATGTTGTGGTTACGTATCCTGGTGTCATTCAGGAAAGAGGGTGGATGGATAAAGTTAAGGAAGGGCTGAACCTGGATAAAAAGAAGGTGCCTTTACGCAATGTCACGCGGCGTTTGGGGGAAGGCAAGGTTTCTCTGGTGCAGTATGATAACGGCCACTGGCAGCTCCTGGTGGAAGGCAAGCCGTATGTTATTAAAGGAGTCACGTATGCTCCGACCAAAATCGGTCAGAGCCCGGATAAGGGGACCTTGGTGTCTTGGATGTATGAAGATACCAACAAGAACGGCAAGGCGGATGGACCGTTTGATGCCTGGGTGGACGCCAACGGTAATAATCAGCAGGACCCGGATGAATTGGTCGTCGGGGACTTTCAGTTGATCCAGGAGATGGGCGGCAATACCCTCCGGGAATACCACCAGCCGTTTAAACCGAACAAGGACGTTCTGAGGAAGCTTTATGAGGAATATGGGATCCGGGTGATCCTGGGGGATTTCCTTGGGAAATACACTCTGGGGTCTGGGGCGTCCTGGTTTGAAGGGACCGATTATGAAAATCCGGAACATCAGAAGAATATGATGGAATCCGTCCGTCAAATGGTTATGGAACATAAGGATGAGCCTTATCTTTTGTTTTGGCTTTTAGGGAACGAGAACAATTACGGAGTCGCCTCTAACGCAGATAAGAAGCCGGAGGCGTATTATAAATTCGCCAATGAGGTGGCTAAAATGATCAAAAGCATTGACCCTAACCATCCGGTGGCGTTATGTAACGGCGACACCCTGTATCTGGATATTTTCGCGAAGAACGCTCCGGATATTGATATGTTTGCGGCCAATGTTTATCGCGGTGATTATGGTTTCGGCGCTTTCTGGCAGCAGATTCAGGAGTCGACCGGGAAAGCGGCTTTTATTACCGAGTATGGCTGCCCGGCCTACGCCAAGCATCTCACGAAAGCGGAGGGGGAAGAAGCGCAGATGAACTATCACCGCGGCAACTGGCATGATATTGAAGCGAATATGGCGGGCCACCCGGAGGGCGCGGGGAACGCCATTGGGGGGGTTGTCTTTGAGTGGACGGATGAATGGTGGAAGAATTATGAGCCGTTTTATCATGACCGCCGGTCTGATGCGATCGGGCCTTTCCCCGGCGGATACTATTATGAAGAATGGTTTGGTATTACAAGCCAGGGCAATGGAACGCACAGCCCCTTTATGCGCCAGTTGAGGAAAAGTTATAAATTTTATAAGGAAGCCTGGAATTAAGGAGATACGGTTGTCCTCAATATAAAATTTGCTAAATAACAGGTAAAAATGCTATAATTACTCCATTGTTTTTAGTTTTATAATCTTAATAGGAGAGGGGGTGTGGAGAACGGATCTAGTTTTTATCACTACTATCTGACCGCAAGGTTAGATTTCCCCGGCAAGAGGCTGGGAACTGATATAAATAATTTATTTGAAGGAAATTGGGTTTAACAAATTGGAGGTAACTTAGAGATGCACAAAAAGATTTTGTTATGCATGATGGCGGCCATCTTAGGCGTGTCCTTAGCCATTCCGGTGCCAGCGGCTGCTTATAATTTTGGAGATTACCGTTCCGTGACACTGATCACGAGTGCTTGGCAGGCCTTAGGGGAGAATGATTTGGAAGCCGTATTGGCTTATACGAATAAATGTGTTGAATTATATTCTGAGCAGGCCAAAAAAATGCAGGCCAGCCTGACGGCTTATCCAACCGGCACTAATGATGAAATTTTCTCTTACTGGGCGTTAAACGATATCGCGACCGGTTTGTTTATTCAGGGTGAAGCGTACCGCAAGGCCAAAATGACAGACGAAGCGGTGAAAGCGTATCAGACCGTTGTGGATGAGTATACCTATGGCCAGTGCTGGGATCCGAAGGGATGGTTCTGGAAACCGGCGGAAGCCGCGAAAGAGAAAATTGCTATGATCGAATCCGGATCAAATCTGGATTTTGGCGACTATACCTCCATGACTTTAACGGTTAAAGCTTGGGAAGCCCTTGGCAACAAAGATCTGGACAGTGTCGTGGCCTATACGAATAAGTGCCTGGAGCTTTATGAAGCGAAAGCTAAAGAGATGCAGGAATCCATGACCGAATATGCTTGGGAATCCAAAGACAAGATTTTCTCTTACTGGGCGCTCAATGACGTTGGAACCTGCTATTTTATCAGAGGCGAAGCTTATTTGAACGCCGGGAAGAAAGAAGAAGCGAAGAAAAACTTCAAGAAACTGGTAGACGAATATTATTTCTCGCAGTGCTGGGATCCGAAGGGCTGGTTCTGGAAGCCGGCAGAAGGCGCCCAGCAGAAACTAGAGGCTCTGGAGGAAGAATAATCCCGTCCGCGGGCCTTTGGTGTTGATCCGTATTTCTTAAACAGGATCCTCAAGGGTGTTTCCTCAACTTGAGGATCCTGTTTTTCTTTATCATCCTGCAGTCAATTTAATATTAGGTTATGGGTGTTGATTTACATGAAAGGGCGAGATGTCTTATGAACAAAATTGTCTTTTTCTGGGGGCTGTGTTTCCTGGTAATATGCGGCTGCAACCGGAGCAGTTCCAGCCTGACATCACAGGGAAATTCGAACCGGAATGTTGAACAGGAAGAAACCAATTTCCAGCCGTTCCTTGTTTATAAAGACAAAGGGTCCAGGGGAAATCATTTTGTCCCTTCCGGTTTTATGCCGAACGGGAAATGTATTAATTTTAACGACGCCTGGCAGGAAAATTGTTATGACGGCAAAACCTGTATTCGTGTGGAGTATGACGTGGCTTGCTCGAAAGATGATCAGAAATGGGCCGGCATTTATTGGCTGAACCCGGCGAATAACTGGGGCAGCCGTAAGGGCGGGTTTAACCTCGCGGGCGCCAGGGAGTTGAGCTTTTGGGCCAAGGGCGAAAAAGGCGGCGAACGTATTGAGGAATTCAAGATGGGCGGGATTACCGGGGATTTTCCGGATTCCGACATGGCGATCATCGGGCCGGTGATCCTGACGAACGAGTGGCGCAAATACACGATCGATTTGAGGGGCCGCGATTTGTCTTACGTGAGCGGCGGCTTTTCTTGGTCGACGAATGTCGACGTAAATCCCGACGCCTGCACGTTTTACCTGGATAATATCCAATATCAATAGTAGTCGCTATTCACGGTCTTTATGAAGGGGGGGCGGGTTACCGTTCCCCCGTTTTTTTGTCCCGGCAGCCCCGCATTGATATCACGAACCCGCCGCTGTCGTCGCTCGACTTGCCCGCCCGGCGAGCCCCTCCTTAAAAATCGAAAGGGCTCTCCGAGAGTTGTTCTTCTTTGCATTTTGTTTCTTTTTTTCTTGTACTCCCTTATATCCTTTGTTATATTCATATCAAGCTTATAAATATTATTATCATAAGGAGATGATATGTCGAGAGCTGCAAAGTCTATTTTAGTGTTTTTGCTCTTATTGCTTTTTGTCTCCGTCGGAGTACTGACGTATGTCGCTTTTCAGAAGCAAGAGTCCGATAAATCAAAATTATCCCTGGAAAAGCAGATGGATGATTTTCAGCAGAGGGAGAAAAAATATATCCTTGAGAATAAAGATTTGCAGGAGAAGTTGAAGGATGTTGAAAAGAAGAAAGCCGAACTTGAAGAACGCTTGAGTTCTTTTGGCGGTGATATGGAGTCCCTCAACAAGCAGATCGCGGATTTAACCAGTGAACGGGAAGTTTTGCAGGAAAAAATCGCGGAGCTGGAAAAGGAACGGAACACCTTATTGACCAGGGTTAAAGAAAAGCCGGAGCCGCAGATTGTTTATAAATACGTGGACCGGGAAACCGGCGCGCCGGTGGAGTCCCCGGGGGCGGCCTCTCCCGCGGCGGGGAAGAAGCCGGAAGAACCGGTGATCAGCAAAGAAATCCCGGCGGTGAGGGTTCCGGAGATATCTCCTGACAACGAAACATATTGGGCTCAGGTCATCCGGGAAAAAACTTCCCTTGAGCTGGAGGTGAACACTTTAAAAAAGAAATTGGATGCCAATATGCTCGAACTGGAAGCCTTAAAAAAATCCAATTCCGACTTGGAATTAGAAATCGCCGAGTTAGCGAATACCAAAGATTCCATCGAGAGAGAGATCAAACATGGCAAAGATCTGGCGGATAATTTGTCTTTGGCTTTAGCACGGGCGGAGAATGATAAGGAATTCTTAAACGGCCGGTTTGCAAAACTCAACGATGAAAATTCATCCTTGAGGGTCCAGATTAAAGATTTGACATCAACCAAGATCGCCCTGGAAAAAAGTATTGTCCGCTTGCAGGATGAGAAGAAGGACGTGGAGCGGAAATTGATGGAAACCGAGCATGTCATTCAAAACCGCATTGATGAAATCTGGCAGATTAAGGACAGCCTAGAGAAGAATTTTCAGATGTCCGGAGCCTCGTCAAAGGCGGTCGAGTTGCCGCCAATTGTTGTTTCTGGCGCTGGAGAAACGTCGACAAGGGCCGCCCCGGAGGTTATTTTGACCGTCCCGGGGTTTAACGGCAACATCGTTTCTGTGAATGATGAAAATAATTTTGTTATCGTTGATTTAGGGCAGAATGATGGCATCAAGCTTGGGGATAACATGAGCGTTTACCGGGGCGCGGAATATGTCGCGGCCCTGGAAGTGATCCAGGTGCGCAAAGATATAGCCGCCGCGGACATTAAAAACAAAGTCACCACAATCCGTGTCGGTGACGCCGTACGATAATTCAGGACAACGTGACCAGGAAACGTAAAGTCAGCATAGAGGATGTCGCCCGCCGCGCCAAGGTTTCCATTACAACCGTTTCGCGTGTTATCAACAATGTTCCCACCGTCAGCCAGCAAAATCGTTCTAAAGTTGAAGAAGCGATCACCGCTTTGAAATATAAGCCGGATGTCAGCGCCCAGCGTTTGGCCAGCGGCACCAATAATGCCATCGGCTTGGTCATGCCCGGCTATCCGGGGATTTTTTATTCTTTTTACGCCATCGAAATTATCCGGGGGGTGGGGCATGCCTGTGAGACCCTGCGCCTGGATTTGGTGTTTCATATCACCAACGGGTTTAATCCGCTGAATACTAATAGCGTTGGAGGCGTCATTTTTGCCGATATCATTGAGAACCGGAAACAGGTTGAAGAAGCGTTATCCGCCGATATACCTTGCATGGTCATTAATAATGTCGTGGATGACCTGGATGTGAATTATATCGGGATCGATAACGTCGCCGGAGGCCGTATTGCCGCCGATTATCTTGTCAGCCTGGGGCACCAGCGTGTCGCTATGATTACCGGAAAATTACAGACACAAGCCGGGTTTCAGCGCTTTGAAGGTTTTCAGCAGGGGCTTCAGAAGGAAAACATAGCTTTGAAGGATGAATATGTGGTTGAGGGGGATTATTCCCGCCGCAGCGCCCGGAATGCGACGGAGAAACTTCTCGCGCTTCCTCAGCCGCCGACCGCTATATTTGCGGCAAGCGATGATATGGCTTTGGAGGTCATTACCGTGATACAGGAAAGAGGGATGAAGGTCCCTGATGATATTTCGGTGATCGGGTTTGACGATAATCCCGCCAGCCTTTATGGCGCTATTGCTTTGACCACGATCCGGCAGTCTTTGTTCCAGATGGCCGAATACGCCGTGAAATACCTGCAGAACATAATGTCCGGGAAAAAGAAATCCGCTGTCCAGATGGTTTTAACTCCGCAGCTTGTTGTCCGCGATTCCTGCCGTGCCCTGAAGTAGACAGACCCTTCCTTCAAAAGCAGCCTTGTCTGGCCACAGATTTTCATTATCTTATTAAGATGGGGCCTTGAAAAATTTAACCTGGCCAGGGACGGCCTGGCAGCATGAAAACATTGACAAATCAATGATTTAGCGCTAGTTTAATAATTCAAGAACAGGGGACGGACGCGAGGAAATTGTATGCACAAAACCATAACCATCTTTATGTACTTGTTGTGGGGATTGACTATTCTGGCGGTCTTTGCGGCGACTTTTAAAGATTTTCAGTATGAAGATCTGAACCTGATCGCACTGGTGTCGTTTGTTTTCGCGGTTCTTAATTCCATCCTGGCATTAACAATGAATAAAAAGTAATGGATAATAAACAGTATGTTTGATAGAGAATATCAATGTGTCGTGATTGGGGGAGGACATGCGGGGGTCGAAGCGGCCTTGGCTGCGAGCCGTATGGGCTGCGAAACGCTCTTGGTGACGTTGTCTTTCCCAACGATCGGGCAGATGAGCTGTAATCCGGCGGTCGGGGGCGTGGGGAAGGGGCAGCTTGTCAAAGAAATCGACTGCCTTGGCGGGGAAATGGCTTTGGCCGCTGACCGCACGGGCATCCAGTTCCGGCGGCTTAATGCTTCGAAAGGACAGGCGGTCCGTTCGAGCCGGTGTCAGAGTGACCGCAAACAATACAGGGAATATATGCAGGACGTTATCCGTCGGCAGGCGCGGCTCACGGTCTTGGAAGACGAAGCCTGCGCGTTGCTAGTCCGTCATTCTCAAATAACAGGTGTCAGGACGAGCCAGGGATTAACCCTGGGTGCCCGGGCGGTGGTGATCGCTGGCGGGACATTTTTAAACGGTCGGATCCATATCGGAAAGACAATCGTCCCGGGCGGACGCATTGATGAGCCGGCGTGCGTGCGGCTTGCCGCCAGTTTGTCGGAATTGGGTTTTGAAGTCCTGTCGTTTAAGACCGGAACCCCGCCAAGGCTCGACGGGAAGACCATAGACTTTTCCTCTTTGGAAGAGCAGCATTCGGATAACCCGCCTTTGCCGTTTTCATTCCGGACGCCGTCGATCCCTCCGGGGCAGGCCCTCCGACCGTGTTACATCACCCGGACATGTGAGAAGACGCATGATATCATCCGGGCGAATATGCATTTATCTCCCATGTATTCGGGGCAGATTCATTCCACAGGGGTCCGGTATTGCCCTTCGATTGAAGATAAATTAAAGAAATTCAGTGACAAATTGTCTCACCACGTGTTTTTAGAGCCGGAGGGGCTGGAGACTGATGAATATTATCCCAATGGGATTTCGACCGGCTTGCCTGCCGAGGTCCAGGAGGCCTTTGTGCGTTCTATCCCGGGGCTCGAACGGGTTAAAATTAACCGTTACGGGTACTCTATTGAACACGGCGTTATTCGTCCGACGGAACTTAAAGCTACGCTGGAAACGAAAAGGATCAGGGGGCTTTATTGCGCGGGACAGGTTAACGGCACCACCGGATACGAAGAAGCGGCGGCGCAGGGGATTGTGGCCGGGATCAATGCGGCTTGCGCCGTGCTGGGCAAGGAACCGCTTATTTTAGGCCGTGATGAATCGTATATCGGTGTTTTGATTGACGACCTGACCACCAAGGGGACCGAAGAACCTTACCGGATGTTCACCTCCCGGGTGGAATACCGGCTGATTATCCGGGAGGATAACGCGGATAAACGTTTGATGAAATACGGGTATGAACTTGGCCTGCTCCCGGGCGCGGATTATGACGGGATGTTGCGCAAATATGAGCTTATCGATAAGGAGATTTTTCACCTACAGTCAACGGTTGTTAGTCCCGGCCCGGACATTGACCGGGTTTTAGAAAAGAATAACAGCAGCCCTTTGCGGCAGCCGACCCCCTTGAGCCTGATTTTAAAACGGCCGGAGATGACTTACGCGATGATCGCCCCGTTTAACGGGAATTTAAAGGATCAAGCTCTCCCGGTCATTGAACAGGTCGAGTATGAGATCAAATATGAAGGGTTTATCAAGCGGCAGCTCAAGGATGTGGAGAAGTTCCGGCATATTGAAAATATTAAGATCCCGGGAAACATTGATTACTCCCGTATTCCCGGGCTTTCAATAGAGATTCAACAGAAGCTTCTTTCATTCCGTCCGTTAACGTTGGGGCAGGCTAACCGTATCTCCGGAGTTACTCCGGCGGCCATTTCCATCTTGATGATTTACCTGAAAAAATTAAGCCTGGAACGGGCCCGCGGTTAAGGACCCTGTTTTTGTTGTTATTATGATGCCGCGCAAGAACACTCAACAAATCCGCTTCTTGATATTCCTCCTGCTGGCAGCCTTTTTCCTGGCTTTGAGTCCGTTTATCCATTTTGATCAACAGGCCGTTCAGGATTACCTGAAACGGTTTCCCGTATTCTGGTCGGCCTTGGTCTTTATTTTTTTGTACGTTGGTTTGACCTTTTTCGTCTGGGTAGGCCCTAAAGATGTCCTGCGGATCGCGGGGGCGTTCTTGTTCGGCCCGTACCTCAGTACGGTGATCGTTTGGTTCGGCGAGATGGGAAACGCGTGCGTGATGTTTTCTTTAAGCCACCATTTCGGCCGAGGATATGTCGCCGAACGGATGCCGGGGCAAATGGAGCGCCTGGATCACATGATGGCGGGAAAAAGTTCCTGGGGGATTTTTTTCGCGAAATTTTTTCCGGTGATCCCGTTCCGGTTTCTGGACCTTGCTTGTGGCCTCACCCGGATTTCGTTGAAGAAATATCTCCTGATTTCGGCAGTCGCGTCGCCTTTAAGGATTTTTGTGATCCAGTTTTTTGTCGCTTTGGGCGTGGACACAATCCTTAACCCCGCCAAATTGTCTGTGTACCTGGAACAACACCCAGCCATATTTCTCGCCGTCGCCTCTTATGTGATTGGCGCATTTGTCATGGTCGTTGTTTTTAAGAAAAAGCCGTGAGGCTCCTTGCGCCGGTGCGTGGCGTCGTCCCGCAGGTTAAATCAAGGATGATTTCCGCCATCATGGCCGCGCAAGCCGTCACGCGGGGGGCCAGGGGAGGGTGACCTTGTGCGGTGTCGGTGGTCAAGTCTCCGACCAGGTAAATGTTATTCATTTTTTTGACGGCAAGCGGCTGCTTTTCCAATAAGCCGGCCATGCCGACCCCGCTCACCACAACCGGCGCCCGGTTGTGGTAGAACGAAACAAACGCGTGTTTAGATTCAACACGGTCAAAAGCCTCCACGATAAAATCGCAGCCGTTAAAGAATTGTTCCCCTTGGGCCGGGGCCCAGGATACCGTAAAAAGCCGCACGGCGCAGTCCGGGTTAATGGCCAGCAGGCGTTGGCGCAGCGTTTCGGTTTTCATCCGGCCGACTTCATCAAGATAGTAGTGTTGACGGTTGAGGTTGGAGTAATCAACCTTATCTGCATCCAGAATCTCAAAGTTTTTGAATCCGCAGCGGGTCAGGATGACCGCGACATTGGAGCCCAGCCCTCCGGCGCCCCCGATGCCGATCTTTTTCGACTGGATCCTTCGGAGCTGATCAGGCCGGAGATATTTGAGAAGGTTGTCTTCAAAAGGGTTCATGTCCATTGACGGTATGAATGAAATTTCCGCGGTTTTTCCCGCTAGGGGTGTGCCCCAATCATAACATAAACACAACGGCAACGGAAGTAATTCGTCAGGGCCTCGATGGCGCTGAACGTCTCCCGGTTCGAAGGGAGAGGGGGTTAATAACGGCTGGAGGGGCGAGCTTCGATCAGCAGGATCTGGGTGATGCGTTTGGCGATTTTCACGAATGAGTAGCCGGTGATAACCACGTAGATGCTGATTTGAATGTGTCCCAGATCTTTGTTCAGGGCGTCAAAAAACGTTAAGGTGAGTCCGATAAAAACAGAAAATATCCCGGTCATGTGGCAAAACAGGCTAAGCCGCTCTAAGGCATATGTGTTTTCTGCTTTCATGTTGTTTCTCCTTGTTTTTCATTCCCGTTTACGGCGGGTTTGCTGGCGGAAGACATGACCTAACAGCCTATTAAATAAAGACTTTGGTGAAAGTATAACATATTTTTCCGTTGAAAAGAACAATATTCCTGGACCTGACGGGATAATTGCTTTTAGATGTTGGGGATCGGCCGCCAGTCTGTAAAGACCGGATCAAAGTCACGCTGTTTTAGCATCTTTAAGATGTCGTCCACGCTGCGGTTATCCTGAATATCAAACTGGGGGTCCTGCGCGGAAGGATCCGCAAGGGTGTACCCGCCCACCGAGGTTTTTGACCCCGCTGACATCCGTGTCACGCCGCATTCAATGAGATGGTCACGCAGCCGGGGTGGTTCACGCGTGGACAGGTTTATGCCGACCCTGGGGAAAAATATCCGCGCCAGGCAAATGATTTTTGTGAATGCGATATCGTCGATTGTCTGGGGGGCGAGGCCCTGTCCTTTAATTTGCCTTAGGCGGGGGAAGGACAAGCTGTATTCAACAGCCGGGTAATTTTTTTCCAGGGAGCGCAGGTGCTGAAACAACGCGAGGAGATCCTCGGCCGTGTCCCCTAAGCCGAGCAGAATCCCCAGGGAGATCGACCGCATCCCGGCGCGGGCGGCCCGCTCCGGAGTCCCCAGGCGGTAATCATAATTTTTCTTTTTCCCGCCCAGATGGACCTCCTGGTAGCGTTTCCGGTTATAGGTTTCCTGATAAACCGTGATCCCGTCAACGCCCTGCCGGTAGAGCGCGCGGTATTCGTCGGTTTCCATGGGATGCACTTCCAGGCTGATCCCCGTGAAATGTCCCCTGGCAGCCTCGACCGCGTCCTGAAGATAGGAGATCGGAGTCATGGCGTAAGATTCTCCAGTCAGCAGCAGAATATTCTCAATCCCGGTTTGCGAAACCTGCCGCATTTCGTTTTGGATTTCCGTCAGGGAGAGCTTGATCCGTTTAATTTTTTGCCGGTTGTTAAACCCGCAGTAGGTGCAGAAGCTGCTGCAGTGGTTGGAAAGATAAATCGGCGCGTAGAGCGACATGGTCCGGCCGAAGTACTGCCGGGTTAAAGCGGCCGCTTCCTGGGCCAACGCTTCTGTTGTGCCCGGGGATGTATCCTTAAGGACGGATTGAATGGACTCATAGGACAGTAAAGGTTTCATGATTTTGATCTTTCGTCGCGGGTGTTTCAGGACGCCGTTGATTCATTATAAAGAAATTCTGTTAAGGGAGAGGACGCTTTGGCAAACGGGCGTGGTCCCGGCGGCTGGCTGAGATACGCCTGGCGTCCGGCCTGGATAGCCAGGGCGAAAGCTTGGGCCAATCCGGCTGGGTTCCCGGCGGTGGCCACGGCTGTGTTTACCAGAACGGCGTCCGCCCCCATTTCCATGGCTTCACAGGCCTGCGAGGGCGAGCCGATCCCGGCGTCAACCACGACAGGGATATCTATTTCTGCAATCAGGATTTGAATTAGGTCTTTAACCCGCAGTCCTTGGTTACTCCCGATGAGAGACCCCAAAGGCATGACTGTGGCAGCTCCGGCCTGAACCAGAGCCCGGGCGATGTTTAAATCCGGGAGAATATACGGCAGGACCGTAAATCCCTCCTTCGCAAGAATTTCTGTGGCTTTGACGGTTTCCGCGTTGTCGGGGAGCAGGTATTTGCTGTCGTTGATCACTTCTATTTTGACCCAGGTCCCGTATCCGGCTTCCCGGGCTAACCGTGCCAGCCGGACGGCCTCAGCCGCGTTCCTTGCTCCCGAGGTGTTTGTTAATAATGTGATATCCGGCGGGAGATATTCGAGGATATTGTCTTCATGCCGGGTAAGGTCAATGCGCCGTAACGCCACGGTAACGACCTGTGTTCCGGAGGCCCGGATACAATCCCTGACTTCGGCCTTATTCTTGAATTTGCCTGTTCCCATCAGGAACCGGGAAGATAAAACTTTTCCGCCGACCATGAAAGGGTCTGTCTGGCCTGCACGGTTGACAGTGTCAGCGAGTCGTTCTGATTTTATATTCATGTTTTCTCCTGCGACACCTATCCTCCACCGACAAAACTCACAAGTTCGATACGGTCCCCTTCACAGAGTTGGACGCTTTGCCAGAGGTCTTTATGAATGATATCCCCGTTGAGTTCGACAATAACATACGGGTTATTTTTACAGAGGCCTTGAATGACCCTTGATAAAGGCTGGGGGCCGGTCAAGGCGTGTGTTTTTCCGTTAATGGAAATTTTCATATTCTTTTAAGTGTTGTGGGTTATCCGCGGTCATGCGCGATATTGAGCCATTTTAGAATATTTTTGAATAATTTGCAAATAGATAAAAGGCGGTGCGCCCGGAGCAGGATATATGGGGCCTGTCCGGGAGTTTTAAAAAGAAGATTATTTTTTGACTTTATAGAATAGGAGTGAGATAATAACACTTCAAATGATGGCGTTTAGGCCAAGAGACGCCGGAGACGTGCTATTCGTATCTTATGCCTGAATATATTTGCCCTTACTGCAAAAATCCGATTTACGATGACGACGCGTTGTTATGTCATTTTTGTGGTGGAAGTTTGCATCGGGCCGGGGATGGTGTTTTTAGTAAGATGAAGTACAAGTGGTCTTTCTTGGCTATCATAATAACCGTTTTGATTGTGGCGTTTTTTTTGTTTCTGGGGAGGCTTTGAAGAAAAAATTATGAGCCATGTTGATTTAAAAAGATATCCCGAAGGGGAGATAAAGCAGGAAACGGAAGTGTTTGGATATCAGCTTCTGTTGGACCTTTACAGTTGCCAGCCAGGCGCGTGTGATGATTTAACATTGAATTACCGGTTTCTGGATGAAATGGTTGATGCTTTGGGGATGCAAAAACAGACCCCGCCCAATATTTTCAGGAGTGACGCGACCCGTTTCCCGGAAAAAGCGGGTTTGTCCGGCTGGGTCCCGTTGATCGAGAGTTCGATCGTGATCCATACGTTATCGGTCAAGAATTTCATTAGCGTGGATATTTATTGCTGCCGGAAATTTGATGTCGTGTTTGCCGAAAAATTTTGCCGAGAATACTTCAAGCCCCAGCGTCTGGAAGCGCAGTATCTTCTTCGGGGCACGGATTATTATAAAGAGTAAGGGATTACAGCAAGAGCACCCAAGAGGGAATGGCCGGGCACGGGGTTCCCTCGTTTTCTTTCTGGAGAGGTAAATGACATGCTCCCGTACAATACAAATGAAATAGCCCGTATTGAAAAGAAATGGCAGGGACTCTGGGACGAACGCCAGATTTTTAAAACCCCGGAAGACAGCCGGCGGCCGAAATTTTATTGCCTGGAAATGTTCCCGTATCCTTCGGGGAAAATTCACATGGGCCATGTCCGAAATTACACGATTGCCGACGTTGTCGCCAGGTTTAAGCTCATGCAGGGTTTTAACGTTTTGCATCCCATGGGGTATGACGCTTTTGGCCAGCCGGCGGAAAACGCCGCCATTAAGCATAAAACACATCCCGCCCAGTGGACGTACGCTTGCATTGACCAGATGCGCGGGAACTTAAAACGCATGGGTTTTTCTTACGATTGGAGCCGGGAGCTGGCGACCTGTCATAAGGACTATTACCGCTGGAATCAGTGGATTTTTTTGAAGATGTTCGAGAAAGGGCTGGCTTATAAAAAGAGTTCTTCCGTTAACTGGTGTCCCAGTTGCGAAACAACCCTGGCGAATGAGGAGGTCATCCAGGGGCAGTGCTGGCGCTGCAAGAATGACGTCGTTCAAAAAGACCTGGAACAATGGTATTTGAAAATTACCCATTATGCGGGAGCCTTGCTGGAGGATTTGAAAAAACTGGACAATTGGCCGTCGAGGGTCGTGGCCATGCAGGAGAACTGGATCGGCAAAAGTTACGGGGTGGAGATCTATTTCAAATGGCAGAAGACCGGAGAAATCCTTCGCGTGTTTACCACCCGCCCGGACACGATTTTTGGTGCGACTTATGTCGTCCTGGCCCCGGAACACCCGTTCGTGAAACCGTTGGTCGCTGGCACGGGTTACGAACAGGCCGTTATGGATTTTGTGGCCAAGGTCGGACAGATGAGCAAGAGCATGCGGGTGTCTGGCGATGATCGGAAAGAGGGGGTCTTTACCGGCCAATACGCCGTGAATCCTGTTAATGGAGAGCCTATTCCGGTTTGGGTGGCGGATTATGTCCTCATGGAATACGGGACCGGCGCGATTATGGCGGTCCCGACGCATGACCAAAGAGATTTTTTATTCGCTAAAGAGCACTGCCTTCCCATGCGCATTGTGATTCAGGACCCGGTGCGGCCGGAGATGTCGGTGGAAGAGATGACGGAGGCGTATGAGGGGGAGGGCCGGCAGGTGCGTTCCGGGGCGTTCGATGGCCTCCCCAATGAGGAAGGGAAGAAACAGATCGCACGCTGGATGGAAGCCGAAGGCAAGGGGAAGATCGCCGTTTATTGGCGGTTAAGGGATTGGCTGATTTCCCGGCAGCGTTATTGGGGTACGCCGATTCCGATGATTTATTGCCCGGCTTGCGGGGTTGTCCCTGTCCCGGAGAAGGATCTTCCTGTTGAGCTTCCGGAAGACGTGCGGTTTACCGGCGAGGGAGGGAGCCCGTTAAGCCAGAGTGACAGTTTTGTGCGCGTGGCGTGCCCGGCCTGCGGGAAAGACGCCCGGCGGGAAACGGATACGATGGCGACATTTTTTGATTCCTCGTGGTATTATCTGCGGTATATCTCCCCCTGCGATGATAAGCAGGCCTTTCATCCCGGGCAGGCGGCTTATTGGATGCCGGTGGACCAGTATATCGGGGGCATTGAACACGCGATCCTGCATTTACTTTATTCCCGTTTTTTTACCAAGTTTCTCAAGGATTTGGGGCTCGTGAACGTCGATGAGCCGTTTACCCGGCTTCTCACGCAGGGCATGGTGCTTAAGGACGGCGAAGTCATGTCTAAATCTAAGGGGAACACCGTAGACCCGGACGCGGTCATCGCCAAATACGGGGCGGATACGTTGCGCTTGTTTATCCTTTTCGCCGCCCCGCCTGAAGACCAGCTTGAATGGAATGATAATGCGATCGACGGGTCCTGGAAATTTTTAAGCCGGGTTTGGAATTGCGTCCAGCAGAAATACCGTCCGGCCGATCAAGCATACGCGTATGAAAATTTAACCGGGGACGCCAAGGATCTGGAGCGGGAAAGGAATTTTGTGGTTAAGAAAGTGACGGAAGATCTATCCAACGGCTTTAAGTTTAATACGGCCATTAGCCAGGTTATGATTCTTATGAACCGGATAGATAAGTTCAGCGCAGACGGGGATCCCCTGAGGCAGGCTGTTTTTAATCAGGCGGTCCGTACCGTGGTTTTGCTTCTGTCCCCCCTGACTCCGCATATGTGTGAGGAGCTCTGGCAGATGATGGGGAACCGAGAAGAGAGCGTCAGCCGGGTTCCTTGGCCGGGTTATAAAGAGAACGCCCTTGAGAAGGATGTTGTGTTGATGGTGGTTCAGATTAACGGGAAACTCCGCAGTAAGCTGGAAGTGCCTGTGAACATTCCTGAAAATGAATTGCGAGACCGAGTGCTGTCTGATGAAAATATTCAGCGTCATCTGGAAGGAAAGCAGGTCAAAAAATTTATTGTAGTGCCGCAAAAACTTGTGAACATTGTCGTGTAATATGAGATACGGTTTTCTCCGCAGGGTTCCTTTCGCTTGTTTTCAGCCCGATTTTTAATATTTTTGATATAGAATTATTGATTTCTAGCTTTTTTTAGCATTTTTAAAAAAATGAAGAATTCCCTCTTGACTTTTAGTGTACTATGTAACATAATACAGTTAGGTCAGCAATCCATTGACCTTTATTTTATAGGCCTATGATTAATTTTGACATTACATTTAAACCAGGCGTGCCGATTTACGAACAGGTCATTTTCGCTGTGAAAAAATCTATCGTTGCCGGCCACCTGAAGCCGGGAGACCGGTTCCCCTCGGTTCGCGAAATGAGCCGGGAATTGCGCATTAATCCTAATACGGCGCAGAAAGTGGTTTCTCACCTGGTGAATGAACGGTTGCTTCAGGTAAAACCCGGGATCGGCAGTGTTGTATCAGAGTTAAGCCTGGCGAACCAGGAACAGAGGGGGGAAGTTCTTCAGAACGAAGTTGAACGGCTCGTTGTGGAAGCCAAGCGGCTTTCCATTGCCAAAAAGGAGCTGCTGGACGCGGTTCAGCGCCAGTGGGACAATAACAACACGAAAGAGACGCTATGAAGACCGTTATAGAAACCAGAAGCTTAACGAAGAAATTCGGAGCTAAAACCATTTTGGCGCAAATTGATCTGGATGTGCCGGCAGGAAGCATTTACGCGTATTTGGGGCCGAACGGGGCCGGAAAGACGACCACCATCAAAACCATGGTCAATATCCTGCGGCCGACCAGGGGCACAGTAAAAATTTTGGGGGTGGATTCCACGGCTCTGGACGCGAAAGAGTTTCGGCAGATCGGGTATGTTTCGGAAAATCAGGTGCTGCCGGAAGGGATGACGGCAAACGCGCTTTTTGATTATTGCCGGCCCATGTACCCACAGTGGGATGAAGGATTCTGCCAGTCTTTGACCCGGCAGTTTGACCTCCCTTGTGATGAACCCATTGAGAAATTATCCCGGGGCATGAAAATGAAAGCGGCGCTCATTGCGTCTTTGGCCTATCGTCCTAAGCTGCTGATCTTAGATGAGCCTTTCAGCGGCCTGGATCCGGTGGCACGCAAGGATTTGATGGACGGGATCATGGAATTGACCGGAACGGAGGAGTGGACGATTTTTATATCATCGCATGATATAGAGGAAGTGGAACACTTGGCGGACTGGGTCGGGTTTCTGCATAAAGGGCAGTTGAAACTAAGCGAAACCACCGAATCCCTGCAAGCCCGGTTTAAAAGGATCAATATTACCCTGAAAAACCCGCTGGAATCGGAGGTGCCTTTTCCTGCGAACTGGCTGTTGCCCCAGCAGGAGGGCCGGTTTCTGTGTTTTGTGGACAATTCTTTCCAGCCCGGGGAGAGCGAAAAGCAGTACAGAAAAGGATTGCCGGCGGTTTCCACGATTGAAATCCAGGGGATGTCTCTGAAAGAAATATTTTTGATTCAGGCCAGGCAGTTAAAAATGTTGAATATATAGGAGAAAAACATATGCCACATGCGTATTTAGTCTTTGAGAAAGATCTCAGGCAATTTCGTTTGATCCTGTTGTCGTGGTTGGGCGCTGTCGGTGTAACCCACGGGGTCGCCTTGCTCGGAGGGATGTTGCTAAATACCCATTTTATGTTCAGGATCACGCAACCCCTGGTTTTACAATGGCTGTCGGCCTTGCAGGCAGTCTTGATTCTTATCTTTGTGCCGTTGATTGTCCAGTCCGATCCGATGGTTGGGACAACAGCGTTTTGGTTAACCCGTCCGATTTCCCGCCTTTCTCTCCTCCGGGCGAAGGCCGTGCTTGTGGGAAGCGTCTTTGTCGGGATCCCGTTGTTGCTGGAGATCGCGGTCCTGGCGCTCAACGGGCTTGCCTGGAAAGATGTTTTACCGGCGGCCTTGCTGATCGCGCTGGAAAAAAGCGCTTTTATCGTTCCGGTTTTCTTGGTGGCCAGCCTCACGGGAAAATTTCATGAATTTTTTATAGCGGGGATAGCCGCGGTTTTAGGGTGTGTTGCCGCATGGACTCTTCTTCCTGCCTTGGTCCCGGGGTTGTGCTTCAGCGGGGCCCCGGGGACGGCGTTGGGATCACTTCAACAGCAAATGTTAATTGTTTTTGTGAGCGTGCTTTTGATAGGCCATCAGTATAAAACCCGTCGGACACAAAGGACGATTGTGGGTGTCTTGGCCGGGGCGCTGTTCATCCCTTGGGCCCTGTGTGTCCTGCCGCAGGGCGTGTTGCAACAGGAGGTCTGCCGGATTAACCCGCCGCAGGTGGTCATTCAGACAGGCCAGGCCGTGGTTGCCGAGGATATGGTTTCCGGGAACCGCCTGGCACGGGACCGCATCGTGTCGATTCCAATCCACGTGCGTGGGCTTCGCTCCGGCCAATTCGCCGTGCTCCTCCGGGTATCCGGCCCATTGATCGCTTATGGCCCGGATGTTCAACTCCGTTCTTCCGGGCCTTTAAGGTCTCCTGCCGTATTGCTCTCGAGTCGCGAGTTACAGGATCCGATCCAGCATGCCCTTAAAGATTTTATCGTGATGAATCCTTATCAGGGGGCCGACAACAGGTATCCTGTTTTTCGGCTGCCGGAAACAGTGTACGATCAATATCAGAAACAGAGCGGGGTATACGAGGGCTTGGGGGCGTTTGATATTTATGAGTACCGGATTGGGGCGAGGATGCCTTTGGTCCGCGGGGCTAAACGTTTTTCGGGGAGGACGGAAAGCGTTGTTCTTGATGTCATTGAAAAGCCTTCCGGGGTCGCAGTGATTGTTGGAGAAAAGACCCTGAATGTGTCCTCGGCCTTCTCGAAGGGGGGGGCTCCTGCCGGAGGCGATACGTCCTTAGATTTTTCCGGGACGTATGTGTTGGTCCATCCTGGGCGCAAGGAAGCGTTTTTGGTTGATATCCTTGATCAGCCGGGGATAAGAATAGACCTGGCTTGGCCGGTAAGGGCGGACCGGCTGGGTTTTAAGGTTAAGCGGTATGATTTTCCCGGGCTTAACGTCGGTGGGTCTGTTACCGGTGTTCAGAAGTCATGGCTGAAGGAGGCGGAACTGATCCGTTTGGAGGCACGGGAACTCGGTGTTTTTGAGAGAAACTTGCGTTTTTCCGATTTTGTCCTTCCTGAAGTCGGGGAGTTAAGAAAGTGATCGTCGCCACGCTTTCCCGGACAACCGGGGAACGCGAGGGTTCTTTTCTTAAAAGATAGATAGAGGAGATGATTATGAATAACGGAGTCAAACGGGTTTCTGCGGTGGTTATATTAGGGAGTGTCCTGCTCTGGACGGCCTGGGCGTACGCATACCAGCATGTCAGGATGGAAGGATATCAGCTGGTCACTGATTACGATCAGGACGGGACATACACGCCTTTTTTTGTCAAGGGGGTCGGGTACAACGCTATCCCCACCGGGGCTTTCCCGAGTGAATACGGAATATGTTGGTATAAAGGCATTATTAACGGAAAACCCCAATTCGACTGCCCGGGGGTTCAAGAATATGAAGACCCGGTGATGATGGAAAGGGACCTGGCTATTATCAAATCCATGAACGCCAACACAATCCGGACCTGGGGCAAGGTGACGCCGCAGTTGATGGATCAGGCCCAGGCTATGGGATTGAAGGTTATCGCCGGCTATTGGCTGGATCATAATCTGGATTTTATGAAGAGGGACCTCTCCGGCGTGGAGAAGGATTTTCTGCAGTATGTCCGGGCTTTTAAGGATCATCCGGCGCTCTTGATGTGGGTCGTGGGGTATCAGAATGAAACAGACCTTTGTAATTTCCAGGGAGCTCAAAGCGATTGCAGCCGGGCGGAGCAGGCCAAGGCCTATTATGATTTTGTGAATGCTTTGGCCCGCCAGATCAAGACGCTGGAGGGGGATTCTTTTCATCCCGTGATGATGATCTCCGCGGACCTGGGGGATATCGGCCAGATTGCGACCGATGAAAGGCTGAAGGACGTTGATATTCACGGATGCAATGTTTACCGGGGGCCGGACTTCAGTAATTTCTTTGAGTTGTACGCCAACCGTTCGGCCAAGCCGCTTTTGATTTCGGAATTCGGTTCAGACGCGTGGTTTGTTTTGGACGGTAAACGGCCGGAGAAAGGGGTTGAGAGGCAGGATCTCCAGGCTTCTTTCCTGGCTGAAGAGTGGGATACTTTGCTGAAATATTCGGGTGGGCGCGGCGGGTTTGTTCTGGGCGGGGTTGTCTCCCCTTTTGCCGACAGCTGGTGGCAGTATAAAGGCGAGTGGTCGCCCACATGCGCGACGCATGACCGTAATTATATCGTCGGTTTTTATTCCGGACCGGACGGGTTTACTAACCCGGAGTGGTTCGGCCTCGTGGCCTTGAAACGCCCGGAGGAAGGCCAAAAGTACGACTGGGTTAAGCCCAGGCTCGCCTATACCGTCATGCAGCAGAAATTTACGGACCGGCCTCCGGAGCGGCCTTGGCAGGGTTTTGGCAAAGGGACGCTGAGGACGGACGTGTCCTGGAATTACACCGCCGGGTATCATTTTACGCCCCTTCAACCGGGGCAGGTTACTCAACTGGGCGGCTTGTTTAACGGGACCAAAATGGTGTCCCTGTGGAACAAGACGACGGGGGTGCTGCTGGCGAAGGCGAAGGTGGCGTCGGCCAACACGTGGTCTTACAGTGATATCTCTCCGGTAGAGGTTATTCCGAGTTACACGTATACCGTCGCGGTGACATTGGACGGGAGCGGGGGCAGCCACACCTATGATATCCCCGCCCTGCCGCTGACATGCGGGGATATTCGGATCGAAGGTTCGACATTCGCTTACGGAAGTGCCCGGCCGGTTTCGACAGTGTTGCCGCAGATGTACGGGCAGGCTGATATTAATTTTGTCCCTCAACGGAAAGGGAACAACCGCGCGCCGATTCTCCTTTCTTCACCGGTGATTTCTCCGCGCTCCATCTCGGAGAATAAGAAGGGGACGCTGACGGTGCAAGCCAAAGATGAAGACGGGGACACTTTGGTTTACCGGTGGCTCCCCAGTGTCGGGAGCATTGAGGGCGACGGGCCCCAGGTGACGTATATCCCGCCGGATGTCTCAGAAAAGACGTTGGAAAACGTCGTCAGCCTTATCAGCGACGGCCGGGGGGGGATTGTATACGGGAATGTCCTTTTTGAAGTTTTTCCGGTATTTGATCAAACGGCCCCGGAGGAGACAACGAGCCATGAAACGACAGGTCTTTAAAATGGGTGTTTTGTGTGCGGCGCTTCTGGCGTGGCCGGACTCGGCCGCCGGAGATACGTTTTACCTGCGGTCCGGGAGAATTATTGAAGGAACGGTTGTCGAAGAAACGGACGATGCCTTGAAAATTAAGACCGAACGGAGGATTTTCTCCCTGCAGAAGCGCCTGATCCAGAGGGTGGAAACATCGAGCCCCGTCGTCACCAAAGTCGGCACACGGAACCCCTATCCTTCCCGCGCGCCCCAACCGGGAAGCCCGGGAAGGCCGTTTACGCCGGTTGACATTGAAATCCTCTCGGAAGGGCATACCCTTTCGCCCGCCGTTCGGGAAGAGATCGTGTATGTGATCTCCAAGATGTTCGTGGTTTTCGAAGATGTGTTGGGCCTTGATTTTAACCGGGAGCGCATGTTCAAAGCCCGCGTCTTCGGGGATTTCGCCGCGTATCAATCCTATCAGGCACAGGTATCGACGTCCCGGTCGGACACGGGCTTTTATTCAATACAAAATAAAGAAATGGTCCTCTGGAAAAATGACAGCGGCCGTAAAATGTTGCGTATCCTTTATCACGAAGCCAGCCGCGCGATTTTGCACAGACAAATCCCACGGTGTCCGCCTTGGATCGACGAGGGATTAGCGGAGTTTTTTGAGTATGGGGCCATGGAAGAGGATTCTGTGGTCGTGCAGCCGCAGATGCACAAGGATGAACGGGTGAAAGCATGGCTGCGGGCTGGAACGCTTATGCCTCTGGAACCGTATCTCCGTTTGCCGGACGCGGAATGGCGGCAGCGCAATGAACGGCAGGACGCCCCGATGAGCACCATGGCCTGGTCCCTGATAACGTTTTTACTGTCAACGGAAAAAGGCCGGGCCGCATTTTCCGGGGTGGTCCATGAACTCAGGCGGTTTAATCATAAGAATTTTCCAAGTTACCGGGCGATCGAGCATTATTATCCGGGGGGGCTTAAGGCAATGGAGGCGGAATGGCGCGCCTGGATTCCGCGGCCGAGAAAAGAGAGCAGCTTTTGATCAGCGTTTGGCTGTTGTTCTGAAGAAAAAAACGGCGTGCGGGCGGCCACCCACACACCGTAAGTAACCCGAGGATAGCATAGGAGCCAGTCCTCAGTCCTGTGTTGCGTTCTTAGTATAGCAAGGCACTGTCTCCTTGGCAATCGTCATCTTAAAGGAGGTGGTGCTTTTTTTATGGCCGGGAGGGAATTTTGACGGGAACCAGGTTAAAACTTGAAAGGAGGATAATATGAACAGGACAGGGATCAAATACGGGCTGGCGACGGGGGTCATCATGGCGGTTATCCTGTTAGGGATTTCACCTTGTTGGGCGTATCCTTATGTCAGGGTGGACGGGCGGCGATTATTGACGGATTTTGACCGGGACGGGCGGTATGAGCCGTTTCTTGTGAAAGGGATGGGGTATTCCAACACCCCGATCGGGTCGTTCCCGTCCCAGTACGGGTTATGCTGGTACCGCGGCACGTCCGACGGGCAGCCGCAGTTTGAATGCCCAGGGGATCAGGAGTATGACAATCCGCTTCTTCTGGACCAGGACCTTCCGTTGATTAAAGACATGAATGCCAACACGATTCGGACTTGGGGGAAGGTCACGCCGGAACTTCTTAAGAAAGCTAATGAGCTGGGGCTGAAGGTCATTGCCGGTTACTGGATTCCTCATCAGCTGGATTATGTGAACGGGGACCTGGCCGCGTTGGAGAAGGACATCCTTGACTATGTCGCGGAATTCAAGGATGACCCGGCGATTTTAATGTGGGGAATTTCCAACGAGAATGAAGTGGCCTTTTGCACCTTCAAAGATGCGGGCCCCTCTTGCCGGCGGGAGGATCAGGCGGCCGCTTTTTACAAGCTTATGAATACGATTGCCCGTAAAATCAAGGAGCTGGAAGGGGAGTCGTTTCATCCGGTGATGATGGTTTCCGCTGACCTCGGGGACATCGGGGTCCATGCGGGGGATGAGGCGCTGCCTGACGTGGATGTCCACGGATGCAATGTTTATCGCGGCGGGGACTTCGGCCCCAAAGCGAACAATTTCTTCCAGCAGTATGAAAAGCGCTCCCGAAAACCGGTTTTAATCACCGAATTCGGAACGGACGCCTGGTTTGTCCTGGGAGCGGATCACCCGGAGAGAGGGAAAGAACGGCCGGACATGCAGGCTAAGTATATCGCGGAGTCTTGGGACACGATTATGGCGTATCACGTGACCCGTGGCGGGCCGAACATCGGCGGCGTGGTGTTTCAGTATGCCGATGGATGGTGGAAATATAAAGGGGATTGGGATCCTTCTGCGGCCACGCATGATTGCGGATATACGCCGGATGTTCACGCGGGGCCGGACGGGTACATGAATGAAGAATGGTTTGGGGTGATGGCTTTGGAGCCGAATCCTGTTCCTGGGCAACTGGACATCCTGCACCCTCGGCCGGCGTATGACGTGATCAAGGAAAAGTTTGCCGGCGAGCTTTAAATCCGGGGCCGGTCTGTTTAAAACAAGAAGGGTTCTGGTCAGAAACATTAAACGAGAGGAGATCATGATGAAACGGTATTTAATTCTTTTAACGGCCGTGTTGGGTTTGTTTGCCGTATCGACGGCCGCGCTGGCGCTGGATTTCGGTGATTATAAATCATCCACGCTCACGGCCAAAGCCTGGGGCGCGCTGAACAGCAAAGATTACAAGGAAGCGATTATTTACACGGACAAATGCATTGAACTGTATTCGGATAAAGCTCGGGAGATGCAGGCTAAGATGAACGAATACCCGTCCGGGGCGACGGAGGAGATTCACACGAATTACTGGGCGCTGAACGACGTGGCGACAAGTTTGTTCATAAAAGGGAAAGCTTTGCTTGAGCTGGGCCAGGAAGACCAAGCGAAGGATGTTTTTAAAACATTGATCGGGGAATTTACATACGGTCAATGCTGGGACCCGAATGGGCCGTGGTTCTGGGCTCCGGCCAGGGCGGCGAAAGATCAGTTGCTGGTCTTGGAAGGGTAGACAAGGGGGACGGGGGCTGATGGTGTTCAGGCGGATCCTGTTCGCGTTCGCGCCGTCAGCCCTCTGGCCTTTTTGTCGTTTTATGGCCCAGTGCCGTATCGTTTTATAAAATCCTCGAAATACGCCGCCACGGATGAGTTCCCGGGATACCGGCTCCGGGCCTCTTTTAACAGGGCTTCCGCCTCCTGTCCATAATGGTCTTTTTCGAGCATATGGATTAACTGAAGATATGTCCGCGGATCAGGATGGCGTTCCAGCAGTCCTTGAACAGCCCAACGATATTGTTCCACGTTATTTTGTTTTAAATACAGCACCATCAGCCGGGTTTTTATATAAAACAGCTGGGTTGTATCCGGGTTTAATGTCAGGGCGGCTTCATAATGTTGGATGGCTTTTTTATCTTCTCCCGAGGAACGATAAATATCAGCCAAATTTAATCTGGGGGAAAAGGATCGCGGGGCTTGTTTTATAGCTGCCAGAAAATCCTGTTGTGCAGTTTGGATGTCCCCTTCCTTAAGGTGGATGACACCGAGATTATTGAACAAATATGGCGAAGAAAAGCCTTCCTGCCGGGCCTGTGCGATCACTTCCTCCGCCTGCGCGTAATCCCCTTTTAAAGTTAAAAATGTGGCCAGGTTTTCGTATGTTCGGGGAACGCAATGATGGCCCAGCTTTAATGCGCGCCGCGCGAGATCCACCGCCTGGTCCAGCCGGCCTTCATCAGCGTAGAGCTTAGATAGGGTTATTAAAGGGATGAGGTTCTCGGGGCAAACTTTCAACCAATATTCACAGTAACTTTTTTCTGACCTGGCTATCAAATGGTACGTCTGCGTCCAGAAAATAAAATACAGCGCCAGGAATCCCAAACACGCGTGTTTCACGAAAGGCCTTAATTTGTCAAGGACCCGGATAATCCCCGACGCGAAAAGCAAGAATAGCCCAATACTCGAAAAATACATCCAATGGGATTCAATCACCATCCCCATATAAGCATGGGTCAAACTGGCGGGAAAGACAAAAAGGCAGCCGATGCCAAACCATGCGATGGCCGGGGCGGTTATGCCCTTAGACGGTCTGTGGGTTAAGAATAAGAAAAAGATCAATACAAGCGCGGCGAGACCGTTCCACATCCAAACACCTTGACGCATCAGAGGTACGTTGTAAATAAAGACAATTCCTTCCGGGTAAATGAACCGTGAGATATACTGAAATATTAACTGGGTTATGGCGGCCAGATAGCTCGGGAAGGGGGGAGAAAGCAGGAGGATCCTTTGCATAAAATTTGATTCTCCCCGGCACAACCTTAGCCAGATGAACAGGTCTATCAATGAAAGGGTGAAAAAAGGAAGAAGGAATTTGACGTGAGATGCCCGGTGGTTTTTATTAATCAATTTTATAAAAATTAAAAGATAGAGGGGAAAAATGGCTGCGGCTTCAAAAAACAGGAGTCCGCAGAGAAAGGATAAAAGCCCCGCGAAGTAGTATCCCGGCTTTTTCACGGCGCTTGTCATATATTTCCAAACACATAATAAACTCGCTTGCAAGAACAGCGCGTAAAAAAACACAAAGCCGGCACTGGGCATATGGATATAAAACGCGTGAATGGGGTGGACGGCAAATAAGGCGGAAGCGAGAAACGCCGTTCTCCGGTCACGCGTGATAATGCCGATGAGTTTAAAGAATAAAAGCACGTTCGCAAGAAACGCCAGCCAGATGAAGAACCGCAGCAAATGCGGGCGTGATTGAAAGCGGTGAAATAAGAACATGTTTGTCGAATAATAAAGAGGGGCGTAATGGTGCGTCTTAGGTGGGACTTGAATGAAAAAGTCTTGGGGCGTTTGAAAGACCGCCTGGTATTTCCGATCCAGAAAGTTATAATCATCAATTAAAAATTCATTGGAAAAACTGGGGGCATAAGAAAAGAAAGAAAGGGCGATCAGCAAAAGCGCCATCCCTTTCCAGGAGCACAGGGCCTGCCGTAATTTTTCACCGATGTCCTTCATCACAGGCTTCATGGATATCCTTTTTATAAGACAAATTTTATGATAGGGTAACACACGGACTTAAGCAAGGGATTTTCAATCAGAGGGCCAGGCTCCTGGACGACCGGGACCCCCTGTTCTCTATTGGGTGAGCGGGCGGGCGCTTCGGGCGCGGGATAACTCCCCTGGGAGAATAATCATTTTGACAGGCGGCGTTTTTTTGGTAATATGAGAGAACCTTTCCTCAGGAAAACCTTTCCCCCGTTTCTTATATTCATTCATAATTTTATTTTCCCCCGCGGAATGGCGGAATATTTATGGTCGTTCATCTGACAAGGCAGGAGCGTTTGGTTTTATGTTACCTGGTTGGCGTCCTGTCGGTGGGGACCGGGTTGCAGGGGCTGATCAAAGGACGCCCGGACACGTTGCCACGGGAACAAACTTTGCCGGGCAGGGAACCCGGTGGGAAATTGGATATTAACAGCGCGTCCGAGGAAGAGCTTGTCGGCTTGCCTTGTGTCGGCCCGGTCATGGCCCGGCGGATCATGGCTTACCGCAGGGAACACGGTCCGTTTCATGACCTTTCGCAATTAAAGGAGATTAAGGGGATCGGCCGGGTTACGTATTTCAAGCTGGGCGCGCACGTGACAATACCGGAGCCTAACCCATGACAGCCCTTGTCTTTCCCCGGTGTCCTTTGCTGGGGGTCTGCGTGTGTTTTATCCTGGGGATTGTCTTGAATCAATCCTTTAAGGTCCCGTTTGCGGTTTTATTCCTGTTCACCGTGTTGTTTTTGTCCCTGAGCCTGCTCATCCGGAAGGCAACATTGGCGACTATTTTTATCCTGGTGGCTATTATTTTTTTGGGGGGGCTTTATTCCGGGAATTATCAGCTAGTCCCTTCCCGACACGTGAGCCGTATGCCTTATAGGGATCGGGCGGGTCTTGTCATGGTGGAAGGGGTGGTGATCTCCGATGCGGAACTCAGGGGATTTTTCGGAAGGAAAAAGACCGTTTTTATTCTGGAGCTTAAACGAATTCGGTCGGAAGGGGGATGGAAAGAAACGGAGGGGCGGATCCTCGTTAATCTTTTTCGTGACGAAGACGTCCGGTATGGGGACGCCCTGCTCCTGGAGGGGGCTTTGCATCGGCCCTTTAATTTTTCTAAAAACGGCATTTTTTCTTACCGAGAGTATTTGCGGCGTCAAGGCATCCTGTTTATTTTAAGCGTTAAAAAGACGGGGCGCGTGGAGAAGTTGACGCCACGCCGGGGGCGCGTCATGACGGGGGGGATCCTTGGCCTCAAACACGCATTGAAGGGCATCCTTAGGAAGCATCTGCCGGACGATGAGGCCGGGATTATGCAGGCTTTCCTTTTGGGGGATCGCAGCGGCATTCCGAAAAACGTTTATGGCCTTTTTAAAGTCTCCGGGGTGGCCCACATTATCGCGATATCCGGGTTCAACATCGGCATCGTCGCGTCTGGGATATTGTTTTTCCTGAAAATGTTCCCCATTCCCCGGCGGGGGCAATATCTTTTAACCATAGCTTTGCTGATTTCCTACGCCTTCCTGACCGGCGGTCAGCCATCGGTTGTCCGGGCCACAATTATGGCTGTTGTTTTCCTGCTTGGGTTTCTTGTTGAACGGGAGCCGGAGCCCATGAATTCTTTGGCGCTGGCCGCTTTAATCATTTTGCTGATGAATCCGTTGAATGTGTTTGATGCCGGGTTCCAGCTTTCTTTTCTCAGCGTCATCGCTATTTATCTTTTTTATTCAGGGACCCTGGATATTTTGTGCAAACTCTTTCATCGGATCGAGCCTTGGCTGGGCAACGGGAAGAAGCCGGGCGGGGCAGGGAAATTATGCGGTGTCCGGTGCTGGGTTCTGTACCATCTTCGGCAATCCCTCGCGCTTTCTTTGGCGGTCTACGCGGTGGTGGGCCCTTTGATTGCGTATTATTTCCGTTTAATAACGCCCATTGTCGTTTTTGCGAATATCGTGGTCGTTCCTTTAGCCTCGTTTTTGATATTTTTGGGGATGGGGCTTTTGCTGGTTGGTGTCCTTTTCCCGTTTGGGGCGGCCGCCTTTGCCAACTGCATTACGGTCCTGCTGAATCTTATGGTGGTGAGCGTGGGCTTCTGTGCACGGATTCCCGGGGCGTATATAGAGTTAAAAAGGGCCCCTTTGTGGGCGGTGATTGTCTATTACGCGCTGGTGGCGTCGGTTTTCTTAACCACGCGCCTTCTTAAAAAAAAGGAGGGCCTGTCATTATAGATTCCCCTTGTATTTCACAAGAATTGGTATACAATAAAACACAATTTTGCGAAGGAGCCCTTATGGATGTTTCTCTGGCACCGCAGATTTCATGCCTTCGCAGGATTCCCCGAGAGGCGTATTAGGATAAAGATACCCGCAAAAAGATTGTGTTATGTTTGAAGCCAAGTCTATCGCTTTAACGATATTTGTTGTTTCTTATGTCCTGTTCGCTTTCTTGAGCCACAGACGGGCCGCTGTTGCTGTTGTCGGCGCCGGTCTGCTCGTTTTATCGCGGGCCATCTCGCTGAAAGAAGCCTTTTTATCGGTCAATTGGAATGTCATGGGCATTTTTGTCGGCATGCTTGTCGTGGCGGACGTCTTTATGAAAAGCCGCGTCCCGGCCTATTTGGCGGAAGTTATTGTGGACAAGGCCAAGAGTACGGCGTGGGCCGTCTTGTCGATTTGTTTTATGACAAGTTTTATTTCCGCTTTCGTTGAGAATGTGGCCACGGTTTTGATCGTGGCTCCGGTCGCGCTGGCCTTGGCTGAAAAGCTCAAAATCAATCCCATGAATATGATGATCGCCATAGCCGTATCGAGTAATCTTCAGGGGGCGGCCACATTGATCGGGGACCCGCCCAGCATGCTTTTAGGCGGCTTTGCCAAGATGACCTTCTCGGACTTCTTTTTTTATAAGGGCAAACCGAGTATTTTTTTCGCCGTGGAATTGGGCGCGATTGTTTCTTTTTTTGTTCTTTATCATTTATTTAGGAACCATAAAGAAAAGGCGGAAAGTATCGCTCCAGAAAAAATCCAGTCTTGGGTGCCGACGTTTATTTTAGTCGCTGCTATTTTTGTTTTAGCGGCCGCCTCTTTTTGGGACAAGGGGTTCTCTTATAGCGCCGCGGTCATATGCCTGTTCGCGGGCGCCGTGGCAATGTTATGGGAAAAATGCGTCAATAAAAGCCCTGTCATACAGGGGTTAAAATCCCTGGATTGGGACACCACCTTTTTTCTGATGGGGATTTTTATCCTGGTCGGCAGCCTGACCTTAACGGGATGGATAGATCTTTTTTCTAATGTCTTGTCTCAACTGATCGGGGAAAGGATTTTTTTGGGTTACACCCTCATTGTGTTATTGTCGGTGGTGCTCTCGGCCTTTGTCGATAACGTTCCTTTCCTGGCGGCGATGCTTCCTGTCGCCCTCTCTGTGGCTGATAAGCTGCATAGACCCCCGGAGCTGTTCCTTTTCGGGCTGCTGATCGGAGCGAGTTTAGGCGGCAATATCACGCCCATTGGTGCTTCGGCTAATATCGTCGCCTGCGGGTTACTTAAGAAGGAGGGGTACGTCGTCAGTTTTAAAGATTTCTTAAAAATAGGGTTTCCCTTTACCATGGCGGCGGTGACAGCCGCTTATATATTTGTCTGGTTTGTTTGGAAATAAAAAATAATCCAAATGCCAGGTTGTTTTCCCGTATTAAACAGTTTGTTTTTGTATTAAAAAAGGAGGTAGGAGAAAATGAGCAGTTCTGGTTTTTTTATTTTAACGCCCATCTGTTCAATTGCGGCATTGGTGTTTGCGCTGTACCTTGCTTTTTCCATTATGCGCGAGGATGAGGGAAATGACAAGATGAAGGAGATCGCTTTGGCCGTGCGGCTGGGGGCGCGGGCATATCTCAAGCGCCAATATCTAGGAGTGTCCCTGTTTTTTATCGTCATGTTTATTATTTTGCTGTGGATGGCTTTTAAGAATTATGTGGTCATCTTTGTGCCTTTCGCGTTCTTAACCGGCGGATTCTTTTCAGGGCTGTCCGGATTCATCGGCATGTCGGTGGCCACGCAATCGTCCAACCGCACCGCCGCGGCGGCCATGAAGAGCCTGAACTCGGGATTACGGGTGGCTTTCTCCAGCGGGGCGGTCATGGGATTAACCGTTGTCGGCCTGGGCCTGCTTCACCTGACGGCATGGTATTATTTTCTGGATTGGTTTTATTCCGGCCATCCGCTTCCCGCAAATATGGATAAAATTACCGCGATCACGTCAGCGATGCTGACCTTCAGCATGGGCGCCAGTTCTCTGGCGCTTTTCGCCCGGGTCGGCGGAGGGATTTTTACCAAGGCCGCGGATGTCGGCGCCGATTTGGTCGGGAAAGTCGAGGCGGGGATCCCGGAAGACGACCCGCGCAATCCTGCGGTTATCGCCGATAATGTTGGGGATAATGTCGGTGACGTCGCGGGGATGGGGGCGGACCTCTTTGAATCTTATGTCGGGTCCATTGTCGCGACAAGCGCCCTGGGCGTTGCGGCTGGTTTAGGCGTGGCCGGAGTCACGGTCCCCATGGTCATGGCGGCCGTTGGGATCGTCGCCTCGATCATCGGCACGTTTTTCGTGAGTACAAAAGAGGACGCGACGCAACAGGCGTTGTTGGCCGCGTTGAGGAAAGGGGTTTGGGGCAGCTCCATCATAATGGCCATTGCGTCCTATTTCCTTATCCGGTGGATTTTAGGGGTGGAGCATATGGGAGTTTATTGGTCGGTTTTGGCGGGCCTTCTGGCAGGGGTCATCATCGGAGTCGTAACAGAATATTACACGTCCAGCAATTTTAAACCGACAAAATATATCGCCGAGCAATCTTTAACCGGCCCGGCAACGGTCATCATCGCGGGTCTTTCTGTCGGGATGATGTCTACGGCGATTCCCGTTCTTGTGGTGGGAGCCGCGATCCTGGCCAGTTACTTCCTTGCCGGCGGCGCCACAAATTTTAATTCCGGCCTCTATGGTATTGCTATTTCAGGGGTTGGGATGCTTTCCACATTAGGGATTACTTTGGCCACGGACGCTTACGGGCCGGTTGCGGACAATGCCGGCGGAAACGCGGAAATGGCCGGGTTGCCTCCCGAAGTCAGGAAGAGAACGGATGCTCTGGATTCCCTGGGCAATACGACCGCAGCCACAGGAAAAGGATTTGCCATCGGATCCGCGGCGTTAACCGCTTTGGGGCTGATCGCCGCTTTTAACAGCCAGGTTGTTTTGCTGGGCAAAACAATGAATCTTAGCTTGCTGAATCCTAACTTGCTGGTTGGTTTATTCATCGGAGGCATGCTCCCGTTTTTATTCTGTTCCATGACGATGCGTGCGGTTGGCCGGGCCGCCGGACTGATTGTCGTCGAAGTGCGCCGGCAATTTAAGGAAATCGCCGGTTTGATGCAGGGGAAGGCCAAACCTGATTATGCCCGGTGTGTGACCATCGCCACGGCTGCTGCGCAGAAGGAAATGGTTCTTCCTTCATTGCTGGCCATTGTCGCGCCTATTTTAACCGGGGTCCTGATCGGCCTGGAAGCTGAAATGGGGCTGCTGGCCGGCGCCACGGTGAGCGGCTTTGTCCTGGCCATCATGATGGCCAACTCCGGCGGGTCCTGGGATAACGCGAAAAAATATATTGAGGAAGGACATCACGGCGGCAAAGGCTCTCAGGCTCACAAGGCCGCTGTTGTGGGAGACACGGTGGGAGATCCGTTTAAGGACACTTCGGGGCCGAGTTTGAATGTCCTTATTAAACTCATGTCGATTGTCGCGATCGTCTTTGCCTCGTTTGTTATGAGCGTCTCGTTGTTTTAAATACGGGCCGTTGGATAACAACGGAAGGCTACGAATTTTTGCGGCGGGGAAAACGTGCCTGCCAAACGGTAAGCGTTTGGCTTGACTGGGTGGAAGGGTTGTTTTATAATCTTTCCAGCTACTCTTCTTCAATCCCTTGAAAAGCGCCCGCGGGGTGGGTCTATAAAGGATCACGGATTTTCTGTATGGCCGTTCAAAAACCACAGAGAGAAACCTGGTCTTCTAAAATAGGCATTATTCTGGCTGTTGCCGGGTCAGCGGTCGGACTAGGGAATTTCTTGCGTTTCCCGGCCAAAGCCGTGGCTAACGGCGGCGGCGCTTTCATGATCCCGTACTTTGTTTCGCTGCTGTTGATCGGGATCCCTCTTATGTGGATCGAATGGACTTTAGGCCGGTTCGGGGGCGGGTTCGGGCACGGAACGGCCCCGGGCATTTTCCATAGCATTGCCAGGAAAAACCGCTTCATCAAATATTTCGGCGTTATCGGCATTTTTGGCCCGCTCGTCATTTTCATGTATTATCTTTATATTGAGTCGTGGTCTTTGGCCTACAGTTTTTTTGCCATAACCGGCAAGTTAAGCCAGGCCACTGATCAGATCCAAATGCGGGGATTCCTTCAGGGCTTTCAGGGGCTAACCTCAAACCAGTTCTTTTCAAGCCTTGCCCCGGCCTACACGTTTTTTTTAATTACTTTTGTTTTGAATATTTTTGTCATTTATCACGGGATTAAAGGCGGGATAGAACGGCTTTGTAAATGGGCCATGCCGTCATTATTTTTATGCGGATTGGTGCTGATGATCAGGGTCATGACCCTGGGGGCTCCTGATCCCAGCCGGCCGGATTGGAACGTTTTGAACGGGTTTGGGTTCCTGTGGAATCCTGACTTAAGCGCGCTTAAATCCGCCCAGGTCTGGCTGGAGGCGGCCGGACAGATCCTGTTCACCTTGAGCGTCGGGATCGGGGTTATCCTCACGTATGCGAGTTATTTATCGAAGACGGATGACATTGTTTTATCCGGTCTTACAGCGGCCAGCATGAACGAAATCGCGGAGATCATCATCGGCGGGAGCATAGTCGTGCCCGCCGCTTTTGTGTTTTTCGGGCCGGTGGATATCCGCGCCGTGGCGGATTCCGGCGTGTTTAACCTGAGCTATGTCACCATGCCGCTTATTTTACAGCACCTGCCTTTAGCGGACATCCTGAGTTTCCTCTGGTTTTTGCTGCTGTTCATCGCAGGCATCACCTCTTCAGTTTCCTTGGCGCAACCGGTGATCGCTTTCATGGAAGATGAATTTAACCTTTCCAGGAGGAAGACGGTCGCGATTTTTGCCGTCGCAACTTTTATTTTATGCCAGCCTGCCGTGCTGTTTCTTGGGAGAGGGGTTGTGGATGAACTGGATTTCTGGGGAGGCACGTTTTTCCTGGTTATCTTCGCGACGATCGAAGCCATCTTGTTCAGCTGGGTTTTGGGCATGGAAGCCGCTTGGGACGAGATCCATTTAGGGTCGGAGATGGCGGTCCCCCGCGTTTATAAATTTATTATAAAGTATGTGACCCCCCTGTTTCTATTAGTTATTCTCGGGACGTGGTTTTTTCAGAAATGGCTCCCGGTTATCTTGATGGAAGACGTGGCTCCAGAGAATAAAATTTATATTTTGGCAACAAGAGTGGGGTTGTTCCTGATTTTTTCTATGATCGCCCTCATGGTGAAGGTGGCATGGAGAAGAAAAAGGCAAACAGCGGGGGGGGCGCAATGACCTTTGGCGGGTGGTTTTCCTTGATCCTTTCCTGGACCGGGATATTGACCCTGGCCGGGTTCTGCTTTTTTTGTGTTTTCAGGAAGGATTCCGGGCTTGATTGATTCATGGCGCGGGATGGTCCCCCGCCGGATGTCCGCTTGTTTTAGGCCCTTGGCCCATTTAAAATCCTAGAAATATTCCTGCCTATTCTCGATGGATGTGTTTTTTGGGTATTAGAGATGGACTATTTTTATTAATAATATTAGAATACAAATAGCTTTATAATTGCCAGAGATTTAAACGGGAGGGCGAAGATTGACAAAAAAGATATCCTGTGATAAATTGGCGCAGTATTTAACTCTTTACAAGAAGAAAATATGATAAAAAAAATTTTTTTCCCCGCGTTTTTCCTTCTAACATGGTTGGCGTTTCCTGTTCCTTCCGAAGCGTTGTGGGTGTGGACCCCGCAGACGAATAAGTGGGAAAACCCCAAACTGACGGTGAAGGGCACTCCGGCTGAACAGCTTGAATTTTCCATCGAATTGTACCATGCCAAACAATTTGAGAAAGCCGTAGCCGAGTTGAAAAAACTCATTAAATATTATCCCCGCGCCCGGGAAGCGGCCGAGGCGCAGTTTTATCTTGGAGTCATAGAAGAGGAAGAGGGCAATTATTCAAAAGCGTTTAAAAATTATCAAACGGTGGTGGATAAATATCCCTTTTCCGAGCGTTTCGGCGAAATCATTCAGCGGCAGTATAACATTGGTGTAAAATTGCTTGAAGGAAAAGCGAAAAAACGTTTTTTTCAGGGGGGGATGGGAACGGAAGCATTGGTTGTGGACATTTTCCGGACAGTCATTAAGAATTCGCCTTACGGCCCTTATGCCGCTCCGTCACAGTATAATATAGCGTTGTATTTGCAGGGGGAAGGCCTTTTGCCGGAGGCCAGGGACGAGTTCGAGAAAACCCTCAACGATTATCCGGAAAGCGCGTGGGCCCAAAAAGCCCGGTACCAGATTGCGCTAGCCGACGCGAAGAGGTCTTCAGCCCCGCCGTATGAACAGAAGGTCACCCAGGTCGCTATTCAGGAATTGGAGGGCGTCCTGAAAGACTCTTCTGACGCGGCGCTCTCCAAGGAAGCGAATGAGCAGATTAAAGCTTTGAAGGATAAAGAGGCCCAGCAGAATTTCCTGATCGCGGAGTTTTACGAAAAAAGGAAAGAATACCGGGCCGCTAAAATTTATTACGGTAAGATTGTAGAAAATTACAAGGATACCACGTGGGCTTCCAGGGCGTTGAGTAAAATTAGAGGCCTGAACGATTTCGAGCAGCCATGAAATTATTTTTAAGTTTCCGTTTTTGGTTTATAACCGCGGTTTTGTTTGGAATGGCCGGGTGCGGCTACACGACGCAGTCCGCGCTGCCAGCCCGTTTAAAAACGATTTTTGTCGAACCGTTCATTAACAGTATTGACTACACGGCTGACGGCGACCGGCAGATCTATTTCCCTCTCCTGGAAGTCAAGGTGCGCAACGCCGTTATCGATCGTTTTTTATTTGACGGGAATCTTCGGGTAACGGAGAAAGACCAGGCCGACCTTGTTTTAAGCGGGGAACTGGTCCGTTACGAGCGGTACGCTCTCCGTTATACTGATAATGATGATGTCCAAGAATACCGGGTGCATGTGATTGTTAATTTGGTCATGAAAGACCGCCGGCATAATGAAGTGCTTTGGGAAGAATCCGGGTTCGCCGGGGAAGCGACATATTTTGTTTCCGGGGCCTTGGCGACAACGGAAAGCTCGGCTCTGGAGGAGGCGACGGTGGATTTGGCTAGGCGGGTTGTTGAACGGACGATTGAAAATTGGTAAGGAGGCGCGCCCGAGAGAGGGAGCTTTGCCGTCGATATTTTACCTGTGCCGGGCATCAGAGAGAGACCCATGAGCGAAGCGATCATCATGATTCTGGGGGACGACCCCAGTCCGAAGGAAAAGAAGCTGGCCGCCTTGAAAGAGCAATGCCTGACATCAGCTGACGCGTTAAAATTGGACTATGATAGTTTGGACGCTTACAAGTTGTCTCCCCGGGTGTTGCAGGAAACCCTTCTGGCTTTGCCGGCTGTGGCTGGCCGGCGGTTGGTGATCGTCAGGAATTGCCAGCATTTGACCAAGCCGGTGAAAGATGTTTTGGCCGCGTATGCCGCCGCTCCTTTCGAGCATTTGATGCTGGTTCTGGAAGCCGCCCGGATTCCCGCATCAGACCCTTTCGTCAAGAAATTCCATAAGAAAGCGGAAATCTTTGATTTTTCCAAAGGCGGGAAACAGAATGTTTTTGATATGACCAAGGCCATCTCGGCCCGGCAGACGGCTGAGGCGCTGCGAATTCTTTCGGAATTGTTAAAGGAAGGGGATCAGCCGCTGCAGATTATGGGGGCGCTGGTATGGTTTTGGCGTGAAATACAGAATCGTTTATCCCAGGCCCGCTATGTAAAAGGGTTACAGTTTTTGCAGGAAGCGGATTTGAATATTAAACGCAGTCGTTTATATCCGGATTATGCGTTGGAATTGGTCGTCGTGCAACTGACCGGCCTTTTGGCACATGGATAAAGCGGAATAATATCAGGACAGCGGAGCTTTACGAGGCGATTTTATTGGCCATCGTGCTGAAACGGGATTTACGCCGTGCGACGGTATTCTTATGGATAAGGTTGCGTTTGGCGGCCTTATCCAGTTTTTTGTAAACTGATTTTAACTGAGTTGTGGCTTCGGTTTTGTTGTTGCTGGTGACCGAAACGAGAAATTTCTTAATCGTTTTCTTCAATTCAGTTTTAACATCAAGATTACGCATCCGATTTTTATGATTTTTTCGCAGTTCTTTAATACCTGATCTTCTTTGTGGCAACTTACTCACTCCTTTCTTTTGAATTTTATACTATAGCAGAGAGGCTTTTGAATGTCAAATGATAATTCCGGACAACCTGATTCTCACGGGTCCCTCATCAAATCCACATCTATTATTTCAGTTGGAACGTTAGCGTCTCGGGTGCTTGGGTTTGTCCGGGATGTGATTTTAGCCAGATTTTTCGGCACGGGATTTCAGGCCGACGCGTTTTTTGTGGCTTTTAAAATCCCAAACCTTTTTCGTGATTTTGTGGGTGAAGGTGCGGCTAATGCCGCTGTGGTCCCGGTGTTTTCAGAATATCTTATCCAGAAAAACCGCGAGGAATTCTGGCATTTTGTGAGCGTCATTCTGGCTTTGGCCCTGATTTCATTAACTTCGTTGACTTTGTTGGGCATCCTCCTGGCGCCGCATATTGTGCGGCTCCTCGCCCCCGGGTTTATGGCCCATCCGGAAAAATTGGCTCTCACGATTCATCTCACCAAGATCATGTTCCCGTACCTCATTTTAATCGGGTTAACCGCTTATTCCATGGCCGTTCTTTACGCCTTCCGTTCGTTCGCCGTCCCGGCGTTTAGCCCCTGCCTGCTCAACATCGCAATCATTATAAGCGCGCTTTTATCCTCCCGTTTCTTGACGGAACCTGTGTATGGCCTGGCCGCCGGGGTTTTGATCGGAGGTCTTCTGCAACTGGTGATGCAGATCCGGCCGATGTTAAAAACTGGTATCAAAATTTATAAGCCGTTGCCGTTGAACCACCCCGCCGCGATCCGGGTGGGGCACCTGCTCTTACCGCGGGTGATCGGAGCCGGCGTGTATCAGTTGAATATTTTTATCGACACATTTTGTGCGTCCCTTTCCACAATCGTTGGGGCGGGCGGGATATCCGCCATCTATTATTCGAACCGGATTATCCAGTTCCCGATGGGGATTTTTGGCTTCGCGCTCGCTTCAGCCATGCTGCCCACGCTGTCCAGCCTGGCCACCCAGAACAATCTGGCACAGCTTAAAAAAACCCTGGTTTTTATCCTGGAGAACATCTTTTTTGTTATGGTCCCTTTTAGCGTTGTCCTGATGCTGCTGGCCAACCCGATTATCCGGATTTTGTTTCAGCGCGGCGAGTTCAACCAGTATTCGACAACGATCACATCCTGGGCACTGTTGTTTTATGCGATCGGGCTGTTCAGTTTTGGGGGGATCAAGATTCTGGTCACCGCTTTTTACGCCCTGCAGGATACGAAAACTCCTGTAAAAATCGCTGCGGTTTGCTTGGTGATTAACGCGGCCTTGAACATCGTGCTGATGATCCCGTTAAAAGTGGGAGGCATCGCTTTAGCCAGTTCCGTCTCGGCCTCGATTGATTTTATCTGGCTTTTTTATTGTTTGAATAAACGGTTGGGGGGGCTTAACGGCGGGTTTAGAATTTTTATCGTCAAGGTGCTGGCGGCCGGTGTTGTCGCCGGAGGAGCGGTTATCCGGATATGGAACACCGCGTGCATCCCGAACGAAATGATACGGCTTTCTTTGGCGATAGTCCTGGGGTTCATGTTTTACGGGGTGTTGTGCTTTATATTAAGGATCGAACAAGCCCGGAATATTTACCGCTGGTTGCAGAATTTCGGGATGAAAAGCCGGATGAAAACATAATGAACTGCGGCCGAATTTATCCTGTTCTCTTTCCGGGTTCCCGGGGTTTGTCATGGACTTAAAAGAAAAAGTCAAGAATTTGCCTTTGACAAGCGGTGTTTATTTGATGAAAAACAGCGCCGGGGAGGTCATCTATGTGGGCAAGGCGGTGAGCCTTAGGAAGCGGGTGCAGTCGTATTTCCGGAAAAAACATGTGATCTCCAAAGTGGATTCCCTGGTGGGGGAGATCTCTGACATCGACTGGCTCACGACACAGTCCGAAGCGGAAGCGCTTATTTTGGAAGCCAGCTTGATCAAGAATTTCCAGCCCAAGTATAATGTGGACCTGCGTGACGACAAGACCTATCCGCTCATTGAGGTGACCGGAGACCCGTTCCCGGGAATTTTTGTGGTGAGGCCGCGGATCATGAATCCGGCGTCACGTTATTACGGCCCGTACGTAAGCCCCAAATTGATCCGTGAAGCGCTGACTTTTATCCGACGGATCTTTCATTTCCGGACTTGCGACCCGTTCCCGGACAAACCGTGCCTGGATTATCATCTTGGCCTGTGCGCCGCGCCCTGTTGCGGAAAGATCAGCCGCCGGGATTATGCGGCCGTTATTCGTCATGTCTGCCAGATTTTGGAAGGAGAGAAGAACGAACTGTTCCGTGACCTTGAGCGGGAGATGGAGGGCCTTTCTCAAACCCGCCGTTTTGAGCAGGCCGCGAAAGTGCGCGACCAGGTATACGCTTTGGGCGCACTGTACTCCGGGACCAAGGAACTGAATTTTTATAAAGAGGCAGAGCAGCTCCAGCGCGCCCTGGGACTGCCGCGCCGGCCGGACCGGATTGAAGCGTTTGATATTTCCAATATCATGGGCCACCATAGCGTTGGGTCTATGGTGTCGTTTCTAAACGGGAAGGCGGATAAAAGCAATTACCGGCGGTTCCGAATTAAAGAGGTGAAGGGAATTGATGACTTCAGGATGATGGCCGAGGTGGTTCGCCGGCGTTACGCGCGGCTTAAAGCGGAACAAAGGCTTTTCCCGGACTTAATCTTGATCGACGGCGGCAAAGGTCAGCTTTCGGCGGCCCAGCAAGAGCTGGTCGCCTTGGAGCTGGATATCCCGATGGTATCTTTGGCCAAAAGGGAAGAAGAAATATTCTTGCCGGGCCGGAGAAAAGCTGTTATTCTTTCCAAAGATTCTTTAGGGCTGATGCTTCTGCAGAGGATTCGCGATGAGGCGCACCGGTTCGCGGTTGCGTATCACCGGAAGGTGCGAGGGAAGAGTGTTTTTTTAAGAAAGCAGTAAGTTGGAATTTGGGACGGGATGATTTTGGGTTTCCGGGACGCGGGGGCATAAGGGTGAGTGGGAAATTTTCAAAAGGCCTCACGGATTTTGAGTGGGCGGTTTTAAAAGCGACACTGGAAATCCCATTGGGGGAGACCCGGTCGTACAAATGGGTCGCGGAGAGAATCGGCCGGCCGCAGGCGGCGCGGGCGGTGGGGCAGGCTTTACGAAAGAATCCGTACCCGATTATTATTCCCTGCCACCGGGTTATCAAGGCCAACGGGGATCCGGGCGGTTACGGCGGCAAACAAGACCCGCGGAAAGCGCGTCTGCTAGCGCAAGAAAGGGATATCGCCGCGAGGATACGGCTCCTCGGGGCAAGGGGAGGGGGTGGCGCCTGAAGGGCGGGATGAAAGAACGTTTAATTGTTCCCAGGGCGCTTGTCCGGATGTACAATAGGAACATATAATATTTTTTGGGATGGAAAGAATCCGTTTGGGGGATCATTAAAAAGAAAGAGGTTAGCTCATGGATATTAAACAACTGTTCAGGATCATGATTGACAAAAAGGCATCGGATTTATTCGTGAGCGCGAAATCCCTGCCGCGGGCCAGAATCAACGGGGTCGTTAAGATTATTTCTGAAGAGATGATCAGCGAGGAGCAAATGGACCAGATCGCCGCGACGGTGTTGAATAATGAAGAGCGGAAAAAGTTGTTCCATTTTAACAAAGATATTGATTTTATCTATAACGAACCGGAGGTGGGGCGGTTCCGCATTAACCTTTCCATCGAGCGGGGGCACCCGGCGGTGGTGGCCCGCCATATTAAGACGAGCGTGGAGTCTTTTGAATACCTCAAACTGCCGGTTGACCTGCTGAAGACGTTTTGCGAGGAATCTTCTGGGCTGGTGATCCTTTCGGGCCCGGCGGGCAGCGGAAAGTCCACGACCATCGCCAGCATGATCGATTATATCAACAATAACAGCGAGAAGCATATCGTAACGATCGAGGACCCCATCGAGTTTATTTTCGCGGATAAAAAGAGCATGATTAACCAGCGTGAACTCGGAACGGACGTCCATTCCTACCCGGCGGCCCTGAAACACGTCACGCAGCAGAGCGCGGATATTATTTATATCGGCACGATACGCGACGTCGACACCATGCGCGCGGCCATCACCGCAACCGAGCTGGGGAGTTTTGTCCTGACCACCTTTCACACGGTCAACGCGGTCCAGGCCATCACCCGCATCGTCAATTTTTTCCCCCCGTACCTGCACGAAGAATTGCGCATGCAGTTGGCCATTATTTTAAAAGGCGTGATCTCCCTGCGGCTGATCCCCTTAAAAGACGGGTCGGGCCGGGTGCCGGCGTACGAAACCATGGTCGTCACCCCGACCATCTCCCGCCTGATCCGGGAAGGGAAGATTAATGAAATTCAGAAATTTATCGATGAAGGCGAATTATACGGGATGCAGTCGTTTAAGAAATCCCTCGTGCACCTGGTTAAAGAGGAATATGTTGACGAAGAGGACGCCCGCCGTTTCGCCGACAGCAAAGACGAATTTAACCTGGAGCTGAAGGGGTTGAAACGGTACCATAAATAAAACGGCAGGCCATGATTATCAGGCATCTGGCAACCCATCCGGGGCTTTGATGTTGCGCGTTTGCCAGTAAGCGACACGTTGAATTTTAAAACTTTTCTTCCCACAGGCAGGGACTCCTCCCAGGCCTTCTTGAAATCTTTTGCTATACGCGACAGCCGCATTGTCCACAAGAGAAATCCGCTATCAGAGCACATCCAACATCTTTGAACGCAAGCAGGATTGGTTCGCCTGGCCAGGAAATTTTTCAATTATACATTTATTGAGAATTTTAATCGTGTTATAGTACGCAGAGTATTTGCTTGTTATTATTGAACTTACCTAAAGGGGCCCTTTTCCGTTTGGGTCATGGCTTGGGTGGCTACCCCATGAAGTTTTGCATGAGAAAGGATTCAAGAGAAATGGAACGATGGTCGCGCCCTGGCGGGATACGGCAAAGGGTGCAGGAGGTGTTATGATTCGAAGAAGTTGTGGTGTCGTGTTCGTTTTGTTTTTCTTGACCGCTATAATAATGACACGCGCATACGCCATCCAAGCTGATGATTTGAAGGTGGCGTTTTTATACAATTTTGCTAAATATGTTGAATGGCCTGTCAATACCCCCGAGGGGACGATAAGTATATGCACGTATGGTTCGCCTCCCGGCGCTTTGAAAACCATTGAGCAAAAGAATGTTAAAGGCAAAACGGTCCAAACAAAATATTTAAGCGATGCCGGGGCGGCGACGAGTTGTCAGATCGTGTTTGTCAGATCAGGCCCCCAAGCCGCCAGGATTCTTGCTGCGGTGAAGGGGGCGAGTGTTTTAACCGTTGGGGAAGAGGAAGGGTTCCTTGATAACGGAGGAATTATTAATTTTAAGCTAACGGGGGAAAAAATCGGGTTTGATATTAACGCGACTTTGGCGCGTGCTAACGGATTAACGATCAGTTCGCAACTTCTTAAATTGGCGGATGAGGTCAGATAAAATGAAATTTTTCCGGGATATTTCAATCAAATACATGATCGCCATCATTATTACGCTCACGTGTGAATCCGTGTTATTTATCGCCTGTTTGGCATATGTTATAAATGATGTTAAAAGTTTCCGTCAGGAAATACCCAAAAATATCGGGACATTGGCGCAAGTGTTGGGCCAAAACAGTGTTTCAGCCATCATGTTTAAAGACGCGGATAGCGCTAAAGATGTTCTGAACGCCCTGAGCACCAATTCCCACATAATTTCGGCAGCCATATATGTTGGGGATGGAAATCTCTTCGCGACCTACGTTAGAGATAATGCCCGTGTTGTTTTTCCAGAAAACATTTTAGAGAATGATTATGTTTTTGCCGAAAACACCTTGAATTTTTTCCAGGAAATTGTTTCCGATGATGAAAAGGTGGGCACAATTTTTATCCAAACCGACCTTTTGGAAATGAGCACGCGCCTAAAAAAATTTATTGTTATTTCATTGTTAATTATGTTTTTGTTATTACTGTTGTCTTTGGCCATGGGAATTTATATGGGGGGGAAGATTTTATATGTCATTGAGCACCTCATTCAGCTGTTTACAAGAATCGGTGAAGGCAATTTAACGCAACGCGTATCTTTTGAGTCGCGCAACGAAATCGGTAAATTAGCCCAATTTTTTAATACTTTTATCGGTAATATTGAAACAATGGTGAGTCAGGTCAAACAATGCGCGGAGAAGGTATCAACGGCGGCAAAGGCTTTTAAAGGAAACTCCAAAGGCATTTTAGAGGGTACCGAACAGCAATCCGCGGGGTTTGAAGAATTGTCGGCTTCCGTGCAGGATACGGCGGCAGATGCTAACAGGGTTAATGAAATTACGCAAGAAACGGCAAGGAGTGCTGAAGTCATGAAGGGAAGCATGTCCGTTACCATTGAAGCCATGGATAGTATCGAGAAAAGTTCAACCCAGATTAAAGAGGCGGTTTTTATCATAACCAATATAGCGGATCAGATAAACCTGTTGGCTCTTAATGCGGCTATTGAAGCGGCACGAGCCGGTGAGCATGGCAGAGGCTTTGCCGTTGTCGCTGACGAAGTTCGGAAACTTGCCGAGCAAAGCTCATCTTCCGCCAATGATATTGATAAGATGGTGAATGGCAGCTCGCAACAAGTAGCCCATGGTGTTCAATTGGCCCAGAAATTGGGAGAAGAGCTTAATAAAATAGTAGCCAATATGAATCAAGTTGCCAATCATGTCGCCGGCATTTCTACAAAAGTTCAATCCCAGGCAGCGACGATGGAACAAAACACTTCTATAACGGACGCTAACGCTACCAACGCGAAAGAATTGCAAGAAGTTGCTGTGAAAGTGTTTGAATATGCCGATACTTTGCATACCTTAATTGCAAAATTTATCGTTGGGAATCATTAATGTCCCCGGTTATTGAACTTGGGGTGTCATGCCTAAATTTTAAAATAGGGCGGACCGGTGGATAAGAAAAAAATCCTTATTATTGATGATGAACAAACCCAGAGGGTCCTGTTATCCAGGATATTTGAAGGGGCCGGCCATGCCGTGATGCAGGCGGAAGACGGGCAAAAAGGTCTTCAGATGACCCGGGATATTAAGCCTGATCTTATTGTCACCGATGTCCTTATGCCCAAGATGGACGGCTTTACCTTTTTCAAGGAGCTCAAAACCAGCGACCTCACAGCCCATATTCCTGTCCTGATTATAACGGGAAGGGCGAAAATGGAGGAGACGTTTAAAGTCATGGGGGCCGATGACTTTATCCTTAAACCCGTCCAGGCCGAAGACTTGGTGGCAAAGGTGGATCGGTTGCTGGGCTGCTCCAAGACGGCAGATGCGCCCCCGCGGGGCCGCAAAAGAGTCTTGGTTGCGGGAGAGGACGGTGAAACGGCCCGGAACATCGCGTTGCTTTTGGATCGGGAAGGTTGTCACACGGATATGGTCACCTTGGACGCCCAGGTTATCTCACGGGCGCTTATGTTCCTTCCGGATATCATTGTGATTGATATTTTGATGGAAGGGTTGCCGTCTTACACCATTATTAAGGTTTTGCGCCAGATGTCCGAATTTGAAAATATCCCCATGATCGGGTACTGTTTTTACAGATTACCCGGCCTTCAAAGCGAAGGGGGGCAACAAAAGGCCCTGAATGAGGATGCCGCGGCAGAGGCGTGCCGGAAAGCGGGGCTCACTGACTATTTGGGGCGGTGGCATGAAAGCACTTTTATCAAGAGTATCGTTCAATATTTAGAAGGGCCTCCTGGTGACGAAACTGACGTTGATTTTTAAAATAGAAGACGAGCAGGAGCGCAGAAAAGCCTTGCTGGAATACGCCAAGACGTTAAAAGTTAATTTTCTTCACGCGCAAAGAACAGGGGGCGAATACAGCGAGAATGAACTGGCTGTCTTTATATACAATGCTGAACGGGCTTTGAAAAAATTTTCGGCTTTTGAGGTCAATTTTTTTGTGGCCGCCTTTGCTGTGTTGGTGTCCCTGGTGGCAATGATATTTTTTCTTGTTGGCCTTTTCATGCCTAAGGTGCCGTAAAAAATGATCTGTTTCCTCTCGCCTGCCCTTGGGTCGGAGGGTGCGTTTCTTTCCGTATTTCTTTCGTTGTTTTTCGGACGTGTTATGTTATAATATCCTCCAATCCTTAACTCTAAATATTATAAATATTTATATGTCTAATAATACTATCATACAGCTTAAAATGCTCAGGGAAAAAGTCTGCCAGCTGACAGGTTTTCTGGACCTTTCCAAAAAACAGGAAGAAATAGTGGCGATTCAACAAAAAATGTCTCAGCCGAATTTTTGGGATGATAATGAGGCCGCTAATAAAATTATGCAGAATCTGAAATTCCTGAAATCCTGCGTTGAACCTTTTGAGGAGATTACCGGTAAGTTGAATGATTTAGGAGAGTTGGCCGAGTTGTCGGAAGGGGAAGAGTCATCCCTACAGGAAATCGAACAAGACCTGGCGGGACTGCAGAAGGATATTGCGGATTTAGAAACCAAGTCCCTTCTGTCCGGTCCGTTCGACCGCAATAACGCGATCCTCAGTATTAACGCCGGGGCCGGCGGGACTGAGTCGTGTGACTGGTCCAATATGCTTTTGAGGATGTATATGCGCTGGGTTGAAAATATGAGGTACAAATTGTCCACCACGGACATCCTTCCGGGGGAAGAAGCCGGCATCAAGAATGTGACCCTGCGCATTGAGGGCCCGATGGCGTACGGGTACCTTAAAGGGGAAAAAGGGGTTCACCGGCTGGTCCGGATATCGCCGTTTGACGCCAATAAACGGCGGCACACGTCTTTTGCGTCTGTTGACGTGATCCCTGAAATCGAGGATGATATTGAGGTGGAGATCAACCTCGATGACCTGAGGATTGATATTTTCCGTTCATCCGGGCCGGGCGGGCAGAGCGTTAACACGACCGACTCGGCGGTGCGGATCACCCATGCTCCTTCCGGAATCGTCGTCCAGTGCCAGAACGAGCGTTCTCAGTTGCAGAATAAGCAGATGGCGATGCGTATCCTCAAGGCCAGGCTGTATGAAAAAAAACAGAAAGAACAGGAAGATCGGATGGCCAAGGAATACGGCCAGAAACAAAAAATCGAATGGGGCAGCCAGATCCGTTCTTATGTCATGCATCCGTATAATATGGTGAAAGACCACCGGACCGACGCGGAAACCGGGAACGTGTCCCGGGTTATGGACGGCGACTTGAGTTTGTTTATTGACGCGTTCTTGCGCTGGAAGCCGGAAAGCGCGGTCTGAAGGCGTGGGGGTACAGGGCCGTTTGATGAAGAATTTTTGATAAAACAAATAACGTTGAGGAGGCAGCGGTTCTCATGTTCGGATTTTTTATAGGAAAATTTATCGTGCGGCGCGCGCAAGCGGCGATCAACGCGCTGGAACCGAAAGTTCATATTTATCTGCCGCCGGATCTTCCTTTGCCATCGATAGCCACCATCAAGAGGATGAGTAAGGCCGTTTCCAGGATCAACGCGCTGGAGCCGCAGTTTGAAAAATACACGGACGGGGAGCTGAAAGCCAAGACAGAGGAATTTCGTGCCCGGTACCGGCAGGCGACGGAGGCCCCCAAGAAAGATTTTCTTCAGATTGAACAAAGCCTCCGGGAAGCCGCGTCGAATGAAGAGCGGGACGACCTGAATATCCGGCTGGCCGCATTTAAGGAAGAATTGAAGAAGGCCCGGCAGGCGGCGTTGACGGATATTTTGCCGGAAGCGTTCGCGGCGGTCCGGGAGGCGGCCAAACGCACGCTGGGCATGCGGCATTACGATATCCAGCTTTTGGGTGGGATGGTTTTGCATGAAGGGCGGATCGCCGAAATGGCGACCGGAGAAGGGAAGACGCTGGTGGCCACGCTGCCGGCGTATTTGAATGGCTTGACCGGGGAAGGGGTGCATGTGGTGACGGTCAATGATTATCTCGCCCGCCGCGACCGGGAATGGATGGGCCCGGTTTATGAATTCCTTGGCTTGAGCGTCGGTGTGATTCTGCATGAGCTTAACGCGAACGAGCGTCAGGACGCGTATGCCTGTGATATCACCTACGGGACGAATAATGAGTTCGGGTTTGATTATTTGCGGGATAACATGGTGATTGCCAGGGAAGAAATGGTGCAGGCCCAGCATTATTTTGCCATTGTCGACGAAGTCGACAGTATTCTTGTGGATGAGGCGCGCACGCCGCTGATCATTTCCGGGCCGGCCGAAGAATCAACGGATAAATATTACACGGCGAATACCATCGCGCAATCCTTGAAAGGGCGGCGAATCACGGAACAGGAAGAGATCGACGCCAAGTACCGGAACATCGACTTGTCGGCGGGATATGACTATGTCGCGGATGAAAAAAACCGGTCTATTTCCATGACAGAACAGGGGGAGGAAAAGGCGGCCAGGATGTTCGGCATTGACAACCTCCATGATATGGAAACAATCGAATACCGGCATCATATCCTGCAGAGCCTGAAGGCCAAAGAATTTTTTAAGCGCGACGTGGATTACGTCGTCCGCGATGGGGAAGTCCTGATCGTGGATGAGTTCACCGGGCGTCTCATGCCGGGGCGGCGGTGGTCGGACGGCCTGCACCAGGCGGTTGAGGCCAAGGAAGGCATCAAGATCGAACGGGAAAATCAGACTTTGGCGACCATCACATTCCAAAATTATTTTCGCATGTATGAAAAACTTTCCGGAATGACCGGGACCGCTTACACCGAAGCCAACGAGTTCAGCCAGATTTATAAGCTGGATTGCGTGGTTATGCCGACGAACCGGCCGTTAAAGCGCGAGAACTATTCGGACTGCGTCTACAAGAGCGTCCGGGAGAAATTCGACGCCGTGGTGGAAGAAATTGCCGGCTGTTATCAAAAAGGCCAGCCGGTTCTTGTGGGTACGATTTCCATCGAGAAATCCGAATACCTGTCCGCTTTGCTGAAGCAGCGCGGCATTCCACACCAGGTGTTGAACGCGAAATACCATGAGTTGGAAGCGCAGATCGTTGCCCAGGCCGGCCGTTATCAGGCCGTGACGATCGCCACCAATATGGCTGGGCGGGGGACGGATATTGTCTTGGGCGGCAACGCAGAATTCCTGGCGAGGAGCTTAGCTGAACAGGAAGTCCAAGAGGGCGAGGAGGAAAGCGAGAAAGAAATCCGTGTTAAAAAATTTTTGGCGCAGTTCCGGGAGCAGGTGAAAAATGAGCACCAGCGGGTGATTGATGTCGGGGGGCTGCATGTGATCGGAACTGAGCGGCACGAAGCCCGGCGTATCGATAACCAGTTGCGCGGCCGGTCCGGCCGTCAGGGCGACCCGGGGGCCTCGCGTTTTTTTGTTTCCCTGGAGGATGACCTCATGCGGCTTTTTGCTTCCGACCGGATCGTGTCCCTTATGGAGAAGCTGGGGATGGAGGAGGGGCAGGTCATTGAGCATCCCTGGGTGACGCGGGCGATTGAAGTGGCGCAAAAGCGGGTGGAAACTCAGAATTTTGAATTCCGCAAACAGCTTCTGGAATATGACAATGTGATGAACAAGCAACGGGAAGCTATCTACGGTTTGCGCCGGAGCATCCTGGAAAGCACCAATGTCAGAGACCGGGTGATGGAAGCGATAGAAGATGTCCTGTCTTCCCTCGTGGATCAATGTCTTTTTAACGGCCAGGATGAAGCGTCCTGGGACCTGGACGGCCTTCAGGTGTCCTTGCATTCAAAATTCCATTATGATTTGTCCCAGGTTCGGGGCCAGCTGGCGGACATGAAACCCGAAGAGATCAAAGACCTGATTATCCGCGGCGTCAAAGAACTTTATCAGCAGAAGGAGCGCGAGATCGGGGTCGAAAATATGCGCGGTCTTGAGAAAGTGGTGCTCCTCAATACCCTGGACGCGAAATGGAAAGATCATTTGTACGCCATGGATCAGCTTAAAGGCGGCGTGGGCTTGCGTTCGTACGGGCAAAGGGACCCGCTGATTGAATATAAGAGAGAAGGCTATGAAATGTTTCAGATGATGTTCGCTTCCATCAGCGATGAGGTGGCGGAGATTATTTTTAAAGTGCAGCCCCTGCCGGGGTCGGCGCGTATGCGTGGCGTGTTTGACTCCCTTCCGCAGAATTTTGTGCACGATGAGGTTTCGAGTTTTTCCGGGGATACCGCCCCGCAGCCCGGCGCCCAGGAACCGCCTCAACCGCAACGGCCGCAGAATCCGCCCCCGCCGGCTTCCCAGCCGTATCATAAAAGCGGGCCCAAGGTTGGGCGGAACGACCCCTGCCCCTGCGGGAGCGGCAAGAAGTATAAGAAATGCTGCGGTTCATAGCTGGCAAAAGGTGAATGATATGGGCCAGGAAGAACATACTTTAGAAAAACTCCTGCAGCTGGCTGCGGAGAACAAAGAAACAAGTTTTTTTGAGTTCCTTTGCAGTTATTCCGCGATCCTCTGTTTTTTGTCCGCCATTTTGCTTATCTTATCTTATCCATGTTTTGATTTTTGGCCGCTTGTCTGGGTGGCCCTGATCCCCATGATGTGGGCTTTTGAAGATAAGCTCCCCGCAGAGGCTTTCCGGCTGGCTTATTACGCGGGGGTTGTTTTTTTCGCGGGGATGTTTTATTGGTTTATTTCCATGCACGTCACGGCGGGTATCCCGCTGTTCCTGGCGATATTGGCCGTGGGGGGGATGGTGGGGTATTTATCCCTTTATTTTGGGTTTTTTGGCTACGGCTACGCGCTTGTGCGTAAACGGATCCCGGTTTTCCGGTACATCTTTGTCCCTTCGCTCTGGGTGGGGCTTGAGTTTATCCGGGACAGGTTGTTCACCGGGTTTGGGTGGGCGAGCCTGGGCCATTCTCAATATAAATTTTTGCCGGTCATCCAGATCGCGGACATCACCGGCGTCTTCGGCGTGTCGTTTTTTATTGTTTTGATAAACCTTGTTTTGCTGGATACGCTCAAGAATTTTTTCGTTGAAGACAAGTCTTTTAAACACCGGGTTATGTGGGTCCCGCTTGTGAGTGCCGCGTTGATGTCCGCCCTTGTCCTTGGATACGGGGGCTGGCGTTGCCGCGCCGGAGCCTATGCCGGCGAGAAAACAGATATCACGGTAGCCGTCGTGCAGGGGAACATCCCTCAGCAGATGAAATGGATCCCGTTGAACTGGCCGGAAATCATGGAGAGGTACTTATCTTTGTCCAAATCGGTGCTGAAGGCCAAGCCGGATTTGATCATATGGCCGGAAACATCTTTCCCGGGGTATTTGTGGGAGTCCATTCATATGTTCACTGATATGCAGGAGGCGGTGCGGTTTTGGATCCGTACGCCGATTTTGTTCGGCGCCGTGCATCAGGAGGGGGAGAGGTATTATAATTCCGCGTTTTTAATGACCGCGGAAGGGCAGGTGCGCAAGAAACATGATAAGCTGCACCTGGTCCCTTTTGGAGAATATGTCCCTTTCCGGGAACAGCTTCCCGCAGTGGCGGCGTTGATCCCGATCCTTGACTTTCAATGGGGCCAGGTTCCGACGCTTTTCCCTGTGACGCGCCGGGTCAAGGAGGCGGCCTCTGTTCCTGGGGCCGGGGGCAGGTCCGGGGAACGGTTTGAAACTGTGCCGGCATATTATTCGGTTCTGATTTGTTTTGAAGATACCGTGACATCGGTGGCCAGGGCGTTGGTTTTAAACGGCGCTAACCTTTTGGTGAACATCACTAATGACGCCTGGTTTCTGGCTGAAAAAGCTCCCTGGCTGCACCTTCAGGCCTCCGTCTTTCAGGCGGTCGCGCACCGCCGCTTTCTTGTCCGCGCGGCGAACACCGGCGTCACGTGTTTTATCTCGTCCACGGGAGAGGTGATCAAGTATGTTCAGGATCACAAGCACAAAAAAGTTTTTGTGGAAGGCGTTGCGACGGCCGGGGTACGCCTTCTTAACCACAGATCTTTCTATACCGTCCATGGAGATGTGTTCGCTTATCTTTGCCTGGTTTTAACAGCTTGGGGAATAATAATATTAAAAAGGAGTGTACGGTAATAGTTGTTCTTGTATAATAAAAAACAATAAGTTAAAGCCCGCTTAGAAAATCGGAATAATTTTATTTCATTTAAAAATCCTGCCGCGATGAAACAGGGGCCAAAATTTTATTTCAGCATGGCTTGGGCCGAAATCATGGTGGCCGCGGCGGTCCTGGTTTCCGCCTTGCCGGTTTTGGGGGGCAAGAGGATCGCGCCGGCGGGCGCGTTGTCTGTCGATGAATGGTTCCTGTTGTCCTGCGCGATTTCGTCGGGGTTCCTTTTCTTCGTGGCTGTCCTCACTCTGGCAGGCAACACGATGTGGAAACTTTTGCATTTTGTTGTGGCGGGAATCACAGCGGTTATGAGCGTGGCGTTTTTGATGATGGTGTTTCGGACCCGGAGCCCGTTCCAGGGAGCCTATCTTGTTCCTCTGGCGGTCGCGGCGCTGATTGCCGGGAATTTGCTTAAGATGAAGAAGTGTGATTGTCCTTAGAATTCAGTCAAGGCAATAGAAATCCAGGAGGGGCCCATGACGAGGGATAAAAAATCCGTTGCTGTCATTATTTGTTTGTGTGTTGTCGTGTATGGGACGGGCCTGTTATCTTTACGGGCCAATCCGGATGTGTTCGGGAACGTCCCATTATCCCTGCACCGCCAGGTGTTGGTTTTATTGTTTCTCACGCTGTCGCTGTCTTCGCTGGTGATGCTGCTGTTTAAAGAATGGGGGAGGAAAATATTCCTGGGGGCTAACGCGCTTCTGTGCCTTTATCTGTCCTGGATCGGGATGAGGTTTGCTGCGCAGGATGTTTTGCCGTTTATTTTGCTTAATATCGTTGTGCTTTTGTTTTTCAGCCAGGGGAAGATTAAGCTGGCGTTCGCGCGGAAATGGGAATACGCCCGCAAGAGCGTTTTAATCGTCGATGACGATGAGGGTATCATTAAAACGGTTAAGGGGATCCTTCTTCCCAACGGATTCAGCGTCCTGACGGCGGTGTCCGGAGAGAAAGGGATACAGGTCGCTAAAAGGCAGAAACCGGATTTAATTATCCTGGATGTTATTCTGCCTGGCATTAAGGGCCGGGAGGTCTGCGCCACACTGAAACAGGCCGAAGAAACCAAGAACATCCCGGTGCTTTTTTTAACGGCCAAAGATTCTATGGATGATATTCACGCGGAATTGGCTGCCGGAGCGACCTCTCATTTGACAAAACCTGTCCACGCCAAGACCCTTCTGGCGGAAGTGCGGCGTATTTTTGAACAGCATTAATTTGATCACGGACATATCAGGGGGAGGGCGCCCAGGTTGCCCGCGGGAGCGCAGTGTCCTGCCGGGATGCGGGATTTTGTGGGCAAGAGCCTATAACCGATAGGCGGTTAACGAGGCGACCCGTTTGAAGGAGGTCTTATGGACATTATCAGCGTGCCAGTCCGGAAACCGGATGATGTGAATGTGGTCTTGGGGCAGACTCATTTTATCAAGACCGTGGAAGATTTGTATGAGGCCATTGTGTCTTCCGCTCCCGGGTTGAAGTTTGGTGTCGCATTTTGCGAGGCGTCGGGCGCGTGCAAAGTGAGGGTGGAAGGCAATGATGAGGGGATGAAGGCCTTGGCCGCGGAGAACGCGCTCGGGATCGGGGCGGGGCACACGTTTATCATCTGCATGCAGAACGGGTTCCCGATCAATATTTTAAACGCCGTTAAAAGTGTTTGCGAGGTTTGTTCTGTCTTTGCCGCCACCGCGAATCCTCTGGAAGTGATTGTGGCGGATAACGGGACCGGCCGGGGGGTCCTGGGCGTGATCGACGGGATGAAATCGGCCGGAGTCGAGGATGAGCAGGATATCGCCTGGAGGAAGGATTTTCTAAGAAAAATCGGGTATAAACGATAAATGGATTTTCGCACATTACAAAAAAAGACATCCAGGGCGGCGGCCCGTTATGGCATGCTGTTTGCCTGTTTTCTGGTTGAGCACCTGCCCTTCCTCCTTGTGAAAGGGCTGCTGACCGTTATGCTGTCCGCCGCGTTCCGGTTGACGTTCCGCCTCAAGCGGATCGCCCGGGAGAGCCTGAAGATCGCGTTTGGCCAGGAGAAATCGGAAGAGCAGATCGAGCAAATTATCCATGACTGTTTCAAGACGATCCGTAAAGGGAGTATCGAGCTGTTGTATTTCTCCCGTTACCCAGAAAGAGTGGGCACGCTGTTTACCATGGAAGGGAAAGAGCACCTGGATGCGGCGCTCAAAAAAGGGAAAGGCGCGATCATGGTCACCGCCCATTTCGGGAATTTTCCTCTTATGATGCTGCAGATGGCGCAGAGCGGGTATGCCGTGAACGTGATCATGCGCCGCGCCAGGGATAAAAAGCTCGCGGATGTGATTTTAAAGATGATGAACCGGGAAAAGGTGCATACGATTTACACCCAGCCTCGCCGGGAATGTGTCCTGGAGTCTTTGAGGGTTTTGCGGAATAATGAACTGTTGTTTATTTTGATGGACCAGCATTTCGGCAGCGAAGGTGGTGTTTTGGTGGACTTTTTCGGGCAGCAGGCAGCAACCGCTACGGGGCCCATTGTGATCGCCAACCGCACCGGAGCCCCGGTCCTGCCGATTTTTAACGTCCGGCAGGAAGGCCACCAGCAGAAGATCTTTATCGAACCGGAGATGCCTTTGCAAGAATGCGAATCCGCCGAGGAGGCGGTCCGGGTGAATGTCATGGCCCTGACGAAAATTATTGAGCAGTATATCCGCCGGTACCCCCATGAATGGGGCTGGATGCATAAGCGCTGGAAAAAAATCCAGGATGACCCGGCCGGCGTGTCTGACCTGTTTGCCGAGAGAGAAGCGTTTTCCCGGGTGTCCTGCGGGAAAAGCGCTTAAGGAGGAAGGATGTCTTTGGATAAAAAAATCAAGTCTAACAAGGCGGCGTTACTCGTGACGGGGTTTGCGGTCTTGATCGCGGGCATCATTATGATTCTTGTCTGGTGGCAGGATGTGGTGAGCCTTTTTAAAGGGGCCGTCGGGATGGGGGTCGCCTTGGGGGGCCTGCTTCTTTTGTATATGGTGAAGGAATAGGGAACCACGCGTTTTGCCGCCGGCGCCAGGAAAGTCTTTTGAGGAGAAACAAAATCATGATGACGATTAAATTGGTAATTTTTGATTTGGATGGGACGCTGATCGACGCTTATAAACCCGTGGAACGCAGCATTAATTATACGATGAAGCAGTTTGGGTTCCCTCCGGTCAGCGCCGAGACGATCAAAAGGACCGTGGGCTGGGGGGACAGGCACCTTTTGCAAAATTTTATCGGAGAGAAGGACCTGGACACCGTTCTGGCGGTATACCGCAAACATCACCAAACGTCTTTAAAAAAGGGGTCTAAAACGATTCCGGGTGCCAAACGCGTTTTGAATTATCTCAAGCAACGGGGATATAAAATCGCGGTGGCGAGCAACAGGCCGACGGCCTTTTCCGATATCGTTATCCGGCACCTGGAATTGAAAGAGTATTTTGACTATGTCCTGTGCGGGGACCGGGTCCATCGGCCTAAGCCGTACCCGGACATATTAAAAACGATCATGCTGAAATTTGATATTTGTCCGGCAGAGTGCCTTTATGTGGGGGATATGACGATTGATATCCAGACGGGGCAAAGAGCCGGCGTGAAGACCGTTGCCGTGATCACCGGATCTTCGACCAAAGAGGAGCTGCAGGAATTAAAGCCGTATGCTCTGATCAAGGATATCCGGGAACTCATAGAGATATTGGAAGATATTCACGGGACGGGTTGATGGGTGTGGGGGCAGGAGTTTTTTGTTGCTTTTTTTTGTATTCCTGCTATAAATGTAACTTTAAATAACTATTTAAGTTAAGAGTAAATCCTGCGCGCGGTATGACAGAGGAGGTGTTTTGAACGATGAGCAAGAAAAAACGAAGAGGCAAGCTGAATTGGCGCTCTAAAAAAGCGAATCACGGTACCAAACCCAATAAAGGATAGTTGGCAGCCATTTTGACGGGATATCTGACTCTTCTTGAAGACTCTTTATTAAAATAATAAGGATGTCATTTTTAAAATAGATTTAAGCTTTTAGGAAACCGGTCAATTTTTATCAGGAAGGAATGTGGTCATGTCTTTTAGTCTGGGCGTCAAAAAGACTGTTTCCGGAATTCTTCTGTGTTTCTTGAGTGTTTCGTTATACGGCTGTATTTATCTGGTCGTGGGGGGCGTTGGAGCCCTTGGCGGGTACGTTGTGAGCCCTGATACCGTGGAAGGCGTGATGAGCGGGGATTTCACGGAAGTCTGGGACCGGACGCTGGAGGTGGTTTCTGTTATGGGCATCATTCAGGAACAGAATGAACCCGGCGGGATTATTATTGTGAATATTCAGGGGACCCGGGTTACCATCACTCTTTACAGCGTTTCGAATTCCCTGGTCAAGATGTCGGTCAAGGCCCGCAAAGCCTTTTTGCCGCGTGTCCGTGTTGCGCAAGATGTTTATGTGAAGATAGAGAAGTCCCTTTACGAATAATTACCGTTCCTTGATAAGAATTGTTGACAATTAGGTCACTCTTATTTAAAATGTTGAAACTTGTGTGCCGAGATAGCTCAGTTGGTAGAGCGAAGGCCTGAAAAGCCTTGCGTCCCCAGTTCAATTCTGGGTCTCGGCACCATCTTTTTTATGAGCCGTCTTGTTATGCGGGAGGATTGAGCGCTTTGACAAGACGGTTTTTTTATCCCACCCGGACCTCGGCCCTTGGGGGTGGCATGGCGGAGATTTATTCCTTAATGATTGTTTCCTGCCAGCTCATCCATTACAATACAGGCAGGCGTTAGAAGTGGTCCCCTGCGCCCGTTGGCGTTTTTTTCTAACCGAGGAAGCTTTCTAATGCAGAACCAAGAAAGAAAGTCTTTGTTTGTTGACCGGGCCCGCGTGGTCGCCTTCGCCCTCATCGTCCTTTGGGGCGGGGCGGTTTATTCCAATTCGCTTCACAACAGTTTCCACCTAGATGACGATATTTTTATTGTCCATAATCCTGCTGTCCGTTCTTTGTGGAACTGGCCGGCGCTTTGGTCGAGTTTTAACACCCGTTTTATGACGGGATTAAGCTTCGCTTTCAATTACCGGGTGGGCGGGTATAAGGTCGTTGGGTACCATGTCGTTAGCCTTCTGCTCCATTTTATGAACGCGTTTTTGGTTTTCGTGTTCGTGCGCAAGCTGTTACAGACGCCTTTCTTTGAAGGCCGGGAATCGGCCGGCGCCAGCCCGCCGGCGGCTGTCACCGCCGTGTTGACCGCCTTGGTTTTTTTGATTCATCCCCTGCAAACCCAGGCGGTTAATTATATTTCGCAACGGGCGACGCTTTTGGCCGCGTTTTTTTACTTGCTTTCTCTCGCGTTTTATCTGAAATGGGCCGGGGCCGCTCACCGGGATTATTATTTCGCTTCCTTGACCGCGGCGGTTCTCGCGATGTTTTCCAAAGAACTTGCGTTTACCCTGCCATTGATGCTTTTTATTATCAACATGTTTTTTCTCCGCCGGCCGTATGAAAGCCTCCTGGGGGTTTTGAGGCGGTTGGTTCCGTTTTTCTTGACGTGGCTCATTATTCCGTTAACGTTGCTGGCGGAACGTTCAAGTTCTATTGTCGATCTGCGTGAACAGGTCGTCACCGGCCGCTTCCGGATGAGCAACGTTTTGACGGCTTTGAACGCCCTCAGAACGTATCTGCGGTTGTGCCTGGCACCTTTTGGGCAAAATTTGGATTATGATTTTCCAAGGGCGCAAACCGTGTGGGAAGGGCAGACGCTTTTTTCGATTATCCTGATTTTTGGGGTGGGGGCCTGGGCGTGCCGGCAGTTTAAGCGGCGGCGTATTTTCAGCTTTTGCGCGGGTTGGTTTTTTGTCAGCCTGATGATGGAGTCCATTTCCAGCGCCTTGGTGGGGAAGGATATGATTTTCGAGCATTGGCTTTATCTGGCCTTGATCGGCTTCGCGCTTTTCGCCGTGTCGGGGTTGCAGGCTTTGATTCGGAGCCGTGTCCTTCTTTACGCGGTGATGGGGTTCTGGCTTGCGGGCCTTAGCGTCCTGACGTATCAGCGGAACACCGTATGGAAAGACCCCGTTACGCTTTGGACTGACGTGCTGCGTAAATCCCCCCGTAAAGTGCGGTCTTATGAGAACCTTGCGGCGGCGTACATGGGGGTCAGAAATTACAGGGCCGCCAAGCAGATGCTGTATCATGCCATTCGCCTGGATCCCCGGAGCTATAAAACATTGAATAATCTTGGCCTCATTTTTCTGGAGGAGGGCGACGCGCTTCACGCTCAGGAATATTTTGAAAAAGCCCTGGCCATTAATCCAGGGTATGCCGAAAGCTGGAGCAACCTGGGTGTTTTATATCTGCGGACGGGCCAGTTGGAAGAGTCCCGGGAGGTTTTACACAAAGCCCAGGCCCTGAACCCGGAGTTGCTTGAAGCTCGCCGCAATCTGGCTTTGGTGCACCAGCGGCAGGGGGATCGTTCCCGCGCGATTGAAATTTATCAGGGTCTCCTGAAGGAGGATCCGCATGAGGAAGAAAGCCTGTATAATCTGACGGAACTTTATCTGGACGCTGGGCTAAAACCTTCCGCTCTGGAAATCGCTCAGAAAGCGCTGACGAGGGGAACGGATGCAAAACGGATGACGGTTTTGGGGAGCCGTTTCGCGGCCGCCGGGGTCCCCGCGGTTGCCCTGTCGTTTTTTCAGAAAGCCCTGGAAACGGCTCCGGATTACCCCGACGCCTACATTGAGCTTGGAAAATTTTACGGGAACGGGAATGACTTTACCCGCGCCATCGCGACCTGGCAGGAGGGGAACCGACGGGTCCCGGACGACCCGCGGTTTAGGGATCTTATCGCGCAGGCGGAGTTGTTACAACCGTAAGGGCGAAAGGGAAGGGGATAATCTATTGTGATAGACCGGACATTCCGTTATAATAGACCCACAACTTTAACCAGTTGAGGCGGTGTATGAAAACAATATTGTTATGTGAAGATTCTAAAGTCTTAAGTGAACTTTTATATGAAACATTAAAAGCGCACGGTTATCAAGTCTTGACGGCCGATAATGGTTATGACGCTTTGGCCAAGGCGCGGAATGATCATCCCGACCTGATCCTACTGGATTTGATGTTGCCTAAGATCGATGGTTTAAAAATCTGCCGCATGCTGAAGTTTGACGAAAAGTACAAAAAAATACCGATCATTATATTCACGGCTAAGGCCGAGGAGAGTGACCAGGCCCTGGGGTTTCAGGTGGGGGCGGATGCGTATATCCCCAAGACGATCGGCCCTGAAAAGCTGCTGGAAAAATTGAAGGAATTTTTGGGAGAGTCGGCCTGATATCTGGGGTGGGTGTTTACCAGGAGAGTGTCGCTATGAAAAAAATTCTGGTGTGCGAGGATTCCTCGTTTTTTCGTAATGTTTTTGATTCTTATTTCCAGAAAGAAGGATTTGCCGTCGTAACCGCGAAAGACGGCCAGGAAGCGGTAGCCCAAACCCGCTTGGAGCGGCCGGACCTTGTTTTGCTGGATGTCATTTTGCCGGATATCGACGGATGCCGGGTGTGCCGGCTTTTGAAAGCGGACCCGGAATTGAAAAGGATCCCTGTCTTGATGTGTTCGGTCCGTGGCGGCGATGATGATGCCCGGCGGGGTTATGAAGCGGGCGCGGATGCGTACTTGCCGAAATCCGGGTCTCCGGAACTGTTGCTTAGAAAAATCAAAGAGTTAATCCTTTAAGCCTTGATGATTATTTCCATATTTTAACGCTTCCCGATACCCTTCTCTGAAGAAGAATGATGAGAAAAATTTATTTGTTAAAAGCCGGTTCGTTCCTGGCGTCCTTTCTGTTGTTTCAAATTGAACTGATTGTCGGGAAGATGATTTTGCCATATTACGGCGGGGGGTATCTGGTCTGGGGCGCGTGCGTGGTTTTTTTTCAAATCGTGCTCCTGGCGGGGTACTCCTATCTGCATGTTATCCTGAAGGCCGTTGACCTAAAGAAGTACCTGTATGCCCACGTGGCCCTGTTTGTGTTGCCGCTTTTTTTCTTCCCCGGGAAGGACATTCAACTGACCGCTCAACTCGCGTCCTGGCCCTTGGTGTTCGGTATTTTCTGGCAGTTGTTCTGGTCGATCGGCCTGGTGTTCTTCTTGTTGTCCACATCCAGCGTATTCTTTCAGGCCTGGCTGTCCCAGAGCGGGCTGGAGGAGAGGGGCGATCCTTATCAGCTGTTCGCGACGTCCAACCTGGGCTCTTTCGCGGGGTTGCTGACGTATCCTGTTTTTTTTGAATATTTTTTCACCTTGTCCGAGCAGCAGATTTGGTGGCGCGGGCTTTATCTTTTGCTCTTAGGGCTGATGCTGGTGGCCGCCTGTCATGTACCGGTCAAGGCCGCTTCTGGGCAAGAAGTCCCCCGGGAGGATCACGGGCCCGTCCCCCCCTGTCAAACCTGGGGCTGGTTTCTCTACGGCGCCGCCGGGGTGATGTTGCTTTTATCTGTTACAAACATCCTGACATCGGAAATCCTGCCGATTCCGCTTTTATGGATTCTTCCGCTGGCGTTATATCTTCTTTCTTTTTCCTTAACATTTAAAAGAAATCCCTGGCGCCCTTCATGGGTGGCTCAAAGGCCGGGCGTGATTATAAGCGTGAGTGTCCTGTTGTATTTCACCTATAGCCTGACGGTCTTGCCGGTTGTGTTTGAGTTGGTGGCGTTTTTGGTTTTATTGTTTTATATGTGCCTGTTTATCCAGGGGCAGGTGTATGATCTCCGGCCACGGGCCTCCCGGCAACTTTCGTATTATTATTTTATTTTTTCTCTGGGCGGGTTTTGCGGCGGCATGGTGGTCACATGGGTTATTCCGGTTGTTTCGGTCTCATTTATTGAATACCTGCTGGGGGTCTATGTGACTGTCCTGACCTGGCAGGTGACCAGAGAAAAGAGCTCGTTTCGGATTGCCCACGCGGGCCTGGCGACTTTAGCCGCAGTCGTTCTTTATATCCTTCTGCCGCAGGGTGGGTGGCTGGAATGGCTGGTGGTTGCGGGGCTGATGCAGACCTTGTTCGATGAAGCTTGGCCGTCGTTGAAAGCTTACAAAGTGGCCGGGGTGCTGTTTTTATGTTTTGCTGCGTTATTGGAACCCTTGGCTGGCGGGCAATATGTTTATAAAGGACGCAATTATTACGGGCTCAGCCGCATTTATGATAAGCCGGCTGGAACCCGGTTCTTTCTCCACGGCTCGACAATCCACGGGGTCCGCTATCTGGACAACCGTGCGCATGTTCCCCTGGCGTATTATGCTCCGGATTCGCCGGTCGGCCGGGTTTTGTGTTCCACGGGATTCCGTTTCGATGATATTGCGAGCCTTGGGCTGGGAGTCGGTTCGGTTATGAGCTATTTTCAGGCCGGGCAGCGCGTGGACTCCTATGAATTGGACCCGGAGATCATCCGGCTGGCACAAACGTATTTTTCTTTCCTGTCCGCAACCAGGGCGCGGATTCGTCATGTCATCGGGGACGCCCGGATTGAACTCCGAAACAGCGGACACAAACAATATGACTGCATGATTGTGGATACTTTTAGCGGCGATTCCGTTCCGGTTCATTTAATAACCGTGGAAGCCCTTCAGGAATACCGGGCGCATCTGAAACCCGGAGGGCTGCTATTGTTTCATCTTTCGAATCATTTTGCTGACATCAGGAGGATTCTGGCGGTTGAGGCGATGAGTTTGGGGGCCCGGGTGGCGTTTCAGGATGGGCCGGGAGACGGGAACGTTACGTTCTTTTCAAAATGGGCGGCTGTGACTTGGGATGAAGCGTGTTCCCGGAAACTGACAGAGTCTTTGCAATGGACCCCGGTAACCCCTCAGACGGTCAAAGCAGCCCGGCCCTGGACGGATCAATATTCCAACTTTTTGCCAATTTTGAGATTCCAGTGGAAGGATTAAGCGGGGACGGGGGGCGCGTCCTCCGGGGGCTGCCTGTGGAAACCTTTGCGTATTGTTTCATTTTAAGTTAAAATAAGTTTGTTTATAGAGGCCTTTTAATTGTTTGGAGGCATTGCGTTGTTCGTCTTGCTCCCTAGGCGGGCAGGATGAAAAGGCGTTTTTAAAAGGAGGGTGTTATGAGAGAAAAAAATTTTGGGGCCGCTGTTTTGGTTGCCGTATTCGTGATGATTGCCAGCGCTGCGCCGGTATGGGCGAATCCGTTGATGTGTGGCCGGGGTCAGCAGGATGGCCGGGATCTTTATCCTGATCAAAAGAATGGCTTTGAGGAAGAATTTTTCAAGAAAGCTCAGATGTTGCTCAAACATCAGGAGGAGCTCAAATTGTCCGTGGAACAGGTCGGTAAGGTTAAATATTTAAAATTGAATGTGAAAAAAGACCTTGTGATGAAGGGCGCCCAGATAAAGGTGATTGGCCTGGATGTTCAATCCCTGCTGTGGGAAGACGCGGTGGACGTGGATCAGGTGAATGCGCTTATTGAGCAGAAATATGATATTAAGAAAGCCAAGGCGAAGATGCTTGTTAAAGCCCTGTCCGATCTGAATAATATCCTCACGGACGAACAAAAAAAGTCGTTAAAAGACTTTTATAAAAATAAAGCCGGATGGAGAGCCGGCGGGCACGGTTCTATGAAGGGCTTTATGAAAGGCCCAGAGGACGGGCCTAAGACGGAATAAGAGGTTCCCCCGGATAAAAGATCCTGGATCATGCTTCGGACAGCCCCTTTGAGAAATAAAGGGGCTGTTATTTTATCCTTTAAAGGCCCGGGAGAGCTTTATGGTAAAGTTATTGCCAATATGGGAAATTTTCGGTAGAATATCACAATATTTCTTGAGAGCGGTTTTATAAAGGCCGCGTAGCCTGATTTTTGTGCCGACGTAGCTCAGCCCGGTAGAGCAACGGTTTCGTAAACCGTGGGTCGGAGGTTCAACTCCTCTCGTCGGCTTATTTTTTTGCCAGTTGACAGAAGTGTGTTTGTTCAGGAGCCCGTTTTATGGAAGTTGTCTTGTTGTTATGCGGTATTATTTTTATTTTTGCCGGGAAAAATAATAAAGATGACTTCGGAGGCCTAAGCCCGATCGGCAAGAAGTTTATCCTCTGGGGGAAAATCTGTATCGGCATAACGGTTGTGTGGATATTGCTTGGTGTTGTCATTGGCTGTATGCAGGGGGCCTCGGACGCCTATCAAAAAAAGAAACTGCAAAACACGTATGTCCCATGATGAGTTTTTTCTTCCCAGGGTGTCTTGCTCGGTTTCATAATAACCAGCGGCATGGAAGTTCCACAAGGGCATGAAAAAACAAACGATTTTTCTTCTTGTCTTCCTAACTTTCCTCTCGTTTTCGAATTCTTTGAATAATGATTTTATCGGAGACTCCCTGTCGATTTTCCGGAATAATTCTTTTTATAAACATCCCGCCCATTTGAAATATTTGTTCAGCCGCCAGCTGATCATGGCCCCGGAACAATACCAGCCCCGGTGGCGGGGAGAGGAGAATTTTTATTCCGGGCTGATATCTTACCGCCCGGTTACGGCCCTGACGTTTTTTACGGATTACGCGCTTTACCGGGACAACCCCCTGGGGTTTCACTTGACCAATATCCTGCTTCATCTCGTTGCGGTGGGGCTTGTTTTTTCTCTGGCATGGTCGCTTTTGCCAAACCCGGCGTTTGCGTTTATGGCGGCCTTATTGTTCGGGGTTCATCCGATCCAGTCGGAAGCCGTAACTTGTATCGGGTACCGTTCCGACTTGCTGGCCACGCTTTTGACCCTCGCGGCCCTGCTGGCATATCGCCGCGCGGAATCCCCGGTTCCTCCTTCTGGAAAATTCCTGGCGGCATCGCTGGCGGCTTTTGGGTTTGCGCTTTTATCCAAAGAAACCGCTATGGTTTTCATCCCCCTTTTGGTTTTATATGACGGGTATATGTTTAAGCCGGTGAACCAGTCCTGGGTGTCTTTCTTCCGGTATCGGTGGAAAAAATACGGGATGTATGCGTTCATTTTACTGGCATACCTTATCGTTTATTCTTTGCTTTTCCCAAGCCAGCATTATCCGAAATATTTTCTTCCCAGCGTGGGCATCGCTTCCCCGGGTTGGGTCGCGCTGAAAATCTTTTTTGAATATCTGAAAGTGTTTTTCCTGCCGGTGTCTGTCACGGTCCTGCCGCCTTTGTATACCCCGCGCTTGGCTTCGGGGGATATTATAGGGTTGGCGGCCATGGCCGCATTGGCCGCCGCCGGGGTAGTGGCCGTGTTCCGTGGCCGCAAGCGCTATCCGTTGGCGTTTTTTGCCGTGGCCTGGTTTGTTATCACGTATCTTCCCGCCTCCAATATCATCTGGCTGCCTAACCCGATCGCCTTCCGTTTCATGTACCTCCCGGCCGTTGGGGTGTCCCTTCTGCTGGCCTTGTGGATTGAACGCGCGGCCCGTTACTGGCAGTCCCTCTGGCCATCGTCCCGCGCCGGGTTGATCTTTAAGGCCGCGCTCATCGGGGTCTGCATGGCGGCGACGTTCGGGAATAACGGATTTTTCAAGAATAATTTTTCCGCCTGTTTGGAGATGATTCGGAACTACCCGGACAGCTCCCGGCCTTACTGGATTTTGGGGCTGAATTATTACGAACAGGCCCAGTTTGATAAAGCGAAATATTATTTTGAAGAATACGCCCGGAAAGACCCGCGCAACCCATTCGTTCCGGCGATGAAAGACAATTTCCTGCTTTGGCACAGCTTGGGCCGCTGTTGCGTGCGTGATCCTATCCAAGCCGCCCGGTATTTTGAAAAAACCGTCCAGTTAAGGCCGGATTTTTTACCGGCGCATATCGACTTGGCTAAAACATACATTTTGCAAAATAATTATCCGAACGCCGCATCCGCCGCTCTGAAGGCGATCCGGCTGGACGCGACCGTGCCCTTGTCTTATGTGTATGCGATTCATGCGTATATCGGCATGGGCGATATCCCGGCGGCGCGCCGGCTGCTCACGGCAGTGGAAGGGTTTGCCTGGGACGACACCAACGTCCGCTACGTGTCCCGCCTGCTGCAAGAGAGGAGTGAATATCCATGAGAGCGTTTTTGTCAAAAACCGTCGTGTTGCAGCTTGTGATCGCCCTGATGACCTTCGCGGTGTATTCGTTCGCCCTACAGGGGCAGTTTAAAACCATGGACGACGAGTACTGCATCATCAACAACATGAACCTGCGCAGCTTCGGCAATTTGAAAAAAGTGTTTTCTTCGTCTTTTTTCGGGAGCAATTCTTATTACCGGCCGCTGGTGACGTTCAGTTTCATGGTGGAATACTACGTGTACGCCTTAAATGCCTATTATTACTATCTTGACAACATTATCCTGCATATTTTGAGCGCATTATCGGTCTTCGGAGTGATGATGTTCGTGACCCGGCGCAAATTTCTCGCGTTTTCAGTGGCCATGCTGTTCGCGGTGCACCCCGTGCAGTGGGAGGCGGTTTCCAACGTGCCGGGCCGGGCGATCCTCTTGAGCGCGTTTTTTTCGATCAACGCGTTCCGTTTTTTCTGCATGGGGGAATTCCGCAAAAGCGCGTATATTGTGTCTGCGGTATGCCTGGTGCTTGGTCTGCTCAGCAAGGAGTCGGCCGGCGTCACGCCCCTTTTGATGCTGGCGTACCGGTGGTTTTTGCGCATGCCGGTGCAGGGGAAACGCAGCGTGATAAAACCGGTCCTGCCGTTTTTTCTGATCAACGCGCTGTACCTGCTGCTCCGCAGGCATCTCGGCATCACGCAGCTCTTTTACTGGCCGAGCCGGCAGGAAGCCCTCCTGGGGTTTATGAGTTTCTTAAGGGGCGTTCTGACCTATATTCGCATTTTTATCCATCCGGTCGGCCTGCAATTTGACCGGGCCCAGCGGCTGTTCTTTTCGTTCTCTGACCCCGAGATCCGCCTGACTCTGGGCGTTTATCTTCTTATCCTGCTTGTCCTGTTTGTGTTCCGGCGGAGGTTCCGGGCGGAGGGGGTGTTCTTTCTATCATGGTTCGTGATCGACTTGATGCCGGTGTCCCAGCTTTTAACCTCCATCGGTGTTCAGTCCGGATATATTTCCCTCGCCGAACATTTTGTGTATTCCGCTTCGATCGGTTTTTTCGCGGTGGCTGCTTTGGCGGTGGAAGGCTTTTATCAGTGGGATAAACGGAAGAAGTTTGTCTCTGACCGGGTTTTCAGAGTGATGCTCATCGGCCTTTTGGGGTATTTTATGCTGATGACGGTTCAGCAGAATATTTATTCCGGGAATGAGATCGCGATGTTCCGGCGCACCCTAGAACTGAACCCACGCAATCAGCGGGTCCGGTATAACCTCGCTTACGTCTATGCGCGCAACGGGCAGTATGAAGATGCGGAGCGGGAGTTCCGGCGGATCCTGGAATTGACGCCTCACGTGATCAATGCGCGGGTCGCTTTGGGCAAGTCCCTCTGTGACCAGGGGAAGTTGTGGGAGGGGCTGCGGGAATACGAACGCATTTCTGATCCTGGGGGGTTACGGGACGTTTGGGAAAGAAATATCCAGGCCACGTATACGGCTTTGAGGTATCAGTATGAAACGCGGCTGACAAAAGATTTTAATGACGGGCAAGCGCATTACGCGTTGGGAATTATTTATTCCAAGACCGCGGATATTGAGCTGGCCGTAGCTCATTTTGAGCGGGCGGTTATGCTGGAGCCGGAGAATCCGGATTTTTTGTTCAACTGGGCCTCGAGTTTGGCCGCCCAAGGCAAGCTTTTTCAGGCGAGGGAAGCGCTGGACCGCCTGTTGCCGCTTTTAAAAGAAGAGGACCTGCTCCACAGCCATGCGCACGCGCTCTATGAGAACATTTCTAAAAAATAAGCCGCCGGCCGGAAAAGGAAAATGTATAATACTTCCGGTTTTCTGTAGACGGGGAATATGCGTGTTATGTTAAAATTTATTTTCGATCGAAAAAATTGTTCTTTTATGCGCTTGTGGCTCGCGCAGCTTATTTCACAATTTGGCGACCGCATCAATCAAATGGCCTTGATCGGGCTCATCGCTGAGCGTAGCCCGGGTTCGACCATGGATTTGGCCAAGCTGTTGTCGTTCACGATTATCCCGGTCTTTATCGTGGGCCCCATCGCCGGCGTTTATGTGGACCGCTGGGACAACCGCAAAACACTGTTTTTGTGTGATATCGCCCGGGGCGTACTGGTGATGCTGATCCCTATGATTTTTATCTTCTGGGAGTCGCTGATCCCTATCTATATTATTATCTTTTTGGTGTTTTGCTTCAGCCGGTTTTACGTGCCGGCGAAGATGTCGATCCTTCCGGATTTGGTCGAGAAGGAACACCTGGTCATGGCGAATTCCCTTATAACCACAACCGGCATGCTGGCGTTTGTGTTTGGCTGCGCTTTTGGCGGGTTCCTTGTTTATTGGAGCGGCGCACGGGGCGGGTTTGTGGTGAACGCGGTCACGTTTTTTGTGTCGGGGCTGCTTGTGATCTCGATCCCCCGGGACTTCCGCCTGCATTTTGACAGGAAGGAATTGATCCAGGCCGGGCAGGAAGTGTTGGCCCTGGAACGTTCGGTGATCCGGGAACTCAAAGAAGGGGCGCTCTACCTCATCCGCAACAAGGGCATCCGGTTTGTGATCAACCTTTTGTTCACATTGATGGCCGCGGCTGGCGCGGTGTATGTTGTGATTATCGTTTTTATCCAGGATTGTTTTGAAAGCGTCACCAGGGACCTCGGTATCCTCGCCGTTTTTCTGGGCGCGGGGCTTTTTGTTGGCGCGTTGGCGTATGGCCGCTGGGGCAAAAAAATCCCCTGGCATAAAACGATTTTTTATTGTTTGTTCGCCGGCGGGGTGATGATGATCCTGTTTGTCCTGATGGTGCGGATTTATCCGCAGCTGATCGTGGCGGCGGTCCTGGCGTTCCTCCTAGGGCTTATGCTCGGCCCGATCTTTATCGCGGCCAATACGATCGCGCTCTTGGTTTCGGATGAAAATATGAGGGGCAAGGTGTTCAGTTCTCTTGAAATTATCATCCATTTCGCGTTCCTGGTGGCCATGCTGTCCAGCTCGTTGTTATCGGAGTATGTGGACCATAGCTGGATCCTGGTGGGCGTGGGCGGGGTTTTCACGCTGCTTGGGCTGCTGGGCTTAGTTAAATACAGAAAAGGGCTTGGGATCGCGTTATCTTAGCTCCTGGGTGAAATTGATCTGATGTTTGTTTTTTCAAAGGTTTTATTGTATAATAACGCTTCCAGGCAGAGAATGTTACAGATCGGACAAGAACGTCATGATCAGCGATTTAAGGGCGGCGGGATTAAGAAAGGTTAAAGACTTTACATGAAAAGATTCGCGGTGTTTGTTTCGGGCAACGGGTCTAACCTGCAGGCGATTATAGATGCCTGTCAAAAAGGGCAGATTAAATCGCAGTTGGCATTAGTTGTTTCCAGCACTGATAAAGCCTACGCCCTGGAACGGGCGGAAAAAGCCGGGATTCCAAGCCTTGTTTTTAACGTCCGGGATTATACGAATAAACAGAGTGTTGACCGGGATATTGTTATTCACCTCAAACAGGAAAAGATTGATTTTATCGTCCTGGCAGGATATATGCGGTTTTTAACGCCGTTTTTCGTCAAGCAATATGCGATGAAGATTCTGAATATCCATCCGTCTCTGTTGCCCGCGTTTAAGGGCGGCTCCGGGCTGAAAGACGCCTTCACGTATGGCGCCAAGGTGACGGGCGTGACCGTGCATTTTGTGAACGAGAAAATTGATAATGGGGCGATCATCTTTCAGCACGCGGTCCCCATTAAAGATGATGACACCCTGGAGTCGCTGGAAGAACGGATCCATCGGGTTGAACATAAAATCTATCCTGAAGCGATCGCTTTATTTGAAGAGGACCGGCTGAAAGTGAAGGGCCGCAAGGTTTTTATTAACGGAGGACCGTCAGGGGAGTGTTAAATAAGGCGGGCTTTCGGTCCGGACGCCTGAATATTTGTCTCTTGATAACCCTTACGCAAGAGGGTGTTCAGGAAACCGTTTCCCGTAAGGGGAACGGTTTTTTTGTGGCCCCGGTATCGGGGGAGGCCTGGAAATTTTTATTAATGAGAGATATAAGGGGCAAGTTCTTCTTTGAGGTAGGAAAAATCCTTCTCGGTATCAAGATTTTTCATTAAGACCCCGTAGAATCCGCTGAAGGGATAAATATTCAAAGTCGTGGCGGTCACGTTCAACACTTCTTTGTCGATATCCTCGGATGGGGTATTCGAGCTGATGGCGAATTTATAACGGACGCGGTAAGCGATCAGCTTGCTTAAGAATTTTGGCCAGGTGATGTTGTCAAACTTGACATGCCTCCCGAGCTTGTCGCCGATGATCGCGGCGTGGCCGGTCATGTTTTCTGCGATGATCCGGCGGGTGTATTCTTCGGTGAACGAGGGGTCGGTCATGCCCCGGCGGAGGTCCTTGAAATAAAATGTCATCTTGGCCTCCAGCCCGTTTTTGATGTCAGCAATCACGATCACGAAGAATTCCGGCACGGGGTTGGTTTTAACATGGGATTGCACCAGGGTTTTATGGGACGCCTGTTTCCGGGAATCGCCGTAATCCACGTCGCCTTCCACGCGCTCCTGCATCTGCCCGGTTTTTTCGTTTTCTTCCACGTCCGCGAACGCCCGGCTGATCGCGGTGGGGATCTGCCGGCGGAGGTTAGAAAACGATTCCACGTACTGCCAGGTATATCCGAAATCTTCCGTGGATTTTTTGGTTTTCCCGATATCGTAGCGGACGGTGAACACCCTGTCTTTATAATCGACGTCGATAAAATGGATCGCCAGGGCCGCGTCCGGCGGCTGGGCTGGCTTGGGCCCGTCTTCGCTGACTTTTAGGTTTAGGAACTGGTCTTCCGTGGGCACATAGACCCAGAGGGTGTTGGCCATGCGCCGGAGCACGATGTCCACCCCGTAATCTTTTTTGCAGAGCGCGGCCAGCTTCTTTTCCGGTTCGGTTAAAGGCTGGAGCAGGGATTCGTCGACCGGCCTGTGGAAACAGCCGGAAAAATATAGAAGGATGCCGGTGACCAGTAAGATTTTATGCTTTGAATTTAAAGACATGGAGTTTTTATAAGGCCGTCTCGGATTTTTTCCAGGCAGGTTGGATGCCGAATTTATTGAAGATGCCTTCAATTTCATCATATTCAAGCTCTTCCTTGGATATCAGCTGTTCCGCAAAATATTCAAACAGGTCTTTATTCTTTACAAGAAGGTCTTCGACCTCTTTCATGCAGGTTTTTAAAATATCCTGCACGTCCTGGTCGAGGGTTTCTTTGGTCTTTTCAGAAATATAATCTTGGTGATAGCCGGTGAGGGCGTGGAAGTCCCCGATCAGGCCGGATTTTCCCATGCCGTACTGCCACACCATGACATGCGCGATGCGCATGGCGTTGTCAAAGTCGGAGCCCGAGCCGCCGCCGACCCCGCTGGAGGTGGAGCTGAATTTCAGGCGTTCCGCCGCGTAGCTGGCCAGGCTCACTTTGATGTTGGCCAGGAGGTGCTCCCGGTTGGATGAGTGCAGCTCCTCGGTGGGCCGCTGAAAAATGAACCCCAGGTTCCCTTTATGGGGGATGATGCTGGCTTTGATGACATCATTGGTGGGGTGAGTCAGATACGCGACCACCGCGTGCCCGGCTTCATGGTAAGCGGTCCAGGTTTTTTCTTTTTTAGTGAGGGTGATATTGGCTTTTAACCCGAAGGTGACGCGGTCGTACGCTTCCGAGAGGTCTTTCATGGAAATTTTGTGCCGTGAGTCCCGCAGGGCGATCAGCCCGGCTTCCCGCACCATGGCGTCAATGTCCGAGGGGGAAAACCACAGGGCTTTGCGGGCGAGGAGGTCGGTGTCGATCGCGGGGTCGGCTTCGACCCGCTTGAGATAAAAGTCAAAAAGCTGACGGCGTTCATCAAGGTTAGGCTTGCTGATGGTGATTTTCCGGTCGAAACGGCCGGCCCTCATAATAGCGGGGTCCAAGTCTTCGGCCGGCACGTTCGTAGCCGCGATGACCACGAGGTTGTTTTCCGCTTGGCGTAGCCCGTCCATCTCCGTAAGGAACTGGTTGATGGTGGCGTTATGGGAGATACTGCCGCCGAACCCGGATAACTGCTGGCGGGGCCGGGCGAAAGAGTCGATTTCATCAATGAAAATAATGCACCCGCCGTGCATGGCGGCCATGGCCCGCGCCTGTTTAAACAGTGTCTTCATTTGGGCGGCGCCCTGGCCGATAAAGATGCCCACAAATTCGCTTCCTACGGCCGAAAGCATGGGCAGCCCGCATTCGGTGGCAATGGCTTTGGCCAGATACGTTTTGCCGCAGCCCGGCGGCCCGATCATAATCGTCCCTTTGACAATTTTTCCGCCGATGGCCTTCACCATGGCGCGGTCTTTAAGAAGTTTTACGAGCTCCCAGGCTTCCCGTTTGGCGGATTCCATGCCGATCACGTCAGCCCATTTCACGTTGGCCAGGGCGGTGGAAATTTTGTCCTTGCCCAGGCTGCCTAACCCGCCGCCCTGCATGAGGTACATGTGCATCCCGAAATAAAAGGGGATGGTGAAGAGGTGAATAAAAAGGAACATGATCATGGTGAGGCCCAGTTGGGCGGCGATCTGGCGGCGGCTGAATGACTCCAGCTGGGTGAAATTGGTGATGCCGAAATACAGGAACACCGCTCCGACCAGGAACACAGCGATGAAAAATGAAATGACCGAGGTCTTGACCCAATTCAGTTTAAACCAGAGGATGAATCTTTTCATGGATTTCCGTATAAATAAAGGGTTGACTCAGAAAGACACCTCAAATTAACATAAAAGTCTTTTTAAGTATACTACAAAATAGGGTTTTATGCATTAACCTTGGCAAGGAGGGCGCGGATGCGGAAAGGCTGGAGCTGTTCCCCCTTTCGCGTGGTGTTTAAGCTTGACTTTGAATTGAAACTATGCTAATTTCTTCACACGAAGGCGGTTAACGCCTCATCTTTTCCGGTGGAAGGCTTTTCTCCCCGGGAATGCCTGGATATATCCGCGAATTTTTTGGCCAGGGCGGAGGTTGCCTGGCCAGCCTGTTCGATTTTTAATTCTTAAGAAAGGAAACGATATGTCAAGCATCAAATCTGTAAAAGGCCGGCAAATTTTTGATTCCCGCGGGAATCCGACGGTTGAAGTGGACGTCCTGTTGGAGTCCGGGGCGTTCGGCCGGGCGGCGGTCCCTTCCGGGGCGTCCACAGGCGAACAGGAAGCGATTGAGTTAAGAGATAAGAACAAATCCCGTTACATGGGGAAAGGCGTGAGCAAGGCGGTTGAGCATGTGAACAAGACGATCGCCGAGCATGTCGTGGGGCAGGACGCCGATTACAAGGCGATTGACAAGATCATGATTGGCTTGGACGGGACGGACAACAAGTCCAAGCTCGGGGCCAATGCTATTTTGGGCGTTTCCATGGCGGTCGCCAAAGCCGAGGCCGTTGAAGCCGGCCAGCCGCTTTATAAATTTATAGGCGGGGAGGACGCTAAAATTTTGCCTGTGCCGCTCATGAATATCCTCAACGGCGGGGTGCACGCCGATAATAACCTGGACATCCAGGAATTCATGATCGCGCCGATCGGCGCCCCGACGTTTACCGAAGCGATGCGCATGGCGACGGAGGTCTTTCATAATTTAAAGAGTATCCTTAAAGCCAAGGGGCTGAATACCGCGGTCGGAGACGAAGGCGGGTTTGCGCCGAGCCTTTCGCGCAATGAGGAAGCCATTTTGTTGATCATGGAAGCCGTGGAAAAAGCGGGGTATAAGCCGGAACAGGACATCTTTATCGCCTTGGACAGCGCCGCCTCGTCATTTTACAAAGACGGGAAGTATAGCTATAACGGCAAGAATAACACCGCTGAGGACATGATCGCCGTCTATAACGACATGATCAAGCAGTTCCCGATCATTTCGATTGAAGACGGCTTGTATGAGGACGATTGGACGGGCTGGAAGATGCTGACGGAAAAGCTTGGCAACAGCATTCAGCTGGTGGGGGACGATGTTTTTGTGACCAATGTCAAGCGCCTGCGGGAAGGGATCAAGAAAGGCGTGGCCAATTCGATCCTGATCAAAGTTAACCAGATCGGCAGTTTGTCGGAAACGCTGGACACGGTGAACCTGGCCAAAGAGAACAAGTACACGTCCGTGATTTCTCACCGTTCGGGGGAAACCGAAGACACCATTATCGCCCACCTTGCGGTGGCGACGGGTGTGGGGCAGATTAAAACCGGGTCGCTCTCAAGGACCGACCGGTTGTGCAAATACAATGAATTGCTGCGCATCGAAGAAGAACTTGGTGACAAGGCGATCTACGCCGGGTCGTTGTGGGGCAAAATTTATTAGCCAATGTGTTGTTGCTCTTTGAGCGCCGCAGGCGGAAGCAGGAACAGCCATGCTCAAAAACGCGTTTTTCCTTTTTATCGGCACGATCATCATTTTTGTGCTTTTTTTGCCGTCTTACACGGAACTTCAGGACCTGAAGCAGAAAAATTGGGATTATGACCGTGAGATCCAGCGGCTTAAGGACCAGAACAGAAAGTTGGTAGAAGAAAAACGCCGCTTGGAAGAAGATCCGTTATACCTGGAGAAAGTGGCCCGGGAGAAGATGGGGTTGATCAAGGAGGGCGAAGTGATCTATAAAATCCTTCCGGCCAATCAGGAAGCGCCCCGGGAATAACGCGGGAGAAAATTCTTCATTGCATTTATGGAGAAATGTGTTAAGCTAGTAGCTCAAGCTTGGCTGTTTTTTAAGTTTTTTGTTTTGAAGGCATTTTAATCTAGCTGCCGGAATCCGGGGGCAGCCAGAAAGATCGGCCGCGGGGTGGAGCAGCCCGGTAGCTCGTCAGGCTCATAACCTGAAGGTCACAGGTTCAAATCCTGTCCCCGCAACCATTCAAGCCCTTGTAAGTCAATGACTTACAAGGGCTTCACTTTTTATAGGCTTCTTAAAAATCGTTTTGGTACCCGCCTGGTACCCGTTTTATGCAGGATAATCAGCAAACAAGAAGGACAAAGAGACAACAATATCGAAAGACGTTTTTAAAACAATTCATTAACCCGCCCAATTAAAAATTACTCATATCACTCCGTGCCGGAGTGATATCAGACCGCATCACCACAAAACAATTCTTCTGCGAAGAATAGATTTGTGATTGTCTTATTCTAAGACAATTCCGTGATGCTTAATTTCTAATTTCCCACCCTTTTAAAAAAGAAAATCAAACCGCAGTAGCCGTATTGTGGATAGTGTGTGTAAACTCGAAGAGTTTTCCAAGCTCTGTGGGTTGGTCGAAGAGCTGTCCACAGAGAGGCACTATCCACAATAAAACACATCTTTCCAGACAAACCTTAAAAACTTCCCGCCGAATCCGCATTATCTTCATGGCATAAACCCCTTTTTGTTCTTGGGTCTTCTGATTGTACCACCTAGTCAAGGGACGCACTCGCTGGGATGGTTCGCTGGGATGGCTGCGGCGCATCCGCTCACGCATCCACTCGTGTCTCGTCCAGCCATATGGGGACGCCCTTGACTTACGGTGGTTATTAGTAATCAAAAAAGAACAAAAAGGAGGCTGTCATGCAAACGATCACACTACAAACTACACCTAAAATTTATGTCGCCTGTTTAGCCGCTTACAATAACGGCTTCTTGCACGGGCAATGGATTGATGCCAATCAGGACGCCGAGGCTATCCACGCCGAGATTCAGGATATGCTGGAAGCAAGTCCTGTCGGCGGAGCGGAGGAGTGGGCCATTCATGATTATGAAGGTTTTGAAGGTTTAAAGTTGTCTGAATATGAAAGTATTGAAGACGTTGCTCAATATGCTCAACTCATTGCGGAGCATGGTGAGGCGTGGGCGCTTTTCGCGGAGTATGAGGGGACGAATTACGCCACGAAAGAAGCGTTTGAAGAAGCCTATCAGGGCGAATGGGATTCCGAAGAAGACTTTGCCGAGAATCTCGCCGAAGACACCATGCAAATTCCCGAGCACCTTCAATTCTATATCGACTACGAGAAATTAGCCCGTGACCTTTTCATCAATGATTATTTTTCCGCCAAAGGCGACGGGTACAAAGTTCATGTTTTCAGCAGGCTTTGACCTGACCGACCCGGGCGTGTCGCTAAACTGCCTTTTTCATTTTATAAAAAATTACTTCAAAGGAGAAAAAAGATGATTAGAAATTTACCAACATTCAAAGGATATACCGTTGATGTTCGTTTGCGGGAATTTCGTAAATCCATTCCGCATCAGGAACTGACGTTCATCCCGTTTGATAGTCCACAAGGAGATGAGCTTCTTGTGGGCTTCATCAGGACAATTGATGCGGATACAAAAGAAGGGAGGGAATTATTGAGCAAGATTTGGGGTTAAGAGGGGAATAGGGGGATCGACCTGGGCATGTCGTTAAACTGCCTATTTTTTTATGGAACATGTTCCCCCGCATGCTTTTTTGATAAAAACGGCGTTATCCCCTTGGAGCAAATGGAGCGGAAATAAACTATTTCTATTTTTTGCCTTTGGGAGTAAAATAAAAAAATAATGTTATACAGTTGTCTCGTGTTGAAGGGGGAACCCGGACGTTATAAAAGTAAAACCTTCGTTGGGTGCACAATAATGCCCGGCGGAGGTTTTTTGTTTTTATTATGACCAAATATTTGAAAGAAGAGCCACATTCCCTGCTCGGATATTTGTCGGGCAGCTTGAAGGAGTATGAGGAGGAAGATAATTTAATAACATTGGTCAAATCGGATAAAAAAGAATGACTAAAATTGGACGTAATGATCCGTGCCCATGCGGTAGTGGGATGAAATATAAAAAATGTTGTTGGTTAAAAGACAAAATCGTTTCACCAGAAATCCCGGATGAAGTAATGAATAAAATTCAAGAATTTCAACGAGAAGAAATGGAAAGAGAACGACAATACGGTAAAACTCGTCCAATTATTCATTTTAATCATCATGGGCATAAGCTGGTCGCTGTAGGAAGCCAGATTAATTGGGCGAAGGAAGAGAAATGGAAAACTTTTCCAGATTTCTTGATGGATTATATTAAGAATACACTCGGGCCCGATTGGGGCAATGCGGAATTGAAAAAGCCGTATAATGATCGGCATCAAATTTTACAATGGTATCATCAAACCTGCCTTTTCCAGCAGGCTCAAATCCCTGGTCCTAACGGCATATATGATTCTGTTCCTAATGGCTTTTTTGCTGCCTACTTATCGTTGTCATACGATTTGTATACCCTTCGCCATCACAAGTTGCTCCAGCAAAGTATTATCAGCAGGCTGAAGTTGAAGGATCAGTTTCAAGGAGCCAGATACGAGCTATTTGTAATTACGACCTGTATAAGAGCTGGATTTGATATCAAATTAGAGAATGAGAACGACCGGTCCCGAAAGCACCCCGAGTTTATTGCAACCCATAAAGAAACTGGTCAGTTTATATCAGTTGAGGCAAAAAGTAAGCATCGAGAAGGCGTGCTGGGATTTCCAGGAAAAAGGAAAGCGGATGAAGAAGTTCGATTACGGTTGGGGGGACTAATTAATGATGCCCTTAAAAAGGAAAATTCAAGGCCGCTGATCATTTTTGTGGATGCAAATATCCCTCCATCTGTCGCCGTGCAGATGGAAATTCGTCCACCAAACTTATTGTCTAGAGTATTAGATCAGATAAAGAAAACAGACTGTGGTAGAGATAAATTCAATTTGATAGTTTTTACTAGAAGCCATTTCAAAACCTCCTGAGAGTCAGGAGTAAACACGCGACATGAAAAAACGCACTGTAAACCACAATATCGCGTTCGTATCTTACGACGAGACGGCGGCTGTTGCCAAGCCAAGCAAAGGTTCGTTCCACCTT
>JAKQKX010000078.1 GCA_029560465.1 Candidatus Omnitrophota bacterium
TGTGGCCCACCAGAAGAATCTCTGCATGGTTGACGTGGAGCTCATTCAGTATCCGTCCGATGAAAACAAAAACACCGCCATCTGCAAGGCTCGTGTGGAATCCATGGACGGGAAGAAATTCTCGGACATCGGGGACGCCAATCCCCAGAACTGCAATTCCAAGGTGGCCAGGCATTTGATCCGGATGGCCTCAACCAGGGCAAAAGCGAGAGCCTTCCGGGACATGGACAATATCGGAATGACCGCGCTGGAGGAGCTGGGGGACCTGAATGAGATCATCAGCGACAATGACAATAGAAAACCTTCCCAGCGGGACACCGACAACGTCCGGAAATTCGCAAGACAGGTAAAGTCCGTGTTCAAGTCCGGCAACGGGGACGGAAAGAAAGCTGAAGCATCCCCGGAACCGCAGGGGAAAGATAATGTTGCTCCCGTGACTGAGAAACCGTCTGCCGCCGAGTCCAATACTGAGGAAAAGGAAAAGGATGCAAAACCCGCTGAAACAAAGCCTGTGCAAACGAAAGGTTCTGTAAAACCTAATAAAGGGAACGGGAACGGCAAGTCCAAGGCGGCGGAAACCCCCATGATGTCCGAAGCGCAGAAATCCGCCCTTTACAACCTTTCCAGACGGAGAGGCATCTCCCTCGAGGACATTAAGACCAGGTCCATGGAAAAATACGGCGTTCCGGTGGAGCAGCTGACATCCGAAAACGCGGGAGAGTTCATCCGTTACCTTCAGGCCGCGTCCTAGATCACGCAATCCATTCTTTTATGGTCAGGGGTGGGATGATATTCATTTATCCTGTTCATCCTATTATTATATCCGTTGTCCCGCCCCTTTCGACATCAAACCACCAACAAAAAAAGAGCGCGGGTTCCTGAACAGACAGGGACTTAAAAGGCGGTCAGGCGACATCAGTCGCCCATGGATCCTTACATCTGTAAACCATGTCGCTCCACAGTGCCTGAAAAACTCAGGAGCCTGCGCTTTATCCATGAAACGAGGTGAAACGTGGAATTACAGGAATTGAGGAAAATCGAGCATTTATCGGCAAGCTCCATCAGCGACTACATTGACTGCGGTCTT
>JAKQKX010000009.1 GCA_029560465.1 Candidatus Omnitrophota bacterium
AAGGAAGGCGAGCGCCCCGTGTCGAACGTGACAATCGAGCAAGCCGCGCGGATGTGCGAGTCGGCGGGCAAAAGGCTTTGCGAGGCGGAGGAATGGGCGCGCGCCTGCGCGGGCGGCGACGACAATATGTTCTTCTACGTGCATCCCGAAAAGTTCGAATCATACACCTTTGTGGAGGATGCCTGCAGTTGGCGAGACGAGAATTCCGCCAACCGCAAGTTTGAGAGCGGCGCGTATCCCGAATGCGCCAACAGGCACGGCATACACGACATGGCCGGAAGCCTCTGGGAGTGGGTGGCCACTCCGGGCAACCCCGGCATGGCGGGTCTCATGGGGCCCGGCGAAAGAAACGGATGCCAGAGATGCAGAAGCTGCGATTGGGCCGCCCTATATTTTGCCGACCAGCAAAACTTGCTCGAACTCGAAAAGATAGGATTCAGGTGTTGCCGCGACGCCGATTGACTCCGGCCCCGCCGGAAATCACGGCGTTTTTTTCCTCGACAGAAGATATCTCACGTTATAAATGAAGAACGCGTCTCTCGTGATAAGCGCGTTCAGCGCGACGGCAATTTTTGACATCGTCGATGAGGGCGGCATCCGGCGGTAAAGCTTTTTGCGGATCATAAAATCGACCGCGCCCCTCGGAAGAAGAGGAATCATAGAGAAGAAAGCGATGAAGCGCATAAACATCGATATCCTGCGCCCGCCGTGCCCCGCATAGAAACTTCCCTCCATGCCGGCGTTGATGCTCTCGACTTCCGCTTCCGACAACAGGCCCGACTCAGAGGCAGCCGCCAGTATCTCCGTTCCGGGGAAATACGACAGCCAGAAAACCAGCAGGCGGGTGGGGCGAAGCTCGTTGTAGAACCGCGCCGCGTCCTCCATCATCTCTTCAGTGTCCCCCGGCAGCCCGATTATGTGGTCCAGCAGAACTCGAATGCCGCGCTCTTTGAGCAGCGCAACGCTACGCCTTGCGTCGTCATTTGTATATATCCTTTTCAAAACGTTTTTGCGTTGCCCTTCGTTTACCGACTGAATCCCGATGGCGACATAGCGGCAACCCGATTCCTTCAGTCTGTCGGCCGTCTCTTTGTTTGCCGTCCGGGGATGAAGCGAGCAATAAAAAGGCAGCCCGACGCGCGATGGATACTTTTCAGCGAACTCTTCGAGCCATTTTTTATTGAATCCGAACACGTCGTCGTAGAATTTGACAAGGCGCGCCCTGCCGCGCGCCGCGACCGGCTCCAGTTCCGCCACAATATTGTCCACGCTTCTGTCCCTCATCCTCTGTCCGCCGGACAGCGAGGAGGAATAGCTGTTGTGGCAGTACGTGCATTTGAAAGGGCAGCCCCTCGACGCCATTATGGTGTAATGCCTTTCGAGCGCGGGGGCCTTGGAATAGAACAAATCCTTCGCCGGGAAAGGAAGCGCGTCCAAGTCTTCGACCGGCTCCGGAGCCGGGCCTCGGATGATTTCACCGCCGGATTTTTTCAAAACGCCCGGCCTTGCCTCCCGGTTCCCGCTCCCGGCGTCCGCAATAGCGAGCGGGAATGAGACGTCCCCCTCTGAAACAATCGCCACATCCACGGCGTCTTCCGCGATAACCCTTTCAGGAACCGCCGTGACATGAGTGCCGCCGAACATCGAGACTATGCCGGGATGAGCGCGCTTGATGTCTCGCGCCAAGCCGAGAGACCACTGATAGTTTGCCGAAACGCAAGAGAAAGCCGCGATGTCGGGTTTAGTATCGGCGACTTTTTTCAAAACAGCCGCGCGCTTGTCGAACATCTTAGCCAGCGACGGAAAGTCCCACATGAGATGTCCGCCGAAAACAGACGGGTCGAACGCGAGTTCGACCTGATGCCCCGCCTTGCGCGCAGCCGCCGCAAGATGCTCGATTCCGAGACTTTCGACTCCAATGTAGAAAAACAGAACTTTCATACAGAGTAATGATAGCGCTAGCGCCGCTCCTTGACATCCTGAAAACAAACTAATTGTGAAAGAGGAACAATGATAGCGCCCGACATGTCCGGCTGGCCGCCGCTCGCTAAAGGAAAAATTTAGAATATATGCCGGTATTTTAATTGTAGGGGCAATTCATGAATTGCCCGCTGATATGGCTGTCCGCATTATTTGCGTTATCGCTAATCCGGGCGATTCAGCGAATCGCCCCTACGGTTCTCGCTCGCTTGAAAAGAGCTTATGCATAACAAGTTATCATCGTTGCCAAGGAGACCTTGGCAACGATGGATGATCATCTATTTGCTGCGGTGTGGTTAGAAGCGAAAAGAGGGTACAGGCATCGCGGGAAAGCGCGCTGCCAGTCCCCCCGTTTTCGCAAGCGCCCACAATAGGGTCGCGGGCGCCCCCCCAAACTCGCTTTGGGGGTGTTGAATCATTTTCCCACCATTAAGACCTACCCGCTACTCGTAAGCATTTGCGCTGATAACGCGCGCCGCATTCCGCGCGCTTTGGAGTGCGACAATTCATTGTCGCTTTGCCCCTTCGGGAATTCATTCCCGGCTCCCGCGTAGGGCGGGAACACCCATTCCCGCCCCTCTTTCCTTGGCCCGATGATAAAAATATTAACCGTAGGGGCGACCCGGCGGGTCGCCCGTTGCCCCCCCCCAGCCACGAAAAAGGCGAAAAAAGGGGACTGGCAGCGCGCATCCCAGCGATGCCTGTACCCTCTTTTCGCCGCCTCATATTCTTGAGTCAAGCCGAGACAGACCGTTGAAAACTTTCACCAATGCCGGGCGCCACCTTCAAGCGTTTTTTGCTTGTGGGTGCAAAAGCAGCGCGCCCCGTTATCATCGTTGCCAAGGAGACCTTGGCAACGATGGAAAAGAGCAAAAAACTCCTTCTACATCTATTTTATTTTCTTTGTTTTGGGTTCGGTATTGCTAAATACAGGTAGATCATATTCCTTGTTCTATATTCAAATCAATATTTCTTTTTGCTGATTCATAAAACAACGACATTAGCATTTCACATGTTTCTCCATTTATGCCGTTCAAATCCTCATTAAGTTCTTTTAGATTAGCGTATATTTTTGCGCTTGCTTTCGCCTTATACTTATACTTTAATGGAAAACCTGTTTTTGTTTCGTAATTATATTTCTTTTGATATTCCTTCATAACATTGAAAAGGTTCTGTCCACCGAAGCACATGCCATGATTTCCTACAGTAACCGAGATACTCATTGAATCTCATCCTTATTTATATTATTAATAGCTTAATAAGATAAATTAAGTATTGAAGATGTCACTCTAGCCTTTTCTTTTTAAGCTTTGAGCGACTTCATTTAATTTATAGGGGGGAGTTCTTCGATGTAGCATTTGATGACAATTAGAACAAACCAAAGCCAAATTATTAACGGTAACCTTTCTATCTAATTTCTTTGATAGCTGTTCGATATGGTGACACTCGATAAAATTATTTCCTAATCTATGACCATATGTTTTATTAAAGTCGAAACCGCATATTTCACAAATTAATTTACCGTTTTCTTTAAGTGCAAGCTCTTTCTTGAGTTTTACTACACTTGCATTTCTTTTTTTATGCGTGACTTCTTTTGTAATATTATCACCTTCATAAAAACTAGTTGCTGTGATTGGTTTGGGATAATACTTTTTTGTTACTAAAATATTTTGATGAGTTGCAACGCTTTGTACGAGTGTCGCCATTTCATACGAAAAGTCATCTAAGGTTGATGATAATACCTCGTAACCTTTGTTGATTCCTTTTTGTCCATTGACGCTGATATAAGCATTTTTTAGCGCCTCATGTTTTTCATGTGAAAAAGAATCTTCGAATTTGAATCCAAGATCATTTAATATCCTGTTGGTCGTTATATTTCTTGGATTAACATAGATATATATAATGTTATTTATAACACAATTTCTACCAAATGGTATTTCAAAGTAATAACCTGTTGAAGCATACTTGTACAAAATGATATAATAATATTTTTCACCCCAACATGTTGAAAAACGCATATATTGTCTATCTTTACATGATTTTCTAATGTGAAATAAATATTCAGTCGTATAAATACCTTCGGAATTATAAAAACTATTTTTTTCAAGATAATCAAAGCCCAACGATTCACCATTATTTTTAAAATATGCAAGAGTATCAAAAAAAAGTGACTTTACTTCTTTTCGTTGTAAATATTCTATTGTCATAAGCAGGCCCCTTTTGCTTTATATGACAATACAAACAACACGCAGAAATATATCATTGTAGCTACACTCGCTATATTTTAATTGTTTCCATCTTCAACCAACTTGCAAGCCGACGAGAATCCGAATATGCTTATGAAATTGCATTTATGCTATATCCGACATTCCCCATATCAAATATTTCCTGACTCCAACCAGTCCGTAATCCACTGAAATTCGTATGACCACACGGGCCGGATTGCATGAAAGTCGATTCTCTGCCATATATTTTATCAAAATCTCGCCTCAAATGCACAACCATACCAGAAAAAATGTCCACAGGGAGCACTTGTCCAGTGAATTTTCCGGTGGTGTGTATTTTCATGCCGGACAACATCGCAATTGCTTTTACCGTGCGATATTACGCGGCGAGGGCTGATGTGGGTTGTTGTTTCAAATTGGTTCATCTTGATCTCGATCTTTTTAAAAACATTTTGTTTAGCCAAATATATTTTGGGTTGATTATGATTCGTTGATGCCTCAATAGGTTATTTCCTAGATCCGGAGATGTGGGTTGCGGTTAGGGCGTAGATGGTGGTTATGTATGTGTGCGGCTCGGCGACGTCGGATACTGTGTGCGCGGGGGCTTTTTGTTTCATGAAGAAGTTGAGAGCGCGGGCTTTTTCTGCGGGAGACTCTATTTTTGCGATTGTTCCAAACACCATCACGGATGAGAAATTCATGGAAAATTTGCAGGCAAGGCCGGAACCGTCGCTCGTCATGGCGGCGTCCGGCCCGACGACGACGAATGTGGCCTGCGGGTTTTCCGCGATGGCGCGGTTTCGCTTGCTGGCGGCGTCGATGGTGGTGTGAAGGTAAATGGCGCGGGCGTCGGCATCTGCGGCGAAATTCATCGGGATAACGTATGGCATGTTGTCCTCTGCGGCTAATCCGTGCGTGCCGAGAAATCCGTACTTAATCTCCGGTGATTCGAGTATGGCCCACGCTTCGGATTCGCTTATGGCTCGTTTTTGGGCTCTGAGTGGAAGGTATTTGATGGCGTCCGCGTTTTCGCTCATTTGATGTGTCCTTTCAATAAATAAAAAACAGAGATTTGCGCCGTTGGCGATTGGGGAAAAACCCTTTGAAAAGGGTTGTTTCCCCAAACCCCTTTTCCTAAACTTTGTACCGGGGGGGCTGAAATAAACGTAGGTTTTGTCATAAGTCAGGTTACGAAAACTTTCATTTTGGGGTTATGGACTTTCGGAAGTCGGGGAAAAAGGTTTCGCGGATAAAAGTATTCGATGGGTTTGGAAGAAAATATTTTTTTATGTTGTGGCGGCGCGGGCCGTCTTTTTTTTTGTGGAGCGTCAGGCCGGGCGCGGGAGCCTTCTGGCGGCGCGGGCCGGATCGGGGCGTGAAGGTTTCGAGAACGAAAGCAAAAAAAAGGGCGGGCGCTTCGCGGCCCGATGGATGAAGACGGACGACGGATCGACGGACGGGACGGCGGCGGGATCGGGTTGTCGCCGGAACGGGCCGTTAGGTTACGAGTCCGAAAGTAAAGCGGGTTGTCGCCGGGGAGCGGGCTGGCGGCGGAAGTCCAGAGGCTCCGGGAGCATGGCGGTGTTTCGATGGTGAAGGCGAGTAAAGCGGGCGGGCGCGGCGCGCCCGATGGTGGATTTTTGAAGCGGGTTAGTTTCGGGGATGAAAGTAGGAAGCGAGGGCGACGCGGCGCGCCCGGTCTCGCATGGCGGTATGTTCCGGGAGCGGGTTAGTTTCGGGGATGAAAGTAGGAAGCGAGGGCGACGCGGCGCGCCCGATGGACTATTTAAAGACATGAGATTGTATATATAGAGAGAGGTTTTGAGGCGTGAGAGGGTGAGTTTCGGAAAACAGTTTTTGCAACAATTCGGGATTTGTTGCAAATTTTGCAAGGGCATTGCAAAAAACACAGAGAGAAAGCAAAGGTTGTGATAAAACAACTAGGAAGCGGATTTTCTATCCTTGTGAGCGTTTTCAAAATCTTCTTTCGTCATTACTCCGCCAATTTGAATAATGTCTGTTAACTCATCTCTTAACTGCTCAAGAGTATTAAAAAAAGACATATTATATTCTTTATTTGCGAGCAGCAGCTTCACAGACTCTTCATCATTGATCAACTCATCTAATAAACCAGTAACTACATCTATTAATAACCGAAAATCAAACTCTGCATTGGAAGCTTCCGGGGGCGAGCCATGAGCGTTTAATATCATATTGCGCATAGCTGATTTAAGTAGAGGATAGGAAGTGGACATCCCACTTAGAACGTGTTTCATATTTGAGGGGCCTTGTTTTGAAAGGTCAAGTATGCCTTCATGAATGGCGTCTATAACGTCGGTTTTGCCCTGAGTATATCGGTCATAAAGAGATTGATTAACGTCCATAAGTTTGCCAGCGAGTATAGTCAGCCGGGGAAGGTTTTTTTCCTTGTCGGGATATAGAGACACAAATTCTTCTTGGATTGAATTTGTAACTTTTAATATAGAGCGATTTTCATCTCCAATAATAAATGC
>JAKQKX010000011.1 GCA_029560465.1 Candidatus Omnitrophota bacterium
ACCTGCTTGATGGAAAACTTTTTCACCGCCGCGTCAAGGTCGATTTTCTCCTGATTGTTGCCCGGAGACCAGCCCAACAGCAATAAATAATTCACCAAAGCTTCCGGAAGAAAACCCTGCCGCTTATAATCCGTGACCGCCACCGCCCCGGTCCGTTTTGACAGCCGGCCGCCGTCCTCCCCCATGATGAGCGGTAAGTGCGCAAACTTGGGCGGCTTCAATCCCAGGGCCTGATACATAACCAGCTGTTTCGGGGTGTTGGAAATATGGTCGTCCCCCCGGATAACATGGGTAATACCCATCAGAGCATCATCCACGACGCAGGCAAAACTATATGTCGGAGACCCGTCGGATTTAAGCAGGACTTCGTCTTTCAAAAGCCCGGAGTCAAAAACGATCTCCCCCCGGATCAGGTCAAAGAGCTTGACCTCCTGTTGCGGCATGGTTAAAATAACCGCCGGCCCGTCTTCATAAGCCTTGCCTTCCTGAACAAGTTTCCGGGCCTGTTCCCGATAAATATCAAACCGGTCAGACTGCTTATAAAGCTCATCCCACGTCAGCCCCAGCCACGTCATGCTTTGAAAAATTTCTTCCAAATAAATATCCTGAGACCTTTCCCGGTCGGTATCTTCAATCCGCAGGACAAAAACCCCTCCCTGGGCCTTGGCGTAGAGCCAGTTAAAAAGCGCCGTGCGGGCGCCTCCGATATGAAGGTAGCCCGTGGGGCTGGGAGCGAAACGAACTTTCACCATATTTTTTTCCTTATTAAAACGCTTCTTCCGCCCGGGGAAGAAAAGTCATGCCCTGCCGTTCTACACAGTCATTTTCCGCGCAACCAGCCTTTTCACAATGGCCTCCACGCGCCCATACTGCTCCGGCGGCAAATCAACAAACTCAATGCCGATATCATAAAAGGACGGCTTCTCCTGCTCGAAATCTTTCCTTCGTACCGCCCAGACAACCCGGCCTTTACAGACAATATGTTCATTCAAGTCCAGCATGTCCAGTTCAACCTCAACCGGAGCAAACATCTTGATATTATTTTTAAGAATGACACATATCCCCCCGATCCCGATATTTTCCGTA
>JAKQKX010000030.1 GCA_029560465.1 Candidatus Omnitrophota bacterium
GGTGGAACGAACCTTTGCTTGGCTTGGCAACAGCCGCCGTCTCGTCGTAAGATACGAACGCGATATTGTGGTTTACAGTGCGTTTTTTCATGTCGCGTGTTTACTCCTGACTCTCAGGAGGTTTTGAAATGGCTTCTAATAAACCGCAATAAGTAAATGTATTCCTCTGACTCGGCTCTTGTTATTTTAAAGACTCCTGATATAATAAGGCCGTTAATGATTGGCTCCCTGGCATAATTTTGAAATCTTTTTGGAATATTTTGGAATGAGAAGAGCTCCAACCAAAGGGGCGCGTCGAACTTCATTCCATTCTGCGCCTGTAGCTCAGCTGGATAGAGCACCAGTCTTCGGAACTGGGTGTCGGGAGTTCGAATCCCCCCAGGCGCGTTTTTATAACTCTCCTGCGCCCCGCCTCACAGGCGGGGCCGCGCTGCCCGGTAATAAAATGTTATGTCTATGACTCGGACGACTGCATGTGTGGTGTTGATCGCCATCGGGCTGGCCGCCGCGCTTGGCGTGGCCACGAAAGACATTAATTTCTGGCCGACGGACGCGAAGATTTATTATTTTGACGCGGTTGTCCGGCTTCCTCAATTAAAGCACCTGTCCCAGGTTCACACGCTTATGGATTCGGAGCGCGTCCGCTGGCTGCACGGAAAAGAGATACTGATCCTGTCCCTGTCCTGGATGCAGCGGTTGACCGGCGATTATGAAAGCCTGCGCCCTTTTATCTGGCTGTTCATCCTGGCAAACTTTCTTTCTTCGCTTCTGGTTTACGGCATCGCCGGCCGTTACTGGGGCCGTTCGGCCGCGCTTGTCTGCTTCACCGCTTTCGTGGGGTCTTTCTGGCCGTACCTTTATATCCTTTTCGCGAAACACCAGCCTTTGGGCCTGGTCTTTTTTCTTTTCGCCGTTTTTTGCGCGCAGCGGGCGTCGGCGCGGCGCGCCTGGGCTTTTCCCGCCGCCGGGATCAGCATGGGATTATCGCTGTTCTCTTCACCCGCCTCAACATTATATGTGCCGTGGTTCGCGGCCGCCTGCGCGCTCAAGGCGTGGCCCGGGGCGTGCGGCTTGCGGGGATGGAAGGGCGCTGTATATTTTTTATGGGCCAGTGCGGCCGTGATTTTGGGCATTCTGCTTGTCGTTGTTTACGTGAACTGGCCCGATGTCGTTGGGCACATCCGCGCGTTTTTAGAGTATGTGTCCATCAGCGGGTCGCACAATCATTTCTTTTATAACCAGCCGTTCCTTCAGCAATGGTTTGGCGTGCGGCCGGTGGCGGATATAAGAGGAGGGTGGGGTTGGACTTTCCGTTATTTCCTGCTGGTGATGCCGGTATTGTTCCCGCTTTATCTGCTGACCGTCTTGGCGCTGGCGCTGTCTCTGCTGCGGGAAAAATCTGTTTCGCGGCGATTGAAAACCGCGTGCGTTATTTTTTTAAGCATCCTTCCGCTTATCATGATCGAACGCGCGCGCGTCGCTCAATACGGCGGGAATTATTTCCCCTGTTTTATGGGGATTGTTTTCATGCTCGGCTACGGGTTTAACGCACTGCGTGAACGGTGGCCGATGCTGTCAACACGGCTGGCCGTTAAAACAACGCTTATTGCCGCCGGTCTCCTCATCGCCGTTGGGCATGTTTTGCTCAACGCGGTGGTTTTTGCGGCTGATATTTATCCCACCCGCCTGGCCTCCACTCTTTTTTCGGACCAGCTGCGGAAGATGACTGTCCGGAGGATTTACACCTACCGGGTGCATCCTCACCGGGACCATTTTGTGCCGTATTTAAGCCCGGACATTTATAAGAATATCCAGATCGTGCCGGTCGATTCTTTGTTGCAGGCCAAGGACGGCTATGTCCTTTTGCCGCCGGTCACCGGCGATTCGATTTATATCCCGGCGACGAGCGCTTACGCGGATTTTGACCGGGATGATCTGTTGAATGAAATCGTGGCCCAGGGGCGGTTGCGCGATTACGCGGTCCTGGACCGGAAAACCATCGCCAGTTCCCGCGTCTGGCTGCATGAGGAAGAGATCTTGAGCTACCGGAAACTGATGCTCGGCCACGCTTTGCCGGTCGAAGACTTCCGGAGCCACGTGCTTCTTCTGGACGGCGCCGCGATCTGGCGCGACATCCAGTCGCTCATCCCCCGTCCGGAGTTCCGGAAGGCCCGTGAGGAAAATATCCGTTTTGTGGGCAACGACCCCCCGCTGTATGTTTTCCGGGGGCGGCTGGAGCGTGTCCTTGAACCGGCAACAATGCGGTCACTTGTGGTGCGCATGAGCAAGCAGGGGAATCCCACGGACGCGGTGCGGGTATATGTTTACCGGTTAGACAGTAAGCAGCCGGTCTGGGTGCCATTCGGTAAGGCGTTTGCGTCGCAGGAGGTGAGGGCCGCGGACGTGAGCGCCGCGGCGGAAGGCGGGCCGGTTGTGTTCTCCTTTGACCCCGCGTTAATCGTCCCTCCGGGGTATTATTTATTTATGATTTACCGGACCGGGCCCAGGGACAAGGACCACTTCTATAAGGTTTTTTCAGAAGACATCCGGCGGCAGTAAGCTTTTCCCGAAGAGAACGTGCGGGACTAAAAAAGGTATTATTTCTTTACAAAAATAAAAGATTCTTATATGATACCAACAAAAATAGGGTTTCGGAGCATCGCGTAAAATTAAAAAATTATAAACCCATGCTGACACAAAACGTTGATAAACAAACCCCCCTTCATGACGAGCACTTAAGGTTGTCCGCCCAGATGATGTCCTTCGGCGGATGGACCATGCCTCTGAAATATTCCGGTATCCTGGATGAGTATGAACACGCCCGGCACGGGGTTACGGTGTTTGACACCTCCCATATGGGGGAATTTATCATCGAGGGAGACGCGCGGACAATCGGTTTGGAGCGGATCGTGACACAGCCGCTTTCGACCATGCCGGTCAAATCCTGCCGGTACGGGCTGATGCTGAATGCCCAGGGTGGCGTCAAGGATGACCTGGTGGTTTACCGCCTGGCCGTTAACCGGTGGATGCTGGTTGTGAACGCGGGGACCACAGAATCGGACGCCTTTCATATTCAGGAGTGCCTGGCGGACCGCGGGGCGTTTCAGAATGTCTCTGATGAAATTCTCAAATTGGACGTGCAGGGGCCACGTTCCCGGGACGTTTTACGCGCCATCATCCCGGGAATTGAAAAATTAGATTATTATACATTTGACGAATTTTGCGCCTTGGGCCAAAATATGATCGTGAGCCGCACGGGATATACGGGAGAACTGGGCTACGAAATTTACGGCCCGGCCGATGGGGTGCGCCCCTGTTGGGAGCGTTTGCTTGACGGCGGAGCCAAACCGGCCGGATTGGGCGTGCGGGATGTCTTGCGCATCGAGATGGGGTATCCGCTGTACGGGCATGAAATTAGCGAGACCATGTCGCTTCTGGAAGCCGGCCTGGGCAAGTTTGTGGATTGGGATAAAGATTTTATCGGGAAGGAAGCCGTTGGTGCCGAAAAAGCCCGGGGTGCGTGCCGTAAGAGCGTCATGATCTTGTCGGACTCACGGCGGGCTCCGCGGGCGGGGCACGCTGTGTGGGCGGAGGACGGCCGGGAAATCGGGGTGTTGACCAGCGGAACGTTTTCTCCTTTTTTTAAAAAAGGTGTCGGGCTGGCTTTGGTGCAAACGGAATACAATCAAGCCGGGCAAAAAGTCGCTTTTGGTGAAAAGACGAATCCGTCTGCTGCGGCGATTGTCCGTCGTCCTGTTTATCAACAGGGATCATTGAAACATTAAACATTAATACGGCAATGGCGTTGTTCAACGGACGTAAAGGAGTCAAGGTATGGAAGTGATGGAACATTATCATTACACCAAAGAACATGAATGGGTCTATCTGGAAGACACGATCGCCACGGTTGGGATCACCGAGTACGCGCAGTCTTCTATGGGGGAGGTCACTTTTGTGGAATTGCCCGCTGTTAATGCTGAAGTTGAGCAGTTTGAACAGTTCGCTTCTGTGGAATCCGTCAAAGCAGCCAGTGATATTTACTGCCCTATGTCAGGGACTGTCGTGGAAGTGAACACGGAGCTGGAGGAGGACCCGGAGTTGCTCAACAAGGATTGTTATGAAGCGGGATGGATCGCTAAGATTGAGATTTCCAGCCCCGAAGAGTTGTCGAAGCTCATGACCGCCGAGGAATATGAGAATTATTTGGAAAGCATCGGATAGGTCTTTTCGGTAAGAATTTATATCTTGTTCATGCCTGCCTGTGGGTCTTCCACAGCGAGTCATCCCAATCCCTTATTTTGACCGAGGATTGTCTGTCTTAAAGGAGGCTGTTTGAATCCCTATATTGCCAATACCGCTGATGACATGCGGGCCATGTTGCAGTCGATCGGAGTCCGTTCCGTTGACGATTTGTTTTCGGACATTAAGGAAGAATTCCGGCCGCGTTCTTTCAACCTGCCGGAAGGGCGTTCAGAGCAGGAGGTCGTTTCGGAACTCGACCGTTTGGCCCGGAAGAACGCTTATGCCCTGAAGCTTTTTATCGGGGGCGGTTATTATGATCACTATATCCCGGCGGCCGTGACGGCTTTGATGTCCAGGGGGGAATTCCTGACGGCGTACACCCCTTATCAGCCGGAATGTTCCCAGGGGACGTTGCAGGCGCTTTATGAATTCCAAAGCCTTATTTGCGCCCTGACGCGCATGGAAATCGCCAACGCATCTTTGTATGATGGCGGGACAGCTTTATATGAGGCGATGATGATGGCGGTCCGGATCACGGGGAAGAAACGCGTTGTCTTGGACGGGGGCGTCAGCCCGATTTACCGGAAGATCATCCGCTCTTATACGAACAACCTTGATATCGCTCTTGTTGAAACTCCGGTCGTGCACGGCCAGGCGCACCGGCCGGATATTAAGGCGCTGCTTAATAACGGGACAGCGGCGGTGATTCTGCAGAATCCGAATTTTTTCGGGGCGGTTGATGATTTCTCGGATATTGTCGCGATGGCTGGCTCCCTCGGGGTTTTGACAATAGCCAGCGTTTATCCGGCGTCTTTGGGATTATTAAAACCCCCTGGCGACATGGGGGTGGATATCGTGACCGGGGAAGGCCAGAGCCTGGGGCTGCCTTTGCATTTCGGCGGGCCGTACCTGGGTTTTATGGCGACGAGCAAGAAATATATGCGCAAGATGCCCGGGCGGATTGTCGGCCAGACCGTGGACCGGCAAGGGCGCCGGTGTTTTGTGAACACCCTGCAGGCGAGGGAGCAGCATATCCGCCGGGAGAAGGCCACATCCAACATTTGCACGAACGAGGCGTTGTGCGCGATCCAGGCGGCGGTCTTTATGTCGCTTCTCGGGCCGGAGGGGATGAAGGAATGGGCCTGCCTTAATTTTTCCAAGGCTGAGTTTGCCCGGAAAGTCCTGGAACAAATCCCGGGCGTGGAAGTCAAGCGGAGCGCCCCGACCTTCAATGAATTTACGGTGTGCCTCCCGAAGGACGCGCAGGATGTCGTCGAAGCGATGATTCAAAAAGGTTTTGCCGCGGGTTTTCCCCTAGGGCGGTATTACCCGGGGATGGACCGCTACATGATTGTGGCCGTCACGGAAAAAAGGACAAGACAGGATATTCTTCAATACGCCCAGGCCCTGCGCGAGGTCCTCGGGGCATAGCGTCCGCAATGGGGGGCCGGGGCGATGGGATCATTCATGGGCTTCAGGAATTAAGATTATGGAAAATAAAAGTAAAGGATTTAATATCCCGGAGAGGAAAACAGATTCAGTCATGGACCTTGTTTTTGAGAAATCTGTTCCCGGCCGCAGGGGGTTTCGCGGGCCGGCCCCGGATGTCGAGGGAGAGTGCTCTCTTCCCCAGGAATACTGCCGCCAAACAGCCTTGCCGTTCCCGGAGGTCACCGAGCTCGATTGCCTCCGGCATTTTACGGGCTTGTCGCGGAAGAATTTTTCTGTCGATACGCATTTCTATCCTTTGGGATCCTGTACAATGAAGTATAACCCCCGTTTTACGGAAGACTGCGCGAAGCACCCGGGCTTTTCTCAACTTCATCCCCTGCTTCCGCAGCTGCGCCAAGGGGAACAGTATTCCCAGGGGGCCCTGCAGGTGCTGTTTGACATGGACCGGTTGTTGTCGGAGATCACCGGAATGGATGCCTTTACGTTGCAGCCCCTTGCCGGAGCGCATGGCGAACTAACCGGGGTGATGCTTATCGCGGCTTACCACAGAGCGAAGGGGAATGATAAGAAAATCATTTTGATCCCTGATTCCGCCCACGGGACCAACCCGGCATCCGCCACGATTGCCGGTTATGAAACGGTTTCTATCCCGACGGATGATAAAGGCGAGATGGACATGGAGATTCTGGAAAAGAACATTAATAAAGATGTTGCGGCCGTGATGCTCACCTGCCCGAACACTTTGGGGTTGTTTAATCCCGGGATTGACAGGATTGCCGGGCTGGTCCATGCCGTCGATGGTTTGATGTATTATGATGGCGCGAATCTGAACGCTCTTTTGGGGCGGTGCCGGCCGGGAGACCTTGGTTTTGATGTCGTTCACGTTAACCTTCATAAGACGTTTTCCACTCCGCATGGCGGGGGGGGGCCGGGGGCAGGCCCGGTGGGCGTGAAGAAAGCGTTGGTCCCTTTTTTGCCGGTATCCAGGGTCATTCAGACAAAGGACGGGACGTTCGCCCTCGATTATGACGCCCCGGAATCCATCGGGTATATCGCTTCTTTTTACGGGAATTTTGGTGTTATCGTGAAAGCGTATGCTTATATTTTGCTTTTGGGCCGGCGGGGATTGATGGAGACTAGTGATCACGCGGTGGTAAACGCTAATTATATGCTGAGCCGGTTGAAGGATGTTTTGCCCCCTGCGTTTGATCGCGCGTGCATGCATGAGTGTGTCCTCACGGCGAAAACGCTCCTGGCCCGTGATGTGCACGCCTTGGACCTCGCTAAATATTTGATCGACAGGGGATTCCATCCGCCGACGGTTTATTTCCCGCTCATTGTGAAAGAGGCGATGATGTTTGAACCGACGGAATGCGAGTCTAAAGAAGAGATGGACCGCTTTATCCAGGCGTTACGGGATGGGGTGGGCTTGAGTGCATCTAACCCGCAAGTCTTAAAGGAATGCCCGTTCACGATGCCTATTTCCCGTCCGGACGAAGTCCGGGCGGCGAGAGACCTGAATGCCAATTTTTTCCAGTCATGCGTTTAAAAGACGTCAGTTTCGTTTCTCCCAAAGAGAATTTGTTGTTCGATGATATCCTTCTGCATTTGGCCGAGCAGGGGCAGTCCGGCGAAGTCCTCCGCTTTTGGGAATCGCCGGCCGTTTGCGTGGTTTTGGGGCGGACGGGAAAGCCGGAAAAAGACCTGTGGCGCGAGGCCATTGACCGCGACGGCGTTCAGGTTTATCGGCGGTCCTCCGGAGGGGGAACGGTTTTGCAGGGGCCGGGGTGCCTGAACTACGCGTTGATCCTCGACAAAGAATCTGACCCTAGGTTGCAGGATATCCGAAAATCTTATGAAGTCATCCTTGGACAGGTTATCCGTGTTTTATTCTCCTGCGGCATCCGCGCGGAGTTCCGTCCGGTGTCTGACCTTGTTTTGCCGGAGAAAGAGATGAAGTTCTCCGGGAACGCGCAGAGGCGCGGTAAGCGGTTTATCCTTCATCATGGGACCTTGCTTTATGACTTCCCTTTGGATTTGATCCAGAGATATCTTCAGCCGCCGGAGGACGCTCCGGATTACCGTCAAGGGCGGGCCCATCAAGAATTCGTCACGAACCTCCCTGTTTCCCGCGAGGGTGTTAAGACCGCGTTTATACAGCATTTCGCCATCCATTTAACAGAGAAAACCCTTTCCAGGCAAGAGTCCCAATGTTTATTAGAGAGTAGGGACCGGATGCGGGATGGCCCCGTGTACTCTATATAATATGTCGTCGATAAAAGACTTTAAAAAATCCAATTTATTCTTTGTTAATTATTGACATTCATTAAGCCGATTGTATAATGAGTACAGTTCCTAAAAGCAAATATCATGTGAATATAAAAAGTGATCTGATGCAAGGAGGTGGATGATGAAAAAGAAGTTAACTTTGATCATGGCGGTTTTTTTCTTGTTTCTCATCAGTGTTCAGGCCGCCCAGGCCCAGTTGATTGATTATAGCCGGAGGAACCGGAGTAACAATCAGGGACAAAATACAACCACCGCGAATACCTCGAACCGGACCACGGCAACCGCTCCTAAACCCAAGTCTTCCACGTCCGCCGTATTTGAGGTCCAGAACAAATTTGAAAAAAAATATGATCTCAACCGGGATGGCAAATTGCAGGGGGAAGAATTGACGAAATTGCTTTCGGATGTCGTCAAAGAAGTCGAAAATGACGGCCGGTCCGTTGTCATGTCAGACATCATTGAATCGTATGACGCCAATGGGGATGGCTATATCAGCAGTTATGAAGTGCGGCGTATTTTGCAGGATATGAACAAATAAAAAGTTTTTGGCCCTGAAATCCCATTGTCTTTCCAGGCAATGGGATTTTTTTATTTTTTCAGTTTTTCTGAATACCGGTATGTTATAATTTTTAAAACCAGTATGAAAAAATTTTTTCTTATCCTATTTCTGTTTGTCGGCCTTTGGGGATGCGCGGGGCCGTCTTCTTACGCCGTCAATCAGGATTCAGCGCAAGCTATGCAATCCGGTCGCGGAAAAGACTATCAAGATTACCTGTCGTTCTTTGAGGAAGTATACCGCACGATGGAAGAGAATTATTATTTCTCCGTGAGCCGGGACCGTTACGAGCGCTTCCTCAAGATGTTTGACGCGAAAATTTATCCGCAGCTTCAGCGATCTCGCAAATCGGATAATTACATCAAATGGCGGAGCTCCGCGTATCTGGTCGATTATTTGAAAAATCAGGAGGATATCTTTTCGGCGTTCTTCCCCCCCAAGGCCGCGGATGATTATGAGAAAGAAGTTTTGGGGAAACGGATTGATTTAGGATTGGAAGGGGTCATGACTCCCGACGGGTTCCGGCTGTATCACATAGAGCCCCGCTCGGACGCGTATGAAAAGGGGCTTCGCCCGAAGGACTATATCCTTCAAGTTGACCGCAAACCCCTTGAGGGAATGAGCGAGGAAGAAATCCGTGAGTTGTTGACTCCTTTGGAAGGATCTCGGGTCGAGATCCAGTTCCGTGAAGATGTGTCTCAAATTGAGAAGACGGTTTCCCTGGAATCCAGGGAGTATTTTAAACAAACAGTGTTTCTGGTCCCTGTTAATGTGCCGGGTGTGTATTGTTTGCAGATTAAACGGTTTAACCGCAAGACATCGGAAGATTTAACGTTGTTTATGTCTCATATTTTAAGGCAGGGAGGGCAGGACCTGATCCTGGATTTGAGAGGGAATCCCGGCGGGCCGCCGTTGGCGGCCCGGGAAATATCCGCATTCTTCCTCCCCCCGCATGAAGAATTCGCTTATTTTCAAAGGAAAGATAAACCAAGGGCTGTGCTTGATGTCCCTCAAATTCCGGAGCAGTTTCATTACCGCGGGAATATTGTCATCTTGGTGGACAAAGAAAGCGGAAGTGCGTCCGAGCTGTTTTCCGGGATCCTTCAGAGCAAGGGCCGTGCGGAAATCTTGGGGACGAACACCGCAGGTCAGGTCTTTTTAAAAAGCATGTTTAATTTTGAAGACGAATCCATGGTCCTGTTGGTTACGGCCAGGGGGTTTCATCCCGACGGGACGATGTTCAGTTTCCGGGGGATTGATCCCGACCAGGTGCTCTCCGGGGAACAGGATCTTGTCCGGATTGCGGCGGAATATTTGTATGCCAAGCGACAGAAGCCCAAACCCACCGAAGAAGAGTCGCCATAACGGATTGTCCGGCTTCAGAGATTATGGATAGGAAGGATGGCTGTGATGTCGATCTTTTTAAAAATATTTTTTTTCCAAATTCTTGCCGCTTCCATCGTCGTCGGTATCCTAAAAGTAATTTTAGACAAGACCCTCATAGAGACCGCTGTAAAACAATTCGAGCACTTCTGCCAGCATTCCGAAATGCCCGCCTCTCCAGAAGTGATGGTGACCATCTGCCGGCCGCTGCCTGAGACGGTTTCTTGTCGTATCAATTCTTTTGTTAGGAGAAAATTCGGAGACGCTTCGAGTGTCCGTTATCAAACGGATAAACGCATCTGGGGAGGCGTTGTGATCCGGGTGGCAGGGAGCGTTATTAATTACAGCCTAAAGGACAGGGTGCGTCAGGCTTTTGGGAAAGGGGCCGCCCTGTGAAAAGGATTTTGGCCATTGTCCCCGCTTTCAATGAGGGGGGGAATATCAAGCGCACGCTGGAAGAGATTAAGGGCGCACCGTTCCTCATGGATGTTGTTGTGGTTGATGATGGTTCTTCCGATGACACCCGTCGGGAAGCGCTTGCTTCGGAGGCGAGCGTCGTTTCCCTGCCGTTTAACTTGGGAATCGGCGCGGCCGTGCAGACAGGGTTATTATATGCCCAGCATTATTCTTATGATGCGGCTGTCCGCGTGGATGGGGATGGCCAGCATGACATTCATTATTTGGAAGACCTGTTGCGGCCGGTATTGAATCTGGAAGCCGACCTTGTTATTGGGAGCCGGTTTATTTCCCCCTTTTTGGGATATCGTTCTTCTCTGATCCGCCGCGTCGGGATCCATTTTTTCGCCAACCTGATCAGCGGGATAATCCATTCGCGCATTACTGACCCTACGTCCGGGTTCCAGGCGTTCAGTCGCCGGGCGATCAAGGTCTTCGCTCAGAGCTATCCTTATGATTTCCCCGAGCCGGAATCCATCGTGGTCGCCCAAAGGCTCGGGCTTCGCGTCCGGGAGGTGCCTGTCCAAATGCGAAAACGCCTCGCCGGGCGGACGTCTATCCGGTATTTAGTGACTTTTTATTATATGGTTAAGGTGACCTTCGCGATTTTAATTGATATGATGAAGAAGAACAAAGGGGGGGATTCCAGTGAGCGTTAAGATCCTTTCGTCGTTGTTGGCTCTTGTGCTGTTGGCTTTTATCGTCGAGCTTGTCCGCCGGGAGAAGTTGACATTCAAGTACGCGGCGGGCTGGCTTCTGGTTTCTTGCGGCGGGTTGCTGCTGTCATTCTTCGACGGTATTCTGTTTTCCCTTTCGCGATTCTTGGGATTCGAACTTTTAAGTAATTTTATTTTTTTCGCGATGATCGGTGTTTTTGTTTTCTTGAGTTTGTTGCTGACAATTATGTTGTGCCAGCAGAACATCCGGAATGACCGGATGGCGCAGAAGATTGGCTTGCTGGAGAACCGTTTGGAGAAGATTGAAAGAGGCCAGGGCCGGAAAGAATAGCCGGCGTTCTGCCTCTGACCGGGAATCAACTGAAAGAAAGGGCTCCTTGGTATGGGACAATGCACCGTATCGAATTGGGATGGCTTTTGGGCGCGCGCGGAAGCATCGGGCTCTGATGCCTCTTGGTCTAAGAAACGTATTATTCATATATTGTCTCCTTTTTTATTGAATCATCCTAAAGTCCTTGACGCGGGTTGCGGCAGCGGTTTCTTTTCAAAATTTTTTTGTGATCAGGGGCTGGTGACGTCCTCTTTGGACTACTCTCCGGTCGCCCTGGCCCTGACCGCCCGGTGCACGAATAACCGGTCGCAGACAATCAGGGCGGATCTTCTGGCCCCTTCTTCCCCGGGTCTTGTGCCTAACACGTTTGATATGATTTTTTCAGACGGCCTCTTTGAACATTTTTCGCCGGACGAGCAGGATATTATGATGAAGAATCTGGTTGCCCTCCTGGCCGTGGACGGGCTTCTGGTTACGTTTGTCCCTAATCGCTGGTCGCCGTGGCAGGTTGTCCGTCCGTTGTTCATGCCGGGGATTAAAGAAGATCCTTTTGATTATCCGGGATTGTTGGATCTGTATGCCCGTAACGGAATAACCGTTATCTCGTCCGGTGGAATCAACACGATCCCTTTCCGTTGGTCCCCCGATACTTTGCTGGGGCGGCGTTTTGGTATGTTGCTTTTCGCTGTCGGGAAAAGGGCGTTATAAGAGCCTCCCGACGGGGAGAGGATTTCTTTCGTGAGCCATGAGCTCCGTAACGTATAAGTTTTTTTGTGTCCCGTAAGACGGTTTTTATTTTTATCCATGGAGAGCAGAATGTTGGAGAACGTGAGCATTGTCATTCCCGCTTTCAATGCCGAGAAAACAATCGCGCGAACGATTCAGGCGTGCTTGTCCCAGGACTATGATCATGTGAAGGACATTATCGTCATTGATGACGGTTCCACGGATAAGACCGGGGAGCGGGTGAATGCGTATGCGGGCGTCCGTTACGTCCGGCAGGAGAACGCTGGCCCGGCGCGGGCCAGGAATAAAGGCGCGGCGGTTGCGGCAGGGGATGTGATCTGTTTTACGGATGCGGATTGTATCCCGCATAAGGATTGGGTCCGGGCCCTCCTGCGGCATTTCGCAGACCCTTGTGTTGGAGCCGTTATGGGGAGCTATGGGATCGCCAACCCCCAGTCTTGGCTGGCGCGTGCGGTTTATCAGGAAATTATATTCCGTCACCGGCGTATGCCGCTTTATCCCAAAGCGTTCGGAAGCTATAACGTTGCGATCCGTAAAACAGCGTTTAATGACGTTGGGGGGTTTAACGGGGAATATCTTCACGCCAGCGGAGAGGATAATGATTTGAGTTACCGTGTCTTGTCTCATGGGTACAGAATTTTTTTTGCGAAAGATGCGCTGGTCGATCATCACCATCCGGAAACCGTGAAAAAATATTTACGGGAACAGTATCGGCACGGGTTTTGGCGTTTTAAAATGTACCGGGCTCATCCAACGATGATGACGGGGGACGATTATACTTTCTGGAAAGACCCGTTAGAAATAGTCCTTTTATACTGCCTGATGGCAGGGCTGTTACTAGGGTGTTGGTTTACCTTCCCAATCCGAAAATTGGTAGTTATAATTCTTTTAATTATATTAAATTTAGAAATTCTTTTTAGTATTAAATTTAAATGTAAAAATAAATATATATTAAAATATTCTTTTGTAATGATACTCAGGGCTATGGTCAGAGCGGCGGGGTTTGCCGCGGGATGTGTTTCCACGCTTTTGAATAGACGGTTTCTATCCTTTTAAGAATGAATTTTTCCTTTCCAAAACCCCCTTTAAGTTTCCCCAGGTCTTCTTAAAAATCTCCTCGAGAAAATTCTCCAATATGTCAAAAATGCTCAAAAAAAAGACAATTAAGTGTTTGTGCCCTTAAGCACTTATGTTAGAATCAACATGTAATTTAAATTTGCTTTCAGGGGAACCATATTTTATACTTTTTCTTATAGTCAAAATAATTGTGACTTATGGCCTATTACACACTTTTAGGATTTAATAAAGAGCCATTCTCAACAAGCCCGGACCCGGAATTTTTTTATCTGACCAAAGAGCATGAGATGGCGCTCACCAATATCTTGATCGAGCTCCATCTTAAGCGCGGCCTGTCTGTAATCTTTGGCGATGTCGGCACGGGTAAAACCAGCCTTTCCCGGTTGCTCGTTCAGGAATTGAAGAAACGCAGTAATATGCTTTTTCATATTGTCCTGAATCCTGTCTTTGCTGATGAAAGACAGTTCCTCGTTTCCTTATTGCGAAATTTTAACGTGGATTCATTTTTCGGCCTTGATCCGTATAAAGCAGACATCCTGGAGCTGCGGGACGCTTTTGAAAAGTTCCTGATTCATAAAGCTTTAGAGGAAAGACAAACGGTTATCCTCATTATTGATGAAGCGCAGAAACTGGATCTGGACACGCTGGAAACACTGCGCATCTTATTGAATTTTGAAACTAATGAATTTAAGTTGCTGCAGCTTGTCCTGCTGGGACAAGTCGAGCTTTATGCCAAGATCATGACAATGGCGAATTTTCTTGATAGGGTTACTTTTAAATACACGCTCAATCCTTTGGGGGTGAAAGAAACCAAAGAACTGATCGCTTTCCGCGTGACAACCGCTGGATATAACAGCCGGATGGATTTATTTTTGGAGGAGGCGATTACTGAAGTTTATAATTATACACGCGGTTATCCGCGGAAGATAACGAAGCTGTGTCATCAGGTCCTCAAAGAAGTTATCCTGCAGAATAGACATGCGATTGATCGGCGGTTGGTGCGAGACGTGATTGAGAAGGAAGAGCAGTTCCGGATACGGGGACTTGACCTTCCTCAGCAAAACCCGTTTGATTTGGGATACCGGTTATTCCCGCAATCGAATTTCAAGCCGGGGGATCACCTTCAAGAATGATGTTTTTCTTGGTTTTCCGTTTTTAACATATGGCTAAAGAAACTGCAGAACAAAAATTACTCAAACTCATTGAGGCGACCGAGGCTCAAGATAAACCGTCTGGGTCGCCAGAGCCGGCCGCCGTGCGGGTTTCCTCTGCCAGCTTCGAGGCTCAAAAGACCTTGAGTTCGGTTCAGAGCATCGGGCTGGCCACGATTACGTTGCCTCCTTTCGTTGGGCAGCTGATGCAAATACTCCGTAATCCGTCGATGGTCGCCCAATTGCCTCAGACCTTGAGTGTCAAGGAACTCAATAAGGTCCTGGTGGTCATGGTATTGCTGATAGGGGTCTATTTTGTCTCAGATTTTAGTAAAGGGATGAAGGCGGCCCAGAAAGATATCAACATGGACGGGGTTTCTCCCGTCACATCAGAATCCAGGGGGCCCGGCACGATTGGGGATTTGCTCGGTCAGTATGTTAAAGATATTTCTGAGTATATGGCGCTGGTTTCTTACAGGAATATTTTTCAGCCTTATGAAAAGAAGATCGAAGTGGTTGATGAAGTGGCGCCGGAAGTCTTGCCCAACCAGCAGATCGCCGAGAAGATCAGCCAGTTCAAACTGGTCGGTATTTCTTGGAGGGAAACCCCGGATTCGGTCATGGTGATGATTGAAGACAATCAGACCCAGGTCACGCATTTTTTGAAAAGCGGGGAGGAGTTCCAGGGGGTTAAAGTTGAGACGATTTATGCGGACAGCGTGGAGTTTTCTTATCATGGCGCAAAAATGAACATGAAATTATGAAAAACCGCGTGTTAGATATTTTTGTAATGTTTTTTGTGTTGACGGGGGCCTTGGGGCCAGGCTCGCGCCTGAATGCGTACGCCCAGGAGCCGGCCCCTCAGCCGGAGCACGCGGTGACTGCGCAAGAGATGGACTTGTTTCGGAATAGTTTGATGTCTCCCCGCCCGATTGACTTTACGGAGGAGGATATCCCTTTGGAGGAGCGGTTGGCCAGGAAGATCACTTTGGATGTGCGGGAAATGAGCGTCATTGATGTCCTGAAGTTCCTGGCGATGAATGGGAATTTTAACCTCGTGACGCACGGGACGATCCAGGGGCGGGCAACGTTTTACTTAAAAAGTGTTTCCATTAAGGATGCCTTGGACATCGCCATCCTCTCCAGCCGTTTGGCCTATGTGGTTGAGAATGATATTATCCGGGTGATGACCGACCAGGAATACGAAGTCACTTACGGAAAAAAGTTCAGCGATAACAGCGTTGTCGAAATTGTGCAGCTAAAGTACGCCAAGCCGAGCTATGTGTTGGCGGCACTGGAGAACATCAAGAGCGCTCTGGGCCGGATTATTATTGATGAGGATACGGGATCGGTCGTGATGATCGACAGCAAGGCCACGGTCGATAAAATGAAGCAGAGCCTTCAGGACATGGAGCGTCCGTTGGAACCGTTCATTTATGACCTGCAGTATGCGAAGGCGGATGTGGTGGCGGAAAAATTCCGGGCCAGGATAGACGCGCACTCTGTGGGGACGATCACGGTCGATGAGAGGACAAACCAATTGATCGTCCGCGCTTTCCCTGATCGCCGCAAGGAGATCGCGGACCTGATCTTAACTTTGGATAAGCCGACTCAGGAAGTTTTGGTTGAGGCCCGTGTCCTCCAGGTGGTCTTTAAGCCCCAGGAGGATTATGGCATCGATTGGCAGATGGATTTCCGGGACAGTGATTATGATATCCTGCGCCGCATGAGCGTTTCGAATATCTTTATGGATGAAAGCAGCATGTCTTCCAGCAACAACCTGTTTTCTAAATACGCGCGTTATGCCGTCGGTAACTTTGACGTGAATAAATTCGAGCTGGCGATCCGCGCGTTAAAGTCCGTCAGCAACACCAAAATTTTATCTAATCCGAAGCTTTTGGTCACTAATAATGAAGAGGCGAAAATCCACGTGGGGGACACGGTGCCTTATATTATTTCCACGACCTCCGGGACGGGGGACAACGCGATCACTTCTGAAGACGTCCGGTTCGTGGACGTCGGGTTAAAGCTGAACGTCCGCCCGACGATCAACAGCGACGGGTTTGTCACGATGGTCCTGAAGCCGGAGATATCGACCGTCGTGGGGTCTATCGAGTCCCAGGGGGGAGGAATCCCGCAGGTTAACAAAACCCTGGTAGAGACGACCGTCATGGTGAAGGACGGGATGACGATCGTGTTGGGTGGCTTAAAGAAAGAGAACAAGGTCCATGTCCGCACCGGGCTGCCGGTTTTGATGGACATCCCGTTTGTGAAACGATTGTTTAGTTCTGAAAGTCATTCTATTGAAGCGACGGAAATAGTGATTTTTATCACCCCGCATATCGTTTCCGGGGATGAACCGCATACGGAATATAGAGGCCACATTAAATCGCAGTCGGATTATGAAGAAAATGACCGCCCCCTTTTTCCCCGCGGTGGGCTGAAACTTAAGGAGTGAACGTGAAGGCGCACGTTAATGGAGATGGATCCGCGACCATGTCGCAGGTTTTTCTGAACGAGAAGGCCTTATCCCGATCGGCGTGGGCCGTCATCCTTATAGGGCTGAGCGCGGGGTTTTTGACTTCCACGGTTTCTTCTGAAGAACAGCCCCTGATCGTCGAAGGCGAGGTGACGATTGTGGAGACGGAAATCGGCCTGGATCAAATTGTGGTGCAAAAGAAGACGTCGCCCCGCCTCGAGAAAGGCTTCCTGGAAGAGGGAGACGGAGCTGGGCCTGAAAAGCTTCTGGTCCTGGGCGCCCGGGGCCCAGCAGTCACGCCGGAGAAGATTATGGATTTAAACCGCCTGCTTAAAAAAGCGATTGAGACGAATCAGCAGCTGGAAGCGGATAAGACCGGATTGGATCAGCAGTTAAAAAACCTCCGCGGTCAACGGACGATCGAAGTGAATCGTATCAAGTCCCTGGGCACGGAAAGGGATTCTTATAAAGGGATGCTGGAACAGTCGCAGAAGAGCGTGGTTCAATTAAGAGAGGAAATCAGTGCCCTGGAGACCAGGCTTGCCGATAAAGAACGGCAGATGAATCTTTTGATGGCCGGCCCGCCGGTGGAGGGGGCCCCGGTGGATGGCGAAGCTGTGCTGGTTGAGATTTCCGCCCTGGAATTGAACGAGCTTCATCAAACGGTCTCGGCCTTGCGGCGCCGGATTCTGGATGGGGAACAGGATATCGCGCGCATGAGTGAGGGGCAGAAGGCTCAAGCCCAGGAGGAATTGACGGCACTGTCCGGTCAGGTCAAACAATTGGAGGATCAGTTGAAGAACAAAGACGCCGATTATCAGGCCAGGTTGGCGGCTTTGCAGGCCGCCAAGGACCACGCGGAGGGAAGAGTGCAGTCTCTTGGGGAAGAAATTAAGAACCTGGAAGAACAATTGAAACAGCAAAGGACCGAATTGGTCCGTTTTCAGGAGAATCAACAGCAGGGCGTGAATCAGCAACCGCCGCGGGCTATGCCTTCACGGTCCGGTCTGGTCCAGCCGTCTTTCCCGGATCAGACCAAAGGGGCAAACGCTTTAGCTTCGGGTTTAAAGGCAACTCAGGGGGCGGCACGGCAAGAAGGCCTGGTTGCCGTGCCGGAAATGACTTTTGTCCCGGAAGTCAACTTTGTCCCGGATGACCGCGCTCAAGGGGATGCCGCTTTTCAGGACCGGGTTCGGAGCCAGGACGTGATCGCCATGCTTGATGAGATGTCAAAACAGAATGAAGGATTGCGGGCCGATGAAGGGCGCGTTCATTATAACATGGGGAATATTTTCTTTCATCAGGGGGATTATGCCCGGGCCCGGGATGAATTCCGTATGGCCGTACAGTTGATGCCTTATGACGCGAACGCCCACTTCAACCTGGCCTTTGTTTCCTGGGAATACCTGGAGGATTTTAAAACCGCGTTAAAGCATTTTCAGCAGTATTTGTGGCTGAACCCGGACGCCGAGGATGCCATTCTGGTTAAAGAAAAAATCATAGCCGCGCAGTTGGAGATTATGGGAAGTATTGATTCGAATTTGGAAAAAGATCTTAAAAACGAACGCATGCATTGGTGGAAATACACGGACGTGACGCGTGAGCGTAAGGACGGGCAGAGTCAGCGAGGTGATCGTTAAATTTAAATATTCAGTCCTTTAGTTTTTAGAAAACACAGAAAGGCGCTGGTTTTTAGGCAAAAGGTCCCCGGGTGCACAAGGCAACATCCGGAAGACTTGAAAAATGGGCGCCTGCGAATCCCATAGAGTGTTGTAAAAAAGTTTTTATGCATCAACCCTTTCTAAAAAATTATAATAAAAGCTTCGTTCTATTATTAATAATAGAACTCTGCCTTCTTTCTGCCTTCGGGCTTCTGACCTCCTCTTTAAATCCACGGGGTGAAGCGTCACAGATTTCTCCCGTGGCCGCGCCGGTTTCCGACGTGCCTGTTTATCAGGACCATCTTTATTTCAAAGGACTGCCGCAAGAGGCCCTGGAAATTGTCGAAGAGCGCACGCATTCTTCAAAAACATTCCTCCTGCCGGACGGGCGTAAACAGGTCATTGTTTCTTCCGGAGAATTTCATTACAATGATCATGGTTCTTGGAAAGATATCGACACTCGCTGGCAGCCGTATTCCTTGCCCCGAGTTGATTCGTCAATGGACGCTTCCATCTGGGACTACCAGATGGTGGCGGCTGCCTACCAGGCCTATGTCCGCAAAGAATTCGGCGCGCATGACGTGGTGGCTCTTTCCAAACAAGGGCATGTCCTGCGTATGGCTCCGGGCGCGTTGAGCGTGCGGGAGGCTTTTAAGACGGTTGCCGTGATTTCCGCACCCCGGGATGTCCCGGGAGAGGTGACCAATAAACCTTTTGATATTATTTCTGGGGGTGGATACATCGAATGGAAAGGCGCTTACGGGGAGGGGCTGGATTTCCGGTATACCCCCAGCGACACGCGTTTTATTAAAATTCTGGAAATAGCCAGCCCTGGCGCGCTCAAGATGGACGCGTGTGAGGAAGGTCAATCGTGTGTTTTGCAACTGGATTTGGATTTTGAAACCGATCTTGATTTGTATGTGGGTGGTCAAAAATGGGACGGGAAAGAACCGGTTTCGACGGCGTATGTCGAATTTAAAGACCACGAAGGCCAAACGCAGTGGTGGTGGAAAAATCCGGTTGCGACCGGGGCCGACGGCGATACTGTTGTTGGACGATTCTTGATCCGGCCATCCGAACCCGCAAGCCAGGCAGGGCTTCCCGGGAACCCCTTTACGGTTTCTGTTCAGTTCCCGTTGGCCTGGTTCCGGGAGGCGGAGTTCCCGGTGCGGATTGACCCTGACACGTTTTACGGCGTTGCCGGGGATGGGTACATAACAGGACAAAATTCAGCTTATGGACAGGCTCGGAATACATCTTCTTCCAGCGATAACTCAGGGGCCACTCTTTTAGTGGGGCAGGATTATACTACGGTTTACCAAATCCATCGAAGTTTTGTGGCTTTCGACACATCCGTTTTGTCCTCCACCCCGGCCAGGGCGCACCTTTACCTCAAAGCCAGCGCTGACAATTCTTCCACGGATTTTACAGTACGGATTCACCAATACAGCTGGTCCGCGCCGTTATCCTCTTATCGGGAAACAAACTACGACGGCGCTTTGGCCAGCACTTATGACGCTGACTGGCGGGGAACGTCCGGTCTTTCCATCGGCGTTTACTATTCCTCTCAAAGCTTGAGCGCGGCATACATCTCAACCACCGGCAGCACATACTACGCGCTTTTATCTGACCAGGATGTTGTCGGCACGGAACCCACCGGCGGGGAATATCTCAATATTTATTCCCAGGATGCCGCTTCTGCGATTGACCGTCCTTATTTGTCCATCGAACCGGTCGTGGAGGTTTATTATTCGGCGGGAACAGACACCGGTGATTTGAAGAGCGGGTCTCCGAATGTCACGGTCACCAACCACACCGCGGTCTTTACGGTGGCCCAACCGGATAATGTGGGCGTGGGGGATGAAATCCTCGCGGGAGGCAACACGTATTATATCCAGAGCCGGCAGTCTTCAACAGCGTACACCGTTACGACCGCCACCGGCGCGATCCCTTCTGATCTCTCCAGCACCGCGGTCACCTCAATTAGCCGGGCGTTTAACACTCTGTCGGACGCGGAATCGAATTCGTCCGGAGCCAGTTATTTGAATAATTCGGATTTGACGTCTTCCGGGGCCGATGTCCAGTTAAACTGGGCTTTATACAAGGACGGGGCTTTTAACGGCGGAGACGGATCAGGGGCCAGACTCACCATCGACGGTTATACCACGGACAGCACCCATTATATCCGCATGTTCGCTCCTTCCGGGACGACGGAAGTGGGCGCGTCTCAGCGGCACACCGGGACAGAAGGGACGGGGGTTGTGATCCGCCCGACGAACTCGTCCCCTGGGGCCGATTATTCGATATTTTCGGTCGGGGACCTTGATCTTCGTCTGGAAGGCCTTGAATTTGATGGGTCCAATATTACGAATGCCGAGGTATTGCAAGGGATTTCGGTTAATGACGGACAGGCCGGGGCTGCCGGGACAGAAGTCTGGATCGACAGTGTTATCGTTCACGATTTGACAAACTCCACGGTCGATGAAAATGACGAGAGTGATGTCCGGGGGATTAGTTTTATTTGGTTGGACACGGCCAAGGTCCGGAATACTTTGGTTTATGACCTGGAAAATGTCAGCACCAACGCGCAGTCTGATTTGGAAGGCATCCGGGCAGGGGTGAACACGGCTTCGGCGACACGGTATCTGTATAACGTGTCGGTTTATGACTTAACGGACGCGGGCAGCCGTTATGTGCACGGCATCGATTTGTGGCAGACCCCGACAGCGGTTATTTACAATACGTTTTGCGGAAAAATCCAAAGCGCCGCCGGGGCCGAGGCTTGTTTTTACGCTGATGTCCCGGCCAACATGACCCAGGCGTATAATGTCTCCTCCGACGCCACGGCTTCCGGCACCGGCAGCCAGACCGGTAAGACGAATTATACCGAATATTTTTATGAACCCAGCGGCACGTCCACGGATCTGCATTTGCGGCATAACAGTTCAACCCTGTGGGGAGGCAACGGGGCTGATCTCGACAGCGATGCGAATCTGCCGGTCACCGAGGATATCGACGGTGATGCCAGGCACGCGACCGCGCCGGATATCGGTGCCGATGAAGTCACCAACGAAGCGGCGTCCGCTCCCCTGACCCCGAATTGCGAGGGGGCCGTTACCCCGGTTTCGGGAGTCACCGACACCACCCCGGAGTTCTCGGCGGTCTGTGACGATCCGGACACGAACAACTGTACAAATTATGAAATCGAAGTCAATACCGCCTCTGATTTTACCGGCACGGTCATGTGGGATACCGGAAAAACCAGCCTGGGGAGCGAACTCATCGAAAATACCCGCATGAACGATGTTTCTTATGCGGGGACCGCCCTCGTTCTCAATGGGGCAACGTATTATTGGCGGATCAGGTTCTGGGACACGGCGCATGACGGAGGGAGCGGGGAAGCCGATGTCGCCGGGGACTGGAGCGCGGTGCAGACATTTTCCATGGACAGGTTTTTGACCTTTACCCTCGAACCGACAACGTCATTCTCCTGTCAGTTGCTGGAAAACCAGCCGGTGGTGGCAACAAGCGATGCTGTCAGCGACGTGGATGTGACCATTGCGATTCTCTCAAACCCGGGAAGTTCCTCTTTGCTGGGGACAACGACGGTCACTACCAACGGTTCGGGTGTAGCCACGTTCACGGATTTGCAGATCCCTGTCCCCGGAGTGGGCTATACCCTTCGTGCGACGGCGACCGGGTATACGGCCGACACGACCGCGGCCTTCACGGTTGAGTCTTGCACCACCCCGATGTCGAGCGTGGTTTATAACAATTCCACCGGTGATTTATACGTTAAGTGCTGGCTGGAAGGGGCGGAAGGCCGGGTGACCCTGGGCGCGAGCGATACCTGCGCGGTCAACATTTATGAGCCGGACGGCTCGCTTGAAAAGGCGATCTCGACTGGAGATTTCGGTGCCCCCTCCGGGAACGTGTTCAGTTATGACTGGTCCGTTGATAACCCGGATTTTGATTCCTCGTATTTCGCGGAAGTTTCCCTTTACTATGATTCCCGGGGCCAGACTTATGTGAGCTTTGCGACCTATGACCTCACCCAGTTTGCCGTCTTGCGGGATGTGAAGGACATTTTAGTCGACACCTCCGCCATCAATTGGACCAACGTGACCGATATCAAAGCCAAAACCGACACGATCAACTGGACGGATATCACAGAAATCAAAGCCAAAACCGATACAATCGAATGGAGCGATATCGGGGTGTTGATGTCAGATGTCTCTGCTTTAAGCGCGGCCTCCACGTCTTTGGCCGATGTCAACTGGGACGATATGGCGGTGATGACCACCCGTCATATCAATTGGACCAACGTGTATGCCATGGCCGCGGCCCAAATTAATTGGATAGATATGTCCGTCCAGTCTAAGGCGGGAGTGAACTGGGAAAACCTGGAGTTCATGAGCGAGGCCGGAGTGAACTGGTATGACATCGCTTACATGAGCGGCGCGGGTGTAAATTGGACGGAGACGATCAATTGGGATAACCTGGCGGAACTCACCACGGCGGATGTGAACTGGGATGACTTGACGATCATGTCAGAATCCCATCTCAACTGGGATGACATTGGGGTTATGACTAAGACAAATATTAATTGGTATGACTTTAGGGTTTTATCTACTGCGGGGATCAATTGGCGCGATATTGATGTGCTTTCGGATGCCGGGATCAACTGGCGGGATATTGACGTGTTGAGCGACCAGGGGATCAACTGGCGGGACCTTGATGTTATGTCAGACCGGGGCATCAATTGGAGGGACTTGGGGGTATTGAGTAATGCGGGGATTAACTGGCGTGACCTGGATGTTTTGAGTGACCGTGGGATCAATTGGACTGCGTTTAATGACCTTTCGACGGCCGGGGTGAACTGGGATGATATCGCCGAATTGACCAGGGCCGGGGTGAACTGGACCGGAGTGGATGACCTGGCGTCCGCCGGCGTTAACTGGAAGGATGTCGCTATTTTAAGCAGCTCCGGAATCAATTGGATTAGCATTAATGATTTATCGGACGCCGGGATCAATTGGGCGGACCTGGATGTGATGAGTGACACAGGGGTGAATTGGGCTGATTTCAGTGTGTTTACCAGGGCTGGTGTCAACTGGTATGACATGGCCGAGCTTAGCAGCGCGGACATTAACTGGGCGGGGATTGATTCCCTGGCGACCGCGGGCGTCAACTGGATTGACCTGGCGGTGATGAGTGCCGCCGGGGTGAACTGGACGAACATCGATGATTTATCCGCCGCGGGAATCAACTGGCTGGACATTGATGTGTTGAGTGACGCGGGGATCAACTGGTTGGGAATTGATGTCCTGTCGGACTCGCATGTCAATTGGACGAATCTGTCGGATATGACCGCCGCGGACATCAACTGGATGGAGCTGGAAGGAATGGCTGTTGATATCCAGGGGGTCAACTGGGTGAGCATGAGAGACATGACAAAGTCTGGGATCAATTGGGACAGTATCGCGGATATGTCAGATGCCGGAGTGAACTGGGTTGCGCTTGAAGAGATCAGTACATCCGGAGTCAACTGGACCGGGTTGGCGGACATGGCGAATTCCAATATTAACTGGATGAATATTTCCGAGATGTCCTCCTCGGGAATCAATTGGAATCAGCTCGAGGAAATGGCTATTGATGTGCAGGGGGTGAATTGGGACAGCCTGCAGGATATGACCACCGCTGGGATCAATTGGGACAATTTTGCCGACTTGTCTTCAGCCGGAATCAATTGGGGGCATCTGGAAACGATGGCCATCGATATCCATGGCGTCAATTGGGACAATATCCGGGAGATGACGGACGCCAATGTGAACTGGGAGGATATTAAAGGGCTGTCAGAGGCCGGCATTAATTGGTTGGATATTGATGTCTTGAGCGATACCGGGATTAATTGGAAGGACATCAATATTATGAGCGGCGTGGGGATCAACTGGGCTGATCTTAATATTTTGAGTGATGCCGGAATTAACTGGCAGGATATGGATATCTTAAGCGATACGGTGATCAACTGGGCCGGATGGGATACCATCACCTCGGCGGGAGTGAACTGGGAGGATATCGCGCGGATGTCCGATGCTGGGATCAATTGGCTGGATGTGGATGTGTTGAGCGAAACGGGAATCAATTGGGACGAGGTCGGGGTTATGACCGCGAAAGGGATCAACTGGACCAGTATCAATGACCTGAGCGATGCCGGGATCAACTGGCTGGACATCGATGTGATGAGTGATGCTGGCGTGAACTGGCTGGATTGGGACGTGTTGAGTGACCGCGGCGTGAATTGGACCAGTTTTAGCGACCTGACGACGGCCGGGATCAACTGGCTGGATATCAACGTTATGAGTGACGCCGGCATCAATTGGTTGGATGTGGATGTGCTGAGCGACACCGGGGTCAACTGGCTGGATGTGGATGTGATGAGCAGCCAGGGGATCAATTGGCTGAGCATCGATTCTTTAAGCAAGACCGGAATCAACTGGATAGATATTGATGTGATGAGCGACCAGGGCGTGAATTGGATGAGTATGAGTCTGATGAGCAACGCAGGTGTCAACTGGCGGGATATTGATATCCTTAGTGATATGGGGGTCAATTGGAAAGATTTGGATGTTTTGTCGGATGTCGGGATCAATTGGCGGGACATCGACGTGATGAGCGACCGGGGGATCAACTGGCTGGATATCGATGTGATGAGTGAGCAGGGTGTCAACTGGACGAGCCTGGGGGTTATGTCCGTGTCCGGAATTAACTGGTGGGATATAGGGGTTCTCAGTTCTGCCGGAATCAATTGGGCTGACGTCGATGTGCTTTCGGATACCGGGGTCAACTGGCTGGATATCGATGTGCTGAGCAGCGTTGGGGTGAACTGGGTGAGCATCAATGATTTAAGCGACGCTGGCATCAACTGGAAGGAGATTGATGTGATGAGCGAGGCAAGGGTCAACTGGCTTAGTCTCGGGCAGATGACGACCGCGGGGATCAACTGGCTGGATGTGGATGTGATGAGCGACGCGGGGATTAACTGGTTGGACGTGGATGTGTTAAGTGACACCGGGGTCAACTGGCTTGATCTGGGTGTGTTAAGTGCCGCGGGGGTGAACTGGGTGAGCGTGAATGATTTGAGCGACGCGGGGATTAACTGGCTGGACGTGGATGTGTTAAGTGACACTGGAGTCAACTGGCTTGACCTGGGTGTGTTAAGTGTCGCGGGGGTGAACTGGGTGAGCGTGAATGATTTGAGCGACGCGGGGATCAATTGGCTGGATTTAGATGTTTTGTCAAAGAGTGGTGTCAACTGGAAAGATATCGATGTGCTGAGCGATGCCGGGGTGAACTGGGTGAGCGTCGGTGATTTGAGTGATGCGGGGATCAACTGGCTGGACATTGACGTTTTGAGTGACCGGGGCATCAACTGGGCAGATTTTAACAGGTTTACCAATGCGGGGATCAACTGGCTGGACATCGATATCCTGAGCGATGCGGGGGTCAATTGGAAGGATATCGATGTTTTGTCAGACACGGGGATCAATTGGCTGGATGTGGATGTGCTGAGCGACAAGGGGATTAATTGGATGAGCGTGAATGATTTAAGCGATGCCGGGATTAACTGGCTGGACATCGATGTGATGAGCGATTCTATGGTCAACTGGATCGGCCTTTCCGAGATGGCGAATCAGGGGATTAACTGGGCTAACGTCAGTGAGATGTCTGTGTCCTCGGTCAACTGGCTTAATTTGGATGAAATGACACGCAACAATATTAATTGGGTCCGTATAGGAGAGATGACGGAGGCGAACGTCAATTGGTTTAACCTCAGTGAGCTCACTGTCGCGGGAATTAACTGGGAGGGTGTTACTGTTATGGCTGAAGCAGGAGTGAACTGGGTGAATTTTGGTGAGATGACAACGAGAGGCATTAATTGGAACAGCATCAGTGAGTTGTCTTTAGCAGGGATCAACTGGCTGGATATGGACGTCCTGTCCGACGTCGGGATTAACTGGCGGGACATTGACGTGTTGAGTGACGCCGGGATTAATTGGGTGAGCGTGAATGATTTAAGCGATGCGGGGATCAACTGGTTGGATATCGACATTTTATCGGATGCAGGGGTGAATTGGCTGGATTTAGATCTGTTAAGTGACGCGGGGGTGAATTGGCTGGACCTGAATGTGATGAGCGGTGTGGGGGTCAATTGGCGGGACATGGATGTTTTGTCAGACGCGGGGATCAACTGGCAGGATTTGAATGTGATGAGCGCCGCAGGGGTGAATTGGGTGAGCATCAATGATTTAAGTGATGCGGGGATCAACTGGTTGGACGTGGATGTGATGAGTGATGCGGGCGTGAATTGGACGGATTTGGATGTCTTGAGTGATGCGGGCATCAATTGGCTGGATTTAGATGTCTTGAGTGACGGGGGTATTAACTGGCAGGATTTGAATATCCTGTCGGATGCGGGGATCAACTGGCTGGACATGAATGTGATGAGCAGGGTTGGGGTGAATTGGGAGAGTGTGAATGATTTGAGCGACGCGGGGATTAACTGGTTGGACATTGACATCCTGTCAAACTCGGGGGTGAACTGGCTGGATCTGGATGTGCTATCGGATGCGGGGGTGAATTGGGTGGGCATCAACGATTTAAGTGACGCGGGTGTCAATTGGGTGGATTTGGATATCCTGTCGGACACAGGGATCAACTGGGTGGACATCAATGTGATGA
>JAKQKX010000050.1 GCA_029560465.1 Candidatus Omnitrophota bacterium
CTGCGTGGCCACGCCCACCGAACAGTTATTCAGATGACAGTGCCTGAGCATGACGCACACGATGACAACCAGGACGGCCGAACAAAAACCATATTCTTCCGCCCCCAATAAAGCCGCAATCGCCACGTCGCGCCCGGTTCGCATCTGGCCGTCCGTCTGCAGGCGCACCCGCGAGCGCAGATTATTCAGCATCAGCGTCTGATGCGTTTCGGCAAGCCCCAGCTCCCAGGGAAGCCCGGCGTAACGAATGGAACTGCGGGGTGAAGCGCCCGTTCCCCCGTCCCCGCCGGATATAAGGATCATGTCTGCGTGGCCCTTGGCCACCCCCGCCGCCACCGTGCCGACGCCTATTTCCGAAACCAGCTTAACGCTGATGCGCGCGCGGGGATTAGCGTTTTTTAAATCAAAAATCAACTGAGCCAAATCCTCGATGGAATAAATATCATGATGAGGCGGAGGAGAAATCAAGGTGACCCCGGGAGTGGTGTACCGGGTGCGGGCGATCGCGTCGCTCACTTTATGCCCCGGCAGCTGCCCCCCTTCGCCCGGCTTGGCCCCCTGCGCGATTTTAATCTGTATCTCATCGGCGTTCACCAGATAATTGATGGTCACGCCGAACCTGCCGGACGCCACTTGCTTGATCGCGCTCCTCCGGGAGTCCCCGTTCGGCAAAGGGATAAACCGGTTCGGGTCTTCCCCCCCCTCGCCGGTATTAGACTTCCCGCCAATCCGGTTCATGGCGATGGCGATCGTTTCATGCGTGGCGCCGCTGATCGAACCAAAGCTCATGGCCCCGGTGACAAAGCGCTTCATGATCTCTTCTGCGGGCTCAACCTCACCGATGGGGATAGGATCCCCTTTCTTAAACTTCAACAAGCTCCTTAAAGTCGTCGGCTGGGCGGATTGGTCATTGATCAAGCGGGAAAACTTTGCATAGAGGTCCTGATTATTGTTCCTCGTGCCGTCCTGCAAGGCCGCAATGCTCTCCGGATTCCAGAGATGGAATTCCCCGTCCTTTTTCCATTGATACACGCCCCCGCTATTCAAAGACGCCTCCCGGACGCCCCGTTGGGCATAAGCGTCTTGATGCCGTTGAATCGTCTCGTCGATAATCCCCTCCAGGCCGGTCCCTCCGATGCGCGAGGTGGTGCCGGTGAAATATTGGTCAATCAAGCCCTGCTGCAGGCCCAAGGCCTCAAAAATCTGCGCCCCCCGGTAGCTTCTTAAGGTGGAGATGCCCATTTTGGATAATATTTTCAGGATCCCGTCGGTCAAGGCTTTAAGGTAATTCTTCTGCGCGCTCCTGAAATCCAGGACAATTTCTTTTTCCGTAATCAGGTATTCTATGGCGGCGTAAGCCAGGTAAGGGTTCACGCAATCCGCGCCATAGCCAAAAAGCAGCGCCAAATGATGCACTTCCCGGGGCTCGGCGCTTTCGACGATCAAAGCCACCTGGGAACGGATCGTTTTCTTGACCAGATATTGATGGATGGCACTGACGGCCAGGAGCGCGGGGAGAGCGATATTATCCTTGTCCGCGCCCCGGTCGCTCAAAATAATAAAAGAATACCCTTTATCAATCGCGTATTCTGCCTCGAAACAAATCCTCTCCAGGGCGCGCGAAAAACCCTCCCGCCCTCCGGACGCGTCAAAAAAAGTATAGATGGTCTTGGTGCGGAAGTCATGGATGCTGATATCCCGGATTTTTTCCAACTCCTCATCGGTTAATATGGGATTGGCGACTCTCAGCTTATGGCTGTGCTGGGGGGCTTCCTCCAGGATATTTTTGCCCGGCCCGGGGAAAGACTCCAAGCTCATCACCAATTTCTCCCGGATCGAATCAATCGCCGGGTTCGTAACCTGGGCGAATAACTGCTTAAAATAACTGTAAAGCATCTGCGGCTTCCGGGACAAGAACGCATGCGGCGTGTCGCTCCCCATGGACCCGATGGGCTCTTTGGCCTCTAACGCCATGGGCTTGACGATCACTTTTAAATCTTCCCGCGAATACCCGAAAGCCTTGAGTCCGGAAATAATATTTTCATGTTTTTTCCCCGATGGAACGCCGCCGGTGAGCTTATTTAAATCCACCATGTGCTCCCCGTTCCACTGGCCGTACGGAGAGCGCCGGGAAACCCGCTCCTTGATTTGGGCATCTTTGATGATACAGCCTGATTCTGTATCAATAAAAAATATTTTCCCCGGCTCCAGCCTTCCGGAAACCCTCACGCCGGCGGGATCAATATCCAAAACCCCTACCTCGGAGGCCATCACAACAAAATCGTTTTGAGTGACGAGATACCTGGCCGGACGAAGGCCGCTCCTGTCCAGGACCGCACCGATATTCTTCCCATCGGTAAAAGCGATGGCGGCCGGCCCGTCCCAAGGCTCCATCAAGCACGCATGATATGTGTAAAAATCCCGGAGCGGCTGGTCCATCAGATGATCGTGCTCCCATGCGGCCGGGATCAGCATCATCATCGCGTGCTCCAGGGACCTCCCGGATAAAACCAAAAGTTCAAACAGGTTGTCAATAGCCGCAGAATCGCTTCCCCCGGGAACGATCACCGGCTTTATTTTCTCGATATCCGTCCCGAGCAGATCACTGGCTAACAGCCGTTCCCGGGCGCTGACACCATTAATGTTCCCGCGCAAAGTATTGATCTCGCCGTTATGCGCCAGGAACCTGAAGGGCTGAGACAAATCCCATGAGGGGAAGGTGTTGGTGCTGTAACGGGAATGCACCAAACAGAGAGCGCTCTGGACCCCGTCGTCTTTCAGGTCAAGGAAGAAAGGAGCCAGCTGTTCCGGCATGAGGAGGCCCTTGTAAATAAATGTGCGGCAGGAGAGATTCGTAATATAAAATGATTTCTTCTGGCCTAATGCGGACGCGCGGATCACGTTCTCAACACGCTTCCTGATCACATAAAGCTTTCTTTCAAAAGCCAGGTCGTCCGGAAGGCTTTTATCCCTTTCGATAAAGACCTGTTCAAAAACCGGCTGGGTGACTTGGGCCGTTTTCCCGATATCAGCATTGTCCGTCGGAACATCACGCCAGCCCAAAAGGAGTTGCCCCTCCTCCTGCACCACCTGCTCGAAGATTTCCTTGCAGGTCTTTCGCTCCTGGTCTTCCTGCGGCAAAAACACAAGGCCCGTGCCGTAAAAGCCCGGGCTGGGCAGATCAATTTTGGAATCGCCGGCAACCCTTCTGAAGAAATCGTGCGGGATCTGTATTAAAATCCCCGCCCCGTCGCCTGTTTTGGGGTCCGCCCCGACTGCCCCGCGATGCGACAACCGGCGTAAAACCTCAATCCCCTGCTTGACGATAGCATTGGACTTCTCCCCCTTAATATGACAAACGAACCCCACCCCGCACGCGTCATGCTCGAATTGCGGGTCATACAGCCCCTGTTGTTTGGATAAAAATGAGGATTCCATAAGTAGCGTCTTATAGTGTTTCGCTTGACCAAATCTCAAGCATCTTCGGACACCACTTCTTATTTGTCAAGTATTATTTTTCTATGAATATTCGAATAAAGATTTATAGCGGGGCCCTTTTTCATGCTCCCAAGCATCTCTCTCCATAAAAACAATTACAACCTATTCATTAACAAAATGTTAACTATCAAAAAGCTGCGCGCAGGAAAAGGGGCGCTTGGGTCACGGGGATTTCAGCCTGGCATCCAAATTAACCCTGTCCTTTGAGCTTTTCCGGATGATGTTTCACAACCTGGGCGGAACACAGATAAATAACGTCTTCCGCGATATTCGTCGCATGGTCACAGATGCGTTCAAGATGGCGGGACACCAAAAGCAGCGGGACAGCCCGCGTCGCGGTCTCTGAATTTTTAGCCATATAATCATAAATCAATTCTTGCTGAATGGCGTTGCGCAAGTCATCGGCCTGGGGATCCATTAAAATGACTTTCCCCGCCAAATCAGCGTCTTTATTGATAAACGCGCTAATCGCGTCTTTCATCATATTCTGAGCCACCACTGTCAACTTCGGGATGTCAATCAACGGCTTCAAAAGCGGCTTGCCGGCAAGGTCGAGAACGCGTTGCGCAATGTCAACGGCAAGATCTGCCATCCTCTCCAGTTCCGTTGTGATCTTCATGGTCATGGCGATAAACCGCAAGTCAACGGCCATGGGTTGTTGTAACGCCAAAAGGTCTAGACTTTTCTCTTCAATTTTAAGCTCCAATTCATCAATCAATTTATCGTCCACAATAAGCCGTTTCGCATCGGCCACGTTAAGAGATTTAAGAGCTTCAACGGATTTGAAGATGGCGTCCTCAACCATGGCCCCCATCCTCAAAATTTCCGTCTTTAATTCAGCCAACTCATCATCGAAATGTCTCTGCATAACCATCCCCCTCATCTTTTCCTTGGATATCGTGTAAAAAGTGTTCGACCTCCGTCCTTATCTCATCCCTGACCTTCCTGAAGAAATCTATATCTTTATTTTTAGGATCACTGATCTGCCATTCCACATGGTCCTTCGCCGGGAAGAAAGGGCAGGCATCCCGGCACCCCAGCGTTATCACGTAATCAAACGTCTTCACCGGCAATTCCGAGAACCCTTTGGATTTCTGGTCCGAAATATCGAAACCGATCTCTCCCATGACATTTATCGCCACAGGATGAACCTTCCCGGAAGGACTCGAGCCGGCACTGTACGCCTCAAGAGCCCCCTCCCCCAACCTCCTGGCAAAACCTTCAGCCATCTGACTCCGGCATGAATTTTCGACACAAACAAACAGGACTTTTTTCATATTATCCAAACCTCCCTGTGATGTAATCTTCGGTCCTGTGGTCCTCCGGAGCCTTGAAGATTTTCTCAGTTTTATCAAATTCTATCAGCTCGCCCAGGAGAAAAAATCCCGTGTAATCGGACACCCGTGCCGCCTGCTGCATATTGTGGGTGACAATGGCAATCGTGTAATCTTTTTTCAGCTCCAGGATCAATTCTTCGACCTTTCGTGTTGATATGGGATCCAGACTCGCGCACGGCTCATCGAACAAGAGCACTTCCGGCTTAACCGCCAGGCACCTGGCGATGCAAAGCCTTTGCTGCTGGCCTCCTGATAAATTAAGCGCGCTGTCATAAAGCCGGTCTTTGACCTCATCCCATAATGCCGCCTTTTTTAAAGACTCCACAACCCTCTCCTCGATAAACCGTTTATTCCGGATGCTGTTCACCTCAAGGCCGTAACTGATGTTCTCAAAAATATTCTTAGGGAAAGGATTGGGTTTTTGAAACACCATCCCTACCCGACGCCGTATCTCAACAGGATCCACGCAAGGCATAAGGATGTCCTGCCCGTCCAGGTAAATCCTTCCTGTTAAGGTCGTGTGGGGCACCAACTCGTTCATACGGTTCAACAGGCGGATGAACGTGGATTTCCCGCAACCGGACGGGCCGATGATGGCCGTGACCTTGTTGGGTAAAATATTTAAATTGATTTCTTTCAGGGCCTGTTGTCTGCCATAAAAAAAATTCACATTCTCCGAACACATTTTCATGCTGTCATCCATGATAACTCCTCTGTTGCTGGCGAAGGAATATCGCCACGCCTGAAATCGATAAGACCAGGAAAAGCAGAATCAAGCTGCATCCATAGGCAATGGCCCGCTGCTTGTCCGGATGGGCGCCCTCGGTCATCAAGGCATAGATATGATACGGGAGCGCCATAACCTCACTGAAAATGCTTTTGGGATACCCGCGTTTGTAAAAAGCCGCTGCCGTAAACAAAATCGGCGCGGTTTCCCCGGCAACTCTCCCTATGCTTAAAATAACCCCCGTTAATATTCCAGGGAATGCCGTCGGCAGGACGATTCTTCGGATTGTCTGCCACTGGGTCGCCCCCAAAGAAAGCGAGGCCTCACGGATAGAATAGGGCACGGCGATAAGTGCTTCTTGGGAAGCCGAAATGATGAGGGGAAGGGCGAGGATGCCGAGAGTAAGGCTTCCTGACAGGAGCGACACCCCGAAACCGAAAAACTTAACAAACACAGCTAACCCGAAAAGGCCAAAAACCACCGAAGGGACTCCGGCAAGGTTATTAATACTGATCCGAATCACGTTCACGACGAAACTCTTCGGCGAATATTCACAAAGATACACGGCGCAAGCCAGCCCGAGGGGAACGGCAAAAATCATGGAACCCAAGGTTAAATACACCGTCCCGATAATGACAGGAGCCACGCCCCCTTCCGTCATGGCGTTGCGCGGCGGCTGAGTCAGGAAATCCCATGAGATGACCGGCAGGCCCCTTGAAAATATGAAATAAACAATCATCCCCAAAAAGGAGAAAGTTATAAGGATGGAAAGGAACAGGGAAAAGAACCCGATCTTTTGAATGATATCGCGTTTCATCGGCTGATCCCCAGTTTTATCCTGAATCGGCGCGATATAATCTCAGCGACAATATTAAAAACGAAGGTAATTATAAAAAGTATAAACGCGATGGCGAAAAGAGCGTGATAGTGGTCCCCGCCCATCGGCGCCTCCCCCATTTCCGCGGCAATGGCCGCCGTCATGGGGCGCACCGGCTCTAAAAGAGTCTTGGGGATGACGGCCGCACCCCCCGCGACCATGAGCACTGTCATGGTTTCTCCTATGGCCCGGCTCATGCCTAAAATGATGGCGGTTGAAATACCGGACCCAGCGGCGGGAATCACCACCTTGATCAATGTCTGCCACCGGTCCGCCCCAACCGCGAACGAGGCTTCCCGGAAAGAACGTGGCACGTAACTCAAGGCGTCCTCCGCAAGGCTGCACACCGTTGGGGTGGCCATGAGCCCCAGGATAAAGCTGGCGTTCAAAGCCGTCATCCCTGTGGGAAGGCTAAATACCTTCTGAAGAAACGGCGTGACAAGAACCACCCCAAAAAATCCATAGACGACCGAAGGAATGCTTGCCAGAATTTCAATCATCGGTTTTAAAATTTGCCTTTGCCGGAAATTGGCAACTTCATTCAAATACAGAGCGCTTCCCACACCTAAAGGCACACACACCACCATAGCCCCCAACGTGACCCACACAGAAGACAGGATGAGCGGCAGTATCCCGAACTCCGGGGGACAATACGTCGGATACCAAAACTTCCCAAAAAGAAAACTCCCCAGGGGCACCCGCGAGAATATGGGCAAACTTTCTTTACACAAGACCCACACTATCCCGATCAGGAACACCAGCGAAGAAAAAGCCAAGGCAGCAAAAATCCACTCATATAATTTTTCTTTCACGCGGGCCATATGTTCCCCCAAGAACTGGGCGCGGCAGGAGGAAGGCCCCCTGCCGCGCTTCCAGGACAGACAAGCCATAACTTTATCTTAATCCGACATAACCTTGTTCTTCCACCAAACGCTGCCCTTCCCTGCTCTTAACGAATTCAAGATAATCTTTAATCGCGCCTTCCGGCTTCCCGTTTGAATACATAAAAAGCGGCCTTGTCACGGCATATTCTCCGGAGATCACGGTTTCCCTGGAAGGGCTCACGCCTTCAATTTCAAGCGCTTTAATATCCCCGGACATAAAACCTAACCCCACATAACCAATGGCCGAAGGTGTCAGGGCGACAGACTGGGCCACGGCCTGATTGGACGCCTGCATCAGGGCGCCGGGCAGGACTTTTTCCTTATTCATGACCAGCTCTCCAAACGCCTCAAAGGTGCCGCTTGAAGTGTCGCGGGAGACAACCACAATTTTCCCGGGCTTTCCGCCTAATTGTGACCAATCAGAAACCTTCCCGGTAAAAATATCCCTCACCTGTTTCCTCGACAGTTTCGATATCGGATTGGCCTTATTGACCACAACCGCGATCCCGTCCATAGCCACAATGTGGGCCACAGGATCCTTGCCGTTTGCCGCCGCTTTCTGTATTTCCGTCTCTTTGATCGCGCGTGAGGCATCCGCGATATCACAAGTCCCGTCAATCAAAGCGGCGATCCCAACGCTCGAACCGCCCCCGCGCACTGAAATATCGACGGAAGGGTTATCATCCATAAAAACTTCCGCCGTCTTCTGGGCGATAGGCAGCACGGTCGTTGAGCCGGCGATGACAACCTTTTCCGCCAAACACGCGGTAGACGTCAAACTTAAGATAACGACTCCGGCCAGCAGCGGCATGATGAATCTTTCAGTTCTCTTCATTTAAAATCCTCCTTTTTAATTAAAATTTCATATTCCAATCAACCTGCACTAAAGTCTCGGGCGCCCTGGTGCTCAAAGTCCGCCAGGAACGGTAAACATCCACGCCGATAGACGTGTTTTTCCCTAACCCGAGCGTCAACTCCCCTTCGTGGCTCCTGATGCTGGTTTTACCGCCGTAGCGGTCGGAATCAGGCAACACATCCAAGACCGCGTCTTTCGCAAGCATGGCGTAAAGGTATTTAAACTGCCAATCCCCCCACTTGGCAACCTTGTCCTGCCCCAATTTGAACCCGAGACAAAAACCGCTTCCTTTATCCGAGACATCAAGGTTATTCACATATTCCCCGAGCAATTTTAATGTCTCGACATTTAATTCCAGCGCTTGAAAAGGCTCTTTGATTTTAAACTCCACGGCGGGATTAAGCATCTGATAATCGTATAAATACATCGTCGATCCTGACGTCGTGCTGGCCGAGTTGCTGGCGGAAGAATAACTGCTTCTAACGTGACTCTTCACATTATGGAAGGCCTGAAAAGAAACGGCGCCTTTCAATGAAAAATCATCATTAAACTTATGGGTTATCCCGGGTTGAAAAAGATACGCCGTGGGCGCATCGGCATCGGACGACGTGTCGGCGTCAACGATCAACACGCCGGAATTCATAAAAACTGATGTTTTAGAGCCCAAGTCTTTATTGATCTGGATAACGCCGCCTTCCGGAGTGATATCCGAATCCCAGACCAGGTCCGTCGGAGTCCACAGCGCGTCATTAAGGAGCATCTTCCCTCCGATAATATTCAGTCCGTTTAAAGGGCTGTATTTCCCGTAAGCGTAATCAAGGACCATTGTCTTTTTCGTATCATATCCGCCAAAAGAAATATTGGTCGAACGGGGATCTCCGCTTCCGGTGGCCAGGCCGACCCCGGCCATCAATTGATCGTTGACCCTCCCTTCTAAACCAAGGCGCATACGGACACGGCCAATCTGAGTATCTTTCGAATAATTATGGGCCGCTTTTTCATGTTTATACTGATACCGGATACGCGCATCACCTTTAATCTTTATATTTTGCGCCCACGCCGGCACAGAGGCTGATTTCCCAGTGGCGAGTTCTTTTTTTACCTGCTCCTGTGTCTCAATCTTGACCTGCTGCGCTTCACCCGCCGACAAAACGTCCTTTTCAACCAATTTCTTGAGAAGGATATCCACTTCTCCGGCGTAGGACCTCCCGGCGGCCAAACACATTCCCAAAAACACGAATAGCGGCAATAATTTCCTCATTTGACTTCCTCCTTTTAAGGGTTCTCACATAATTTCCTGATTTGACGGATATTCGTTTCAATCTCCTTTAGAGCCTCATACATGTAATCAACGTCGAACTCGCCTTGATCTTCTATGACCTTCAAAACAGCGCTCAGATGCTCAAGCTGTGAACGCAGATGGGTCATTACAAAATCCTGATGGATATTCGATACAATTTTCATTCCGATCGGCCACCTCCTTTAGAAACATTCTTGCTTTCTTTTGTGCTTTTCCTGAATATTGTCACGCTGCCCGCCTATGCCGGCACAGGCACCGTTGCCCCTTCCCTCAATCAATTCTTGAATTATATTAATAAGCCCGGCAACGCTGAAAGGCTTGGTCAGGTAACGGTCCGCGCCCAGCATATTACCGTAAATCTTGTCCAGAGGTTCCGCCCGTGCGGTGAGCACCACCACAAAGGTCTCGCGGGTTTTCGGGGCCCCTTTAATGACTTCACACAGGCGAAAGCCGTCCATTCCAGGGAGCATGATATCCAAGACCACCACGTCGAACATTTGTTGCGAAATCTTTTCCTTCGCGGAAATTCCGTCGTATGCGCTATCGACCAGATACCCGTTCTTGGAAAGGTTATACGCGATCAGCTTGTTCAGGTTCACGTCATCTTCAATAACCATGATTCTTCCTTTTCCTTCGGTGTTTACTTCCATGGGCGTCTCCTCCTTAAGAATACTGCCGGTAAAAAGCATCAAGGGCTTTCATCTCATCGTTGATCATGGCCTTCAGACAAGCCGTGATCTTCCGGGTTATTTTCTTGATAATCTCTTTCATCGTGCTCCCATTTTCCGTTTTCATTTCAAGTGTAAAGGATCGATGTTACGGAATCTTTAAACGGATGTGAACTTTGTGTGAACTTTAAACCACTCCTGTGTTCCCTCCTTCCTTGTCATAGACCTAACAAACCCCGCCCTGCGGCGCTTAGACACGGCGGCCGTCCTCTCCCCCCGCCGCCAATATTCTCTTAACACGGGCGACAAGCTCCCGGGGGCTAAAGGGCTTTGTAACATAATCATCTGCGCCGGCCTCAAACCCCTTCAATGTGTCTTCAATACCCGCGCGGGCCGTGAGCATAATGACAGCAATGTCCTTTGTCCCGGCATCCCGCTTTAAACGCTCGCACACCTGCCATCCGTCGAGCTTAGGAATCATAATGTCCAGGATGATCAAGTCGGGCTTTTCTTGGCGGGACAACTCTAAAGCCCGCTCCCCATGAGCAGCCGTCAGGACTTCGAATCCGGCCATCCTCATATGAAAAGAAACCAGCCCCGTCAGCTCTATCTCGTCATCGACTATTAAAATTTTTTGTTTTCGCGTCATGTCTGGCATCGCCCGTTAAGCCACTTTTATCCTTTCAAAGGAAGCTTAACTTAAAGGCGTGACGACATCTTTAAGAAGGAGTGAACTTTCTGCAAACTCTTCGCTGCCGGGGAGGGGGAGACCACTAGGATTGCGGAAGGGTAAAACTGAAGGTGGAACCCTGCTCAAGCTCTGAGTGAACCCAAACTTGTCCACCGTGAGACAGGACAATATGTTTGACAATGGAAAGCCCTAGCCCGGTGCCCCCGATTTCGCGGGAACGGGCTTTATCGACGCGGTAAAACCGCTCAAAAATCCGGGGAAGGTCCTTCTCCGGGATCCCGATGCCGGTATCAGACACATCGACCTGGACAAACATGCCGTTTAAAAAAACATCCACTTTAACAGCCCCGCCGTCAGCCGTATATTTAACCGCGTTATCAAGCAAGTTTAAAAAAACCTGAGCGAGCCGTTTATCGTCTGCCCTCACCTTGGGAATCCCTGCCGGGATGTTGACAGACACGGAAATGCGTTTATCCTTAACCGGTTTCTCCAGAACTCCAAGACAACGCAATAAGATCGGCTTGATCTCCAACGGGGCAAAAACCATGTTCATCTTACCAGACTCAATCTTGGCTAATTCCAACAAATCATCAATAAGGTTCGCCAGACGGGCTGAATCCTGATAGATAATGTTAAGGAAATCCCTGACATTGTCTTTATCGTCGATGGCACCATCCAGGAGCGTTTCAGCATAACCTTTAATGCTCGACACCGGTGTGCGCAGTTCGTGAGAAACATTGGCGACGAAATCCTGCCTCACCCTTTCAAGCTTTCTCAACTCGGTAATATCGTGAAAGACCAGGACCGCCCCTTCTATAGCATCCTTCCTTACGATTGGAACGGCGTTAATCTTCAGGATTTTCTCTTCCGGCTGGCTCACCGTGACTTCTTCGCTGATCAGGGTTTGTTGGTCTTTTAAAATTCTATCCGTGATATCCTGAACCTGGGAATTCCGAATGGCTTCTATCGGCGACTTCTTTTCGGGATCGGAGTCCACGAAGAAAATCTTTCTTAAAGACGGATTCATCAGAAGAATACCGCCTTTTTCATCCACCACCATGATCCCTTCAAACATGCTGGATAACACAGCGTCCAGCTTGGCCCCTTCTTGACTTATCCTGTCAATCTTGCTTTTTATCTCGTCAGCCATATCTGACAACGCTATCGCCAGATCGCCGATTTCATCCCTAGAATAAATTGAGGGCTTCTTGGTGAAATCGCCCCGGGCCATAGCCCGGGCGACACCGGCCATTTCATCCAACGGCCTTGAGACAATGAGGGAAATAACAAAAGTGAACGCCAGGCTTAACATAAACACAAGGATAAGGGCGCCCAGGATTGTTTGTTTGAATTTACCCTCGAGCATCTCAATATAAGAGATAGGAACGGCGTATCTTATGAATCCGGCCGTCGCGTTCTCTTGACCGAAAGGCACGGCCATATACAGCAAATACTTCTTGATCGTATAGCTGTATCTCTTGCTGACACCAAATCCTTGACTTAGGGCCTCTTGGATCTCCGGCCGGTCCAGATGATTTTCGACATCCGCGATCTCCCGCGCGTTCAGATCGGTGTCACCGATAACCGTGCCATCCAGCGCCAAAAGCGTGACCCGCACTCCTTGTTGCGCGCCTATCGTGTCCGCAAGAGTGTCCGTGACAGCAAGCATGTCGCGGCCGCGGATTCGGCTCTCGACCAGATCCCGGCCGGAAAGGAGTTGACGCTTTAGTGTACTCTCAAGATTACGCTCGACATACCCTTTCATATGAAAAGTCAGATAAAAATACCCGATGACCAAAGCGAGCATTATGGCAGAACAAAAGACATATGTGAGCTTCCAAGGGAGTTTAATCTTCATCGTCTTCCTGTTTCAGTCGATAGCCTAATCCGACGACGGTTTCTATATACGTCCCGGCGGGCCCCAACTTTTCCCTCAACCGTTTTATATGCGTATCGACCGTGCGCGTGTTAACCTCGGCATGAATATCCCAAATTTCTGAAAGCAACCTGTCCCGGGTCTGCACTCTTCCCGGCCGCTCAAGGAATGTCACCAAAAGTTTAAATTCCATCGGCGTGAGGTCAACGTCCCTGCCGTTCACCATGACCTTGTGGCGCGGCACATCCACGTTCAGGATGCCCCTGCTCAGGATCTCCCGTTCGGCCCCGCCCATTTTGCCCCGGCGCAAAATCGCTTTTATTCTCAGGATAAGCTCCCGCGGGCTGAACGGTTTCACAATATAATCGTCCGCGCCGAGCTCAAGGCCAACGATGCGGTCAATTTCCTCCCCTCGGGCTGTTAACATGACAACGGGGATGTCCTTAAATTTAATTTCCCGTTTGATGCAACGGCACACGTCAAACCCGTCCATTTTAGGGAGCATGATATCCAGGACGATCAAATCCGCTTTCTCTTTATCCAATGCCATCAAAGCATCCTCTCCGGACCCCGCAATGGAACAGGCATAGCCGGCCTTCTCCAGGTTATACTTCAGTAATTTAGATATGTTGTTATCGTCTTCGATTATTAATATTTTTTCTTTAAACATTTTCCAACAACCTGCTCATGGGTTATCCCGCTGTCCCGCATCCTAACGGAGGTGTTTATTATACCACTTTTTATATTCCCCGAGGGGGAATGCCCCGATGCCCAGCACGTTTAAGAATAGCCGCCCAGGGCTGACCTCCACGACCGGCCGCACTTCTTTTACAAAGCGCGGCAGCGCAAGCCCGATGATGAGCCGCAGCGTGCCGGAAATCAAAAAGAGGCTAAAAATCTTATTATGAAATAGCGGCGGCAGGTACTGGATCAGAAACCCGCCGGCCATCGCTCCGGCCGCGAGCCCTGTTCCCGTTATAAAGGTAAAATACGCGACACACCGCGTCCGCTTTTCCGGCTTCACCGCGTCCATAATAAAGTTCGAAGTGCATAAATTAAACCCCGCCCACAAAAATCCCGAAAACATCTCCACGAGGATTAAAAACACCGGGTTTTGGTTAATGATCCAAAAAACGGGCTGCAACAGAATAATGGCGCGATCAATCTCATGACTTTGAGGTTGCCCACACGGTCGGCATGATGGCCCCACCGGCGGACTGTGGCATACAATGTCAACAGCAACAGCGTGTTGACCAGGGAGAACAAAAGATAGTTGAATTTTAAATCCTGCAGCATCAGCACAGCGAAATATGGGGCGGCCAGGTTCACGCAAAAATTTACGCAAGTCACAAAAAGGGTAAACCGCACAAAATTGCTGGTCCGGTATTGCCGGATAAATTCAAAAAATGTGAAATGATCTTCCTCACGGAATTCCAGAGGCGGTTCCTCCACCTTCCTCATAAACAGCCAGGAAAGCAGCCCAAAAACCAATGCAACGCTGAATAGGATAAAGAACCCCGCCCTCTTCCTGACCTCGCTCATGGCCTGGAGGACAAGTCCGGCGATGATGGTTGAACCGACAGTAACAAAGCCAAGATTACGGCTGCGCCAACCGAAATAGGTTCCACGCCGGGTCGGGAGCACCATATCCGAGAGCAGGCTGGTCAAGCCGGGGTTGATAAAAGTGCCGAAAACGTGAAAAAGCACAACCGGGATAATAAAGGTTATCGGCTTGACTGTGGGATCAAGGGTCATCCGGATCATAGCCAGCAGGGATAGCCCTTGCCACAGGATAAAAAATGAAGCCACGTTTCTCCGCGAGCGCATTTTGGCAACGGCTTCCGCACTGGCGAGCTGGAGCCCTGAAGAAAAAATATGATTGCAGGAGTTCATGAGGCCGACGTGGCGGGCGGTTCCTCCCAGCAGAAGGAGGAACGGCGTAAAGAAATCCTGAGTGAATCCAGCCATACCGCAGCGGGAAAGCCCCATCCAATAGGACAGTTTCAGGCTGTGATTTATCTTGTGATCTTCGATGCTCATGCTTGTTTGGACTGTGGCCTTCCTGCCGTGAAGAGCAAGGCTTCAAAGTTTCTGATGAGTCCCGTCGCAAAAAGGCTTCTTTGCGGAAGACCGGCACCCGCACCAGGCCACCTTCTTCGGCTTATCAATGACCGCGCGCACCGGCGTCATCCCGGTGTTCTTAACCTTATGAGACCCATCACAAAACGGCTGGTTAGCGGACTCCCCGCAGGCGCACCACCAGTACTCCCCCGGTTGCATATCCATCACGTACGGCCCTTTCCGTTGCACCATCATCCCCTCCTTTTTATATCCATTAAATGATCAAGGGCATTATGCTTCATTATCAAAATAATTGAAAGAATTTTTTAAAGGAACCAGACGGGACACGCAGGTGGCAGGTCTTCGAATATTTTCTAGAATTCCAAATATGATTTCACCCTGTTCTGCCAACCAGGGAGCCATCTTCCTTCCTTACGATTCTCCGGCGCGTTTTTAACCCGCTCAACAAGCACCCTGTCCGCGACCCGCACGAATTCTTCCAGCGCTTTCATTCCTGTCGCTTCGCCATTCATTTCCGATAAAACCCGCAATAACCCCCAGCCTTGCCCTTTATAACGTTCTTTCGGCGCTGTCCCATACCCTTTAAAATTAATGTAATCAATCATAGCGAAAATCCCTGCCGTGGAACTTGCGACACGGTAAAACTGCTTTTTTAATTTTTCCCGGCTCGGCCACGGCGTTTCCTGCAACATGAGAGGCAAGGCCCTTTCAAAACGTTGCACGATAAAATGGCCTTGCTCTGTTTTTGTTTTCAATAACAACTGCCGGAGGTCCAGCGCTTTCGCGCTCTGGATACCGATAAGGAAATTCTCTTTCGATGTCCAAGGGCACGAGGGCGGAGGGTCAACCGCCAGCCATGGGGGCATCTCTATCTCTATGCTCTTTAAATATTTCAAGAATTCAGGGAAACTTTCTTCAAAGGCGCCCGATGCCCCTTCTGGATACCAAATAAAATGCCCGATGCCCAAAGACAAGAAATCCTCCCCCTCGTTCCACGCCATAAGGCACTCATCCCTCCCAGAGCATTCGTTCTCAAAAACCTTCTGTGCGATCTTCCGGGCTTCCTCCGGGGATATGACAATGCCGGGAGTCCCGGCCCCGGCACATTTATTAAAAACCAAAAAAAATAAAAAAATATTAATCCAAAGTTTCCTCACAAGACCCCGACCTGTTCTTCCCTGAAAGAAATACGACACCCCTACCATCTAAAACAACTGAACCCCCATGCCATCGTGAAAGCGTGTCAAAAAATGTTTCAACGCGTTCCCAGGGAAAGCCACGCCCCCCGACAGGACAAGAGGGGTTGTGATTTTGGCTCACTCAAGATACGCCTTCAATTCACGCCAAGTCATCTGCCCCACCTTACCATCAACCTTTAACCCGTTATCCTCTTGAAACTTCATAATTGCGGCCCGCGTCTTGGCCCCGATTCTCCCATCGATGGGACCGTGATAATACCCCGCGCTGTTCAATGCTTTTTGAATCTGGGCCACCGACGGGGTCCCAGGGGAGTTCAGCCCTCCTTCGCGCCTTCCCGGGGCGGCCGAGTGGTCTTCCCCATCCCGTTTATTTCTTTTTAGATCATATTTTAAATCCGAGATTTCCCTGTCTTTCTCTTGAATCTCCCGCTCCAAATAGGCAACCCTGTTATGACACTCCTGAAGTTCCTGAGAGTGATTCTTATCGACCGCTGCACACCCCGTTAAAAGAGCACAGAAAGCTAACACAAAAAAACCCCTAATCATCCCGTTTCCTCCTGTTTTCATACTTCTGAAGTTCCTTCCATGTTTTATGATTCATGTCTCCGGTCTCTTTAAAATTTTTCGACCGCTGAAACTGTTGAATCGCCTTAATGGTCAATGGGCCGACCTTGCCATCAACAGCCCCCTCATAAAATCCCGCTTCCTTAAGCAGGGCCTGGATCTTCCTGGGATCATAAGAAACCTCCCGCGCCTCCTTACTTTTATTTCTCACGGCGAAACCATTGCCGTCTTTTATAAGGGCAACCGTTTGTTTCCTTAATTCCATCCATGTTCGGGAGTCAACTCTGCTGGTGGCGGCAATATTGTATTTTTCCTGAAACGCCTGCAGGGCCTTTCTGGTCTGGGGCCCCATTTTCCCATCCACAACCCCCTCATAAAGGTTCAAATCCGCGAGCATTTGCTGGATTTCTTTAACGCGGGGATTGAATCCCGAAACAGGCCCGATAAGCTGTTGTTCTTTTTTGTCCGGTTCTCCGGGGAACAGTCCGGCAAAACGCTCGTTGAGCGGGCTGACAAAAGTCACGACCACCCCCGCGATCACAACCAGGAATATAAAAAACTTCGTTCCATCATTCATGGCTTCGAGCAACTCCCGCCTGTTTCTCAATCTCCTCTTCCAGGGCCTTAATGGGAAATAATTTTCTTAACCCGGGGAACCGTTTCTTAGAAAAACCGGAATTGCCAGCGCTATGTCAGACAGCCTAGAACCCTTTTCACCTTCTCAATCAAGACATCAACGCCCTGGACCTTGTCAAAATAATCATCGGCGCCGGGCACATAACGTCTTTGGTCATCGACACAATAAACGCTGGAAACGATAAATTTGAGTGGCAGGTCAAACCGCCCGACAAGATCTTTAACATTGCCCCCGTTCATCCCCGGCATTTTGATATCCAATAAGACCAAATTGATGTCTTGATTCCTGAGTATTTCGGAAATCCCGTGCGCGGCATCCCGGGCCTCCACGACTTCGAAACCCTCTTGCGCCAGGACATTCCTATACGCGGCCCTGATTTTCTCTTCATCATCAATGATGAGGATTTTCTTCATGACACCTCCCATAAAGCGACGTTTTAAATAAGTTGATTTATGTTAACAGGTTAAAATGAGACTGGGATGAAAGCAAAATGAAAACTTTCTCATTTTGTTTGAGGAGATATTCAGGAAAGCGGCAGGGAAACGGTAAAAACCGAGCCCTTATGGAGACAACTCTGCACTTCAATGACGCCTTGGTGAGCTTTGGCCACGGATTGGGCAATGCTTAACCCCAAACCGCTTCCTTTTTGAGAGTCTTCCTCTCTATTGGGAACTTGAAAAAAGCGGGTAAAAAGACAGGGGAGGTATTCTTCCGGTATTCCCGGCCCTTCATCGGCAATGGAGATTCTCAAATGATCGTGCCCCGCCATCGCCGCCAACGACACTTTGCCGCCCGGGGGAGTAAATTTTATGGCGTTATGTATAATATTAAAAAAAAGTCTCCTTAAATGCAAGGGATCCCCGTTGAGAACGACGGCCTCTTGCGGCATAACACAGGATATTGTAATATCCTTTTCTTCAGCCAAAAGCTTTGTTTTATCAAAAATCGGAGTAAAAAATTCTTCAAAATCAAACCTTTCAAAATTCAAAAATGCAGGGCGGTAATCAAGCTTCGCTAACAAGAGAAGATCTTCGACAATCCTGATTATTTTCTCTATTTCATCCATATTCTCTTTTAACACGGCCTTGTAATCAGCAACGTTTTTATCCGTGCGCAAAGCCACTTCTGTTTCACCTCGTAAAATCGCCAGAGGCGTCTTTAATTCATGTGCCACCTGAGAACTAAACTGTTCAATATGTTTGAAAGAATCCTCCAATCGGGCTATCATGTCGTTTAGAGAATCAACCAGCTCTTGCATCTCTTCATCAACATTCTTCTTCCCGAGCCTTTTCGACAAATCCCTGGACGTGATCTGGCGGGCCGTTAAGACAATGCTATTAACAGGCCGCAAGATCCTGTTGGCCAAAAGCCGGCCCAAGGAAGCCGTCATGAACAAAACAATGGGGATGCTGACCATAAAAAGCTTCTGCCTGTGCCGCAACAGGTCCAGGATGGGCTTTTCCGAAGCGGCCACCAAGACGAATACATGCCGGCCATTAGGCAAAGAAATAGCTGCCTGAATCTGCCTGTACTCTGTTTTATTGATTGTGACTTCCTTAAAAGTATCCTCGTGGAGAGAAATATCCAACCCGGCGATAAACTTATTAAAATCGTCGGCGGATATATTGGGCGGGCGGAAAATCAATTTGCCGTCCGGCTCAAAAAAAGCGACCAGGTCCTGACTTAAATCCAGCCTGTCGAATCTGACAAACCATTTTTCTTCATCGGACAGGGGTTCCCCGCCAGTCCTCTTCTTTTTAGCCGCGGCAATGCTGGATTTGGGAGGGTACTGAAATGAAAAAATCCGCTGGATAACCGCATAAACATCATCGCGTTTTGAAGCCGCCAACTCATCAGCGATGATATTGCCCAACTCATTAACTTTGCCGGACAGTTCTTCCTGCAGGTCATTAATAAGATATTGAGAAAGGCTAAGGTGCAGAAACCCGCTATAAAGAATCAGGATGACTCCAAGGATGATCGTGAACAAATTTCCGACTTTAAACTTAATGGAGTTAAATTTCATAAAGGTGGCGTTTTGCTTAACATGTATCCTGTGCCTCTTATCGTGTGAATCAGCTGCCGTTTGAACGTCCTGTCCATTTTATTCCGCAAATATCTCACATAGACGTCAATAACATTTGTCAAGCTGTCAAAACTTTCATTCCAAACGTGTTCAGAAATCATCGTGCGCGTAATGACCTGCTCGGGGCGAAACATAAAATATTCCAACAACGCATATTCTTTTGTGGAGAGGCTGATATCCTTGCCGGCGCGTTTCACCTTGTGTGTTACTTGATCAAGTGACAAATCATCATATTGAAGCACTGTTGTCTTGTTGTCGTGCTTCCTTCGTAAAAGCGCCCTCACCCTCGCTAAAAACTCCTCAAAAATGAACGGTTTGGTCAAATAATCGTCGGCCCCGAGATCAAGACCCGCGACTTTATCTTCAGTCGAATCTCGGGCCGTCAGTATTAAGACAGGCGTTTTGTTGCCCTTCTTCCTTAACTCTCGGCAGACAAAAAAGCCGTCCCTGCCCGGGAGCATCACATCCAGAATGATCAAATCATACTCATTAATATCCGCAGAGTATAAAGCCCTTTCCGCATCAGAGACAACGTCGACAGCGTATTTTTCCTCCTTCAGGCCACGCTGAATAAAATTCGCCATCTTCTTTTGGTCTTCAACAACTAAAATTCGCATGTGCTGAAAGATCGGGATAGAAACGGGTTTAAACTCGTGCGCCCGGGCAAAGGATTACTCCCCGAGCCCCAAGAAGAAGAAAATGCCGGCGGCCAGGATCCGGTAAAACCCAAAGACAGTAAAATTGTTCCGTTGAATAAAACGCAGGAAGAATTTAATGCTGGCCATCGCCACAACAAACGCGGTCACAAAACCCATGGCCAAAAAAGAGAGTTGCCCCGCCTCCACGGAAAACCCGCCGGCGCTTTTAAGCAAATCAAACGCACTTGCCGCCGTCATTGTCGGGACAGCCAGTAAGAAAGAAAATTCCACAATCGTCTTGCGCCGCACCCCTAGAACAAGCCCCCCCACGATCGTCGCCGCAGACCGTGACACTCCGGGGATCATCGCCAGGGCCTGGAAAAGGCCTATCAAAACCGCGTCACGGTATGACAGTCGGCTGAGGTCCTCTTTCTTCCCGCCTGGTGTCTCACGGTAGAATTTTTCAAAAATGATCAGAAAAAGCCCCCCGAAGAAAAGCGACGCCACGACAACATCCGGGCTCCCTAGGAGGAATTTTTTAATAATCTTGTAAAGGACCAGCCCGGCTATCCCCGTGGGGACAAAGGCCGCCAGGACCCGCTTCAGGACATCAACCTGGACGAGCAACGAACGGGCGTAAAAGGCAACCACCGCCAGGATCGCGCCCAACTGGATTGTAATCTCGAAACTTTTCAGGAATTCGGTTTGAGAAAGACCCAAAAGCCGGGCCGTAAGAATTAAATGGCCCGTGGAAGAAACCGGCAAAAATTCCGTTAAGCCTTCAACAACACCCAGAATAAACGCGTGTGATAGATTCATATCTTTCTTAACGGAGGCTCTTTACCCCGTAGACCTTAAGCAATTCGTTAATATCCGTCGTTTTTAAGTCTATCCCGCCGGGTTCTCCTAAAGGCAGCAAAATGATTTTCTTGCCGGCCAACGCTTCCGCCAGCTTCATCTTGACCATGGTCTTGCCTCCGGAACTGTTCAAAGCCTCCACCATTTTCTCAATGCCTTTGGACTGGGCAAGGCCTTCGGCCTCAATGGCCTTGGCGATCATGGTTTGCTGCTCATAGTAAGCGTCCGCGTTGATCTTGGCTTTGGCGTATTCCCCATCCACATCGGCGACCATCTTGTTGACTTCCCCGGCGGCCTGCTGTTTTTTCTGCAAATATTCTTCAACCGTGGCTTTCGTTTCCGATTTAAACCGCTCCACCATCTGGTCAGCGATTTTTTTCTCTTCGATCGCCTTTTGATACGCGACGTTAAAGCGGTAATCCTTAGGGAGAACGCTTTCAACGATCACCCCGTAGGGGTTCAAGATCTCATTTAAGATAATCTTCGCATCTTCCGCCTTTTCGGTCCTTTTCGTAGCGACGTAAAAATCTTCCGTCTTCAAAGCACCGAATTGCTCACGGGTGACGTTCCGGGTGATGGGGCGGACCAGCCTTTCTTCCAGGTCCCGGTTCGTCTGGGCAACGTTCATGAGGATGTCCGGCGCTCTCTGGGGATCGATACGGTAAGCAATGATCACGTCCAAGGCGATGTCATTGCCGTCAATGGTCTTAAAAACCAGGTCGTCCTTGCCCATCCGTATCCCTCGGTTAGATAAGGTCATCTCGATATTCTGCAGCTTGGTGTCAAACACGTACCAGGTGTTGATGACAGGCGGGAAAAAATACTTGGCTCCGGGGGGATAAATGTTTTTCATGACCCCCTTTTTGACGAAAGGCGACCACTTGACGACTCTCACGCCCACTTCCGTGGATTTCGTTTGGTGCGGGAAAAAGGCCAAAAACACAAACGCAAAAATTATTCCCGGCACGAAAATTTTAGACAACGCTTTGAGTTTCATGGTTGCTCCTTTCCTTGCTCCACACCAAAAATCTTTAAGGAGCCCTCGAGGTCTAGGGGGTTAACCCCGTACTGACCGCTGGACGGCAGTATGATCACCTCGATCCCTTTATAAACCTCCGCCATTTTAAGGCCGACAAGTTTGTCCGAGCCGCTCTTTTGATAGGCCAGATTGATGAGTTCTGTCTTTCTGGCCTCAGCCAGGTTAACCAACAAATCGGCTTCCGCGGTTTTACTGCGCACATACAGGTCCTTTTCCGCGTTCTTTTTCATAACATAGGCCTTCCCCTCCTCCAACGTCACTTTAATATTCGCTTCACCTTCCTGCCTGGCTTTCTTCAGGAGGGCTTCTTCCATAGCCGCTTTCGCCTTGGACTGGTTGGTGAAAACCATCTGATCCTTTAGTTTCTTCTCTTCAATATTGCGTTGAATCTCGGCGCTGTAAACAAAATACCGCACCAAAATGTGCCCGATAACGATCCCTTTGGGGTTCAACTCTTCATTTAACAATTCTAAAGCATGCCTGGACTTCTTTTCGCGCAAGGGAGAATTATAAAATTCTTCAGTGGTCATTTCACCCAGGGCTTCCTTAAGTTTTGATTCCGCTTTGGGGATAATCGCGTTATCTTCAAAAAGCCTTCCCGGGCCCACGGTGGTGATGACCTTGTACGGGTCGGCAATCCGGTAAAGCATGGTGACATCAACGTCGACAAAAAATCCGTCGGACGTTTGAATATGCGCGGCTTTCTCGCGGCGAACGCCTTTAGCCGCGGATTCAGGGAAGTTGGTCAACTCCAGAACTTGCGTATCCCGGGGGAAGCGGTGCATGACTTCCATTCCCAGGGGCATGAGAAAATGCAGTCCGGTTTCGTAGACAGTGGGCTGGATGCCGGTCTTAAACCCAATGTTCACCTGTTTGATCCCGAACTCATTGGGTTCGACGGTAACGAAGCAGTTTGAAATTATTAACAAAAGCACGGCCACCGGCACGAAGACCCGGGGGAAGGATTGGAAGAGGCGATTCAATCTCCGGGAAGAATTCGCGGACACATCGTTCCATCCGCTGCTTTGAGGCTTTCCGTATTCTTGGCGCATGTGTTTCCTCCTGTTCACGGTTCCGGTCCCCCAGCAAAAAACATTATGAAGCCCCTGAAGGATACCCCTAAAACCGGCCGATTGTTTTGACGGTGTCACGCTGCATTTAGAGTATCAAAAAAACACACGCTCGGCAACACTCGCGTGTTCTTTCCGTATAAATGGGCAAAAAAAGCCCCTGCAAAACATTCATATGCAGGGGCTTAATTCTGAGGGCGACGAACCCGCAAGACCAAGACATACTCAACGTCAAATCATCTTAAAGACTTCTCTTGATGGATATGACAGTAGTCTCCTGAGTTATAAACGCTTAAGCGGTGTTTACACCCGTGTTTTTTACAAACTCTTCCGCTTTTAAAGGTTTTGACCAACCCGTGTTTCTTGGTCTTTCGAGTATACATCCCTTTGATGACGGCACCCCCTCTCAAAGGCTTTTATAAATCCCCCATCATCCTCGTAACGGATCTCTAAACCCGCGTGTTCTTTAATAGCGTCTTTCCCGTTGAAAAGAATTCGGCTTTCTGGAACCATGCGGCTTGGACGACCTGAAATCATTTTTAGCCTGAGGACGGGCCTCATTAATGGTGACGCGTCTCCCTTTAATTTCTGTAATACCCGTCATCGCGGCCTGGGCCTGCGTCTTATCCGGCATTTCAACGAAGCCAAACCCTTTCGACTCGCCCGTAAATTTATCTTTAATAATTTTAGCCGACTCCACTTGCCCAAATGCGTCAAAGACGGTCTTTAATTCTTCCTCTGTGACATCATACGAAAAATTGCCCACATATATTTTCATCGTTAATCTCCTCATAGATTGATTCAACACCTGTACGGTGTTGGGAATAAGTATCCTGTTTCTTGCCATACCCTTCTTAACCAACAGACAACACGCGGCCCCAATCTCCCCTCCTTTCCCTAAATCTAGGCCGTAATTGTATCCAAAGCCAAGCCCACCTCTCGGTCAATGAGGTGGGTTTCATGTTCTGCCGCCTGGCGAACTCCCTTTCCGGCACAAACTCTGATGAACCGAGGATACTTCAAAATATCCATGGTGACCGAAAAAATTTTTTATATTTAAGATAAATAAATAGATGTGCTCAATAAGTCAGATGTCAGGGAAGATGATCTAAAGATCTGGGGTAGGACTTATCTATTTAAGTAATCTGGGTCTAGTATACTCCTGTCGCGTCGTAATAGCTATAAAGATTTATAATTAACTCTTCTCCCTCCCAGAGAGGCGGACCTTAAAACCAAAAGAATTTTATCACAAGCGGCCCCGCATCAATTCCCGTTGAGGGCATGCCAGGGCAAATAAAAAAGCCCGTCACGGTTCTTTAACACGACTGCCACGCGTCGCGATAAGATGCGCGTTTAAACCCAAGAAATTCTCGCGGATGATGTCCCCGGCACGCACGTCCTCCCGCACCCGGATCTCTTTAATTTCTTTCATCGCTTCAAAAATCCTTTCTTTCGGGATAGGCTTGTCGGTTCTGACCGGGATCATTTTTAACGAAAGCCCTTCGGCCAAAACACTTGATGTCAGCAGGCGCTGGGGGCTCTCGATCTCCGAGAAAGCGTACGCCTCTCCCTTGGGGCACGCGTGACCGGTCACGGACACCACTTTGCCCTCTTCAACGTCGACAAAAAGCACACAGCCTTTAGGGCATTCGACGCATATCAGTCTTTTCTTCACGGCGCCACCCCCAGATACCGCGCGGCCATCCGCCCCGCCTCGGCGCTGTCCCGCGAAACCGCGTCGACAAGGTCATAAATTTTAAACGCGTTCCCGCAGACAAAAATCCCGGGGACCGAAGTCGTGTTAAGCTCATCCGCCCGCGGGGTATTGTTCTTTTTATCGATGGCCACACCCGCCATTTCAATCAACTCATTCTCCGGGATAAGGCCGACGGACACCAAAAGCGTGTCGCAGCCGATGTCAAATTGCGACCCCGGCACCGCCTCAAGGCGGTCGTCCACCCTGACCACGCTGACCCGTGTGACCCTTGTATTCCCGTGAATCATCGCAATTTTATGGCGGTAATAAATCGGGATGCCAAAGTCCTCAACACACTGGACAAGATTACGGACGAGTCCCCGCGTTTCCTTCTGGATCTCGATCACGGCTTTCACCGTGGCCCCTTCGAGGACAAAACGCCGCGCCATGATCAAGCCGATGTCCCCGGATCCGACAATGACCACGTCCCTCCCCGGGAGAAGCCCTTCGACATTAATCAGCTTTTGCGCAAACCCTGCCGAAAAAACCCCCGCCGGCCGCGATCCCGCCAGATGAATCATCTCCCGGGTCTTTTCGCGGCAGCCGGTCGCCATAATAAGCACCCTGGCTTTCATCCGCTCCCAAGCGCCGGGCTTTAAAATGGTCAACTCTTTGTCCCGCGTCAATTGCACGACAAAAGAACACAAGCTGACTTCGATTCCCGGGATGGCGCCCAGCTCTTTCATAAACCGGTCGGCATATTCAGGCCCCGTGAGGACTTCCTTAAAATAATGCAGGCCGAATCCCCCGTGGATGCACTGATTCAGGATCCCACCCAGAAACTGGTCACGTTCAATAAGAAGAATATCACGCACGCCGTGATGATACGCGGAAATGGCTGCCGCCATCCCGGCCGGCCCTCCACCGACAATAATCAAATCCCGCTCAATCATGGCCTCTTTCCTCTCTGACAAGCTCGGAGCCCGGCCCTTTTTTCGTCACCTGCGTCACCGGGACCTCTTGGGCCTGGGCGAGAATCTTCATGATACGGGTCGTGCAGAAGCCCCCATGGCACCGGCCGGCCTGGGCGCGGGTGCGGAACTTTATTCCATCGAGCGTCGTGGCTCCGCGCCCGATGGCGTCCTGAATCTCCTTCAGCGATACCATTTCGCACCGGCAAACGATATCGCCGTATGCGGGGTCTTTCTTAATCAGCTTCGCGGTTCGGGACAAAGGCGTTTCGAACAGGTGAACGGTCTTCTTGCGCTCTTTATGAAAAAAGAATTTCTTTCTTAACGCCAAACCGTTTTCCTTTAAAATCCCGCGGACCAAAAGCGCGATGGCCGGGGCCGCCGTTAATCCCGGCGACTGAATTCCCGCCACGTTAATAAACCCGGGAACGCGCGGCTCATGGCGGATGATGAAATCGTCCCCGGCCGCGGGCCTCAACCCCGCGAAATACGCGATAATATCATCCGCGCGGACGGATGGGATCATCCGCTTCACGCCGCCCAAGACCTTCTCCAAACCATCATCGGAAGTGGACACGTCCTCCTTATCGCCGACATCCTCGGCGGTCGGGCCGATCATTGGGTTACCATCCGCCGTCTTGATGACCAAAACGCCTTTGGAAATCTTCGAAGGAAGCGGGAAAAGGAGGTGATGGGTCAGGTGTTCCCTTTTTTTATCCAGGATGAACTCTTCGCCCTTTCGCGGGCGTATTTTAAAATCATCGACGCCGGCGAGAGCCGAGACCTCGTCGGCAAACAGGCCGGCCGCGTTGATGACATAGCGCGCCAGAAACGTCCGTGTCGATGCAATGACTTCAAAAACCGGTTTATGCCGCCCCCCCGCGGTCTTGGCAGGAATAATCTGGGTCACCTTCTGCTGCGTGTGAATCTCGACACCATTTTGGGCGGCGTTCTCGGCCATGTCATACACCAAACGGTACGGGCTTAAGATCCCGGCGGTAGGCGCGTACAGCGCGGCGACCACATCGGACGAAAGGTTGGGCTCGTGTTCACGGAGCCACGGAGGCCTGACAATTTGAAGTTTAGGCACCCCCAAAAGCCCGGCATTTCTTTTGAGCTCAAGCAGCCGCGGCACCTCTTCTTCTTGAAAAGCGAGGATCAGCTCGCCGACTTCTTTAAAATCAACGCCAAGGTCACGCGCAATCCCGCGGACCAGCCGGTTGCCCTCAACGCAAAGCCGGCCCTTTAAGGATTGGGGAGGCATTTGTGTCCCGGGATGGATGATCCCGCTGTTGGATTTTGACACGCCGAAAGACAGCTCAGCTTCCTTTTCAAGAAGCGCGATATCCAGCCGATAGCGGGACAACTCGCGGGCGATCGCCGTTCCGACGACCCCTCCGCCGATAATAAGGCAGTCGTATGTTTTCATCGTGAGTGACGAGAACGTGTCCTCTCAACTGCGGTCAACCATTGATCGTACAATACCGCGGCGGATTTCCCCGCCATCTTCGGTGTAAAAATTTTATCCAATTTCCAACATTTTTTTATTTCCGAGGCGCTTTTCCAGAACCCTATGGCCAGGCCCGCGAGATACGCGGCCCCCAAAGATGTGATCTCGATAATTTTCGGTCTAACCACGTCCATCTCTAAAATATCCGATTGAAACTGGCAAAGGAAGTTGTTCGCCGCCGCTCCGCCGTCAATTTTGAGGTCCCGGATTTCTAATTTCGAATCTTTTTGCATGGCGTTGACAACGTCTTTCGTCTGATAGGCCATGGCTTCAAGAGCGGCGCGCACAAGGTGGCTTTTCTGGGTCCCCCGGGTAATGCCGTAAATGCTCCCGCGCGCGGCCTGATCCCAGTAAGGCGCGCCCAAACCGACAAGCGCCGGGACAAAATAGACCCCCGCATTATCTTTCACGGACCGGGCCATAGCCTCCGATTGGCCGGCGGAGTCCAAGAGCCCGAGGCCGTCGCGTAACCACTGAATCGCCGCCCCGGCCACAAAAACCGCGCCTTCCAGCGCGTAGACAGGCTCGTTTGAAACGCCGCAGGCAAGCGTCGTAATCAGGCCGTAGCGCGAACGAACGCGTCTTTTCCCAGTATTAAGCAGCAAAAAACTTCCCGTCCCATAGGTCGTCTTCATCGTGCCGGGCTCAAAACAGGCCTGCCCGAACAGTGCCGCCTGCTGGTCGCCGGCGATGCCTGCCACAGGGATGCCCGGTGGCAAATTCCCGAGGCGCGCCGTCACGCCCAAAATGCCAGAAGACGGCTTCACCTCTGGAAGCATCTCCCGAGGGATCCCGAATTTCTTCAATATCGCCTCGTCCCACGTCAAAGACGCAATATTAAAAAGCATCGTGCGCGAGGCATTGGTGTAATCCGTGGCATGGACCGCGCCACGGGTCAGGTTCCATAACACCCACGCGTCGGTGGTGCCGAAAAGGAACCGGCCCTTTCTCGCTTTCGCCAACGCGCCTTTGACATTTTTAAGGATCCATTCGATTTTAGTCGCCGAAAAATACGCGTCCAAAGGCAGCCCGGTCCGTTCTCTAATAAATTCCGCCTCCCCTTTTATTTTCTTAAGCGCATCACAACGGCCGGCCGTCCGCCGGCACTGCCACACGATGGCGTTAAAAACAGGCTTCCCCGTGACCCGGTCCCAGACGACCGTCGTCTCCCGCTGATTGGTGATACCGATGGCGCGTATCTTCGCCTCCGGCGCCTGCCGCAGGGCCTCCTGAATCGCGCCCAGCACACTCTGCCAGACCTCTTCCGGGTCATGCTCAACCCAGCCGGGTTTCGGGAAATGCTGTGGGAATTCTTTGTACGCGCTGGCTCCTTTGTTCCCTTTTTTATCGTAGAGTATCGCCCGGCTTCCGGTGGTGCCCTGGTCAATGGCTAGGATGTATTCCACGTTCACGCTCCTTGCTTTTCCAGCCACGCCGCGATGTCCGCAAACACAGTCTCCCTGCCCAGGTCAATGGACAAGGCGTGAAACATCCCGGGGTACCGGATCAGTGTTTTATCTTTCACTGGAAGCTTTCCATAAATATCCAGGCTCGCCCTTGAGTCGACCATGGCGTCATTTCCGGCGATCAGGAACAATGTCGGCATATTAAGACGGTCTTTCAAGACATAAGCGCGTATTTGCGCCGCGAGTGTGTTTATAAGAAACCGCGCTGTGGCGAACCGATGCTCCCGGGCATCTTCCTCCATCACTTTTTGATAAACGATGTCCTGCGTGCACATGCGCGGATTAAACGGCACCGTAAATTGTCTGCGTGGGTTATGAAGGCAGGCGAGGAATATCCGTGCGCGTTCTATCAAAGAGAACTTTAAACGGCTCCTGAACGCGGGGGAGATGCAGATCAGCCCGTCAAAAACGCTTGACCCCGACACCGCCGTTAAAAAAGCAAGCAGCCCCCCGAAACTTTCCCCGGCGAGAAAAATCTTTATACCCGGATGATCCTTGCGCACAATCGCGTAGAGGGCGTTGATATCATCGAAGTAAGCCCTGAAAGAACCGATATCCCCTTTGAGCCCTTGTGTCCCGCCAAAACCTTTCAGCTCAACGGCATAACAGGCGATATGCTTTTTAACAAGACTATGGGCGAGAAATTCCCATCTCCCGGAATGCCCGCCCAACCCGTGGATAAGGAGCATCCCCGCCTTGGGTGACAGGGCCTCCCATTTCCGGTACATCACGTTACTCTTCGCCTCAATGATCATCATTTGGTTAATCCATCTTGGTTTAACGACCTCCGGTGCCGGCGGCTTGTAGGCCAATGAACCGTGCAGACGAATGGTATTATATTCCCACCGCCAGCGTTCGACTAGCACTTTTGCTTCATACAAGGTGTCAAAAATTTCTCCGTTCAAAAGTTCATCTCTGAGCCTGCCGTTGAACGATTCGATATAACCGTTTTTCGACGGACTGCCCGGCTCAATAACTGCTGAATATTTGTGGATGTATCCGACGTATTCCAGCCTTTCCTCAGGAGAGACTTCTACGAGGTCTTTGCCTTCCAAAGAAAAACCCTCACACAAACCGTCTTTTTTGTGGCACGGTTCGCATGAGGGGAACAAATGGGGTCCCAAATCAACCACCAAGCGAGTTTTGGATCCCTTATATTTTCAATTAGTTATGAGATTAGCAACAACTTCCCACAAGCCGTTACGGTACAAAATCTACTCGGAATAAGAAATCACAAGACGTTACTCTTACCAATATTGCACTTAGAACACAGCGTCTGCAGATTTTCTAAGACCGTTTCCCAACCATTCGCCCAAGCTTTGATGTGATCAACATGTAAAATGACCGAAGAATTTTTGGCTAGACTATCTCCGCAGGATCGACAAGAAAAATTATCTCTTTTCATTACTTTAAATCTCAATCTTAGCGAGGGATCTCGCCCCGCGCGGCGAGCACTGTCCTCTTGATGAGTAGAGCCTTTAACCTTTTTATCCTGACTATTGGCGTATTCTACAAAACTCTTTAATGCGTTTGACCACGTCTTGAATCGTCGATTATACGGACTCTGCGAAAATTCGGAAAATTTGCTCGTCAAATCACTTCTTCGAGGTTGACGTCCAAGACGCTGCCATAAATTCAGTAAGTTCTCATACAATCGCTCATCCGATATGTTAATTTCATTTGCCAGTGCGATTTCAGCCTTCTTCAAAGCTTTATTCCAAGATCCAAACCTTCGAATAATCGTACTGCAATCATATCTTCCTTTCTTGGCATAAATACTTTGAGATACTTTTTGTTCCTCTTTAGCCACACGTTTTAAATCAGTCAACAAATCTTCTGTCTTTACAGGAGCATTTGAATGTTTCTCATATTCAAATTTCATGCCTTTCCTCCAAACAACCCCTTCATCCCACCCTGAATTTCATCAAATGGCACGACGTCAACTTGTTTATGAATTGAATAGCGACGTTGACCAGGATAAATGACAGCGATACCTTCAAGTTTTAAATCTTCCAAAGCATGCTTTATCGACGGGGTCATTCGTGGAGCATCCTGACGCTTGATCTCAACACCATACATTTGCCCGCCCTTGTTAAAAACCAAATCAATTTCTGCGCCCTGGTGTGTTGCCCAGAAAAATACTTCGTGCGGCTCCACAGCACGGATAACTTCTTCCAAAACAAACCCTTCCCATGAAGCTCCATATTTCGGATGTCTAAGTAAATCGCTTCGATTCTGAATACCTAAAAGCGCATGCAAAATACCTGTGTCGTTAAAATAAATTTTGGGAGCCTTTACCTGACGTTTTTTAATATTGGCATGCCAGGGCTGAAGCTGGCGAATCATAAAAACACCCGTCATGATATCCAAGTATCGATTAACCGTCATAATACTGATCCCTAAGGAACGGGCTATTTCACTCGCGTTAAAAATCTGTCCATGGTAATGCGCCAGCATTGTCCAAAACCTTATTAAAGTTACGGACGGTAATGAGACTCCGTGTAAAGGAAGATCCCTTTCAACAAAACTTTGAGTATATTCTTTTAACCAGATAAAAGCATCTTTATCACTATCCGCTAAAAAACTGCACGGCAAACCACCCCGCAACCAAAGCTGTTCCACATTTTTCTGACCAACTTCTTCCAGAGAAAATCCACCAATTCGAATACGCTCTACCCTACCCGCTAAAGATTCGGATGCTTGTTTAATAAGGCTCGGGGATGCACTTCCAAGAATAAGGAATTTAGCCGGCAATGGAATCCTGTCCGCCAAAACCCTCAACAGAGGAAATAATTCGGGTTGACGTTGAACTTCATCAATAACAACCGTTCCTTTAAGATTTTGTAAAGCATTCTGCGCTTCTGCTAATTTTGCGTTATCAATAGGATCTTCCAGATCAAAATAAGATGATGATCCAGGTTCGGCAAATTGACGAGCCAGTGTCGTCTTACCACATTGGCGAGGCCCCAATATTGAAACGATTCGCCCTCTATTTAAAGCTTCGGTAATATTGTCTTGAATTTTCTTTCGCTTTATCATGCTCTAAGCATACCATGAAATTCATATATTTCAAGTTAATTTATCATGGTATTTATTAACCACTCAAATACCATGATAATTTCACACTAGCGTTTCGGGTTTCATGATATGCTAAAATACACAAAAAACCTGCTTCAGTATTTTATTAACCAAAGCAGGTTTTTGATTTAATCCCCCCCCCTATTTCGACTGGGGGACAAGTATGGGGTCGATGGCTTCATGAAGTGCGCAACCTAATGATCAGCCTACCGACGCCTTTCAATCCGTTATTTTACCAGACGACTGCATAAAAATCAGCTAAATTCGTCCTTGCTGTGTTCTTTTTTATTGATGCTTCGCTTTGTTTGCTTGCGCCTTATCCCGCATTGCCGCATAAACCAAACTTTCACAGTACGTTTCAGCTAATTCCCTATATCCGAGCTCCTTCATCTTCTCAAGATTTGGCCAATTTTTCATGAATTCCAAAAGCTTTTCTCGGGTAGATTTCTTATACACATCGTAAAAGAAATCGTAAAGCTCCAGCGGATCATCAATTTTTCGCCCCTGATGTCTTGGGACGCCAAAAAATGTATCGGGATATTTTTTATACGCTTCAATTTCCTCATCTGACACTGGACAAGTAAAAATTGCTCTTGTTCCGTTCTCAAGCAAATAAGACCCATATGACAGCTTTTCAGGCTCCGATAATGTCGCTGATTCTAAAATACCCACAATGTCCTTGCCATCTTTGCCCGGCAAAAGGTATTTATTGCCTATCAAAAGACGTTTTTCTTGAAGGTCTTTATTAAACGCAAACTCAGGGATATCCCCATCAAATGTTGCCGGGATCGAATCCTGTTCACGCATTGATTTGATCAACTTCACCATATCAATATGTTTTTCACGAGCTAATCTGGCATCCCGTAAACTCGTATAAGCGGTATTTCCTTTAAAGTAATCTATTTTAAATCCATAAGCAAACCCCATGCGTTCAAATTGAACGCCTTCTAAATCATAAGCAAATGAATGGTTAGTTATAAACACATACGCTGGCGGGGAGTCTTTCCAATCGCCATCCTTCAAGGCCTCTTTGTCCCTGAGTTCTTTGTCAACTTCATCCATTCGCTCCAATAGCTTAGGAATATTTACGTCAATAAAGATAGCTCGCTTATACTGAGCCTTTTTTCCCAAGGCCAACCCTAATTGTTTTCCTATGCCTACGTGGTTCTTAAACGGTTGACGCGCCTTAGCCTCAACAGAATACTTTTCACCAGTCTGAGGCGCAACTGCGATAAACTCACAATGACTGCTATCAGAATCTGTTTCATCTTCAATTTCAATACGAAAGCCCGCTCTAATAAAAATCGCATACACATATGTTTCGTAAAGCGCTCCTTGAAAATCCTGTGAATTTTTCAACCGATGAATCATTCTTTTTTGAAGCGAAAGATTATGCTCTAAAAGAAATAAATTGTAGGACAAAGACATCAGGGCAGAAACAGCTCCAATCATCGGAGTCGATTGTATTTCTTTACCCGGCTCTTTCTGAGCCTGCATATATCGGCAACTCTTAACATGCCATTGAACAATAGGATGCTGATCTTTTTCATCTTTTTTAAGTTCAGCCGCACCCCATTCTTTCCCAAATACAATTTTTATATAGGCAAACAGAAAATCATGGAAGGTTCTCCATTTTTCCTCTTTTTCCCAATACACTCTCGACTGTGCCGAGGTAGCTACTATTCTATAGCCATTATGCACACACGAAATAATCGGACGCCCCAATCCTTGTTGTTTTCTTATCTGATCCTGCAATGCTTGAATCTTTTCGAATTGATTTTTCACTTCAGGGGGGATATCTCGCGAGGAATGGCTTTGCTTATCTAAACAGCATTTTTTATATTTCTTTCCGCTACCACACGGACAAGGATCATTGCGACCTATCTTCATGACAAAACATTAAATCCTTTTCATATGCCATAACATGACTATCTTATGATTTTGCGTATTTTTTTCGATATCTTTAACGCGATAACGCCCGGGAGCAAGCAAAGCGCCCCAAGCAAGAAAACAATAACAGCAATCAAAACTTTTGATTGTAAATAGTACACAACGAATATTGAAACTATCGCGGAAATAAATAGCCCGTACAATGCCCCCAGATTTTTGTTCTCACCCCAAAAATATTCAGGCTGTATGAAATTTGCCTCGACTTTTAACCCGGGATGCTCACAGTCCAGATAAATGTTAGGCTGTGTTTTGGCGATCCCGGTGACAAGGCACGAAAAGACGACATTGTCATCTCTATTCAAAACAGGTATTCGATAAGGTCTTCGTGACCATACCAGCGCCAGATTCTGTTCATTAATATTTTGGCATTCTTGAATATACTTATCAGTCAACAAAAGCGGATTTATAGTTCCCGACTTGAAAGCGCTTGAAACTAAAATGATGCTGTTCGTGTCACACCATACTGTTATCTCTATATCCTTAAAATCTTTATTGGACGTATTGACAAGTGTTAAATTGCAAAGATAAAGATTCTCGACTGGTCTATCGTTGTGCAAAACCTGAACTTTCCCGAAATAATTATCATGACCTGAAGCGCCAAGAAAAGATTTGCTGATCGAGTATTGCAATCTCGATATTTTATTCGCGTAAATATCAAAAATATGCTTTGCGATCAGCCCCGCAACAAAGGCAATGGCTGGCCATGCATAGCAACCAACTCGTTCAATTATCTTATCGATCATGATAATCTCTCCCGCACTGTAATTGATAATATTACTGGCACTTAATTCACCTTAACCTGTCCGTTCATGAGCATAGGAAGAAGCCAATCGCGGAGATCAGCAAGCTCGTGATTTTCACGAACATTTGAACCAATTTTATTAAAAATGGGGGTAGAAAATTCGTTAAACATCGCGATACAGTTCTCATCCGGAATTAACAAGGGGCATTCCGTAATATGCTCATTTGTGAGATTATTAATATTTGTGCCCAGACAATAGTTTCTTATATATGTCTTAAAAAATTGAGAATGCATAAAAACGTTAACATAGAGCCTATAGTCGTTGCTCGGTGTTATTTTTGAGCAGAATGCCCCATAAGCAGTTTTTTTTGAAAAGTAATAAAACGCATTCTTACCGATATGGTCCTTACTCCCGCTTGACATAACTATGAGAATATCGAGCATACTGAGATACTGTTCATTTGAAACCAAATTTCTGGGTATATAAACCATGTCTTTTAAATCAATTTCACTATTGCTAATATTAGTAGCCCTGAGTATTGGAGTGGCATTTTGATCGTCAAGATCAGCTACATCCTCTTTATTGTATGTTACGCCCCGAGTAATTTGACACTGTTGACCTAATATTCCCGCCATCCATCCTTCCGGGATCTCACGCTTCAATTCTGCATTCCAAACCATCTTCCCACCGCTGGACTTATAAGGCTTGCCGGTTTTATCCGGAAAGTCAAACTGCACAAACCAGTAATCATAGAGCGCTTTTGCCACGTCTTCTAATTCGGTATTGATGCGATTATTGAGATCAATTTTAGAATCAAGACAGGAAAGGGTTTCAATCACATCTTGAGAATCAGAATTAAAATCTTGAACAGGAAAACTTCTTAATGCGCCAAGTGGTAAGAATTTCTGAACAGCTCCGCTTAGATATCTTTGAATATGCGACTTTGCGGCTGGACTTTGCAAGTAATAATAGAGCCATTTAGCCCTGCTTTCATTTTTGCATGAAAAAACTCCGATATTCTTAATTGCGTAAGGTATTTTATGGCTTTTTTCGAGATACACTTCTCCGACGGAACCGATCATACTAAACAAAATATCCCATTGAGAAACAGAACTCCGCCTTTGTATTGAATGATAGTCTTCTGATGAAATATGATAAGCTGAAGATAGATCGAGCTTTTTACGCATTATATGTTTTGAAGTTACAAGAGGGTGTCCAAACTCAACCTGTTTAGGAGTTTCATGCGTGCCGTCGAAAACCGCCTCACAATATTTATTTGCCAACATTAAATTACTCATATTTTAAATTCGCTAATCTTTTTTTAATCTCACCCTCAATCTTATTCGATTCAACAAACATAGAATTAATATTCTCGAAATACGTTTTCATCTTTTCTTCAAATTCATCTTTGGTGATATCCACATAATCAATTTTGACCTCAAAATACTGTCCTGCACTAAAACTATATTTTTTGTCTTTTATCTGGTCATATGAAACCACGACCGTAAAATCTTCCTCTGTCTTATGCTCATTGAAAGCCTTGATAATTCGATTTTCTTCTTTTGGGGACAAAAAAGTCTTCTGATTTTTCCCTTCCTTGATCGTCGTTCCTAATTTTGATGCATCCATCAAAACAATATCGCCCTTTGTGTTAGCCTTATCTATAAACAAGACGGAGACATTGGTTCCGGTAGTCGCAAAGATATTGCTGGGCATCGACACAACACCACGAAGCATTTTTTCATCCACGAGCTTCTGGCGTATTTTCTTCTCAATTCCACTTTGCGCCGTCAAAAAACCTGTCGGAACAACAACCGCGGCTTTCCCCTTAGGCGATAAAGAAAACATAATGTGCTGGATAAAAAGCAAATAGATTGCCATCTTATCTTTTTCTTTTTTGGGTATCTTTGGTATTCCGGCAAAAAATCGGGCATTATTCTGTTTTGTATCCAGATCATCGCGCCAGTCGCTGAAATCAAGCTTAAAGGGCGGATTGGAAACAACATAATCAAAAGTCATCAGCTTATCGCCGACTTTATGGTACGGATTCAACAACGTATTTTCTTGAATAACATTCTGGATCGAATGGACGAGATTATTGAGAATCAGATTCAAACGCAACATGCTTGAGGACTTCTGCGAGATGTCTTGCGAATAGATCGTGCATCGATCCTCACCAATAGCATGGGCAAGGTTCATAAGCAACTGGCCGGAGCCTGCTGACGGATCATAGCAGGTGACATTCTTGACCGGCTTATCCACAAGGATAGATGCCATGATCTTGGCAACGGCATGAGGCGTGTAGTACTCAGCATATTTCCCGCCGCCGTCTTTATTATAGTCTTTGATCAGATACTCAAAGATTGTGGAGAAGAAGTCGAACTTCTGATGGAAAATCTTCTCAAAGCTGAAATTGACAAGCTGATTCACGATGGCACGACAGAAGTCGTCACGCTTTGAGCTGTCTGAGATGTAATTGCTTAATTCATCGAAAAGGGTAACCTTTGCGCCACGTCCGGTCTTTACGGAGAAGATCTCATTGTTAAAGATAGCGATGTCGCGCAAAGTATCATCGAACAGCTTGGCAAATTCTTCGCTGTTTTGTCGGTTATGTAAATTGGACAGGAAATGCTCTCTTTTCAGCTTGGCGCTGTCCGGCCCCATTCTTAAAAGAAGCATGTCATATTGTTTATCGGAATATTTCGCTACTTCCTGTTCCCAGTTTGCCGCGTTTTTCAGTTTAGGATCCAGCTCTTTAACTTCATAGCTGAACTTGTCGTTCATGAACTTATAAAGAAAAGCCTGTGTTATGATCTTGTATTCATTGCCGTCATTGCCGAGACCGTAATTGGCGCAGACGCCCTTAAGCCCATCGATCAATGCTTTTGTTTTTGTTGTTATGTCTTGAATCATTAGACGCACACTCCCTCGTATTCATTCATATATTCTTTTGCCACGCAGGCATTGATAAATTCAGCTGAGTCAGGATCAAGCCCGATATTGATGCTCTCAAAACTGTTTATTGTCATCGGGAACAGCATGCCGTTAAAGTAGCTTTCATTATCAAGGATTTTGGTATTGCTCAGGATCTTTTCATCAGCCTGCTTTTTTATGCCTATCAAAGCGTCGCAAATCTCACTCTCGCGTTTGGAAATTGAACCTTTCTCCAAGATTCTTTTATGAATGCGGGCATACTTTTCATCATTCTCGTATTTTGCCTTGAGCAGATTATTCTTGCGGTTGAGCTCGGTGACCTTGTCGAATATCTTCTGTAAAGCCTCGATGTTTTGCCGCATTTCCTCTTGAGAGATTTCATCTAAATTCTTTTTGTCAAATAACCGCTTGAGCTCATCATATAAAGACACAAAATGAGCGTCTTTTTTGTCAAAATTATTCGCCAACGCCTCGCGTGTCTTTCTGAGCATATCCTTTAGCTGATCAGCGATGATCATTTCTTCTTCGGACACCTTGCGGAACATGAATATCACGTTTTCCAAGGCTACGTTCAGAAGGTTCGTTGTATCAACATTATTCTGCACGGTTTCTTTTAAATTCAGCAGGTCAAGATGTCTGGCCGTTTCGTTATAAAGCTGATTGAGTTTTTTGAAGTCAACTTTTTCCAACAACTCATAGTGACCGAACAAACGGATGACATTGTAAAGATTCCTTGCGCTCTCTAACGCTTTTTTAATCTCCAATACTTTCTTGCGGTCTTCGATCTGGCTGATCTGTTGCGAGAAGATTTCCGCGTTCGTTAAATCATAATGGAACAGCTTGTCTTTTATGTTTTCGATTTCTTGTTCGATTTCTTCTTTTGATTTGAACAGGTTGGAGTAGGTGTTCATCTCATCGCCAAGCTCTGCCTGCAATTCCTCGAAATACGCCTTATTGGTGGCTTCAAATTCCTTTCGTATATCAGCGAAGTCAACGACAAAGCCATATCTGAACTTTTTGTAAGGACGGTTTACTCGGGTAAGCGTCTGAAGCAGATTATGATTTTTTATGATACGCCCCAGATAGAGCTTTTTTAACCGCTTGGCATCAAAGCCGGTGAGAAGCATATTATAAACGAATAAAATATCGATCTTACCGTCCTTAAAGTCTTCAATTTCTTGTTTGCGATCATCTGTTGAGCCCACATCGTGCAGTATCAACGAGCCGACAAGATGACCATGTTCTTTTTGGTATATACTGTATTCAACTATGGGATCAGCGACTCTCATTGGCTGATTAGGCTCAATGGTTCCTTGTTCGGTATTGTATTTGCAGATAAATGTTTCAAACAGCATCCTTGCTTGTTCCGCGCTATCACAAACGACCATGGCGCCAATAGAGTGATCGCCAAAACGAATCCTGCTTTTCAAAAAGTCCTGAATAATGTATTCCAGCATTGGCTTAACAAATGTCTCATGGGCATAAACAACGCGACGGTCAACATCACCTTTTAAGATTTCCACCTCTTTGAGCGCCTTTTCGAGTTGTATCCTGTAATTTGTTTCAATGCCTTCTCGAATAAGACGAAGCGTGTAACCGTCCGCTATTGAGGCGTTGTAATAGTACTTATGGATATATTCCCCAAAGATATCGCGCGAACGCCTGTCGGATAAAATAAGCGGGGTACCTGTCAAGCCAATCAAGATCGCGTTTCTGTCGGAGCTAAAAAGATTTGCCAAAAAACTTCCGGTAGGGCTGTAGCTTCGATGCACCTCATCAAGAAAATAAACACGCTGAACATTCAAGTCATAATCATTGGTATTAAGGAGATCCGGATCATCTTTAAATTTCTGAATATTAACGACTGTTATTTCACGCTTTCCGGATAGGTTATGAACGGCTTGCCTTAACCGAAAATGATCTAATAATTCATCTTTGGAATTCACGGTTGAAACAGACACGCCTCTGATCGAGAATTCCCGCTTAGCCTGAATCATCAGGTCTAAACGATCGACAATAAAATAAAACTTCGGGACAATACCTTTTTTCTGGAAATAGTCAGTCAAATAGTGAACATTGTAATAAGCGAGTGCTGTTTTGCCGCTTCCTTGCGTGTGCCAGATAATTCCTTTCTTGGCTCCCTTGTCAATCTTCTGCGCTATTGCCTTCGTGGCGAATAGCTGAGGATATCGCATAATATGTTTTTCCAGTCCCTTTGTTTCCTGAACGTACGCGATGCAATATTTCAGCAACATGGCAAGACGCTCTCTGCAAAACAAGGATGAGAGGATTCTATTGGTCGGGGTATCTGGGGCTTTATTGGTAATGAACTCTGGTGAATATTTAATCGCGGAAAGATTGGTATCTTTGAGAACACTGTTTTCGACTCCATCATCTTCCGGCTTGAGCGCGCATACAGGCGCGGGATTTTCTTCTCTGAAACAATTAAAGACTGCATCCGTATAAGATGGCGGGGCGTAAAATGCGCCTTGAATAGGCTCGATGGAATCTTGGTCATATTCCATGTTGTTCGAGAAAACTAACACTTGCGAGATATTGATAAACTTTCGGAATTTCTTATTTTTGAACCGGGTGTTTATCCGATCCCGCTCGGCCAATATGCCTTCATGGTTATTGGGCTTTTTAACTTCAACGAAAGCCAACGGCATCCCATTTATTAAAAGCGTTATGTCCGGTCTAAATTCATCATCGCCGTTCTTATAAGTGAGTTCAGTGACAACATGAAAACTGTTTTTTCCGAAATCATTAAAATCAATGAGCTTAATGCCGGATGTTCCAGTTAAAAGCTTATAGAATGCCTCGCCTAAATCTTCGTTGTCCAAACAAAGAGAGATATCCTCAAGAAGTTTCTTGATGTCACTATCTTCTAAATTCTTATCGGAATTAATCGATTTAATGCTGGATGAGAAAATGTCGGGGAAAATATTGGTATTTAAATCCCACTTGGCTCCGGTTAAAGACAGGTATTGATAACCCAAGCGGCACAAATGCAGTATTGCCGGAATCTTAACTCTGGTATTTTCATTAAAAGCCATTCTTCACTTTCCTCTGGTTGCCCATTATCCGCTTCCCGGTGGGCACAATGCCCTGTTAATAGCCCCACCCGCAAGCCATTCTTATTTACAAAAAGGGTATAAAACATTATAATATAAAAGATTTGGCATTACTACCAAAAATTTAAGGTTACCCATGACGAAACAAGCGCTCAAGATAAAGTTTAAGAAGCCGGAAGATATCACCCTGCAATTTCAGGACCCGGTTGAGATATTCTGCCCGCAGAAATACAAAGGGTATTATCTGCGCGGACAAGTGGTTGAACTGCATGACAATATTGAAGATGCCTCTCTCCCTCAAAGATACGGCCACGCGATTTATCATTTCAGGATATTCGCTTTAATCAATGACGCCTACTCGAAAAGCATTGATCTTGAGGATGAGCGCCTTGAATATACCCGGCTGGGGACTTTCATTGGAAGGACAAAATCCGAATTCCTGAAAATCCTGCGAGACAAAGCAAAAAACAAGCCTGTTGAGATCAGTCTCAAAGATTTCGGCATTCAGGAGACGCCGTATCTCTTAAACTCCATTCGCAACAATAAAGACGCGATCGTGCTTAAACTCGACATCAGTCTGGATCGGGTGCTGAACCCGGACAGCGAAAAAGACAAGATCCTGTCACGGAACTTAAAAAGGATTTATCAACTCCCGGCGTATCATCTGCCCAAGAATAGCGAATACCATGAAGATGACATCGAGCGCTTGTTCTTTGACGATATCTTCAACATCCTCTATTTCAACCTCGATTACAATTTCACGGACAAGCGCGAATACCGCAGGCTACTCAATGAGATCGCCGAGCTGGGATATGAATGGATCAAGTCGCAGGCGGTTTCAACTCAATACATCGCCAAGCTGAACGCGTTTAACACGGCTGTCAAAGACCGCACTCTGCCGTTTTACGATTTTTGTTTTCGATTCTTCGACGACCTTCTGGATGAACTTAAAGAGAAGCACAAAATCACGCAGTGTTCTTTCTGCGGCAACATTTTTCCATTCCACAAAAGCCGCAAATATTGCGCTTACAAAACCGAAGGCAAAGACTGCGGCAAGCCCGCGCGCAACAAACGCTTTTATATGAAGCACCGAGACGAGATCCTGCCCAAGGCACGCAAGACCACCCGGGGACTGCGCGCGTTCTACAAGAAAAAAGGCATCAAAAAATAGCCCGCCTTACTGAAACGCTCCTCCTAAAATCCCTTTTTCAGAATACTAAAACATCCGTCGGAAATGGTCTGTTTTAGCAAATTTTAAACCTTACAAAACTGCGATAAACTTTACTCCGTAAGCAAAACGTTACGGAGTTTTTTAATGTTAACCCAAAAGGCGATCGAAGAATTTCAGGAGATTTATTTACAGACCTACGGCAAGGAGCTTTCCTTTGATGAGGCCACAGCGCAGGCACATCAGCTCATCCGCTTCTGCAAGTTCGCCTTGGGATATCCAATCCACTATACCGAGGACGGCAAAGATGAATAACCAGCGCATCAGCAAGATTTATGATTATCAGGACACAGGCGGCAATCTGCTCTTTCAAGTCGTGAGGTTTGAACCAAAATCTTTCGCGCAGAGGCGGCCGGTCAATGGCAATTTTGTCTGGGGCTTAGGCGAGGTAAAACCGGTTCTTTACCGTCTACAGGAAGTGACGCAGGCAATTCAAGACGGCAAGACGATCTATGTCTGCGAAGGTGAAAAGGACGCGGATAATCTGCGCGCTTTGGGCCTTGTTGCTACCTCCTGCCCTATGGGTGCAGGTAAATGGCAGGCCGCCTACACAAAGGCGCTTAACGGATGCTATGAAGCAGTCGTGCTGGCAGATAAAGACGAGCCCGGCAGAGCGCACGCGTTCGACGTAGCAGGCGATTTATGCTCCGCAGGAATTCCGGTCAAAGTGGTTGAGATGCCGGATATGGAAGGTACAAAAATAAAAGACGTATCCGAATGGCTTTCAGCTGGCGGCACGCACGAAGAGCTTCTCGCTCTTGTTGATAAGTTGCCACACTGGGAGTTATCTCAAGTAGCGGATCCGGTTATCAACCCTGAATTGCAGAGCCTTATCAGCCGCTACGGCGAACCGTATTATTTATCCAAAGATGGCGGTGTGACAGCTCTTAATCAAGCATTCTGGGCAAGTCTGCATCAAGCGGAACACATTCAGCTATACGAGCCTGATGAGCGTGTCTTCTATCGCTATGATGCCGCGACCGGGCTTTACAGTGTTATTTCTGAAGATGTCATCAAGCAGGAGATCGCAAGCCGCATCCTTGAAGTTTCGCGCGATCTTGGGCTTCCGTCTTTGGAGCGCAAACGTACCAACAGCAGTCTCAATCATATTGTGGCGCACTTAAAAGGCATCAGCGAGAAAAAGAATGCCTTTAAACGGATTAAGACAATCGTACATCTGGCTAATGGCGTCATCGTGTTTAAGGATAATGGCGAGGCTGACTTTTGCTCATTCTCGCCGGAGTTTTATTCACGTAACCAATGCCCGATACCCTTTGACCCGGAGGCTAAATGCGAACGGTTTTTAAATGAGCTCCTCTATCCTGCGGTTACGCCTGATGATGCCGTGCTTTTGCAGAAATACGCTGGGCTCTCGCTTTTAGGCAATAACCTGATTCAAAAATTCCTAATCCTTGACGGTGAACCGGGACGCGGCAAGTCAACGCTTGTCTTGGTCATCCGCGCGCTTGTCGGCCAAAACAACACGACGGAACTGCGCACCAAACATCTCAACGAACGCTTTGAACTATTCCGCTATCTTAAACGGACGCTTCTTACGAGCGTCGATGTGCCGGGGAATTTTCTCTCTGAAAAAGGCGCGCATGTGATCAAGGGTTTGGTCGGCGGGGACTGGTTTGATGCTGAACAAAAATGCGGCACCGGAAGCTTTCCGTTTCAGGGAAATTTCTGCATGCTGATCACGTCCAATTCACGCCTGCAGGTGCGGCTTGACGGCGACACCGGCGCATGGCGGCGCAGGCTTCTTATTATCCGCTTCAACGCGCCTGAACCAGCCAAGGTTGTGCCTGAATTTAACGAAGTTTTAATCCGCGATGAAGGAAGCGGCATCTTAAACTGGGCATTACAGGGGCTGGGGATGCTTCTTCAGGATATCAAGGAGCGTGGGACGATTGCTTTAACCGAAGCTCAGAAGAATATCGTGGACGCGCTTTTGGCTGAAAGTGACAGCCTGCGGCAGTTTCTTGTTGAGAACGTGGTTACTGACGAAGAGTCGGATCTTACAGTCACCGAGATTATCGAGGCATACGCGGAATATTGCCCGCTTAAGGGCTGGAATCCCAAGCCGATCACGGTTATTCAGCGGGAGCTTGAGCGGCTCGTGCTTGAGCTTTTTAAGACAACAAAATCCAACTCTATCACGCGCGAAGATGAAGGCAACGGAAAGGAGAAAAGCCAACGGGGCTTTCGCCGGGTGAACTTTAGACAAGAGGAAAAACGGACATGGGATTAGATATATCAAGACTTGAAAAAGTAAGACGCCGCGGCTCAAACACCATTGCCCGCTGTCCCGCCTGCGCTGAGGCCGGTAATGACCGCAAAGGCGAGCATCTCTTCATTAACGCCAATGGGCAGTTTGGCTGTGTACTTTATCCCGGGCCGGAGGGCTCAGCACACCGTCAACGCATCTTTGAGCTTGTCGGTATTAAAGATATTCCGGACAAGGGATTTGAGGTGCGAAAACCTCAAGATGGAACAACGGGGGTTTCAGTTATTCAAAAGGACGTTTTGGGACATTTGGGACGGTTTTCGCAAACTCACGCGCGAAAGGATTTGAACCTTCTTCGAACCGAAGATGGATATAGAGTTGAAGAAGAGTTAAACACAAGCGACCCAAGCGTCCCAGAACAAGAGGAAGAGTGTTTAGACGATGATCCACGGCCTTTTTAACAAGGAGACAATACAATGGCAACAGAAAAACAGAACGAGGCGAATAAAAAGAACGCTTTAATGTCAACCGGGCCGCGAACGCCTGAAGGCAAGGCCCTTATCTCCCAGAACGCCATAAGGCACGGTATTTTCGCTCGTGACTTAGTTATCGATACCGGCGATGGTAAAGAAGATGAGGACGAGTACCACGAACTTCTCTACGGCCTTATGGAGTGCCTGCACCCTGCCGGACAGATGGAGCTCTTATTGGTTGAAAAAGTGGCTTGTGATTACTGGCGTCTGCGCCGGGTATTGCGCTTTGAAACAGGCAGTATCCGCAAGATCATCGATATGGCCATAAGCGATTATTACAACAAGACCGATTACTTCGGCAACAAGGAACACAGGGACAACACGGAGCTGGACTGGGAGATCAGCCGTTGTGAAGCCTCACAGGATGAGAATGCCAAAATCCGCTTGGAGGACCTCAAACGGCAGAAGCTTAAGAACCAGCTCGCGGAAGAGGTAGCAGTCAAGATCGCCAGCCTCCCTGCCGGAGACGACTGGGATAAGGTCATTAAGTACGAAAAAGCGATCCAGCGCTCGATATTGCAGAATCTTGCGCTCTTAAAACGCCTGCAATCTATGCGCTAAGGGGTGAGAATGGCTTTGTTTTGGCAAATATACGTGTTTGAGCTTACGGGTCCTTGGAAGGGGGTGTCGGGTGAGGGTCGGGCGAGGCGCGGTCTGTCAGTGATACAAAATTTAAAATG
>JAKQKX010000071.1 GCA_029560465.1 Candidatus Omnitrophota bacterium
CCTCGTGCAGTATTTCTCCGGCCATGCCCTGTGGACCGTTCCCGCGGGAACCGCCTTTGAAATTCTGGTGGGTGTCGGAATCGAAATCAGCCTGATGTTTTCGATCGCCGGAATCGTGGTCTGCAAACTGATGCCGAAAGACCCTGCCGTCAGGATTCTGGGGATTCCGAATCGTTTGTTCTTTGCCGTCGTCAACGCGGCCTTTGCCTCCATTTTGGAAATATTCCTGGTGCGGACGCCGGCGTTTGTCTGGGTTTATGGCTGGTGGGGCGCTTTCCCGGTTTTCGTGACGGTTTACATTCCCTTTTTTGCCGCCGCCTGCTACGTGCACGACTGGCAGCCCAGAAGCCAGAAGCTGTTTATCGGCTCTCTTTTTCTCGCCAATGCCTCCGCCCTGATTGTCTTCGCGGGCATTCTCGGGTGGATATAAGTCATGAGGGAATCAAAATGAAACTGTTTTTAAAATACGCAGCGGCAGGGGTTATTCTGGCGTTCGTCTTCGGCTGTGCGTCCTCCGGGACGATGCTCAAAAGTGAGACGGTAGGCGCCATACCGGACGGGAAATATGAGACGATTATCCGGCTCGATACACCGGAATGGTGCTTCTACCTTTTTTTGTCGGCTGTCCTTTTTATTCTATAAAAATCAATGGTTTGAACATCCCTCTTTTGTCTTGACATACTTTCTTTTGCCTGTATAATTAACCAAAAGGTTGGAAATAGGGTTGGAATTTGGTTTCCGGTTTTGGCCGATGGGGGGGCATTATGAAGCGAATCAAGACAGACTATAAGGGCGTTTATTACCGGGAGGCGGATCGTATCGGTGGCAGAGGTAAAGAGCGCGTTTATTACATCGTTTTTAAAAGCGGCGGCAAGGTGCTGGAAGAAAAGGTTGGCCGTCAGTATGCCGATGACATGACACCGGCAAGGGCAGCACGTGTTCGGGCGGATCGTATCGAAGGGCGGCGGAAATCCCGAAAAGAGGTCAGGGAGGCAGAAAAAGCCGCAAGGCAGGCAGAGGCGGGCAAGATGACAATTCAACGCCTGTGGGATGAATACAAGACAAACAAGGCTGATTCCAAAGGAATCAATACCGATGAGGGGCGTTATAAGAATCATTTGCTCCCGTCTTTTGGCGATAAAGAGCCGCATGAAATAATCCCTCTTGATGTTCGTCGTTTGAGGGTGAAGCTGCTAAAAACCCTGAAGCCTCAAACCGTCAAGCACGTTATGGCCTTGCTCAAGCGAATAGTGAACTACGGGATAGCGGAGCATTCATGTCGGGGGCTAAATTTTAAAATCGAGCCCGTCAAGGTGGACAATCTAAAGACTGAAGATTTAACGCCAGAGCAATTAAAAAATCTTCTGGAGACAATCAATAACTCGATAGACGCGGAGGCGGCGGCCATTATGAAGCTCGCGTTGTTTACCGGGATGAGACGCGGGGAAATGTTCAAGTTGAAATGGGATGACGTTGACTTCCAGAGGGGCTTCATAATGCTCAGAAGCCCGAAGGGCGGCGTTTCTCAGAAAATCCCGTTGAATGAACAGGCGCGGGCGGTGCTGGAGAATCACCCGCGAACGGCTACGAATGTTTTTGTCAGGTCAAACGGGAAACCCTTCACGGATATTAGGCTCCGCGTCAATTCGATTAAAGAGGCGGCGGGCATACCGGCGGACTTTCGGGCGCTTCATGGGTTGCGCCATACCTACGCGTCAATGCTTGCCTCATCCGGCAAGGTTGACTTATACACCCTGCAAAGGCTTCTAACGCATAAGTCACCCGTCATGACTCAGAGGTATGCACATCTTCGGGATGAGACGTTGAAAAAGGCTTCTGAGTTGGCCGGTCAGATAGTAGAGCAAGCGGCAAGTGCGAACGTGGTTAAACTACACGAAGGGGAAACGTCATAAAACACCGGCTTTTTCTTGTGCGTAAGTAACGCGTTACCGAATAGATGCTCCCCTGCACATTCGCCATAAAAACCGCGCCGTGTTCTTTGGCTAGGCGGTCGGCGGTCTTAATGTTCTGGGTGTCATTTTGATACCCAGTTTTAGAACCATGCCCTTTTGTCTTTGCCCTGTTATACCTGCGCCCTCGCAATAGGCTCAATAGAAAAAATAATTTAAAAAAATATAAAAAAGGTTCTTGACAACATTTTCCGGTATGAAAGAATTATAATTGTCAGAGGGTAAAGCCCTTTGATAGCAAGGAAAAGCGCACCGATTACGCGTCAAGCGCCTAAGGTTGACTTGATGCGTTCCCCTGAAGGGGGAGCTTATGGCAATCGATGAGCCTATCCGTAAAGGGAGCAATGCTCCGGCTAAAGACTGAGGCTAAGTTAATAACGTT
>JAKQKX010000076.1 GCA_029560465.1 Candidatus Omnitrophota bacterium
ACAAAAATCATATTGACCTGAAAAAATGAGTCCCGTTTTTATCCCGTCGGCACCATGCAAACGATTATAATGAAGGGGGTTTTCATGGCGACAAAATGGATCAAGACAACGTTTCCGGGGGTGCGCTACAGAAAACACCCGACACGGAAGCACGGCGTCAATTGGGATCAATACTTTACGATCCGTTATAAGGTGCCTGGCAAAGACGAAGAGGGCCTGGAAATAATCAAAGACAAAGAAGAGGGGTTGGGTTGGGCTTCTGAAGGTTGGACGGGATCAAAAGCCTATGCCCTGCTTAAAGAACTGAAAGAAAACCGCAAGGCCGGACAAGGGCCGCAAACATTGACGGAAAAGCGCGATCTTGCCGCACGGGAACGTGAGCAAGCGGAAACGGAAAACATCACCTTCGGGCATTACTTTGAAAATAGCTACTACCCGGCATTTCAAATAGGCCGGAAAAAATCGACAACCTGCAAGGCCAAAGAGCATTTCAAAAACTGGCTTGAACCTGTCATTGGAAACACACCATTGAAAATGCTTAAACCTTTGAAAAAACACGTTCAAAGCAACAAAAAAAACATCTTTGAAATGTCACCGCTTGATAGAATTGCAAAGAACATTCTTGACGCGGACAAGTCACCGCGAACGCTTCAATACGTTATGGCAACGGTGCGGCAAGTATGGAATAAAGCACGACGCGACGGACTGGTTGACGGCGACACGCCGACGCGAAATATAACGAAGCCAAAGGTTGACAATCGGCGCGTCCGATTCTTGACGCATAAAGAGGCGGACACGCTTTTAAACGCATTACAGGGGAAGGATGTCACGGCGCACAATATGGCCCTGCTTTCCCTTCATACAGGGTTAAGAGTTGGCGAAATGATGAATTTGAAATGGAACCATATTGACACGGAACGCGGCTTGATCCGGGTTATGGACGCAAAGGGCGGCTTTGGCCGGGCCGTGTATATGACGAAAAGAATCAAGGCCATGTTTGAAGGAATGACGCAAGGCGAACCCGAAGAACTTGTTTTTAAGAGCATTACGGGCAAACCATTGCAGGAAATGCCACGGGTTTATTTTGAGGTTGTCGCGGCTTTGAAATTCAACGAAGGGATCACCGATCCACGGCAAAAGGTTGTTGCTCATACCTTGCGGCATACCTTTGCAAGCTGGCACGTCACGGCGGGAACGGACATTTACACCTTGAAAGAGCTTTTGGGCCATTCAGTAATTCAAATGACGGAGCGTTATAGTCACCTTGCACCGGCGACATTGCAGAACGCGACGCAAAACATTGAACGGGCCATTAAGAGCGCCGAAGAGGAAAAGGAAAAAGAGCAATCCGGGCAAGTGGTGAACTTTCCGAAATAAGGGGGGAAGGCGGAGCATGGATCAAGAGGATCGTTTAGGGGCTGTAATGGATCACGCGGCGCGGATCACGGCGGACGCGGCGGCGGAGAAAGCGAGCCGGAAGAAAGAGCGTTCAATTCAGATCACCTTCAACGGGGCGGAGCTTGCGAGGCTGAAGGACGCGGCGGCGGCGAACGGCTTGAACCTTCAAGACTATATCCGAATGATTTTAAAGACTTATGCTTAAACGCGGGCAAAAGTGGAGGGAAAGCCTCTTTACAAGGGCAAAAGTGGAGCAAACGGGAAAAGAGTCATGTCTTATAACCTATATTATGTAAACTAATTCGGGCCGGTGGAGGGAAAAAACGGGCAAAGGTTGCCGTAAACAAATGCTTTTTTGATTGATCCACCAGAGGCATAAAACAAGCGGGGGCTAGGCCGACGGGCCGAAAGCCGGGAACCCTACCCGGTTGCCCCTTAAACCATAGGGCCGCAAAGGGGGCGGGCATGGCTGAAAACGTAAAGGACAAAGACGGGAACGACATTGAAATTGTAATTGATGAAAATGGAAACCCGGTTGCAAGGCCGATTGACTATAAGCAGAGGTATGAAGAG
>JAKQKX010000093.1 GCA_029560465.1 Candidatus Omnitrophota bacterium
CAGGAAGGGCACTGCTCGTCTGGCTTCATGATTATTTACTCCTATGAAGATTTGCTCTTTGTGGTTCCCGGACATGTTCACATTGCGGGAAACCAGTATTGTTACCGGCGCAACTTCTTTTGGACAGTCTGGCACGTAAACCGCTGTCCTGCCAGAATTATAATGTTTCATATCGTTTTTTGTCAATTATTTAAGCGGGAATTGTACGCAGCAAAGGACATGTGTCTTCGGCAAGTTATCGGGGAGCCGTATCACGCGAGGGGCGACAAAAGAAAAAAGAAAAGTTGGTGTATGCCCGCCGGTTCAGCCTTTGCCCATGTCCCAAAGTGTGACAGCAACCATAGATATTATTCGCCGGGGAACTGCCTGTTCACGCCGATAAGTATTTTTTTCTTGACTTTCTGGCAGGGCAAGCCAAAATGACTTCTCTAAAGGGTTTCCCCCATCGGTAATTGAGAAGGGTACGTTTTACCGTAATGAAGTGGTTATGGTTCAAGCTGGCGTTTCAGAATCATCTTGTTTCATAAGGATCATATGAAAATAAATGTTGTCGTTGCTGGTGATAATGCAGGGAGTCTGACCGCGCTCCAGAGAGTCATGGAGAAGCAGGGGTGGAATGTTCGTGAAGCGCGGGACGGCCGCGCCGCCCTGGAAATGTCGTCTTCTGAGCCCCCCGATCTCATTATTTCCGATGTTCCGATGCCCGTCATGGACGGATATACCTTCTGCCGTAATTGTAAAGCGGACGAAAAACTTAAAAACATTCCATTTGTTTTTTTTGCGACTGCCTGCACCGACCCTCTGTTCGAAAAAACCGCGTTGACGCTCGGGGCCGACCTGTTTGTGAGCAAACAGGAGGAGCTGCCAACCCTGATCGAGACTCTGAACAATCTGCTCGCTGAAAAGAAAAAAAAGAATCTTGTCATGGCAAAACCTCCCGATGAGGGAATCGGATTGTCCGGGGAAGACTTAAAGATAAGACCGGACCTGGAGGAGGCGGCCCGTGAGTTCAGGGAACTGGAGAAAAAGTATCACCTGAATTTTGAATACATTTCAGACGTTATTTTTGTCTTCGACATCAATCTAATCATTTTGAGCATGTCTCCGAGCGTGGAGAATGTCCTGGGATATAAACCACAGGATTTCACCGGGCGTCCCCTTTTTGAATTGGGAGCCATTTTGTCGCCGCAATCTATGGAGCAGGCCGTCGATCATCTCAGCCAGATACTCAAAGGTTCAATTTTTCCACCTTCGATTTATGAATTTATCGCTAAAGACGGAACTCTGGTTTTGGCCGAGGTCAGCGGTGCTCCCTTTATACATGATGGGAAAATTGCCGGTGTTGTGTGTGTCGGCCGAAACATCACCCGGCGTAAAAAGGCGGAAGAAGCCCTGCGGGAAAGCGAAGAAAGATTTCGCATTCTCACGGAATCTTCTCCAACCGCCATTTTGTTGTTCCAAAACGATAAATGGATTTATGCCAATCAGGCCGCGACGCAGATCACCGGTTTTTCCCGCCAGGAACTCGTCTCCATGAATTTCTGGGATATCGTCCACCCGGAAGACAGACAATCGGTCAGGGAGCGCGGCCTGAAGCGCCAGCAGGGTATACCTGTCACCAAACGATATGAATTCCGTATTGTTTCAAAGGACAAGACCGTCAAATGGGTTGACCTTTCCGGGGAGACCATCATGTATAACGGGAGTCCTGCCGGGATTATCTCCGTTTTGGAAATCACCGAGCGCAAACAAATGGAAGAAGCGCTCCGGCAGGCCGAAGAAAATTTCCGGCGTTCTCTCGAAGATTCTCCACTCGGAGTACGCATTATCTATGAGACAGGTAAAATGATTTACGCCAACAGGACACTTCTGGATATCTATGGGTGTCAAAGCATGGAAGAGCTTGACGCGATTCCTGCCCGGGAGCGCTATACGCCTGAGAGTTTTGCCGAACACGAGAAGCGGAAAGAGAAAAGAAAGAACAACTCTCATGTGCCTTCCGAATACGAGGTCAGCATTTTAAGAAGGGACGGGAGCGTCCGTCATCTGCGCGTTTTTCGAAAGGAAATAATGTGGAGCGGCGCCAGGCGGTTTCAGGTTCTCTACAACGACATCACCGAGCAAAAGCTGGCTGAAGCGCAGCAGAAAAATATGCAGGAGCGTCTGCAACGGGCGGAGAAGATGGAAATACTGGGAAGGATCGCCGGTAAGGTAGCCCATGACCTGAACAATGTTCTGGGGGCGTTGACCGGATATTCGGAGCTGCTTCTCATCCAGCTTGCCGGCGGCCACCAGTCGAGGACTATTGCCCAAAAAATAATGCAATCCACGCAAAAGGGGGCGACAATCATTCAGGACCTGCTTACTATGGCCAGGCGTGGGGTTACGGATACGGAAGTTGTCAATTTGAACACGGTCATTGAAGGATTTCTCAAGACGATGGAGTTTGAGAGGATTAAGGCACAAAACCAGGGGGTGACCTTCCGGACGGACTGCAGAAGAGACCTGTTAAATATCAAGGCTTCTCCTGTTCATATCGAAAAGATGCTGATGAATCTGCTGGGGAACGCCGCTGAAGCTGTTATCGGCAGCGGCGAGGTGTTTATCCGGACGGACAATATTTACCTCGACCGCGATATCCAGGGTCACGACCGGATCGAGGAGGGCGAGTACGTTGTTTTGAGCGTATCCGATACGGGAATGGGGATTCCCGCCGAGAACCTCAACAAGATCTTTGAGCCGTTTTACACGAACAAGGGTACGGGCAAAAGAGGCACCGGCCTGGGGCTGGCGATTGTCTGGGGGACAGTCAAGGATCATCACGGCCATATTGAAGTGACTTCCCGGGAGGGGAAAGGTACTGATTTTACGCTGTATTTTCCGGTGACACGAGAGGGACCGGCCATGCCCGGGCAGAAGATTCCCCTCGAGCGTTACTTAGGGCGGGGGGAGTCCATTCTGGTGGTGGATGATATTGCCGAGCAGCGCGAAGTGGCTACCGGCTTGTTGGAGCGTTTGGGCTACAAGGTTCATGCAGTTTCCGGCGGAAGGGAGGCGGTGGCTTACCTGCGTGATCATCGGGTGGATCTTCTGGTTTTGGACATGATCATGGCGCCGGGGATAGACGGGCTGGAGACCTATCAAAGAATTTTAGAAATCCGTCCAGGCCAAAGAGCGATCCTGGTGAGCGGTTTTTCCGAAACTCACCGTGTCCGGGAAGCCCAGAGGCTTGGGGCCGGCGCCTACGTCAAAAAGCCCTATGCTATGGAAACCATCGGGGTGGCGATTCGCGACGAACTGGACCGCAATTCCTGATGAAGACGCAACACCGGCCAAGATGGGGTCTTTTGGCTGAATATTGTAAGAATAACAGGAAAAATCCCGTAAAAAGAAGCAATCGCCACGACGAGAGTCACACAGGTACTGCCGGTTCGTGAACGGCCGGTCGGCGGTACCCTCATCATCCGCCACACGTAATAAGGACGGGGAAACAGCCGGGTCGGTAGTGACGTGTGCTTTCCCGCGTTCGCACAAACAGTCGGTAAAAGCACACGTCACCCCGTCTCCCGCCACGCCGGCCAAAACAGCCGGCGGTTAAAGCTCAGGAGGCAAAATGTGCCTGCCTGAGGCCGGGCGACCCCCCCCCTGCCGAGAGCGCCGGCTAATGATGTTTTTGTTTAAAGAACTTGTTTGCCCTGCCTCCCCTTCTTGACGATGACCTGCCGGCTGATGCCCGGGCTAGTGAATTGACCAAAAGGCAATATCAACAGGGCACAATATTATACTTGGCCCTATTTACTATAGGATGCTTCAATCAGGCCTTTATACCTGTCAAAAACGGCGCGCCGCTTGAGTTTCATGGTTTGCGTCAGCATTCCGTTTTCCAGCGAGAAGGGTTCCTCGATAAAGATAAACTTTTTCGGGATTTCGTAGCTGCCGAAGGCATCCTTTAATTGATTGACAATTTCGTTTTCGAGGAATTTTTTTGTCTCCGGTTTCTTGATCAGCTCCTTGGAATCCCCCGGTAAATTGTTTTTTTCCGCCCATTTTGCCAAAGCTGTGAAATTGGGAATGACAATACAGACGTTGAATTCACGTCCTTC
>JAKQKX010000006.1 GCA_029560465.1 Candidatus Omnitrophota bacterium
GCGGCGAAGGGCAAGGGGATGGGAGCGGTGCGGGGCAGGGGGCTGGGACGGGTACGGGAGAAGGGGAAGGTTCTGGGCAAGGCGAGGGAGAAGGCTCTGGACAGGGGCGGGGGTCTGACAGCGCGCAGGAAGGCCAGGGGGTGGACGGGTCGTCGCAAAAAGGTGGCGGGGAAGGTGACGGCGCGCGCGGGCAAGGGGAAGGCGCCGGCGAAGGGGAAGGTGCCGGCGCGAGTGAGCGCGGGAGCGGTTCCGGCGGGCAAGGCGGGGGCAATGACGATGACGCCCGCGGCCGCGGTACGGGGGAGGGGTCGGGTCAACAACCCGGGCCAGAGAAGGCCGCAACGGGCAAACCCACTCCGAAACCGACAACGCCGGCGTATCTCGCGCCGATCAAAGAAAGGACCAAACAATTTGAGGGCCTGATGGATAATAAAAAGGTGAAGGGATTCCGGATCGACAATCTTTATTCGCTGTGGAAGAATTTTTGGGGTAATAAGGATGACGCGAAAGCGGGGCAGGGGGCAGACACAGGCAGCGGGTCTTCTCAATCTCAGAGTGATGGCGGGAAAAAATCTCATAAACCGGGCGTGCAGGGGATGAAAGATCTTAAAGATATTAAAGAAGAGAACGTCGAAGATAAAAATTTATGGGAGAAGATGATCAAATCTAAAGGGAAGAAATAGGAGGGAGAGAAAATATGGTGATGGCGCGTACTCAGGCGGCCGTGGCGGTTTTTCTGATTTTGTCCCAAGGCACTGTCTTCGGCCAGGCGTTGAGGGATTTTTATGAAAGAGGCGAAGCGGAATACAAGCGGGGGAATTACCAGAAAGCGGTTCAGGAATATGAGAAAGCCGTGGAAGTAGATCCGAATTTCGCGCCGGCTTATAACGCGCTGGGCCTCGCTCATCAGGCGATGCAAGACAAGCTGTCCGACGTGCTTTGGTTTTTCAAAGTCGCGGTCGATATTGACCCCCAGTATGCGGACGCTTACCATAATATGTGCCGGGCCTATTATCAGGCGGGGAAGCATAACGAAGCCGAACAGTCCTGCCGTAAAGCCCTGGAGGTCAATTCCGACATGTTGAGCGCCAAGCTGTCTCTGGCATGGATTTATCTTGTCGGGAAACAGCAGCCCGCGGACGCTGTGCTTTATTTTAATCAGGTGTTGGGAAAGATTCAGAGCCCCATGATTTATTTCGGGCTGGGTCTGGCCTACGCGCAGAGCGGAGACCGGCCCCGTGTCTTGGAGGTGATCACGGTTTTGCGCAACCAGGGAGAGAATAATCTGGCCACGCAGTTGGAAAGATCCATGATGACCCCTATGCCGCCTCAGATGCCGGAGAACTTTTCGCGATTCCCCATTCCGGCCCCGCAGAATTCCAGCCGGCTTATTGAAGCCACCCCGAAACCGAAGCCACAAACCACAGAGGATGCCGCCTCTCAGTCAGCGACCATGAAAATACGGTTGCGGGGGACGCTGAACACGGTTCCCGTCCCTGTTGAAGTAAAAGAGGAAAAAGCCCAAGATCAGGGCGTCAAGCATCCAGGGTCGTTATCCCATCAATAAGAAGCTTGTTGGGGGTCTTGTTTGAGATAGCGTGCCCAATTGATCTCGAACGTACAGATTTGCGTGCGGCCTGTCAGGTCTTGGGCCCGGTGGAAGGTTTTTATATATTTAAAATCCGCGTCTGGAAAGAAATAGAGGCGCATGAGCAAAGACCGGGCGAGGTAATTGTCCATTAGCGCGCACTGCAGTCCTCCGGGGGTGTTGGAGAGGATGAGCGAATAATTAAGGGTCCCCCGGGGGTTCTCTTTTTCTATGATGTTCCCGTTTTCAACATAATGAATGAACCGGGGCATTCCTTTCCCGTATGTGGGGGAATTGACGACACATTCTTTTTTGGCTAAGTGGCAGATCACGTTGTCGGTAAAGAGGACCTTGTCCCCGTCCTGGGCCACCGGGCTTAATATCCCGCTGTAGCGGGGATATCCTCCGGCCATGTCCCACAGGAAAGCAATGTAATCTTTAGACCCGTAACGTGGAATTTTCTTTAAAAGGGCCTTGTCCTGGTTGATCGCCTCGGCTTTCCGAAAATCCCAGCGACCGGCGAAACTGATCAAAATATGCGATTGGATCAAATCATTGGTTATCATCAGGTAGCTGGACGCAGGACTGGCATGGGTGAGGTCGAGAAGGCGCTCCCCGTCTTCGTCCGGGAGCATGTCTTTCAGTAAAATCCCGGCGGCCTCCCGGTCAAGCGCGGTGAGCCGCTTGAGCAGCGCCACCGCTTCCGAGAGCGGCATGCCTAATTGGAGCAGGTAATCCGTCGCCTCGTTGGCCGAGCCGTTTAACATGCGCAATATGCCGAACGCTTCCTGCTCCGTGCCGCTGAGAAACGCCTGGGCCAGCCAGAAAGCCTGCGGCTTGTTGATCGTCGCGCCGTCGAACGTGACGCGCCTTTGCGCGATGGCTTTAATGAAATGTCCCGGGGGCCACCAGGTGTTAATAATACTGTCTTCCGGCGTGTGGTCGCGGATATAGGTCAAGGATTCATCCCAGGTGGCGTTATAAATGGGGTTCAGGAGGGATTCGGTATCTCGGCAGGCGGACCTCACCGAACCGGCGGCCAAGGCCACAAGCAGAAGAGCGGTGACACTGTTGAGGATGAAAGTCTTCCCGCGGTGGCCTGGAAGCGCTTGATCCCATAAGCGGCCCCATATCATGACAGCGCTGTTGAGCCCGTGCGCCGCCAGCAAGACGGCCGGGATCAGGCATAACAGGGCGAAGCGCTGGGCGCCCATGGTCATGGGGACGATGAAGGCCAAGAAAATGGGCACTAAAAGAGTATCGGAGGAAAGGTCCTCCTGTTTGCGGGCCAGGCGTCCGACGCTCACGGCCACGCCCAGTATCGTGAACGGCCACATCAGAACCCCTCCGGTGAGCCCGATGAGGAACGGGAGGGTCGCCTTTTTGAGTTCCCCCACCGCCAGGTAGAGGTCGGGCCATAAGGAAAAGGAAGGGTTCCAGAAATCACGAAGGGCTTTTAATCCTTCCTGGAATAAGGTGAAAAATTCCTGCCACCCGAACAACACGCTGACTCCCGCGAAACTGAAGGTGAACACCGCCGCGTAGAATGACAGGATTCGCCGCGCGATGGTTTTCTCTTTTTTATAAAAGAAGGCATACGCGCTGTCGGCGATCCCTCCCACCACGACAAGGCTTCCCATGAAGACCCATCCCTGCCAAAAGAGGGCGTAGAGGCTTAATGCAGATCCGCTGGCGATCGCGATGTTCCCCCAGGGCTTATGCTGTTGTATTCTTTTAAGGCCCGTCAAAATGAGCGCAAGGATGGTCAAGGGGAATAAAACGCTGTAGGGGTCATTATCATACCATCCATACATGCTGCGTTTGAAAAAGATCGGGGCGCTGATGAGGAAGAAAGCGCATGTCAGGGTGACGAAAAATGGATACCCCCGCAAACGGCATATCCAGAGAAACGGCAGGACAGTGAGACACATGATGATAAGCGGGGTATAGCTCACTGTATTCATGAGCGGTATCCCCGGGAAAAACCGTGATATGCCGGAATGAACGGCCGCGCCGATGTAAGGATGCAGGTTGAACGGCTCCCAGTATCCCCGCGGCGCGGTCATTTTGGGGTTGAAATATTTACTTCCCTGGACCCGGCTGCTGACGCTCCCGGTCTGAAGGATATTTTGGGTTAAGTCGAGGTAGTAAAATGAATCAGACGCCAGCAGATAAAATCTGCCCGGCTCGGGGAGTTTTTTTTGTATATCGGCGCCTAACTGGGCAATTGTTTTCTGGACCTGTTTTCTTTCCTGTCGCAGCAGCTCGTCAAACTGTTTTTTTATTAATAGGTTTTTTTCAGCAGGGTTCAGCTGCGGGAAGCCGGCGGACACGGACGCTTCCACGGACTGCTTGAGCTGGTTGATGACCAGTAAGGAGGCCTTTTCCCTGGCTTCATTCGACACGTAGTGAAGGAGCGGGAACAGCCGCATATGGACGCCGACGGCGCAGACAATAAGCCAGCATACCCAAAAAGCCAGGGTCCGGCTTGGGAGGAACGTTGGGGGTAACGGATTTTTCATGAAATTTTAAACCTTGACCATGATTATATTAGAACGGCCGGGGCATGACATTATTTTTTTGCATTTGTTTCCTTGAGGTATTTTATGAGGTGACCCAGGATCTGGTTGGCTGGGATGGCAAAACTGGAGTGGTCGGCTCCGGTTTCTTTGGCGGTCATTAATCCGATGAGCCCTCCGTCTGTGTTAAACAGGGGGCCTCCGCTGTCCCCTTCATAAAGATTAATGGTTGTTTGGAAAAGGTCGTTTTGTGTTTGCCCGTGCCGTGTGGCTGTCCGGTTCCGCCCCAGCCCGATGATGATCCCCCCGGACACGGTTTGTTTTAAGAGAGGGGAATTCCCGATGGTTAAGACCTGGTCCCCGAGGCGTGTTTGGTCGGAGTCGGCGAGGGGTACGGACGTGAGGGGGGCGGGCGTGTGAACGCGCAGAAAGGCCATGTCGAGATTGTGGACAAGGCGGATCACTTCGGCGGGCATTTCCAGTTTGTTGTGCAGTTGCACCGTGATCCGGTTGGCCCGGTTGACCGTATGGGCGTTGGTCACGATAATCCCTGAGGGATGGATAATCATCCCGGCCCCTGCCCGGCGGTACGAGGCCTGTTGAACGTTGCGGATGATCCCCACTCGTCCGGAGCGGGGGTCTAGGACAGGCCCTCTGACCGAGGCGCCGACCTGGATGTTTTCCGCGATGATAGCCACCATCGCCTCTTGGGTGTCCATGATTTCGGACAGGACGGCATGCTGGCCCGGCACCGGGTTGGGACAAGAGAGCCCGAGGCAGAAAACCCCAGCGGCGGCCGTGATTATTTTGCCTGTTTTCATTAGTATAAGTATATATGAAAACAGAATCCTTGACCAAACTGTAAAATATCATTACATTAATGAAGACAATCATTCCAATACATTGCGGGGAGAAATATGCAAGGCGGCGGAGAGCGGCAGAGTCGGGACACACACACTGTCCCCTGGGATATCCGGGAACGGGTCGGCCTTTTCCCGGCGTTGGGGAGGACCATAACGATGGTCCTTTTCCAGCCGGACGAATTCTTCCGGAGCGTGCGGGTTTCCGACAATGTCACGTCCCCTCGCAATTTTTTTATCCTTGTACAATTCATAAATTTTTCTGTCATGGGGGTGATCCATTTTTTGTCTAACCCCGCTACCCCACCGCTGCTTTATCTGATTATGCTGGTTTTCTTCGTGCCGATCATCATGCTGACACTGCTGTTGGTCAGCGCGGTGATGCATGTCTTTGTGAGGTTGGCCGGTGGGAAAAAGAAGTTTAAAGCCACGTTTCATGTGATGGCGTACAGCAGCGTGACCGGGCTTTGGCAGGGAGTCCCATGGGCCGGGGGGCTTATCAGTTTGATCTGGGGCATTTATGTTGGGATTATCGGGTTAAGAAGAGTGCAGGGCTTGAGCGTGCCGCGGGCGGTGATTGCCTGTGTCATGCCTTCGGTGATGGCCTTGAGCCTTATGTTCGCCTATGTCTGGGCGCCGAAACATTACCGGGTGAGGGATATTGATAAAAATGACCGGCACATGCAGATGACTTTAAAGGGGATTTCCACGGAATTGGAAAATTATGCTCAACAGCATGACGGGCGTTATCCCACGAGCTTGGATCAGGTAAAAAGCAGCCCGCCTCTTTTGGAAGAGAGGTATTGCGGCGTCAACAGAGGGGGATTTCTCGTTTCCTGCCGGTTCGCGGACGACGGTTATGTCCTGACGGCAACTCCTATAATAATAGAGAAGACCGGAACAACGACCCTGACGGTCCAGACCGGAGGGGTCAGTAATTTCGGGGATTGAAAACCCGCGAGAACGTTCAAAAAATTTATTGCAGAGGATGGATATTTCATTATAATAAAGGAGTTTTACGTCCGGACGTTTGGCGCGAAAAACTTTGGAACAATAATATAATATAACTTGTTGATCCCGGGCCATTAGCTCATCTTGGTAGAGCACCTGACTCTTAATCAGGGGGTGGCAGGTTCGAGTCCTGCATGGCCCATTTTTTATGTAGTTTTATGGGATTTTAGCCGTAGCCCTCTGCACGCCTATATGAGCAGCCCTTCCCGCGTCAGATCGCCCCATCACGGAAGCGCATGAAACGGCTTGGCGTTTTTTTAGGAATAATGTTTTCGACGGATGATTAAAGGAGGCCTTTCGTGACAACGAAATGCGAGGATATCAATGTGTTAAAAACAAAAGCGGTGGCGTACCGGAAAAAGGTCCTGCAGATTATTCATGCGGCCGGATCCGGACACCCCGGCGGTTCGCTTTCAGCGGTCGAAATTTTTATCGCTTTATATCATTACAAAATGGCCCACCGTCCGGATAACCCGCGATGGGAGGACCGTGACCGGTGCATCGTGTCCAAGGGGCACTGCTCGCCGGTCACCTATGTGACACTGGCGGACTGCGGGTATTTCCCGGAATCCGAGTTGTTGCGTTTTCGCAAGTTCGGGAGCCCTTTGCAGGGGCATGTCCATATCAGGGTTCCCGGGGTTGAATTCAACACCGGTTCTCTGGGGCACGGCCTGTCTGTTGCCAACGGGATCGCCTTGGGCGCGAAAATGTTGAAAAAAAAGATAAAGACGTACTGTATCCTCGGTGACGGAGAAATCCAGGAAGGGTCGGTCTGGGAAGCGGCCATGACGGCCGCGCACCATAAACTGGATAATTTATGCGCGATTGTTGATTATAACAAGGTCCAGGAAAACGGGCGAACCAATGATATTAAGAACCTTGAGCCGTTACCGGCCAAGTGGGCGAGTTTCGGCTGGCAGGTGGTGGAAGTCGACGGCCATGATTTTCATGACTTGCTGTGCGCGCTTGACCAGTTCGACACTGTATCCGACAAGCCGTATGTGATCCTGGCGCACACGGTCAAAGGGAAAGGCGTTTCTTTCATGGAAGGGAAATCCCAATGGCACGGGAAGGCGCCTAAAGAAGATCAACTTAAAGCCGCCTTGGCAGAACTGGACGGCATTAAAACCAATTAGGGCAACGGCGCTGTGAACAGGAGAGGGCTATGAGCGAGATGATTCCCACCAGAGACGGTTTTGGGAATGAGCTGGTAAAATTGGGAAAGGAGAATGATAAAATTGTTGTCCTTTCAGGAGATATGGAAGACGCGACCAGGGCGGAGTATTTCCGGGACGCGTTTCCGGACCGTTTTTATAACCTTGGGATTGCGGAACAGGATGTGGTCGGGACGGCGGCGGGGCTGAGTTCGCTTGGGTTTATCCCGTTCGCCTGTTCTTTCGCGGTTTTTATGACGAACCGCGCTTATGATATGATCCGGCTGGATATTTGTTATAACAATTCCAATGTCAAAATCGTCTGTTCCCACGCCGGGGTCACGGTCGGAGAGGACGGCGCTTCCGCGCAGTGTCTTGAAGATTTGGCCATCATGCGCGTTCTCCCGAATATACAAGTCATTTGCCCGGCTGACGCCATTGAGGCTGCGAAAGCGACCCGGGCCATGACAGGGATTACCGGCCCGGTTTACATGCGCACGTCCCGGGCGCCGTTCCCGGTGATCACGCGGGAATCTGACCCCTTCGAAATCGGCCGGGCGGTTGTTGTCAGGCCCGGGGGCGATGTCACCTTGATCGCCTGCGGGCTCATGGTTTATGAATCTTTGCGTGCCGCCGATATCCTCCGGAAGGACGGCATTGAGGCCCGGGTGGTCAACATGCACACCATTAAACCAATTGATATTGAAGCGATTCAGACGGCCGCACGGGAAACCGGCGCGATTGTCACGGCGGAAGAACATCAGGTGTCCGGGGGGCTAGGCAGCGCTGTCGCCGAAGTGGCTGCCCGGTTCTGCCCGGTCCCGATCGAGATGATCGGCGTGCCAGACACGTTCGGCGAATCCGGAACCCCCCAAGAGCTCCTCATGAAATACCATTTGAGGGACACGGACATCGCCGCTGCGGCCCAAAAGGCCCTTCAAAGAAAAAAGGCGTGAATCCGGAGGTGCGATGAATTCCTGGACACAGCTGCAGCGATCCTCTGCCCAGACGATCAGGGCTTGCCAGAATAGAAAGCTGAATGAGTTCATCAACTTTTATTTATACCCCTTCAGCCCGTTTTATAAGAATCTTTTTGACCAGCACCGCATTCCTCCCCGTTCAATCCGTTCTGTGGAAGACCTGGCCCGGATCCCATTCACAACAAAAAATGATTTTGTGGGCGAAACGAACCCGGATAAGTTCCGGGAATTTGTTCTCCGGCCATCGCCGGAAAGCGTCCAAAAGGCCTGGCCGTTTCCAAAATTGCTCGCTTTGAAACTGTCCCGCTGGGCGAAGGGGGAGTCCCGGCTTCGGGAGGAATTTGCCCGGGAGTTCCGTCCGGTTTTTATGACGTTTACCAGCGGCACGACGCAAAACCCGGTGGCGTATTTTTATTCCCGCTATGACATCGACAACCTGAGCCTCGCTGGCGAACGCCTGATTGATGTTTTGGATGTGGCCCCGGCTGATTATTTGTTGAACCTGTTTCCTTACGCGCCTCATCTGGCTTTTTGGCAGGTTGTCCTCGGAGGGCTTGCCGCGGGTAATTTCATTTTAAGCACGGGCGGGGGGAAAGTTTATGGGACCGAAGGCAACATCAAGGCGGTCATGAAGCTCCGGCCGGCCGTGCTCCTGGGAACCCCGGGGTATGTCTATCACATCCTCCGTGAGGCGAAAGAGCGGGGATGCGTCCTGGATTTTGTAAAAAAGGTTGTCCTGGGCGCGGCCAGGATAGAGCCGTTTTTTAAGCTTAAATTAACCGAGATTATGTCCGAGCTGGGGGCCGGAGAGGTCAAGGTGTTGGGCACCTACGGATTCACCGAGGCCCGCATGGCCTGGACGGAATGCCCGGCGGATCACAGCGCGTCAACAGGATATCACACCTATCCGGATAAAGAGATATTCGAAATCATTGACCCGGAAACCGGCCAGGTCAGGCCGGAGGGCGGGGACGGGGAGTTGGTGTACACGTCCATTGATTCCCGCGGCAGCAGTGTCCTGCGCTACCGGACCGGAGATTTTGTCAAAGGGGGGATCACATACCAGCCATGCCCTTATTGCGGCCGGACCGTGCCGAGAATTTCCAGCGACATTTCACGGATTTCGGACGTAAGAGACCTCCGGTTAACAAAGATTAAAGGGTCTCTGGTGAATTTGAGCAAATGTTCTGCGCTTCTAGAGGAGTTCCGGGAGATTGAGGAATGGCAGATGGAGATATGCAAAAAGGATGGCGACCCGTATGAACTGGATCAGATCAATATCTATATCGCCTGCAAGGAGTCTGTTGCCCGGGATCGACTGAAAGAGGCGGTGACAAAGAAATTCTATCTGGAAACCGAAGTGAGCCCTAACGCGGTTGTTTTTCTCCCTCTTCAGGATCTGGTCGCCCGCCTGGAGCTGGAGATATCCGGGAAAGAGAAGAGAATTATTGACCGGAGGGGTTATCTCAGGCATAATATAAAAAATACTTTGACAGATAAAAAGGAATGACCGCCATGAGTCATAAAACGTTTCGCATGGAGTTGGCCGAGCATTTTCGATGGAAATCGATCGCGCTGAATGCCCTGATTGTCTTAGGGATTTTGACTGCCCTTTATGCCATTTTAAACGTGATCCCTGTTCACAAGTATGCCACATTCACGCACCCCCCCACAGGAATTCAGATCAAGTTCCCTAACAATTGGGGTTTCGACGACCCTAAACAGCCCGGGGCGATCATTGTTTTTACAGCGCCTCCGGAAGGCCCGCTCGATATGTTTACCGAGAATGTCGTTTTAACGTACTGGGACCTGAACCCGGATATTAACACGTTGACAAAACTGTCTCAAAAAATGGTTCATCAGGTCACCAGGACGTTTAAAGGATATATGGAGGTTCTGGAAAGCAAAAGAAGCCGGGTCGGGGGCCAGTTGGGGTATAAGTTTGTTTATGTCGGGAAGGTGGAGGGGGTCGATGACCCGAATAAGTTTATGCATGTCTGGACGATCATCGGCACTCGGGCCTTTATTTTAACTTACGCCGCTAAAGAAAGCACGTTTGATAAATATTTAAAACATGTCAACAAGATGATTGACTCCTTGAGGCCCATCCCCCAGCAGAAGTGAAAGAGCTTCAGTGCCAGGCGTTACCGGTTAATCCCCGTAACTGCCAATCCAACAACATCAATTTTCTTGCCGATAAAAGAAAAACAGAAACACAATTATTTAATATCTTACAACACACTTCTGGCCTTACTTTGAAATCTGTGATAGAGGGGGATTATTGTATTAAAATGGTTGTTTTCTGTAGATGTTTTGATAAGATAATAACCAAAAAACAGGTTGGGAAAGGAGGATCCCGTGGAAGACGATGGTGGCGGTTGTAAGGGTTTTGTTTCAAATAAATTCTGTAACCCGATTTTAGGCTCCCTGTTGGTTATTTATTCTCCTGCTGGATAATACTTCTTCCAAATCGCCTTCATCGGTTACGAAATTGATGGAGGTGTTTAATGCCGCACAAACAGTCATTAATCTCGCCCGAGATAAAAGAAATTTTAAATTTACCGAATAAAGCTGAGAATATAAAAGAGGCTTTTTCTGACTTCCACTCAAGAGATATTTTTGTCCTTTGCGAGAGTCTGGAGCCGCAGGAAAATGCCGAGATCGTGATGGCTCTTGGACGGCCTTTGGGGATTGAATTTTTTCAAGAGTTTAAGATAAAACAACAGCGTGAGATATTCAAAAGATTTTCTAAAGAATGGATGGGGCATCTCTTGGATGAAATGGCTCCGGATGAGCGAGCGGATTTTATAAAAGCTTTGCCCAGGGAACGGGCTGATGAGTTGCTTCCGTTAGTTGCCCAGGCTGAACGTAATGACATAAAGAAACTTGTCCAGTATGAGGAAGGCACCGCCGGATCGATCCTTACTACGGAATACGCTTTTATCCCGCAAGATATTAAAGTCAAAGAGGCCATAGAAAGGCTTAAATTGCAGGCATTTAACAAGGAGACGATTTATTATGTTTATGTCACAGATAAAGACCGGCAACTTTTGGGATTTGTTTCATTGAAAGACCTGCTTGTTGCTGGCGTAGATAGAGTTGTTAAAGAGATTATGCACACAAATATTATTAGTTCTTTGGTCACCGATGACAAAGAAGTGGTCGCTCAAAAGCTCTCCGACTACGACCTGTTGGCTATCCCTGTCGTCGATAATGCAAATCGACTGATGGGAATAGTTACGGTTGATGACGTTCTTGATGTTATCGTTGATGAAAGCACGGAAGATATTTATAAATACGGCGCGGCCGGTGAATATGTTGATTATATGGGGTCGCATCCGGGCGTTATCGCCAAGCAGAGAATCTTATGGCTTTTGGTTTTAGTGGTGATGGGGTTTTTTTCTGGGATGATCATGGAGAAATACGCTTTTCAGCTCGAGGCAGTTGTGGCACTTGCGTTTTTTATCCCGCTTCTTTGCGATTCGGGTGGTAATGCCGGAACCCAGTCATCGACGGTTGTTATCCGCGGGCTCGCCACAGGTGAGATAAAGATGAAAGATGTTTTTAGAATTTTAAGAAAAGAGTTGTTGGCCGGGTTAGTTGTCGGACTTGCTATGGGCGGATTGGCAGGAATTCGGGCTATTATTATGAATAAAGATCCCTTGCTTGGAGTGACGGTTGGTCTGTCGATGATTGTGACAGTCGTGGTCGCCACAACATTGGGGGCGATGCTTCCGTTGTTATTTAAAAAGATGAAGCTGGACCCGGCATTGATGTCCGGTCCTTTTATTACGAGTATTGTTGATATTGTTTCACTTTTTGTGTATCTTAATATTGCCGTGTTGGTTTTAAAATGAGTTTATGTGGTGCCTTTTGTCCTGTTTTTGAGATGGCATCAGCAATCCGAAACTTTCACACTCGAAAGCCCGCGACGGTTTTTTAACAATTCATCATGATGATGCCTAATTTTTTTTCTGAATCTTCCAGGTCAGGAGGGACTGTTTCTGCGAACCCCGTTTGTCCTCTTTTTGGCCTGTGCGGGGGGTGTCAGTATCAGGATTTAAATTATCAGGAGGAATGCCGCCGGAAATCGGACGCTCTTGAAGAACTCCTGAAAAACGCTCTTGACCTTGAGCGCCTTCCTTTATCGCCTTTGGTTCCGTCTCCACGGGAATATGACTACCGGTGCCGTTTAGATATGAAATTGCTTAAGACGCGGGCCGGGGATATTTTTATGGGGTTTTCCCCGGCTGGGAAGAATCGTGTCGTGGAGGCCGTGGCTTGCCCTATCGCTTTGACGGCGATTTCGGACTTTCTCCCGGAGCTCAAGAAGCAGGCGGTGTCCCGTTTGCCGGCCGGATACCGGAATGCGAACCTGGTGGTTAAATCCGGGGACGACGGCCGGGTTTTTTGGGGAGGAATCGGCCGGCGGTCATTAAAGATGAATGAGTCGGATTACCTTTGGACGCGGGTGAGGGGGAGGAAAATTTATTTTTCCCTGGACACTTTTTTCCAGGCGAATTTGTCGATCCTCCCGGCTGTAATGGCGCGTATTATTGACCTCGGTATTCTCGGCCCGGATGTTATATTCTTTGATTTATACGGGGGGGTCGGCTTATTCGGTGTTGCCCTGCATGACCTGGTGAAAGAAGTGGTTTTGGTGGAGGAGAATGTTTACGCGACACAGTGCGCGGCCTATAACGCCGCGGTGTCACGGTGTGGCTGTTTCAGGATTATCACCGAGCGGGTTGAGAACGTGGTGTTGTCGCAAGCGGCCGGGGCAGACGCCCGGCGGCAGGTGGCGATTGTCGACCCTCCCCGCCAGGGGCTGAATTATCACGTCGCGGCCGCGTTGGCCCGGGAGAAAGCCTTCCGGCATCTGATGTACCTTTCTTGCCATATGGATTCTTTGGCCCGTGACTTAAAGATTTTTCTGTCGCACCAGTGGATCATCAACACCATCATCCCTTTTGATTTTTTCCCCAAGACACGTCACCTGGAAACGTTGGTCCTTTTGTCGAGCTGTTGAGCGGATGGCCCGGATTTTTTTACAACCCATCGGCGGGGGGAGGCGCTTTATATCCGTCCATAGATTCCGGAGTCCGTTATTGATTTTCAAATGAAATGTTTCTATACTAATAACACCGTTTTATTAAAAAAAAAGTTCATAATGACGTCCTTGAATTCATATTTTAAAAGGGTCAATTTTATCAGGCAGTTCCCGGTTTTTAGCCAGCTCAGCTGGCTGGAACAGCATCGTATCGCGCTGTTATCGGAAGTGTGCGAGTTCCGGAAAGGCGATATTATCCGGGCCCAGGGTGAACCGCCAGACGCCCTTTATTGCCTGATCTCCGGCCGTGTCCAGGCCTTCCTTGTAGATGAGTCCGGCGGCAGAATTCACGCCGACTTTTTCCGCCGGGGGATGTATTTCGGTATCATCTCGCTTTTAACCGGCCAGCCGCATTCGCTTACTTTTGAGGCCATCAACGACTCGGTTATCCTGAGGATTCAGAAAGACCGTTTTCATGAAGTCCTGAAAGGCATCCCGCAGCTGGGGCTGGAGTTCAGCCAGACTTTGTCCCAGCGGATCCGGCGGAATATCCTGCACGAAGATAAATCCCGGGCGGCGGGCATGATCATTGCAGTCTACAGCCCTTTTAAGGAAGCCGGAAGTTCGACATACGCGACGCATTTGGCGTTCGCGCTGAAACGGGAATCGGGGCGCAGTGTGATCCTTGTCAATCTCCGTTCCGCCGCGGCCGCTGAAACCCCATCCGTCCCATCTGTGAGCGCCGCGCCGCAATGGCGGCAGAGCGGCCCCTTGTTGGAGAACATCCTGAATGAGCCGGACAAACTCAAATCTTATATTGACCATCATGCCGATGCCATTGACCTTTTGAGCGTGTGCTTTGACCCGCAGGACACGGCGTTGACTCAACAAATCAGCGCTTTTGTCACCGAGCTGGAGGGCGATTACGATTTTGTCGTGGTCGACCTGCCCAACGAGATGGACGATGTCGTGATTAAGGCCCTCAGCCAATCCGACAATATTCATTTAATCCTCAGCCTCCACCGGCAGGAAAATTTTCAATTGGCGCGGGACGTTATTTATAAAATTGAGGAAGAGCTGAAGGCGAATTTTTCTTCCCAGAAGGTGCGGGTGATGGTCAGCGGTATTCGGGGCACGGATATCCCCTTTGAGGAGATCAATAACCGGGTTGATTATGAGATTTCCGCCAAGCTCCCTTTTATTGATGTTTCAGATTGTGAAAAGACCTTTGAAACGGCTTATTTCCGCACGTCGTTCCCGGCCGAGACATCGCCGTACGGGAGGTTCATCAAGGCTGTGGCCCGTCAGATCAGCGGGGTCCGGGTTGGGCTGGTGCTGGGCGGGGGCGCGGCGTTCGGCCTGGCCCATATAGGGGTCTTGCGCGTCCTGGAAGAGGAGCACATCCCGGTTGACATGGTGGTGGGAAGCAGCATAGGCGCGCTCATCGCCAGCCTGTGGGTCACCGGCATGAACGCGGATGCCATCGCCCAAATGGCCAGGGAATTCGGCACACAACGGGCCATGCTCAGGCTTTTTGACCCGGTTGTCCCTAAATCAGGGTTGATGGGAGGGCGGTTGATTAAAAGCTGGCTTAAAAAGCGGCATCTTGCGGAGAAAACTTTTTATGACGCCACGATCCCCCTGAAGATTGTCGCCTATGATTTGCAGAAACGGCAGGATTTGATCCTGGACTCCGGCCTTTTGGTTGAAGCCGTCAGGAAAAGTATTTCGATCCCGGGGATTATGGAGCCGGTTCAGGAGAAGAATCAGGTTATCATCGACGGGGGAGTGCTGAACCCCCTGCCGACGAATGTCCTGCGCGAACAGGGGATCAGCAAAGTGATCGCCGTTAATGTGCTTCAATCTCCGGAAGATGTCATTCGGGCCCAGGATATCCCTCACGGACAGGCCCTGAAGCGGCGGAAACAGCTCCGTGACAAGAAATCGGTTTTCGGATTTATAACGAGAAACATGCATTTAAACCTTAAAGAGGCTTTGAGCCCGAACATCTCGGATATCATTGTCAAAAGCCTGATGGCGTCGGAGTACATGATATCCCAGAGCAGCGCCGAACTCGCGGATGTCGTGATCCATCCGGACATGGCCGGGGCCCAGTGGTACGAGTTTTTTAAAGTCGATCTTTTGGTCCAGCAAGGGGAAACCGCGGCGAGGGCGGTTTTGAAAGATATTAAAAATTTGTGTTCGGGATAACCTGCGGGGTTCCCGGGGGCGGACAGGAAAGAGGGGGCGGTATGAGTAAACTAAAAACAATCGGTCTTGAACTGGTCCACCATTTGCCATTCTCTATTTTCGGAGTGGCTTCGGGCTTGCTGGTCATGGGGTTCCTTACCTTTATAGCGGTCCTTTTGGGGAGCGAGGACCGCCTGTCAGTGGCTTCACAAGAGTTGTTTCATGTGTTTCACCCGACGCATATTCTTTTCAGCTCTGTGACCACGACCGCCATGTTCCTCAAACATGAGAAACGCCGCTTGAAAGCGGTTGTCGTCGGATTCTTTGGCTCCGTCACGATTTGCGGGGTGAGCGATGTTTTTTTCCCGTTCCTGGGCGGGAAGATTCTGGGGCAGGACATGGCGATGCATATCTGCATTATTGAACACCCCGGACTGATCATCCCTTTTGCCCTCGGAGGAATTTTAGCCGGGCTTTTTATCGGACAATCCATTGAACATTCTACTGAATACTCACATTCCACCCATATTTTTATTTCCAGCGTCTCGTCCATCCTGTACTTAACGGCTTACGGGCTGGAAGACTGGCCCCATATGATCGCGGGAGTTTTTATAGTCACGATTTTAGCCGTTATGATTCCCTGTTGTGTTTCGGATATAGCGTTCCCCCTTTACTGCGTGCACCGGAATTGTAATCATCCCTGAAGGACAAAACGGACGGAATTTGAACCAGATTATGCTATAATGCGGTCATTTGCCGCGCTTTCTAAAATTCGGACCCGGTATGGGTTCCCTATTTTGGGAGGGGTATGGCAGACAATGACCCCTAATCGATTATGCAGGCGTGTTATCATGAACGACAAGAAACCGGTTAATGATTTGAGAATTTCCCTGACAGACCAGTGTAACTGGAGTTGCGGCGACGGCAAGAGTTTTGAGCGGCCGGATTACACTCGGCCCGGCGGTGATAATTCGGGTCAAAAATACTCTTGCTCGAGATTGTGCTGTACGCTGTCGTCCCGGACGATTTTGATTATTAATTCGCCGGGTAAGCCCTCGCGGCGACACGGAATCCCTGTCCGCAGCCATGGACCAACTCGGGCGCAGCCTGGATATGCTGGCCGGGAAACCGTATCAGAAAGGGTGAACTGTTCTCATGAAAACGCTTAATTCCCGGCAATTGTGCCGTCAAAGCCGTAAGATTTACCCGGACGCCGCCCAGAGTTCTGGTCAGGCTTTCGAGAAGATGGGCGTGGCGCCGTTATTTTTTAGAACCGGTAGGGGGGCACTTTTGTATGACCAGGACGACAACGCGTTTACGGATTATGACCTTTGCGGGGGCACTCTGATCCTCGGTCACGGGCATCGCAATGTTGTTTTGGCGGTGAAAAAAGCCGCGGAATACGGCATCCATTTCGGTTTGGCTTCGAAAGCCGAACTGGATCTGGCACAGGAAATTTTAAAAGCGTTCCCGCGTCTGGAACGGATCACCTTTAGGCCGTCGGCTGGGGCCGCGTTGCAAGAAGCCCTGCGGCTGGCCCGCGCATTTACCGGCAGGCCGCTGGCTGTCATCCTTGACGCCAGGGATGAGCCGGGCTCTTCATCTGAAGGCGGGCTTCTGCCCATGGCCCTTTCGACGGGATGTGGCCAAGGGGAGGGGCTTCGGACTTGGGGTCCCCACCAGATGATTTTATCCTGCGGTTCTATGGAGCGTGTTGAGGCCGCTTTGGATCCGTTTAAAACACAGTTGGCCTGCGTGGTGGCCGCGCCGTTATTGATGGGGGACGACCGGGTCGCTGTTATGGAGCAGTCTTATCTGAAGGACTTACGGGCGTTGACAAGAAAGTATAAGTGTTTGCTTGTCGTTAATGAGATCGACAGCGGATTCCGTTTTCACAAAGGGGGATTGCAGGAACGGCTCGGGACACACGGGGATTTAACCTGCCTGGGAAAGATCATTGGCGGCGGGTTTCCGCTTGGCGCGGTCGGGGGGCGGAGGGATATTTTAAGTCAGGGGACCTGCGGGGGCCCCGGGGCGACTGGGGATGGGGAGGCGGCCGCGGCTGATCCTGTCATTATGCGTGCCGGGTTAGCCACACTGCGCCTGCTTCATAATGACGTGTACCAGGCTCTCGAGAGACGGGCCGCAAACCTGGCGGATGGGCTCAATGATTTCTTCAGCGCAGAGGGGCTTCCGGTTCGGGCCTGGCGTTCCGGGTCTTTGTTAAAGTTGCAGTTCAACAGGCTGGAGCCCCAGGTCATTTATCCGGCGCTGTTTCAGTTCTTGCTCAACAATAAAATTTTATGGCCTCCGGATGCCTGTCAGCCGTTTTCTCTGTGCGCCATGCATCGCGCTGGTGATTGTGACCGCTTGGCATTTCTATTGAAGAAATTCTTTCAAAAAGCGCCGTGATGTCGTATGATCATATTAATAAAAAAGGAGTGGAATATGATGCGATTGCCTAAACAGTTTATCCTTGTCGTCAGCTTGGCGATGTCGGTTGTTGCGTTATCCGGGTGTGTCGCGTTGGTTGTCGGGGCGGCTGCGGCCGGGGCCGGGGGGTATGCCTGGATTAAAGGCGCTTTGGTGAAGGAGTTCGATGTGTCAGCCGAAGAATTATATAAAGCGACCAAGTCGGGCCTGAAGGGCCTGGCGATGCGGGTGACGGAAGACCAGGCTGACCGGGTGTCCGCAGTCCTTGCGGCTGATTTCGCGGATGGCAAGAAAGTGAAAATCAATATTGAAGCGCTGACTGAAGTCCGTTCGCAGATTAGGATCCGCGTCGATGTCTTTGGCGACAAATCGAAATCCGAATTGATCCTTAACGCGATCGAGAGGAAGCTGTGACGCCGGTGGCGGGCGCCGTAACACCCCAAGATGTCCTCTCTTTATTAAAGCTTGAATAATTTTATAGGAACCCCGGATTGCCGCTTGATGCGGCTGTCCGGGGTTGTCTATGTTTGTCCTCTTGCCATAACACGGGATATTAGTGCATAATTATACAAGTTGGTTCAGAAAATGCGCTATATCCTTCAGAATGTATTTATCCTTGTATATTTTCTATTCATAACAGCCTCGCCCGGCTGGCCTTCGCCCCGCCTTTCCTTTAAAGATATGATTCATGATTCGGATGTGATCGTTGAAGGATTTGTGCTTGATCAGGCCGATTCCGCGAATAAACTTTACCAGGAAAATGTGGGTTCTCAGGGCGTCACCGTTGTCTTAAGCATGGGGCCTGTTAAACAAGCGAAATTTTATGTTTCCAAAGTGTATAAAGGGGAGCTTAAAGTCAACCAGCTCATTGACATATACACTGATTCCAGGGAATCAAAAGTTCCAGGTGAATTGAAAATCAAAAGAGAATATTTGATGTTTTTAAACCAGAAATGGGATAAAAGAGGTTATCAGATCGTCAATAAAGATAAAGGATACTGGCAGATTTTTGATTGTGAAGGGCAGAAGCGGTTGAAGGCCTGGAATCAGGACAGCCGTTTGAGGAACCCTGATTCTTATCAAAGTTATGCTGATTTTGTGAAAGAACTAGAAGGCAGCCTGTCAAGAATCGCTTTTGGAGAGGAATAGCAATATTAAGGCCGTAGATGGGATCGGCCTTGACGCAGAACCAAATGGACATGGACGATCCGTTTTCGCCAGCCTTGAGGCAGACGCGGGGTGAATCGAATCCGGGCCTGCCAGATGTGAGCCCCCCCAAAAAACAGCAAAGCAAAAAAGACTTGGAAATATTTTTTTGAAAAGTTGGCGTTAGTTAGACCCCGTCAGCGACCCCGGAAAAATTTTTAATAACGTTATCCGCGTCATTTTCACGCTGGTCTTCGCCGTTGTTTTCCCGGGGAAGGTGATCCAGGGTAAGGGAGCAAAATTCTTGCCCTGCGGAGGCGGTGAAACTGAAGGAATACCTATGGCAATGAGGTGGCTTTTATATTATACTTATTTCAGTTTTCGGCCTCGACGAAAAAAATAATATGAACCAGGATTGGGGATATTTACAATTATGACATTCAATAATTATGATACGGTTTCTGACCGCCCTTGGGGCAGTTATTATAAACTTTACCAGGAAAAAGGCGTGTGGGTGAAACGTGTCGCCGTTGACCCGGGGTGCCGGTTAAGCCTGCAAAAGCACCATAAACGGTCGGAAAAGTGGATTATTGTTTGCGGGACTGGTATGGTGTTGGTCAATGGGGTTGAAATCACTGTGCATACCGGCTCTATTGTGGATGTCCCGGTCGGATCGGAGCACCGGATCGGGAATATCGGTAAAGAGAAGTTGGTTTTTATCGAAGTGGCCTGCGGCGATTATCTCGGGGAAGATGATATCGTCCGCATTCAGGACGATTTTGCCCGGAACAATGATGATTGATGCCGGATCATTTTGTAACATATTTATTCTGAATATGTTGTGTTAAATAAAGCCCGACTTCCACGGCAGGAGAGCCCCTGGATGAAAGCCTGTACCCCGACGGGTATTCCAGATGATCTTTTTTGTTGACAAGCATGGATGTTGCCTCTAAAATTGTACTGTTTTATATGTGTTTTTGCCGGCCGCGCAGAGCAATCTCGCGGCTGTGCCATCAATGGTATTCATGGAAGGTGAAAACTGGCATGTTCCTTTCCTTTTGGTGCCATTGATACAAAAAGGCGGGTTGATCTTCAACCCGCCTTTCTTTTGCGGCCCAGATGATTAATGTCAGCATCCCGGCCACAGGCTCAAGCGGCATTGGGGCGGGGGCATGATCCTGGCGATTCTTCTCGGGCTGCTTTCAGCTTTTTTGGCTATCGCATCGGTGCTCGTGGTGGAGGCGCTCTTTCTTGGGGACGGCGGCCTTCTGGCGCTGGGGTGCAATATTTTCAACCTCGGGTTTTTCCCCTGTTTTGTGGCCTATCCGTTTGTTTACCGTAAGATCGTTGAAAATAATCTAACGCAGAGGAAAATTGTGACTGGCTCCCCTGGCGGCGGCCGTTATCGGACTGCAACTGGGAGCGTTCGGCGTCGCCCTGGAGACACTTTTCCCGGGGTCACGGAACTGCCGTTTGTCACGTTTGTCCTGTTGATGCAGCCGATTCATTTAGCCATTGGCATTGTTGAAGGGCTTGTGACAGCGGCGGGGGTTCTGTTTGTCTTTAAAGCAAGGCCGGAGATTCTTTATGCGGTAACCCGCGTTGAACTGATCGGCGCGGTGAATATGAGGACAGTTCTTGCCGGATTACCGGCGGGAACACGTATCTTCGGGGGTGCTTTGAGTTGGTTCGCCTCCAGCCGCCCTGACGGCCTGGAATGGGCCATGCGGAGAAATTACCCCGGGAGTGGACAGGCTGGCCACGACCGAAATCTTTAAAAGCTCCGTAACGGTCAGCTTGCACCCTGCGGAGGCTTTTTTGAGTTCGATCAGGACCGGCGGGACAATGTCATGATTTATGTGCCCGTCAAACCTGAGGAACAAGATTCAGAGAACGTGTTTTTAAATCATCTGGGTTTCTTGAGTGATTTCTACGGGAGCCCGATGGAAGAAGGCCAGTCCTTTAAGAATTTTTGTAAAAAAGGTTTTAGCTCAATGTTAATTGGGAGATAGAAAAGTTCGGAATTATATTGAATTAATAAAGTAAATAAAATAATATTATTCTAAAATAATCTTTTTTTAGAAGTAATTCTAAAATGAGGGGGGTGGAATGAAAAAAATAATAGTGATTTTTCTGCTGGCGTGTTTTTCAAACATTCTAGGAGGGATAGCCTCTGCGACTAATTCGGAAAAAGAGATGACGATGGAAGAATTGTTGTCGATGGATATTGGAGATTTGTTGAAAATCCCCGTTGTTTCTACCGCAACCCTGAGAGAACAGAGCGGTACCAGTGCCCCCGCCGCTATCAATGTGCTTTCGGGTGATGAAATTAAACGACGCGGATACCGTACCATAAAAGATATGGTGGAAGACATTCCCGGATGGGCGGATGTTTCTGATGCCAATGAAATTATCGCCGCCATCAGGGGTATGTATGGCCAGTACGACGAATAAAGTCCTGGTCATGATTAACGGCCACAGGATGAACGATTTGAACTTGGGGCGTTATAACCTGGATCAGTTTTTAGGGGTTGACATTATTGAACGCGTAGAGTTTATCAAAGGGCCAGGTTCGGTTTTGTACGGTAACGGGGCGCTGATCGGCGTCATTAATATCATTACCAAAAAAGGCAGTGATGTGGACGGTACCTATGTGGACAACAAGATGAGGTTCTACCCCGGCAACATGGATTACGAATCGAGCGTTACGTGGGGAAATAAAAATAACAAATTGGAATCCCTTTTCAATTTTACCTTCCTGGATGCTAAAGGCGATGAAATCAAATAGTCTGCCTCTCTGGAGAAAGTGCCTGTCGGTCAGACGCAGCAGGGCGGGGTCGTTTATTACAATAAATATCCCAGAAATTATTCCATGTTTGGTTCGTTCTCTTACGATCAGATGAGTCTTGATATTCGCCGGGAACATTACACGCGGGCCACTCCCCGCGCACCCAATCTGAGTTTTTACGTGTATAATGACGAACCGCTAAAGAATGAGTATGAGGAAGATATTACCTATCTTGATTTTAAATATGCCATTCCTCTTAGCGAAACTTCAAAATTCACTCTGAATCCCGGCGTTACATGGTACGAACTTGATGAGTTGTCGTGGATCAGCAGTTACGGCCCTAATTATCTGCCTCCGTACGGGACCGTTTCCGGGCAGAGCACTCGATATGAACAGTATCAGTTCAAGGCGACTTACGAAAATCAGCTTAAAAGCAATATAAATTTGATTGCCGGTATTGATTCGCTTTTCGCGGATTTTCGAGACATGAATGCCGTCACCGGCAGCACCGGCACCACCCCCTGGGTAAAGACAGCAAGTCCCAGCGGATCGTGGCTTTTGGCCGGCGGATTCGGACAATTGGTGTGGTTGCCGATCAAGCCTCTGGAGCTCACCTTTTCGGGCCGGGTGGATACCTTCGAACATTTCGCAGACCCGGACTTTTCCAAACGATTTGGCGCAGTCTATACTGTTTCAGAAAAATTTACGACAAAATTGCTGTACGGGGAATCCTTTCTTTCTCCCCAGTGGGCCCATCTTAACCCGCTTACGGCCGGTGCTTTTAGTTCGAACCCTAATTTAGAACCGGAAATATTTAGCGGCTGGGATCTGATTTTTGATCTTAACCTGGAGAAAGCCTCTTTTAATCTTGATTTCTTCCGCAATCACTTGGAAAATTTGATAACAACGGGTTCTACCTCTACCTACGCGTATGTCAATTCGGGTGAAAACACATATCAGGGGTTCGAGCTGGCGGGGAAATACAGTCCTATAAAGAAGCTGGGTTTTGAAGGAAGTTATAGTTATGTCGTCGATGAAGGAAACACCTCTGATGCTTCGCTGCTTTTCGGCTCCATCAAAAATATACCAACCAGCATCTACCGGTTGGGTTTAAGATGTGTTCCCTTGAATCGGTTGCAAATTTATCTCTGGGGAAGGGCTTATTCCCAGGTGCGGACCTCGGATGCGATTACGAACGAAAACAGGATTAAATCCTGGGCCACGATGGATATGACGATGAATTACACATTGAAAGATTTTGATTTCCAACTTAAGTTGAGCAATCTTTTTGATAAGTATTATGAGGTTGGGGGAGCGGTGAACCGGCCTCTTGCCAGGCCTGGGCGGGCCGTCGAGGTTTCCGTGGGGTATAAATTCTAAATTCTATCGCCGGAGCAGTTCTCCCGGCAACAAAAACAAGGACCCCCAAAAGTCAAAATTTTTAACCTGATGGTGGTCTAGCAGTCTGCTGAAAAAGCCCGATTTTTAAAAATGCTCCCTGTGAGTGAGCAAAAAATGAGCAGACCAAATAATAATTTCTTCCAGCAAGGCGGCCCAAGCCGCCCTCTCCAGGCATTTTTAGGTTGTTCCCATTCTGTCCCTTGGCCCAACGTTTGAGATTCAGCAGCTAGCCGATCATCAGGGCTCCCTGTCTGACGTTCGTCAAGGTTCGCCGGAAGAATCTCTGGAAGCCGTGTCTCTTATCAAAAGTTTACTCTATTATAACTTGCATGAAAACATCGTTTTAGTATAAATAAGGGTTTTTCAGCAGACTGTTAAATGTACTACGATGAGAAAAAGGTTTAAGTTCCTGGATTATGTTTTCTATGGTGGCGGTGGTATCTGGTCAAAAGGATATTTCGTGTCGACAGCAGGGATTAACGAAGAAGTGATTCGCAATTGCCTCGAGCATCAATGGCGTGAAGACCGAGGACAAGTGCAGCTTGGGTTTAAAGGAATTTAAAGAGCGCCACGGGCGTGAGCCCGTGGATATCTAGGCGGTTGTTATATTTTACGAAGATGAGAAGGAAGGATGCGCTCCATCTGGCGGTATTTTGTGATTGTGCGGCGGGCGATGGATGTGCCCTTCTTAAAGAAATATTGCTGGATTTCAGCGTCCGAGAGGGGCGAGGATTTGTTCTCGTTTTCAATGAGTTCTTTGATTTGTTCTTTAATCGTGCGGTTTGAAACATTGTTCCCGGTTGTCCCGGCTGCGTTTTCAGCCGCTTTCCCGACGGACTGGGAAAAAAAGAATTTGAACGGGAAAAGCCCTTTCGGGGTATCCATATATTTATTATGAATCGCCCGGCTTACGGTGGATTCATTGCGGTCGATCGCTTCGGCCACATCTTTGAGGGTCATGGGCGCCAGGCCGGAGTGGCCGTCTTGGAAAAATTTTTGTTGGTGGGCAAGAATATGCTCCGCGATCGCCCGGACCGTCTGCCCGCGCTGTTCAATGCTTTTAATAAAAACAACAGCGTTCTGGAGCTGGTCCCGGATGAATTTTTTTTCGTCGGCCGATAATTTCCCCTGCCGTATTAAAGCCTTATATTTCTGGTTGATCCTCAAGGGTGGCAGCCCGGCTTTGTTGACAACAACGGATAATTGATCGTCTTCCGTGCGGATGACCGTTACGTCCGGTTTAATATAAATACTTTCCCGGATGGGGCGATGGTTGCGCGCCGGGCGCGGGTCCAGAGACGCGATGAACTGCGTGGCCGCTTTGACTTTGTCAATGGGGGCTTTCAGCCTTTTTGCTATTTCCGTGAATTTTTTTTGCCCGAGTTCTTTGAGGCATTCCCGGACAATGCGGGAGGCGAGTTCGGACTCGGGTGAGGAGTCGGTGCCCGCCAGCTGCAGCAATAGGCATTCCTGAAGGTCCCGGGCGGCAATGCCCGGAGGATCAAAGCATTGGATGATTTTAAGGACACGCATAACCGTTTCAATGTCCTGGACCGCCAGGTTTGCGGCGATTTCTTCACAGCTTAATGTGAGGTAGCCGTCTTCGTTTAAATTCCAGATGATAAACTCCCCAATTTTTAAAAGCAGGGGATCTGAAACGTCGATTTGGAGCTGGCGGAACATCTTTTCCTCTAGAGAAACAAGGTGCTTGAACGGTTTTTCGTCTGGAGGGTCGTCATAAATACCTCCGCTAAAAAAGGGCGTATCCGGGCTTTCAATCAATTGATCCAGGGTCCGGTCCATGGCTGTTGCGTTGTCGCGGTCCTCTTCCTGCTGTTGCAGGAGGCTGTCCTCGTCGATTTCCAGGAGGGGGTTATTTTGAATTTCAATATTTATACTCTGGTAAAGATCCATAAGCGGCAGTAACAGCACCTCGATGGACTGCTGCATGGATGGAGCTAGAATTTGTTTCTGGACCTGGATTGTGGATAATTTCATGTTCATATGCAAGAAGTATACCATGCCGAGTATTTCTTAACAAATTATTTTCTTTTGTTATGTAAATTATTGTAAAGTAAGAATAAATTTGTTTAATTCCGCTATTATATTGTTAATTTAATATATAAAATTGATAATTTTTTTAAACATTTTGTAAAGCGTTGTTGTGCTGAATGTTTCGGGTTTGTCCTGGTTTGTCCTGGACAGAGATGTTTAATCTTTTAAACAATAGCATAGACCGGCTCAATCTTAATAATAATCTCTCTCATTCTCTGCGGTGCAACCTTTTGTGTTTTAATGAGTTTTGTTTAGGGAAATAATATGATTCTGCGGTGGCATGTTATTTGCTGTATCCATTATATCAAACGCTGATTTAGAATCTATATCCACAAAGAGGAGTTGATATACTATGCAAGGAGGACTGTCAGTGAAAAAGAGGATGACCATTACAGAGGTCGCGGAGGTTGTGGGGATAAGCCCTAAAACTTTGGCACGCTGGGAGAAAGTCGGTAAAATCCGCCGGCCCAAGCGTGATTGGAGGGGGTGGCGGGTTTATGATGAACAGGACATTCGTGAAATCAAAGATTTTCATGAAACTTTGTTTGAAGTTGAATAATCTGATTTTATTTTAAGGAGATTGAGAAATGAATATAAAAAATAGTGTATCTGTCAGTGCTGTTGTCCTTTCCCTTCTGGTCATGAATCCGCAGGCTTTGGCGCAAAATTTTACGAATTGGAGTCCTGACGGCGGTTCGCAGGAAGCGCCGTCCAAGCTGACAAGCGAAGAAGAAAAAATTAATGATGTCCTTAACCGGGTTGCCGCCGAAGGGATTGCGGATGATTCCGTGGAAGCCGTTGAGGAAATGCTTCCCGGCCAAGAGGGGAGCAGCCGCTACACCTTGGGCCCGACTGATGTGATACAAGTGAGTGTTATGCGGCACCCGGAGGTGAGTGGGGATTATTTTATTAATCAGGAAGGCAAGATCCAATATGAATTTGTCGGCGATATACAAATAACAGGAAAGACCAAGGATGAGGCCGCCAAACTGATTGCAGAAAAATTATCAGAATATATTATTTCTCCGGAAGTCTCTGTTAAAATTACAGGGTACAACAGCAAGGTGGTTTATGTTGTGGGTGAAGTGGGCCGTCCCGGCAAGATTTTTATGCGCGGGGACACCATCTCGATCAGGGAAGCGTTGATGCAGGCGGGGCTCCCGCAACTCACCGGAGTCACTCGCAAAAGCCGGCTCATCACCCCGTCGGAATCAGGGAAGGCGGACATCCGGAAAGTCGATGTGTACGCACTTTTGTATGAAGGGGATTTGAGGGAAAACCTGGAGATGAAACCGGGGGACGTGATTTACATCCCGGCGACGTTCTTGACAAAAGCCATGCGGGCGATCCAGCCGGTGGCCGCTCCGATCGGAACAGCCGCCAGCACCGGCCGGACGGTGACGACCGGGTTCTAGCTCCGGCAGGATTGTTACGGTCCCGTGTGGGGATCCGAACGGATTTGAGAACAGATTTGCACAACCGAGTACTAAAATTAAGGAAGGGAACATGGCCGAATTTAATGCAGATACAATGTCTTTCATGGCGTATTTAAAGATGTTTTTTCGCCGGAAAGAGCTGGTGATTATCCCCATGCTTTTAGGCTTGTCGTTGGGGATTTGCGCCGGGATCTTGTTGCCTAAGAAATACCTCTCTTCGACGGTTATCTTGGTCGAAGAGGGCAAAACCGATAACCCGCTTTTCAGCGAGCTGGCGGTTTCGTCGACGGTTCAGCAGCGCATGAACACGATTAAGGAATCCATGCTCGGGTGGACGAGCCTGGTGGAACTGGTCAAGAGGCTTCACCTGGATCAAAACGTGAAGACGCGCCAGCAGTTTGAAGCCCTCATTTTGGGGATCCGGAAAGATATTATGATACGCCTCCGGGCGAATAATATCCTCGAACTGGCGTATGTCGGGCTTGATCCCGTCCAGACGCAGGCTGTCGTGCAGAATATTACGGATATTTTTATCGAACGCAACAAAAAGATTCAAACCCAGGAAACCCAGGACGCGATCACGTTTATTGAACAGCAGCTCAAAATTTATAAGGGCAAGATCAAATCCGCGGAAATCGCGGAACTTCAGGACAAGCTCGATGAGCTGATGATCGATTCAACAGAAAAACATCCTTTGGTCAGGCAGATTCTGGAAAAGATGAATATCCAGAAAGCGGAACTGGAGGCGGAAAACCTCCAATACACCAAACCTGATAAACTGGAAAAGGAAACAAGCAATCCGCTTATTTCCAGCATTAAGGCCGCGCTGGATAAGATGGAAGGGGCGCCCGTGGACGCGTCCAAGGCCAGGACAGCCGAGGAGGGCGATCTTTATAAAATTATGCTTTTGAACACCGTGGCCGCCCGGGACGTGCGCGTGAACGAGCAAATTTATAACATGCTCCTTCAGCGCTTGGAAACGGCCAAAATAACCCAGAGCCTCCAGTTATCCAAGGAGGGGACAAAATACACCATCCTGGACCCGCCGCGCGTGCCCCTGCAGCCGTTTCAGCCCAACCGGACTCTGGTCGCGCTTATCGGCGCTGTGATAGGCTTGGCGCTGGGTATCGGCCTTGTGTTTTTGCTGGAGTTTTTAGATAAGTCTTTTATTGACGTCGAGGAAGCCAAAGATTTTCTCGGCGTGCCGCTTTTAGGGGCGATTTCTAAAATAGAAACCGAGGTCACGGTCCGGATGGAACGGGAAAAACAGGTCTGGATGTATGCCGTGACTGTGTTGGGCAGCGCAATTTTGGTGATAGTTACAATAGCGGTTGAGAACTTTTTGAAATAAACATGGCTCATGAGCGGGGCCGGCCCCGGGATATCCGGGCGGGCCAGGGGTGAATGCATGTACAAGAAACATTATGGGTTTAAAGAAACGCCGTTTAACTTAACGCCGAACTCGAAGTTTTTCTACGCCAGCGCGAAGCACACGGAAGCGATCAGCACCCTGGTTTACGCGATCCGGGAGCGGAAAGGTTTCGTCGTCATCACCGGGGATATCGGCTCTGGCAAAACGACCATCTGCCGCACGCTTTTAAACCAGCTGGATACGAACACCGAAGTCGTTTTGGTCACGAACACGCATATCAGCGGCAAGGACCTGTTGACCACGATTTTGGATGACTTGGACATCGAGTATGTGCCGGGGTCAAAGGCCAAACTGTTATCCCAGCTGAACTATTATTTGATCGAGCAGTTGCGCAGCGACCGGAATATCGTGCTGATCCTTGATGAGGCGCAAAATTTGGCGGCTTCGGTGCTTGAAGAAGTGCGCATGCTTTCGAATCTTGAAACCGAGAATGAGAAATTGATCCAGATTATTTTTATCGGCCAGCCGGAGTTGAAGAAAAAACTGGCCTTGGCGAGCCTGGAACAGTTGCGCCAGAGGATCGCGGTCTTTTATCATCTGGTCCCGCTCTCCTATAAAGAAACCCACGAATATATTCTGCACCGTTTGAAGATCGCCAGTGAAAGCGACCGTCGGTATTTCACCGATGAGGCTCTGGAATTGGTCTGGAAATACTCTAAAGGGGTGCCGCGGCTGGTGAACCAGATTTGCGACAGCGCTTTGTTGACCGGTTATATCGCCGGGGTCGAAGAAATCTCGGCGGAGATCATGCTGGAAGTTATTAATGAATCGCCCATGAACCAGATATCGGCCGGAACGTCCCGGGCGATTCAGAAACTCGATCAGGTTGAGCATGAAAAGTATGAACGGGAGAGCCTGAATATTAAGATTCCGGAGATTTGACACATGATGGAACGGACAGCCAGACATGAAGCGCATCCGGTTCCTTTTCGGCCCGGGGAAGGCGGGCGATGGGGCCGCGTAACGCTGGCATGTTCCGGGGACGAGCCGTTGTCCGGCCCGAAGAACACGTGGCTTGAGATGGCTTATCATGAAGGATACCTTTCCCGGAGAAAATTCCGGGAACTTAAAAAGAGATATGAAAAGGTCTATGCCTTGATGACGCAAAGACGCAACGGCGTCCCGTCGTAATCAGGGGATAGGAAGTGGAACAACCATTATTCAACGCGTAATCTTGCTCCGGGATGGGGCTGATGAAGGCCTAGGGCCCGACATGAAAGGACAGTATACTGATGGGGAAATTGACAGAAGCCTTGAGAAAAGCAGCGGATGAACGGCTTGAGCGCATAGAAAAAATTAATAAATTAAAAACCCATGACCGGCTGGTCATCAAGAAAATGGGGGACTCCAAAGTCGATCCCCGGGTCATCACCTACTTTGACCCCAAGTCCCCGATATCCGAGCAGTACAAGATCCTCCGGACGAATGTCCTTTCGCTGAACAAGATTAAAACGAATAAAGCCATTGTCATTACCAGCGCCATCAACACGGAAGGGAAAACGGTGACCACCCTTAATCTTTCCATGACGATCGCTCAATCGGCGCAACAACCGAAAGTGCTTGTGATTGACGCGGACATGCGGCGGGGCCGGATCGCCCGTTATCTCGGGGTGGAACACAACGTGGGGCTCTCTGACGTTTTGCAGGGGAAAGCGACCCTGGAAGAAGCCGTTTTCAAGATTGATGTCGAGAACCTTAATTTTATCGCGTCCGGACCGGTGCCGGAAAATCCTGCGGAACTCCTGGATTCTCAAGAAATGAAAAATTTCCTGGGTGACCTTAAACGCCAGTTTGATTACATCATTATAGACACTCCCCCCATTATTGCGGTGACGGATTCCGGGATCCTCGGCGCGCAGGTTGACGGGGTCATCATGGTGATCCAGGCCGGCCGCACCCAGCGAGGGATCATCAAAAGGGCTTCCGAATTGCTTCACCAGTGCCATGCCAAGGTGTTGGGCCACGTGCTGACAAATATTGAGTATCATCTGCCGCAGTACATATACCGTTATTTGTAATATTCCAAAGTCAGAGGATAACGCGGTTTTCTTTAAATATTTAAAATATTAGTATAAATGTTTTTAAGGGGATAGTAAGCTAACACGCGGTCTGGGGGTTGAACGCCCCGTGAGAATAAAAGGCACTTATTTAAAATAAAGCTGTCATGCCGACGGCGGACGCGCGGGAAGGAGAATACATTCATGGCTAAATTTTTGATTACCGGAGGGGCGGGGTTTATCGGGTCTAACATCGCCCAGAAGCTGCTGGGGGAAGGGCATTACGTGCGGGTGCTGGATAATTTTTATTCCGGCAAGGAGGAAAACCTCGCGTTTGTTGAGGGGCTGGACCCAGGAAGATTTGAGCTGCACCGGGGGGATATCAGGGATAAGGACGCCTGCGAACGGGCCTGCCAGGGGATGGACTATGTCCTGCACCAGGCGGCCTTGCGGTCGGTGCCGAAATCCATGTCCGACCCGGAGAGTTATAATGACGTCAATATCAGCGGCATCCTGTTCATGCTGCAGGCCGCCACCAAGCATAAAATCAAACGTTTTGTTTTCGCCTCTTCCAGCTCTGTTTACGGGGACACCGACCAGTTTCCGGAACAGGAGACTTTTTATCCGCTCTTGATTTCCCCTTACGCGTTGAGCAAGCTGGCCGGAGAATATTATTGCCGGATTTTTTCAGAGAGCTTTGGTTTGGAAACCGTGTGTTTAAGGTATTTCAATGTTTTCGGCCCCCGCCAGGCGCTGGACGATGAATACGCGGTCGTGATCCCGAAATTTATCCATTGCATCCTGAATGACGAGCCGCCGCCTGTTTTTGGGACAGGCAAGCAGTCCCGGGATTTCACTTTCATCGAGAACGTGGTTTCGGCGAATATTTTGGCGGCCACGGTCCCCGGGATCAAGCATGAAGTGCTGAACGTGGGCAACGGCGCGGACCACACGGTTCTCGAGCTCATCGCGGCGCTGAACAAAATTATCGGGAAGAACCTCGAGCCCAAGCTTCTACCCGTAAGGCCGGGGGACGTGTTCCGGACGCTGGCCGATATTTCCAAGATCAAGGATAAGATCGGCTACAAACCGCTTATCGCGTTTGAAGAAGGGTTGCGGAAGACCGTAGCGTATTTTAAGAGTTTGTAAGGGATGAAAATATCACGGCGTTTCTGGTTGGTGTTGACCTTTTCTTACATGCTGGCCATCCTGTGGAGCTCAACGATTCCCAGTTCATCCGATACGGAAGGGTTTTCCAAAAGGGGGCTGGTGATGAATCTTTTGCATATCCCGGCGTATTCCATTTTGACTTATTTTTTCCTGCGGACATTCTATGCGTTCCGTATTTTAGGCAACCACACGATATCTTCACATCATGCCGGGGATAAAACGGATGTCGAGAAATTTTTCTCGCTGACGGACCCTATCAGGATTATCCAAATCTTGGCTTTCGCGGTCGCGGTGTGTTTCGGGATTTTGAACGAATTTGTCCAGGCGCATATCCCGGGCCGGGAATTCTCAATCGGGGATATGTTGAGAAATGCGCTGGGCGCGGGCCTGACGTTGTTTTTTTACAGAAATGGGGAAGGTTAATAATTTAGTATAAGATATGCCTAATATAATTAGTTCGATCATTAATAATAAAAATTATTTCTACCCCCACATGCATCGTATTGGTTATTTGGGATGGGTTGGGCATCATAACTTGGGGGATGAGGCGCTGTTTATCGCCTTCCAGAAATTATTCCAACGGGCGCTGGTCTTGCCATATAAATTAAATGATAAATTCAAGAAGTTCGAAAAGGTCTGCCCCATCCCGTTATTTAAATCGGTTTGCCTTGGAGGGGGGACGCTTATTAATTTTAATGAGTTGGCCCCTGAATTTGAATACATTCAGGGGAAGTATGCCAGTTCTTTTGTGTTTGGGAGCGGGGTCAGGAATCCTTCTTTTTGGGCCACGCGGGGAAAGCATAAAGACTCTATTCAGGATTGGGTTAGGATTTTGAGGCGGTGCGAATTCGTGGGCGTCCGCGGGCCCTTGTCTTATGGGTTGCTTAAAGATAACGGATTGGATAACGTGAAAATTATCGGCGATTTGGCTCTTTCATTAGCCTCCGGCAGCGTGAAGCCGAAGAGCATGAATAAACGCGTGGGGATTAATATCGGGATAAGCAATGGTCATGTCTGGGGCACAGAAGAGGAAATTTTGGAGAAGGTGGTCAGCCTTGGGGACGCGTTGCTTGATGATGGGTGGGGCATCACTTTTCTTCCTGTCTGGGCCCGGGACCTCCCTTATATAAAACGGGCCGCTGAAAGAATGAAGAAAAAGGTCGACATCCTGCAGGACTTTTTATCGTTGGAAAAGACAATGCGTTTCCTGGAATCCTGTGATGTGTTCGTCGGTGAAAAGTTGCATTCGGTGATCCTGGCGATGGCCGCTTACACGCCGGCTATCATGCTTGAATACCGGCCCAAATGTCTGGATTTCATGCTTTCGATGGAGATGCCGGAATTTAATTTTAAAACAGACGCAATTAAGGTGCGTGATATTTTGGAAAAGGTCCACGGCTTGTATTCGAATATCCCGTATTATCAGGACAAAATCGCTGAAAAAATAAACTATTACGCCTCTTTGCAACGCTCCGCCGCGGAAGCGTTGATGGCGTCCTAATTCAGCCTGGGATCAAATGATGCGAATCAGTCAACCCAAAGTCATCCGGCAGCAACAAGATATCCTGTATTCCGTTGATGTGGAATCCGGAAACGGACAGCAGGTTTTATGGTACAGACTCGATAATACGTTCGCGGGTTTGTTGACGGATTCCTCTGACGCGTCCTTGGCGGCGCTTTTGATCCCGGCGATGGCCCTGGGTGAGGATATTTATGTGGATGGCCCGGTTTCGCCCAGGCTTATGCATAATTTTTCCGGACCGTATCAACGTTTATTGAGGCACATCATCCCCTGTCTGAAGCCCGTCCGGATTTATTCAGATGTGACGCCGGCAGAGAGGCCCCGGGGAACGGGCGTTGCGACAGGATTTTCAGCCGGCATTGATTCTTATTGCACTTTGGCCGACTATTTCTATTCTCAAGTCCCGCGACATTTAAAGATTACGCATCTTCTTTACCATAACGTGGGCTCTCATGGGCGGGGAGAGAAAGGGGACCATTTATTTCAAAAACGTTTTCTGGCTTTAGAGCCGGTCGTGGCCCGGTTGGGGGTGCCGTTTATCAAGATTAATTCGAATATGGACTCATTTTACAATGAGCGGATTGGTTTTCATAAAACCCACACGTTGCGCAACGTTTCCGCGGCCTTACTGCTTCAAGGAGGAATAGGCCGGTATATTTATTCATCTTCATATGCTTTTACGGATATATTTGTCGGGGAGACTTATAGTATGGCCTACAGTGAGCCGGTCGCATTGCCGTTTTTATCCACGGAAACGTTTGAGGCTGTTTCTGCGGGCGGTGAATACACGCGCGTTGAAAAGACACTCCGCGTGTCGGATATCCCGGACTCGTATAATACGCTGGATGTTTGTGTGAGCGGGGAGAAGGCGGGGAATTGTTCCGTGTGCTGGAAATGCCTGCGCACGCTTTTAACTTTGGAGATCGCCGGCCGCATGGCCCGGTATTCGGCGTCATTTGACCTTGATGCTTATCGGCGTAAGAAAGAGGCTTACATAACGGAGGTGCTGAGAAGCCGAGACCCGTTATTAAAAGAAATCGTGCGATTCGCGGCCGACTGTGGCTATTCATTCCCGGTTTTGCCATCCGTCCTGGGACGAATCTTGTATTGTTTGGATAGGATGAAATATATTATAAAAACTCCTCTTCGCGCGATCCGGGCATTGTGCCGCCGGCTCCTTGTGATCTTGAGAAGAAAGGGTCCCTGTTAATATATGTCCGCCCCGTTGACCGTCATCACCCCTGTATTGAACGGCGAACGGTTTATTGAGCGATGCCTGCTCAATGTCAGGGATCAGAATTGCGCCGGCCTGGAGCACCTTGTGATTGATGGCGGTTCGTCCGACCGGACACCGGAGATTGTCCGGGATTGGCAGGCCCAGCTGCCGTATGTGCGGCTTGTCCCGGAAGCGCGTGACGGCCTGTCCGCGGGGCTGAACAGGGGGATCCGGGAAGCTTGTGGCAGGATTATCGGTGTCTTGAACGTGGATGATTTTTATGAGCCCGGCGTGCTGAATGAGATCCTGGCGGTATTCCGAAACCTCCCGGAGCCGTCTTTGGCGGTTGGGAACTGCCGTGTTTTAGACGGGGATGATAAGGAAATATATATTAATGTGCCTAAAGAGTTGCGTTATTATGACCTGTTGGCCGGTTCCCCTCATCCGGTGAACCCTTCGGCTTATTTTTACCATAAATCTCTGCACGACCTTATCGGGTTATATGATGAGAACGAGAAGAGCGCGATGGACCTGGATTTCCTGATCCGGGCGGTGAGGGGTAGTTCCGTGAAATATGTCAATAAGATATGGGGGAATTACCGGCTTTATCCAGAGTCGTTAACCGGGCGGGCCATCGCCTCCGGGCTTGTTAAAGAAAATAACTTGCGAATCATTGGCCGCTATTTAGATAAAGAAAACTTTTTTGTGAAGATATATATACAAATGCTGCAATACCGCCGAGAATGGATTTATAAATTACGTTTGCGGGGCAGCCCGTATAAACATAAGCTTATGAGGTTGTTGAAAAGAAGGATGGTATGATCAATAAAAGCGGACATCCTAAAGGCACGTTATTGGCGATCGGGTCTGTTTTGCGTGCGGCGAACCTGTTTTCGACCTGCGTTGTCGCTTTGGTCATGACGCCCTTTTTAATTAAGTCTTTGGGCGACCGGGTCTATGGGATGTGGATGCTGGTGAGCTCGCTTTTCGGATTTTATGACTTGCTGGATCTGGGGATGGGGAAGGCCGTCAACCGGTTCCTCGCCAGAGAAATTGGCTTGAAAGATGAAAGGGCATGCAATCAGGTTTTTAATACGGCCTTGTTCACCTTCACGATTATAGGGATGGGTTCGTTTCTTATTACAATCGTCTTTTCTTTTATGGCGAGGTATTTTATTTCTGCTCCGGCAGAGATCATAATTTTTCGTAAATTTATTATTCTGTCAGGCTTAAGCATCGCGCTTTTTTTTGTCATGCGGGCGTTCAGCGGGGTGTTGGAATCGCATCTCCGCTATGATATCAATGTTTCTGTGGATTTCTTAAATTTGGTACTGCGGACCACGCTTATCGTTGTTTTCCTGAAAAAAGGATATGGCCTGGTGGCCATTGGCGTGATTATGCTGTTGGTCAATGTTTTTTGCCACATGATTACGATCATACGGACAAAAAAGGTGGCGGGGTATTTAAAATTTTCTTTAAAGTGTTATGATTCAAAACAGCTGAAAAAGTTTTTTGGATACAGTATTTATTCTTTTTTAAGCCAGATTTCTCACCGGATCAGCCACGATATTGATAATTTCGTTATCGCCGGGTTTCTGGGGATCGGGTTGGTCACGGTCTATTCAATCGCCGCGAGGTTGGTGAAATATTTTTCCCAACTTTTGTTCGCCACGATGGGGTTAATGACCCCGGTTTTTAGCCAGTATGAAGCGGTTGGGAATTATGACGCTATCAGGGAAAAATTCGAATTTATCTCTAAAATCTGCTGGTGCGCTTCCCTGATTATCGGTGGCAATATCCTCCTTCTTGGAAAAGTTTTTATATTAAGATGGGTGGGGCCGGAGTACGGCGCGGCGTACGCGTTGCTGATTATTTTGGCCTCATCCACCATGCTGTCTTCAACAAATATCCCGGGGTTGAACTTGGCGTTTGGCATATCCAGGCATCGCTTCCCGACGATTTTAAGCCTTTGCGGGGCCCTGACGAATTTAATATTAAGCATTATCCTTGTGAAGCGTATCGGGCTTCAGGGGGTGGCCTGGGGCACCGCGATCCCGGCCGTTACCATCGGGCTTTTTATATTGCCTGTTTATATTTGCCGGATTATTCAGATGAAGATCACGCAGTATTATTTTAAGATTGCTTTGCCGGTTTTGTCGCTGACAGTCGTTTATTTCTGGGGCGCCTGGCTCGCGCAGAGACATGTGCTGGCTCCGGGGTATGGGTGCCTGCTGGCCTGTGGCTTGCTGAACACGTTTGCGTGCGGTTTGCTGGCGTACTATTTGATATTCAATAATAAGGAGCGGAAATACCTTCACGCGCTTGTGCCATCTCAAAAAATGAGAGAGTTCCTCGACAACAGGATGGAAAGGCCTGCTTAATTATAATATGCCCAAAGTCAGCGTCATTATCCCTGCCTATAACAGCGCCCTTTATCTGGGAGAAGCGATAGATTCTGTCTTGAACCAGACGTTTCAGGATTTTGAAATTATTATTATTGATGACGGCTCAACGGACGGCACAAAAGCTGTCGTTGAGAAGTATTTAAATTGTCCTCAACCAAGAGTCCGCTATTATTACCAGGAAAACAACGGGCCTGGGGCAGCCCGGAATCTTGGGATTAAAGTTGCCGAAGGGAGATACCTGGCATTTCTGGACGCAGATGATAGATATTTGCCGCGGTTCCTTGAAGAGTGTGTCGCACTTTTGCAAGAGCAAGGATTTGATGTGATTACGCCTAAATGTTTCGCGAAAAGGTTTATGGGCCGGAGTGAAGACACTCCAATCGAGACGTTTTCTAGAGAAGATTTTCCTGAAGACGCTCTTGAGCTTTTTAAACTGCTTTATGAAAAGCATGCCGGCAGTCAATCAATGGTGGCCAGGAAAGAATGTTTCGATGTCGTTGGGTTATATGATGAGAATTGTTATGTGGAAGATTGGGACATCTGGATACGGTTCGCGCAGTATCGTTTAAAATTAGGCCAGGTCAAAACCGATGAGCCGTTATGGATTTACCGTGTCAGGGAAGAAAGCCGGTGGAACAGTTCTACCAATGAAACTAATAAGTTCCTTGGGCAGTATGGGGTTTTGGAGAAGTATAAAAAAACCGCTTTCTCAATGGACCCGTCGTTAAGAAAGGTTTACGCTGGTTCGCTCTGGGCCATCGGCAAAGGGCTGGTGTCCCAGAATTCTTATCGTTTACTCGGAGGCCGCCTGATGCTCAAGAGCCAGTATTATAGTTTTGATATCGGTAGGATAAGGGATCTTTTTATAAAAATGAGTGATCGGATTGTTGTTAAAACTAAACGGATGTTTGAAGGATAAGGGATGAAGATTTTATTCCTATCAGAAATGCTGCCTTACTTCCCCTGTTTTGACGGTTTCCGTTTGATCCCGTACAGCCTTATCAAGGAGCTGTCTAAAAACCATGAGGTTCATCTCCTGGCTTTTTATGTGGATAAGAAAGACCGGGAGCGGACGGATTCCATTTCCAGATACTGTAAGTCTTTGGATATGGTGTATTATCAATATCCGACATCCTTTCTGGGGGTTGCCCGCAATGTGTTTTCCAGGTATTCCAGCAGCCCGGAAATGTCCGCCAGGATAGAGCAAATGCTTAAAAAAGAGGCTTTTGACCTGGTTCATGTGGAAGGCGCCCATATGGGGCAGTATGTCATGGGGGTCAAAGATATCCCAAAAATCATTTGCCCGCATGATTCCCCGTCAGCCAACGCCTGGCAGCAATTCAAAAGCAATAAAGCGTTAAAGAAAAAATTGAAATATCTGATCGAGATCGGGAAAAGGCGTTATATTGAAAAGCGTATTTACGCCCAGTTTGACCATTGTGTGGTCGTCAGTGAAAAGGACAAGGAGATAATTCAAAGGCACGCGCCATATCTCGAAGTCACGGTGATGACCAACGGCGTTGATTTGGATTATTACGACTATAATCCATATAAGGGGACGGAAAATAATATCATATTTACCGGCACCATGTCCTACGCGCCGAATGTTGATGCCGCATTGTTTTTTTATCATGAAATATTTCCGATGGTCCGGGCGCGCATTAACAATGCCAAGTTTTATATTGTCGGCGCCAATCCTCCGGATCAAATTCTTAAACTAAAAGAGGACCCCGCCGTGATGGTCACCGGCAGGGTTGATGACATACGGGAGTATATTTATCAATCGGCCGTTTATGCTTGCTCCATGCGGTACGGGACAGGGATAAAAAATAAGGTTCTGGAAGCTATGGCCATGGGGATCCCAATCGTTGCCACACCTTGTAGTATCGCGGGGATCCCCGCTGTTGATGGTGAGCATATTTCCCTGGCAGACGATCCGGATGCTTTCGCGCAGAAAACCATCCGATTGTTGAATGAAAAAATGGAACGAGCCCGGGTGGCCGAAAACGCCAGAAAACTTGTTGCGGCGCATTTTAACTGGGCTGACCGCGCCCAAATGATAGAAGATATATACCGGAGGATAATATAATATATGGACGAACATCCCTTAGTGTCTGTCATCATCCCGACCAGGAACAGGCCGGAAGATGTGGAAGATTGCCTTAGATCTCTTTATCAGCAATCCTATTCGGCTTTTGAAGTGATTGTCGTTGACGCTTCCCCTAATGAAAAAACAAAGGAAGTTATTCAGAAGAAGTTCCCGCAGGTTCATTATGAATATTTTCCAAAAGGGGATAACCAGCGCCCCCAAGCCAAGAACATCGGGATAAGGATCGCTAAAGGGCAGATATTGGCATTTATTGACGATGACAGCCTGGTGCAGGAGGGGTGGATGGAAGCGTGCGTGAACAGTTATTCGTCGCCTGAAACCGGCGGGGTGGGCGGATTCATTGTCGAGAAGAGGGAAGAAAATGTTGCGCCGCATGAAAAGGATTATGTGGCGAGGATCACTTTTAATGGCACCAGGATCGGCACTTTTAATTTTGATAAAGGAGAAACGATTGAGGTCGAGCACCTGCGGGGGTGCAATATGTCTTTTCGGCGGGAAGCGGTGGAGAAAATAGCGGGGTTTGATCCCAATTATATCGGGTCTAATGTCCTGGAAGAAACGGATTTTTGTGTCCGTATCAGAAAGGCGGGGTATAAGATTTTATACAATCCCCGGATGCGTGTCATTCATACGGCCGGGACGCGTTATCTCGTCCAAAGGACAGTCTTTGATTACAAGCGGCAATATTATATCACCAGGAATGCGACCTATTTTATGCTCAAAAATTATAATGCCCTTCGGACCTTGGCGTATATTTTGACGAACAATACGAGTGTCCCCGCCTTCCTGCGTAAACCTGACGCGCCAAAGTTCAACTGTATTTTTGTGGGGATATGGGGGAAGATCGTGGGGTTGTGGGTGGGGGTTAAAAAAATATGTGTATTGAAGGCTAGATATAAATGAGCGGAAGATTACGGCATAAAATCTGGTCAGCAGTGAATACAAAAACCCGAGAGGGGCTGATACCGTCTTCTTCAAGATTACCTTGGCAGGTAGGTTATAAAATTGCTGATCGTTACGAAATCCATAAGATCCTGGGGGGGGAAGGGAAGCGCGGGATAGGGATAGTGTACATATGTTATGACCACGAACTGAGGGAAACGATTGCCTTAAAGACGCTCCCGGATCAGTTCCTGGATTCCGAAAACAAGAAGGGCATTTTTAACCGGGAGGTTCATCCCTGGACACAGTTTGAGAAGCACCCTTATATTGTTCGAGCTCAATGGGTAAAACTTATAGAGGGTCGATTGTTTATCGGGATGGAATATGTTGCCCCGGATCAAGCCGGGAGAAATACTCTCCAGGATTATTTAGGGCAGCTGTCGTACGCCCAGATTCTAAAAGTGGGGATAGAAATATGTCTTGGCATGGAATATGCCTATGGTGAGGGAATAGCAGCGCACCGGGATATCAGGCCGGAGAACATTATGATGACGATGGATAAGAGGGCGAAGATAACAGATTTTGGGCTGGTTAAGGCCCTTCAGGAGATCGGCCCGCAAGGGCAGTCTGGACTGCGGGCAGGAGGCGACGGCAGGTTAACGCTATTTAGAAATAAGGGAATCAACATATGTGGGACGCCAACGCATATGGCGCCTGAACAATTTGACGGATATGCGGATAGGCGAAGTGATATCTATGCCTTTGGGATCGTGCTATACCAGATGGTTAATGATGGGATGCTCCCGTTTATGGGGGGTGAATGGGAAAAGTTACATCGGTATAAAAAACCGGAAAGGATTCCATCCCCGGTATTCCCGGCCATAGAAAAGTGTTTGGCTAAGAAGCCAGAAGAACGTTATAAAGATTTTAAGGAAATCCGGGAGACACTTGAAGCGATCTATTGGGCAGAGATTGGCCAGAAATTTGCTTTTCCTAAGAAAGAGGAGTTGGATATAGGGGAATGGCTTAACAGAGGATTTGGCCTGAAGGAATTGGGCAGGAGTCAGGACGTGATAAAGAGTTATGATGAAGCCTTGAAGGTCAATCCGAATGCTGAAAAGGCCCAGATTGGTAAGGGAGTTATTCTTTATACTCTCGGTCAATATCAGGAAGCATTGGCTTGTATTGAAGAAGCGCTGCGCGTTGATCCCGATTTTATTTATGCGCAAGAGTTGAAAAGCAAAATTCTTCAGATTGTTACGGATAAAACAATTTTAGGAACCCCGTTGGTGTTAGCGGCTGAGCAAGGGGATCTGAACCAGGTGGAGTTTTTGCTTTCCCAGGGAATTAATGTCGAATGTTACGGGTTCGGAGCATTAAGAGCGGCGTCTGAAAACGGTCATGTGGAGATAGTGAAGCTGTTATTGGAAGAAGGTGTAAAAGGGAACATGTCGTTTCCGTCATTGAAATGGGCAAAAAAGAATGGGGTAGTAAAATATTTAGTGGCTCTTTATCAACTTTTAGGGATTATGGTGTCTTCCGGCCTCCCCGTTAAGACGCCCGCTGAAAACCTCGCTAAGAAATATAATATAGGTATAGTGATTATCATCGCTGCTATTCTTTTTGCATGTATCAAGATCCCTGAATTTAAAGAGGGCGCCAGGGAACCGCAGCAAACACGTTCTAAATTCCTTACCAAAAGAAAAGATCAACAGTTTCAAGAACGAAAGCATAAAGATAAAATGGGCGACATGGAGAAAGCAATGATTCAAACACGGCAGGCTCAAAAGCAGGATTGGCAACGCAGGCAGACTTCCGAGAAAATTTTTAATGAAGCAGAAGCCCTCGAACAGAGGCGCAGGCATTTAATTGCAGATTTACAACATAGATGAATTTTTGCAAGTGCGGTATGCTAAGATAAAAAATATTATCAGAAATATAATATAAAGGGGAAATCGATGGTTCATTTGCTTACGATCGGATTGGATTATTTAATGCTTCAGGGCAGTAAAGTCAGGGGTGATGTGCGCTTGCGGCAATTTGATTACGCCAAATCATTGGCATCGCTGGATTCCATCGTTTATTCCCCCAGGGGGCTCAATTTGACCGACAGCCAGTGGGCGGAAAATTTCCGGCTTTACCCGACCCAGTCCAGGAGTAAAGCGGTATTTATGTTTGACGCCTATAAAATTGCCGTGAAAATATGCCGGGAAAAACAGATTGATGTTATCAGTGCTGAAGATCCCTTTATAACAGGTTTGGTCGGATATTTCCTGAAGCGGAAGTTCGACATACCGTTGAATGTGCAGGCGCATATTGATTTCGTGGATAACCCGTATTGGATGAGTTTACGCCCGATTAACCGGCTTTTTAACAGCCTGGGGAAATTCATTTGTAAAAAGGCGGATACGATACGGGTTGTCGCCAGTGAGACTCAAGAAAGCCTTGAGAAGTGTGGTGTCGCCGCGGATAAAATATCGCTCATTTCCGTGCATTCTGATTTAAGCCATTTTCAGGCCTTAGACGGGTCTGAAATCCGGGCAAAGTATAAGAAGGAAGGGTTTGAGCAGATTTTATTATTTGTGGGAAGGCTGGTGCATCAAAAGGATATTCCCAACTTATTCGGTGCTTTTAAGTATGTTTTAAAAGAAAAGCCGAAAACGGTTTTGTTATTAGCCGGGGAAGGGCCTTTAAAAACCGAGATGGAACTTTTTTCGGAAAAAGAGGGGATTGCGAAAAACGTGCGGTTCGTCGGTTCGGTGGATCACGCAGAAATCCAGAAATATTATTCCGCTTGCGATATTTTCGTTTTGCCGTCGATTTTCGAAGGGCGCGCCACGGTTATCGTGGAAGCGATCCTTTCTAAGAAACCGATCGTTTCCACCGATGTCTCGGGTTTAAGGGAGTGGCTGGTTAACGGGGAAACAGGGTTTGTTGTTCCCCGGAAAGATCCGAAAGCCCTGGCTGACAAGGTGGTATTCTTGTTAAACAACCCCGATAAAATTGTTTCTTTTGGCCGTAAAGGATATGAAGTCGCGCAGAAGAATTTGAAAGTTATCGGAGACATCAGTTCCATGATCGCGCTTTGGGAAAAAACAGCCGTTCAAGGAAGGAAAACACATGGGGCATGAATTCGATAGAGCGCGGGTGGCCGAGGAAATCAAGATCGGCGATAAAGAAGGTGCCGTTTCTGTCATTCTCATCGGGAGCTTCGCCCGTGGGGAAGCTCTGTGGATTGACCGGAACGGGAGAAAGCAATGTTTAAGCGACGTGGAGGCGATGGCCGTTCTTGAGGAAGAGAAATTCCTGGACAGGACGTGGAGGAGGGATTTCGAGAAGGCGTTAAAACGGGCGCTTCCGGCCGGTATTTTTAGCGAGGCGTCCGCGGAGGCGGCCAGCGCCGGCGTGGTTGACACGAGTGTCGGATTCACGACCAAACTGCATTTACGGCGTTTGAAGCCCCATATATTCACGTTGGAATTAAAGAAATTCGGAAAAATTATTTGCGGCGACCCCTCTGTCCTGGATTTAATCCCGGACTATGCCCCGGCGGACTTATCCCGGTTGGACGCCTTGGTGCTATTATGCAACCGGATCGTGGAACAGTTAAAAGCTTATGCTGTGATTAAAAGGAGCCCGTCCGTTCAGCAATACTTGATCGATAAAGGTTATGTTCAGGTGGTGAACTCCCTGCTGTCTTTCGAGAAGACATATTGCGCCCTTTATCCGGAAAAGCAGGCCGCTTTTGAGGCCTTAACCAGTCTGAAAGGCTCGCCTCTGTCCGGGTTGGGGTTGAATATCCCGGCCTATAACAACGCTTTCGCGCACATCGTGCAACGGGACTTCCCGGATATCGGCCCGGACAAGGCGCTTGAGCAATGGAAAGTTTTGAGGGACGAATTCGGAAAAGCTCTATGTCACGAAGTCGCCGAGATCCTGAAATATGACCGCCTGAACATCAAGGAGGCGGTGGATTGTCTGGTCACGATCCCGAATTTGATGGATTGCGCCAAAGGCTGGGTAAAAGTCTTTACGCGCAACCAGGCCGGGATATTGCGGCCCGGTGAAATTGCGCGCTCCATCTGGCGCACGTCCCCGCAGTTTTGGATTTATCGGCAAGCCGCCCGGTTGTATTTTTCGGAAGCATTGCCATTATTGGATGATCGCATGAACGTGATCGAGCAATGGCAAAGGATCGTCAAATAGAGGAGGGGCTATATGAAGACAGTGTCTATATTTGTTTTGATTGACGCCCTGGGCTGGGATTATATCAAGAACCGTTCTTTTCTGGATGATATCTGCCCGGTCAAGCGCCCGGTCAAGAGCATCCTGGGGTTTTCCAGCGGGGTGATCCCGTCCATCCTCACCGGAGCCTACCCGCCGGAACACAAACATTGGTTTCTTTATTTTTACAGCCCCAAACAGAATTGTTTCTTGTGGACCGCCTTCTTTGACTGGCTGCCGGCGGACTGGCTGAACAGCCGTTATACCCGGAAGATCGTGGAAGAGATTTCCAAACGGCTCATGGGCTACAACGGTTATTTTGAAACTTATCTTATCCCGGTGGAGAGATTGCACCTTTACGACATCAGCGAAAATAAGCGGATTTACGCCCCCAAAGGCATGCGGCACGGGAAGAATATTTTTGACATCCTGGAGGAGCGGGACGTGGATTACAAGTGTTACGCTTATCCGATGAAGGACCAGGATATTTTTTTCCAGGCGCAGAAAGATATCCTGTCCGCGGGCAGTTCTTTTTATTTCCTGTATTTTTCGGAATCCGACGCTTACCTGCACCGGGGGTGCAAGGATCAGGAAGGCACGCGAAAAATGATCGATGTTTATGAACAGGAAATCCGCACCCTGTACCGGGAAGCATCCAGGAAGCATGACCGGGTGGATTTGTATGTTTTTTCCGACCATAGCATGTCTCCGGTGTATGAGTCTCATGACCTGAAGTCGGAAATTGAGGCGCTGGGTTATAAAATCCCCAAGGATTACGTGCCGTTTTATGATTCGACCATGGCCCGGTTCTGGTTTTTTAACTTTCAAGCGCACGATGCGGTTGTCAAACTGCTGAAGCAGAAACCTTACGGCCGGCTTTTATCGTTGAAAGAGAAGAAAGAGCGGCACGTGCATTTTGAAGACGACCTTTATGGGGAAGAATTGTTTTTGATGAATAATGGAACCGTCATCAACCCCAGCTACATGGGGAACAGGCCTCCTGAAGGCATGCATGGGTATGATGTCATGGACGGCGCGATGGATGCCGTTCTGGTGAGCACCCGTCAGCCGGACGTGGAGGTTGCGGACGTGAAGGATTTTTTTAAGATCATGGAGAAGTACGCGAGATAATATCATGCGTTTACGGCCGGATTTATCGGCCGGTGTCGTGAGCGGGGAGCTTGCATTGAAAAAAGTTTTATATTTTTTAAACAGCGGCGCTCGGGGCGGGGTGGAGGAACACGTGCTCTGTTTGCTGCGTTGGCTTGACCGGGAGGCGTTTGACCCGGTTCTGGTGTGTCCGGCAGAGCTGCTGAAGCTTCTCGAGCCGGAGCTGAAGGCGTATCGGGTCCGGTCTTATCCGGTGTGTATCCGGAAATGGACGGATTTTAAAGATATCCGGGTGTACTGGCGGATATTGAAACAGGAAAAACCTGATGTCGTGCATTCGCATTTATTTTTCGCCACTCTGTATGCAGCGCCTTTGTCGAAACTGGCGGGGGTGCCGGCGGTGGTTGAAACCGCCCATATCCGCGAAGCGTGGAGGAAAGGGATTAAGAAGGCGTTTTTCATCGACCGGTGGGCTTACGGGTATGTTGACCGGATCATCGCGGTTTCGGAAGCGGTTAAACGGTTTTTAACCGGGAGCAAAGGAGTGGCGGAAGGAAAGATCACGGTGATTCGTAACGGGGTGGATTTGGAGCGGTTTTCCGCGGCCTATACCGATCAGCCGGTTGTAGGTCTTGATAAAATTAAGAAAGGGCTGGGCTTTCGGAATAAAGGGAATACAAACCAAAGAGTGAAGATCGGGGTCATCGGCCGGCTGGCGCCGCAAAAAGGCCATAAATATTTTTTTGATGCGGTCCGGTTGCTGCGGGATAAAGCGGATAAGGCGGAATTTCTCATTGCCGGGGAGGGCAGTTTAAGGAAAGAGTTGGAGAATTTATGCCAGGCTTACGGCATCGGTCACCAGGTGAAATTCTTGGGATTCCGCCCGGATATTAAAGACATTATGGCGTCGTTGGACATTTTGGTTTTACCGTCCCTGTTTGAAGGCCTGCCCCTGGTCGCACTGGAAGCGTCAGCCATGGGCAAGGCGGTGATCGTCACGAATGTGGATGGCAGCCCGGAGGTTGTCTTGAATGAAGAAACCGGGTTGGTCGTTCCCCCGGAAGACAGCAAGGCGTTAAAGGAAGCGATGGAGGTGCTGATTTTTGATGACGATCTCAGGAAAAAGTTCGGGGAGCGGGCTAGAAAAAGAATGGAAGATCATTTTGATCTAAAAAAGCAGGTGACTGAAACCGAAAATATTTACAGAAGAGTCTTAGAAAGGAATACTCCATGCCCGGTCTGTTCGTGATCTTCGCCGTTATCGGCGGCGTCGTAATCTTGGCCAATCCGTTTTTCGGATTGCTCGCCACGATTGTCCTTTTTCCGCAGGCGCTCATCCCGTCCATGGGATATTCCTTCTTGGGCGCTTTTTCCATGATGACGCCGATCAAGATTATCGGTGTCCTGATGTTTTTAGGGACGCTGATCCAGGTGGTGGCTAAGGGGATAAAATTGCCTTTTCTAAGCAAAGGGGGGTTTCTATTTTATACGTTTTACCTTATTTATATGTATATAAATGGTTTCGCCCAGCCCACTGCGTTTTCCAGGGAGCTTTTTACTTCTTTTACATCGTTTTGGGTGTTTGGTTTTTCGATCCTCGTCTTGGTGACGACGCGTCAAAGATTCCGAATTATCGTGATCACGGCTGTTTTATCGTTTGTGGTGGCCGCGGCGCAATCCGTGATTAATTTTTTAACCCATCCGGACTATTTAGTCATGGCGGCCAGATTACAGGGCACCAATTTTGATCCCAATTATTTCGCGATCAGCCTTTTGCCGGTCATTGCGTTGAGCTTTTATTCCGGGCTTGCGGAGAAAAATTTTTTCTGGAAAATAAGCCTCCTGGGATCCCCGGTCATATTATTGGCGGCCTTGATTTTAACCCAGTCGCGGGGGGGGCTGTTGGGTTTGGGTGTTATGCTTCTGTTCGCGATTTTCCGGGCCAAGAATAAGTTTTTAGGCTTGATCACGGTCGGGATTATTTCCCTGACGCTTGTTTATGTCATGCCGGACAGCGTTTGGGAACGGTTTGAAAAAACAAAGATTGAAGACACATATGACGACACGATCGGTTCGACCGTTAGGCGCTATTACCTGGCCATGGCGGCGTGGGAAATGTTTTTAGACAACCCGGTTTTCGGCTCCGGGCCCGGGGATTTTTATTATAATTGCCGATTGTATTACCCCCTGAAAGCGGGGCGGGCGCACACGATGTATCTAGAAATCATGGCGGAAATGGGAATGATTGGGATCGGGCTTTTTCTCGCGGTCCTTTTCTCCTCTTTGCGCGGTTCCGGACGGGGTATTAAATACGGGGAAGAAGGGTATGGAGGGTATGGCAGGGGGTTATGGCTCGGGTTGATCGGATTTATGGTGTCGGCGTTTTTTTTACACGCGCAGCAGGAGAAAGTCCTTTGGCTGGTCGTGTTTCTCTCTTTGGCCATTGAAAGATTAGTTTTGGCCCCGCCATCCGAGAGCGGGCTTGGACCTAAGAAGCGGGTTGTGTGAAAATGAATGTTCTGTTTCTGGCCAAAGAAATCCCGTATCCGCCAGTCAGTGGCGGGCGCATGCGTTGCTGGAACCTTTTGCGGATTCTCGCCTCCCGGCATAAAGTTGTTTACGTTTGTTTTGGGCGGGACGCCGACCCTATCCCGGAAGAAATGAGCCGGATAGCCGATGTGATTCGAGTTTCCCCTCCGGTCCATCGCGAAGGCCGGTGGTGGAATTATTTTAGCCTGCTGTTGTCGTTTCTTGGCAAGGGGCCGCGGGTGGTTGGCCAGCGGCGGTCTATGTGCATGCGAAGGATGGCCCAGAAGGCGATTGAAGAACGGGGGATTGATTTTATTTTCTGTGATTCGGTCTTTTATGCGGTGAATCTCCCCCGATCCGAAATTAAAGTGGTTTTGAATGAACATAATCTTGAATCGAAGCTTTTAGAACGGGCGTTGATTTATAAGAAAAATCCAGTTTCCAGGTTTTTTTTAAACGATCAATTGCGGAAATTTAGAAAATATGAAGAAGAAACCTGGAAGGCCGCTGACCTTGTTTTGATGTGCTCGGAAGTCGACCGGAAGGAAGCGGCGCGCCGTTGTCCAACGGATGCTTGTTTTTCCGTGACCCCCAACGGTGTGGACGTCTCGTTTTTTTATCTCCCGGACAGGGGCGTTTCGGAAACCCGCAAGATTATCTTTACCGCGGAGATGGGATGGTATCCGAATGTCGATGGTGTATTATATTTTTGTGAACACATTTATCCGTTTATAAAAAAGGAGTTCCCTGATATTCAATTTGACCTTGTCGGGAAAAATCCTGATCCTCAAGTGAAAGCGTTGTCCGGCTGCGACCCGTCTATCCGGGTGACGGGTTTTGTGGAGGATATCCGCCCCTTTGTGTTTTCCAGCGCGGTGTATGTTGTGCCTTTAAGGATCGGGAGCGGGACAAGGCTTAAAATTCTGGAAGCCATGGCCATGGGCAAAGCGATTGTGTCCACGTCGATCGGGGCGGAGGGGATTGAGGTTGCGGATGGCCGGGATATTTTTATCGCGGACGATCCAAAGGCATTCGCCGATAAGGTGATTGACCTGTTGAAGAACCCTGACAGGCGCAGGGAGATGGGCTTTAACGCCAGAAAACTCGTTGAACAAACGTACACATGGGATGGGATCGGTGAGAAACTTGCACAAGACATACAAGATGTTTTCCAAGGGGATTAGGCCAGGGATTGGGGTGGCCGTCATTTTAATGGGGATCTTAACGGGCCCTTTTCCGGCTTTTTCCGAATTGTCTCATTTTGATAAATTCGGCGGATGGAAGGGGCTCCAGGGCACGAAGACCGGCGCCTTTCACGTGGAGGCCATTCACGACCGCTGGTGGATTGTGACCCCGGCTGGGAATGTTTTTTGGTCTACCGGGGTTTATTGTGTCAGGATGTCGGGGATTCCTGAAACGGGCACGAATCGCCGTCCGTATCAGGAAGCGGCGATCAATAAATACGGAAGTGAACGGGAATGGGCCAGGGTCGCGAGCTTGCGGTTGAAAGAATGGGGATTCAACACGGTCGGAGATTGGTCGTCGGGGATCATGGGCCGTCAGAGCGGATTGGCTTATGTCGCGGGGATCGACCTGCCACGCACGGCGCCGAACGTGATCGCGAAAGGGGCTTACGGGTATTTTCCTGATGTGTTTGACCCGGCATTTCAGCAGTCCGTGTACGGGGCCATGGAAACACGTTTTAAAAGTCAGGCGTATTTGATCGATGACCCCTGGCTGCTGGGATATTTTCTGGCGGATGAGCCGTCCTGGTATGGCAGCAAACAGCGGCATGGCGCCCTGACGGATGATTTTATCGCTTTACCCGCCGACCGCAACGGCAAGCAGATCTGGGTGCAGTTCTTAAAAACTAAATATAAAGACATCGCAGGGCTCAATGCCGCGTGGGGGACGGGGTACCAGGGGTTTGATGATCTGTGGGCCGTCACCAAAATAGAAGACACGGATCCGACCATAGAAGATAAAAAGGCTTTTTTGAAAGTCATCGCTCTTCAGTTCTCGCGGGTACTTTTTACGACTCTGCGGCAGTTTGACCCTAACCATATGGTCCTGGGTACCCGGCCGACGCGGGAATACCCGGAGGTGATCGAGGCGATCGGTGAATACACGGATGTGTTTGGGATGGGATTATACGGATTAAATAAAGGGTATGAGATTTCCGAGAAGTACGAGAGCACAATCAATGAATTGTATTCCAGGACCGGTAAACCCCTTTTGCTGGGGATGCTCATAACGGGCCAGGATGCCGGGCTTCCTTACGGGATGATGAAGACCCAGAGGGACCGGGGCGTCAGTTATTGGCGGTACCTGGCGAAGGTCGCGTCCGACCCGCGCGTCGTTGGGGTTCACTGGTTCCAGCATTTTGATCCGCCGCGCAAATGTTATGACGAGAAAGCGGCCAACTGGGGGCTGGTGAACGAGCAGGATGAGCCGTATGAGGACGCGGTTTCTTTGATTGCCCAGGCTAACCATATGGTCTACGCCTATGCGCTTGGCGTTTCCAATTTTAAGCCGGAATTTGATAATCCGTTGGGGTTCAAAAAAGGCAAGCTTTCGGGAGAGGGTAAAGCGGTTAATATTAAGACCATCCGTATTCCGATAAATAACGGTGATTTTGAAGCGCGCGGCCAGGGGTGGAAATTGCAGGCCTGGAAAGGCGGGAGCAAAGCGGAGGTTGATTCCGTTCAAAAGCACGGCGGGAAGAACGCTCTTAAGATCATCGGCGGCCCTCAAGAGGGCTGGGACGCGGTTGGCGTGGCCGTGCAATACAGCCCCAATTTTGTGCTCAAGCCCGGGTTGAATTATAAACTATCCGGGTGGATCAAGGCTGAAGGGGTCGCGGATTTCGCTTTCATAAAGATTGCTGGGAAACAGAATAGCGGTGGGGATTACGATTATCATACGGAAAATACCTATGGCACGCATGACTGGAAGCGCTTTGAAACCGAGTTCACCCCCTTAGAGGACAACTCCATCAAATACCTCGTCTTGCAGCTGGTCGGCCGGGGGGTGGTGTGGTTCGATGATGTTCAACTGGAGGTTGCGGCTCCGGAAAACAGCAGTTATAAAGATTTTCTCGTCAGCCAAAAAGAAGAAGCCCCGGATATCCGTATGCTGCGGACGCGGCCCCTGCCGGTGTCTAACAGCGGTTTTGAGCAAGGGGACAAAGATTGGGGGTTGCAGCCGTGGAAAGGCAAGCCGCGGGTCGGCGTGGCCTGGTTGAAGGGCCATAACAGCACGCGGGCCCTGGAGATTAAAGGTGCGGCGGACGGTTGGGATTCGGTAGGGGCGGGTGTGCAGGCTTTGGGCGCGATCATGTTTGATCCGGACAAAGAATATCTTCTCAAAGGTTGGATAAAAACGGCTAACGTGTCTGACGCCGCTTTTTTGCGGGTTAAAGTTAAGTACGACAATGGTCAAGAAGAATATTTTGAGACCGGGCCGGTCTCCGCGACAAGCGACTGGACGCAGGCGCAAAAGGTTTTTCGATTAAAAGGAAAAGGGACCGCGGATTACCTCGCCTGCCAGCTCGTTGGCAGCGGCACGGCCTGGTTTGATGATGTCAGCCTGGAAGAAATCATCCCGCGCTGATTTGGGGTTCGGGCGGGGTATCTGGCTCCGACGGCCCTCAGGTATGTCTATGTCTGTAACAAGAAAAAGAGATTATGAAGGCAAAGTTCAGGCCGGGTACGCCGCGATGAAAGGGCGCAAGGTCGCGATATGCGGCCTGGCCCGGGATTGCGCGCTGAACCTGCCCAGGAATATCAAGACGATCGAGCGCTTAAGGAAATATTTTCAGGTTTCTTATGTCGTCGTCGTGGAAAACGACAGCCGGGACAGGACAAAGGAGATCCTGAAAAACTGGTCGGCCGCCCGCAAGGATGTCTTTGTCCTGTCCCAGGATACGGGGGAATTCACCACTCCGGCGCAGAGCCCTGGGCAAATCCGGCCGTGGTTTTCAAAGCACCGCATTGAGCGGTTCGTTAAATTCCGTAACATGTATCTTGATTATGTGGAAAATAATTTGGCGGTTGACAGCCTGATCGTGCTGGATCTGGACATATTTAGTTTTTCTGTAAACGGGATTGCCCACACCTTTGGCCAGCCCATTGGCTGGCACGCGGTCACCGCCAACGGAAGGAATATCTCCACCGGCCGGGCGTTTTTTAAAGGATATAATTATTATGACACATACGCTTTACGGGAGTCCGCGGACACGCGGCCGCAGACAGAAGAGATGATCTTCGGCTACCAGAATGTTTTCAGAGGATTGAAGCTCGGGATGCCCATGGTGCGCGTGGCTTCGGCGTTTAACGGCCTGGCCGTGTATCAGATGGACGCGGTAAAGGGGTTGAGGTACAGCTGCCTTTTAAATCAGGACCCGCACGTGGAAGCCGCCTGTGACCATATCTCTTTGCATAAGCAAATGGCGGAGAGAGGGCAGGATCTTATTTACATTAATCCTTCGCAGATTGTCATGTATGATACATATACGAATTGGTTCTACCGGTATTTAAGAAAAACCGCGGGAAAGGCCCGGCGAGGTTTGTCCGCCACCCGTACCGCCGTTCAAAACAAAAGGGCTTCCTCATGAATATCCTTTTTATAGGCAGGGAGTTCCCGTTTCCTCCGGATAGCGGGGTTAAACAGCGGGCCTGGTATGTGCTGGAGCGGCTCGCCCGCAAACATAACGTTCACCTCTTGTGCTACGGCCAGGAAAGAGACCGGCAGGTCAGGGAGGTCCAATCCGTCCTTCGTTCTGTGGATGTGGTCCCGCCGCCGGCTCGGGGAAAGGGGCTAGGACTTTATTGCGCCATGCTGGCTGGGTTGTTTTATCCGCTGCCGTTTTCTGTCCAAAGCCGTGTTTCCCCCGAACTTCGGAAAAAGATCGACGCGCTGCTCGCTGCCCAGCCGATTGACATGATTGTTTGCGACTCTCTTTATCAGGCGGTGCAGTTTGAGGAAAACGGGCGCAAGGTTATTTTAAATGAGCATAATATCGAATCGGTTATTATCAAGCGCTATCAGCAGGTGGAGCGGAACCCGTGGCGCAAGCTTTACGCGGCGTATGAAGGCTGGAGAATGGAACGGTTTGAAACCAGAATTTGGTGCCGGTATAAGAATGTTTGGGTGTGTTCGCCGGTTGACCGGGATGAGGTCTTACGCCGCGCTCCCAAAAGCCGGGTGGAGGTGATCCCCAACGGGGTCCGTGTCCCTGTCTTAAATAAGGGCGGGCGGGATATTGTTCCCAAGAGTTTGGTTTACACCGGGCTGATCGGCTGGCATCCGAATGAGGATGCCGTGCTTTTCTTTGTGCGGGATATCTATCCGCTGATCAAACAGCGCGTTCCGGGTGTGAAGTTTTGGGTGGTCGGGAAAGACCCGACCGAAAGGATTAAGCGCTTGGCGGCGCAGGACGGTTCCATCACCGTGACCGGGTTTGTGGACGATGTGCGCGCCTATATCGAAAAAGCTGAAGTTTTTGTCGTGCCCCTTAGGATCGGCAGCGGCACGCGTTTGAAGATCCTGGAAGCCATGGCCATGAAGAAAGCCGTTATCTCTACGGCGGTGGGATGTGAAGGCCTGGCGGTGAGGGATCAGGAGAATATTTGTATCGCGGACGACGCCCTGACATTCGCCCGGCGTGTTGTGGAGCTTTTGGATGACGAGAAAGCCCGAAAACGGCTGGAGGAAAACGGCCGCGCTTTGATCGAAAAGGAATACAGCTGGGACGTGATTGGGGACAAGATCGCGGCGGTCGTTGATGAATTGCCGTGAGAGGTTATGAAGATCATTCAGGGGAAAGGATTCCTTCATGAAGCTGATAAGTATGTATACCGAGTCCCATCGTGTTTTTAAAGACACATGGTTTTTGCCGTCTTTAAAAGATGACTATGCGGTTGACATGAGTTTTTGCGAGGAGCCTGGCGGGGCCTACATGGAAGAGAGTTGGTGCCGGGCCGTGACGTTTAAGGTGGAAACAATCATCCGGGGCATTCAAGATAACTGGGGGGAGATTTTTGTCTACTCGGACGTGGATATCCAGTTTTTTCAGCCGACCAAAGCTTTGTTGCTGTCTGCGGTAGAAGGTTATGACATCGTTTGCCAGCGGGATGACCCCTATGGGTATCTGTGTTCCGGGTTTTGGGTGGCGCGGGCGAACCGTCGGGTTCTGAGGTTATGGGAAAATATCCGGAGATCCATTTATGACGTACGAGATGACCAGAAATTAATGAATTTGTCCCTTCGAATGTCTTGGCGGAGAAAATTGATATACGTCTTAAGGAATTTAAGCGGGTGTTGCCGCTATGCTTACTTGCCGGATATCTTTTACGGCGGCGGCATGATCACGGGAAAGCATTGGGTGGAGGGGATGCCCCTCCCTGTCCCGGAGGGGATTGTCATGCATCACGCGAATTACGTGGAGGGCCTCACGCGTAAGATCGCCCAGTTGGAATACGTGAAGAATGTTGTGGAGAGCCGTTTGAAGAACAGGTAAAATACTATGAAATTCTTAATGTTTTTGTGTTTATATATGCTGGCGCATAACTTTTTAGCTGTGCTTTATTTGAAGGCGGCGGCACTTGTTCTGCGACGCAAAAAGTCTTCCCCAGGCCCCGAGGTCAAGAAGGTCAGTGTGATCATGCCGGTGTATAACGAACAGGAATGTATTGTCCGGAAAATGGAGAATTTGCTCGCGTGTTTTACTCACATTAACCGGCCGTGTGAAGTTTTAATCGGGTCGGACGGGAGCACGGATGACACGCCCAGGCAGGTGGAAGCTTTTATCCGGGAACACCACCTGGACGGGTGGCGGCTGGTCGCCTTTGAAAAGCAGGGCAAGGGCCCGACGATCAACCAGCTTGTCCTTGGAAGCGCCGGAGACCTTATTATTTCAACGGATGCGGACACGCAAATGGCGCCGGAGGCCATGGAATCTATCGTTAAGGCTTTTGAAGAGGACGTCGGCTTGGGGTGTTTGTCCAGCACCCCCCAGTATGATGGCCGCGACATGACCATCCAGTCCTGCTATTGGAAATACGAATTGAGTTTCCGGGATGCCGCGTCCCACCTGGGGCGGCTTGTTGTCGCCACCGGCTGGCTTTACGCGTTTCGAAAAGACGCTTTCCGGGATATCCCGGCGTCAGCCATGGCCGATGATTTGTGGGTTCCCCTGACGGTCCTGTTGCAGGGAAAAAAATCCATGCATCTGAAAGGATTAAAAGCGCTTTCGGAATTCACCGATGACCACGTGGAAGTCAAACGGCGGACCAGGGTGATCACCGGCGGCTTTGATGTGGTTAAACGCCTGTTCCCGGAGATCATTAAGAAGCCAGATTTGTTTTTTGTGGTATTTTCTCATAAGATCAACCGCTGGCTTCTGCCCGTGTGGGTGGTTGTGTTTATTCTGGCATCGCTGATAATTAATGTGCGGGCCGCATTTATATATGGTATTCTTTTGGCGGTCCTTGTTGGGGTTCTTTCCCCGAAACGGTGTTATTATTTATTATACTCGGTTTTTTCGCCGGTGCTGTCAGCCGTCCAATTTGTGGCGCGTAAAGATTTTTCCAAATGGGACCATACGAGAAAAAAGACGGAATGAGACCAGAAGACATCAAGAAACCGTTTATTGTGGCTATTGCCGGAGGAACGGCCTCAGGCAAGACGACTGTGGCCGAGCAGCTCGTGGAGCGTTTGGGGCGTGATCATGCGTGTATCTTGAGCCAGGATTCGTATTACCGGGATCTTGCGTATCTTCCTGAAGAGGAACGGAAGAAGGTCAATTTTGATCATCCTGGCGCTTTGGATATAGAGCTCTTTAAAGAGCAGATTCACCAGCTTCAGGAAGGCCGGGTTATTCAGAAACCCGTGTATGATTACGGGATCCATGCCCGCCGGAATATCGTGGAAGAATTTTATCCCAAGCCGGTGATCATCGTGGAAGGTTTATTCGTGCTGTTGCCGGAGTTCTTACATTTATATAATTATAAAGTGTATCTGGATGTGGCGGATGATATCCGTTTAGCGCGACGGATATTAAGGGATATTCAACAGCGGGGGCGCCGCGCAGAAGATATTGTTGATCAATATCTTCAGACTGTCAGACCCATGCACGAGCATCATGTTCACCCGACCCGCGCCCACGCGGACCTAGTGCTCTCGGGAGAAACGGCCTCGCCTCCATTGGCTGTTTCTGAAATAATGTCATTTATCAGAAAGGGTTTGGGCCTTATGAGAATTCTTGTTATCGGCAGTGAAGGTTTTATCGGGGGGTACCTGACCCGCGATCTTTTAAGCCGCGGCCACCAAGTGGTGGGCTTTGACATCGGGCAGCCGGATGAGCCACGTTCGGGTTATGAATTGATGAAAGGCGACCTCATGGACAGCGAAGCGTTGCGCCGGGCCGCCCAGGGCGCGGACCTTGTGATCAACCTAGCGGCCAAACATCACGACTTTGGAATTTCGCGGGAAGATTTTTTCTTGATTAATGAGGAAGGGACCCGGAGGATCCTCAATGTCCTGTCTGACCTGGGGATCAAGAAGTTTATCTTTTTCAGTTCTGTAGCCGTTTACGGCGACCTGGCCCGCTGTTCGGACGAAGGCTGCGCGCCGAAGCCGTCCAATGATTACGGCGAGTCCAAGTGGGCGGCGGAAAAATTGATCCAGGCCTGGGTTGCCGATAATCCCAATCGGGAAGTTGTCGTGATCCGCCCGACCGTGGTTTACGGCCCGCATAATTACGCGAATATGTACCGGCTGATTGACACGATTTTTAAACGGCGTTTCTTTTTTGTCGGGAAAGGGGATAATATTAAAACGGTTTCGTATGTGGAGAACCTTTCCGCGGCCGCGGTTTTTTTAATGGAACGGATGGAGCCCGGGATGGACGTGTATAATTACGCGGATTATCCGCATCACACGTCAGCCCAGATTGTGCGGTTTATCACAGACAGCCTCGGCCGCCGGCCGTATCAATGGCACCTGCCGTTAAAGCCGATTTTAATGGTGACCAGCATCATTGATATCTTGGCCAGGGTCACCGGAATCAATTTCCCGATCACGGCGAACCGGATTTATAAAATCAACGCCGTGACATGGCACGGATCGGACAAGCTGCGTCAGCGCGGATTTGAGCCGGGGGTCACGGTCGAAGAGGGGATCCAGCGCATGGTGGCTTGGTATAAAGAAAAAATTGTGAAAAGCAGAGTTGTCAAATGAACAATTTATATAGTATCATTAAAGGGCTGTGCGTGATGGAAAAAGCCCGTCAGCCCGCAAGCTGTGATCGGGCGTAAAGAATTTTGGGTGAGCGTTCATCTTAATATTAGGAGCGGTGATTTATGGATTTAAAGCCTGTTGATTTGAAGCGCGTTATTAAAAATCATGCCCAGCCGCTCACGGCTGCCATGATTTTTTTGTTGGCTTACACCCCAACGCTGATGTGGATGTGGTCGCGGTGGTTTGCCACGGATTCCTATTACAGCCATGGTATTTTGATCCCGTTTGTGAGCGGATATTTAATTTGGCAGAAGAAGGCAGAGCTCCAGGTGATGCCGGTCAAGGAATCCCGGTTGGGGATGCCTTTGATCGTGGCGGGAATCCTGCTGTATTTGTTCAGCGCATTGTTCAGGATTAATTTTTCCGGGGGCTTGTCCATGTTTGTCGTTATTTTTGGCATGATTTTGCATTTTTACGGCATGGCAATCCTGAAGAAAATTTTGTTTCCCATCGCGTTTCTGATTTTTATGTTTCCGCTCCCGGAAGTGGCGATTGTTAATATCAGTTTCCGGATGAAAATATTCGCGGCCGAGATTGCGGAGAAATTGCTCAACCAGATGGGCATTTTGGCCAAGCGCAACGGCAGTATTATCATGATGCGTCATGCGCAGGTTGTGGTGGATGACGTTTGCAGCGGTTTGCGGTCGCTCATTTCCCTGACGGCCCTGGGGAGTATTTTCGCCTTTTGGCTGAACGGGCCGGCCTGGAAAAGAGTAGTCCTCTTTTTAACCACGATTCCGATCGCGATTATTACAAATGTCTGCCGGGTGGTTTTTTTAGCCACGGTCAGTGAGATATGGGGCCCGGAATCGGCGGTGGGCTTTATTCACGACGCTTCGGGATTTCTTATTTTTGCATTGGCCTTTGTGCTGCTGTTAGGGGTGAGTAAAGCTATTGAGTAAGAAGGGCCTAAAAGGGGTGAGGGGATGTCTAGTAAAGTGAACAAGAATTTTCGGGTGTTGTTGGGGTTGTTCTTTGCTGCGGGCGTGGTGTCCTGGACGCTCTATTTTAAGGAATATCAACAGAAAGATTCCGTGAGTATCCATGCGTTCCCTCAGGAAATCGCTGGTTGGAAATCCGAGGAATTGCCGATCACCGACCGGGAGTTTAAGATACTGGAAACCAGAAACGCGTTCACGCGTAAGTATACAAATGAGCAGGGCGAGAGTGTTTATATTTTTATCGTTTATTCCCAGACAAACCGGAAAGTTGTCCATCCTCCGGAAATCTGCTATACCGGTGGCGGCGCTACTTTTATAAGTAATGCCCACCATGCGATTGATGTCCCGGAGCCGCGCATGCGGATTATAGCCAACAAATATTTGGTTGAGCAGGGCGCTCATCGTCAATATATGTGTTACTGGTTTAAGGTCGGGACCACATTTACCCCCAATTACCTCAAAGGGCAGGCGCTTATCGCGATTAAAAGATTGGCTGGCCAACCGGCAAGCGGGGCGCTTATCCGGCTTTCTGCTGTTGTTGATCCGGAGAATCCAGAGCAGGCCATGCAGCGGATTGACGCGTTTGCCCGGGACATCACGCCGCAGTTGTTTCAATATCTACCCTGAAATCCGTATATCCTGATTGATTCTATCCTGCCGATTTCACTTAAAAGAGTGAATCTTTCGCCGGTTTTTCAATCAAATAAGGAAAGAATTATTAATTAAAATAAATTAATAATAAATGTCTAATATCTTCGACAAAATGTTCAACAAGGTCAACGCCGTTATGGGACGACTTGTCAGGGTTTGTCCACTTCTGAGATACTGTGTCCGCATTTGAGGTGGGGACGTCTTAATGTAAAGCATTGTAATTCAATGATATAAAAAGATTGTTTTGGTGCAGATGTTTTTATGAGTTGGCACGCAACTTGCTTATGAAATAAATAAAAAAATGTGAGAAAACGTTTTCAAAAGGCAGATCAACTCTATGATAAAAATAAGTAAAACATTTAAAGAAATTTCTTTGTTGGTTTTGTTACTCCTATCCAGTACTTTGGTGATTACCTCTGCGTGGGCCACAATGACCATGATTGATTATCAAGGCCAGCAGGAAATCTACCCCTTGAATGACAACCAAAAGAACGTTTTAGAAAATCCTGATTCTCCCAGGTCCCGAGCTCCGGAACCTTCGACGCTGGCATTATTAGGCAGCGGATTCTTAGGAATGATTATCAGTTTTGTGCGCCGAACGTATTATATTGCTAAAAGAGTATTTGATGTTTTGGTTTCAGCCGCTGCGATTATTATTTTATCTCCTTTGTTCCTTTTAGCGACGTTGTTGATTAAAACGACTTCAAAGGGGCCGATTATTTTTACTCAAATCCGTGTCGGGAAAGACGGCCAGCTTTTTAAAATCTTTAAGTTTAGAACCATGAAAGTGGATGCGGAAAAAGAAACCGGGCCGGTTTGGGCGGCCCAGGATGATCCGCGGTTAATTCCGGTAGGCAAATTCTTGCGTAAATCACATATGGATGAAATTCCGCAGTTTTTTAATGTGTTAAGAGGGGAAATGAGTGTTATTGGTCCCAGGCCGGAAAGACCAGAATTTGTCGCGGAATTGAAGAAAAAAATACCGGAATATGAAAAAAGACTATTGGTGAAACCCGGGATTACCGGGCTTGCCCAGGTATGGCATCGTTATGATGAAACAGTGGAGGACGTAAGAAAGAAGATTAAGTATGATCTTCTTTATATTAAAAAAGTATGCCTTTGGACAGATTTACGCATTTTCTTAAGGACGTTTAGGGTCGTATTAACTGGAGAAGGGGCTAGATAGGAAGCGGGGGAATAAAAAATGAAGAAATTAATCTTAGTATGTTTATTGGCCATAACAACGGTATTTATTGTTGGTGTCAGCGCTCATGCGACGCCACCACCTCCTTATACCTATGAAATATCCATTGATCCGGTTGTTGATATTACGCCGGATAATAACCCTGCTTTGCCAGATGGTTATGATTGGTATAAATGGACTTATAAGATTTCTGTTGTTGGTGTTGGCCCGGATGACCCGGTTATTCATAATTCGTTAAGTCATTGGAATCTGGGTTTGGAAGATTGCTGGTTTAATATTGAAGATGACGTGTTGCGTCAGGCGATTATTGATTCTATCGGCTACGACGGCAATAATCCTGACGGCAGTGGGGAGCAAAGGACATATGTCATGACTTTTGAGCAGTTCGGCGCGGCTGATAAACCGGACGGATTTGAATGGACGCCCAACAGTTCAGATGTTTTGGATGACAGCTATAAGGTTGCTGGGCAGTTTGCGGAGTATGATTTCTTCTGGTTCAGTGTTCCAACCAATCAGGCTGTTTCTACGCAGGCGTTATTGAAATATGGGAAAGAATATAAATACGTGAATACAATCGCTCCGGATTGCCCGGAATGCGGTCGGACTCCAGAACCCGCCACCATGCTTTTATTGGGGACTGGGTTATTAGGTGTACTTGGGTTGAGAAAAAAGCAGTAATGTTTTGGGGGAGGGGTACCTATGTGTTCCCCGAGACCGGTTAACAGAGAACCATAAGTACCATTTTTGCGTAAGAAGAATCTGTTCGAACCTAGCTTCTTACATAATGATAGATAAAAATTTTATTAACAAAAACGGAGGATGAACATGAAGAAAATTGTTCTAATCGCAACATTGGTTGCTAGCCTCTCGCTCATCAGCTCCCCGGTATTTGCTTTCGAGTTAAGAAACGGATATCGTGGGCCGGTAGAGTTCAAGTTTTCCGACTTCACAGCCGGAACTTTATACACTACCAGTTCTAATGGCTATGGGCAGGCGAACCAACAAGAAGATGCCTGGAGTATCTTTAAGATCTCCACCATCAAAACCCCTACTGCCAAGACCGTTTGGGCTGATGGCGATAATGGGGAAGAGCTGACTGGTATTTTTTACGGTCTGGATGATGATTTCTGGACAGTAAACCCGAGTACCGGTGATCTCAACATCCAG
>JAKQKX010000031.1 GCA_029560465.1 Candidatus Omnitrophota bacterium
CCCTCTTTGTCTTTGCCAGGCACTTTATAACGGATTGTAAAGTATTGATCCCAATTGACGCCATGTTTCCGTGACGGGTGTTTTCTGTAGCGCACCCCCGGAAACGTTGTCTTGATCCATTTTGTCGCCATGAAAACCCCCCTGCACGGTAACTTTTAAAAATTCTGTCCCGCTCCTGTCCCGTTTTTTTCGTTCATTCAAACAATTTCCCTTAATGTCCCTTAATCAAGAGAATAAGCATAAGTTCCTTGAATGTCAATAGTTTTCTAACGATTATTTGAGGCTTCGGGAAACTATGGGAAACGCCATAAAAGGGACTTAAAATCCCTCGAGGCTTAGCTTCGTGTCGGTTCGATTCCGACCCCAGGTACCAAATGAAATCAAGGGCTTGTGACATTCTTTCATTCCACAGGTCCTTTTTCTTTTGTTCAATGATTCAAAAGATTGCCACTTTGAGGAAGGTTTGGCGTGGTTTAGAGAGGCGAACAGCGGATCAGTGGATGATCTCGATGCCGTTCTTTATGATATGGTTCAGTCAGGGCAGATTCCTTGAAGGCCAGTTTATAGGGATCGAGGCCTCCGGCTTTGATTTCGTCTATGCCGTCCAATACTTCCCGCCAGACGTCCCGTTTTGCCTCGTGACGTTCGAGTTCCCTGCCGGATAATTTACTGCTTTTCATGTTCAAATCTCTCATCGCTTTTAAAACGTGTGCCGGGATTTCATGTTCCTGGTTCTCATACTCGGCGAAGATTCGATAGGGGTTATGCTTACGGGCGACTTTTTTCATCCCGCGTTCCCACGCCCTCGGCAATAAAGGTTAGAACCAGGGTATTGAGGCTAACACCCTCCTGTCTGGCGAGTGCGGCCAGTTTGGCATGAAGCGTTTTCGGCACTCGCTGGACAAACTTGCCCGACATGGGCGGTTCTGCTTCCGGGGCGCGATACGCGGGCTTGGGAATTTCCCTGCCCATATCCGCTTGTGCGGAAATCCAGCCCAGAAAGGCGTCCCGGCCGTTCTGAATCGCCTCTTCGATCGTTTCCCCATCGGACAT
>JAKQKX010000074.1 GCA_029560465.1 Candidatus Omnitrophota bacterium
TCTCTTCCAACCGGATTAATATTAACGGTTTCAGCATCCTTCCTATTTTAGTCGTGGGAGATATCAACACGGAAAAAGTCAAAAGAGACGTATTTATCCATACCTGGGCGTTTAAATACGGGCTTTTCCATAATCTGCAGACCGAAATCCGCGTCCCGGGACGATTTGAATATAACCGTATTACCAACACAGACAGCACGACCTATGACCAGACGGATTCCAAAGGCGGGTTGGGGGACATCCAGGTGTCCGTCAGCCGTCAAATCGGCTGGGAACACGGGATGATGCCGGATCTTGTGGCGAGTCTGTCTGTCAAGTCCAACACGGGGGATGAGCCGTATAATACGGATATCGCTCTGGGGACCGGGCATTGGGCGGTGAGCGGAGCCCTCGTTGCGGCCAAGGCCAGTGATCCGGCGGTTGTTTTTGGGAGCATCAACTACACCTACAATATCCCGCGCAGTGATATCGAAAACTACGGAGAGGTTGACCCCGGTGATTCCATAGGCTACAGCCTGGGCACGGCTATCGCTTTGAGTTATCAGACGGCGATTAATTTTTCTTTTGATCATACAGTGACAGGAAAAATGAACCGGGACGGGCAGGCTGTCCCGGGTTCTTTTCAAAACGCGGCTAATTTTAAAACCGGATTTAACTGGACACTCAGCGAACGGGCTTCCATGGACTTTGCCGTCAGCGTCGGCCTGACGACCGATGCGCCGGATATGACGTTCGAACTCCGTTTCCCATACAGTTTCTGATCCCTTCCTCCGTTGGCGCCTGTTTTTTTAATTATATTATATTTCATTATGATTGCGTCACGTCACGCCGGCATGATAAAATATTTTTACTTTAAATAATAACCGGGGAGCCTGCTGCGGCCGTTATGTTTCTGCGGGGAAGAACGAAAGCTCAGGGGGAGAGGATTTCTATGGCGATGAACAAAGGGACGGTTGCCTTTATTTTTGTGATAAGCGTGTTCGTGTTGCTGGGCAGCGGCGATAAA
>JAKQKX010000044.1 GCA_029560465.1 Candidatus Omnitrophota bacterium
AGGAAATCGTGAAGTTTGAGTTGAATGAGCCTTGGAAGACTTGCTATGAAGAGGGGATGAAATGGTTGAAAACGAACGAAAAGACGACAATACAGGCGATTCCGGAGGCAAAAGCCCGAAGAAGCTACGTGTGCTTTTGCGTACCTTCGGATGCCAGATGAATGAATATGATTCGGAGGTTATCCGGTCCATCCTCGGGCAGGAGGGGTACACGTTTTGCGATTCGCCGCAGGATGCGGACATCGTCCTTCTCAACACCTGCGCGGTCCGGGAGAACGCCCACCGGAAAGTGATCGGGCACATCCACGCCCTGCATCACCTGTGCCAAGACCGGCCGTTCATCCTGGGCATCCTGGGCTGCATGGCCGTGAACATGGAGGAAGCGCTCCTGGCCAATCCCGCGCTTAAAATCGATTTGATTATCGGGCCAGACAGTTACCGCCGCCTGCCGGAACTCCTCGCGCGGGCCGCTGGCTCGGGCGGACCGGCCGCGGACACGGATTTCGACATTTCTGAAAATTACACCGGCATCAATCCCGACCGGGTCAGCCGGGTGAACGCCTGGGTCGCGGTCACGCGCGGATGCAATAATTTCTGCACGTTCTGCGTGGTCCCGTACACCCGGGGCCGAGAACGGAGCCGGGCCTTGACGGACATACTCGCCGAAACGGAAAAACTCGCCGCACAAGGGTATAAACAGGTGACCCTGCTCGGGCAAAACGTTAATTCTTACGCGGATCATGCAACCGGTTTCTCCGGCCTGCTCCAGGCCGTCAGCCGGGTTCAGGGAATCGAGCGCGTCCGGTTCATGTCGCCGCACCCCAAAGATTTCCCGGACGCCGTCATTGACGCCGTTGCGCGGGAACCGAAAGTCTGCAAGCACATTCATCTGCCTTTACAAGCCGGGAACTCAAGGATCCTGAAACTGATGAACCGCACCTACACCCAGGAAGACTTCCTGGCCCTTGTCCGGAAAATCCGCGGCCGCATTCCCGATGTTGGCCTGAGCACGGACATCATTGTGGGTTTTCCAACGGAGACCGCGTCAGAATTCGAAGACACGGTGCGTGTCATGGAAGCCGTTGCGTTCGACTCTGCGTTTATTTTCAAATATTCCCCACGCCAGGGCACGGTCGCGCAGAAAAAATATCCGGATGACGTCCCGGAAGAAGAGAAGACAACGCGGATCGTGCGGCTGAACGCCATCCAAAAGGGAATCTCCCTAAAAAGGAACAGCCGCCATACCGGGAAAACCCTTCCCGTTCTGATCGAGGGGCTGGCATCCCGCCGCTCGGCCCGCGAGTTCCAGGGCCGGACCGACGGCAACACCATCGTCGTCTTTCCCGGGCAGCCCGGCCTCGCCCCGGGAGACATTGTCCCGGTCCGCGTAACCGCCGCCACGCCGCACGCCCTGAAGGGGGAAACTGCTTCCCCTTAAACGCTGTTTTTTCCGCCGCCTTATTCGCACGCCTTGATTTTTAAATCAATTTGAGTTATAGTGTTTCCCAAATAGATTCCGGCTAACAGTTTTATTGAAAGAGTGGACCATGCCGCCTTTGCAAACCAAAACTCCCAAAATCCTGACTGCCGAGGAGCTTTACGCGATCCTCAAAAATATTAAACTGGGGGGGCAGGTCTGCCATTATTCCCTTAAAAAATGCGAAGAGCTGGCGCCGCTCGTCAACGAAGTCAACGCCCTCAAGGCCGAACAAGACGCCGTCATCCTGGCGCACACCTACGTGGTCCCGGAGATCCTTTACGGCGTGGCTGACTTTGTTGGGGATTCGTACGGGCTAAGCAAAAACGCCATGAGCACGCCCGCGAAAAAGATCGTCTTCGCCGCGGTGAAATTCATGGGGGAAACCGCCCAGATCCTCAACCCCGACAAAGAGGTGCTCATGCCGGCCAAAGACGGCGGCTGCACCCTCGCCGACGCGATTAACGGCTCCGAAGTGCGTCGCCTCCGGCAGGAATTCCCCGACCGCACCTTTGTCTGTTACATTAACACGACCGCGGAGGTCAAGGCGGAATGCGACGTCTGCGTCACGTCGGCTAACGTGGTTCGTGTCGTTGAACGCATCCCCGACAAAAAAATTTATTTCCTGCCGGACAAATTCATGGGGCAAAACCTGATCCATGAATTGAAAAAGCGGGGGGTGTCCAAAGATATCCTTTATTTTAACGGCACCTGCGATGTCCACAAGGAATACACGCTGGAACAGGTCCACAAGGTCAACCTGGAATACCCCGAAGCCAAGGTCGTCAGCCATCCGGAATGCAAACCCGAAGTCTGCGAAGCGTCGGATTATGTGGGCAGCACGTCCCAGATGCTGCAATACATGCGCAAGACCGCCGCGGACCAATTCCTCATGCTGACCGAATGCGGGCTGTCAGCCCGGCTTCAGGTCGAATTCCCGGAAAAACACCTGGTCGGCACCTGCACGCTCTGCGATTATATGAAATCCAACGACCTCCATGACATTATCCGGGTGCTTAAACACCCCACGGACAAGGACCGGATCTCGGTCCCGCCTTCTATTCAGGAAAAAGCGAAGAAGTGCATTGAGGCCATGTTTCTTTACGCCGAAAAATAATCCACGGTTCCCCCTTGTTCCTCCCACAAAACACACCGAATAAATTGACATCACTTTCCGCCTATGTTAAGATTTCGATACTTATGTAAACAAAAGAAATAAAATCATGGCCACAAAACAGTTAGGCATAGTCACCACGCAATATTTTCAGTGCGCCGAACCGCCGGATGAGCTCGTGCTTAAAAGCGGAGAACGGCTGGGGCCGATCACGATCGCCTACGAAACGTACGGGCCGCTCAACCCGGAGAAGACGAACGCGATCCTCATCTGCCATGCTCTGACCGGGGACGCGCACGCCGCCGGATTCCACGAAAACGACTCCAAACCCGGATGGTGGGACACCATGATCGGGCCGGGCAAACCGTTCGACACCGACCGGTATTTTATCATCTGCGCCAACGTGATCGGCTCATGTAAAGGCAGCACCGGGCCCAGCAGCGTCAATCCCAAGACCGGAAAACCCTACAGCCTCAATTTCCCCGTGATCACGATCCAGGACATGGTCAACGCGCAAAAGCTGCTGATCGACCATTTGGGGATATCCAAGCTTCTCTGCGTTACCGGAGGATCGATGGGCGGCATGCAGTCCTTGACCTGGGCGGTGATGTACCCACAGATGATTCATTCGGTCATCGCCATTGCCACGAATTACCGGCATAACGCCCTGCAGATCGCGTTCCACGAAGTCGGGCGGCAGGCCATCATGTCCGACCCGGACTGGCAGAACGGGGATTATTACGGCAAAAGCATCCCGGCCCGGGGACTGGCGGTCTCCCGGATGATCGGGCATATCACATATATGAGCGAAAAGTCCATGGAGGAAAAATTCGGGCGCAAACTCTTCAGCAAGGAACGGGTAGGGTATGATTTTTCCGTGGATTTTGAAGTCAGCAAATATTTGCGTTACCGGGGCGACAGTTTTGTCCAGCGGTTCGACGCCAATTCCTATTTATATATCACCAAGGCGCTTGACTATTTTGATTTGACCGAGGAGCGGAACCTGGACGCCGTTTTCAAAAATATCCAGTCCAAATTCCTCGTGATCTCTTTCACGTCAGACTGGCTCTACCCGCCGCACCAGTCCATGAAAATCGTCCGGGCGCTTAAGATCAACGACGTGGACGTTTCGTACATCGAGATCAACTCTTCTTACGGCCACGACGCGTTCCTGATGGAGAACGCCGGGCAGGCCCATGTGATTGAACATTTCCTGGCCAGGATGCTTCTGGAACGGAAAAACACGGCTATGCCGTAAAGGAAGCCTGAAATGACCCCGGGGAATAAACCCGATATCCGGCTGGATTACCAGATCATTCTGCAGCTGGTTGCAACCAGGTCCCGCGTGCTAGACCTTGGCTGCGGCGACGGTGAACTGCTGTATCACCTGATCCATCAGAAACAGTGCCAGGGCACGGGCATCGAAATCGATGAAAAAGCCATCTACAGCTGCATCGAGCGGGGCGTGACGGTGTTGCACAGCGACATCATCACCGGGCTCAAGGATTTCTCCGACAAACGCTTTGATTATGTCATCCTCAACGAAAGTCTCCAGCAGGTGCTGAACCCCCAGGCGGCGATCCTGGCCGCTTTACGGGTCGGGAAAAACGTCATTGTCGGTATCCCCAATTTTTGCCACATGTCGGCCCGTTTTCAAATATTCTTCCGGGGCCGGGTGCCGGTCACCGCGGAACTGCCTTATGAATGGTACAACACACCGAACCTGCGTTTTTCCAGTTTGAAGGACTTCAGGAGTTTCTGCCGGAACAACGCCATCACCATCGTCAAAGAGCGGGATTTGGGGAGGCATCAGGAAGAACATTTGCTGCCAAACCTTTTCGCCCATATCGGGATTTTCTTATTGCGCCAGTAATCACAGAACAAAAGGGGGCTGTATGCCGTACATCAATTTAAAATTAGTCGGGACGCTCACGAAAAACCAAAAAAACCAGATCGCCAAAGAATTCGCCGAGACCCTTGAAAGGGTCGCCAACAAGCCCAAAGACCACCTGTACCTCGTCATCGATGAAGTGCCGGGCCAAAACTGGGCCAAAGGAGAGACCTTCTTCGGTTAAACCCTGAAGGGGAAAACCTCATGCCTCAAGAATTTGATTATATTGTTATCGGGGGCGGCGTGATCGGGCTGTCCATCGCCTACGCCCTGCAGAAAAAATACCCGAAGGCCCGCGTCCTTTTGATCGAGAAAGAAGGGGACGTCGCGGCGCACGCCTCGGGCCGCAACAGCGGGATTCTGCACGCCGGCTTTTATTATTCGGCTGACAGTTTCAAAGCGAAATTCACCGTGGCCGGGAATATCGCCATGAAGGAATTCTGCCGCCGCCACAACATCCCGATCAACGACAGCGGTAAACTGGTGGTGGCCAAAAACGACCAGGAGCTCGCCGCCTTGGATGAACTGCTGAAACGCGGGAAGGCGAACGGCTCCAATGTTTCTCTCATCAGCGCCGCCGAAGCCGAAAAAATCGAGCCCAACGTCAAAACGCACAAAAAAGCGCTTTTTTCCCCTGACACTGCGTGCCTGAACCCGGAGCAGGTCTGTGATGTCCTGAAACAGGTCCTGATGGAACGGGGCGTGAGGTTTTCGTTCAACACCTGTTACCTGTCCCATCAGGGGAACGTGATTCAAACCACCCAGGGCGATTTCACCGCAAAAACCCTGATCAACGCCGCCGGGCTGTACGCCGATAAAATCGCCCAAGACTTTGGTTTCGGCGGCCGTTACACGATGATCCCTTTTAAAGGACTTTATTTGAAATACACAAAAAATAAAACCGATATTAAAATCAGCATTTACCCTGTCCCGGATTTACGCAACCCGTTTTTAGGTGTGCATTTCACCAAAACCGTAGACGGCGGCATTAAAATCGGGCCGACCGCCATCCCGGCGTTCTGGCGCGAGAATTATAGCCTGCGGGAAAATTTCAAAGCCGGGGAGCTCGCTGAAATCTTAAAGTATGAAACCCTGCTTTTTTTCAAAAACAGTTTTCATTTCCGCGACCTGGCTTTTGAAGAAATAAGGAAGTACTACCGCAAATATTTTATCAGCCTGGCCTGCGCTATGGTCAAACACATCGACCCGGCCGGGTTCACATGCCACACCGCCCCCGGCATACGGGCACAGCTCCTGGATAAACAATCCTTAAGCCTTGTCCAGGACTTCGTTGTCGAAGGGGACGGCTCAACGGTCCATGTCCTTAACGCTGTTTCCCCGGCCTTCACCTGCGCGTTCCCCTTCGCGGATTATATCCTTGCCCATTATCTTCCTTCCTAAGATTGAAATACGTCTCTTTTTGAAGTATTTTCTTGACATTTCGGGCCAACCGCTTAATATAATATGAACAACAGAAGGCAAAAATCATCACCAGAAGAAAGGAGCCATGATGTCATACACGATTACTGTTAGCCCAACGCCAAACCCCAACGCGTTAAAATTTATTATCAATGAACGGGTGATCCAGGAAGGGAATATAACTTTCAGGAACCCGGATGAGGCAGAAGGCGTTCCTCTGGTGCAGGCGCTCTTTGCCATGTCCCATGTTGAAGAAATTTTCTTGAACGATCATTACATCACCGTCACCCAGGACGGCCGGGCGGATTGGAAGAACCTCCAGGACAGCATCGAAACTATTATCCTTGAAAACCTTCCCGGCCATAATCCGGACATTGCCCTGAAAACAGGTCGGGCCACCGCGGCATCGGACGGGGACATGGGCCCGGAACGTCGAAAAATCGAAGAATTATTGGACCAGAACATCCGGCCTTACCTGCGCATGGACGGCGGCGATGTCCGGGTGGTCAGCTTGAATGGAAAGGTCTTAAACATCTCTTACCAGGGGGCGTGCGGCGGGTGCCCGGGCGCGGCGTTCGGCACCTTAAAAGCCATCGAGAATGTCCTCCGGGATCAATATGACCCCGATATCGTTGTAGAGATGGCCCGCGGCGGTGGCGGCGGGTGCTGTCACTGATCACAATTGGAATCGCGGGAACGGGAATACATGTTTAAAATCAATAAAAAAATCGAATACGCGCTGCTCTCTTTGAATTACATGCGCCGGAAAGAGGCGGGGCAGCTGACATCCGCCAAGGAAATCAGCTCGGTTTTCAACATCCCCTTCGCGCCGACCGCGCGTGTTTTACAGATCATGGCCCAAAACGGCGTCCTGCAGGCCTCGCAAGGCGTTCATGGAGGATACCGGTTGAAAAAAAAGCTGTCTGAAATATCCCTGGGCGACCTCAATAATATCATTGCCGGCCCGATCCAGATCGCAAGCTGTTCCAAGCACGCCGGGGCCTGTAACCTGACCTCTTTGTGCGCCATGACCGGCTCGATGAACGCGCTGAACAGTAAAGTACAAAACCTTTTTAACACGGTCATCCTGGAAGATTTTTTTAACCAGAAAGGACTGGACCGGGCAAAAATTACCTAGAGCTAACGCTCTTAAGTTTCAGGCGGCCATCCCATGGACAAAGAACCTCTTGAAAAAACCAGCCAACAACCCCTGGAAAAAGACAAACTTTCCAGCGGGGAATACAAGTATGGTTTCTACACTTCGGTTGACGCTGACCTGGCTCCCAAAGGGTTAAATGAAGAGATCGTCCGGCTGATATCCGGGAAGAAGGGCGAGCCCGGTTGGATGCTGGCGTGGCGGCTTAAAGCGTTCCGGCACTGGCAGACCATGACCGAGCCGCACTGGGCCAATTTTCAATATGACCCGGTCGATTACCAGGGCATCCATTATTATAGCGCCCCAAAAAAGAAAGCCGACGGGCCGGGCGGACTGGAAGAAGTGGACCCGGAAGTCGTGCGGGCTTTTGACCGGCTGGGCATTCCGGTATCGGAACAAAAACGCCTTTCCGGCGTGGCCGTTGACGCGGTCTTTGACAGCATCTCCGTTGGGACCACGCATCAAAATGAGCTGGCGAAATACGGGATCATCTTCTGCCCGATCAGCGAAGCGCTCCAGAAGCACCCGGGCCTGGTCAAAAAATACCTCGGTTCGGTTGTGCCGTACACCGACAATTTTTTCGCGGCCCTCAACTCCGCCGTCTTCACGGACGGGTCGTTCTGTTTTATCCCGAAAGGCGTCCGCTGCCCCATTGAATTGTCAACCTATTTCAGGATCAACGCCGCCCAGACCGGGCAGTTTGAACGGACCCTGATCATTGCCGAAGAAGGCGCTTACGTGAGCTACCTGGAAGGGTGCACCGCGCCGATGCGGGATGAGAACCAGCTGCACGCGGCCGTGGTCGAACTCATCGCCCTTGACAACGCTGAAATCAAATATTCCACCGTTCAAAACTGGTATTCCGGCGACAAGGACGGCAAAGGGGGGATTTACAATTTTGTCACCAAGCGCGGCCAGTGCCGGGGGAACAATTCCAAAATATCCTGGACCCAGGTTGAAGCCGGATCCGCGATCACATGGAAATACCCCGCCGTCATCCTGCAGGGGGACGATTCGACCGGAGAATTCTACAGTGTCGCGCTGACAAACCACCGCATGCAGGCCGATACCGGCACGAAAATGATCCATGCCGGCAAGAGGACCCGCAGCACGATCATCTCCAAAGGGATCTCAACCGACCAGTCCAACAACACTTACCGAGGGCTGGTCAAAATCCTGCCGTCGGCGGAGCAGGCGCGGAATTTCTCGCGCTGCGATTCCATGCTGGTGGGAAACCAATGCAGCGCCAACACGTTCCCTTACATCGAAGTGGATAACCGTTCCGCGACCCTCGAGCATGAAGCGTCAACGTCAAAAATCAACGCCGATCAAATCTTTTACCTCCAGTCGCGGGGGCTGGACACGGAAGCGGCGATTTCTTTAATCATCAACGGCTTTTGCAAAGAAGTGTTTCAGGAACTGCCCATGGAATTCGCGGTCGAGGCGGTGAAATTGCTGGAGTTAAAACTTGAAGGCAGCGTGGGCTAATTTTAACAGGGGATGAACTATGCTGGAAATTAAAGACCTGACAATCTCCATGAACGGCGTTGAAATCCTGAAAGGGATCAACCTGTCGGTGAAACAAGGCGAAGTGCACGCCATCATGGGGCCCAACGGCTCCGGGAAAAGCACCCTCGCGAAAATCATCGCCGGGCATCCGGATTACACCGCGACGCGGGGGGAAATCCTTTTCAATATTAACGGTAAAATGGTCAACATCCTCGGGCTTGCCCCGGAAGACCGGGCCCGGGAAGGCGTGTTCCTGGCTTTTCAATACCCGGTGGAAATCCCCGGCGTTTCCAACGCGATTTTCTTGCGGGCGGCTTTCAACGAAATCTGCCGATACCACGGCGCGGCGGAAATGGACCCCCTGGATTTTGACGCTTTCCTGCGCGAGAAGATGGCACGGCTGAGCATGGACGAAAAATACGTCAACCGGCCGGTGAACGTGGATTTCTCCGGAGGGGAAAAGAAGCGCAACGAGATCCTGCAGATGGCCATACTCAACCCGAGGCTGGCGGTCCTGGACGAAACCGACTCCGGGCTGGACGTGGATTCCATGCGCGTCGTGGCCGACGGCGTGAACCGCCTTAAATCCGGCAATAACGCGTTTATCGTGATCACGCATTACCAGCGCCTGCTTAATTACATCGTTCCGGACGTCGTCCACATCCTCAAAGACGGCCGGATCGTGCGCACCGCGGGGCGGGAACTGGCGCTTGAAGTGGAAAACAAAGGTTATGATTGGCTGAAACAAGGATAAGGAATCTGATGCCGTCAAAAACATCAACCGACTCACAATTCATGGCCCGGCTCGGAGAAATCAGGAAAGCCTCGGAAACAGAAGGCCCGGCATGGCTCCTGCCCAAAAAAGAGGCGGCCTGGAACGCGGCCGTGTCCAAGGGGTTCCCAACCCGGAAAGATGACGAGTGGCGCTACACAGACCTGTCGCCCCTTTTCAGCCTGCCTGTGGTGGCGTCCCGCGCTGACGGTGGACCGGAGGGCCGGAAATCCGGGGACAAATTCCTGGCCCCGGAGGATATCGCCGTCGTCATCGCCAACGGGCGCCTTCCGGAAGAGCTTCCGGTTATCCCGGACGAAGCCAAGGGTCTGACACTTAAGAAATTCTCCGCGGTTTCAGAAGAAGAATTCCGGAACTGGCTCGCCCCGGACTTTAGCCAGCCGACAGACCTTTTCTCCGGCCTGAACACCGCACTGAATTATGACGGGTTGTGGATCCATGTGCCCGCCCAGCTTCAGGTGAAACCGGTAATCCATCTCTGCCATGTCGCAAGCGAAGCAACCGCCGTGAACGTTTTTTGCCCTCGGGTCATCGTGACGGCAGAGCCAAGGGCCGAAGCGCGGATTTTAATGACTTTCTCCTCCGCCAGCGGCGCGGCCGCATCCTTCACCAACGCCCTGACGGACATCACCCTCGGCTTCGGCGCGAAAATCTCGCTGGCCGTGATCCAGGATGAAAGCCATGAAAACTTTTATATCCATTCCGCCCGCGTGACCCAGCACAAGGATTCCAGTTTCGACAGCTTCATCCTGACGACAGGAAGCCGCTTGTCCCGGAACAACCTGGCCGTGACATTGCTGGGAGAAAGGGCTGAAACGCTCCTGAAAGGGTTGTCCCTCCTTCAGGGCGACCGCCGCGCGGACCACCTCACGGCGGTGAACCATATCGCGGCCAACGGCACGAGCAACCAGTTATATAAAGGCATCTTAAACGGGCAGAGCCGGGTGGTCTTTAACGGAAAAATTTACGTCCACCCGGACGCCCAGCAAACCAACGCCTATCAATTAAACAAGAACCTTCTAATGGGCGACCATTGCCGGGTCAACACAAAGCCGCAACTGGAAATATTCGCGGACGATGTGAAATGCAGCCACGGGGCCACGGTCGGACAGATGGACCCCAACGAAGTGTTTTATTTGCAGAGCCGGGGCGTCCCCCAAAAAACAGCGGTCGCCATGCTGGCGAAAGGGTTTGTGGACGAAATGTTCCCTCAGGCCCGGGACAGCGTTCTGGAACGTTTCTTATTAACCGTGAACCCGCTCCTGGGGGCGGTGGCTCATTAACACACATTCTTATATGCCCATGGATATCGAAAAAATCCGTTCTGATTTCCCCAACCTGCGCGTCAAGGTGCACGGCAAGCCGCTCGTTTACCTGGACAACGCGGCCACGACGCTGAAACCCCAACAGGTCATCGAAAGAATCACGTGGTTTTACAGCCAAGGGACCTCGAACGTGCACCGCGGGGTCCATTACTTGAGCGAGCAGGCCACCGCGGAGTATGAACGCACCCGGGAAAAAATTAAAAAATTCATCAACGCCTCCAAGACGGCGGAAGTGATCTTCACCAGCGGCGCCACCGAATCCATCAACCTGGTCATGAACAGCTACGGGAAATCCCAGCTAAAACAAGGGGACGAAATCCTGATTTCAGAAATGGAGCACCATTCGAACATCGTCCCCTGGCAGCAGCTCTGCCAGGAGAACGGCTGTGTTTTGAAAGTGGCGCCCATCAACGATAACGGCGAGTTATGCCTGGACGCGTACAAAGCCATGCTGTCCCCCAAGGTCAAGCTGGTTTCGATGGTGTACATTTCAAATTCCCTGGGCACGGTCAACCCGGTCATGGACATCATCACGACCGCGCACGAACACGGCGCGGTGGTGCTCATTGACGGTGCCCAGGCCGCCGGACACCTCGCCATGGACGTGCAAGAACTCGACTGCGATTTCCTCGTTTTTTCCGGCCACAAAATTTTCGGCCCCACCGGCACAGGCGTGCTCTACGGGAAAGCCGACCTTTTAAACCGCATGCCGCCGTATCAAACCGGGGGCGACATGATCACATCCGTGACGTTTGAAAAAACAACTTATAATATCCTACCCTATAAATTCGAGGCCGGCACCCCGAACATCGCCGGGGTTATCGGATTAGGGGCGGCCATTGATTACATGCTTGATATCGGGATGGACGCGATCGCCGCGTATGAGCGGGAACTCCTGGCTTACGGGACGGAAAAATTAGGGGCCATCCCGGGCTTAAAAATCATCGGCACGGCCAAAGACAAGGCCGCCATCATTTCCTTTATCCTGCCTAACATCCACGCGCACGACCTGGGGACCCTGGTGGACGAAGAAGGGGTGGCGGTCAGGACCGGGCACCACTGCACGCAGCCGGTCATGAACCATTTTAAAGTCCCCGCGACCTCGCGGGCGTCCCTGTGTTTCTATAATACAAAGGAAGAGATTGATATATTGGCCGACGCCATCCGGCAGGCGAAAACCCTGTTTCCTTAAAATTAAAAGGATTCTTAATGAGCGCGCATCCGCACCGAGAGCTTTACCAGCAGGTTATCCTGGAGCACAATAAAAATCCCAGGAACTACGGGCCGTTCCCCGAGGCGACCCACACGTCGGAGGGGTATAACCCCCTCTGCGGCGATCATTTAAAAATTTTTCTAAAAATCGGCGAGGATAACATCATCGACAGGGTATCCTTTGAAGGCGACGGGTGCGCGATATCCCGGGCTTCGGCTTCCATGATGACAACAGCCATCCAGGGGAAAACTGTTCCCGAAACCCTGGCCCTCTTTGAAGAATTCCAAAATCTGGTCACAGGCAAACTCGACCCGGACCGGCAACCCCATCACCTCGGGAAACTGACGATTTTTTCCGGCATCTGGCAGTTCCCTTCAAGGGTGAAATGCGCGATCCTGTCCTGGCACGCCCTCAAAGGCGCGCTGGAACGGCAGGCCTCCGTGAGCACCGAATAACATCACCGCATATTCTTTTCAGGGATCTTACCAAAAACGCCGGGACGCGTCCCCGGCAGGGATCGGCCCCAGGAAACGGACTTCCCGGGACAAGATGATATTGAATTGTTCCTTCACGCGGGCGGCCATCTTTTCGGACAGATCAAAAACATCCCGCGCCGAGCAGGAAGCGTCCGCTTTGATGATGATGTTCGCGTGTTTAGGGAAAACCGCGGCCCCGCCGGAGCGAAGATCTTTGGCGCCCGCCTGGTCCAGGAACCAGCCGGCGGCCTGACGCCGCTCGCCGGGAGCAGAAGGGGGCAGGTTCTTAAAAAAACTGCCCGCGCAAGGGACATTTTTATAATCCGGGTGCTTGTCCCGCCTCTGGGCCAGGATATCTTGGCGCTCGGCCTCAAGGGTTGGGGGGTCGCCCGGCTCAAGCTCAAAAACAGCCGAAGCCACGATTTGCCCGGTTTCCTTTAACCGAGAATGCCGGTAATCGAAGCCGCACGCTTCCCGGGGCAACGTCATCTCTTTGCCGGCTTCATCAAGGATGTTTACGGCGGTGACCACGTCAGACATCTGCCGGCCGAACGCCCCGGCGTTGCCCACGACAGCGCCTCCGACCGTGCCCGGGATCCCGCTGGCAAAAGCCATTCCGGACAGCCCTTCCTTAATAGTATACTGAACCAAATCATCCAGAAGAGTGCCGGCGGCGGCTGTCAGCGCATTCCCGTTCCGGCTGATCACAGGCACAGATGAACGGTAGCGGATCACCGGGTGTTCGATCCCCTCATCAGCGGCCACGACATTAGACCCGCCGCCCAGCAGGATAAACGGCTGGCGCTCCGCCCTGAACAAGGACACGGCCTGCCGAAGCTGCGAGAGGGTTTCGCATTCCACAAGAAAGGGGCAAAGCCCGCCGAGTTGAAACGTCGTAAAAGCGCTTAACGGCGCCTGCTCACGGTATTTCAGGTTAAGAGTTTCCAACTGCTGTTTCAAATGGTTATTAATCATCATTCCGATTCCTCACGTCCGGGCCGTGAGCATCCTCTCCCAAAAATTATAACAGTTCCGGCAGCGGGAACACGATATTCTTCTCCGGGTTTTCAAACCGCTGGACAGCCGCGCCGGGGAACATCTTCTCAAGTTCTTTGACCAGATCTTCCACGATAAAGTGGGGCACGGACGCGCCGGAACTGACGCCGACGTTCTCAACGCCCCGGAACCATTCCATCCGCAAATCCGCCGCGCTGTCAATGATGTACGCGGGCACGCCGCACCGCTCGCCGGTTTCCCTCAAACGGTTGCTGTTGGAGCTGTTGGCCGAGCCGCAGATAATAATCATATCGCAGAGCGAGGCCAGCTCTTTGACCGCGTCCTGCCGGGTTTGGGTCGCGTAACAGATGTCGTCTCGCGCGGGGTCCTGTAAATTCGGGAAACGGCGGTGCATGGCTTCGATAATGAGCTTCGATTCATCCACCGACAGCGTGGTCTGCGTGATATACCCCACTTTTAACTCCAGAGGAATATCAAGCTTTTTAACGTCTTCAACCGTTTCAACGATGTGAAGAAGCTCTTCCTTAATATACCCAGCCGTGCCGATCATTTCCTGATGGCCTTTATGGCCGATTAAAACCGTGTGGCAACCGTTTTCAGAATATTTGGTGGCCTGGCGGTGGACTTTCTTAACCAACGGGCACGTGGCGTCAATGACGCGCAACCGCAGGCGCTCGCTTTCCCGGACAATCGCGGGCGGCACCCCGTGGGCGCTGAAAATGATCCGGGAGCCGGGAGGGACCTCGCTTAATTTTTCGACAAAAACAATGCCGCGCTCTTTAAACGCGTTAACGACAAACGTGTTGTGGACAATTTCATGATACACGTAAATCGGCAGCCCGTACTCCTGAAGCGCGCGCTCCACAACCGCGGTGGCGAATGAAACGCCCGCGCAAAAGCCCCGGGTCCTGGCCAAATATATATTCATGCGATAAACCGTCCTGGTCAAAAGGGGAGATCAAATTAAGTTGCATTGGCGCGCGTTCTTCCGTATAATTGTTTTTAAAACGCGGCACGCGCTTTAAAAATTATATCATTATCCTCTGATAAGTAAACGAGAATCTCTCGTCGTTATTCAAAGAATGGCCTTGATCCATGACTAAAACCCCCAGACGCAAGAGCACCCCGGTTCAAGCGGGAGAGATAACCCTGGGCGGCGGCCGCCCCATCGTTGTGCAAACCATGACCGACACCCCGACCGCTGACCAAGACGCGACCTTTATCCAGACCCGGGAGCTCGCTGACAACGGGGCCGAGCTCGTGCGCTGGACGATCAATGATGAAGACGCGGCTACAGCCGCGCCCGCGATTATCCAACGCCTGCGCGACGCCGGATACACGACACCCATCATCGGCGACTTTCATTATAACGGGCATTTGCTGTTGAGCCGGTTCCCGGACATGGCCCGGGCCCTGGCGAAATACCGCATCAACCCCGGCAATATGGGCAAAGGCAAAGCCCATGATGAGAATTTCCGGACCTGCGTTAAAATCGCTATTGATAACGGCAAGCCGGTCCGCATCGGAGTGAACAGCGGTTCGCTCAACCAGGAGCTTTTGGCCAAACTGACGGCGCAAAATGCCAAACTTAAAAACCCGAAGCCCGCCGGTGACATCTTCCTGAAGGCCATGGTGGCAAGCGCGCTTGACAGCGCCGCGGCCGCCGAAGCCCTGGGCCTCAAGAAAAATAAAATCGTTTTAAGCGTTAAAATGTCGGACCTGCCGGACATGGTTAAGGCGTACCAAACCCTCGCGGAAAAGTGCTCTTACGCGCTGCACCTGGGGCTGACCGAAGCCGGGTCCGGCCTGGAAGGGATTATTGCCAGCGCCGCCGGGCTCGCGATCCTGCTTCAGCAGGGCATCGGCGACACCATCCGGGTGTCCCTGACCCCGCAACCGGGCCGGCCCCGGACAGAAGAAGTGCGCGTGTGCCGGATTCTTTTACAGTCTCTGGGCTTAAGATTGTTCACGCCCAAAGTTGTGTCCTGCCCGGGCTGTGGCCGGACACGAAGCGATGACTACCAGCGGCTGGCCCGCAAGGTGAAAGATTTTATACATGATCACATGCCGGAATGGAAAACCGCTTATCCGGGCGTGGAGGCCATGACCATCGCGGTGATGGGCTGTGTGGTCAACGGCCCCGGGGAAAGCCGGCACGCGGATATCGGCATCAGCCTGCCCGGAGCCACGGAAAAGGATGTGGCGCCAGTCTATATTAAAGGAAAACTTTTCAAAATTCTTAAAGGCCAGGGGATCGAAGAACAATTTTGCGAAATCATCGCTGAATATACCGCCCGGGCGTACCGGGCCAAAACCCAGCCCGCTCCATAACCATGAAACGCTTAACACCCCAGATGTGCGTTGATGATGTCATAGAGACAGTCACGTTTTACAGTGATGTTTTCGGCTTCAAGTTCATCATGGGGGTGGAAACCGGCTCCCGGGAGATTGCGGTTTCCTGGCGGGAAGAACAGCCCCTGGACTGGGCCATCATGAACTGCGGGGACGTGGAAATCATGTTTCAGTCCCGTGCCTACCTTAAAACCCACCTTCCTCAATGCTCTCTGTCAGCCCAAAGCGATAAGGCCGTTTTGTATATTGAAATGGAAGACCTGCGCGATTTCTACACGATCCTGAAAGGGAAAGTGGAGGTCATTAAAGATATCGCTGTCACCTTTTACGGCATGCGGGAATTCTACGTGCGCGACTGCAACGGCTATATCATCGGCTTCGCCGAAAAGGCGGGGTAGGCACACGAACGGCCTGAGGAAATGAGGGAATTCGCCAAAGACGAATTATAGGACGACGGGATTGGCGTAAAATAACGATTTATTAAATAAAGAGCGGTCTTCTGAATGCTTTAAAGTCCTTGTTTGAGGTTAAAAGGATAGGTGGTTAATAATTATTGTAGGGAAGAATAAAAAGGAGGGGATTAATTTGATTTACCAAATAATCAAGTTCTTGCCCTTATTATATTTTGCCTAGTTTTGTTATACAGAGCAGAATACCGGAAATACAAAGAATCGCTCTGGCCCTTTTTAGGGTCTGGCAAGGGCGTAAATTATGAATTTAATGAGTCGGCAAATCCGTATTGGATTAATGATATTAGGGCGCAAACTTGGGAATAAAATTATTATGTCTATCCCAGATTATTAATTTTTCATATGTGTATTTTTAGGCTATGAATAATTTATACATAATTGGTAATGGATTTGATTTGCACCATGGTATCAAATCCAGTTATGCTCATTTCAGAGGTTGGGTGAAAAGAAATGACACTGAGGTCTTTCAAGCTGTTACAGATAAAGAGATTTTTACAGTAGAAGAAAATTGGTCAGATTTCGAGGATTCGTTAGCAACCTTAAATTCGGAGGTTGTTAGAGAAAGATGTAGTGATTATCTAGTCAGTTATGCTAGTGATGCGTGGAGTGAAGATTATCATTTTATGTATCAAGAAGCCTTGAAAGAAATTACTGGCATTTATTCGGTTCGTCTTAAAGAAGTTTTTATCGAATGGCTGCACACATTGGATATTGATGCGACATTTGACCATGAGAAAAAATTAAATATTGACATCAAAGCTAAATTTCTGTCATTCAATTATACAGACATATTAAATAAATTTTATGGGGTCCCGGGAATTAATATTTTACATATTCATGGAAAAAAAGAATACCCCGATGATGCAATTATGTTAGGGCATGGCTGTAATTATGAAAGTGGCACTAATCAAAAGATAGACCCTGAAAGTTATGACCATCGGATTGATGCGGGTGAAAAAGTAATCTGGGAATATTTTAAGTCTACATATAAACCTGCAAAGCAAATACTTAAGAATAATATTAAGTTTTTCTCGAATCTTGGGAAAGTGCTGAATATAGTTGTATTAGGCCATTCATTGTCTTCCATAGACCGGGTGTATTACGAAGAAATAGTGCGGTGCATTGATTTGACAAAAGTTAATTGGTTTGTCTCGTATTATAAAAAAACTGATAAAACTAAATTCACAAAATTTTTTAGTAATTTAGGTGTTGATAGCTGTCGTATCCATTTAAAACCTATTTCAGATTTTAAATTCAAATATTTGTGAATACTTAAAGTAAGGTTTGGGGGTAAGTTAGCCAGTTGCAAAATTTGTCTAAATCGGGAGAGTTTTTGGATGCGGTGAAGCCAAAGAATGCCTGGTTATGATCCAGTATTTTTTATTTGAGGAGGATATATGAGAGAATTTATCAAAGCATGTATAATTGGCTTCGGAGTTACTATAATTGTCGTCTTATTTGAAAAGGGATTAACCTCGTTAGGAACAATGGCGGTAATCGTTGTGTGTCTATATGTTTTTGAGAAACTGAATGCGAGCCAAGTAACCGCACAAAAGTTACCGGCCTATCGAATAAAATTAGCTGTATGTCCAAAATGGGATGCTATCTTGCCCATAGTGCCCCAAGAATATGTAAAATGCCCTTCCTCTTTTTTTGCGAAGATGATGGATGCCCCCGAACTGGAGATAGATAAAGAGCAATCGCTATTAAACAAGGAATTTCATTACACGATATTTGAGGATGAAGCATCGGGCATGAGTCAAGTATGGTCACATCTCGACAAGTCTTTTGTTGACGATATGGATGTGTTCGGTGACATAATCAGCGGAAACATAGACAAGATACAAGAGAAGTATAAAGTCAAGGAAGGTATCCTTAACAACCTAGACACATTCGTTATAAGGCCTTACGAAATAGGATATTCCCCCGAGGTAATACCCTATGGTAAACATTATCTCTATAGAACACTATCGCAAATTCCTTTGGATAGCATACTGCACCATCTAAAAATACTTAATGCCGCATGGGGTGAGGATATGCGGGGTATCTTAAAATTCCCCGATAAATTACAGAAAGCGTTTGACGATAATGGTGTTAAGTATGAGACATGGGATACTCAGCTCGCTAAATTTGAAGGTAAACCAGTTGAGCCAGAATTTGCAAAGGATGTTAAAGAGAAGTCGGGGTTTGAAATATCACAGGATACAATGCATAGCCATGTCTTTAGCACCGAGTATTATTCCATTCAGATCAATATAAAAATTTTTCGCTATGGTTGTAAATTCTTTGAAGAGGAACAGTAAACCAGAAATGATTATCTGTCTGAAGTGAAGGGGACAGCTTGAGCTAACCTTCAAGATTTTAGTGCAACACTATCGCTTGTAAAATAAAACAAGCGAAAGGAGTTGCGCATGTCAAAGTATACCCGGTTCACGCTAAATGAGCGAGAGGGGGAAGAAGCGGGACAGTCCCCCAAAAGGGACAGGGCCTTTTTATACGGGAGGTCAAAAAACCAGCTTGTATTTTTAGAGTTAATGGATATAATCATAGCGCTCCCCCAAGATCAAGAATCGCGTGGGAGGCGGAGGTGTACCGAAATCAATTTTAAAACCACCCAAAAGGAGAGTTGCATGCGATACGTCAAATTATTTCTAATAGCATTGGTTATGAGCGCGTTCCTGGCCCAGTTCCTGCCGGCCTACGCCGACGATGTGCTCGACACGGTCGAGGAGGCCATCACTCTATACAAAGCAGGGAAATATGCGGAAGCCGCGGGGAATTTTGAATATGCCGGCCAGCTCGCCAGGCAGAAACGCAGCGGCGAACTTTCGGATTTTCTGCCAAAAGCGCTGAACGGCTGGGAGGCCGAGGAAGCGGAAACACAGGCGATGGGCGCGGCGATGTTCGGCGGGATGACCTCAAGCGAGCGGACGTATAGAAAAGGAGACTCCACGGTGACGGTGAGTATTATGGCCGATTCCCCCATGATTCAAAGCGTGATTATGCTGTTACAGAACCCCATGCTGGCCGCCGCCCAGGGAGAATTAATAAAAATCGGCGGAAGAAAAGCTATTATTAATTATGATGCTTCTGATCAGAGCGGGCAAGTCCAGCTTGTGGCCGCCAACCAATACCTCATCCAGGTGAGCGGGTCCGAAGCCACGAAAGAAGATATCCTCGCTTATGCCGGCGGTGTCAATTATGACGGCTTGGAAAATAAATAAAAAGCGGGGATAATAAAATAGTTTGCCGGGCACACAATGGGACAGGGAGAGCAGCGCTACAAACCCCGTGTTGCCTTGTCCCCCAAAAGTGCCTGGCACCTTAACCTCATTTATTACGATTCGATCCATACCCCGGGAAACGCTACAACCCCCGCGTTTCGCGGATCTTTCCACCCGAAAACGTGACGAATTCCTTATACCCGGCCTGCTTCGCCCAGTCCACGGCTTTGTCAAAATCCCGGCCCACGTCGCCCGGCAGATGGGCGTCCGAGCCGAAGGTGACCGGCACCCCGGCCTCACAATAGATCCGCAGCGCTGAAAGGGAAGGGTACATTTCTTGAACCGGTTTGCGCAGGCCCGCGGTGTTGATTTCAATGGCCACCCCGCTGTCCTTGAACACCCGGGCGGTCTCCTGGATTTCGTCCTCAAGGTTTTGCGCGGGCCGGTGCCCGAACTTTTTAACCAGGTCAACGTGCCCCATGATATTGAAAAGCCCGGACGCCGCGGACCGGCGCAGAAGCCCGTAATATTTCCGGTAAACGGCCGTGACATCCGCCTGGTCCCATAGCGTCATCTCTTCGGGGTTGTCAAAACCCCAGTCATCCAGGAAATGCACGGACCCGATCACATAATCATAAGGATATGCAGTCAGAATGTTCCGTGTCTTCGCTTCATACCCGGGTTCAAAATCCGCTTCAATGCCGACCTTAACGTCCAGTTGTTCCGCGAATTGCCGCCGTACCGCTTCGATCATGCGGTGATATTCCGGCAGTTCATCAATCGCCATGCTGATATTGTCCCTCTGGTGGGCGAGAAGCGGCATATGATCGGAAAAGCCAATCTCCTTCAGGCCCACGGCCACGGCGTTGCGGGCGTATTCTTCAGGACGGCCTTGCGCGTGGCCGCACAAAGGGGTGTGCATATGGTAGTCAACAAGTGAAAGCGTGTTCATCATCATCCTTTTTTAAAAGTGTTCAATGGGGCATTATAACACAGGCAAAATCCCCGCGCGCCAATTCTTTACTGAAAATGCGGCAGGGAGGCGGTTTGACATAAGAATGGGCCTGTGATATTATCCCTTGTCAACATTAAAGATGAGGAGAGGGACATGGAAGGATTTTTTAGAAATTTATTGCACGAAATAGGGGAAGATGTGAACCGTGAAGGCCTGCGGGCGACACCGCAACGGGCGGCCAGAGCTTACAAATATCTCACCAAAGGCTACCAGGAGTCAGTTACGGATATCATCAACGGCGCGCTTTTTGAATCTGACAACGATGAAATGATCATCGTGAAAGATATTGAACTGTACTCTCTGTGCGAGCACCACCTGTTGCCGTTTTTCGGCAAATGCCACGTGGGCTACCTGCCGAGCGGGAAAATCATCGGGCTGTCCAAGGTGGCCCGGATCGTGGATGTGTTCGCCCGGCGGCTGCAGGTGCAGGAAAATTTAACCAAGCAGATCGCGGAAGCGATCATGAGCAGCACCGGCGCCAAAGGGGTGGGCGTGGTCATCGAGGCCAAGCACCTGTGCATGATGATGCGCGGAGTTGAAAAACAGAACTCCTGCATGAACACCTCGTGCATGCTGGGACTGTTCCGCTCGAACAGCTCCACCCGGTCTGAATTTTTGAGTTTAATCAAATAAAAATATTTGTTATGGCCAAACGTCCTAAAAACAAGGCGGCGCTGGTCACCGGCGGGGCCAAACGTCTCGGCGCGGCCATGGCGGTCAAGCTGGCGGAGCTGGGATACGACATCGCCCTGCATTACCACCGTTCCCGGAAAGCGGCGGAATCCATACGGCGGGCCGTTGAAAAAAAAGGCGGCGCGTGCCGTTTGTTCCCCGCTGACCTGGCGGATCAGGAAGGCGCCGGCAACCTTATCGCGCAAGTCTTTAAAATATTCCCGGGCCTGAATCTTCTGGTCAACAACGCGTCGGTTTACAAGCCCAACACCGCGTTTAAGGAAGACCTCCGGCTTTACGACGAGACCCTGGACCTGAACCTAAAAGCGCCCTGCCTGTTGACAGGCCAGTTCGCCCGGATATGCCAAAAAGGGGATGTCATCAACATGCTGGACGCGCGCGTCTCCCAAAACCAGACGGCTTCCCTATATTATCTCCTGTCCAAAAAGGCGTTAAAGGAGTTCACGCAGATGGCGGCCTTAGCGTTAGCCCCGGCTGTCCGGGTGAACGCCATTGCGCCCGGCGCCATCCTGCCGCCGGAAGGGAAAGGGGAGCTTTATATGAAAGCCCTGGCGAAAACAATCCCCCAGAAAGAAACCCAAAATCCGGACCAGGTGCTCCGGGCCCTGGTATTTTTGCTGGAAAACCCCTGTTATACAGGGCAAATTCTTTACGTTGACGGCGGGACGCACCTCATTTAACCGGGAGGCCCACTATGACTCAAGCCACTGTTTATATCGAAGACCTGCGGTTAAAGGCGATCGTGGGCACCAACGACTGGGAGCGGGAAAAACAACAGGATATCATCATCAATATCTGCTTCCGTTATGACGCCACCGAGGCGGCGGAGAATGACGCCATCGAAGCCGCGGTCGATTACAAGGCGCTTAAAAGGGAAGTCATCGCGTTCGTTGAAAGTTCCGGCTTCTTCCTGCTGGAACGGCTGTGCCGGGATATTTTAAACCTCATCCTTGAAAAAGAGCGCGTCCTATGGGCGAGGGTCCGGATCGACAAGCCCAACGCCCTGCGCTACGCGAAATCTGTAGCCGTTGAAATGGAACGCGGCCGCTCCGGACAAGGGCGCCATGAATGACAATCAGGCGATCATCGGTCTGGGCTCGAACATTAACCCTGAAAAAAATATCCCCCAAGCCCTGCGATTGTTGCGCGAGCAGTTCATCATCGAAAAGCAAAGCGCTTTCGTCCGCACCAAGCCGGTCGGCGACGCCAATCAGGATGATTTCCTCAACGGATGCGTCCTCATCCGCACGGGCCTGGGGAAAAAAGATTTGACCGCCCGGCTGAAAGAGATTGAGCAAGCACTCGGGCGGGCCAAGACCGCCGACAAATACGGGCCGCGGGTCATTGACCTGGATGTGCTGGTGTTTAACGGCAAGGTGGAAGACACAGATGTTTTTAAAAGGGATTTCATCAAACAAGGCATTTTGGAAATAAACCCGGATTTTCCTTTTTGAAAGGGGGGAGCATGCTTTCTTACCTGATGGCGTTATTTATCATCGTGCCGACGGTCGAGCTTTATCTTCTTATTAAAGTCGGAGGCGCCATAGGCGCCGCGAACACCATCTTTCTTATCATCGCGACCGGGGCCCTGGGGGCCGCCCTGGCCCGGGCCCAGGGCTTTGCCGTGCTGCGCCGCATTCAGGACAGCCTGAACGAAGGAAGGATGCCCACGGACGACATGGTCAACGGCGTCATGATCCTTGTAGGCGGGATCCTGCTTTTAACCCCCGGCATCATCACCGACGCCCTTGGTTTCCTGCTTTTGATCCCGGCGACCCGGGACATCATCAAGGCGCTGATCCACCGCCATTTCAACGGCATTCTTGCCAGCCGCTCGTCGTCCAAAAGCGCCGAGAAGCCGTTTTCCTCCGGCCCCCGGGTTGAAGACGCGGAGTTCCGGGAGTAGGGAGCGGGCTCAAAGATCACCTTCTTCTGATTCTATTTTTTCATTTTTGTCAATTATTTTTTTACCTATTTTCTAACTGATTTTATTTCAATACATTAGATTTCAGGGTGTCCGGGGCTGTCCTATTGCCATTTCCGGCGAGGAGTGGTATGTTATTAGAATTTGGTGAGCACTATGCGAGAAACCATAAAGATCATTACGATATTTTTGATTATGATTTTCACCGTCACTTTGGCGGACGCGAAAATTGACGAAGCCATGCGCCTTCCGCCCAAACGGAAATATGTCGTGGGGCAGGCCTCTTGGTACTCCAAAAAATCTCCGGGGATCAACAAGCACACGGCGAACAACGAAATATTCGATGACCGTGGTTACACCTGCGCGATCTGGGGTGTCAAATTCAACCAAAGGATCAAAGTCACGAACCTGGCCAACGGGAAATCGATCATCGTCCGGGTCAACGACCGCGGCCCGCATAAGCGCTTTGTCCGCAAAGGGCGCGTGATCGACCTGACCAAAAGCGCTTTCGCCGAATTGGACGACCTCAAGCTCGGGCTCATTGACGTCGCCCTTGAATTCATCTGATCTCCTTCCGGCTTCCTTTCCTTTATATAAGACTTCCCGGCCTTTTATCGAAATAATTTTATTTTTTTTCTTGCAATCATTTTGAATATTGCTATGATGAAGGCGATTATTTTCAACCACACCTTTTGTGAGAGGATTCTCTATGAGATTACAAGAACAGGTGGCTTTAATTACCGGGTCAGCCCGGGGGATTGGCAAAGAGATCGCCATGACATTCGCGCAGGAAGGGGCCAAGGTCGTCATCTCCGACATTAACAAGTCGGCCGCCGATGCGACAGCCGAAAAATTCCGCTCCCTGGGGCACGACGCCATCAGCCTGGCCTGCGACGTCACGAATTCCGCTGATGCCGAGGATATGGTTAACAAAATTCTTGACAAATATAGTCGCATTGATATATTAGTTAACAATGCCGGCATTACCCGGGATAATTTGCTTCTTCGCATGAGCGTCGCGGACTGGGATGCGGTCATTAACACCAACCTCAAAGGGGCTTTCATTTGCACAAAGGTTGTCAGCAAATTCATGCTGAAAGCCAAAAAAGGTAAGATTATCAGCATCGCTTCTATCATTGGCATCATGGGAAATGCCGGGCAAGCCAATTACGCTGCCAGCAAGGCCGGAGTGATTGGCCTGACCAAATCCGTGGCCAGGGAGCTGGCGTCCCGAGGCATTACGGCCAACGCCGTAGCTCCCGGGTTCATTCAAACTGAAATGACTGAGAAATTAAGCGAGAAGGCCCGCGAAGCGATCTACAAACAAATTCCCCTTGGAAAATTAGGAACACCTCATGATGTAGCGCAAGTCTGTTTATTTTTGGCATCCAGCGATGCGGATTACATCACTGGACAAACCATCGTGGTCGATGGGGGGATGGCTATATAGCAAGCTTTAAGTTAGGTTAAAAAGGAGGTTATTCATGGCTGTGGAAGAAAAAATAAGGTCTATTATTGCTGAACAGTTAGGTGTCAAGGTTGATGAAGTCACTTCTCAAGCGTCGTTTATTGATGATTTAGGCGCCGATTCTCTGGATACCGTTGAGCTGATTATGGCCTTGGAAGAAGAATTCAGCGTTGAAATCCCGGATGAAGACGCCGAAAAAATGACGACGGTCGGCGACGCGATTAAGTATATAGAAGAAAAAGCCACTAAAAAGTAGGCAAAATTCGTCTTTTCAATTCAGTATTGGATTGCCCCGATAACAATCGGGGCAATCCAGTATAATGCCTGTTTTAATTCTTAAAATATTCTTATGAAAGACATGAATAAACGGAGAGTTGTCATAACAGGGCTCGGGGTTGTATCTCCGGTTGGGACAGGAACCGATAAATTTTGGACGTCCCTGATTAACGGGAAAAGCGGGATTTCACCGATTACGCATTTTGACGCGTCGCAATTCGATTGCCGTATATCAGGGAAAGTGACGGATTATGACCCGCTCAACTATTTTTCCTCAAAAGAGGCCCGCCACCTAGCTAGTTTCACCCAGTTCGCAGTTGTGGCAACCCGCGAAGCCATTGCCCAGGCGCGGCTGGATTTAAAAAATATTGATTTAGACAGGATGAGCATTCTTATTGGCTCGGGGATCGGCAGCATGAGGAGCATGGAAGTTGAGTATCAAAAACTGATCGAACACGGCCCTTCGAAAATTTCCCCGTTCTTCATCCCGCGCATCATTATTAATGAAGCGGCCGGGCAGGTTTCCATTGACACCGGGGCTAGGGGCCCCGCAACGTGTGTTGTCACGGCCTGTGCGACCGCGACAAACGCTATCGGAGACGCTTTCCGCCTGCTACAATACGGGGAAGCGGATGTTGTCGTGGCCGGAGGGACAGAAAGCGCGACCACCGTTCTGGGTGTCGGCGGGTTTTGCGCTTTGAAGGCCTTATCCAAAAATAATGATAACCCCACCCAGGCCAGCCGTCCGTTTGACTTAAACCGGGACGGCTTTATCATGGCGGAAGGGGCCGGCGTGGCCGTCCTGGAGACCCTGGAGCACGCAAAAGCCAGAAAAGCCCCTATCTTAGCTGAACTCGTGGGGTACGGCCGGACATCGGACGCCTACCATGTCACGGCTCCCGAACCAAGCGGAAACGGGGCCGCGAGGGCCATGACCCTTGCCATGAAAGACGCCGGCGTGAATCCGGAAGAAATTTCTTATATCAACGCCCACGGGACATCCACCAAGCTCAACGACAAGGTGGAAACCCTGGCCATTAAAACCGCGATGGGCGGACACGCCTACAAAATTCCGGTTTCTTCAACAAAATCAATGACAGGGCACCTGCTCGGAGCCGCGGGAGGCATAGAGTTCGCCATTTCTGTGCTTGCGATCAAAGATAATATCGTCCCTCCCACAATCAACTATGAAACCCCTGACCCGGACTGCGACCTAGACTACGTCCCCAATCAGTCAAGGAAAACCCCGGTTCACATCGTCATGTCCAACTCCCTGGGTTTTGGCGGGCATAATGCTTCGCTAATTGTCCGGAGATTCCTGGATTAAGCCCCATGTAATTTCTATTCCCCAGCGATAAAATTGTGTTATAATGTGTGCTTGTTTATTTTGAAGTGATGAGATGAAGCAAGACTCTATAAAAGGAAGGGGATCCCATGAAAACATACAAAATTGCTATTATCCCAGGAGACGGAACCGGCCCGGAAGTCATCGCGGAAGGATTAAAGGTTCTTAAGGTGGCGGCTCATGCGTGCGAGTTCAAATTCGAAACCGTTCATTTTGATTTCGGCGGGGCCCGTTATCTGCGGACAGGGGAAGTCCTGCCCGAATCCGCGGTCAGGGAATTAAAGACTTTTGATGCGATTTATCTGGGGGCCATCGGGCATCCCGACGTTAAACCAGGCATTCTGGAAAAAGGGATCCTCCTGCGGCTGAGGTTTGACCTGGACCAGTATATCAACCTGCGGCCGGTCCAGCTATACGATGACCGTTTCTGCCCGGTCAAGAACAAAAAACCCGAGGACATTGATTTCGTGGTCGTGAGGGAGAACTCCGAAGGGCTTTATAAAGGCCTGGGGTCTTTTGAAAAGAAAGACACCGCAGAGGAGGTGGCGGTTCAAATTTCCCACAACACCCGCAAAGGCGTTGAACGCTGCATCCGTTACGCGTTTGAATACACGCGCAAATACGGCAAGAAAAAACGGCTCACGCTTTGCGGCAAAACGAATGTGCTGACGTACGCCTTTGATCTATGGGAGAGGACGTTCTATGACGTGGCCCGGGATTACCCGGACATCCAGACGGATTACGCGCATGTTGACGCCACGACCATGTGGTTTATCAAAAACCCGGAATGGTTTGACGTGATCGTGACGGATAATATGTTCGGGGACATTATTACCGATTTGGGAGCCATGATCCAGGGTGGCATGGGGATCGCCGCCGGCGGCAACATCAACCCTCAAGGGGTTTCCATGTTTGAGCCGATCGGCGGGTCAGCGCCAAAATACACGGGGAAGAACATTATCAACCCGCTGGCCGCGATTTGCGCCGGCGCGATGCTGCTGAAGGAAATCAAGGAGGAGAAAGCCGCCCGTATGATCGAAGACGCGGTCATCACGGTCGTTAAAACCAAATTAAAAGACCTGGCGGCGGGGAAGATGGGGTATTCGACCTCTGAAGTGGGCGATCTTGTGGTTAAACATCTTTAAGATAATTTGATTAAAAAGGACCTAGGGATGAAAAAATATAATGTTGCCATTGTTGGAATCCGGGGTGCGGTCGGGCAGGAAATGCTCAAGATCCTCGAGCAACGCCGGTTCCCTGTTAATGAACTACGCTTGATGTCATTTCACCCGGCGGAATGCCCGGAATATGATTTCCTCGGGCGGAAAATCAAGGCGACGGAGTTGACTCACAGTGCTTTCGAAGGGATAGAAATCGGGCTTTTTTCCCCCGGAGCGGCCGTCAGCAAAGAATACGCCCCGTCCGCAGTCAAGGCCGGCGCCGTCGTTATTGACAACACGAGCCAGTTCCGAATGGACGCCGATGTCCCGCTGGTGGTCCCGGAAGTGAATCCCCAGGATATTTTTAAACATCACGGAATCATCGCCAACCCCAACTGTTCCACGATCCAAATGGTCGTGGCCCTGAAGCCCCTTCATGATTTCACGCGCATTAAAAGGATTGTCGTGTCCACGTACCAGGCGGTTTCCGGGGCAGGATCCGAAGCCATAGCCGAACTGGAAAGCCAGGAGCAAGGGAAAATGGTTATTCAAAAATTTCCTTACCAGATATTCCATAACCTCATCCCCCATATCGATATCCCGCAAGACAAGCTCTACACCAAAGAAGAGATGAAAATGTCCCTGGAAACGAAAAAGATTATGGGTGACCCATCGATCAAGGTCACCGCGACCTGCGTGCGCGTCCCCATTATTCGGGCTCATTCGGAATCCGTGAACATCGAGACCGAAAAGAAGATCACCAGGGAGAAAGCCATTGAATTGATGAAGAAGGCCCCCGGGGTCCAGGTCCTGGATGACTTGCCCAATAACGTCTACCCGGTCCCATTGATGGCAGAAGGGAAAGACGACACATTTGTCGGCCGCATCCGGGAAGACGACACGGTTCAATTTGGCCTTAATCTGTGGATTGTTTCGGACAATTTACGCAAAGGGGCGGCCTTGAACGCAATTCAAATCGCGGAAGAATTGATCAAAGCGAAGGCGTGACCCAGCCAGGCTGGCGTTTCATGAGAACGGTCAAACTCACGATTGAATATGACGGGACAGAGTTAAACGGTTGGCAGATTCAGAAAAAACATGCCGGCCGCACTGTTCAGGGAGATATTGAAAACGCCCTGACGCGGATTTTTGACAAACACATTCCTGTCCGGGGCGCCGGGCGGACCGATGCCGGGGTTCATGCTCTGGGGCAAGTGGCCCATTTCAAGACAAACAGCCTGATGCCGGCCCCTGAAATATTACGGGCGTTAAACGGGAACCTTCCCCGGGATATTTCAATTATAAACGCCCAGGACGTTCCGGAAAGCTTCCACGCTCAATATGGAGCGACAAGCAAACTGTACCGGTACCAGATTTCAAACCGGCCTGTCCGTCCGGCGCTTGCGCGAAAATATGTCTGGCATTACCCGTATCCCCTAAATCTCAAAGCCATGAAAACAGCCGGGGAGGAATTGTTGGGCCGCCATGATTTCCGTTCGTTTATGGCCTCGGATCCAAGCCGGAAACCCGTTCAAGGGATATATGACACGCGTCGCACGATGTTGCAGGTCCAGATCAAAAGAACAGGGACTATTTTAACGTGTGACTTTGAAGCGGACGGATTTCTTTACAAAATGGTCCGTAATATCGTGGGGACATTGGTTGAAGTCGGCAGCGGGCGTTTTGAAGAAAGCGGCATAACAAAGCTTCTGAAACGGGGAAACCGGAACCTGGCCGGCCCGACCGCCCCAGCGCAGGGATTGACGCTGATCCATGTAAACTATGACGGAAAAGAATTTATTGACAATAAATCATAAAGTGATATACTTTAATTTCTAATATTAGACTGAATATGGAGTCCTACTATGAATAAGACATTTTTCCCGAAAAAAGAGCAATTACAGAAAAAATGCTATGTGATCGACGCCAAAGACAAAATCCTCGGACGGGTGGCCACCAAAGCGGCGGTCCTCTTAAGAGGAAAACATAAGGCGATCTTTACCCCGTATCTTGACACCGGAGATATGGTTGTGATCATTAATGCCGACAAGGTCCGGGTTACCGGCAAAAAGGCGACACAGAAATCATACCAGCGTTATTCCGGGTATCCTTCGGGACAAAAAAGCGTGACATTGGAAAACATGCTCAAACAGAAGCCGACCCAGGTTCTACGCCTTGCCATCAACCGGATGATTCCGAGCGGCCCCCTGGGGAACAAGGTCCGTACGCATCTACGCATTTACGCCGGCGACAAGCATTGTCAACAAGCACAGAAACCGATACCAATCGAGATTTAATAGCGGAGGGATGATCTATGGTCGAGTTAGTAAAATACGGAGCAACAGGAAGGCGCAAAAGTTCTGTCGCCCGTGTTGAACTTTCCCCTGGGCAGGGAAACATCCAAGTCAATAATAAAGAATTTGATACGTACTTTCAGAGGGAAACAGACCGGTTACTGGTTATTGAACCCCTCAAATTAACCAACACTTTAAAAAAATTCGATATCGCGGTTAAAATTGTTGGCGGCGGCACAAGCGGACAAGCCGGAGCCTTTCGTTTGGGATTATCCCGCGCCCTGGTCAAGTTTGATCAGGAAAATAAAAGTGTCTTGAAAAAAGCGGATTGCTTGAGACGTGACCCCAGGATGAAGGAAAGAAAGAAACCCGGACAGAAGGGGGCAAGGAAAAAGTTCCAGTGGGTTAAGCGTTAAATTTTATTATTAAGATGTACCCAAAAAACCTATCTCCCTCGAGAAAAGAGTTGACGAGATAGGTTTTTTATTTTAATATAAGCCATTATTCTACAAGAGATTATCATCTTTCTAATGGAGTTGAGCCAATGGAAAATCATATCATACGGGCAGGGATTGTCGGAGTCAGCGGATATTCTGGGTGTTCCGTTTTGGAATTATTGCTGAGGCACCCACTTGTCCGGGTCACATATGTTTCAGCAAACAATACGGAAGGCAAGATCGAGGATTTATGGCCGCACCTCCGGCAGCGGACACGGCTCCACTGCCATAAATACAATTATGATGAAGCGGCCGAGCATTGCGATCTGATTTTTCTGGCTGTCCCGCACACAACAGCGTTCACACTGGCGCCGCCGTTATTAAAAGCCGGGCTCCGTGTCATTGATTTAAGCGGGGATTACCGTCTGAATTCGCCCGCCGATTATAAGGCCTGGTATGGGACCGCGCATAAAGACAAGATGAATTTGAAAAAAGCCGTCTATGGGCTTCCGGAACTCTTCCGGGTGGCCATCAGGGACGCGGACCTGGTTTCCAACCCCGGATGCTATCCGACTGCGGCTATTTTAAGTTTGGCGCCCATGGTGGCGATTTACACAAAAGATATAGAACAAATCATCATTGATGCGAAATCCGGGACCAGTGGGGCTGGAAAAAAATTAAGCCCGGCCATGATGTTTGGCGAAATCCATGAAAACTTCCGGGCCTACAAGGTCGCCCAGCACCAGCACACGCCTGAAATTGAGCAATTTTTATCCCGGATCGCTGATAAACCAATGGGCGTCACGTTTGTCCCGCATATATTGCCTATTTTCCGGGGCATCCTGGAAACCATTTATGTGAAATTAACGGCAAAAATTTCTTTACCCGAAATCCATGCCCTCTATCAGCGTTTTTACAAAACTGAACCTTTTATCCGGATTCTCCCTTTGGGAGCGCAAGCGGAAACACAGCAGGTCCGCGGCACCAATTTCTGTGATATCAGCCTGGCCTTAAACCGGGCCAAAGACATGGTGATCATCACCAGCACGATCGATAATCTGGTCAAGGGGGCGGCCGGCCAGGCGGTTCAAAACATGAATATTATGTGCGGTTTCGAAGAAGAGCTTTCTCTAATATAACTCAAAAAGGATTCACTATGAAAATACTGAAAGGTGGCGTGACCAAGCCGCGGGGATTTAAAGCCAACGGGCTGAATTGCGGGATCAAGCGGTCCGGGAAACCCGACTTGGCACTCATCGCGAGTGAAACGCCATGCAGCGCCGCTGGCATCTACACACGGAACTCTATCATAGCTGCGCCCCTCGTCGTCACGAAAAACCACCTTCGGAACGCCAAGGCCCAGGCGATCATCATCAACAGCGGGAACGCGAACTGCTTTACCGGGCATTTAGGTTATGTCCACGCCGAACAGATGGCCGATTTCTCGGCAAAGAAGCTCGGGCTTTTGAACACGGACGTGCTTGTGGCCTCAACCGGTATCATCGGCAAGCCTTTGCCCATCAAGAAAATTCTGCCCGCCATCCCGGCCCTGATTGATGGGTTATCCGCTAAAAACGGAGCTCTGGCGGCGAAGGGAATCCTAACGACCGACACGTTCACGAAAGAAATAGCTGTGTCCGTTTCTGTCGGGGGGAAAACGGTGACCATCGGGGCCTGCGCTAAGGGGTCGGGCATGATTGAACCTAATATGGCCACCATGCTGGCTTTTATTACAACAGACGCTGCTATCAATCCGGCATGCTTAAGAACCGCGCTTAAAAACGCCGCTGATATCAGCTTCAACTCCATCACCGTGGATGGATGCATGAGCACCAATGACATGTGCCTGGTCCTCGCGAACGGCCTGGCCGGGAACCGGACGATTTCCACAGGGGGCCAAGATTTCCGGGTATTCGCCCAGGCGCTGAACCATGTCTGCCTCCATCTGGCAAAAATGATTGTCAAAGACGGCGAGGGGGCAACGAAGTTCATCGAGATCACGGTGACCGGGGCCCGCAACGAGCGGATGGCGAAAACGACCGCGCTGAAGATCGCCAATTCCAACCTCGTCAAGACCGCGGCGTTCGGGAACAACCCGAACTGGGGGCGCGTCGCCGCCGCCGTGGGCTCTCTGAGCATCCCGGTCACCGAACAAAGTTTAAAAATCAAATTCAGCTCTTTTAAAAAGAAAGATATCCGCATTTCTGTCGACCTCCAACTGGGCAAGCACTCAGCGACGGTTTACACGTCTGACTTGTCTTACGAGTATGTCCGCATAAATGGGGACTACACTTAAACCCATCAAACCTGGAACAGACCATGGAATCCATCATTCGAAAAGCCGGAGTTTTGGTTGAGGCCATCCCTTATATCCACGCCTTCCGGCGAAAAGTTTTTGTCATTAAATACGGCGGGAGCATCCTTGATAACGACGCGATCCGGAAATACGTGCTGGAAGACATCGTTTTCCTCAGTTACGTGGGCATCCGCATTATCCTTGTGCACGGCGGGGGGCCGTTTATCAGTACGCGGCTGAAAGAAAGCGGGATCAAGCCGGTGTTTCACGACGGGATCCGCGTCACGGACCGCCACACCCTTAACATCGTTTCCGAGGAGCTTGATAAACTTAATAAAAAAATCGTATCGGAGATCAAAGAATTAAAGGGCGACGCCACGGGACTGAAGGGCCAGGAGAACATTATTCACGTTGAAAAGAAACGGGCGGCACAGGAACTGGGGTTCGTTGGAACGATAAAAACGATTGAAAAAAAAGCGATCCAGGAACACCTCCGGCGCGGCCGGATCACCGTGATTTCGCCGATGGGTATCAGCGTTCAGCGCCAGACCCATAACGTGAATGCCGATGAAGTCGCCAGTGCGATCGCGTCTTCCATGAAGGCGGAAAAACTTGTCCTCTTGACGAACGTGACAGGCGTGATGCGGAAAGCCGATAACCCGGAATCCCTGATCTCCACCCTGCAAGCCGATGAAATTGAAAACCTGATTAAGGAAAAAATTATCGAGGGCGGGATGATCCCCAAAGTGGAATCCGGCCTCAAAGCGCTTCTAGGCGGCGTCAAGAAAACCCATATTATCGACGCAAGGCTGCGGCATGCGTTACTGCTGGAAATCTTTACTGACCGTGGTATCGGAACCCAAATCATAAAGAAATAAAGGCGCGCGATGAAAAAAAACGAAATCTTTCAAACTTACGAGCAATGCATTCTGAACACGTACACCCGGATGCCTGTCATTTTTGTTAAAGGCAAAGGGATGATGTTAGAAGATCTCTCCGGGAAAAAATATCTCGATTTTTTCCCTGGATGGGGGGTCAACAGCGTTGGACACTGCCATCCCAAAGTGATGGCCGCGGTCCGGGACCAAATCGGCAAACTGATCCATATCCCCAACAACCTCTACCATCCCGCGCAAGCCCAGTGCGCCCGAGAAATTATCCGGACGTCTTTCGCCGGGAAAGTGTTCTTTTGCAATTCCGGGGCGGAAGCCTGTGAAGCCGCCATTAAATTCGCCCGGGCCTATGGACAGAAAAAACGTTTTGAAATCATCACAATGAAAAATTCCTTTCACGGCCGGACGCTGGGCGCCTTAACCGCGACCGGGCAGACAAAATACCAGGATGGGTTTGCCCCTTTGCCCGAAGGGTTTAAGACTGTCCCCTTTAACGATCTTCAAGCCGTTGCCGAGGCCCTCACGGAAAAAACAATCGCCGTGATCCTGGAGTTGGTCCAGGGGGAAGGCGGGATCAACATCGCCAGCAAAGACTATATTCAGGGACTCCGCAAACTCTGCGATGAAAAAGATATCCTGCTTTTCTTTGATGAAGTCCAAACGGGAATAGGCCGCACGGGAGAAATGTACGCCTTTAAACATTACAATGTGCGGCCGGATGGCATGATGCTGGCTAAAGCCTTGGGGGGCGGATTACCCATCGGCGCGCTGGTCATCCAAAGCGGCATCGCGGATACGTTTAAACCCGGGATGCACGCGTCCACCTTCGGGGGCAGCCCTCTGGTGTGCAAAGCCGCCCTGGGAGTATTTAAAGCCATTTATTCGCAAAAAATGTTGCAAAACACCAAAAAAATGGGAAAATTCATATTGCGTGAATTATCCCTGCTTAAAGAGAAATATGCGATCATTCGTGACGTGCGTGGCCTTGGCCTCATGATAGGAGTTGAACTTTCCGTGCCCGGGCAAGCCATTGTCCAATCATGTTTTGAAAAAGGACTCCTGATCAACTGCACCCATCAAAATGTTCTACGGCTGATGCCAGCTCTTAATGTCACCGAAAAACAAGCTAAAAAAGCGATCGCTATCCTTGATAAAGCCTTTTGCGAACTCGGCGGAGGGGCGTCATGAAAAAAGACCTTTTAAGTATCCATGACCTTAAAAACGAGGAGATCCATTATTTGCTCAAAGAGGCGGTCCGGCTGAAAGCGGACCGTCATGGCGGATCGTCCATCTTGAAGGATAAAACCGTGGCCCTCATTTTTCAAAAACCGTCCAACCGTACCCGCGTCTCTTTTGAGGTCGGGATTCACCAATTGGGCGGGAAATGCCTTTACCTTGGCCCGGGCGAGATCAACCTTGGAAAAAGAGAATCAACGTCGGACGTGGCCGCAACGTTATCCCGTTACTTAGACGGCATCGTGGCCAGGACGTTCAAACATGACGATATCGTGGAGTTAAGCCGGACGGCGAGCATCCCCATCATAAACGGGTTATCGGATTTATATCACCCTTGCCAGGCCCTCGCGGATCTTATGTCCATCCAGGAAAAATTCTCCGAACTTCAAGGATTAAAACTGGCTTATATTGGTGACGGCAACAACGTGTGCCACTCCTTGATATTGGGGTGCGCGAAAGTCGGGATGAACGTCAGCGTGGCAACCCCGCCGGGATATGAACCGGATTCAGGGATCCTCGCCATGGCGCAAAACGAATCACGGCAGTTTAACGCCTCTGTCACCTTGACCCATTGCCCGCAGGAGGCGGCCCAAGGCGCCCATGTGATCTATACGGATGTGTGGACCAGCATGGGGCAGGAGGAAGAACACGCCGCCCGATTGAAAATATTCCACGATTTTCAGGTCAACACCGCGCTGATTTCAAAAGCGCACGATCACTGCGTTTTTATGCACTGCCTGCCGGCGCACCGAGGCGAAGAAGTGACGGCCGAGGTGATCGACGGCCCGCGATCCATCGTGTTTGACCAGGCGGAAAACAGGTTGCATATACAAAAAGCGATTTTATTATTTATTTTTTCTTAATTAAACCCGGGAGAAGACACAATGAAGAAAGTCGTATTGGCCTATTCAGGAGGCCTGGACACGTCCTGCGCGATCAAATGGCTAACCGACCGCGATTATAAGGTCATCGCGTTCATTGCCGACATAGGGCAAAATGAAGATTTCCAGATGATCAAACAACGGGCCCTCAAAACAGGGGCTTCCAAAATTTACGTTTTAAATCTCCAGAAAGAATTCGTGCAGGATTATGTGTTCCCCGCTTTAAAAGCCGGGGCGATCTATGAAAATAAATACCTGTTGGCGACAGCCCTGTCCCGGCCGCTCATCGCCAAACACCTCGTTGAGATCGCCCAAAAAGAAAACGCGACGGCGGTCGCCCACGGGTGCACCGGCAAAGGCAATGACCAGGTCCGGTTTGAAACCACGGTGTCTATTCTTAATCCCAAACTTGAACAGATCGCGCCATTGCGTATTTGGGAATTCAAAACACGGGAACAGGAGATCGAATACGCGCTCCGTCAGAAAATTCCCGTTGATGTTACAAAAAAAAGCCCCTACAGTATCGATAAAAACCTTTACGGACGCAGCATTGAATGCGGGGTGCTCGAAGACCCATGGACGGAACCTCCGGAAGAGATTTACCAGATGACCAAGAGCCCGCAGGCAGCACCGCAAAAGCCGGAACAGATTGAAATCAGTTTTGTGAAAGGGCTTCCGGCCAAACTCAACGGGAAATCACTTACCCCGGTCGCCATGATCCAAACCCTGAACGCCATCGGCGGCCGCCACGGGATAGGGCGGGTGGATGCGGTTGAAAACCGTCTGGTGGGGATTAAATCAAGGGAAATTTACGAAAATCCCGCAGGCACCATGTTACATTTAGCCCACCAGGAGCTGGAATACCTGGTCCTAGACAGGGAAACGCTTCATTTTAAGCATGTGCTGGCTTATAAATATGCCGAAATAGTCTACTACGGATTATGGGAAACTCCGATGAAAAAACAGCTTGATGCGCTGATCTCCCAAACCCAGGAAGAGTTAACCGGAACCATCCGCCTCAAACTGTACAAGGGGAACTGCACAGTGACGGGCCGGAAATCCCCGTTCTCACGCTACAAGATTGAATTGGCCACTTACGGGGACAAAGACGTCTTTAACCAACAACTCGCGGAAGGCTTTAACCGGCTATGGAGCCTGCCATACCAGCGCTAAATCAAGAGAGGTTCGCATGAGCAAATTATGGGGAGGACGTTTTTCTAAGGCCACCGACGCGACCGTGGAACAGTTCACCCGGTCCATCCATTATGACCAACAGCTCGCTAAGTTCGACTGTTGGGGATCCCTCGCTCATATTCACGTGTTAAAACAAGCCGGGCTCCTGAAACAGCAGGAATTCCATCAACTGCAAACAGGGTTGAATAAAATCCTGGAGATGATTGAGAAAGGGACGTTCAAGCCTGAGCCGGCTTTTGAGGATATCCATTCCTATATCCAGAGCCTCCTGGAGAAACCCGGATTCGCGGGAAGCGCAGCCTTAAAGTTGCATACATGCCGGTCTCGCAATGACCAGGTGGTGCTGGACACAAAATGGTATTGCCTGGAACAACTTTTAATGACCGAGAAAAATCTGCTGGCGTACATGAAAGGCCTGCACCAATTAGGGCAGCGGTACGCCCGGGTCATTATGCCCGGATTTACCCATATGCAGCACGCGATTCCGGTCGCGTTCCCGCTTTATTGTGACGCTTTTATTCAAATGGCGGAACGCGACGAGGACCGTTTGCTGAGAATTTACAACAATATCCAATTAACAATGGGGTCCGGAGCGCTGGCCGGGACATTCCTTCCCGCGGCGTTTTACAGCCAGACAATCCATCCGGAATGGGAGAAAGATATTTCCCCGGCGACAAATTCCATGGATACCGTGAGCGACCGGGATTTTATCATAGAAACTTTATCCGGCCTGGCCATCATCGGCATGCATTTGTCCCGCTTATCAGAAGACCTGATCCTGTGGGCCACAACGGAATTCGGGTTCGCCGAATTATCCGACGCCTTCTGTACCGGAAGCTCGCTGATGCCCCAGAAAAAAAATCCGGACGTGCTGGAGCTCATCCGCGGATACACCGGCCGGCTGTACGGCAACCTGGTCAGCGTTCTTGTCGTTATGAAAGGGCTCCCCATGACCTATAACCGGGACATGCAACTGGATAAAGAGCCGTTATTCGATTCATTTCGAATTGTCCAGGACAGCCTGAAGGTCTTGGCCCCCTTGCTGGACAACATTCAACTGAAAGAAGATCATATCCGAAAACATCTGGATGACGAATCCCTATACGCCACGGATATGGCGGACTATTTGGTTCAAAATAACGTGCCTTTTAAACAGGCCCATCAGCTGATCGGGCAGCTGATCCAGCTTAAGAACACCTCCGGCACGGACATCAAAAGGATGGAAGACCAGGAGCTCAAAAAAATTCATCCCTTGTTGAGCCATAAAATCATCCAGGATATTTTAAACCCAGAGAAATCCGTGAAAGCCAAGAAATCCCTTAAAAAAAGGAAAACAAGTTTCCATGCATGACTTTCATTTTCAAAATAATGAATTATACTGCGAAAGGCTCCCCGTGTCCGATATCGCGCGGGCCACAGGCACACCGTTTTATCTTTACAGTTATAAAACGCTGACCGATCATTTTCAAAAAATCCAGAACGCTTTTGCCGCCGTAGCCCCAGTCATCTGTTTCGCCATGAAAGCGAACGGCAACCTCGCGGTCCTCAAAGCCCTCGTCAACGCCGGTGCGGGCCTGGACATCGTGTCCGGTGGGGAACTCCAAAAAGCCCTGAAAGTTCAGGCGGACCCGCGCAAAATTGTGTTTGCTTCGGTTGGAAAAACCGATGAAGAAATCCGGGCCGCTCTCCGGGCGGGGATCCTGTTCTTCAATGTTGAGTCTGCCGCGGAACTGGACCGGATCAACCATATCGCCAAGGGAGAAAACATGTCCGCGCCAATAGCGATCCGCATCAACCCGGACGTGGAGGCGACCACCCATGAATTCATCACCACCGGGACCTTAAAAAACAAATTCGGTATTGATTTAACGTCGGCCCGGGAGCTGTTAAGGAAATCCGGGACCCTGTCTCATACCCGGATCATAGGCCTGCATATTCATATCGGCTCACAAATCGTAACCAGCGAACCGTTCATTAAAGCGATCACGCGCATGACCAATTTTATTGAAGAGCTCCGGGCCGAAAACATCCCTATCGAATACCTCGACATCGGCGGGGGGCTTGGGATCATCTATAAAGATGAAAAACCCCAGACCGCCCAGGAGTTTGCCGAAGCTGTGCTGCCCTGCCTGAAGAAGACCGGCCTTAAAATTGTAATGGAGCCGGGACGCTTTATCGCGGGGAACGCCGGCATTTTTGTCACCAAAGTCCTGTACTTCAAAGATAACGGGTACAAAAAATTCCTGATCGTTGACGGAGGGATGAACGATCTCATCCGCCCGTCTTTTTACGGGGCCTATCATGAGATCGTGCCCGTCCAGGGATCGCAGGAACCGACCGTGCAGTTGGATGTCGTAGGGCCGATTTGCGAAAGCGGGGATTTTCTGGGCAAAGCCCGGCAGCTGCCCATGTTAGCCCCCGGGGAATTGCTCGCGGTCATGAGTGCCGGAGCTTACGGTTTTGTGATGTCCAGCAACTACAATGCCCGTTGCCGGGTCCCGGAAATCATGGTCAAAGGAGACCAGTTCGCCGTTGTCAAAGAACGGGAAACTTTTGAAGACCTGATCCGGGGGGAAACAATTCCGGAATTTTTATAATACCGGAAAGGCTTAACAAAACGGAGAAAAAATGCCTCCAAAAACCATAGATTTTGTTAAAATGTCCGGCGCGGGCAATGACTTTCTCGTGCTCGAATCCCCGAAAGGGGCGGCGCTCAAGAAATTGGCAACAGCCATGTGCGACCGCACAAACGGGATCGGGGCGGACGGACTGCTCGTCCTCGGGCCGTCCCGTAAAGCGGCCTACCGGATGCGGATCATTAACGCAGACGGTTCGGAAGCTGAAATGTGCGGGAACGGAGCCCGCTGCCTGGCTGCGTATATCGCCCGGTATAAAAAAAAGGGACACGCGCCGTTTACCATGGAAACCCTGGCCGGCATTATTGACGCGGAGGCGGACAATGAACGGGCGCGCGTGCGTTTGAGCCCGCCGGCCGGTTACCGGCCGGACATCCCGATCCTTATTAATAAACGCCCTGTCACGGTGCACTTCATCGATACCGGTGTCCCGCACATCGTTATCTATGTGGACACATTAAAAAACATCGATGTCAACCGGATCGCTCCCGCGTTTCGGTATCATAAGAAATTTATGCCCCGGGGGACCAATGTGAATTTTGTGGAGCAGCTCAAACCCGGGCTCGTGGCCATACGCACGTATGAACGCGGGGTCGAAGCTGAGACAAAGGCCTGCGGGACAGGCAGCGTCGCGGCCGCCTTGGTCACGTACTTAAAAACGCATCCCGACCCCAAACACGTTGCCAAAGCCCGCATGGATGTCTTAACGCAAAGCGGCGAGGTGCTCAAGGTGATTTTTGACGTGACCGACGGCCAAGTGGAAAACGTCCATCTCAAGGGAAGCGCCCATTTTATCGCTCAAGGTCAATTTTTTATTTAACTTCTCGGATTCAATCCGAAATCTTATTAAATAGGGGAGACGTGAAATGATCAGTGGTTCCATTGTCGCAATTGTAACGCCTTTTAAGAACGGAAAAGTTGACGAACAAAAATTAAGAGAGCTGGTCGATTTTCAGATTCATAACGGCACCAACGGGATCGTCCCGTGCGGGACAACCGGTGAATCCCCGACTTTATCCTACGAAGAGCACACCCGGGTCATCGAAATA
>JAKQKX010000048.1 GCA_029560465.1 Candidatus Omnitrophota bacterium
GCCGCTTGTTTAGCCGCTTCCACGAGGGTAATCTTGTCATTCATTGATGAACTCACTTTCGCCGCCGTTTCATGGCTTCGCGGCGAATTACCACCGCTCACCGCTGCTATTATCGACAAACATCGCGGTTTCCTTTACAGAGCGGCTTTCCAAGTCTTCGCTTTTTCACCGGAGCCTCACCGCCGGTGAAGTTTGGCGGGATTTCACCACCGCCGCTTTGAGGCCGGTGGTGTATTTTTCCCGTTGTATTTTTTGGGGCACTTAAAATGCCGGAGGGTCGATCAGGAAAGGGTTTTCGGAACATGCCGGTAATCTATCTTATGTAAACCGAACTTGGTTTTTCCTCTCCGATTCCCGCTTTCGGGGCTTTTGGGTTTCCAGGGGCACCGCTCGAAGAGAAAATATCCGCTCGAAGCAAACCCGGTTTTTTGTTCTTTGGCGTGCCCCAGGTTGAACGAAAATTATCCTGGGGCGTTCGGTCCGTTTTTTTGATCCTTTGGTTTTTCGGAAAAAACAAACCGACGGCAAAATTTTTTGATGGGGCAACCCATATTGTACTAAATCAAAGTCCCGTTTGTATGTTTGTTTTATGTTTATACTGTTTATTGTTTAGCGACCCCGGAAACCAGCATCAATACTTGTTCTATTCGATGCAATTCCTACCTTTTGAGGGGTTGTTCCTACTTTTTGAGGGGTTTATTCCTACTTTTTGAGGGGTTTATTCCTACTTTTTGAGGGGCTATTCCTACTTTTTGAGGGGCTATTCCTACTCGTTGAAAATTGGTAGGAATTTGACTATTATGATCCAATTCCTACCAAAAGAGGGTTCATGGAACAGGTCGAAATTCAACAGGAAGATCGGGATTTTACGCCGCTGGCTTTCAATCAGCAGTCAATGGTTGTGAAGTCGAACAAGCTCATCGAAGCCCGTTACCGGCTTTCCCTCCAGGAACAGCGGTTAATCTTGCTGCTCACCTCCAAAATTCGAAAGGAAGACGTCGATTTCCTCTGGTATAAGCTGAACATTCGCGACCTAGCCAAGTTTCTAGGGCTGGAAAAAAACAGGAACATTTACGAATCCGTCCGGAAAGCTGTTCGTCGACTCATGCGGCGAATCATTACCATCGAGGACATCAACACTGATCTTCACTGGATCGACGCCGCTTCCTACGGGGAAAAGGGTGTCGTGAAAATCGCGGTTCACCAGATTCTGAAGCCCTATCTTTTGAGCCTCAGATCACACTTTACAAAATATTACCTGAAATATATCGTTTACCTGAAAAGCGTTTATTCAATTCGCCTCTATGAAATTCTGAAACGGTACGAAAATGTTGGTGAAGCGGTTTTGATGCTTGAAAACCTCCGCGAGATGATGGGGATAAAGGAAACAGAATACCAGGCCTATAACAACTTCAAGCGGAAAACGCTTTTGGTTGCTCAAGAGGAAATCCCGCAAAAGACGGACATAAATTTCAGCTTTGAGGAATTGAAGGAGGGGAAGCGGGTCACGAAAATTCGCTTCCTCATTCGATCTCAAAAGCCGCTGGAACATCACCCAACACCGGATATCGACCGAATTATCGAAGGCACCGAAATCAGGAAGTCTCGATGGATTCCATTCAATATTCCGCTACCGGCAAAGGAAGACGACCCAAACGCGGCTGCGGAAAATACTGCCGAGAATCTTGACCAGCTCCTGGACCTCGTTCCACCGAAATACCGGGAAATGAAATCCGTTCAAAATGTGATTCAGCGCTATCTTGTGGAATGTGGCTTTAATTTCACGGCCCGGAATATCAACTACACGAACGCCAAATCAAACGCCGTGAAACCCGGTGCCAATCCTCTCAAAGAAGCCAATTACTGCGTTTATCTCTCAAAGGCTCTGGCCGGCGATTTCGGTTTGCCGTTTCAGGAAAACCTTGAAGTTGTTACAGCGGAAAAAGCCGCCGAGGAACAAACCCGCCGGGCGATGGAAGAACTGGACCGCCAGAAGGCGACCAGGCAGAAACAAGAAAATGAGAACCGCGCGAAAGCAGAGGCGATCCTGCAGAATCTCACCAGTTTGGAACTCGAAGAACTCCGAAAACAGGCGATTGATCGCCTTCCGGATAAAATTAAAAACAACCGCTTTTCCTCGATGATGATAAAAGTGGAAATGCAGAAAATCGCACTGGAAAGGGAAGCCGGCAAGCCCCAACAGCCAACCCTCCAGGGTCTCTCGATGTAACTCGACCAGGCAACCGCCCGGAGCCGGAAAAGCAGGTAGCGCAGCCCCGGACGGGCCACCCGACCGGGGAAGCCGCGCCCAGGGTGATTTCCAACCGGTAGCGCCCCGTCCGGGAACCCGGACCGTCGGCCGCTTTTCATCTACCTTCCCCCGCCCGCCCGGCTTGCTCCGGGATATGCTAAGTGGCTTTTCATTCGTCCGGTCGTTCGCCTCACGGCTCAGGGGTGGGGCTTGGCTCCGGGGGAAGCTCGGGCGGGGCTGGTCATGCCGCTTTTCACTCCGCTTCGCTCCGTAAAAACCGGCACCGGGCTGTCCGCTCCGCTGGAGCAAGGCCCGCGCCGGCCCCGGCCATCCCTGGCCGAGCCCGTCACGGCCCTTGCGGCTCCGCCGTCCGATAATGGCCCATTATCGGACGCACGCCCTTGCCCCGCCCCGCCCTCGGCCTCCGCCCGCCGGCAACCCGGCGGGGTCGGCTTTACATAACACGGGTGTTATGCAAACTCCCCCCTCAGCCAAACCCCACCCCTCCGCGCTCACGCGCGGCCGACCGTCCCCGGCATCGGGCACCCGCCCCGCGCTCCTGGGTGCCGTGGTCCAGGTTCCGCGGCTCCCGCCGCTCCACCTGGCCCCCGTCACGGACGTC
>JAKQKX010000085.1 GCA_029560465.1 Candidatus Omnitrophota bacterium
AACCGCGGACGCGGTTGCGACAGCAATGAAAGACTGGGCAATAGGCAGGGGCGCAACGCATTACACGCACTGGTTTCAGCCTTTAACCGGAATCACCGCGGAAAAACACGACAGCTTTATAAGCCCGGTATCCGACGGCACCATTAAAATGGAATTTTCCGGCAAGCAGCTTATTCAGGGCGAACCTGACGCTTCATCGTTCCCTTCAGGCGGCTTAAGGGCCACTTTTGAAGCGCGCGGCTACACGGCGTGGGACCCCACTTCCCCGTGTTTCTTAAAAGAAGACGCGGAAGGCGACCTTACGCTATACATACCCACGGCTTTTTATTCTTACACCGGCGTTGCGCTTGATAAAAAAATACCCGTGCTGCGTTCCATGGAAGCAGTTTCCAAACACGCTTTAAGGCTTTTAAAAGCGCTGGGCAACACTGCCACAAAAAAAGTAACTCCCACGCTTGGGCCGGAGCAGGAATACTTCCTTATAGAAAAAGAATATTTTATGTCAAGGATGGACCTTATTATGACAGGCCGCACGCTTTTTGGCGCGCCGCCCCCTAAAGGCCAGGAACTTGAAGACCAGTACTTTGGCTCCATCAAGGACAGGGTTTCCGCTTATATGACCGACCTTGACCAGGAACTGTGGAAGCTTGGCGTCCTTTCAAAGACAAGGCATAACGAAGTGGCGCCCGCGCAGTTTGAAAACGCGCCGGTGTTTAACACCCTTAACCTTGCCATTGACCACAACCAGATAGTTATGGACACAATGCAGCGCATAGCATTAAGGCACGGCCTTGTATGCCTGCTTCATGAAAAACCTTTTAAGGGCGTAAACGGGTCAGGCAAACACAACAACTGGTCTTTAAGCACAGATGACGGGCAGAACCTGCTGGAACCGGGCGCGACGCCGCACGATAATATGCAGTTTTTGATGTTCCTTACGGCTTTAATACAGGCGGTTGACAGGCACGCGGATATGCTGCGCGGCACGTGCGCGTCAGCGGGCAATGACCACAGGCTTGGCGCGAACGAAGCCCCGCCGGCTATTATCTCCATTTATCTGGGCGAACTTCTTTCGGCGGTTCTTGATAAGATTGAAAAAGGCGAAAAGTTTGTTGCAAAGGACGCTTCTTTCCTTCATATGGGTGTGGACCTTCTTCCGCGCTTTCCGCTTGATAATTCAGACCGCAACAGGACTTCGCCA
>JAKQKX010000090.1 GCA_029560465.1 Candidatus Omnitrophota bacterium
TAAAACAATCCCATCGCGTTGCTGCCGCCGCCCACGCAGGCTAAAAGATAGTCCGGAAGTTTCCCTTCTTTCTTTAAAAACTGCTTCCGGGCCTCCCGCCCGATCACAGATTGAAAATCCCGCACCATCACCGGATAAGGATGCGGCCCGGCGACTGACCCTATGATATAAAAAGTGTCCCTGACATTCGTCACCCAGTCACGGATCGCCTCGTTCATAGCGTCCTTCAGCGTCCGCGACCCGCTGGACACCGGGTTGACCTTCGCCCCGAGCAAGCGCATGCGGAACACGTTAAGCGCCTGGCGCTCAATATCCTCTTCCCCCATATAAACTTCGCATTGCAGGCCGAAGAGTGCCGCGACAGTGGCCGTGGCCACGCCGTGCTGACCGGCCCCGGTTTCCGCGATAATTCTCTTTTTAGCCATTTTCCGGGCCACGAGTATTTGGCCGAGGGTATTATTGATCTTGTGCGCGCCCGTATGCAACAGGTCTTCCCGTTTAAGATAAACCTTAAGCGGCTTTAAATGCGCGCTCAAACGGCGGGCCAAATAAAGGTTAGTCGGGCGGCCGGCGTATTCTCGCAAATAAAACGCAAAATCCTTACTGAATGCCCGGTCCTTTTTAAGTGCCCCGTAAGTCTTTTCCAGGTCATACAGCAAAGACATCAATGTCTCAGGGACATATTGCCCGCCGAAATCCCCAAAATGCCCATGACGGAATTCTTGTTTCATGATATCCAGTCCTGTGTCTCCAACAAATGCGAACCGGCCAGCCTCCACAATGGCGGCAAGCCGTTAGAAATCCGCGGATTTAATTTTTTGTTTCAACAACCCAATCAACAACCCCTGTTCTTCTTCGTCAATGTCCTGAACAGATTCATTAAATCTATTCAGCCGGGCCTGCTGTTCGGCATAAAAAAACAGGTCCGCAATCACCCGGGCCCCATCCCGGAACAGTCCCCGCAATTTGCACAGAGTCTCAACATCCAGTTGGTGGACCTTAAGGCTGTTGAGTTCATGCATAAGGCGCTCTAATTCAGACTTCCAATCCTCGACATTATTTTCCATTTTAGCGTAATAGGCCGCATCGCCCACGATCCAGAGCCGGACATGCTCTTGTTCTTCCTGGGTGAGGGCCGTCCCTTTTTCCAATTTCTGAATAATCTTTTTCATCTCCTCTTTGCCCATCTCTTGCATGGTTTCCCTGGCCAAGGCATCGAGTTCCTCAAAGATCGTCGACAGCTTGCTATAAGCGTTCCCGTCATCCTGCTGCATAAGCGCGGCGTAATCCTTATTTAACTTCTGAATAATCTGTGAAAAGTCGGCCATTATTTTCTCCTTTGGTTGGCTAATCTTTTGCCCTCTCGGGTTAATATTTCCAATCCGGGAAACGTTCCGAGCCAAAATAGTAGTCCGGATAAAATTTTCTACGCAGGCCTTCCGGAAGCAAAGAAAAAAATCCATAGGCCAAGGGCACAGACTTGGTCTTGGCTTCCAGCTCCGAGCGATCAAACTTAAGGGCCCGGGATCTCATGGTCTGCATATCCACCACCATCAGCCGCTCGGCCGCGGACGTCATTTTGCTGGACGTATAAATCAGATATTCCCCATCCGGAGACCAGGCCACATGCCGCTCTGATCCTAAGTTCCGGGTCACACGCTGGACATCCCCTCCCGCCGTGTCCATCAGGTACACTTCAAGGTTCTCCTCCCCCTGTTCCCCGACAAGCCCGGATATAAACGCGATCCTGGTTCCATCCGGAGAATATGTCGGAGCGTAATCCCGGCCTTCGTAAGACGTTAACCGCGTGCTCTGCCCGGAACAACTATCATAAACCCAAATATCCGCGTTCCCTTCTTTCTTGGAGGTATAAATGATCTTGGTGCCGTCCGGAGAAAACTGGGGGGTATAATCCATGGCTTCATAACTCGTGACCTGCCGCCGCTGTGTCCCGTCAATATTCATAGTATAAATATTGACATTGCCATCATAATTCGCGCAAAAAACAAACTTTTGCCCATCCGGGGACCAGTCCGGCGTGTTATGCCAGCGGTCTTCCCCCGTGACGCGCCTTTCATCAGTGCCGTCGGCGTTCATCACCCATATTTCAGGGGTCCCGGTCCGGTTAGAAATAAACACGATGCGCTGACCGTCCGGGGACCATTTCGGGCAGTCGTTCCAGAATTCCCCGGAGGTCAACTGGTCCACATGCCGGGAGTCAAAATTCAGGCTGAAAATATCATAATCCCCCGACTTCCCTGAAGAAAAAACAATCGTGCCCTTGAGGTCCACTTTCTTTCCCCTTATTCTTCGACCTGTTCCGGCCGGCTCGCCTCATATTGAGCCAAAACCATGGACGTGTTGCCAAAGCCAACCGCTCCGTCAATGCGCAAAGGGATTTTTTGCGGGCTTTTATCAAACCAGACCCGGTATTGCTTGGGGTCGCTTTCCATAATATACGCGTCATAAACTTTCTTGCCGACAGAGATCTTCTGTTTCCCTTCCAGTTGAAACGACACGTCCTTCGTGGGCAAAATAATATCCACGGTATCACCCGTGTTAAATCCCCCATCCCGGCGGTACCGATAAATAAAACCGTAAATATTCTCGACATGTCCTTCTTTCTCAAGGGTCTGCTGCGTTTCCTTGTCCCCCACCCGTTTCGTCAGGACGATGTGTCCGGACTGATGGTCGTACACTTCCTCGATACGTTCCTTCTTCCCGAAAATATTAAGATTACGTTCCACGTGCCGCGGCAAGAAATTCAAGGGATCCACATAAATCCGTTCTTCATCATAAAAATTCACCGCTTGGGCGATGAACACGATTAAATACACATCCTCGCCCTTCAACTGGGTTATCCCTTCAAACCGTAAAATCGCCTTGCCGGCTTTCAACCCGAATTTCTGGATATCATACTGGATCTCCTCTCCCGACGCGAACGGCAGGGGAGCCGGGTCTGCGCAATGGCCGCGCCCGGGACTAAGGAAAAATGTCATAAAAAAGCACCCCGCGACAAAAATACCGGTTCTCATTGATCTTCTCCGCTGTAATCTTTAATAAATTTTTCCAATAACCGGGCGCCGTTAAAAAGCATCCCCACCCGGGCGTATTCATCCGTGGTATGCGCCGTCCCATGAACCCCGTACCCTGTGGCGAAAGCCGGGATGTTCTGCCGCTTAAAGAATGTTATCACCGTCGCGCCCTCACTGCCCATCAGGGAGGTTTTAATCCCAAGAGATTTCGCGCTGTTAACATACGTGCGGACCAACGGGTGCGACGCATCGATCTCATAAGGTTGCTGCAAGTCATCGATAACAACGTCAAACTGCTTGGCCTCGGACTTCACGATGGCTTTGATATCCCGTATCAGCTCCGCGCTCTTCATCCCAGGTAAAAACCTGGCGTCCAGGCTGAACTCGCAATAATCCGCGACCATGTTCACCTTGTCCCCGCCTTTGATCGTCCCGATATTGAGGGTGGGTGGACGCAACAACGCATGTTTTTTAAATTTCAACCGCCGCTGTTTAAGCTTCATAATGACCCGGGAGGCGATTTCGATCGCGTTCACCCCCATCCAGTTATAAGCCCCATGCGCTTTTTTCCCGGAAATTTGGACACGGCAATGCAACAATCCTTTTTGAGCGATGATGGTATTAAATTCGTCAGAGTCCAAAATAACCGCGGCCTGCGGCCGGAGGATTTGTTTATCCAAGAGAGGGACAATCCCGTAATGACTGCCTGTTTCTTCATCCACCGTGGCCGCCATAATAATATCCCGGGAGAACGTCACCCGGTCTTCCGCGAAACTGCGCATGACTTCCAGGCAGCAGGCGAGATTCCCTTTATCGTCAGTCGCACCCCGACCATAAATTTTGCCCTGAATGACTTTACCGCCCAATGGATTCTGTTTCCACCCCCGGCCGATGGGCACGGTATCAAAATGTGGAGTAATAAGCAGGGCTTGACGGGCGGCCTTGGCCCTGGGTCCCCGCCCTTTCAGGACCGCCACCACGTTCGGCCGCCGGGCTGCGAATGTGTAAAGGTTAACGTCCAGGCCGAGCGATTTCATATCCCGCTCAATGAACTTCGCCAGGTCCCACTCCCGGCCCGGGGGGTTCTCCGAATTAATGCTTAAAACCTTCTGTGTCAATTTAAGAAGTCTTTGCTTTTGTATCATTTTAGGAACTCTTCCGCTTTCCACGCCCCCAGCATAAATTTATAATCCTCATGATCAATGATCACAACCTCAGGGCGCTCGGCCTTCAGCTGATGCACTTTGGGATAATGGGATTTAATATTCCGAAAGGCGATATACTTAAACTCATTGTGACATTGCGGGCACTGCTTTTGGGCCAGTTTAATATCCATAGCCTGACAATGGGCGCAGGCCCCGGATAAATCCCCATACACAAGCAGATGGGCCGTCACGTCTTGAAGATCCAGCTCACGATAAACTCGGATTAATTTTTGGCTCATTTGAGGTGTTATTATAACATATTTTTAAAATTAAGATAGATTTTCATCGAAAACTCCGCAGGAATAAATCCAGGAACGCGAAGGCCGGCCTCCGGCAAGAAAATGCGGACACCCGGCCCGGTGGATGGGCCGGGCAAAAAAAGCCCTTATTATCTGGGTTTGACAATAAGGGCTTTAAAAAATAAGCCGATAAAGACGGGCTATGAACCCTGCAACTCGCGAACGGCAACTCAGCCACCCTATTATTCTACGCACCCGCGCAACGTCTTCACCTGCCCCCAACACCGCAGGGCCTTCCCGGTTCTCGAATAACGTAGGCCTGGAGTTTTGTGTCCCCGGGTTTCCCCGGGTTTACCTTTATCGGCTTAATTGAAATATAACACATTATGTGACCCGGGACAAGGCATCCGGGACAAACAATCTTTGTCTTAATAAAAAATTTGAAATATTGCTTTTTTTTTATACCCAAGCACCTACAATAAAACTAAACAACTTCTAGCCAAGTTCGGGGAAATATTAAATTATCAGTTATCAAGAAAAGGAGAATTCTATGGGGACCAAATTCTCAACCGCGATCAACAAAGGGACAGACAGTTATACAACCGGAAAAGCCGTCGCCCAGGAAGCGCTAAAAAAGCTTGGCGCGGCCAAAGCGGACCTGGCTGTTGTATACGCATCCAGCAAATATGATTATAATCAAGTCTTAAAAGGGGTCAATGAAGTGACCGGCAATGCCCTTCTTATCGGATCTTCTTCAGCCGGGGAATTCAACGAGGCCCGGGCCGACAAAGAAAGTGTCGTCTGCGGACTCCTGGCGTCCGACACGCACAAGTTTTTTGCCGGAATGGGCACCGGGCTTAAAGCGGATCCCATCGCGGCTGTCAATATGGCCAAAACGGGCCTCCCGGAAACCCTCAATGATTACGCCCACAAATCCGCCATCCTGCACATTGACGGCCTGGCGGGCAACGGCGAGGAAGCTTCCTTGGCCGGCTTATCTGAATTAGGTATGGACATGATCTTAAGCGGCGGCGCGGCCGGGGACGACCTCCAGTTCAAAGAAACAAAGGTCTTTTTAAACAATAAAATCCTTTCCGACGCGGTGAGTGTCTGCATGATGTTTTCCAAGAAGCCAGTCGCGATCGGCGTGAAACACGGGCATTCCCCGATTTCCGGCCCCATGACGATCACCAAAGCCCAAGCCAATGTGGTCTATGAAATCAATGGCAAAAAAGCCTTTGATGTCTGGAAAGACGCCGTTAAGGAAGAGCTCAACAAAACCGGCGTTGATGTGAACAAACTACAGGATCCTACGGAAATTGGCAGTTTGCTTATAAAATATGAAGCCGGGTTGGAAACCGGCGGGGATTATAAAATACGCGTTCCCTTATCAACCAGCGAAGACGGGGCCCTGAATTTCGCCTGCACCATGGTGGAAGGGTCTGTTATGCGTATCTGCAAAAGCCCCCAGGAAGACCAGATTAAATCCGCCCGCACCGCGGCAGAACTGGCCTTGAAAGCCGTCGGGAACGTGAAGTTAGCCGGGGCTCTTGTTTTCGACTGTGTGTGCCGGTCCTTGATTTTGGACAACCGCTTCTTCGAAGGCATTCAAGCCGTTAAATCTGTCATCGGCAATATCCCCATTATCGGATTTGAAACTTATGGTGAAATCGGCCTGATCCCGGGGCAATTGAGCGGTTTTCACAACACGACAACGGTTGTCCTTCTTATCCCGGAATAATATCACATAACCTAATTGGAGAAAGAAACGAATGCCTGAAATTATGGTTTTAAAAGACGACTTCATAAAAGCTTATGCTCAGGGTCAGGGGATCGGGATTGAGGGAGCTGGGAAACTTATCAGGGAGACGATCCAATCCATCGGGTTAGAGGACAAGCAGGAATATACCAAAAATGAGGCGATTCAAATTTGTGAGGCCCTCAAGACCAAAGAAGGATTCATTAAGATACTCGCCTGTTCTTTATTGGCAAGAATTTATATTAAATAAATTATTACGACAGCGATGAGAATTTATTGCTGATAAAGCGGCACGATGTCAATAAATTCTTTCATAGCACGGCTATCTTTCTGCCCCGGGGATTTTTCCACCCCGCTGCACACGTCAACAGCATACGGCCGGACAGCCTCAAGAGCAGAAAGCACGTTTTGAGGATTTAACCCGCCGGAAAGGATAAGCGGCACCCCAAGCCCCTTGACCGCCTTGGCCAAATGCCAAGGAAATGTTTTTCCGGTTCCCCCGTAAACCCCATCCTGGTACGCGTCTAGAAGAAACGCATCGACAGCATATTTCCTTAAAGAATCGGGATTCACGTTATTATCAACCCGCACCGCCTTGATCACTTTACACTGTTTTTTAAACCGGCGGCAGTATTCCGGAGTTTCATCGCCGTGAAATTGAACCGTCTTGATCCCGCAAAACTGCAGGATGTCCTTCACCGCGCCTTCTTTCTGGTTCACAAAAACTCCCACGGGCGTCACAAAAGGCGGTAATTGATCAATGATCCTTTTGGCTTTAAAAGCGCCTATAAACCGGGGGCTCTTTTTGTAGAAAATAAACCCCACGGCCCAGGCGCCCAAAGACGCCGCGTGCGCTGTGTCCTGAAGATTGGTCATCCCGCAAATTTTCACCCTAATCATATCGCCCTCTCCTCCTCATATCCCGCTGGCCCCGTCCGCGTTTGATATCCCTCCCTGCCGGCGCCCGGTCATAATTTCCCTGACTTTTGCGCCCACGTCGCTGGCCCGCATAAACGTTTCGCCGATCAAAACGGCGTGAACACCCAAATCCCACAACCTTTGGACGTCCGCGTACGTACGGATTCCACTCTCCGCGACAATCACCTTCCCGTCCGGGATCCCCGGGACAAGCCGCCGGCTGAGATCCAGGTCAATTTCAAACGTTCGTAGATCCCGGTGGTTGATCCCTATGATCTCCGCCCCGGCCCGTAAAGCGCGTCGAAGCTCGTCCTCTTGATGAATTTCCACCAAACAGTCCAAATCAAGGCCGGCGGCGACTTTAAGCAAATGTTCCAACAGCGCGTCATCCAGAATCGCGACAATAAGCAGCACCGCGCTTGTCCCCTGCACGAAAGCCTCGTAAATTTGGGCCTCATCAATAATAAAATCCTTTGTCAATACCGGGACAGGAACCGTCTCGCTCACACGGCGCACATATTCCGGCCGGCCCAGAAAAAATTTATTTTCCGTCAGGACAGAAAGCGCGGCCGCGCCGTTATCGGCGTAAACACGCGCCAGCTGTTCCACGTCAAAATCCGGACGGATCACCCCCCGCGACGGAGACGCCCTCTTAATCTCGGCGATCAGGTTGACCTGCCCAGGACGGGAAATATTTTCTTTAAACAGCCCATAACGGGTCATCCGGGTTGGGCTGACATTGGTTTTCAACACATCAAAAAAAGCCTTCTTACGCTTCAGAAGGCTCCTTTTATGCGCAATAATTTTATCGAGGAAATCGTTCAAAGCTTCACACGCTCACACAGTTTTAGATTTTCGAGTAAAAGTGACCAGTTCTTCCAGCTTGGCTTTAGCTTTCCCGGAATCAATAGACTCGTTAGCCAAACGGACACCCTCCCGGACGTCCTGAACATAGTCCGCCACATACAGGGCATACGCCGCATTTAGAACCACAATGTCCCTCCGGGGCCCTTTGACCCCGTCCAGAATTTCCTTGGCGATATACAAATTCCTTTTCAGGTCCCCCCCTTTAAGCGCTTCATCCGGCGCCAAAGGGATATCCAAATCCCGGGGATCGACCTCGTAAGACACCACGGACCGGCCATTCCATTCCGAAACAAACGTTGGGCCGGTTGTTGTCACCTCATCCAACCCGTCGCTACCGTGGACAACCAGGGCTTTCTTTAAGCCCAGATTCTGTAAGACATGCGCCAACGGATCCACAAGGTCCCGAGCATAAACCCCCATCAGCTGGTGCGTCGCCCGCGCCGGATTAATCAAGGGGCCCAAGATATTAAAAATAGTTTCGACTCCCAAGGCTCTCCGGACCGGGGCGACATTCTTCATCGCCGGATGAAGTTTCTGGGCGAACAGGAAAACAATCCCGGTCTGATCCAGGCACGGCCCCAACTGGTGATAATCAATATCCAGATTAACCCCCAACGCTTCCAAGAGGTCCGCGCTGCCGCACTTACTCGAGACCGAACGGTTGCCGTGCTTGGCCACCACCACGCCGGCCCCGGCCACCACAAACGCCGTGATCGTTGAAATATTAAAGGTGTGCTTTTTATCTCCGCCAGTCCCGCACGTGTCCAAAACCAGCGGATGGCTGGTCTGAACGGATAAATAGAACCTTTGCAATAACCGGGCCGCACCCGTGATCTCATCTATCGTCGGGCCTTTTAAGTTAAGCGCCAGAAGCCAGTCGGCAACCATCTGCTCCGGGGCCTTCCCCGACATAATATGCTCCATGACGGATTCGATCTCCTGGGTGGTCAGATCCTCTTTCCTCTTTAATTTCTCAACATATTCTTTCATGACATCCTTAAAAAATTGGCTAAAATTGTTTTCCCAGCCAGGGTTAAAATCGATTCCGGATGAAATTGTACGCCCCACAACGGAAACGCTTTATGCCGCAAAGCCATAATTTCCTTATCCCGGTCACGGGTCCAAGCGGTCACCTCCAAGCAGTCCGGCAACGACCGGGGATCCACGACAAGGGAATGGTACCGCGTCGCGGAAAAAGGATTCTCCACCTTGTCAAAAATCTCCTTGCCGTCATGAACAATCTCGGATGTCTTACCGTGCATAAGGCGTTTGGCCTGGATAATCTTGGCGCCGTAAGCGGTGCCAATTGCCTGATGGCCAAGGCACACTCCCAAGACCGGAATTCTTCCGGCGAAATCCTGAATGACCTGGACAGAAATCCCGGCGGCTTCCGGCCGGCCGGGGCCGGGAGAAATCACGATCCGTTCCGGCCGCATTTTCTGAATCCTCGCCACGGTTAAAGCGTCGTTGCGGAACACGGAAACATCAGCTTTCAGCTCCCCGAAATACTGAACAAGGTTGTACGTAAACGAATCATAATTATCGATGACAAGGACCATGGATGGCTCACTACAAATATTTTATTCCTGTTCCCGGTAAACGGTGGCGCCCAAAGCCGTGAGCTTCGCGTCAAGGTCTTCATAGCCGCGGTCCAGGTGGTAAATCCTGTGTATTTCAGTTTTTCCCTTGGCGGCCAGGCCCGCGATCACCAGCGCCGCGGAGGCCCTTAAATCCGAAGCCATGACCGGTGCGCCGTATAACACTTTGACGCCTTCAATAATCGCCGTGTTCCCGTCCCGACGGATGTTGGCGCCCATACGGTTTAACTCCGCGATATGGATAAACCGGTCCGGGAAAACCTTGTCCGTGATGATGCTCACACCCGGCGTTAACGCCATCAGCGCCATAAACTGCGCCTGCAAATCCGTGGGGAACCCTGGGTAAGGGTACGTCGTGACACTCGTCGGCTGATACGACGTCGTGCTGCGGATCCACATTGTGTCCCCTTCAATTTTAAACTTGACCCCGACTTCCGTGAGTTTGTCAATCAAAGCCAAAAGATGCCCCGCATTGACATGCCGCAGCGTCAGATGCCCTTTGGTCGCCGCCGCCAGCACTATATACGTCCCCGCCTCGATCCGGTCCGGGATAATATCATATTCCACCCCGTGCAACGCCTTGACCCCCCGGATGGTCAACCCAGGGGACCCAATGCCTTCTATATCCGCCCCCATGGCTTTCAAACAGCGGGCCAGGTCCTCCATCTCCGGTTCGCAGGCCGCCGAAGCGATCACCGTTTCTCCTTTGGCCAGCACCGCCGCCATCATCACGTTAGCGGTCGCCAGGACTGAAGGGCCGAAATCCCCGCCAAGATAAATATGCTGGCCCACAAGCTCCTTCGCATCAGCGCAGACATACCCGTTCTCAATGTGCATCTTGGCTCCCAGACTTTTTAAACCTTTCATGTGCAGGTCAACCGGCCTGACGCCGATGACACAGCCGCCCGGCAATGACACTTTGGCTTGTTTCATTTTAGCCAGCAAGGGGCCCAGCACACAAAACGACCCCCGCATCGTTGAAACCAGCGCGTAATCCGCAAAGGACTGGGGAGAGCCGTTCGAAGTGATGGTCAGAGTATTCCCGGTAAAATCCACGTTTTTCCCCAGCGAATGGAGCAGCTTGATCATTGTGAACGTGTCCCGCAAATGCGGGACATTCCTGATCACGCATGGATCGTCGGTGAGCAAAGTGGCGGCGAGGATCGGCAACGTTGCGTTTTTGGAACCGCTGATTTGTATTTCGCCTTTTAAGGGACGATTCCCTTCTATAACCAATTTTTCCATGATAAATATTTTTGTTATACGGCACCCAGCCTGGTTTTAACGCAAAGATTTCCGGGCGACCAGAATGCGGTCCACCCCAGAATAGTCTTTTTTAAATTCATACTCGCAAAATTGAGAATTGTTTTCAAGATATTTTTCCAGGGATTTCGAATGCCCGTCCCCGATTTCCAGCAATAAAAATGCCCCTGGCTTCAAAACCGCCGGCCCCAGGGAAAGAATATCTTTTAAAAACGCCATCCCGTCCTCCCCTCCATCCAACGCCGCGCGCGGTTCCCTCCGGACATCAGCCGGTAGTGTGTCCAGGTCGCCAGACGAGACATACGGCGGGTTTGACAAAATCATATCATACGGCTCCCGGGCAGCCGCCGCCGACAGGAAAAGCCGCATATCGTTATGAACAAACCGGATCTTCCTGTCCATCCGATGTTTCCGGGCATTGCCCGACGCCACCTCCAAAGCCTCCGGGAATATGTCCACGCTGTCAACCAGCGCATCGTCAAGCAAGGCCGCGCAGCTCACCGCGATATTCCCTGACCCCGTCCCCAGATCCAAAATACGAAACGTCCCGCCGCCTCGGGGAACCAAGGACAAGGCTGTTTCCACCAGGATCTCGGTTTCAGGGCGGGGGATAAGCACCTGCGGGTTGACATGAAACGCCATCCCCATGAAATCTGTTTCTCCCAGAATATATTGCAGGGGCTCCCCCTCCCGCCGCCTCTCCCGAATACGGCGGATGGCCTCCTCCTGTTCCACGGTAGGCACCACAGCATCGACATACAGGTCAACGCGCCGGCAATTCAAAACAGAAGTTTTAATCAGTTCCGTTTCATTCATGACTGTGCGCCTCAAACTCGGCTTCCGCCTGCAGAAGAGCGTCAATAATCGGGTCGAGATCCCCATCCAAGACGTTCTGAAGCTGATGAGTCGTGAACCCAATACGGTGATCCGTCACGCGGCGGTCCGGAAAATTGTAAGTTCTGATTTTTTCGCTACGGTCTCCAGTCCCCACTTTCGCTTTCCTGTCCCGGGTCGCCTTGTCCTGGTTCTCCTGCTGAATCTTGTCCAATATCCGGGCCCGGAGGACCCTCATCGCTTTCATTTTGTTTTTCAACTGCGAGCGTTCGTCCTGACAGATCACAACAATACCCGTTGGGAAATGAGTAATGCGGATCGCCGAATCCGTCGTGTTAACACTCTGTCCGCCGGGGCCGGATGAACGGAACACATCGATCTTCAAATCCTTGGGGTCGATCGACACCTCCACCTCTTCCGGCTCAAACAGGACCGCCACCGTGGCCGCGGAGGTATGAATACGGCCCGAGGCCTCCGTGACCGGGACGCGCTGAACCCGGTGCGCCCCGCTCTCGTATTTCAAATTCTTGGAAGCACCTTTCCCGCTGATGCTAAACACAACTTCCTTAAAGCCCCCGGTTTCCGACTCATGCTCACTCATCGCTTCGGCTTTCCATCCCTTTCTTTCGGCGTATTTTGTATACATCCGGTAAAGATCCGCCGCGAACAAGCTGGCTTCCTGCCCGCCGGTACCGGCCCGGATTTCAAGAATCAAATCCCGGGATGCCTCCTCTTTTTTGGGGTACAGCAGTTCCTTCAGCAGGATTTCCTGGGCTTCTATTTTCCGAGTCAGCTCTTTAAACTCCGCCCGCGCCAATTCTTCAAAATCCCGGTCATGTTTTTCCGTCAGCAACTGGCGCAAGTCAGAAACCTGCTGATCATTTTTTTTATACTGCCGATACGCCTCAATGAGGGGGGTCAAAGACGCGAATTCCTTGGCAAGCTTTTGATACAGGCTCTGGTCGGCGATCACTTCCGGATCACCCAGTTGCTGCTCCAGGATCTGATACCGTTCCAAAGACTTTTTTAATTTTTCTTCCATAAAACATACTCCGGGCACCGCCCGTGACTGGCTCCAACCTTCAGAAAAATTTATTTATTTTTCATCCCCTGATAACGCTGTTTGAAGCGTTCGATACGGCCGGCAGAGTCGACATACTTCTTTTCTCCGGTAAAAAACGGGTGGCATTGAGAGCAAATCTCAACGCGGATGTTTTTCTTGGTGGAACGCGTATGAACCACTTCACCGCAGGCGCAGGTGATCGTCGTTTCATGGTATTCCGGGTGAATTTTCTCTTTCATCATCTCCTCCTTAAGGGTCTCTTGCGGCCTCTCTTCTCATTCCATGTGTTTGCCGCACAGGCGCGCGGGCCCATAGCCAGGCCCTGCCTTGTTTATTTATTCATGTTCTGCAAAAACTCCTGATTGCTTTTAAACTTCGATATTTTATCAATAAGGAGCTCCATCGCTTCCGCTGAATTCAAATCGTTGATGGCTTTTCTCAGCAGCCAAATCCGCTGCAGGACATCTTCGGCCAGGAGCAATTCTTCATGCCGGGTGTTGGAACGTTTGATGTCAATGGCCGGATAAATCCGCCGCTGAAACAAGTTCCGGTCCAGCTGAAGTTCCATGTTGCCGGTGCCCTTGAATTCCTCAAAAATCACTTCATCCATGCGGCTGCCGGTGTCCACCAAGGCCGTGGAAATGATGGTCAAACTGCCGCCCTCGTCTAAAGCGCGGGCCGCCCCAAAAAACCGTTTAGGCTTATGCAGGGCGTTGGAATCAACCCCGCCGGACAGGATTTTCCCGCTATGGGGGACAACCGTGTTATAAGCCCTGGCTAGACGGGTAATACTGTCCAACAATATTACCACATCCCGCTTGTGTTCCACCAATCTTTTTGCTTTCTCTAAAACAATTTCCGCGATCTGCACATGGCGCTCCGCCGGCTCGTCGAACGTGGAAGCGATGACCTCGCCTTTCACGCTGCGCTGCATGTCCGTAACCTCCTCAGGGCGTTCATCGATCAACAAAACGATCAGGATGACATCAGGGTTGCTTTTGGTGATGGAATTCGCGATTTTCTGCAGCAACACCGTTTTCCCGCTGTAGGGAGGGGCCACGATCAGCGCCCGCTGGCCTTTGCCAATAGGGGTCAAAAGGTCCATAATCCGCATGGAAACTTCGCTGGCTTCCGTTTCTAAAACAATGCGTTCATGAGGGTACAGAGGCGTTAAATTATCAAAGAGGATTTTATCTTTACATTTTTCAGGATTCTCATAATTGACCGCTTCCACTTTCAAAAGGGCGAAATATTTCTCCCCTTCTTTCGGCGGACGGATGTGCCCGCTGACAATATCCCCCGTCTTTAAATCAAACCTCCTGATCTGGGACGGGGAAATATAAATATCATCCGGACACGGGAGATAATTGTAGTTGGCGCTGCGCAGGAACCCAAACCCCTCAGAAAGGATCTCCAGCGTCCCCTCGCCGTACATCAAACCGGCCTGCTCCGCTTTCTTCTGCAGGATTTTGAAAATCAAATCCTGTTTTTTGCTGCCGCTGATCCCGTTGATATCCATTTCCTTGGCCAGTTTGCCAAGCTCGGACACTTTCATATCTTTTAAGGTGCCGATATCCAGTTGCTCGCTCTGGTCGCCGCCATTCCCATTCGTCGTTTTCTGTTCCTCCACCCCTTCCTTCTTTTTAACCTTATCTCCCGCTTTTGTTGACGCTCTCTGCATACTCTTTACCCCCCTCATTGTATTAATGATTCCTCTTTGTCTTGTTTATAGGCGCCCCCTGAACGTGAGTGTCCCAGAATTGTTGCACCTGAGATCGCGTTTCTTTTAGGGAACCCCGGTTGTCTATAATAATATCCGCCTGGCGCATTTTGTCCCGCAGAGGCATCTGCGCCCGGATTCTTTTTAATCTGTCCGAACGGGTCAAGACCGTTCGCGACGCCGTCCTCAACAACTGATCTTTCTGGGTCGCCCTGACCACAACCGTCATGTCCACCAGAAACTGCAGGCCAGCTTCAAACAAAAGGGGGATATCCAAAACAACGGCCCTGACCCGCCTATCCTTTTTTAATCCCGCCAATTGCTTTTTGATATCCCGGACAACTTCCGGATGCACAAGCGATTCCAAAATTTTTCTTTGCCCCTGATCCGGGAAAACAAGGCCAGACAATTTTTTCCGGTCAATATCCCCGCTCTCCGTCAAGACACGGGGGCCGAACACCTGGACAATCGCCTCGTAACACCGCCCTCTCGTTGACAGCAGGGCATGGACAATACGATCGGCATCAATCACAGAAGCCCCCAGATCAGCGAACATCCCCGCGACCGTGGACTTTCCCGTCCCATAACTGCCGGTCACTCCGATAATGAACATACCGCGCCTTCTTCCCGTTACACTTTTTCCATCTGAAGCCAGTTGGCTCCGCATTTGATACTCACTTTGATGGGGACATCCAGAGTCAACGCATTTTCCATATAATCCCTGATCAAGGGGATCAACCTCCCCTTCTCGTCATCCGGGGCATCAAAAACCAGCTCATCGTGAACCGTGATGATCATCCGGGACCGCAACCCCTGCCGGTCCATCTCCTCAAAAATCCTGATCATGGCCAACTTGATCAGATCCGCGGCCGTTCCCTGGACCGGCGTGTTAATGGCCTGCCGCTGCGCGAATTGGCGGACCGCCATATTACGGCTTAGGATATCGGGGATATAACGCCGACGCTGCAATAACGTCATCACATATCCTTTTTCTTCACATTCCCTGATCTGGTCATCCATGAATGTTTTCACGCGCGGGTACCTTAAAAAATACCGGTCAATAAAATCCGCGGCCTGGGATTGAGGGATATTCAAATCCTTCGCCAGCCCAAAAGCACTCATCCCGTAAATAATCCCGAAATTCACCCGTTTCGCTGACGCGCGCATGTCAGAAGAGACATCCCGTTCTGGAACGTCAAAAATCAACCCGGCGGTATATGTATGAATGTCCTGATCCTGGCAGAAAGCGCGCAGGAGGTTGTCATCCTTGGACAAATGCGCCAAGACCCGCAGCTCAATCTGCGAATAATCCGCCGAGATAATCCAGTGCCCTTCCCGGGAGGGGATAAACGCCTTGCGGATCTCCCGGCCCAGGTCGGTCCGGATCGGGATGTTCTGCAGATTGGGGTTATTCGAACTCAACCGGCCCGTTTCCGTGCCAGTCTGGTTAAACGTCGCATGAATGCGCTGTGTCCGGGGATCGACCAGTTTGGGCAGCGCGTCAATATAGGTTGATTTGAGCTTAGCCAGCTGACGGTACTCCAGAATTAACGCCGGAAGCGGATGGCGCGCCGCCAAACGCGTCAAAACATCCTCATTGGTCGAGCAGCCGGTTTTGGTCCGTTTGATCACCGGCAACTTGAGCCGCGTGAACAGGACATGGCTCAGCTGTTTAGGAGAATTCAGGTTAAATTCCTCACCGGCCAGGGCAAAGAGTTCCTGATGCAAAGCTGTTATCCGCCGGTCACACTCCCCCGACAAAATCTTTAAAAGGCCGGTATCGACCTTAACGCCCTCCTCTTCCATCGCGCACAACACCTTGGAAAGCGGCATTTCAATGTCCAAATACAACTTCATAAGGTTATGTTTCTTGAGTTCTGCCTGCAAGGGTTCTGCCAACCGCAACAAAACGTGCGCCTGTTCGCCGCCATTCCCGGCTTTCCCGGTCGTGAGCTTCAAATAATCCCAGCCCAGATCCATGATCCCGGCGTTCCCCCTGGCCGGCGAGAGCAAATACGCCGCCAACTTGGCATCAAAAACTTCACCGTTTATTGAAATCCCAACGGCAGCAAGCCTCTTTAACATCATTTTGTAATCGAAAGTGTTCTTTCGAATGCGGCCATCCAGAAAAAGGGCTTTCAGCCTGGAGACCGCGGACAAGGGCAATTTCCACACCAGGTCTGGCGGACAAGCGACAAAAAAATTCTTTTCAAGCCACGTCTCTTCCCCCGCATCCTCATCAAAAAGGAAGGTCAATTCCCCGGCCGCAAGGACCGCCTCGGAGATCGTCTGAATATCCCCGTGCGCTTGAACATGTCCCGCCGGCTCGTCCGCGTCATGTGGGGCCTGTTCCCGCAATTCCGTGACAAAACGCTTGAACTCGAGTTCTGAAAATATCCGCAGCAACTGTTCATGATCCGCGGCCGCAACCCGCATATCTTCAATATGAAACTGGCCCGGCACCCTGGTGTCAAGTTCAGCCAGCTCTTTCGATAACAAGGCTTGCGCTTTTTGCGCTTCCAGCCGGTCCCGAAGAGACTTCGGCTCCACCCTGTCTAACTTCCGGTACATCTCTTCCACGTGACCATAACGCCCGATCAAATGCCGGGCGGAAGCTTCGCCGATACCCCGGACGCCGGGGATGTTGTCCACTTTATCACCCGCCAGGGCGATAAAATCCGTCACGAACTCCGGGGCCAAGCCCAAAAGTTCCTTGACGGCATCCGCATCAATGACCGCGTCTTTACGGACGCTTAAGACGCGCACATGGTCGTTGACAAGCTGAAACATATCCTTATCGTCACTCACAATAACAATATTCATCCCGGACGAAGAAAAGATCCCGGCGATCGTCGCAATAATATCGTCCGCCTCGTACCCCGGGTATTCCAGGACCGGGATCCGGTACCCGGCCACAACATCCTTAATAAGGGGCATTTGAGAAACCAGATCCTCGGGCATGCTCGGCCGCTGGATTTTATAATCCGCATATCTCTCCTGGCGGCGGGTCCGGGCCGGCGAATCAAAACACACCGCCATATATTGCGGTTGCCGTTCCCGGAGCAATTTTTTCAACGTGCTGACAAAACCGTAGACCGCGTTCGTCTTCTGACCCTTGCTGTTGGCCAAATCCTTGATGGCATAAAAAGACCGGTAACACAGCGCGTGCGCATCAATTAAATAAAGTTCCATCCAGGCCTGGTCCTATAAGTATGTCGTGTTAAATACCGATATAATTGAATTATTCAAAAGGTTGAACTGGTTGTTCAGGGAGCAAGGAGAGTATTTCCTGAAACATATCTCTGGCAGAATCAAGGTCCCCCGCATCCAAACGTTCCGTCGCATCATGCACTAAAAATTTTATCTTGTCTATCTTCTGCAAATAACAGGCTTGTTGTTGGGCTCTAATAATTTTTGGGTTCCCCGGGGTCAGAAGCAAAGCCCGGTCAAATTCCGCGAGTGCTTCCGAGTAACTTTTTCTGTCCAGCAAAGATTCACCGGCTTGATAATGATTTTCCGCCCGCCGGACCTGCAAGCTAAACTCCTCATGAGCCTGGAGAACTAACTCATTAGCGAGCTGATCAGCCTTCTTGCGGGTGATTTCCTGTTTAAAATACGGGTTAATCCTCAGGAGCTCTTTCAAAGCCGCATCTTTCCAGGGGTCTCCTTCCGGGGCCCGGAGATACCGCGCCCGGAAATAAATTTCGGCGTTCTGAACATCCCCTAATGTCTGATAAAGGTACGCAAGATTTGTATACGGGGGTAAATAATCAGGATTATGTTTAATGGACTTCAGATAATACGCTCTTGCCTGTTGCCAATCCCCCAATTGTTCGTATACAACCCCGATATCATTGTAAAGGACTTCATTTTCTTTGCCGAGCTCTAAGGCTTTCGTGTAAAAAGCTAACGCTTTGTCAAAATGGCCGTTCTTCTGTTCATCATATCCTTGAGCACGATAATTCTGATTTAATTTTTCGGTATTATTGGCAAATGCACTTAATTGAAAGGTTAATAAGGAAATGAAAAAAAATGCGGACGCTCTCCAACTGGCTATTCTTAACGCTTTCTTAGAGTAAAGATAATACATATTTTGAGTTTTTGCAAGTAAAAATATTTAATACCGGAGTTCGGAATTCGGGGACAAATTATGCTACTTTTAAGAATTTTGAGCGTTTTCGTACGGCTGGACGCATTCTGAACAACCGGAATCTTCCAGAAAAACCCTGTCCGAGAGTTGAACTGACGGAGATTGCCGCTGAAATCCCTGGTTTTGCAGATACGCTTCTGACAGTGTTTGGCGCGAACTTAATAAAGAAAGCGCCTGATACCGGGATAAATCCGCATTCATGAGAACAGCCCCTGACAGGACACCCTCCCTGACGTAAAATTTTTGATAAGAACCTGTTGCCTCATCCGAGCGCAGGTAGACCTCATCCGTCGGCCCTGGATGCGGGGCTGTGTGGCCCAGCAAGCTCAACTGAAATCCCGGCCAGGAGATTTCCGCCCGGGGGACAACCGGTTGTGACGGCACATCTTTCTGAAGGATGAAAGAAGCCACGGCCTCGCCCTGCGCTTGCAAGAAATCATCACAACTGTTGTAAGAAGCCGCCTGAACGGAAACCAAACCCTCTCCCCGGCCAATCATAAAAATATTCGGGGACACAGAAACACCCTTTCCCCGCGCGGCTGAAAAAGCCCCGTTCACGAAAAGCTCGGTATCTTTAAATAAACGGTAATCAGGGAGTTGCGACTCCAAAAGGATCATCTGGGCACCGAGGATTTTTCCGGACTGCAAACGCGCCGCCTTCACGTCGCTGTCACCCAGGACTTCCGTAATAGAATTCCCCAAAAGAACCCGGATCCCTTTCTTCTCCAAAATCTCGGCGATCTTCACGGAAATTTCCGGTTCCACAAACGAGGATAACACCCGGTCTTGGGAAGAGATCCAAATAACCTCTTTATCCCAGGCGGACAACGCCCCCGCCATCCTCATGCCGTTCCAAGAGTCCGCCTGAATCAGCACCGTATCCACGCAAGGTAACTGTTTTAACGCCGCCTTGATATGGTCCAGCCGGTTTATAAACAAAAAGCCATTACGGCTGGCCCCTTTGATATCCTCCGGAGCGAGCCACCCGTATTCGTCAATCAAACAATAATCAAACGGAAGCACCTCTTTATCTTCCATGGTCAGTCGCTGGCGCTTGAAACTCACACGCGCGATTTTTTGAACGCACACCTGGGCGTTCAACGTTTCATAGCAAGAAACCGGGGCGCAATAAGATTGCTCAACAGGCACCGCCTTGGCGAGGACATCGGGCAAGACACCCCGCCGATAAGGGTATTCCCCGTCTCCCGGGACAAAAACCACCCGGCCCTGAAACCCCTCCCGGCGCAAGGTTTGCAAGCAGGCAAAACCCGCCGGGCTATTTCCCAATATAACAAGCTCTTTCATCCCAACCTTTATACGGGTGAAGATCACCCTTGTGTCTGCAGTTTAAACGCTTCCAGCCCGTTACGCATGAGCATCATCACCGTCACGGGCCCGACGCCTCCCGGGACCGGCGTGATGAAAGAAGCACGCTCTTTAGCCGTTTCAAATTCAACGTCCCCGACAATATTTTCCCCAACCTTATTAATGCCCACATCAATCACGACCGCTCCGTCCCGAACCCATTCCCCTTTGATCAGCCCAGGGCGGCCAGCCGCGACAATAAGGATATCCGCCCTCCCCACATGGTCCGGGAGATGCCCCGCCTCACTGGTCGCGATGTGGCACACTGTGACCGTAGCCATTTCTTTTAAAAGCAACAGGCTAAGCGGTTTGCCGACGATATGTGAGGCCCCCACAATAACGGCTTCTTTCCCGCGCAACGGCTGGCCCGTAAATTTTAAATGCTCCATAACCGCCGCCGGCGTACATGGGATCAGCCGCGTTTCGCCCAACAGCATCTTACCGATATTCGCGACATTGATCCCTTCCAGGTCCTTCCTCACATCCAGGCAATTGGCCGCTCCCTGGTAATCAATATGCTCCGGAAATGGCTTATGAATCATGACCCCATTCACCGAAGGGTCATCGTTGAGCCGCCGGATGCAGGCTTCCAGCTCTTCCTGGCCGGCTTCCCTCGGCAGCATTAAAAGGTCGTATTGAATCCCGGCCTGCTGGGCAACCCGTTTCTGCGACCGGGCGTAGGCGCACGCTCCCGGAGCTTCCCCCATCATAATATTGACCATCCGCGGCACGCGTCCCTGCTGTTCCCGCAAACGGGAGACTTCCTCCTGAATCTGTTCTAGCAAATCCTGCGCCAGAGAGCGCCCATCAAGGATGTGGGGTGCGGGCATAACGCGTTCCATCCGTTTTATTCCTGGTTAACTCTGACATTGATCATGGCGGCCTTAAAAGCCGCCAAAAGAAATTCCCCTGCGACAGCCACGTCACTCAACAAATAAGGGCTCCCTTTTTCAACAAGCGGCGGCAGGAGATCCAACGCTTCATAACAAAGCCGGGCGACGTCCAGGGGAACCCGGCCGGCCTGTCGAAGAGCCGCCCTTTTTCTTGACAAAGAGGCTTTTCGGGTCTCGACCACCTGTAAATACGCCTGGGCATCCTGATCCACCAAGACTTGCAATCTGCCACGGATCCGTTCGCTGCTCTTAAGGACCCTCCGGACCAAGGACTCATCTGCCCGGGGCAAATTTCTCTTCAGGGCATAGTGCGCGGCCATGGAAATCAAAGCCGCCCCGAGCGCCGCGGTCAACGCCGCCGCTGACCCTCCGCCAGGGACAGGGCTGTGCGCAGACAGCTGATCCAAAAAAGTTTTAAGGCTCTGAGTCTGATACGATTTCACGGCTGGTTCCTGATAATATATTGGTGATTTGGGATTCGACCTAATTTTCTAGACGGGACAAGTCCGAAGTTTATGTACACGTTTATCATAACGTAAACGATTTTTTTTTGCAATATATGAAATATTTTTTTAGCTTCCCCAAAAAAAACCGAGGACATGCGGCTTCAAGACTATTTCTTTTTATTCTTCCGCCTCAAAGGCATTGGGGATCAGCTCTATTAAAACCGGACCTCCGGGAGGGATCAGAACCGACACGACATCAAACCTGGACGGCAGGCCATAAAGATTATGATCTTGAAGAAAAACCCGGGCCAGGCGAACCAGCTTCCGCTGTTTGGAAATGGAAACCGCTTCGCCCGGGCACCCGAAAGCGTCACTGGTGCGGGTCTTCACCTCGATAAAACAGATGGTGGCGCCGTCCCGGGCCACGATATCGATTTCCCCCAGGACGCTGCGGACGTTACAGGATAAAATCCGGTATCCGGCTTTTTTCAAATATTCTGCGGCTAAGGCTTCACCCCGGTGCCCCAGCGTAACCACGGTTCTTTTCGTCATGCGCGCTTCTGTAGGTTAAACGGTGAATGGGGGAAAGGCCGTATCGTTTAATGGCATTGCGGTGTTCAACCGTGGGGTACCCTTTATGTTTCTTAAATCCGTACTGCGGATAAATTTTATCGTAAGCTATCAAAATCCTGTCCCGGACCACTTTCGCCACCACCGAAGCGCAGGCAATGGAAAGGCTTCGGGCGTCACCGGAAACAATGGTTTTAAAATAATACGGCAGGTCGGTTTTGAAGCGATTGCCGTCCACCAACAGGCAAAGCTGCTTTTTCAAAAAACCTGGATCCGAAAAATCAGGGGGCAACCGGGACACCATCTGGATAACCGCATTGGCCATGGCCGAGAAGGTCGCGTTGGCAATATTCATCTCGTCAATAACGGCGCGGCTGATAATGCCAACGCCAACATACGCTTTCTCATGGATATCATGAAAAGCCCGCTCTCTTTGCAAAGCGGTCATTTTCTTGGAATCCCGGATCAGACACCGGAAGCGGGATGATCTCAGGACCACGGCTGCTGCGACCACAGGGCCGGCCAAAGGGCCACGCCCGGCCTCATCTAAACCACAAACGAGGCTAAACCCCATCTGTTTAGCCTCGTTCTCAAAGGACATGCCTGCCACACAGGCATTAAAATTTTTCATAGAAACACAGACTGTGTCATGCCACCCTATACCTTCTTTTTAACCCGCGCGCGTTTACCAATACGCTCGCGCAGATAATACAATTTAGCCCTGTGAACATCCCCCTTGGCGATCACTTCGATGCTTTCAATAACCGGAGAATGAATCGGGAACGTCCTCTCCACCCCTTCTCCAAAAGAAATTTTACGAACGGTAAACGTCCCCGTGAGGCCCCGGCCTGTCTTGCGTATGATAAACCCTTCAAAAGGATGGATGCGCACCTTATCCGCCTCTGTGACTTTAATCCGCATTTTGACCGTATCCCCGACCTGAATTTTAGGCAGATCGGTTCGCAGGTATTTTTTCTCAATCTGCCCTATAATCTCTCCTGTATTCACCTTATCCCCTCCTTTAATACCCCTGTTCCGCACCAATTCGACAGGGTTTCATATCTTGACTTCGCCGCGGCCTTTGGCTCCGGATCATCTGGCCCTCGTTGAACAGCTGTCAAACCCCTATTTAAATGATATGCCCGTTCAGATAAATGATGAGGATTGTAGCGCAAATCCCGCCCCCTGTCAACCAAGAAAGTTAACCCCGAGGAGATCACCCCTTCAAAAGTTCCGGGCGAATTTTCTTAGTCCGCTTCACGGCTTGCTCATGGCGCCAACGGGTGATGTCCGCATGGTGCCCCGAAAGCAAAACTTCGGGGACTTTCATGCCCCTGAAATCCGCCGGACGGGTATAGTGAGGGTATTCCAGCAGCCCTTTTTCAAACGACTCGTCCTCGAGAGACGCTTCCTTGCCTAACACCCCGGGAATAAGACGCGTGACCGCGTCCACCACGGTCATGGCGGGCACTTCTCCCCCGGTTAAAACATAATCCCCCACAGACAGGCTTTCATCCACCACCGCCTGGCGGACGCGCTCATCCACCCCTTCATAATGACCGCAAATCAGAATCAAATTCCGCTCCTGGGCCAAGGACCGGGCTTTCTTCTGGGTCAAGGGCGTGCCGCCGGGACACATCAGCAACACCTTCGCCTTCCGGCGCCCTTTAATCCGCTTAACAGCGTCAAACAGCGGTTGCGGGGTCATCACCATCCCCGGGCCGCCGCCAAAAGGGCGGTCATCCACTTTCTTGTGTTTATCCCGCGAATACGTCCGGAGGTCATGCACGCGGATCTGCACTTTCTTCTTTTCCTTGGCCCGCTTGATGATAGACTCATTAAAAACCGGCTCAAAGACTGCGGGGAAGATGGTGATAATATCAAAACGGATCATGAGGACCTCATGGATTTGTTTGAGGACTATTATATAACTCCGAACCATACGCACGCAAGAAAGACCGGTGAAACGCGCTGAAGGTCCCGGCTTCGATCGCCGCGCGGATATCGCGCATGAGCCGGACATAAAAAAATAGGTTGTGATAGGACAAAAGCCGCAGCCCCAGCATTTCCCCAGCTTTCATTAAATGCCGGAGATAACCGCGCGAATACGTCCGGCAGACAAAGCATTCGCACTCCTCGTCAATGGGCCGTTTATCGTCAATGTGCTCCGCGTTGAGGATAATGACCCGCCCTTTACGGGTGAACACGGACCCGTGACGGCCGTACCGGGTGGGGATGCAGGTGTCGAACATGTCGATCCCGCACGCGACCGCATCAACGATCTGGTCCGGCAGGCCGATCCCCATTAGGTATCTCGGCTTGTCGGCCGGCAACATGGGCTCGACCCAATCCACGGTGTCAAACATCAACGGCACAGGTTCCCCGACGCTGACTCCACCGATGGCATAACCGTCAAAGCCGATATCCAACAGGGCTTCCGCAGACCGCCGCCTCAAGTCCTCATAAGTCGCGCCCTGAACAATGCCAAACAACAACTGCCGAGACGGGCCGGCCATATGCGCGTCATAATGCGCCCGCGCCCTCCGGGCCCAGAGCGTCGTCCGTTCCACGGACCGCTCTGCGTCTTTGCGGTCACAGGGATAGGGCGCGCATTCATCCAGAGGCATGATCATGTCCGACCCCAGTCCTTGTTCAAGGGTCATCACGTCTTCCGGCGTCAGAAAATATTTCCGGCCATCGATATGGGATTGAAAATGGACCCCCTCATCGGTGATTTTCCTGAACTGCGCCAGGCTGAAGACCTGGTACCCCCCGCTGTCGGTTAAAATCGGTCTGTCCCACTTCATGAAATCATGCAGCCCATGAAAAGAGCGGATAATATCAAGTCCCGGCCTTAAAAACAAATGGTATGTGTTGCTCAGCATCAGCTGGGCGCCCATCTCGCGCAATTCTTCAGCGGAAATCCCCTTGACCGTCGCATTGGTGCCGACCGGCATAAAAAAAGGCGTTTGCAAAATCCCGTGCGCGGTCGCAAGGGTCCCCCGCCTCGCCCTGGTTCCCGTATCTGTCTGCAAAATATTAAACATCATCGTCCCTTTCCTGACTAAAGAATCAACATCGCATCGCCGTAACTGTAAAACCGGTACTCCTGCCGGATCGCCTCCCTGTAAGCGCGTTTCATCAAAGTCATCCCGCCAAACGCGTAAACCAGCATTAACAGCGAACTCTGCGGCAGGTGAAAATTCGTAAGCAAATGGTCCACCGCACGGAAACGGTACCCCGGATAAATAAACAACTCCGTCGAGCCTTTCAGGGCTCCGCCAGCGGAAACTGTCTCCAAAACGCGGCAGCTCGTCGTCCCGACGGCACAAAGCGCCCGGCCCGTTTCCCGGGCCGCCCGGATCTTTTCATAACCGGCCGGTGAAACAGAATAACTTTCCCGGTGCATCTTGTGGGTGGCGACATCCTCTTCCTCAACCGGCTTAAACGTCGCGTAATTGATATGCAGCGTCACGGGGACACATTCGTGCCCCTCTTTTTTCAAACGTTTCAATAGCGGCTTTGTAAAATGCAAGCCGGCCGTCGGTGCGGCAACGGAACCGGCATGACGCGCATAGACCGTCTGATAATACACCCGGTCAGAGGCTTTGTCCGCCCTCTTGATATACGGCGGCAGGGGCACATGCCCGACGCTAAGAATCTGCCGGCTGATGTCCGGGCCGCTGAAACGCACGACGCGTTTAAGGACATCCACGACAACCGCCTTCACGGGGCTGCCCGGGAACTGGATCACGTCCCCATCCTTGATCCGTCGCGTCGGCCTCATTAAAACCTCATAAACCGGTCCCTGCGGGAGCTTCCGTAAAAGGAAGATTTCCACGTTCCCGCCGGAACGCTCCTTAACCCCTTTCAACCGGGCCGGGATAACTTTGCTGTTATTCAGCACCAGCACGGACTGGGCCGGCAAATACCGGCTGATATTCTCAAAACGATCATGCTGAATTCGTTTCTTAGAACGGTCGATGACCATCAACCGGGCTTGAAGCCGGTCCAGCAACGGCTCCTGGGCAATCAGCGGTTCCGGCAACTCATAAATAAAATGCTTTAACTTCATGGCGAATCTTCCTTGAACCTTGCCCGAGGCTTGGGCATAACAGGGATTAGACACCGGCGGGTGATCTCTTATTTTAGGGCCTCCAGGGATCTCACAGAAACCATCTGGGTTCCCGGATAATAATACATCAATATCTCGTCATACGTATGCTGCTGTTTCGCCATGCCCATCGCGCCCCACTGGCACAACCCCACGCCATGCCCCCATCCTTTCCCGATAAAATCGCAATAATATCCTTTCATGACCACGCGATAATCATTACTCCGCAGCTCATTGGGCCCGATGACATCCCGGAAAGCTTTCCCGGATATCGAAATCTTCTCACCGTCCCGGCTGGTTATATCCAGCGTCTTAACGCGGCCGGAGAGCGTCCGGTCCCGGACTTCAATATTCTTAATAAGGCCAATTTTATATCCACTCTTATTGAGCTTCTCCTGGATAGCCTTCAACTGAAAATTTTTCTTCCAGGAATAATGCGGCGAATGAGAACAAAACGGGCAGCGGACCCCTTTCAGGGGATACAAATCATGCTTCCAGACCTCTTTAACATTTTCAGTTGCCCCCCCGCAAGTGGCGTGATAATAAGCCGGCAGGACTTTCTCTTTAAATATCAGGATCTCTCCCCGGGTCCTCTGAACGGCAAGGTTCGTCCGATAACGCTCCGAGGTTTTCCCGCCGTAAACCTGAGAATAAATATCATTGGTCATGTCATAATCTTTATTTTTATTTTGCTGAACCTGGTAAATCGCATAGGACCGCACCGCCACGGCCTGGGCCTTGATCGCCTCTAGAGGCCAGCGATGCGACACTTCATGATACAGAACGCCTTTGATGTATTCCTCCAGGTCGACCGTGTTCACGAATAACAGTCGCCGCTCCGGGGTCAAAAACACGTCCACAACCCCGCGGTATTTCCGCTCTTGCCTGTCCCGGAACAAGGAAAAATACTCTTGGGGAACAAAACGGATCCTTTTCAGGGGAAAAGACCTGGCTCCAAGCCGAATCCCGTTCTTCTCGGGAAAAAGGGCCGTCTTCCGCAAGTGGAAACCGCGGTCCAGTTCCCGGGAGGAAAGCGGGTCCATCAGGATGTATTCCCCCCGGATCCCGATCGCGGCCTCCTCCGCATCCTTCAAAACGGCGATACGGACCGCAACATCACCCTGGCGGGGCGTCACGGCCCCCCCCCAGGCCAAGGCGGGGCCGATCACCGCTAAAAAAACAACAGCCATCGTCCGGGAAACCGGCTTCATTCCGACCACCATGATTTTAAGGCCTCCTGATCAACATTAAAATAACCGTTAACAAGCCGCTGAGCAGAAGGCATGTCGTTAACGGCGCATAAAACGTAAAGTTCCCTTTCTTGACGACGATATCTCCCGGAAGCCGCCCGAGCCCAGGGACCTTTTCGAAGATCAACGCCAAGAGGCCTGCCAGGAAGAAGCACGCTGCGGCAAAAAACAATATCCGTGCCATGAAAGGATCCTGCCTCCGGGGACTATAGAAATTCTTGTTGAAGATTAAGTTTATGGGTCGAGGAACCGCTCATATGCTGGACCGCCAAGGGCGTTAATTCCCGCCCGCGGGGTGTCCGGCGGAGGAACCCGGTCTTAAGCAGATACGGCTCTACCACGTCCACGATCGTATCCACCTCTTCATTGAGCGTGGCGGCCAAGGCTTCGATGCCGACCGGCCCGCCGTTATAATGCCGGTCAATCACCTTGAGCAGCCGGCGGTCCACGTCGTCCAGGCCCAGAGGGTCGATCCCAAGGGATTGCATGGCTTCCGTCACGATAGCCCGCGTGATCAAGCTGGCGCCGGTCTTGACCTGGGCAAAATCCCTGACACGGCGCAGGAGCCGGTTGGCGATCCGCGGGGTTCCGCGGGCACGGCGGGCAATTTCGCCGGCCGCGTCTTCCTCAATCGCGACGTTCAATTTACTGCTGGAATTCTTGACAATCACGCTCAGGTCCGCTTCCGAATAAAAATCAAGATGATGAAAAATCCCGAACCGGTCCCGCAGAGGAGAAGCTAAAAGCCCGCTGCGGGTGGTAGCTCCAATCAACGTGAAAGGCTTCAGATGAAAATTAATCGTCCGCGCATAGGGCCCCTTATCAACGACAAAATCAATCTTAAAATTTTCCATGGCCGGATAAAGGAATTCTTCGACCACCTTGGACAGACGATGGATCTCGTCGATAAAAAGGATATCCCCGTGCTCCAGGTTCGTCAGGATGCCGATCAAATCGCCGGCCCTGTCAATCGCCGGCCCGGAGGTAATCGTGATCCGGGCCCCCATTTCATGGGCGATAATATAAGACAGGGACGTCTTCCCCAAGCCAGGAGGCCCGGAAAACAGCATGTGCTCCAGCGGATCCCGTCTCTGTTTCGCCGCGGCAATCGTGACTTTCAGATTGTTGAGCACGTCTTTCTGCCCGATGAATTCATTAAAACTCACCGGCCGAAGAGACAGGCTGACAATCGTGTCCTCTTCCGTTTCCTGGTTAAGGACCAATTTTTTTCTAATATTTGTGTTGTCTGCCATGAGTTATGTCGCAGGTTCCGAATCCGGGCCCGATTCGGTGTCGGAGGAAGGAACCGGTTGATCCGCCGGCCCGGACAAAAGTTCCTTTTCTGAGTTCCGGAAGACTTCAATATCCGCAAACAACCGTTTCTGCATCACCTTGATTTCCCGCAATCGGATAAGCTCCAGGATCGCCATAAACGTCACGATCACTTCCATCTTGCTGGACGCGTGCACAAAAAATTCCGTTAAAAGGGCTCGGGGTTGCCGCAGCAAAGCATGCAAGATATCGTGAATTTTCTGCTCAACCGTATATTCCTCCTGGGTGACCTCATAAACCGGAGATTCCCTGAAACGGTTAAGGGCTTTCGTGAAGGCGTTGATCAAATCAAAGAGGCTCGCCTCAAAATAAACTTCCTTGCTGTCCTCTTCCAGTTCTTTAAGGAGTTCCTCATCCATCTTCCGCGGGAACAGTTTCTGCCGTTCAGCCTCCTTGGTTTTAAGATGATCCGCAATCTCCTTAAAAATCTTATACTCCTGAAGTTTGCGGACCAGTTCGTCCCGGGGATCCGCCTCTTCCTCTTCCTGGGACGGGTCCGGAGGCAAAAGCATGCGGGACTTGATTTGCATCAGAGTGGCAGCCATAACCAAAAAATCCCCGACGAATTCCAAATCAAGCAATTTCATCATTTCAATATATTCCATATATTGATCGGTGACTTTGGCGATAGGGATATCATAGACATTGATATCATTCTTTTTGATCAGATACAACAACAGATCCAAAGGCCCTTCGAACATATCGAGCTTCAGTTTATAACTCATATCGGAAATATGACCTCCTTAACTTCATTGAGCGTCCGGCGGGCAATCGCCTGAGCCTTGCGCTGGCCTTCCTGGAGGATCGCGGGGATGCGTTCTTGGTCCCGCAGAAGCTCCGCCCGCTTTTCCTGAATAGGCGCCAACCGCTTCAAAAGGCACTCCGCTAAACCGGCCTTGCAGTCCGTGCATCCCTTCCGCGCTTGAGTGCACCATTCCGTCACGTCCTGTAATAATTCCGGCGCGAACACTTTATAATAACTGTAAACGTTGCACTGCTCCGGACGGCCGGGATCCGACTTCCGGACCCGCTGAGGGTCGGTGATCATCTGCCGGACTTTTTCTTTCACAACCGGGGCCGGGTCTGACAAATTGATCGCGTTATTATAACTCTTGCTCATCTTCCGGCCGTCAATTCCCAGCAACCGAGGAGTTTCCGTGAGAATCGCGTCACAGTCGGCAAAAACATTTTTCTTATAAAGGAAATTAAACCTGCGGGCAATTTCCCTGGTCAGTTCAATATGAGGCAGCTGGTCTTCACCAATCGGGACGGCAGCCGCCTTATAAAGAAGGATGTCCGCCGCCTGCAGGACCGGATATCCCAAGAACCCATACGTTTGCAAATCACGCGACGTGATCTCCCGCAGCTGCTCTTTGTAAGTCGGATTGCGTTCCAGCCAGCCCAAAGGGGTCATGCAGGAAAAAATCATATGCAATTCCACATGCTCCGGCACCTGGGATTGAACGTACACGATAGAGCGTTCCGGATCAATCCCGCAAGCCATCCAATCCACGGCCATATCCGAGATATAACCCCGGATGGGAACGCTGTTTTCATATTCGCCCATGAAGGCATGCCAGTCCACAATACTGTAAACACAATGATACTCGTCCTGCAGCCGTGTCCAGTTCTGAAGAGCGCCCACAAGGTGCCCCAAATGCAATTTCCCTGTCGGGCGCATGCCACTGAATATCGTTTTCTTCATGATCAATGTCTGCTTAATGTTGAATAAGGAGTTCATGAAAAGAGACACGGCTGGGCCGGCCTCTCATCCAGGGGCCTGTTCATAAAATGACAAACCCCAGGGAGGCGCTATAATTTCCTGGCGATCGATTCGATTTCAAACGTCACAAGCTTGTCCCCCGGCTCAAACGCGTCAAAATTAGTAATAGAGATACCGCATTCATAACCCTCGAGGACTTCCCTCACGTCATCTTTAAAACGCTTTAAAGAACTGATCGTCCCGGAAAAAACAACTTCCCCGTTCCGGACAACTTCAATATTCGCCTTCCGGGTCACTTTCCCCTTGGAGACATAACATCCGGCGATCGTCCCGGATTTGCTGAGTTTGAAAACCTGGCGGACATCGGTTTGGCTGAGATCCCGCCGCTTCATCTTGGGAGCCAACATCCCTTCCAGGGCTTTGCGGACATCATTCACGGCGTCGTAAATAATCCGGTACTGCCTCACATCTACCGGCTGTTTTTCAAGCTCCTCCGCCGCTTTAGGGCCGATCCCGACGTGAAATGCGATAATGATCGCGTTGGACGCGACCGCCAAAATAACATCCGAAGCGTTAACGTCCCCGACTCCGGTATGGATAAATTTCACTTTCACCTCACTGCTGGGAATTTTCTCCAGGGAATCTTTCAGGGCTTCCACCGATCCCTGGACATCGGCTTTCAGGATAACGTTCAACTCCTTGATGCTGCCTTCCTGGATCTTGGCATAAAGGTCCTCCAGGGTGACCCGGCCGGACGTCGCGAGGAGTTTTTCATTCTTAATCTGTTCCGACCGCAACGACGTAATCTCCCGCGCCTGTTTCTCGTCCCGAAGCACGTAAAAACGCTCCCCCGCCTCCGGGACTCCCGGCAACCCCAAGACTTCCACCGGCATAGAGGGCCCGGCTTCTTTGACAGATTGTTCCTGGTCGTCAAACATCGCCTTCACCTTGCCGTAAAAAGACCCCACGACGATGATATCATTCAGGTGAAGGGTCCCGCTTTGCACGATCAGGCTGGCCACCGAGCCTTTCCCCCGGCTCATATGCGCTTCCACCACAATTCCAGACGCGTCTTTATCCTTATTGGCCTTCAATTCCAGCATCTCGGCCTCCAGAAGGATCATTTCCAGCAATTTATCAACACCTTCCCCCGTGACCGCGGAAACGCCAACGACAATCGTCTTCCCCCCCCAGTCCTCCGGAGTGAAACCTCGGTCACCCAATTCTTTTTTCACCCGATCCGGATCCGCGTTTCGCCGATCAATTTTATTCAGCGCAACGACAATCGGCACACCCGCCGCCTGCGCGTGGGCAATCGCTTCCTCGGTCTGCGGCATGACCCCCTCATCCGCCGCGACAACCAGGACGACCAAATCCGTGATATGCGCCCCCCTGGCCCGCATGGCTGTAAACGCTTCATGTCCGGGGGTATCAAGGAAAGTAATCCTGCCTTTAGGCAATCTTACGGAATAAGCCCCGATGTGTTGCGTGATACCGCCGTGCTCCGAATCGGCGATTTGACTCTTCCGGATCCTGTCCAGTAACGACGTTTTCCCGTGATCAACGTGCCCCATGAAGGTGATAACCGGAGCGCGCGGCTGCAACAACCTCGGATCCTCTTCCTCCTTATGATGGATTTCGATCAACTGTTCTTCCTGCGTCTTCATCTTCGTGATATTATAACCGAAATCCACGGCCAACCGGCGGACGACATCCTCTTCCAGATTCTGATTAATATTGCATATGATCCCCATCTGCAACAGTTTCTTCAGGACCACGCTGGTCTTCTGCTGGACACGGACGGAGAAATCTTTAACCGAAATCGGGATCTTCAGCTCCATATCCACGAGTTCTGTTACGGGCAGCGCGATCTCCGAAGGCTCGGAGCCGCCCGGCGCCGCATCCAGCCCCGCGCCCTCAAATCCGTCTTCGTGCTCTAACCCGGCTCTTCTGCGGCTAGAATAAATTTTGCCATCCATGGCGCCGTCTTTGGACAGTTTGCCTGAACCCGGCTTGCGTTTCTTCTTTGCTAAAGGTTTAAGCGAAACAAAAGGGGCGTCACTGATTTTCGGCTTTGCTTTCCTGGGTTTTTCCGGCTGTTTGAATTCCGGTTTGCCTTTGGGCCCCGCCGGCTCTTGATCCGCCACTTTAATTTTCGATGGGCCGGGCTTGGCTTTTGCCGCCGTCTTTCTGCCCCGTGGGGGGCTTTTTTTAGGAACCGGCTTTTCTTCAACGGCTGGCTCGTCCGTCGGCCGGGGCTCCGCTGGCAAAATCTCGGGCTCGGGCGCTGCGGGAACAGGGGGCGGTTCCGGGGGAGCGTTCTTCCGCTCCTGTTCCTGTTTCCTCTGCAGACGAAACCGGCGCATCTTCTCCGGGTCCTGCATATCTTTCTTGAGCTCACTGCGCAAAACAATAATAACCGCATTATTCAAGACCTGCTCCCCGTCTTTGGCCTTGAGTTTCAACGCCTTGAGTTTCTTTAAAACCGCCTCGTTGCTTATCTGCAATTCATCCGCTAATTCAAAAACATGCATATTCATTCCTAACGTCGTAATCCGTATAATGTTTATTTATTTTGTCCCATGAGGGATTTTGCCTCTTCGATAAGCCGTTCCGCCTTGATTTTGCCCAAACCTTTAATAGGTGTCAAATCATCAGGGAGGGCGGCAGCAATGCTCTCAATCGTCAAGAATCCCGCTTCCTCAAGGGCCTGGACAACTTTGGGGCCAGCCCCTTTAAGTTGTGCTAATTCCGAACCCGGCTGCTGGCTTTTTTGTTCCGGCTCACCCGCGAGGACCCCTTCCTCAAGCGCAGCCGATGGTTCTTCTGGAGAAGGCCCGTCCTGCTGGTTCGTCCATTGTTCCGCTGTAAAAATATTCAGCTCCCATCCCACCAACTCGCTGGCCAACCGCACATTTTGCCCTTTTTTGCCGATCGCCAAAGACAGCTGATCCTCGGCGACGATCAAATTCGCCTTTTTATCTTCAGCATTAATCTGGATCTGAGAAATCTCAGCCGGAGACAAGGCCGCCTGGATATATTCCTTAATATCACTCGAATAACGCACGATGTCGATCTTCTCCCCCTGCAGCTCATTAACAATATTCTTGACGCGCGCCCCGCGCATACCCACACAGGCGCCGACACAATCCACCTTGTCATCCTTCGAATAGACCGCGATCTTGGTACGCTCTCCGACGGCGCGGGAGATGGACTTGATCTCAACGATCCCTTCGTAAATCTCCGGGACTTCCAGCTCAAAAAGCCTTTTCACGAAATTTGGGTTAGCCCGGGACAAGATAATCTGCGGACCTTTCGCTTCACGGGTCACATCCAGGACATACGCCCGGATCCGGTCTCCCTGTTTGAATTCTTCCTTGCCGGATATTTCGCTCTTGGGCAAATACCCTTCGGATTTCCCAAGGTCGACAATAATATTGCCTTTCTCAAAACGGTAAACCCCGCCGGAGATAATCTGGCCGATCCGGTTCTGATATTCCTGGTAAACAACATCCTTTTCCGCTTCCCGGATTTTCTGAATAACAACCTGCTTGGCGGTCTGAGCCGCGATGCGCCCGAACTCACTCGAGCGGATTTCATGTTCGCCGGCATAAGCCGTCAGTTTCCCGGTCTTGCGGTTAATGACGACTTTAATCTCCTCCATGCTGTCCACCGTCCAAATTTTCTTTGCCGCAGAAGCCACAGCCGCTTCAACCGCTTCAATCAAAACATTTTTATTGATACCCTTGTCCCTTTCCAACTGGTCTAAGATAGCCAGCAACTCCCTATTGTCCATGTCCCTTCCCTTCTGCAAGCATTTGATTTGCCTTCTTAATTTGTCTCAATGGGATGCCTCTCGACTCTCCGTCCATCTCAAGATAAACACATTCTCCGTCGGCCCCGGTCACCTTGCCGGAAAGTTCCTGATGCCCCCCTAAGGGTTCGGCCAGCACGATCCGGACCGTCCGGCCCCGGACACGCATGAAATCTTTTTCCCCCGCCAGCGGCCAGTCGATTCCCGGAGAGCAAACTTCCACGGAATAATCCCCGTCAATGATCGCCTCTTCGGCAATCTGCCGGGACAGCTGTTTGTTCATCCGGCTGCACTGTCCGATCGTAATGCCGCCTTCGGGCCTATCCGCAAAAACCCGGATAATCATCTGCCGTTGAGCACGCTTCACACACAACGCCACCAAGTCCGCGCCGGCCTCTTGAAGAATCGGCGCTAAACATGCCTCGATCCGGGCCTCAACATCTTCCGGCATCTTCATCCTTTTCCGGGAAACCGTCCCGGAGAATCCCCGGCAACCGCAGCATGATGTCTTCTTTCCTGATTTTTAAAACCCGGCCCGACCTGCGTTCTTTAATCTCAACAAGCCCTTCTTTCAACCCCCGTGCCCCCAAAATCAGGCGATACGGGATTCCTATCAGATCGGCATCATGGAATTTACGCCCCGGGCTTTCTTCCCGGTCATCCACCAACACCTCAAAACGGCATTTCTCCAACGTCTCCGCATATTCCCGCGCCAAGGCCCGCCCCTCGGCATCCTCTCCCGTAAGGGGCAGGATTTCCACATCATACGGCGCGACTTCCCGCGGCCAGACAATGCCGTTGTCATCATAATTTTTCTCAACAACCGCGGCGATGAGCCGGCTGACGCCGATGCCGTAACACCCCATAATCATGGGTTTAAGCTTCCCGTCTTCATCCAAAAACATGGCCCCCTGCGCTTGGCTGTATTTCGTCCCTAACTGAAAAATATGCCCCAATTCAATAGCGACCTGTTTTGTCAGGGCCTTCCCGCAGGAAGGACAGGATCCGCCGCCCTCGGCCCAAAGCGCCCCCGCCCCGGCAAAACCACAGCCGCCGCACAAAGCCACCTCGTCTTCTCCGATCGGGGCCAAAGCCAGGAACTCGTGAGACACATCTCCGCCCATGGCCCCTGAGTCCGCGGCGATAATGTGGACATCCACCCCGCAGCGCTTAAACACGTTCTGATAAGCGTTGTACATCTTTTGATAGACCCGCTCTAAACCTTCGACATCACGGTCAAAGCTATAGGCGTCTTTCATGATAAATTCACAGGCGCGCACAATCCCGAAACGCGTCCGCAGTTCATCCCGGAACTTGGTCTGAATCTGGTAAAGCGTCAAAGGCAGCTGACGGTAAGACTGCACGTAATTCTTTGCCAAAGCAGTAATAACTTCCTCATGTGTTGGGCCCAGGCACATTTCCCGGCCCCGGTTATCTTTAAACCGGATCATGATCTCTTGCAGGACCTGATCCCGGCCGGTCTGTTTCCACAACTCGATCGGCTGCAAACAGGGCAAAAAAAGCTCCCTAGCCCCGGCCGCGTTCATTTCTTCCCGGATAATCGTTTCGATACGGCGCAACACCTTTAAGCCCAGGGGCAAATACGAATAAACCCCGGAGGTCAGCATATTAACAAGCCCCGCCCGTAAAAGTAACTGGTGGCTCACCGCCTCAGTCCCCACCGGGACTTCCTTCAAAGTTGGTATTAAAGTCTGTGTCCAGCGCATAATCGTCCTTGCTTTGCCTCCCCTCAAGAGTACATGGTTACATTTTATCAAAGAACCCGGGAGGCAATTTAATATTCTTTTTGACAAATTTCGTATAACATGCCGGGGTTGAACGGTCCATCTCCCAGTGCCCTTCGATTTTCCCCCCATCCGTGATCCGGTCCCGCACAAAGGTAAAAATGTCTCTCATAACCGGCTTCTCCCTCTCTTCATCCCAGGACACGTCAGTCACGTTCGTGACTCGCCGGACACCGTCAGGATAAAGGATGATGTGCACGATCAGATCGATCGCACGGGCGATCTGTTTTTCGATGATCCTTGTGTCGAGCTTGATCCCGGTCATAAGCATCATCGTGGTCATACGGGAAAAACAGTCTTCCGGGGATTCCGCGTGAACGATCGCCAGGGACCCGGAGTGCCCGGAGGCGATAGATTCGATCAAATCGAGCATTTCATCAGAACGAACCTCCCCGATGATCAGCCGATCGGGGCGCATACGCAGAGAGTTGACGAAGAGATCCCGGATTGAGATGGCCCCCTTCCCTTCCACGTTGGCCATCTTGGCCTGCAGGGTCACGACGTGCTCCTGTTTCAACCGCAATTCCGGGGTGTCCTCGATGGTGATGATCCGCTCTTCCTCGTCAATATGCCGGGACAAAACGTTGAGCAGGGTCGTCTTGCCGGTACCGGTCGCCCCGCAGAAAACGATATTATGTTTGGCTTTCATGGTGCCGGACAAAAACGTGCCGATGTTTTCATCAAGCATTTTCAACCTTAAAACGTCATCAAGCGTGGAAATATCGGCGAATTTACGGATCGTCATGACAGGCCCAACCAGGGAACACGGCGGCAAGATGACGTTACACCGGGTCCCGTCAGGGAGGGGAAAGTCGACATAAGGGTTGGATTCATCGACGCGCCGGTTGGTTCCCGAGCTGTTCAACAGCTTCTGGATCGTGTGGGTCAAATGCTCGTTATGCTCAAACTTGACATCCGACAAGACGATCCGCCCGCCGCGCTGGATAAAAATCTGGTGCGCCCCGTTCACCATGATTTCCGTAATGCTCTTATCTTCCATCAAGGGGCGCAGCGGCCCCAGGGCCACGACCGCACCCACCATTTCACGGATCAGGCGGATGCGCTGCTCCATGGTGATCTCAAGCTGCTCATCGTAACAGACATCCGTAATCGCCTTGTCAACATAGACCCGCAGCTGATCTTCGTTCATCTTATCTTTAACCTTTAAAAAATCTGTTTTCTGAATCAGGTAACGGTGGACTATTTCCTTTAGTTCGGTATCTTCAACCATAAACCTCTCCTTTTGTTCCCCATGTCATCCGTCGGTGAATTTATCTTATTTTGGTGACCAAATCCGATATTTTCTTCAGCAGCCCCACTTCGACGATATCATTATATATCACAAACGCCATCAACACCATTAAGGCCGTAAACCCGGCTTTAGTCAGGTTCTCTTCCCATTTCAGGGGCAAAGGACGGCCGCGTATTTTCTCAATCAAAAAAAGAAAAATATGCCCCCCGTCCAGGACCGGAACAGGGAAAAGATTAAAAAGCGCCAAACTCGCGCTAATAACCGCCATCACGTAAATCAGGCTGAGGAACCCCATGGCCGCGGCGTTGCTCACAACGGAAAAAATACGGATCGGCCCGCCGATCGCCCGTTTGGCCGAAAGCGACCCCGTCACGACTTTCCCCAAAGTTTTCAAAGTCAAACTTATAATATTGGCTAATTCCGACCAGGCATTCCTGAGGGAATCAATAATCCCGAACCGGTACGTCTCAATCTGCTGGCTAGGGCCAACGCCAATCACCCTTAAAGTTTCCTCCTGGCCATCCTTATTTTTAAATACTTCAATCCGCGGGCTGACAGGAACCGTTACCCGCTCCCCATTCCTGACATATGTCAAAGGCAGCCTTTGTTCCGTCGAATTCCGGATATTATTTTGGATATCAGACCATCCGTGAATCACAGCTCCGTTAATATCAACAATAATGTCGCCCTCTTTCAACCCGGCCGCCTGCGCGGGCTCCCCTTCTCCGATCCAACCCACCTCATTACCGATATATTCAACCCCAAGGTCAAAAATGGGCTCTTCCTCCCCGAATTCATTCTCCACCATGTTTCGTGGGGGTGTCATGGACAGTTGGATTAAAGCATCCCCGCGCTGAGCCGTAATCTGTAAAGGCACCGGAAGGCGCTCACGCAGAATTCTCTCGAGATGCCCTTGGCCGTACACTTTCCGGGAATTGACCGCCAAAATTTTGTCCCCCTTGACTAAACCCGCCCCCTGGGCCGCGCCACCTTCCTTAACGGCCATGATATGTGTCGATGCGCCTGGAAAGCCAAGGGAGAAAATAAGCGCTAGGCTGATAAACGCAAAGATAAAATTCACGACCGGCCCCATGAATACGATCAAAGCCCGGTGCCCCAACGGGTGGGAATAGAACTCCCCGGGATTACCCTTGCAATCATGCCGGTCATCGCCGGCCATTTTAACATATCCGCCCAAAGGAATCGCGCTGACCAAGAACTCCGTTCCCTTATGCTGGCGGGAAAAAAGCTTTGGGCCAAAGCCCACAGAAAATTTTTCAACCACGACCCCCAAAGATTTGGCGGTAAAAAAATGGCCCCATTCATGCACGATGACCAGGACACTCAAGACCATCAAAAATATAAAAATATCCATTATGAATTCACCCCTGTCTTACGTTGTTCCCACGCGAAGCCCGCGCGCGAAGGACATCTCCGCTAAATAAACTGTTTGTAAAATTTAAAATCAGCAATCCTCTTGCGGGCTTCCTGCCGGGCCCAGGCATCGGCCGCCAGGATGTCCGGGATTCCAGGATTTCTTATCATTATATGACTCCTAACGATCTTTTCCACTATATTGTATATCCCGGAAAACGGGATGCGCTCGTTTAAAAATGCCTGCACCGCTTCTTCATCAGCCGCGTTCAGGACACTGGGCAACGTTCCTCCCCGACCGGCCACCTCGATGGCCAACGCCAATGAGGGAAATTTTTTGATATTGGGTTTCGCAAACGTCAGGCGTTTCATTTCAAAAAAATCCAAAGGCTTCAGCCCCGTCTCTTTCCTCTCCGGATACGTGAGCGCGTATTGAATAGGCAACCGCATATCCGTAATGCCAAGCTGAGCGACAACAGACCCGTCCTGAAACGCCACCATGGAATGGATAACCGCCTCCGGATGGATCACCACTTCAATCTCTTCAACGTTCAACCCGAACAAACGCTGGGCTTCAATCACTTCAAAGCCCTTATTCATGAGCGTCGCGGAGTCCACGGTGATTTTCTTCCCCATCTTCCAGCGCGGATGGTTCAGGATATCGCCCACACGCAAGGCCGCAAACCGGCTGGACGGGACACGCCTTAACGCCCCTCCAGAGGCGGTTAAGAAAACCTTGTGTAAATCCTTCCGCCGCCCTCCGGCCAAACATTGGAACACCGCGCTTTGTTCGGAATCAACCGGGATAACCTCAGCCCCGTGTTCAGCCGCCTCCTTCATAATCATGTCCCCGGCGATCACAAGCGCTTCTTTATTCGCAGGCGCGATCCGTTTACCGGCCCTCGCCGCACTTAAAAACGGCTCCAGGGCCGCGCTACCGCTCATGCCGATCACCACGATATCAACCTCTGGCCGGGAAACAAGCCAGGACAATTCGCTTTCAGCGTCGAGAATCTTTAAAGACGTCTCACTCAAAGCTTTTTTTAAAAGAGCCCTCTTCTGCTGGCCAATCCCGACATATTTCGGACGGTACTGCCTGGCCTGAGCGGCCAAAAGTTCATGATTGTTCAACGCGCTCAGCCCAACAACTTTAAAACAATCCGGGTAACGGTCAACGACCTTTAACGTATTAATGCCTATGGATCCCGTGGATCCCAGGATTACGACTCCTCTAATATCTTGGGGCATATTTTTTCGGGAATTCCTCAGAATCAACCATGGAATTCTGCCTATGCGTTAACAGGGCAAGGCCACTTTCAATTCAGGGCCGCACTCATAAATAAATAAAAAGCCGGGACCGAAAAAAGCAGGCTGTCAATCATATCCAGAACCCCTCCCATTCCAGGCAGGAGTTTCCCGGAATCCTTCACGTTGCAGTCCCGCTTCATGAGAGATTCAGACAGGTCCCCGAGCTGGCCGATTCCGCCGAAGAAAGCCCCCATCAGCACGATCTTCCAAAAAGAAAATTGAACTGCGGCGGGCAACAAAGGCCGGCTGACAAGCGCGGTGATAATGCTAAAAGCAAAACTCCCCAGACACCCCTCAACAGATTTCTTAGGGCTCACCCGGGGCAAAAGGGGGTGCTTGCCATATCGGCTCCCTACCAATAACGCCCCGATATCCCCCATCTTGGTTACCAGCAAAATAAAAATAAGCAGCTGAACCCCCTCAATACCCGGCACCAAAAACCTCACTTTGATGATAAAACTGAACAGCCATGACACATAAAAAATTCCGAACATCGTCGTGGATATGCCCACCACCGCGTTGGTGTTGTCCTTCCGGGCAAACTGCAAAATCAGGATCGCAAGAAACGCCGAAACGATGAAAAGCAACTCCAAATTCCTGGTCAATTCCATTCTCCAGTAAATGGATATGGGAATCAACAGGCCGATGATAATTCCGAAATAACTATAAATAGGAATCCCCTTTTTCTTGATCATATAAAAAAACTCATACAGCCCCCCGATCGTAAGCAGCATGACCATCAGCAAAAAAGAAGCGTCATACATAATAACCGCGCTGATCAGGGCGATCATGAGAACCGAACTGTAAAAACGACTCAAGGACATAAGCTGACTTAAAAAATATCCTGTTATTTTTTAGCGGTCAGACTTCCAAAGCGGCGCTCCCGCTTCTGGAATTCCCGCAACGCTTTCTCAAGCTCTTTTTTCGTAAAATCCGGCCAGAAGACATTCGTAAAATACAATTCCGAATAGGATAATTGCCACAAAAGAAAATTACTGATCCTCTGTTCTCCGGACGTTCGGATGAGCAAATCCGGATCCGGCAAATCAAACGTGTACAAAGTCCTGCTGATCCGGCTTTCATCCAGGTCCGCCACGGCAAGGCGGCCTTTCTGGACTTCCGTCACAAGATGCTTTAACGCATCCACGATCTCCTGCCTCGCCCCGTAATTAAACGCCAAATTGAGGATAAGGCCGGAGTTCCGTTTGGTCTTTTCTATCGCCCGGTCAACCGTTTTCAGGACCGCCGACGGGATCCCCTCGCGTTTCCCCATGAAGCGCAGGCGGATATTCCCCTCCACCAGGCCGTTTAAACGCTTGGTTAAAACCGTGCTCAGCATGTTAATGAGCATGCTCACTTCTTTTTTCGGGCGATGCCAATTCTCCGTTGAAAACGCAAAAATGGTCAACACCTCAATGCCTAAATCATTCGCAGCCGACGAAATCTCTTCAATGCGCTTAACCCCTTCCAGGTGCCCGCGGAAACGGGGAAGATTTTTGCTTTTGGCCCAACGTCCGTTGCCATCCATAATAATTGCGATATGACGCGGCAGATTATCTTTATCGAAAAAGCTGGTCACTCCACGCACCCATGTGCTTACTATTTTAAACTTAAAAAAATGGGGGATATCTCATCCCCCATTGAGCGCTACTCTAGCAGGATCAAATTCTAATCACATTTTACTGGTTTCCCAAAGGGGCCGACATCTGATCTTTGGCTTTTTCCAACTGGCCCAAAGTTTGCTGAAGCTGCTGGACCTGCCCCATCAATTTGGACTTTTCCTCAGCTTCCTTCTGAAGCTGGACCTGCAAGTCGGATGTCGTTGACCGCCCTTGATTAATAATGTCTTCAATATTCTTGATCTTTTTACGGGAATCGTCCAACTCAGCGACCAGCTGTTTTATGCTCTTTTGAGCGGCCTGCAATTTCTGCTCAGCGGAAAGGCGGTTGAATCTCTCCTGTTCCAGGACCTGATCAATCCGGCTCATATTGACGCTGGCATTCACGGCAAGGACACAGCCGATGATCGCAATCGCAACAGCAACCGGCACAGTAATATTTTTCACGTTCTCCTCCATCGTTTAAAATGAATTATCCTGGAACCTACTTCAGGTTTTCCTTCCCTTGGCCGGCTGCTTGCTTGGTTGTTTTGGGCAAAATCACAATCTCAACCCTTCGGTTTTTTTGCCGCCCTTCCGAAGAATCATTGCTGGCCACCGGCTGATATTCACCGTACCCTGTCGCCGATAACCTAACCGGTGCTATCCCAAGGTCATCAACCATATAATGAAGAACACTCATGGCCCGGGCCGATGAAAGCTCCCAGTTGGATTTCCATCCCGAATATTTAATAGGCACATTATCGGTATGCCCTTCCACACCTATATTCAAATCCGCGACCGTCGTCTTAAGAACCGAGGCCACGCGCTCCAGTTTGTTGAGCGCTTCCGACCTTAATTTGGCCTTGCCGGAATCAAACAACACTTCCGCTACAAACGTAATCACAAGACCGCGATCCAGCATTTCAACCTTGACTTCCCGGTCATCGATCTCGTTTCTTAACCTGTCTTCTAGTTCCAACTTGGCCCGTTCAAGCTCGGAAAGCTCGTTCTGTAATTTCGAATACTCATTCTGAAGATAAACGATCTTTTGGTTATCCTTTCGCTGTCCTTTCTGAAAAACGACAGTACATCCTGATAAACTGACAACAAAACCACTTAATACCAGGAAAGTTATAAAAGTCGCAAATTTATGGCGCATGCCTTCCTCCTTTTTTGATTTTCAAATTAACACAGGCCTTTTTTAAAGTCAAGCATATTCTCATAAACATTAGTCATTTTATAACTTACTATTTATTACAAAGCCGCTCCGCCTGTCAATCAAGCTTCAGGCAGAACAATAGTCTCATCCCGCTTCGACCCGGTTGAGATGTACCCTATCCTCACTTTCAGGAGGTCTTCCAGTCGGCGCACGTACATTTTCGCTTTGAGCGGCAGGTCATGAAAGGTTTTGACCCCCTTGGAGGGGGCATCCCACCCGTCCATCTCTTCGTAAACCGGTTTCGCGCGGCGCAGGACATCAAAATCCGATGGAAAATCTTTAACAACCCGGCCACGGTATTTATAAGAAGTGCAAATTTTTATTTTTTTCATGCCGTCTAAAACATCCAGCTTCATAATGGCCAGCTCGCTCACCCCATTGATCATCAGGGCGTAACGGACCAAAACGCTGTCAAACCAACCGCACCGCCGGGCCCGTCCGGTCGTTGCGCCGAACTCTTTACCCTTCAGACGGAACGTGTCCATAAACTTGGCCGGAAATTCCGTCGGGAACGGGCCTTCTCCCACCCGGGTCGTATACGCTTTCACAACCGCGATCGCCTTGTCGATTTTCGTTGGCGCGACCCCGCTTCCGGGACAAACCCCTCCGACAGTGGAATTGGAGGAGGTGACAAAAGGGTAGGTTCCAAAATCAATATCCAGAAACGTCCCCTGGGCCCCTTCAAACAGGACCGTTTTCTTCTGGTCAATCATATCGTTAAGATAAAGGGCCGTGTCACAAACATAAGGTTTAAGAATCTTTCCGAAACGCAAATATTCATGGTAAATATCCTCAAACGAATATTCCGGATGACGGAACACTTTTTTAAATATTTCATTTTTTTCCCGTAAATTATCCTCAAGTTTGGATTGAAAAACCCTGGCGTTCATCAAATCAATCATGCGGATCCCGCACCGATTTATTTTATCCGCGTAGCAGGGCCCGATACCCCGCCCGGTCGTGCCGATTTTGTTATACCGCTTGGATTCCCGCAATCCGTCCAAAATCCGGTGATACGGCATAACAACATGCGCGTTTCCGGATATTTTCAACTGGTTCGTTTTAACCGAAATCCTTCTTTTCTTTAAATCACGGATTTCCTGAATCAAAGCGCGGGGGTCGATCACCACCCCGTTTCCTATCACGCAAACTTTCTGCTGGTGCAAGATCGCTGACGGCAAAAGGTGAAAAATATATTCCTCCTCATTAACGACGACCGTATGCCCGGCGTTGTTCCCGCCCTGGTACCGGACCGTGATATCAACTTTATCTGAGAGAAAATCAATTAGTTTCCCTTTACCTTCATCCCCCCATTGAACTCCGACAACCACAAAATTCATTACCCACTCCCCTATTAATTTAAATAATAAGAAAAGAAAGAAATCCCATACCCCAAAAATACGGCGGCGCCTATGACCTGCACCAAGGAATACCGGGCACGAAGAACGTCAACCAGCTGCTTTCTTCCAAAAGCGAGCCATGTCAACAAAAACACGAAAACCAAGGGCAAAACATAAAAAAAGGCGTAACACCCCACCATGATAAACATTTTACCGAAATTTTGAGACGCCCCCATAGACAAAAAGATCGCAACAAAATAACCATCCTCAGGCCATGCGGTTGCCAACATCGCCGCCAAACATCCCAGCCAGAAAGACAACACCCCGAGTTCAATAACGGTAAAAAACCACCGCCATTTTTTCTTTCTTTTAAAAAAAGGGACCGAAGGAGGCCAATCAGCCGGCCCGAGCAGCCATTCTTCAGACAATATGGCCTTCCTCGGCGAGTCTTTCCTGCTTGATAACCGCCAATCCCTCCAAAAGAGACCGCCTGCCGTCAAACACGTTAAAGCGAAAATAAAATACCAGACTTCCAGCAGAACTTCAAACCAGTGGGAAAGAAGCCACTTGTCCAGGAATCCCGTCACGACAACACCCCTGGCCACCAAGAGCCCCAGGACAAACAGGCTGCCGCACGGGACCATCTTCCCAAACTTCCTCTGAGCCAAAACCATGACGACAACGAGCAACAACCAAGAAGCCATGGATCCGGGGTTCACAGAGTCCAATATCCCCCCTTTGATGGCCGGCCGCAGCAAGATGTCTAAAATGTTTTGTTCCATGATGCCCGGACTTCCTCTTGGGGTTAAACCGCTGTCCTGTCAAAACAGAAAGAAACGTCAGACTTTCAACCGCTTCACAAAAAGGACATCCTTCGTCGACTTGATTCTTTCGATAACATCATCCGCCACCGAGCTATCGACGTTCACAACGCTGATCGCCATGCCCCCCACCGACTCCCGCCCAAAGGTAATGCTGGCGATATTGATCTTGGCGTCCCCCAAGATGGTGCCTACGGCCCCGACAATCCCGGGCTTGTCATTATTATTAATAAAAATCATATGCCCCGACGGAATCGCTTCCACGTAAACATCATTCACCTTGACAATACGGGGCTGATTGTTGCCCGCCAAGGTGCCCCACACAAGGAACGTTTCCTTGTCCGTTACGACCTCGGCCTTGATCAAGTTCACGAATTCCTCTTCTTTGGATGAATGGATTTCCTGAACGTGAATCCCCCGATCCCCGGCCACCCCCAAGGCATTGATCATATTCACGGTATCACCTAAAATCGGCTGCAACAGGCCATTCACCAGCGCCATGGTCAGCGGATCGGTCTTGTATTTCGTCATGGCCCCGGCGTATGTGATTTTAATATCACTGATACGGCCGTTCACAAGCTGTCCGGCGAATTTCCCCATCCGTCCAGCCAAGTCCAGGTACGGGACCAGAATCTTGAACGCCTCGCTGCTCACCGATGGGAAGTTGGCCGCATTAACGATCCCTTTCCCCAAAAGCGCATCCCGGACGGTGTGCGCGATTTCGATCGCCACGTTGATCTGGGCTTCGGAAGTCGACGCCCCCAGGTGCGGGGTAACGATACAGTTGTCATATTTCAACAACGGGAACCCCTCGGGTGGCGGCTCCTGTTCATAAACATCCAAGGCGCAGCCCGCGACCCTTCCCTCTTCCAGCGCTTTCGCCAAAGCCTTTTCGTCAATAATCCCGCCCCGGGCACAGTTAATCAGGCGGACAGACTTTTTCATTTTAGCAAATTCTTTCTCGGAAATCATGTTCTTTGTTTCCGTACTCTTAGGAACATGTATCGTGATGTAATCCGCAGTCCGGATCAGTTCTTCCAGATCCATCACCGCCACGCCGATATTGTTCGCGACTTCCATGGACAAAAACGGGTCATACCCCACGACCTTCATCCCGAACCCCTTCGCCATGGTCGCGACCGTTGATCCGATCCGGCCCAGGCCAATGATACCCAGGACTTTCCCGTAAAGTTCCACACCGCTGAACTTAGACCGCTCCCATTTCCCCGCCTTCAAAGACGCACAGGCCTGGGGGATATTCCGGGACAGGGCCAAGATGAGGCTCATCGTGTGCTCCGCTGTCGATGTCGTATTCCCCGCCGGAGTGTTCATCGCCACGACCCCCTTTTGGGTGGCCGCCTTCAGGTCCACATTATCCAATCCCACCCCGGCACGGCCGATCACCTTCAAATTATCCGCCGCTTCCAGGATATCCGCGGTGACCGTGGTGCCGCTGCGGATAATCAGGGCATGATAATCTTTGATAATACTTTTAAGCTCATCAGGTTTAATCCCGAATTTGCAGTCCACCTCAAATTCTTTAACCGCCTTAAGAATTTCAACGCCCTCATTAGCAAGTTTGTCACTGATCAATATTTTCATGGGCCTCTCCTTTTCTTCTCAACGATCCTCACCGGCATCCTAACGACCGCCGGACAGAAACAGACTCAACGCTTTATTGATTTTCATTAAAATACGTTTGCGCGGCCGCCACCCCCGCCCCCAGCTTAAACTTATACCCGAGTTCCTTAAGTACTTTTTCCAGGCAGGAAATCCCGGTAAGCATGTCGTACTCATCCAGGCATCCCATGTGAGCGATGCGGATGATCTTCCCCTTCAGGTCTCCTTGCCCCCCCGCGACAGAAATACCGTAAGTGTCACGCATCCGCTTGACCACTTTCCCGCCGTCCATCCCTTCCGGGAGGTTGATCGCCGTCAAGACATTGGATATGCAAGATTCCTCAGCAAGCAAAGACAACCCCAGGGCTTTGGCCGCCTCCCGCGTCGCCTTGGCCAGCCGTTCATAATGCTTAAACAGATTGTCCAAGCCCGTCTCTTTCACGAGCCGCAAGCTTTCGGTCAGGGCGATGACAATCCCGATCGCCGGGGTAAACGGCGTGTCGGTTTTTTCCACCACTTTTTTGTATTTCCTTAAATCAAAATAATACTTCGGGCATTTGGACTGCGCCATCAACGCCTGGGCTTTCGGGCTGGCCGCAACAATAGCCACCCCCGGAGGCAGCATAAACCCTTTATGCGAGGCGGAGGCGACCACATCAACATTCCAGTCATCCATCTTCAGTTCGATCACGCCCAAGGCGCTGACCGAGTCGACAACCAAAATGGCGTTGGTCTTTTTAACGACCTCTCCAAGCGCTTTCAGATCCGTGGTGACGCCGGTCGAGGTTTCACAGTGCGTGACATAAACAGCTTTAATATCCTTATCTTCCGATAGCATTTTCTCAATGACCTTCGGACTGACAGCCCTCCCCCAAGGGACTTCCACCACCTTGGGTTCCACCTGATAAGCGCGGCACAATTCGGTCCAGCGTTCCCCGAATTTGCCCCCTTCCACCGTAATGGCCTTATCACCCGGAGACAGGAAACTGCAGACACTCGCCTCCATCGCCCCTGTGCCGGAAGCGGCCAAGAGGTACACGTCGTGTTGGGTCTGCAAAACATATTTCAACCCGTCAAAAGCTTCTTTCAAAAAATTCTGGAACTGCGGCGTGCGGTGGTGGATAATCGGCCGGCCTAAAACTTCACATAACTGAGGCGGCACCTGGGTAGGCCCCGGTGTCAGCAATAAATTTCTTTTCATGGGAAGCCCTTTCTGTTTGAAAAATTTTATAAAAGCGTTTTATCCTTCAAAATTAAAATCAGAGTGTGTTATATGAATGCCCCCATCCTTTCATTTACGTATCCAAAACCTGATCCACAAGGCCGTAATCCCTGGCTTCAACGGAAGACATAAAAAAATCCCGGTCCGAATCTTTTTCCACGCGCTCAATCGCCTGTCCGGTGTGTTTAGCTAAAATTTTAATCAATTCTTCTTTCATCCGCAAAATTTCTTTGGCCTGAATAGAGATATCACTGGCCGTCCCTTGCACTCCCCCCCACGGTTGGTGGATCATAATCCTTGAATAAGGCAACGCGAACCGCTTCCCCTTTGCCCCGGCGGAAAGCAGAACCGCGCCCATGCTGGCCGCCTGCCCGATACAATAGGTGCAGACACTCGGCTTGATGTACTGCATGGTGTCATAAATCGCCAGGCCCGCCGTGACAGAGCCGCCGGGCGAATTCACGTAAATATGGATGTCCTTGGAAGCGTCCTCGCTCTGGAGGAACAGCAATTGGGCGATCACGAGGTTGGCGACCATGTCGTCGACCGCCGTGCCGATAAAAATAATCCGGTCTTTCAGGAGACGGGAATAAATATCATAAGCTCTTTCGGCGTGACCGGTTTTTTCGATGACCATCGGGACTAACGTCTGGTATTTTATCTCCATCTCTTCACTCCTTTGCGGCAGGCTGAATGTTTTAACGATTATTCCCAGTGGGCTTCCTTGAAAAGGAACTCCATAACTTTCGCCGGCAAATTTTCGTTCTGCAGCACGGACATCCCCTCTAATTCAGCAATTTTATCCAGGATCAGGTACACCCGGACATCCTTCTCCACAGGTTTCTGCAAAGCCTTGCGCAGCTCAGCTTCTTTCTTAACCATATCCTCTTCCGGCGTCCCCTGGGTCCTCATCTGCTCCATGGCATGATGCAAGCGATGTTCCAATTGTTTTTTCACGAGGGATTGTGGAACAGGGAATTTGGCTTCTTTCAACAAAGCCTCAATAATCTGATTTTCAATATCAACCCGGTTAGACCGGTCCTTGTCCAATTCCATCTGGCGTTTCAAAGTCTGCTTAAACTCATCGAGGTTCGGGTACCCCAGGCCTTTAGCGAAATTATCATCCAAAGGCACATCCTTGCCTTGATCATTTCCCTGGCTCTTTTTGAAGAAATCCAAAGTTTTCTCGATCTCCTCTTCGGTGACCTGCGAACTCTTCCTCTTGACGGAAATCCCTTTATAATTCCCCATCTGGACCTCCGGCTTGATATCAATCACCGCCTTGAATGTCACAATCCCGTCTTTGAATTCCACATCTTCTATTTCCGGCAGGTCAATGGGCGCTATCTTCTCCTGCTCAATCCCTTCCCGGTAAACAACGGGGATCAATTTCTTCAGGGCCTCTTCCCGGGCTAACGCCGCGTGTTCATTTTCAAGGATATGGCGGGGAGCTTTCCCAGGGCGGAACCCCTTAATCTTAGCCACACGCCCCATGTCTGAATAGACTTCTTCGAGGACCTGGGTCACCCGGTCCTTGGAAACCTCAAAATTAAGCTCGCGTTTCAACGCATCCACTTTTTTAACAGCAACTTTCATAATAAACCTTTGGCCTCCTTGCCGATTAACTACATACTGAATTTTTCCCCCAAATAGATCTGTTTGGCTTTGGGGTCATTGATAAGATCCTTCGTGGTCCCCGATATCAAGACATTGCCTTCCGCGACGAGATAAGCCCGGTCCGTGATGGCGAGCGTTTCCCTGACGTTATGATCCGTCAACAAAATCCCGATCCCCCGTTTCTTCAGGTCCTTGATGATTTCCTGGGCTTCCGCCACCACGATCGGGTCAATCCCTGAAAAAGGTTCGTCTAACAAAAGAAACGAAGGGTTTGTCACCAGGGCGCGTGTGATTTCCAGCCTGCGGCGCTCCCCACCGCTGAGCGTGTAGGCCTTGCTGTTGGCCAAATGAGCGATATTCAGTTCTTCCAGCAGGGAATTCAGCCGACGGCGCCGTTCCCTCGGGCTGATATCCAGGGTTTCCAGGATCGCCATGATATTGTCCCGCACGGTGAGTTTTCGGAAAATCGAATTTTCCTGTGCGAGATACCCCATGCCCAAACGGCAACGCGCGTGAATCGGTTTTTTAGTGATCTCCCCCTGGTCAAAAAAAATCTGCCCGAAATCCGGAGGGACAATCCCGACAATCATATAAAACGAAGTGGTCTTGCCCGCACCGTTAGGGCCGAGGATCCCGACGATCTCCGACCGGCCCACGGTGATGCTCAACCCGTCCACAACCCGCCGGCCCCCATAAGTTTTAACCAGACCTCTTGTCTCCAGCAAATGTAAGCTCATTATTTTTTATCCTGAAAGACAAACCCCGGCCCGCCCACGGGTGTTTCCGGGAACGCCGGGATGATAACCGCCGGGGTTTCCGCTTGAAAACACAATTATAGTACAATTTTTATAAATGAAAAGACTTTTCGGAAAACTCCCGCCCCAGGATTCCCAAAACCAAAAGTGTTCCCCCGGGGGCTATTTCTTCATGCCTTTCGTGAACGAGGCGATGCTGCCTTCTCCCGCTGTGATCAATATGATTTTCGGCTGGCCCGTCAGGGTTATTTTTTGCGTATCGGCCTCATAAACAGCGCGTTGGGAGTGTGTTTTATTCCCCCCCTGAATGATCTCCACATTGCCGGCGCAAATCATTTTCTGAACCGTCTGCGCTTCGGGGTCAAAAAACACCGTTATTTCATCGGCTTTCAGGGTCCGATCCGCCTGCACGGCCACAACGTTGTCCTTTAAAACCGCCTTATTTTTTTTCTGGTCAATCTCCAAAGGCCCGTCACAGCTGATCGTGACCAGCTGGCTTTCCGCTTCTTCTGGCTGGGGCTTAACCTTAACCGTCACATCCCTTTTCATCTGCGCGACCATCAGCCCCGGCTTGGCCTTCATACCGGTGCCCACTGCGGTCATGCGCTGATCCGACAGCTCCACAAGATCCTCGGTTTCCACGAGGTCTCTTTCTTTATACCAGTCCAGCGACTCGGTTTTCATCTGCCCGCCATCCTGCGATGTAATCACCACATTTTTTTCCAGCCGGATATCCCCGCTGGCCTTGTCAAGCCTGCCGATCTTGGCCTTGAGGTTCATGGTCTGGTCCCCATAATGATTAGCGTCCACGTTGGTGATCTTGATCTGTTCCCCGAAAACATCCGCGGTATCCCCGCGCAAATCCCATTTCATGCGGCCGTCATTTTCATACCCCTGCAGGTTAAATCCTTCAAACTGCTGGCCGGATCCCTGAGCAGAAATAGGGCTCCCCCCCGCGGCCAACACCCCCCACAAAAACCCAGTGATCCATAAACAGCGGAAAATTAGTTTCATTTTATTGATGCATACGGACAACCACCTGCCATTTGTCCTGTGATTTAAGTATAAGTTCGACCACTTCCCGGACCGCACCGCGCCCACCCGGCTTTTGGGTGACATAGTCCGCCACATCCTTGATTTCGGCATGGGCATTGGCCACCGCCACGGCAAACCCGACCCGCTTCAGGACCGCCAGGTCAGGCAGATCATCTCCGACAAAACAAACTTCCTCATCCCGGGCGTCAAAATCCTTAAGAAGCTTCTCGTAAGTGTCGATTTTAGGGAACGCGTTCTGGTAAACCTTGTCAATCTTCAGGTCATTCGCCCGCACGTCAACAGGTTTGGCCGCCCGGGCCGAAAGGATGGCGGTCTTTAACCCCAGCCGGCGCCACAGGATGATACCATACCCGTCCTGCACGTCAAAAAATTTTATTTCATGCCCGAGGGAATCATAAATGATCCGGCCATCCGTCAATACTCCATCCACATCCAGGGCTAAAATTTTTATTTTTCTGATTTTTTCATCCATGGGAATCCTTTGTCTTAAAAATATCCATCATGCCCGCCGCGCAATCCAGGGCTAGACGCCGCTAAAATAACCCCGCCCGCAACAGGTCCTGGATATCCAGCAAACCCACGGCGCACCCTTTGCTGTCCACGACCGGCAGTTCGTCAATCTTTTTGTCCTGCAATAACGTGAACGCTTCAACGGCGAGTTTATCCTGCCGGATAACCGTCGGGTCAAGGGTCATAACTTCCTTCACTTTTCTCTTCAGAACCCCGCCGTCCCCTTCCAGATGACGGCGCAAGTCCCCGTCGGTAAAAATACCGGTCAGTTTCCCCTTAGAATTGACGATGACCGCCGATCCGCACCGTGAGCGTGTGATGGCCAGAAGGACGTCCTTCACCACGGTGTTCTCCCCCACCAAAGGCAAAAATTTATCTTTACGCATGATATCCTCCACCCTCAAAAGCAGCCTCCGCCCCAAGGCGCCGCCGGGATGGAAAAACGCGAAATCTTCTTTTTTAAATCCCCGCCGGACAATCAAACAGGCGGCCAACGCGTCCCCCATCACCAACGTGGCGGTTGTCGATGCCATGGGGGCCAGCCCCAAAGGGCATCCTTCCTGTTCGACAAAAACATTCAAGACCACATCACTATACCGGGCGAGGCTGGAGGAAGGGTTCCCGGTCACGGCAATTGTCTTGGCGCCGATCTTTTTGAGCAAAGGCAACAACCGGGTGGTTTCTTCCGTTTCTCCGCTGTTGGAGATCACAATCAGGACATCCGCGCGGGTCACCTGGCCCAAGTCGCCGTGCACGGCTTCCGCGCTGTGCAAAAAAATGCTTGGGGTCCCGGTGGAAGACAACGTCGCCGCGATTTTGCGCCCGATAATCCCGGTTTTGCCCATCCCCGTCACGATCACCCGGCCCTGACATTCCAGGATTAACTCCACCGCCCGGGTGAAATTCTGGTCGAGGTGTTTTTTTAAACCCTGGATAGCCGCGGCTTCAATCTCTATGACTTCTTTGGCTTTGCTGAGGGACATATTCCTTATTTCCTTCTCCTCGGTTTCCCGCCGGGGCCGGGACATCTTTCCCGTTTCACGACCGCATCGATCGCCACCAAATCAACCAGCAGATCCTCCAGCGCACTCACAGGGAGCATGTTAGGCCCGTCGGATAAAGCCTTTTCAGGCTTCAGGTGGACCTCCATGAACACGGCGTCACAGCCGGCAGCGACGCCGCAACGGGCCAACAAAGGGATATATTCCCTGTTCCCTCCCGAGGCCGACCCCAACCCTCCCGGCTGCTGGACACTGTGGGAAGCGTCTAAACAAACCGGATAGCCGAGGGCCCGCATCACCGCCAATGAACGGAAATCCGTCACCAGATTGTTGTAGCCGAACGTGACCCCCCTCTCGGTGAGAATAATGCGGTCATTGCCGCTCTCTTTCACCTTCTCGGCAACCGATTTCATGTCCCAGGGGGCCAGGAACTGCCCTTTTTTAATATTGATAATTTTCCCGGTCTTGGCCGCCCGGGCCAAAAGATCGGTCTGCCGGCAAAGGAACGCCGGGATCTGCAGGATATCCAGGACTTCCGCCGCCGGGGCGATTTCGCATTCCTCATGGACATCACTGGTCACAGGGACAGCAAGGTCTTCCCGGACACGGGCGAGGGTGCGCAACCCTTTCTGAAGGCCGGGGCCGCGAAACGACCGGATCGATGTCCGGTTTGCTTTATCATAGCTGGCTTTGAAAATAAACGGAATTTTCAAACGGCCGGTTATTTCTTTGAGCGCTTCGGCAATACGGAACACCGTGACCTCATCCTCAATCACGCAGGGGCCGGCGATCAAAACAAACGGCCGCCCCCCGCCGATACGAATATCCCCCAGCACGAGTGGTTTCATGGCCGCCCCACCTTTTCCCGGGCGAGGAAGGCTTCCACCCGAAGGAGGTCTTCCGCCGTATCCACGCTGATTGTATCGTGGGCCGTTAGAACCACTTTAATCTTATAGCCGGCCTGCAGGACCCGAAGCTGCTCTAACCGCTCGGCCTGTTCTAGCGCGGACGGGGGCAACGTCTTGAGCTTCATGAGAAAATCTTTCCGGTAAGCGTAAAGGCCAAAATGTTTAAGATAGTCCGCATGTTGAAAAGAAGTTTTATCCCGGTTAAAAGGGATCCCCAAGCGGGAAAAATACAGGGCGTTCCCTTGCCCATCCAGGACAACTTTAACGACATTCGGGTCCTCCACCTCCCCGGGATCGGTGATCTTGCGGGCGAGGGTCGCCATCACGCAGGAGGCGTCCGCGCGGACCGCTTCAGCGAGGGCATCAATCATCTCCGGATGAAGCAGGGGCTCGTCGCCCTGTACGTTAAGGACGATATCGGCCGGCTCATGTTGCACGGCTTGAGCGATCCGATCCGTCCCTGACGGGTGGTCACAAGCAGTCATCACGGCCCTGGCGCCGAATCCGGCGGCCGCGGCCATGACACGGGGGTCATCACAGGCAATCAAGACCCCATCGCAAAGACGGCTCTCTTGCGCCCGCCGGTAAACATGTTCGATCATGGGCCGCCCCTGAATCAGGGCCAAAACTTTGCCCGGGAAACGGGTCGAACCGTAACGGGCCGGGATCACAGCGATTATCTTCATGGCAAAGCACTCCTTACCCATCGGGCTGCTCGGGATATTATCATCAATGATTCTTGGTCGCCTCTAGGAGTTCCTCGGGAGTGACGGTAACCGCCCCCATTTTCCCGACGACTATTCCGGCGGCGTAATTAGCCAGGTCCGCGGCCTGGAATTTGGAAACCCCCGCGGACAACCCGAGGGTGTAAACCGAAATGACCGTGTCTCCCGCGCCGGTCACGTCAAACACATCCTGGGCCTTGGTCGGAATCCGCACAGGTTTCTTCCCCCGCTCAAACAGCATGAGGCCGTGCTCTCCGAGTGTGATGAGCAGGGACTCCAGCTCCATAAATTTCAACAGCTGCGCCCCGGCTTTCTCAACGTCAGCGATCGTTTCCAGCCGGTCGCTGGTCAAAGGCAACTTCTTGCGTCCGTTATGCGTAATTTTAATATTCCGAATCGCGTTTTCCGCTTCCTTCCGGTTAGGCGTAATGGCCGTCACCCCTGAATAATACGCAAAATGTTCCACCTTGGGGTCCACGGTCAAAATCTTGCCATAATGCCTGGCCAAAGCGCAAATCTCCTCCACCAGCTCACGGGTAATCATGCCTTTCCCATAGTCTGACATGATCATCGCGTCGAATTTTGGGATATTCCGTTTCAAAAAATTTAAAACTTTAGGATAAAATTTTTTATCCTCCGAAGGCGCAACGCGTTCCCGGTCAAGGCGCAGAACCTGCTGATGCTGCGCAATGATCCGGGTCTTAACGATCGTCGGGGTATAGCGGTCGACGAACACCCCTGACGTCGCGATCCTGCAATCTTGCAAACATTGATCCAGAAGCCGGCCTTCCGGGTCGCCCCCAATCCGGCCGACTAAAAGAACCTTGGCCCCCAAAGTCCGCAAATTGCACGCCACATTGGCGGCCCCGCCCGGAGAATACGTTGGGTCCTGCTCCTGCACAACAACCGGAACCGGCGCTTCCGGTGAAATACGGGACACCGAACCCCGGATATGCTGATCAAGGATAATATCCCCTATCACCAGAAGCTTTTTACTCTTGAAGGCTTTAATAATTTTCTTATAAGAATTCATTTTTCTTTATTTAAAATAGATTATTAATTTCATAAGAGGTTGATTCTAACACAGTTTGAATAACGCGTCAACAGCCCGGAGAACCTCTTGCGTGGTCACGGTGTAAAGGAATGTCGGGTCAGAAACCATGCCCTTAGCAAAGGAAATGCTTCTGTCTTCACCCGGGGCAACATAAACACTCTTTTCTCCCAATGGTTTCCAGCGTTCCGGATTGATCCCGGGTTGGTTTCGGGTAAAAATAGAAACAACCGGGATGCCCAGGGCTGCCGCGAGATGCACCGGTCCGGAATCATTAGAAATCAACAACATACAGCGCTTAAGAAAACTGGCGAGCTGCCCCAAGGTTGTTTCTCCGGTCAGGTTATAGACCAGGCCAGGAACTGCGCGCTGGATTTCCTCCGCCACCGCCCGCACCTCAGGCCCCCCCACAAGCACAATCGGCGCCTTGAAACGGCTTTGCAATGCCGGGATCAATTCGATAAACCGTATGACCGGCCACCGTCTGGTCGGACAGCTGGCGCCGGGAGAAACAGCAATCAAATCCTGCCCCGGAGACAGGCCACAACGCCGTATCCAGTTATCCGCCCACACATCATTATCCGGACGGGTCGGCACATACAAATCCACCGGGGTATCGGAGACCCCCAGTATTTTAAGAACGTCCAGACAGTAACGGGCCTCGTGCTTCTTCCCGAGCGGACGGTCATCCGTCAAAGGAACGTTTAATAAAAAACCGAACTTGTCATTCTTGTACCCCAGCCGGACAGGGATCCCGGCCGCCCAGCAAAGAAAATTCATCCGTTTTTTCGTGTGATAAATAATCGCCAGGTCAAAATGGCGGCTGCGGATGTCCTGAATCAGCCGCCAGAACCCCATCCCTTTATGAGCCCCGGCCCGGTCGTCAAAAAGAAGGCAGTCAACGTCCGGATTCCCTTCAACAATATCCCGGGTGCCAGGCGACAAAAGGACAGAAATCTTTGCCGCAGGGAATTGTTTCCTTAAGGCGCGCAAGGCCGCTGTTGTTAAAACAACATCACCGATTTTATCGGTCCTGACGACAAGGATATTCTGATACATAGGGCGTGCGTGGGCTGACAAAAGCTGGGGAGTGGTCATATTCAATTTTTTAAAATAACATCTCTTGATGACGTTATTTCAAAGGCATTTAATACGTCTTCCACGGAGATGGCATCCATACAACAGTGCGTCCCCTGACGGCGGGGGTTCTGGCAGACTGGGCATAGACTTTTACGCTCCACAACGCAGAAAGACCGCGACCACGGCCCGTAGAGCCGGGGATCTGTTGGGCCGAACAACGCCACGGTCGGGACATCGAGATAACTCGCCAAATGCATCGGAGCGCTGTCATTCACCAGGGCCGCGCAACTCTTCTCCAACACCACCGCGCAATGAATCAGGCTGATGCGACCACAGAAATTCACTGCCCGCTGTTCCATCCGCTGGCAAATCGCATCTGCCAGGGCGCGGTCATTCTTATCTCCGATAAACACAACCTGGACGGCAAACCGTTTAATCAACCCGTCCGCCAAACAGCCGAATTTTTCTTCCGGCCACCGCTTACTGGAATCCGCGGCCCCCGGAGCGATAACCACATAAGGTTTCCGGTCTCCGATTTCGTTACAAATCATATTCGTGGCCGACAAACGCTCCTGGGGAGGGACATAAAGAGCGCAACGTTCCCTGGGCTTCTCTTCATACATATAGATCGCCCTCAACCGGCGGAGATGCTGCTGTCGCATATGCTCCCGGGCATTCCGTTTTAAAGACGGCGGCGTCACATAATGCGTGGACACCAAAAACGGGATGACGGTATTCCTCAAATCAACCACAAAATCATAATTATTTTTACGCAACTGAGCCAACCAGGCGATCATCTGCAAGAAAGATTGTTTTTTATGATACAGGAGCACCTGGTGAATATACGGATTCCCTTTAAAAAGGGCTTCCACTTTAGGCCCAACAACGACTGACAGCTGCGCTTTCGGGAAATCCTGATGGAGGATGTCAATAACCGGGAACGTCAGGACAACATCTCCGATATTGCTCAACGAAATAACCAATATTTTATTTATTTTCGACTTGGCAATATGCATTCAACGGAATTTCTTTTAAGAGCCTCGGCCCTTTGACATAATTAAGAAGACACCCTCGCCAGCAACCGCCTGCCAGACCAAGGACGCAACACATTCATTGTAGTACGATTTCAACGGAAGTCCATGAAAGTTGTGTCATTGTTGCACACTGTCTCTGTCAAAAGTCTCCCGTCCTGCCCTTCGCGCTAAAATGGGAAAAGAACGACTGTCCTTTATCCGGGAAAGAGCGCCCTGACGGCGGCCATCACATCGTCAACAGAGACCGCCTGCATGCAAACATTGTCAGGGCATTCCAGAAAATAGCAAGGTTTACGATTGCACCCCACATCCTTCTGCAAAACGCTAAATTTCCCTAGGCCCCTGGGGCCGGTGAGCTCCGGGCGCGTAGGGCCGAAAATCGCGACTCCGGGTGTTCCCACCGAACTGGCGATATGCATCGGGCCGGAATCGGCGGAAATCACCAAAGACGCCCGCTTCATAAGCGCGACCAGTTGTTTAAGATTCGTCTCCCCGGCCAAGACCACCGGGGCCCCCTCCGACCTCCGGCTAATTTCACAGGCTGCCTGCACATCTTTCTCCCCTCCGGGGATGACAATCCGGGCCGGGCATTCCCGGCTTAAACGATTCATCAACTCGACAAAATGGCTGACCGGCCATTTTTTAAGGTCCCAGTTAGCGCCGACATGAACGATAAGCACGCGGTCCTTCCCGGAAATTTGATGACGCCCCAAAAGGTCGGCCACCTGGCGCTGCGCCTCCGGGTCAACCCGCAATTCACACGTCCGGTCCAGGACCGGAATCCCGTAATGTTCCACGACATAAAGGTAATAATCCGACCGATGCGGCAAGGCGGGACATTCCGGGACCTTGTGCGTCAGAAAACGCCCCCGGTTTTTCACATCGTAACCAACCCGCTCTTTGATGCCAGCTAAAAAAACAAGCGCGGCTCGCGTCCAGGACCGGTGCAGAAGAAACGCGGCATCGAAATGACGCCCCCGGAGCGCCAAGACAATAGAAATTTTACCCCACAAGCCGCGGTGCCGCCCCCGTTCATCATAAATAATGACTTCATCCAGATAAGGGCAACATTCCAAAACAGCTTTCACTCTGGGCACGGCCATACAGGAGAGGAACGCGCCAGGCCATCGCGTCTTGATCGCCTTAAAAACCGGAGTCGCGAACACCGTGTCGCCAACCCAGTTGACATTAACGACCAAAATTTTCTTCATGCGCCATTCCATCCTGCTCCGGACTTCCGTAAACCCGGCGGCTATCCTGTATTTTACGCTGATAAAATCTTTTCGTACATCTTGACGGTATCCCGCGCCATCTGTTCCGCAGAATATTCCCGTTCAATAAACGCGCGCGCCCGCCGCCCCATTGCCTCCGCGTCCTGGGGGTGCTCCAGCAAATCGAGGACCGCCTCAGCAAGCTGCCCGCTGTTCCGAGGTTCCACCAGGCGGCCGGTGCGGCCGTCTTCAATAAGGCTGGCCAACCCCCCCACGCGGGAAGCGACCACCGGGACTCCGGCGGCCTGGGCTTCCATAGCCGACAGGCCTAACCCCTCCTGCAAGGACGGCAGGATAAAAATATCCAGCATCGGCAGAATGTCAGCGGTCCGGTTTACGGATGGGAGAAAAATCACCCTCTGTTCAAGCCCCAATCCGGCGGCCTGTTTTTTCAATGACGCCTCCATCTTCCCCTCCCCAACGATCAAAAGACGGGCATCGGGGAAGCGCGCCAACACGGCCGGCATGGCGTCGATAAGCACCGCGTGCCCCTTAACGTCGGACAACCGGGCCACGATCCCCAACAAAGGGCCGCCGGGAAGCTGCCACGCCCGCCGCAGAGCCCGCTTTTCATCCTCACTCTTCAAAGGGAACGCATCGAGTTCCACCCCGTTGGGGATAAGGGCAATCCGCTCATCGGCAACGCGCAAATCGTTCTTAAGGTGCTGCTGGACAGCCGGGCTGATCGCGATGACCGCCTTCCCCCAGCAAGGGAAAATTATCCGGTGCCAACGCGGTCTAAAAAAGCCATGGCAAGTTGAACAATAGGCGGCGGAAGTCACCTTCGAAAGCAAGTCCCCCATCACCTGCGTCACCCGGGTCTGGGCGTGCACGATATCAATCGATTCTTGACAAATCATCCGCCTCAACCTGAACACCGCCGTGTACAAACGCGGGTCTACCTCACATTTTATCCGGACATTCAACGTCACGAGGCTAACGCCCAACGCGGCAAAATCCTCTTGCCGGTCCCCGCCCGAAGAAGCGACGGCAACGGAGAACCCCAACACCTTGAGCCGCCGGCTCAAGGTAAACAGATACGAAGTAATCCCTCCGGTATTGAGATGCGTTGTCAACAACAGAACTTTCCTGGGGACGCCCATGCCCTCCTCCTAAAAACGATCCGACCAAACACCCCGCCTCAAATGGAACCCCTTTTGAAACCGGGGAAACAGGACATTATTCTTTCATGAGACGGACGACTTGCTCCACGATCTCCTCTGGGGAGATCTCTTTCATGCAGGCGTGCGTCTTGATGCGGCATTTCGGACTGTAACAGGGGGCGCACGGCAGTTTTCTCTGAAAAACCACGCAACGGTCCGACGGAGGCAAATGCCGGAACGCGGCTGTTGGCCCGAACAAAGCGACAAACGGCGTTCCCATGGCCGCCGCTATATGCATCGGCGCTGAATCCGGAGTCACGAACACCCGGCAACGGCTTATTAAAGCCGCCATTTCCATGATGTCCGTTTTTCCGATAAAGTTAGCCGGCTTGGATTTTGTCAAGCGCAGGAGCTCCAGCCCGGCGGCAAAATCCTTCTCAACACCCGTGATAACAACCCGGATATTCCTCGCCGCCAAAAGGTCGCACAACCGCGCCGCATACTCCAGCGGCCAATTCTTCGTCATCCACCGCCAGGATGCGGCCAGATGAATACCCACAACATTGTGTTGGGGGGCCAGCCATTCCGACTCAAAAAGCTCTTGAATCCGTTTGAAATCTTTTTCAGCCGGCCACAGCTCCAGCCGCACGTTTTCCGGCGGGGCTGGAATATCCAGGCCCCTTAAGACCAGGAATTGATGCGGAACCGGGGGCAAAGGAGCGTCCGGCAACGGCACCGAACGGTTCAGCAAGAACCCCCACTTCCTGTTGTAACCGTACCGTTCCCGGGCAAAACTGCACAACGCCAAAACATGGCTCAGCCGGTTGTTTTGAAAATCAATCACCTTATCAAATTTGTTCCGCGCCAACCTCCGCCCCCATTTAAGGACAGACCACAGCCTCCGATAGCCACGCCGGGCATCCATCACAATCAGTTCATCAATATAAGGGCACCGCTGCAGGATGACCCGGGACTCCTCTCCCACGAGACAGACAATCCTGGCCTGGGGAAATCTCTCCCTCACCGCTTTAAGAGCCGCGGTAGCTAAAACAACATCCCCCATCGCGCTAATTTTTATCACCAAAATATTAAGCGTTTTTAAAAGCTCTTTATAAACCGCCAACGTTTTCTTGGCCATATGCGCGAGTGTATACTGTGCCAACACCTTCTTTTTCGCCTGGACCGCGATCTCCTGTGCGAAAGGGCGGTCCTGCAAGAGGCGGATGACCGCCTGTGCCATCCCATCAGGATCTTTCGGGAGGACCAAAAGCCCGGTCTTCTCATGTTCAATAATCTCCACCACGCCCCCCACCTTCGTGGCCACGACCGGGACATCGGCCGCTTGGGCCTCAATGATGACCCGTCCAAACGCCTCAGGAACGGTGGAAGACAGGACCAACACATCCGTCCGCGCTAAAAGTTGCGGAATATCCTTGCGGGTTCCCAAAAATTCCACTGTGTCCGTTAACCCCAGCCGCCGGGTGAGGGCTTCCAGCTCATGGCGGTAACTGTCCTTGTTGCGGGGGGCATCCCCAATGACCCATACTTTGACGTAAGGCATGATGCGCACGACCTTAGCCATGGCTTTCAAGAAATACGTGTGCCCCTTCAGGGGGGTCAGCCGGCCTATGATAGCGATCGTAAAGCTCGTCTTCATTTTTTGAGAATCATGCGGCAGGTTGAATCTGTCCAAATCCACGCTACGGGGAATGCAGCGGATATGGTCCGCCTGGACATCAAAATCTTCGATCATGTGCCGGCCGATCACCTCGCTGGGGACAATCACATATTTTCCCCAGCCCATCACCCGGCTTAAGAGATGGGTTGAATAATACCCGTGACAGGTTGTGATAAATGCGGCCTCCGTTCCCCGGCAAGCCATAAAAGCAATCCAGGCGGGGACCCGGGACCGGGCGTGGACGATATCGATCCTTTCGTCAACAATGATGCGCTGCAACGCCTTGGCGCACCGCCAGGCGCTCAAGAAAGATTTTTTATGTACCGGAAGCTGATAATGGGTGATTCCCATATTTTCGAGGCTCTGGACCAACGCTCCGCCGTTAGAAACCACGACCGGGGTGTGCCCGTGTCCTAAAAGATATTTAGCCAGGTCAACGGTCCCTGTTTCCACACCGCCGACATTCAGTTCCGGCAAAACTTGTAATACCCGCAGATTCATTTCTGGATGGATTCAAACCACGAATGGTTACAGGATCCGCTTCAGCCCCACTCTGACGACGGAGCTATCATCAAGAACGTGAAGCCGGATCTTATTTTTGACAAGGTTATAAACAGCCTGTTTCAAATGCCTGACATCCGTTGACAGAATATACCCCTGGTCTGCCAGGACATCGATAAACCGGTGATGCTTCGATTCCTTCGCCCCCAACATAAAACGGCTCTGAATCGGAAAAACAACCGCCGGTTTCCCGGAACAGGCGGCTTCGGAAATCATGGAAACGCTGTCCCCAGACACAATCACCATGTCAGACAACCCCAGGATTCCCCCAACGGCTTCGGAGATATTATTACGGTTCGCCAGGATCAAAAGGCGACAGCGGGGAAAATGCTTCAGATGCCGGTGGATAAGGCTTTCGACCTTTTCCGAAGTCCGTCGGGACGTTGTGAGCAGGATATCCGCGTTCATCTCTTCCGACACCTCAACCAGTTGATGAAGCATAATTTTTACCTTTTTGACGGACAACACGCATTCTTTCGTGTCTCCGCCCAATAAAACCCCGATCTTAAAATTATCCCCTATTTTGAGGTGAGAAAAATGTTTCAGCAGTTTTTCGGCATTGTCCTGTAAATACTCCGCGTTGATCAGGTTCAAGGCGCCTTTGGTGAAGATCACATTGGAATCATCGTAACTGTTATTGTCCCACCGCCGGTCATGCTCCGGAAGAATCACGAGGTTGAAACGGCGGACATTCAGGACCCCGGGTTTCAAAATCGACACATTTTTCGCATACTGTTCTGTTGCCAGCATAAAATTAATATAAGCGGCCGCCGAACCGCACGAGACCACAAAATCTGGTTTAACGCTAAAAAGCGACTTGAAAGATTCCGGAGTCAGGCACCATTTTAAAAGCGGCCGGCGCAACAACGTCAAAAGTCCTCCGTTCACGAAACTGAGCAACACCACAATCCTGGTGGCCAATCTGTTCCGATAGACCACGTCAACGGTATTAATCCGGCATTCACGCCCATCCTTTTTAAAATTCTCTTCCAACGCCTTGGCCACGGCTTGCGACTGCCGCAAATGACCCGTACGCCCGTCATGCAGAAGAACGGCATCCGATACGGAGGAATATTTCCATATTTTATAAAACCACATATATTCCTCCGGGGTCTCACGGATATAATTTTCCATGATCCCGGCGATACGCGCCAAATTGTCCGGCAAGTCTTTTTTCAAATCTCCGGAGGAAACCAGCGTCAATTTCTTATGAATCGTCAGGCGATGATGTGTTCCACCCTCACGCCTGATGATGGCAAAACAAATCGGGGTCCCGAACTTCAAGGCGATCCGCACCGCCCCGACCGACAGGCTGGCTTCCCGGCTGAAAAACGAAACCCTCTCGCCGGACCTGCCCCCGTGGTCGACAACCATAGCGACGATTTCATTCCGCAGCAGACTCTTCACAAGCTCCCGGGTTCCCGTCCCCCGTTCCAAAACAATAGACCCCCCGCAACTGCGATAGAAATTTAAAAGGGCATCCAGCCGGGAAAAACGGGGCTGCGGGTTGACCATGACTTTATACACACCGCCCAGCGTCGAACTAGCCAAATTGGCCAATTCCCAGCTGCCGCTGTGCATAGCCAGCAGGATGACGCCTTTCCCTTCCTTCAGCGCGTCTTCAACATGCTCTCGCCCCTCAACCGCGACATGTTCTTTGAAAGACTTCGGCGTCATGGCCGGCATCCGCAGAAGCTCAACCATATTTTGTCCGAAATTCATAAAAACTTTTTGAGCGATATCCCGGATTTCTTCCGGGGTTTTCGTTGACGAAAAAGCCATTTTGAGGTTCAGCAGAACCTGGACCCGATGCCGGGCGTCAAAGCAGTACGCCACCCGGCCCAGGAAACGGCCCAGCAACAGCGCCGTTTCAAGCGGAAGATGACGGACAAGGACTCCAGAAATTTTAACGACAATGTAAAGTGCGTAGTCGAGCACAGAGATCATCTTTCCCTTTTGTAATTTTAATTTCCATATTTAAAACCAGGACCTTTAGATTAGAGGCCAAACACTGGACATCCTCAGTCCATTTGACCGCGTCTTTCGCAGTCATAATAATCACGCCGATACCCTGTTCCTGACAGCTCCGGGCGACGGACTCCACCTCTCCGGCAGAAAAATGGTGGTGGTCCGGGAAAAATTTCGTATCCTGAATAACGGCCCCCAACCCGCCGACTGTTTTCTCAAAAGACCGGGGATCTCCGATGCCACTGACCAGGCACACGGATTGGCCCTTGATGGCGGAAAGGGCCATCCCAGGCTGGGCCATCCCCAGGCAGGAAAAAGACACCGGCTGATGAACCGTTTCAACAAAGACAGCGGCCGGATTCCACGCTTTCAGGCGGTCCTTTAAAATATCCAGACGCCCTGTGACCTGATCCGTCTTCGTCAAGACGAAGACATCCGCCCGGCGAAGAGATGATAAAGGTTCTCGCAACGAACCGCGGGGCAAAAGGAACCCGTTGCCAAAAGGGTCCGTGGCGTCAACAAGCACAATATTAAGGTCCCTCCTGACCCCCCTCTGCTGAAAGCCGTCATCCAGGATGAACACATCCACGTCATGCTGTGACAGCAGCTGTTGAGCGCTTTTCCGGCGGTCCCGCCCCGTCCTGACCGGGACTCCCGGGAACCTCTTTTTCAGCATCAGGGCCTCATCGCTTCCAGGGGAAAATGATCCGCCTCTCCCTGCAGAGGGCATATACCCCCGGGTCAGGATCGCCGGGCGGACATTCTGTTCCAGAAAATACCGCGCCAGCCACTCGACAAAGGGCGTTTTCCCGACCCCGCCCCACGTGATATTCCCAACGCTGACCACCGGCTTCCCCAACGCCCTTTCCGGTAAAAGCCGGCGCTCGTAAGCAACGCACCAAACCTGGACCGCGAAAGCGTAGCCGACCGACAAGACCCGCAATGCCCATCGCATGCCCGCCGCCCCAAGGCCATGCCTCCGGCCGGTTATCACTTCATATAAAAACAGACGGAACGACATCCCGAATATTTTACTATAGTTTGATGATATTTGTTTTAATATTTATATTATTTCAAAATAAGAGGGGAAATCAGGGCAAGGGATTTTTCCGTGGCTCCCCGTTGGGCGAAGACAACCTCCCGGGCCCGCTGGCCAAGGGCCATCCGCCTGTCCGGGGCCCCCAGCAAAACGCGCATGGCTTCTTCCAGTTCTTCAGGGCCGCGGACTTGCACAAGAGCTTGGGAACCCTTAAAAATCTCAACGACACGCTCAAAATTGTCCATAGCCGGGCCCACGAGAACCGGCTTCCCGTATGCGGCCGGTTCTATAATATTCTGCCCTCCCCGGCCCACCAGGCTTTTACCGATAAAGACCACGGTTGCTAAAGCGTAAAGCCTCCGCAAATGGCCGATCGTGTCCACGACAAGCACCTCGTCCGCTTCTATCAACCGCCGGTCCTTCCGCCGGCTGAACAAAACCGGACGACAACCACGCGCTTCAACCAGGGCGCAGACTTCAGAGGTCCGTTCAATATGCCGGGGGGCGAGGATCAGCCTCAGGTGAGGAAAAGTCTTCTTAAGCGCTGTGAAACATGTCAGGACGATCTCCTCTTCCCCGGGGTGCGTGCTTCCGGCCACCCAGACATCGTCTCGGGCATCATACCCCGCGCCCTCCCGGGAGTAGCCGTCTTCATCGGACGCTTCATCAAATTTCACGTTGCCCAGCACATGCACCCGGTCCGCCGGCGCACCGAGCAGGCGGATGCGCCCGGCGTCCGCCTCGGTCTGCACGCAAAAAAGCGTCACATGTTTGAGAATACCACGGGTCAAGACCGCCACCGCCCGGTAACGCGTAAAAGATTTGCGCGAAACTCGGCCATTAAAAACGACCACCGGGACATGCTGCCCGGCGAGCCTCATGAACAGGTTGGGCCAAATTTCGGTTTCCGCGGTAACGTAAAGGGATGGACGGATCCGCCGGATATAGTGCCTCACAACCCAGCTTAAATCCAGAGGGGCATAAAGGACCCGGCAATCCGACCCCAGCCGGGAAAACGCCAGGTGATACCCCGTCTGCGTCACGGTCGTGAGTACAATCTTAACGCCGGGAACACGGGCGGGCAAGAGCCGGATAAAATGGCTCACCGCCTGGACCTCCCCGACGCTCACCGCGTGAACCCAAACCACGGGCCCCGCCGAGCAAAACCGGGCCACGTCCTCCGGCACCGGCCCCAGCCGGGAGACAAGCGCGCGGTGCCATTTCCCTTTAAGCAACAAAGACGGCACATAAAAAACCGCCGCCAGGATAAAAACCAGGTTATAAAACCATGCGATCATATTCTCGTTTCCCGGCCCCGCCGGCCGGAAGCCGCTTCAGGCCCGGGGATGGGCCTGATCGTAAACACTTTTTAGCCTTTCCGTCGTGACATGAGTATAAATCTGCGTGGTGGACAAATTCACGTGGCCGAGGAGTTCCTGCACAGACCGCAAATCCGCCCCCCGCTCCAGGAGATGCGTGGCAAAAGAATGCCGCAACACATGAGGAGAAACCTTTATCTGCAAACTCGCGGTCAAAATGTGTTTGTTGATAATATTCCGGACACTCCGGCTGGACAGCCGGGTCCCGTTCTTGTTAAGAAACACAGCCCGGTGAGGGATCTTTCTGGCGTCAAGATAAGCTTTCAAAGCATCCAATGCCTTATCCCCAATCGGGGTCAGCCGCTCTTTTTTCCCCTTGCCCTTGACCCGGATTATATTTCCGATAAAGTCAACCTCATCAACATCAAGCCCGACCAACTCCGAAACCCGGATGCCGGAACTATACAGCGTCTCCAGGATCGCGCGGTCCCGACGGCCGGCCCGCGCCTCCAAGTCAGGGGCTTCGATCAACGCAACCATTTCCTTTTCAGAGAGGAATTTGGGAAGGCTTTTATCGAGTTTCGGCGTCATAAGCAGGACAGCCGGATTCTCCTGAATCAGGCCTTCTCTTTGCAGAAAACGGAAAAAACTCCGCAGGGACGAAAGTTTCCGGGCAATGCTGCGCGGCTTCAGTTGCTGCGTTCTCAAATGCGCCAGATATTTCCTAAGGTGAAGATACCGGATCTGTTCGACCGCCATGTTCTCCATAAACCCCATAAACTCGGTCAAATCCTGGCTGTAGTTCGTAATGGTGTGCGGAGAAAAATTCTTTTCAATCTGCAGGTAGGATATAAATTTATCGATGTAACGGTTCATCAAGAGCCCCGTTGGCGACCTGACGGGTCGCCGTTCCTAAGAGCCGGAAGCCTTCTCCGGAAGCTTGCTGTCCGTGAACGTGCATTCCGGATAATTGCTGCAACCGTAAAATGTCTGCCCTCGACGGGAGCGCCGCTTGATCAGCTCCCCGGAACACCCCTCGACCGGGCAGGGGATGCCGGAAGTAAAGGGCTGGGCATACTTGCATTTCGGGAATCCGGAACAGCTTAAAAATTTGCCTCTCCGCCCCCATTTAACCACCATCTGCTGCCCGCACTCCGGGCAGTGCTTATCAACAAAATTCTGCGCCTTTTCAATCGTTTCCATCGCGTGATTCAATTCTTTCTTGAACGGCTCGTAAAAATCACGTAAAAGCACGACATGCTCCAGGTTGCCCTCCTCAATCTGGTCCAGCCTCTCTTCCATGCCCGCCGTAAACTTCACGTCCATGATTCTGGAGAAATACTCGACCAGCAAATCAGAAATCTGCATGCCCAGTTCCGTGGCGCGGAAGTACCCCCGTTCGCGGTTGACATAATTCCTAAACACCAATGTCTGAATAATCGACGCGTAGGTGCTGGGCCGGCCGATCCCTTCCTCCTCGAGGGCCTTCACCAAGCTGGCGTCGGAGAACCGTGGCGGAGGCTTGGTGAAGTGCTGGGAAGGTTTCACCTCCAGGGTCTCAAGTGCGTCACCCTGATGATAGGGAGTAAAATCCATCTTAACCTCTTCCTCCCTCTGTTCCTGCTGCAACAGCAGGTATCCGTCGAAGATCAAGGACGACCCGGAGGCCCCCAGCTGAAAACGTCCCCCCTGGATTTCGATTTTCTTGTTTTCATAAACAGACAGGCTCATCTGGGAACTGACAAACCGTTTCCAGATCAAATCGTAAAGCTTGAACTGATCCTCCTCCAGGAACGACCGGATATCCTCCGGTTTACGGCTCACGCTGCTGGGGCGGATCGCTTCATGGGCTTCCTGGGCGGACTTTTTAGATTTAAAAACATTCGGCTCCTCCGGCAAATACGACTTCCCGTAAGAAGAGCTGATAAAATCACGGACTTTGCCCATAGCGTCTTTAGAAATGTTGACCGAATCGGTTCTCATGTACGTAATTAACCCGACCGGCTCGCTTTCCCCGACTTCAATCCCTTCATAGAGTTCTTGGGCGATGGTCATCGTCCGCATGGCGCTAAACCCCAGCTTGTTAAACGCGTCCTGCTGCAGAGTGCTGGTGATATACGGCGGGGCGGATTTCCGGGTAATATTTTTTTTCGTCACCCGGCTGACCTGAAAATTGACCGCCCGGATTTCCTTGACCATCTCATCCACTTGCGCCTGGTTCGACAGCCCGGGTTTTTCACCGTCAACGCGTTCCAGCGCGGCCGTAAGAATTGTCTCCAGCCCCGGCTTGCGGAGATCCAGGGCGACCTCCCAATATTCCTGGGGGATAAAAGCGAGAATGGCGCGTTCCCTGTCGACAATCAGCCGCAACGCCACCGACTGCACCCGTCCGGCGCTCAAGCGCGACCCCACTTTCTTCCATAACAAGGGGCTGATTTTATACCCGACAATCCTGTCAAGGATGCGCCGGGCCACCTGGGCTTTAATAAGATGCTTGTTAAATTCCCGCGGGTTCTTAAACGCTTTGAGAACCGCCTCTTTGGTAATCTCCTGAAAGGTAACGCGGTACACTTTCTTCCCTTCCCCGATATAGGGAATCAGGTTCCAGCCAATCGCCTCCCCTTCCCGGTCAGGGTCGGTCGCGAAATAAATTTCTTTTTTGTTTTCCGCTTCTTTCTTGAGCTTGGTCAAGATCTTCTGCTTATTCCGTAAAACAATAAAACGCGGCATAAAATCATTATCAACATCAACGCCCAGAGTGGATTTGGGAAGGTCAATCAAATGCCCCATGGAGGAAACGACTTTATATTTATCACCGAGAATACGGCTGATCGTTTTAATCTTGGCCGGAGACTCAACAATAACGAGAGGTTTTATTTTTGCCATAAAAAATCCTATAGGTGTTCAATTTTCGAATAATATTGACCTGGCCATCTTTTCACGAAACCACGCAATTCCATCTGCAAAAGGGCTTCCGTGATTTCCGTCCCTGCTTTTTGGCACTGAGCCGCCAAACCATCAATATGCACCGGTTTGCCGTCCAAGTTGTCATAAATGAGCTGCTGTCCGGCCGTCAAATTCATGCCCGCCGCTGGCTTCAACCCACCCCTCCCGGACGCGCGTTCCTGGAAAACCCGCTGGCTTGGACAATTTCTTAAAGGAATCCGGAGTTCTTCCAGGATATCTTCAACACCCAGGACAACCCTCGCCCCGTCTTTAATCAGCTGGTTGGTCCCCCAGGAGGCCGGCTGATCAACCCGGCCAGGGACGGAAAAAACCTCCCGGCCCTGTTCCAAAGCGAAACGGCTGGTGATCAGGGCGCCGCTCCTGCGATGGGCTTCCACCACAATGACCCCTAACGATAAGCCGCTGATAATCCGGTTTCGCCGTGGGAAATTGTAGCGCAACGGTGCGGTTTCAAGCGGGAATTCCGACAGGACTGCGCCGTGCCGGGCAATGGTTTCCATCAGACCCTCATTCTCCGGAGGATATATGTGGGTTAACCCGCAACCTAAAACCGCCAAGGTCCGTCCCCGGGCCTTTAAGCTGCCTGTGTGCGCGGCAGAATCAATCCCCCGCGCCATGCCGGATACAACCGTTATCCCAAAATCCGCAAGGCGGGAAGCCAATTGTTCCGCCACAAGACGGCCATAAACCGTCGCACGGCGGGATCCGATGACCGCAACCGACGTGTCATCTTCATGCCGGATATCACCTTTATGATAAAGAACGACCGGACAATCCGGAATCTGTTTTAAAATCCTTGGGAAACCATCTTCCCATAAGGTGGTCACCTGAATCTTAAGAGAAGAACACAGGCTGTATTCTTTCTTTAGAAATTCATCCTGTTCAAAACACCGGATATTTTTGACTGCGGCAGCAGAAACACCTTCAATGCCTGCAAAAACCCTAGACTTCGCTCGTAACACCGCCACAGCCGTCCCAAAGTGTCCGATTAACCGCAAAACCATACGGTTGGAAAGCCCCGGGACCGCATTTAAAACGACCGCTGCTTCTTTTTCCGTCATACCCGCTTTCTCTGTGGTTCGGGGTCATTGATCGGGGATACGTTCTTCCGCGTGCTGTCTTATGATCATTTCAATCTCTTCACAAACTCTTTGCCAGTCATTATCATTCGTGTCAATAATATAATCGGCCTGTTCATAAAAAGCCTGGCGTTTTGCCAATAATTCTTCCAACCGGGCCAAAGGGTCAGGGACATTCAATAAGGGCCTGTGCGTTTGATCTTTGATGCGCTGGTAAATTTTCTCGTGCGTGGCCGAGAGGTAAAAAACAATTCCTTTTTGCTTAAGAAAGGCCAAATTCTCCGGGTCTAAAACAACCCCTCCTCCGCAGTCAATAATAACCCCCTCTTTCGCAGCAACCTCCTGAATGATCTTCTTTTCCAACGCGCGGAAATAGGGTTCTCCTGACTGCGCAAAAATCTCCGTGATAGGGCGGCCTTCCGTCTTAACAATAAGTTCATCCGTTGAAACAACCTGCCTCTTAAGCTTATCGGACAAATGCTGAGAAACCAATGACTTGCCTGCGCCCATAAATCCTATCAGCACTATATTATTTTTCACGCTGGATTTTAACACAACACCTATGGAGTGTCAAACCGATTAATATTAATATTAATAATAAACCCAACCTTTGGGGGTTGGGTCTTAAAAAACGGCATCATTTATGCTTTGGAAAGAACAGGTCAATATAACCCGTAACCGCTTTTAATCCAAGCAATAATCGCATCTCCGTAAAACATACTGATAAGAGCGCCCAGAACCAGGAAAGGGCCATAAGCGATGGCGCTGTCCTTAGTTCTGATCTTTTCTACGATCCCGTACACCGCCCCGAAGAATGGCGCGATAAAAAACGTCAACAAGGCCAATTTCCAACCCAAAAAAGCGCCGATCATGGCCAGAAGTTTCACATCACCGCCCCCCATGGATTCTTTCTTGAAAATAAAATCACCCAGAAGCCCCATGGCGTAAATAGCCCCTCCGCCTATGAGCACGCCTAACAGCGCCTGGCCGAAAGATTTAACATAAGGCCAGACTCCGGCCCCCGCCCCCGGCGCATAACCATGCAAGGCAGGGATAAAAAGGCTGAAAAGCAGGCCAGCGAACATCCCGCCCACGCTGATTTCGTCCGGAATGATGCGGTGTTCAAAATCGACAAAAATAGCCACGATAAAACCGCATACCATCACAAGGTAAGCCGAGGAGATAGCGGTCAATCCGTAAATCTTGTAAAAAAAGAGGAAAGAACAAGCGGTCAGGAATTCAACCAGAAAGTATCGGAAAGAAATCGGCTTCTTACAAGCCCGGCAACGGCCACCCAAGAGGAGATAGCTGACGAACGGGATATTATCATACCACGGAATCATGGCTTGGCAATGGACACAATGGGAGCGCGGGGTCACGACTGACTCTTCATGCGGCAAACGCACGATACAAACGTTCAAAAAGCTGCCCACGATAGCGCCAAAAATAAAAATCAGAACCGAAATGACTGTGTGTTCTATCATGATTTTAATCCTGTCTTTAAACTGGCCCACATTTTGTCTTTAACGGCTTTGTCCAGCTGGACATCGGCCCAATGCTGAAACGCCAAAACTCCCTGATAAAAAAGCATCCCTAAGCCATTGGATGTTTTAGCTCCCTGCTCTTTAGCCCATTTCAGGAGCCGGGTTTCCGCGGGATTATAGATGAGGTCATAAACAAGCATATCCCTCGAGACCTGGAACCCTTCCAGGAGGCAGGGATCAGAAATTTTCATCCCTATGGGGGTGGCATTGATTAAAAGGTCCGAGATCTCCAGGTTGAGATCATCCAGGCTATGAACCACCTTAATCAGCCTTGTATCAAACCGCTGCCCCAGATCTTGAACCAGGGCCTCGGCTTTATGATGGTCGATATCATAAATCAGGACGGCTTCCGGCCGTTCCGGGACAAGGCACAAAACAGTGACGATCGCCCTGGCGGCTCCGCCGGCGCCCAGGATGGATACCCGTTTGCCGGCCGTGTTAAAACCCAGTTCGGTCAGATGCGTCAAGAACCCCGGGCCGTCCGTGTTGTGTCCGGTTAATTGTCTTTTCGCAGAAACCACCACGGTGTTCACCGCCCCGACCTTTTCCGCAAAAGGCGACAGGCTGTCCATATAAACGAGGACTTTCTCCTTATATGGCACGGTCACGTTCAAGCCGAAAATCGGGCTGCCGTCTTTTTTTAAATCAGAGAAGAACGGCTCCAGCTCGCCTTCCTGAAGCGGAAACAGCTTATAGACAGCGTCCACTCCCAGTTCCTGAAAAGCGGCGTTATGCATAAGCGGGGAGAGAGAATGTTGAACAGGATACCCCACCAACCCGTATGTCGATTTATATTGTTCCATGATTTATATCAGGCCGGCCTCAAAAAAGGCCGGAGAAGGGGAAGCATTTTAAAAGCCTCAAGAAACCTTAAACGTTGGCGCGCTTGTCTTCAGTTAGGTTATAAATATCCCCGTGGGTAAGCGCCTTGTTGATGGCCTCGATATACGCTTGAGCCGAAGCGACAATAATATCCGTGCTGGTTCCCCGGGCCGTGACAATTTTGTCATTCACTTTAACCCGGATCGTCACCTCCCCCAACGCGTCTTTCCCCTGGGTGACGGACTGAATAGAATAATCCAGCAATTTCCCTTTGATCTTTGTGATGGCATCAATGGCCTTATAACAGGCGTCGACCGGACCGTCACCGGAGGAAACCTTGGTATACTTCCGGCCTTTGGATTTTAATACAATTTTAACTTCCGAGGTGATCTTCGCCCCGCTGGTTGTGATAAGGTCATCCAAGGACCAGATCCGCTTCGTAACCTTGATTTCATCTTCGACAATCGCAATCAAATCTTCATCAAAGACCTGCTTCTTTTTATCCGCCAAAACCTTAAACCGCTCAAACGCGATGTCCAGCTGATCCTCTTTGAGTTCGATCCCCAAGGACTTCAGCCGGACTTTAAAAGCGTGACGCCCGGAATGTTTTCCCAGGACCAGCCCGGTCCCCACGAACCCCACATCCTCCGGGCTCATAATCTCATACGTTGACCGCTCTTTTAATATCCCGTCCTGGTGAATCCCCGCCTCATGCCGGAACGCGTTGCTCCCGACAATCGCTTTATTCGGGGGAACGAGAAACCCGGTAAACCTGGACACCAGCCGGGAAGCCTTGCAGATCTCACGGGTGTTAATGTTCGTCGAACACCCATAAAAATCCGCCCGGGTCCGCAGGGCCATCACAATTTCTTCCATCGAGGCGTTTCCGGCCCGCTCTCCGATCCCGTTGATCGTGCACTCCACCTGACGGGCGCCATTTTTGACCGCCATGAGAGAATTGGCCACGCCTAATCCCAGGTCGTTATGGCAATGCACGGAAATAACCGCTTTATGGATATTCGGGACATTATTTTTAATATCCGCGATAAGCTGGCCGTATTCCGCCGGCATGCTGTAGCCGACCGTGTCCGGGATATTCACGGTTTGAGCCCCGGCCTTGATCACCTCTTCCAAAATACGGAAGAGGAACTCCCGCTCCGTGCGCGAGGCGTCTTCCGGAGAAAACTCGATATCCGCAATTTTCGTTTTCGCGTATTGGACCGCGTCCACCGCCATCTGGACGATCTCTTCTTTACTTTTTTTCAACTTATGCTCCATATGAATCTTGGACGTGGCCAAGAACACGTGGATCCGCCCGTTCTGGGCCCCCTTGACCGCGTCATACGCCGCGTCAATATCCTTCTTGATGGACCGGGCCAGACCGCAAACAACAGCATTCTTGATTTTTTTCGCCACGTTACTAACCGAGTCGAAATCCCCGGGGGAAATCACCGGGAACCCCGCCTCGATGATGTCCACACCGAGCTTTTCCAACTGCAGGGCGACCTCGAGTTTCTCGCTCATATTCATGCTAGCGCCAGGCGCCTGCTCCCCGTCCCGCAGCGTGGTGTCAAAAATCAATACTTTATCAGCTTTCGTCATGTTCTGTCCCATTATCCAAAAGACTTAGGGCATTGAAGCCATTGGCTCCCCTGCCACAAATCCTTATTTCTTCATCCAGGGCATCATGGCGCGCAACTGTTCGCCAATTTTTTCGATCGGATGATTCTTGCCCTCACTGCGCATTTTATTAAAATTCGGCCGGCCTTTTTTATTTTCCCGCATCCATTCCCGGGCGAACTTCCCTGATTGTATTTCCTTCAGGATTTTCTTCATTTCCTTGTGCGTACGGTCATTGATAATACGCTTGCCCCGGCTATAATCCCCGTATTCCGCGGTATCCGAAACCCGTTGGCGCATCCCCTGCATTCCGTATTCATAAATTAAATCCACGATAAGCTTGAGTTCATGACAACATTCAAAATAAGCAATTTCCGGCTGATAACCCGCTTCCACGAGTGTTTCAAAACCCGCTTTCACCAGCTCCGAAGCGCCCCCGCACAAAACCGTCTGTTCCCCAAAAAGGTCGGTTTCGGTTTCTTCCTTAAATGTGGTTTTCAGAACCCCGGCCCGGCTGCCTCCGATCCCTTTCGCATAAGCCAGCGCGTCCTGCAAGGCGTGTCCGGACGCATCCTGGTGAATCGCCACCAGACAGGGAACCCCCTTGCCTTCTTCATATTGACGCCGGACCAACGCCCCAGGCCCCTTCGGGGCGATCATCCAAACATCCACATCCGGAGGAGGGACAATCTGTTTAAAATGGATATTAAACCCGTGGGAGAAAACCAACGCCTTCCCCGCGGTTAAATTCCGCTTAATCGCCTTTTTGTAAAGCGTCGCCTGGATATGATCCTGGGTCAAAATCTGGATAATATCCGCTTTCTTGGCCGCTTTTTTGGCATCAACCGGCGTAAAACCGTCCGCCACCGCGGTCTTATAATTCTCCGTGCCTTCCAGTTCGCTCACGATCACTTTCAGCCCGCTGTCACGCAGGTTGAGCGCCTGCCCCCGACCCTGAATACCGTAACCGATAATCGCGATCGTGCGGGCCTTGATACTGTCCAAGTTTGCATCCTTGTCATAATAAATCTTTGCCATTTCCTTCTTCCCTTCTTTTCAGGTTTAAAATTGCCGTTATTGTATCATATTTTACTTTTAATGTTAACACCTTTATCATTTCAGCCAAAGCCGCCCAGCTTAAAGGCCCGGGACCTGCATGTCGCGGGGGTGCTCCACGGTGAACGAATAAAGGATTTCTTTTTTCCCCCGTGGCGGCAGCTCAAGCTCCCACAACCAGACCCCCGCGCGGTCTTTCCAATCTTTTTGATTGGGCTTAAGGCTCACGTTAAAAATATTGACCCGTATCTTATCATTCTGCGAAACCGGCATGGGTTCAAAGAGCAACACTTTAACAATCTTATCCTTATAATTTTCTACGGTTAACTTATATTCAAATTGCGTTTTCCGATTAGGCGAGGGGATCCCGGCAATCAGCACATCGTCCACGTTCTTAACGGTCTGCTGGCGGGCGACTTTCACGTTGTCATCAACCCCCAGGTAGAGATCAAATTCCTCTCCCGGCCCGATATTGTCGATGCTCGATTTCCCGACGAACTCCCCATCCAGGAACAGGTTCACCGGCCCGGCCATGAGCTGCTGGTCTTTCGCGTTCGCCACCCGGCTGCCCAGATAAGCCTCCGGCGCGGCTTGAGGATAAGCAGAATAATGATAATCCGCTTTCAGCACCTGCACGGCCACCGGGAACTTACTTTCCACACCGTCCGATTTAATAGAAACCAGCCGCGGAACTTTATAAATAAACGCCACGCCTTTCTGCTCCACTGTGGAAAGCGCCAACTCCGCCGGCTGTTCTGTCGCCTGATTCACCGCCAGATCAAACGCCTCCATCTGCATCATCGGCGCTCCGGCCCTCTCCTCTCGCATCGATAACGCTTTAGCAGCGCGGCGCGGCTGGGGCTGATACGGATTCAGCACCCAAGGGGCCACATACGGCATGCGTCCGCTGCGGGTCGGCCGGGCCGTGGACAATGTCAGTTGGACATTGTCCCAGTCTGCCCCCGTGGTCTGTTTAATAACCCCGTAAGAGGTAAGTTCAACGTCACCTTTCGTGTAATCCGCCCGGGCGTCATACTGCGCCCACCACTCGGCCCCCCGGGCCAGATACCCGACCTCAAGCTCCAAGGTTCCGGGCTTCACACAGGACAGGTCAACAATAATCGCGTGCTGCAGTTTCTTCCCCTGGTGGCCCAGTTGACTGAGTTCATTTTTAAGCCGCTCCACGTCCCGCTGTAACGCACGGATATTTTTACGAATCTCTTCCTCCCGGCTTTCAACATCCGTCATGCGGGAGCGGATAAACTCCAGGGTATTACCCAACGATTCAACCGACGGCATGGTCGTGACCAAATCTTGAGGGATCTGCTTATCGGCGAAAAGCCGGACAGACTGGAGGAACTCCCGTTCCTTCTGCAGAACCTGCTGCTTGCGCTGCTCCCCCGCCAAACGGTCTTCATGGGTTTCAATGGCGTCTTTAAGCTCTTGCACCCGCTGATCCGGAACCACCGACAGGAATTCCTTTTTAAGAGAAGCGCCGTATATCTTAACCCCGGCCGTTCCCGCCCCGGAAACCGTGATAGTGCTTTCGTCAACATCCTGTTTAAGGTCATGAAAGACAACGCTGTGCTCCCCCGCGGTGAGGCTCACATCCGCCTTGCGCACAATCAAAGCTGAACCAGGATAAACCGTGACTTCCGTGATGCGGTTCGCGGGCGTGATCTCCCCGGAAATTCCAGGGAGAGGGACAGCTGCCGTAAAAAAGAACACGAGGCCAGCCGCCCAGAAAAGGTTCTTGCTCATCAGGACCTCCCAAAAGTTCATAGGCCTTCTTAAAAACAAAGAAGGCCTATGATGACAAAAAAATAACGTTTAATATCTATAATGCTCGGGCTTATAAGGACCTTCTTGAGAAACCCCGATATATTTCGCCTGTTCGGGAGTTAACACGGTCAATTCGGCTCCCACATGCGCCAAATGCAAACGGGCGACTTCTTCGTCAAGGTCTTTAGGAAGGCGGTACACATCCACCGGTTTACGGTTAGACCAAAGATCCAGCTGGGCTAGGACCTGGTTGGTAAACGAGTTGCTCATAACAAAAGACGGATGCCCGGTCGCACAGCCCAAGTTCACCAACCGCCCTTCCGCCAGGATGATAATGGACTTTCCGTTCGGGAAACAATACTCGTCCACCTGGGGTTTAATATTGATCTTCTTGATCCCCGGCCATTTATCCAATTTGTTCATCTGGATTTCATTGTCAAAATGCCCGATGTTGCACACGATGGCTTTGTCTTTCATCTTAGACATATGCACCGCTGTAATCACGGAACAGTTCCCGGTGGCTGAAACATAAATATCCCCGATATCCAGGACGCTCTCAATCCGCTTGACTTCAAATCCTTCCATGGCGGACTGCAAAGCGCAGATGGGATCAATTTCCGTGACAATCACCCGCGCGCCGTAACTGCGCATGGACCGGGCGCACCCCTTGCCCACATCGCCGTAACCGCACACCACGACGACCTTCCCGGCGATCATGATATCCGTGGCCCGCTTGATGCCGTCGGCCAAAGATTCCCGGCAACCATAAAGGTTGTCGAACTTGGATTTCGTCACCGAATCGTTCACGTTAATGGCGGGAAAAAGCAGCTTGCCCTCCTGGACCATCTGGTAGAGGCGATGCACGCCCGTTGTGGTTTCCTCAGAAACTCCCCGGATATCCTTAACCGCCCGGTGCCACGTCTGAGAGTCCTCCGCCAGGGTCGCTTTCAAAGAGGCCAAAAGCTCACGCTCATCTTCAGCGTCAACTGTCTTTTCAAGAATGGACGGGTCGTTTTCCGCCTCATACCCCATATGGACCATCAACGTCGCGTCTCCCCCATCGTCAACAATCAGGTGGGGGCCCTGCCCGTCGGGGAAGGATAGCGCCTGCTTCGTGCACCACCAGTAATCTTTCAGGTTTTCCCCTTTCCAGGCGAACACCGGCACGCCCAAGTCGGCGATCGCCGCAGCCGCGTGGTCTTGGGTTGAAAAAATATTACAGCTGCACCACCGCACATCCGCGCCTAAGGCCGTCAAAGTTTTGATCAAGACCGCCGTCTGAATCGTCATGTGCAGGGAGCCGGTGATGCGGGCCCCTTTAAACGGCTGCTGTTGCGCGTATTTCGCCCGGAGCGCCATAAGCCCGGGCATTTCAAATTCCGCCAACTCTATTTCCTTATGACCCCAAGCCGCCAGGCCTATGTCCTTAATTTTGTACTCCTGAGACATCGCTGTCATTGATTTCATAACCCCCTCACTTCTTTATCAAAATACCTCTCTTACATAAATAATCACTCTGGAGCTGGGACTGGACACAAACTACACAGCCACCAGCGCCTCTTTCTTGAGGACCGCGGCTTTGTCGGTCTGCTCCCAAGAAAATTCCTTCCGGCCGAAATGCCCGTAAGCCGCCGTTTTCTGGTAAATCGGCTGCAGAAGATTTAACTGTTTGATAATCCCCCGGGGGGTCAAATCAAAATGTTTGCGGACCAAATCGACAAGTTTCTGCTCCGGAACCTTCCCGGTCCCGAACGTATCAACCATGACGCTGACCGGCTCTGCCTTACCGATGGCGTACCCCAACTGAATCCAGCATTTGTCTGCCAGCGCGGCAGCCACGATATTTTTAGCCACATACCGCGCCATATATGTTGCGGAACGGTCCACCTTGGTCGGGTCCTTCCCGGAAAAAGCGCCTCCGCCATGGGAAACGATCCCGCCGTAAGTATCCACAATGATCTTCCGCCCGGTCATCCCTGTATCTGACTGCGGGCCGCCGACCAGAAATTTGCCTGTTTCGTTCACATAATATTTTGTATCCCTATCAACCAGGTCCTTTAAAACCGGCAAAGCGATGGTTTTTATAATTTCCTGCTTGGACTCTTCCGTGATCCTCTTGCCCGTCTTATCAAGAATTTTGTCAGTATGCTGACAGGCCAGGACGACCGCATCCACCCTCTTAGGAACGCCATCACAATATTCCACCGTGACTTGACTCTTGCAATCCGGCCCCAAGTAATCCAGTTCCTGGCTCACCCGAACATCCGAAATCCTTCTGACAAGGTGATGCGCCAGCATGATCGGCAGGGGCATCAGTTCTGGCGTTTCATCGCACGCGTAACCGATCATGATCCCTTGATCACCGGCCCCTCCGGCGTCCACCCCCTGGGCGATATCCGGGGACTGGCTGTTAATCGCATTCAAGATCGAACAGGTCTGCGCGCTAAACCCGTATTTGATATGCGTATACCCGATCTCCGACAGAACCCGACGGACAAGATTCTGGACTTCAATATAAGACGTCGTGGTGATTTCCCCCCCGACGATGACAAGCCCCGTGGTGATAAATGTTTCGCAAGCCACACGCCCCGCTGGATCATTCTTAAGCACGCTGTCCAAAACCGCGTCAGAAATCTGATCGCAAACCTTATCAGGATGCCCCGCCCCAACGGATTCAGAAGTAAAAAAATATTGTCCTTTCACCTTTTACCCTTCCTTTCTTGAATGTGTCTCACAAACACAGCAGCCCGCGCGCCCGCCATGCCTTGGCCAGCGGCAATATCTCCATAATCTACTGTCTTGCGATCTCATTAAACATTAAACCGCTCCTGCGCCTTCTGATACGTTTCTATGCTACCGATATCATACCATTTCCCCTGAAATTTAAAACCAAAAACTGTGTCAGTTTCCGTCAACCAATGAATGTAATCCCCCGCTTTATCCGTTTTGTTCAACTCCGCGACATAATCAGAAATCAAAGCCTGCGATTGGACCGGGAAAAAATAGGAGCACATCGCGATCAGGGTCGACCGTGGGTGCGGAGGCTTCTCTTCAAAAACCTGGATACGGTTTTGAGCGTCCATCTGAACAACGCCAAATTTGCTGGCTTCCTTAATATCCCCGATATCATAAAGGCCGATGGAGGCATGCGGGGCTTTCCCATGTGCAAAACGGATAAATTCTTCCAGCGCATAATCGAAAAGATTGTCGCCGCCCAGGACAAAAAGGTCATCTTGCCCTCGAAGATGCTTCAAGACAAACAGGATATCCCCCACCGCGCCTAACCGGTCTTCCGGGGATGTCGTCCCGTCATTCATCACGGTGATCGGAACCGGAAAATCTTTGTGGAGCGTGGCCCAATCCTGGAAATCCGCGTAGAACTTCTCATTGGTCACCACAACAACTTCCCGAAGAGCCGGCAAAGGCCGGATTTTCTCCAGCAAATAATCAATAAGCGGCCGGGACGCGATCTGAAGCAAAGGTTTGGCCGTATCCTTAATGAGGGGATACAGCCGGGTCCCATAACCTGCCGCTAATATCAAAACTCTCATGTGCGTTTTTTCCGTTACGTTAAAAAAGGCTTCACCCCGAACAGCGCCCCAACAACCGGCCGCTCGAAAGGGCGTTAGGCTTTATCCGCGGTATATATCTGCGGAACCAATTCCTGCAACCGGGCTTTGCTTAACTCCTCAACTTCCTGCCCTGAAGAAAGGGTCAACGCCCTCTGGGATAACTCCTGGGCGTCTTTCCGATTAATGCTACGAATCAGTTTCTTGATCTGCGGGATATTCAAAGGGGACATGCTCAGTTCATCCACCCCCAATCCGATCAGCAAAAAGGCCTGAATCGGCTCTGAAGACATTTCTCCGCAAAGACCGACAGGGATATTCTCCTGATGGCCGGCGTCGACAACCATTTTGATAAGCCGCAGGATCGCCGGATGGCAGGGTTCGTAAAAATTGGCCAGCTGCTCATTACGCCGGTCCACCGCTAACGTGTACTGAATCAGGTCATTCGTTCCGATACTGAAAAACCGGACTTCCTTGGCCAGCAGATCCGCGGTCACGGCGGCCGAAGGGACCTCGATCATGGCCCCGACTTCAATATTTTCGTCGAACCCGATCCCCTCCTCCCGCAAATTTATTTTCACTTCATTTAAAATGGCATTGGCCTGCCGCATTTCACTGGGCCCGGAAATCATCGGGTACATAAGCCGGACTTTACCAAAAACCGAAGCGCGAAGGATCGCCCTTAACTGTGATTTAAAAATATCCGGACGGGCGAGGCAGAACTTAATCGCCCGCCATCCCAGGAAAGGAGACATGTCCCTTGGAATCTGCACGCTGGAAATAAACTTATCCCCGCCCAAATCCAAGGTCCGGATCGTCACGGCCAAAGGCGCCAGGTGTTCGGCCACTGCCTTGTAAGCGACAAATTGTTCTTCTTCCGAGGGAAGATCAACCCGGTTCATGAAAAAATACTCCGTCCGGTACAATCCAATCCCCTGAGCCCCTGACTGCCGAATCATCGGAATTTCTTCCGGGAGTTCCAGATTAGCCAGAATCGGGATAGGGCATCCATCCGAGGTCTTGGAAGGGAGGTCAACAATGTCATCAAAACGGTGGCTCAGGGCCGAAATACGCTTTTTCTCGGTATTGTAAATTTCAATAGTTTTCTCGGTAGGGTGCGCGATCACCAGCCCCATCCGGCCATCCACGATCAGGAGGTCCTGATTGCTGATCCGCAAGGTGGCATCTTTGAGCCCCACGACCGCCGGCACCCCCAAAGATTTGGCCATAATCGCGGTATGAGACGTACGCCCCCCGATATCCGTCGCGAAAGCCAAAACGTTTTTGTTAAACATCGTCACAGTATCCGACGGCGAAAGGTCATGCGCAATGATAATCATCTCCTCATCGATATGGTCCAGGTCGTGCAGTTTTTGTTCGTCCGTAAGGTTTTTAAGAAGACGGCGGCCGATATCATTCACGTCACTGCTGCGTTCCCGCAAATACTCATCCTGAATACTGGAGAAAATTTTGCTGTACTTCTTTAAAACCACCATAAACGAGTATTCTGCCGACTGTTTCTCCTTCTTAATCCGCTTGATCACCTCTTCAATGAGCATACGGTCTTCCAGGACGAGCAGGTGAGCGTCAAAGATCTGGCCGTGCTGCCCATCCATTTCATGGCTGATCTTTTTTTTCAGTTCGGAGATCTCTTCCCGCGTTTTGATCAGGGCTTCTTCAAAACGGGCAATTTCGATAGGGACCTCCTTGTCCATGATAGCGCGGGGCGGCACGATAAAATCCTGTTTATCGATAATGTAAGCCGGCCCGATCGCAATCCCCGGCGCGGCCGGGATTCCTTTTAAAACAATTTCATTCATTTCTAGACAAAAATGCCTCCAATTCCCCCATCAGTTGTTCAGCGTCACTCCCGTCGACGCAAACAAAAAGTTTACTGTTCTTCTCCGCGCCAAGCATAAGGATGCCCATAATCGACTTTCCGTTCACCTTTTCTCCATCTTTACTGACCGTCACGGTCGCATCAAACTTCGCGGCGATCTGGACAAAAAAAGCCGCCGGCCGTGCGTGCAAGCCCTGCTCATTTAAAACCGTAAGCTCTTTTTCAATTCTTGGCATAAACGAAATATCCCCGTTCTATCCGCCCAAAGGATCTTTCGGTAACAGGCTACCGCCTACCGTTTGAGAATACGGTGTTTTTCAATCAATTTAATCAAGGCCTTCGTCAACTTGATCGAATCGTGCCGGACATAATCCGTGATGCTCAACAGGTCCGTGGCCACCACCTCAATTCCCATCTCCCGGATACGATCCACTTCAGGCACAACCGGGAACGAATCTTCGGACTTATACCGGCCTTGCGCTTCCGAAGGGACCTCTTCTGAATTCACCAGACAAGCATCCATGACCTTCCGGTGCGAATGCTTGACAATCGCATCAACGTGGTCACTCGCCGTATACCCTTCTGATTCCCCCTGCTGTGTCATGACATTACAAACATAAATTTTATACGCGCTGGACTTGACCACCGCGTCCGTCAATTCTTTAATCAGCAGGTTCGGGATAACGCTCGTATATAAACTCCCCGGCCCCAGCACAATGATCTCCGCTTCCCGTATCGCCTCCAGCGCTTCATCCGTCGGAGTGGCATCTTGAGGTTTTAAAAAGACACGCCGTATCTTCATGCCTTTCCTCGGGATTTTCGCTTCCCCTTCCGTGATGGAAGAATCCTCGTACTCCGCGACGAGATGAACATTGTGGACCGTGGAAGGGATCACTTTCCCGCGAATTGCCAAAACTTTGCTGGATTCCTTGACCGCCTTTTCAAAATCACCTGTCACCTGGACCATCGCCGTCAAAAATAAATTCCCGAAATTATGGCCCTGCAGCTGGGACTCTTTTGGAAAACGAAACTGAAAAAGCTCTCCCATCAACGCCGGGGCGTCCGCCAAGGCAACCAGACAGTTACGGATATCCCCCGGAGCAACAATATTAAATTCCTCCCGCAGCCGTCCGGACGACCCTCCGCTGTCAGCCACCGTAACAATCGCCGTAATATTGGACGTGTATTCCTTTAACCCCAAAATCAAATGAGAAAGGCCGTGTCCGCCGCCGATAGCCACAATTTTAGGCCCGCGATCCAGGAAGCGCTTCCGGTAAAGGATATTGACAAGTTCCCTCTCGCCTTTCGGGATAAACAGCGTTAACAAAGAAACAATCAATTTCCCGATGCCCATGACGATAAGCACAATCCCGCAAAGGATAATCACAACGCCGAAAATTCTGATGAGGATAAAATTTGAAGCGAAAGCAATGGCCCCACCGGCCACAACCCCAACGCCAAGGACAGAAGTAAAAAACCACCTCTTAATCTTCATGCCGGGATAAAGCCATTTGATCAAATTATTCGGCATAGGAAAGAAAATTATATCAACTGGTTATCTTCAAGGTCTATAAGCTTCAGAATAGATTTTTCATCTTTGGCGTTTTTTAGATTTTCCCGGAAATACTTGTCTTTAAGCAACCTGGAAATCTTCGCCAAAGCTTTTAAGTGGGGGCCAGCCGAATCAATGGGGGCAACCAGGAGGAAAAAGATATACGCTGGTTCTCCATCCAGAGAGTCAAAATTTATCCCGTTCTTACTGATGCCCAGCGCGGCTGTTAGCTGGGTGACATTTTCGCATTTCCCGTGCGGGATCGCGATCCCCTGCCCGATCGCCGTGGATCCCAGCGCTTCACGGGCCAGGAGAATTTCGATTAATTTTGATTTAAGCTTTTTTTCAACAGCATCCGCCTTCACTAAAAGGTCAACCAACTCACCGATAACTTCCTTCTTTGTTTGTGATTTCAAATCAGCGCAAACAGCGTCTTTACATAAAAACTCATTGATTCTCATCTACGGACTCCTTCTTACGGCCTAGCATTATAAAAGATTCCACAACCTGTTTATTTCTTCCAGCGTGTCTCTTGATAAAACAAGCATAAAAAAGAGCGGCGGATGGGATTTGAACCCACGACATCCACCTTGGCAAGGTGGCATTCTAGCCAACTGAATTACCGCCGCGAAATAATAAAGTATTATTGTTTTGAATTATAACCTAAGATTTCTGTTTCTTCAAGAATTCAAGAAAATAAATGTGCCTGGGCCACAAACGCCCTATTTTTTATCAAATCAAAATTGGCCACGGCCGGGAACCCCGCGCCACAAAGATCATGGGCGGAAGAGGACTTGAACCTCCATGAGTTTCCCCACATGCTCCTAAGGCATGCGCGTCTACCAATTCCGCCATCCGCCCTTTAGATAGTTTGTGTCCCCGGCTTTATTGTAAATCCAAAGTGCGGTTCCCACACAAATATTTTACACTTTTATCCCGAGGCAAAAAGCATCTTCCCACAAAATCACGGATGAATCGCCCTCATGGCAGGATTCTAACCATATATTTTGAGCCGGGACAGCGCGATGAGCCGTGAAACATCCGGCCCGGGCAAGGTTACGCGTAAAATTCCATCTAAAGGACATCTTTGACTGAAAAATCAGTGACCCACCCGCGACTCGAACGCGGCACACCAGCCTTAAAAGGGCTGTGCTCTACCACATGAGCTAGTGGGTCATAAAATACCAGTTAAGAAAGAACACATCGAATCTTCAAGCCAAATCAATTAAAATCTTCCAATTCCTTGTTTTTCCCGGCAAGGACATTGTCAATTTCTTTAATAAATTTATCGGTCAGCTTCTGAATATCTTCCTGCCCACGGAAAGCCTCGTCTTCGGCGATCACATGGTCATGCTCGGATTTCTTAATCTTTTCATTGGCTTCCCGGCGGATGGTGCGCAGAGAAACCCGGCCATGCTCCGCCATGTCCTTGACAACTTTCTTTAATTCTTCCCGCCGTTCCGTGGAAAGGGGAGGGACACTCAAACGGACCACTTTCCCGTCATTCTGCGGCATAATCCCAAGTTTGGAATTCATGATCGCCTTTTCAATCTCAACGATGGCGGTCGGGTCCCAGGGCTGAATCACAACGGTCTTCGGGTCCGGAACTGAAATAGAAGCCATTTGTTTTAACAATGTCATCGTCCCATAGTAATTGACGTGCAGCCCTTCAATGAGCCCCGGATGGGCCCTGCCCGTACGGACCTCGGTGAACTCCCGGCCCACCGACTCAACGGCCTTCTTCATCTTGATTTCAGTTTCTTTGTGGATTTCCTTCATATCCATAGGTCATCCCTCGCTATTTCACAATGGTTCCAATATTTTCGCCCAACACCACTTTTTTAATATTTCCGGTTTTCGTCAAGTCGAAAACTATAATTGGAAGATTATTATCCATGCACATGCTGATCGCGGTGGCGTCCATGACTTTCAGGTTCTTCTTTAAGACCTCGATAAATTTCAGAGATGAGAACCGTTTCGCATCAGGATTTTTCTTGGGGTCGGCCGAGTACACCCCATCCACCTTCGTCGCTTTCATGATAACATCAGCGTCCATCTCCGCGGCCCTTAAAGCCGCGGCCGTATCCGTGGTGAAATAGGGATTCCCGGTCCCGGCGACAAAAATAACCACGCGCCCTTTCTCCAAGTGGCGTAACGCCCGCCTTCGGATATACGGCTCCGCGACCGACTGCATGGCGATCGCCGACATGACTCTCGTGGGCACTCCAACTTTTTCCAACGCGTTCTGCAAAGCGAGCCCGTTAAGCACCGTGGCCAACATCCCCATGTAATCAGCGACCGACCGGTCCAGGCCGAACCGTTTCGACGCGACCTGCCCCCGGAAAATATTGCCGCCACCCACCACCAGCGCCACAGAAACCCCCAAGGCGCAGATCTCTTTGATCTGCCCTGCCATTGAGGCACACATCTCGGCGTCTATGCCATGCTCCTGCGAGCCCATCATGGCCTCACCGCTAAGCTTCAGCAAAATACGTTTATACACCGTCTTTGTTTTAGGCAACGCCGACCTCATAACGGGTAAACCGACCAATGACAATATTTTCTCCGATCTTCGCGACCAGCGCCGACAGGCAATCCTGGATCGTCTTGCTCTGATCCTTGACAAAAGGCTGGCTTAACAAACACCTCTCCTTCACAAAGGCCTTCGGATCTTTTGCCTCCGCTAAAACCTCTTTCGGGATATCCTGCTCGCTGATATAAGCCGGGCCCATCGCGGCGATATGCATCGCGAGGTCCTTGGCAAATTGGCAGAAATCCGAATTCTTGGCCACAAAATCCGTTTCACAGTTAACCTGGACCAAGACGGCAATCTTATTGCCCATATGGACATACGCTTCTAACCGGCCATTTAAGGCGGCCCGGCTGCTTTTTTTGGCCGCAATTTCAAGCCCGCGCTTCTGCAGAAGTTCCTGGGCTTTCTTCATATCTCCCTTGGCTTCTTCAAGAGCTTTTTTACAATCAATCACTCCGCAAGATGTCATTTCTCTTAATTCTCGGATATCTTCTAATGAAGCCCCCATGATCTCAATCTCCTTTCACACAAAACACTATTTCTTCAACTGAAAACCAACCACCGATCATGCGATCTCTTCTTCCTCATCCTCTTCTTCAACGATTTCCAAAATATCCCCAGAAGCAGGCTGAGGTGTTTCACTGATAACCGGCGCTTCCTGGGGTTCCTCAGTGGTAATATCAATCTTTTTCTGCACTTCCCGGGCTTCCACATATTCCTTGCGCCCCGCCAAGATCGAATCAGCGATCATCGTGGCGATGTACCGGATTGATTTTAACGCGTCATCATTCCCCGGGATGGGGAAATCGACAAAATCCGGATCACTGTTTGTATCAATCAACGCCAAAACCGGGATGTGAAGCCGATTGGCTTCCCGGATGGCGATCTCTTCCCGCTTGGAATCCACGACAAAAATCGCCTGCGGCAACTGATGCATCTCACGGATACCGCCCAAATCCCTGAGCAACTTCCCCTTCTCTTTATTAAGGCGGGAAACTTCCTTCTTCTTCAAATTCTCCATCATCCCGTCCTCTTCCATTTTCTCGATCTTACACAACTTCTCCAAAGACTTGCGAACCGTCTCAAAATTAGTCAACAAGCCGCCCATCCACCGGTTATTAATATACGGCATTCCCGCGTTCTGGGCGATCTGGCTAAGCACATCTTTAGCCTGTTTTTTAGTTCCCACAAAGAGTACAAATCCGCCCTTAGCCGCGAGAGAATGCACAAAGTCCTGGGCAAGAGCAAGCTGCTCTTTAGTTTTCTCTAAATCAATGATGTAAATTCCGCTTCTTTCCCCGAAAATGAACCTTTTCATTTTGGGGTTCCACCGGCGGGTCTGGTGTCCGAAATGGACTCCGCATTCCAACAGGGTTCTCAACACTTCATCTGGCATCGTTTCCTCCTCGTGCTTTGATCACTCATGGAAAACATAAAGGGAACCCTTTATCAAGCGAGCATAAGTGACGTTGTGGTTATTTTCAACACGGCTGGCGCTGCACAATCGTCTTAAAACAGCTTCCCGGAACGGACTCTGTTTCAACATTTCACAGCCCTGCCGTATCGGCCCGGATTTTTCCCGGGCTCATGGTCTACTCGAACAACTCTCCTCTCTTCTTTTCCAGAGTTATTCGGACCTAAAATAGTTTCCCTAGTATACCTAACAATCTTTTTTTTTTCAACACATTATTTCATAAAGGCTTTCAGCCGGTTTTCGGACAGGACAACGGTAAAAAAGCCGAATTCCCAAACGAAAAATTCTTTCCCCAGGTGTGGAAACCGCAGGGGCACCGGATCCCGGAGAATCCTGTCCCGGCCCGGGGCACAGAGATTTTCAAGCGGCCCCGCAGACTTTACACTAAAAAAGACTTTCAAAGCACCGCAACCTGTGCCAATATAGCATGCTAGCATGAAGGAATTTAGGAGCCCAAAAGAGACTCTTAAGGAACCGGCCGAGGCATACCCGCCCACCGGAAGGAGCTGACATGAAACTCGGTTTTGATTTGGGGTCAAGAAACATCCATTATGTGGCTCTTGACAACGACACCGTTGTTGCGCGCGAAACGACCGAACACCAGGGTGATGTTCTGGGCCGGGTTCAGGATCTGATCCAGGGCGCCCGGCAGCGCTTCGGGGCTATCGAAAGTTTCGGGATCACGGGGAACACCTCCGCAGCCGCCCTCTGCCTTATTGATCCGGTCCTCGCCTGCACCCGCGCCAATCGGTTTCTAAAAACCGGCTGCCGGCATATCCTGGCTATCGGCTGCGAAACGTTCGCACTCATATTCCTGGACGCGGAGGGGAATTACCTCGAACATTCCTTCAGCTCCGACTGTGCCTCCGGCACCGGGAGCTTTTTAGACCAACAGGCCAAACGGCTAGGTTATTCGACAGAAGAGTTCGCCGACAAAGCGTTTCACTTTCAAGGAAAAACCCCGGCCATCGCCACGCGGTGCTCGGTCTTCGCCAAATCCGACATTATTCACTCCCAAGCAGAAGGGTTTTCCAAAGACGCGATCGCCGCGGGGATCTGCGAAGGGGTCGTCCGAAGCATCCTCTCCTACACTTTAGGCGGCCGGAAACCAGACGGGCCGCTGCTTTTAATCGGCGGGGTCAGCCGCAACCGGAAAATCGTCTCCGAAATAGAAAAAAAACTCGGCGTGCCGGTGATCGTGCCAGAGAACCCTTTGACATTCAACGCCCTGGGCGCCGCGCTTTTGGGGAACGGGTCCGACCAGCCCCTCCTGGACGGGCTTTCAGATATCCGGGTCCACCGGCCATCCCGGGAAAAACTCGAGATCAAATTAACCCGGTATCCGGATTTCAGCCAAGACAAGACTTACACGAACGACGGCGTGGAAGTGATCCTGTACAGGGCCCTGCCCGGAGAAACGCTCAACGCCTTTCTCGGCATTGACGTCGGCTCCACAAGCACAAAATGCATCCTGCTGGATGAAAACAAGACGGTGCTTTACGGGTTATACACAACCACGGCCGGCGACCCCGTCGCCGCGGTCGCCAAACTCTTTAAAGAGCTGTCCCGCATTTTCGTTTCAAAAACCTTAAACATCCGGGGCGCGGCCGTCACCGGGTCGGGCCGCCAGATCATCAAGGAAATCACGGGAGCGGATCTCGCCGTGAATGAAATCACCGCGCACGCCCGGGGGGCCACTTTTCTGGACCCGGACGTGGACACGATCATTGAAATCGGCGGGCAGGACTCCAAATTCACGCTTTTAAAAAACGGCTACGTCGCCAGCTCGGTCATGAATTACGTCTGCGCGGCGGGGACAGGCTCTTTCATCGAAGAACAGGCCAAAAAACTGGACGTGCCGCTCGCCGCCGTCTCCGACCTGGCCCTGGGACAGGAAGCGCCGCTCACATCCAGCCGCTGCACGGTCTATATGGAACGGGACCTGAACACGTATATCGCCGAAGGGTGGAGCAAGCCGCAGATCCTCGCGTCGGTCCTCTTCAGCGTGCGGGACAACTATCTCTCCAAAGTGGCCGGGCGGACACTGCTGGGAAACACCATTTACTTTCAGGGCGCGACGGCGAGGAACAAGGCGCTTGTCGCAGCGTTCGAAAACGAAATCGGCAAACCGATCCTTGTTTCAAAATATTGCCATTTAACCGGGGCCTTAGGCGCCGCCGTGATTCTCATGGAAACAGGGGCACCCGATTCCCGCTTCCGGGGCATCGACCTGGATTTCAAAACCGACAGCGAGCTGTGCGATTTGTGCGCGAACCACTGCTCCCTCACGGTCTTTAACATCAACGGGGCGCGAGTCGCCTGGGGCATGAAATGCGGACGGGACTATGACGAACGCCGGCCGGGCCGGGCCAACCCCCTCTCCCGCCTTGAGCAGGAGTATCAAAACATTTTCGAACCCCTCCCCCGTCCGCACGAAAACGCGAAAACAGTAGGGATCCCCTTAACTCTTTACATGAAAGAATACGCCGCGCTCTTTGTGGACTTCTTTGAAAACCTGGGCCTTAATCTTATCCTGGAACGCAACGCAGCAGGCCACCTCGAGCAGGGCAAAGCCATCGCCCGCGCGGATTTCTGTTCGCCCATGCTTGTCATTCACGGCCTGGTCAAAGCCCTCGCCGGGAAAAAAATCGACATGCTGTTCCTTCCGGCCTTCATCAACACCCAGAGTCTTCTGGATTCTTTACCGGAAGAAGAGCATTTCCTTAAGAAAAACCGGGACAGCTATTTCTGCTACTATTCCGAATACGCGCCCACGATCGTGAACAACCTGGTGACCCTGGATATTAAAGACATCCTGGTTTCCCCCAAAATCAAGCTGAATAACCAGCCCGTGGAAAAAGTCGCGGAAGACATCGCTCAATCCTTGGCCGGCCATATCCCGCTTCCACAAGCAGACATCGTCGAGTCTTTCCTCACCGCTTACCGCGCTGACATGAAACGAAAAGCGCAATGGCGGGAGACCGGAACCCGGCGCTTAGCTTCCGGCAAAGACCGGATCAAGATCCTGCTCCTCGGCCGGCCCTACGTTGTCTTTGACCGCACGATCAACAGCGGAATCCCCGCCAAACTCGAAGCGCTGGGCTACGAGTTGATCCACCAATCGATGCTCGATCTCCCCAACGAGCCGGGGCCGTTCTCTTCGCGCTACCTTGACCGGATGCACTGGTATTACGGCCAGCAGATCCTCCTCGCCACAGAGACAGCCCTGAAGAATGACAACATTTACCCCGTGTTCCTGACGAATTTCCACTGCAGCCCGGACGCGTACGTCGTGACATATTTTAAAGAAATGATGGAAAACGCCGGCAAACCGTATCTGGTCATACAACTGGACGAACATTGCAGCGATATCGGTTATCAAACCCGGCTCGAGGCCGGGATGGACGCGTTCCTAAACGATTTTAACCGCCGGAAGGGCCATCCGAACCTTCCCATTCCGGGCCGGTCGGCGCCGGGGGCTTCCGTTTACGAACCCCGCATCACCAAAGACGACATCATTTATTTCCCTTACCTCAGCCCCGTCCTGGATGAAATCCTCATCGCCGCCTTTACCGCGCACGGGTATACCGCGCAGATCCTGCCGGTTGACCCGGCCATGATTCATCTCGGGTACAAGTATGTTTCCGGGGGAGAATGTTTACCGAATGTCGCCGTGGTGGGTTCGATCATCGACCTTTTTCAAAAAGGCCGCTTCGACGTCAAGAAAGGCGTCTTGTATCTGGGCGACTCCTGCGTGGCCTGTAATTTCCATCAATACACGTCCCTGATCTGGGCCGCCTGCCGGAAAGCGGGGATTAAAAACTTGAGGATCTTCTCCCCCAAGCTGGGGGTCACGGGCCAGGGGCTGCCCCAGGAACTTTCCTTTGACATAAGCGCTTCCAGCGTTTTAGGGTCACTCCTTTACAAACTGTATTTCCGCGTGCACCCCTACGAACAGGAGCCCGGGGCGACTCAGCGCGCCCTGGACCGCTCCATCGCGATCATCAAAGGCTATTTAAATAAAAAACTGCCGCTTTGGGAAATTCCTGTTCAGAAACTCGGCGGAGAGCTTAGCGAACTTTATATAAAACATTTTATAAACGCCGGCCCAACCGCGGCCGGGGCGGAGCCGTCCGGCCGGGAGGATGAAAAGCAAAAAACTTTCTTTATAAATAAAATCAAAGAATTCCTGCACCCCAGCAAACATCTGCTCAACGCGGCGAAAGAAATCCGGTCGCTCTTTGAAGCCATCGCGGGAGCCGGGGAGAGAAAGCCTCGGGTCGGCCTTCTGGGGGACCTTTACGTGAAGTATAACCCGGTTTTAAACCAGGACATCTACAGCCTGATTGAAGAACTCGGCGGCGAAATCCTCATCCCTTCCTATCTGGAAACCGGCGCGCATTTCATGGACGCAGCGGTCCGGGAAAGCGGGGCGGACAGGATGCCCCTGGTCAAACTGACAATGTACGAAAAAAGTTTTGAAGAGATCTTCCAGGGACTCCTGGACGAAGTGTTTGAGCCGCCGGTGGAAGAATGCGTCGAACTCATGCGGGCGTACGGGATAAAACATTTCATCCCCGGAGAAACGACAATCAACGTCTGCCGTCTGCTTTATTACGTCAAGCATAAACTGGTCGACGCCGTCATCCACCTTAACCCCATCCTCTGTTGTCCGGGGTCAGTGACGTCCTCGATCTACCGTAAAATGCAAAAAGATTTCAACATCCCGATCGTTGATATTTTTTATGACGGCACCAACCGGCCCAACAGGATGATCGTCCCGCCCATGAGCACCCTAAAAAAGCCGCGATAAAAAACGCGGCATCCCCGCCCCATGGCCAGCCGGGCTAGGCATCCGAGCAACACCACCCCGGCACAGGCGCCCGGACGTTATCTAAAATCTTCGATGTCCGCGTTGAGCAATTCTCCGGCGATATCTTCCAAAGTCACGATCCCGACACAATGATTCTGGTCATCCACCACGGAAAGGAGATGTTCTTTATTCTGCAGCATGGAACGCAGGGCTGTCATGAGCGTATCGCGGCGGTTGACCGTGTGAATGGGTTTGGCATTGGCCACAAGACCGATGATGTCATCGTCGGAGGTGGGAATAACGTTCTTGGTAACAATATAGGCGAAGATGTCTTTAATCTCCATGCTGGCGCTCACCGGGTAGCGGGTATGCCCGCACTGGCGGGCCAGCGCCAGGACCGCTTCCGGCTTATCCCCCTTCCTGATGAAACGGACCTCTGGGGGGGGGATCATGGCGTGGGTGATCAACGTGTGGCTAAGACGCACGGCGTTGACAATGATGGTTTCCTGTTCCAGATTGATCGCCTTGCCTGACCGCGCCAGTGTCGCCAGCGTTATGAGGTCAGCCGTCGTGATCTGCTCCGACTCGCCTTCGGATACCAGCCGTTTGAACATGCGTTCGCTGATCTGTATAAGGGGCCGCATTAACGTTGTCACGGCCTCCAGGATCGGCCCGGCGACCGGGGCCAGTTGATTGCGGAAAGTAACGGCGAGAATTTTGGGCAGGATCTCGGTGCCGAAAAGGATAACGACCGTAAACAGGACAGAAAATACCCAGATGTTGTTTTCCCCGAAAATTTGCGCGAAAGCCCCGCCGGCCACCGTGGCCCCGCCTGTGTGGGCGACCGTGTTTAAAATCAGGATTGCGGTGATCGGCCGGGCAACATTGCGTTTCAGGCGCCGCCAGGCCTCCGCGGCTTGCGGACGGACGGATTGCAGACGGTTCAATGTCAAAGGATTCAGGCTTAACAGCAGGGCTTCTGCCAGCGAACAGAGGAACGAAACGATAACCGCAATGGTCGAGCTTATAATCAGGACGAACGTCATTTTATGATCCTCCCCTCATATATTTCCCAATGCCCTATTCCAGATATCTTTCCAACTGTATATTACATGCAGGACATTTGGAATAACCCACCGGATAGGAAGTCCAGGGAAGAGAAGAACAACAATCATTGCAATATAACGCGCCGCATTGAGGGCATTTATGAGCTTGAAGTAGCGTCTTTCCCGTAAAGGGAGATTCAAATGGTTTCAACGCTGCCTTGTGACATTTTGCACATCTAGGACCAAACCATTTCTTAAAAAAGCTCAACTTATTAGCCTTCCGGCCAAGTTCACTGTACAACGTCAACGGCCGCGCGGAGCAGCGCCAGTTTCTAAAGGCACCGAGGCGCGTTTTTCGATAGCGCCTTTTTAAAACCTTGTTTATTCTGCTTTTTTGAAATTCTCAATCCTGTTTCGCATACTTTCCTCATGCTGCTCATCCGTATAGTTCGGGTCTTTCAGGTCTCTCCATAATTGGCAAGGGATTTCTGGACACCTCCCGCAATGATTAATTTTCTTTTTATCAATCACGCAAGCGTAAATCGGACAAACGGTAGCAGAAATATAACTGGCCCACCAAACTTTGCCTTTAATTTTAAAACATCCGGAGCACTCGGATTTCTTTAAATATTCACAGTCCGAACATACACAACCGCAGACCGACAACTCTTTATTCATGTTTTTCCTTTTCTCTAAATTCTCATGAAGGATAAAAATCCACCGGCGGAGCAAGGATCATTTCCAAGCCGGGACCGTGGCTGCCTGCCGCTCTTCCACCACCAGGCTCCTCACCATGTCCTCAAAGATCTTCCGGCTTCCCTCAAATTGCTCCTGGCTGTTGGTATACTGAAAAGAAAAAATCGCGCCGCTGATTAAAAACTGATACCAGGCGGTTTTCCGGGTGCGGGCCTTATCCCCCATCTCAATATACGCCGCGCTCAAGCCGTTAATATCAACAGCCCTTGGCTCCGGGATATCCATCTCCCCGCCGACTTCTTTCTCCATGATCTTGTTGACATACCGGGAAAATTCCAGAGCGGTCGTGACCCCTTCCGGCAAATTATCCCGTGTCACGGCCACAGAAGGGAGCAGGCTGGCCGGGTCTTGAGCGTAGAGTAAAATCACGTATGTCCCGTTGGGCATCCTCGTGTTCCGGGCCCTCTGCCAGTTGTGAGGTGGGTTGATGGTCATGCGCGCCGACTGATAAAGGATTTCGTCCGGCTCACCGTCTTGGCCCGGGACGCCCACCCCGAGATTGGCGATCGCCTGCGTCGCGTCAAATAAAGTCGGGAAGCCTTCAAACGTCGCGTCCTCCGGCATGTCTCCGCCATAATAATGATCCCGGGCGTATTCCAGTGTCTCTTTCAGCTCCAGGGCAGCGGAATCATCCGGCTTCTTTTCCAGGGCCCGGGCGACCATTGCGTAACTCTTTTTAATATTCCCGGAATAATAATACCCCATCGCCGCCACCATCACCGCGTCCCGGCTGGCAGCGGCCTCGGGATTGACGGCGAGGGCTTTCTCGGCGAACTCCGCGGCCAAATCCCCCTTGCCGATCGCCACATAAGCGCCGGCCAAGTAAAGCAGGGCGTCGAGGTTATTTGGATCTTTTTTAAGCACCTCTAATTTTTCCTGTTCCATGGGAACGATTCCACGGGGCCCCGACACTCCCGCCGCCGGCGCAAGGCCGCCCTGGGCTCCCTTTTTATTATTAATATGCGCGGCCATTTTCTCACCGACACCCGCATATTGCGCGTCCATTTTTTCCGCCGCCTTAAAGTCAGCCATGGCTTTGTCCTGCTGGCCCATTTCAGCGTAAATCATCCCGCGGAAAAACCGGAACGAGGGGTCTTCAGGCGCAAGCTTAACAGCCTTATCAAGGTCTGCCACGGCCTTATCAAAAGCTTTCTGAAAGATATAAACCGCGGCCCGGGCGCCGTACCATTGCACGTTTTGTGGGTCCAATTCAATAATTTTCGTGCGGTCTTCCACGGCTTTATCCAGCTGGCCGGTTTCAGCATACAGTGTCCCTCGCGTCAAGTAAGCCTTAAGATACGAGGGATTCAGTTCAATCGCCCGGTTATAATCAGCCATCGCTTCCTGTTTTTTTCCCATTAAGGAATACGTCAAGCCACGGTTATAGTAAAGGATCGCTTCCGACGGTTTTAAATCAATCGCCCGTTGATAATCCTGCAAGGCTTTTTCAAATTCTTTTTTTATAGCGTAACAGCTGCCGCGGTGATTATAACCATCAAAGAAATCCGGCTGCTGCTCGATCACTTTGCTGAATATTTCAATCGCCTGGTCATACTGTCCGGATCTTTCATGAGACAAGCCCTCCTGGAACAACGGCCCCCCCACGAGAGGATCGGACGGGGAGTCCGCGGCGACCGGAGACGACACGGATGTTCCCTGCGCCTGTCGCACCAAAAACTGCAGATGGCGCATGGAATATTCCTGCACAATGATCGCCAGCCCCACGGCAAGCATAATAAACGACAGGATCTTAACGAGTTTTACAACTTTTGTGAAGCACACGACGCCAAAAAGCAGCACCGCGATGTGAAAGAGGATAAAAGAAATATCATTCATAGTCATCTCCTTAATTGTGCGAGCAGTTTCTCCCAGCCCAACGCTTTAAATCTGAAACTGAGTTTCGTACAGCCGTGTGTAAAGGCCACAGGTTTTCAGGAGCTCTTCATGAGGACCCAGGCCGACAATCTGCCCCTGGTCAAGGACCACAATTTTATCAGCTTTCATAATGGTGGACAGGCGGTGCGCGATGGCGATAACCGTACGGCCCTGCATCAGTTGGTCCAGGGCTTCCTGAACGAATTTCTCGGACTCGGAATCCAACTGGGAAGTGGCTTCATCCAAAATCAGGACCGGCGGATTGCGCAGGATAGCCCGGGCGATCGCGATACGCTGTTTCTCCCCACCGGAAAGCCGGAATCCCCTGTCGCCGACGACTGTTTCATAAGCCTGCGGCATCTGAACGATGAACCGGTGGGCGTACGCCCGCTGCGCCGCGGTTTCAATATCAGCCTGGGTCGCGTTAGGCGTGCCGTAAGCGATATTGCTGCGTACCGTGTCGTTAAACAAAAATGTTTCCTGAGCCACGATCCCGATCTGCTGGCGCAGCGATAAAAAGCTCACGTCCTTAAGATCCACCCCGTCCATAGCGACCACGCCCTCCACCGGGTCATAAAACCGCGGGATAAGGTTGGCCAGGGTCGATTTCCCTGTGCCGGTGGGCCCCACGATCGCGACCAGTTCCCCGACTCTGATGGACAGGTCGATATCCTTCAACACCAGATCCGATTCGTTATCATAACGGAAAGAGACATTTTTCAGGTCGATCCCGACCCGGATCGTCGCCAGGTGAACAGCGTCCGGCTTTTCCTTAACCGTCGGTTCTTTGTCAAGCACGTCATAAATGCGCTCATTGGCGGCCAGCGCCTGCTGCACCATGGCGTGCACGTTGCCGAGTTTCTTCATGGGGCTGATGATCGACATGACGGACGCGAAAAAGAGGAAAAAAACCCCGGTGGAAAGTTTTTCGTCCATCACCTGCCGGCCAAGCCAGAAGATGATCAAAACCCCGAAAATCACCGAAAAAATTTCCGTGATCGGCGCGATCAAAAGAGTCCGGCGCACCGCCTTCATGCGCAGTTTATAAAAATCATGGTTTTTGGCGCGGAACCGCGCAATTTCAAACGCCTCGGTGCAAAACGCTTTCACAACCCGAACCCCGGAGATAGTCTCCAGCAAAATCGTGTTGATGTCCGCCATGCGTTCCTGAGTGCTGCGGGAGAGCTTACGGAGTTTTTTCCCGATCAGGCTGATCGGCCAAATAATAAACGGGAAAACAAAGAAAATCAGGACAGCGGCCTTGAGATGAATCGCAAACGCGATCGAAACATACATGACGACCGTAAACGACTGAACAAACATGTCCGTGATGCTGTAAGACACCGCGTTCTCGACAACCTGCACATCATGCGTGACGCGGGAAAGAAGCTCCCCGGTGCGTTTCTTGCTGAAATAGTCCAGGGAAAAACTCTGAATTTTGGCATAAAGTTGAAAGCGCACATCCCGCATGATGAGTTGAGAGATATCGTTCATTAGAAGAGAATAAATATAAATAATGACGTTCTTCAACACAATCACCACCAAAACAACGACAGGAAGCGCCAAGAACATGGTTTCCGGTTCAATGCTGTTAAGCCAGTCGATAATCTCTTCAAAAGCCGGAGGCAATTTATTCGGAAGGATGATGGGTTTCTTGGTGAATATCCTATCCATCACCGGGACGATCAGCGACATCTGGAAACCCTCGAAAATCCTGGAAAGGAACATCACCATCACGGCGAGACCAAACCTATTTTTGTATTTGGCCAGGAATTTCAGCAATTTGAGGTAATTTTTCATAAACGTATCAGTGCGGGGGATGACCGGAAACAGCCCGGAATCGTTGCGATATTAGCATACCCATCGATTTCTGTCGAGGCATTTGTTATTTTCTTCCCCCCTCCGTTTGACGTGAAAGACGTTTGGCGTATGTGCCCGTTGATAATTTATTGTATAACTGGTTTCTGAAAAAACCACGAAAAAATGAACAAGAAATCTGGCCCAAGAATTACTTCATCCAGGGTTTGAATCCGCTGAAAAAAACGATATAATAGTAAAAAAATCAGGAGGTGATCATGGTTTTAAAAAGCGTAAAAGTTCCCGCGCCCATGGTGCCAATTTTTGAAGAGGCTGAGAAGTTTGTTAATAAATACTTTGACTCTTTTTATTCCAACAAGCTGGAGGGCAAGATCTCCATCAGCGGCGAGCGCTATATCTTGCTGAACGCCAAATCGTTAAGGGTTAACTTCGCCAAAAACTTAAGCGAAGCCATGGGCTTGTCTGACGACATGGCTCAGGACGCTGCCGATAATTTCCTGTACATCTTAGCCAGATCTATCGGCCGGGAAGACGCCAAAAGATTCGCGGCCAAACAACAGGTCGCCGACCCGGTTGCCAAGCTGGCCGCAGGGCCGATAAGCTTTAATTACACCGGCTGGGCGTTCGTAGACATTTTCCCTGAAAGCAAACCATCCCCGGACAAAAATTATTTGCTGATATATGACCACCCCTATTCTTTTGAATGCGACGCTTACCTCTCCGTTAAAGGCGCTCAGTCCGTCAAGCCGGTTTGTGTCATGAATGCGGGTTACTCTTCGGGTTGGTGCTCCGAAAGCTTTGGCATGGAATTGGACGCGAAAAAAATTATGTGCAAAGCCAAAGGAGACCCGGCCTGCCGTTTTGTCATGGGTGTTAAAGAAAAGTTGGCTGGCTACGCCGAGTGGGCGTTAAACAATATCCGGCGGTAAGGTTAAACCATGCCCGATCTTTATGATAAAGTTTATAAGGAATGCGCGGTCTATTTCGGGGCGGAGACAAAAAGATTCCTGGACCGGCAGATAGAATGCCATCTCAGCAAAACACCGCGGAGCCTCGACTATCCTGATATAAACATGCTGGCCAAATGGATCCGGATTTCCGGGGGGCTTCTCCTGCCGAAGGAGAAAGCGGAAAAGCTGTCCGCGAAAATACTCGCGTTAAAGCCGGGACCGGTCTCTTGAAGGCGTTTTCATAAACTCATGTCAAAAACTAATCCCCATTTCATTATCGTGGCCGGCGAAGCCTCCGGAGACATGCACGCAGCCCACCTGGTCCGCGCGATCAAAGAACGCTGCCCCCAGGCGTCCTTTTCCGGGCTCGGCGGGCCCCAAATGGCAGCCGAAGGGGTTGATCTCCTGACCGACTTAACCCGTTGGGCCGTCGTGGGGTTTGTGGAAGTCCTGAAACATTACCAAAAATTCAAAAAAATTTTTTACCTCCTGCTCGCCCACGTCAAAGACACCCGGCCCGACGCCGTTATCCTGGTGGATTACCCGGGCTTCAACCTGCGACTGGCCCCGGAAATCAAAAAACTGGGTATCCGGGTGATCTACTACATCAGCCCGCAGGTCTGGGCCTGGAAAGAAAAGCGCGTAGAGACGATCCGGGATCACACCGACCGCTTGCTCGTGCTGTTCCCGTTTGAAAAAGGATTTTACGCGCGCCATCACATTGACGTCACCCTGGTGGGGCACCCCCTTGTTGACATCGTAAAAACGCAGGAAGAACCGCGCGATTACCTCCGGGACCACGGGATCCCCGAGGGCAAAACCGTGATCGGCCTCCTCCCCGGCTCCCGCCTCAACGAAATCAATAATTTGCTCCCGGCGATGCTTGAGGCCGGCCATGAGATCAGAGCCAAAACCCTGTCCCCTGTCCAGTTTCTGCTCTTTAAAGCCCCCACCATCCCTCTCGATCTTTTAGAACAGCACATCCGGAAGCAGGGGCTGCCTGTCCGGATCCTGGAAACCAACATCTACGACGGAATCCAGTCCTGCGCCCTCTGCCTCGTGGCATCAGGGACCGCGACACTTGAAACCGCCATCCTCAACACGCCCATGGTCATCATCTACAAGACCACGTTCCTCACCTGGCTGCTGGCCAAACTGTTCATTAAGATTCCCTGCATCGGACTGGTTAATATCGTGGCGGGGAAAAAAATAGTCCCGGAATGCGTTCAGCAGGAAGCCAACGCGCGCACCATCGCGCAGGAAGCCATGAAGATATTAAGCGACAGCGAAAAACGGATACACATGAAGAAAGAATTGAGCCGGGTTAAAGAGCTTCTGGGAGACCCCGGAGCCAGCGGACGAGCCGCGGAAGAAGTGCTGCGCGTGGTTCAAGACACGGCGGCAAGATGACCCCTGTTATTTCAGGGGTTCCCCGCAATCTTCAGGACAATTGCACCGACTTTCAAAATTAGTACAAACCCCATCCCCGCAAGGGATGCAAATCGGCAGGCTGTATATTGACCCCCGGCCTTCCATGTCACAGGTACCGTCCAGGAATTCAATTCCGCAGCGGCGGATCAGCCCTGGACAACATTCCACATCCTGCCCCTCGTAAGCCAGGTCCCCGCACTGGGCCTTCTCCCCCAGCATCTGGTAATGACACACTTTCTCGTTCGAACAGTTCACCATAACCGCGCAGTAATCTTGAGGGCAGGAGTCAGCGGAGATGTCCGGGCATTCCCGGGGCAGGCACAGGACTTGGTCTTTGCCCTCCGAATCTATAACCGTCTTTTCCCAACAGATTTCTTCCGGGCATTCCCCCGTTTCTCCGTACTGTTGGGCGCAAAGTTCCCGGAACGTCTTCTTCCCTGCCGCATGCGTCCCCGGGATCAGCACAGCGGCGCAAGCAACCGAAACTCCCGTTATCATCAGCCATTTGGCCCTGCATGTCCTTATCATTTTTCCTCCATCTTATATTTCTTATTGACAAATTTTCTGTGGCTCATCGGTTAAACGCCCCGCCTTTTTCCGGTATCCATCCGGACGATTTCCCGCCGCAGCGATCTTCCGTCCGATCAAACGCGTGACAGGAAAAACTTCAATTTTATCCTGCACATTCCCGGCAACTCCATAATATCATAAAAATTAAGGTAATTTGCGCACATTTTTTGATTGTAAAAATTACCGCATTCCCGTTTCCGGCGTAATCAGCGCGGCTTCCCGCTCCGCGTTGGGAAGGACCTCCCGGGCATGATAAGCTTTAATAAACGGCCCCAGCCCTGCGGTAAAGATTCCCGCCGACAAATCTCACAGGAGCTCAACCGTGCCTGCCTCAACCCAGCCTGTCTTCTGGTCAGGCCTCTCAATCTTAAGCCATGGCCCTTCCCTCTTGAGGGCCTTCACCTTCTGTCCTTCCTTAACCGTAAAATGAACGGTGGCATCATGGCGGGGCTCGAAGCGCGCTTCCGTGGAAGACACGGCAAACCCCTCCCCCGCCCGGACATGCATTTTAACAATAACACCCGCCGCACATAACACGCTCAACGTCAAACAGGCGGTTATGACAAAGGATATTTTCTGCCGTGGCCAGGTGAAAAACAGTGCCGCTAAAAATAACCCGCCGGCCATAGTCATGAGGACAACCGTCAACACAACAAGTTCATTGACCGTATAATAATTCAGGGCGCCTTCCGCCGTCTTTTGTATCATGCTCTTGCGAGGCAAAGGAAAATTTTGTTCTTTTTGTGAAAGCGTCAGTTTATAATTTGACAGGACATCGGAATCACGGGGCAGGAGCTCCCGGGCGCGTTCATAATTCAGGATCGCTTTCCCAAGTTGCCCCTTTTTAAAATAAGCGTTGGCTAAATTATAATAGAGTGCGCCGCTGACCCGGCCCTGCTGAAGCAGGTGTTCATACTGAACGATGGCTTCGTCATACCGGCCTTCTTGATAAGCAAAGCCCGCCTTGATAAACGTCGCCCAGGCATCCTCTTTCGGCCTCTCCGCCGCCGCGGCCGGCCTGAAAAGAATCACTCCTGTTATGATAATAACGGCTACAAACTGTTTCATTTTCCGTTCTTTTCTATAGATTCAATCATCTCCGTGACTCTGGCAAAGCTCCCGGCCATCTGTTCCCTGCGCGGCTGAACCAAAGCGTACCGGACGCTCTCGCATTCCGCATAAAACGCCCGGACCTGTTCAAGGACCGTTTCCGCGGCCTTTTTCTCCTTCAGGACGTTAAGAACGACGTCCATCGACACCGCCCCTCCCGGGATATGAAATGTGTTGCTGAAATAATTCTGCACGGTCTTAAACAACATATCGTAAAACTGCCGGCTGTCACCCTGCGCCATAAAACCCTGGGCCTCTTTGAGCCCCGCCCTCGCCACGCGGGGGGCGTGAAACCGCCGGGCAAAACGGGTATCCGTCGCCAGTTTCCGGTGAAAATGATAATAGCCATATAAACCGCTCCAGGTCAGGACAAGGACAACGGCCAGCACCCAGAAGCCTGGACGCTGAAAAAGAAACAAGCGGTCCCTGGGATAAAACGGGCCGGGCCGGTCTTTGATAAAAAGGATATCCTGGCCGAGGGTTTCCGGCTCAATCGAATATTGCCCCGGAACCGCGCCCAGCCCCACGATCTTAAGCTGCTCGCCCTCTTTAAGCTTGGAAATCGTTAGCGGAAACGGGCCGCGAGTGACCGTTTTGTACTGACGGCTTCCTGTGTCAAAATAAGAAAAACTCACCGCGGGAAACGCCTTGATATTTTCGGAAGTCGGCACCGCCACCTGCTCGATGGACTTACTGTTCGCATTCTCCGTGGACTGGGGTTCGTAGAACTTAAAAGCGCCCTCCCCGCCCAGCGCCGGCATCTGAACCGCGTCAGGGTTCCCGGGCCCGGTCACCGTCATGCGCACGGTGAGCGGATCGCCCACCTTAAGTTCCGTCGGGGTGACAGTGGCGTCGAAATCATACGGGCCCACCGCCCCCGAAAAATCTTTCGGCCGGCCCTCTTCCGGCAGCGGCAGGACCGGGATTCTCAAGTCCGCCGACTTGACCGAAATGGTCTGCTGATCGTAATCTTCAAACAACCCCCGGAAAAAACTGTCGTTGAGGAAACCGTCCACACGGCTGAACGGCGAGCGCGCCGCGGGGTTCTTAAACAGGATATCACAGACGATCTCGGCCGGCCCCAAGGTCAGGGCTCCTGGCCTCGTCGGGTAAACCTGGGCATAGAACGTGATGACGTCGTATTTCAGGCCGCCGAGGATTTCGGTCGACTGCTGAATGTCCTGCGAACTCTTCAGCGCGAACCCGACATGATCCATCTCCGGATAATGGACATTCCGGACCGACAAATTCTGGATATAAAGTTTCATCGTCACCGGGACCCGCTCATTGACGTAATATTCCCTCTGCGGCACGGACAAGGTTAAAAATATTTTATCCTGCAGGGAATCCTTGGGGCCGTTGAGACGGTTCTGCCCCGCCGCCGGGGACGCGGTGACTTCCAAATATATCGGTTCGGTGGAATATGTCTTCCCGTTGACAGCCACGTTCATCGCCGGGATCGTGTAACGGCCTTCGGAAAGCGGATAAAGGTTATACTGAAAAGACCGGGAGGCGGAGTATTGGCCGTTGATCAACGTGATGCTGGTGGACGGGCCCAGATAGCGCGATTCCATCCCTTCAATCTTGGGCAACACCACGGGTTCTACTTTTTGCGCCCCCTGAACCGTGATTTTAAGCTGGCAAAACGATCCAAGCTCAAGGCTCCGGCGGTCCACTTCCGCGGTGACAGAAACATCATCCGCCGCAGCCGGCCTCCCTGCGCAGGACAACAGCGCGAGGCATATGAAAAACACTTGGCCAATTTTCTTGGAAATCATACAGGATTACCAATCTTTCTCCACCGGCGCTTCCGCATTGGGCGGAAGGACGGCATTAAAAAACATTTGCGGCTCTTCATTGCTTTGATATCTGTTTAAAAGCATGCGGGCTTCTTCCGGAGTAAAATACGTGTATTGCTTTTTAGCCTGCGCTTTCCCCTGGCCCGTTTGTGGCGGGGACGCCGAGGCGTCGTCTCCAGAATCCCCCCCGGAGCCGTCATTTTGCTGCTGCTCTTGCCCCTCCGCCTCGGGAGGGCGTTCTTCCCCCTCCCCGTCACGCTGTCCCCGGCTCCCATCATTCTCTTGCGAGCCGTTTTGCGGCTGATCGTCCGCTTCCCTGGAGGAGGGGTCCTTGTCTTGAGCGTCCCCGCGGCCGTCCTGATCCTGACTTTTAGAACTCTGGTCTTGCCCTTCCTGACCGCCCTTTTTCTGCGATTCGCTCTCCTGCTTTTCCTGCTCTTTCTTCAGCCGCTCGAGTTCTTGGCGCGCAATTTCATAATTATAATGAGCGTCCTCGTCTTTGTCATCTATTTTAAAAGCGTTTTCATAAAAAGTCATTGCCTCTTCCAGGGAAGAAATCGCCTTCTTAAGGTCGGACGGTTCCTGCTGAAGCCCCAATCGGAAAGACGCGTTCCCCAAATTATAATAAGCCTTCTGGCGAAGGGCGTCCTTTTCCGCAAGCAGGGCTTTCTGCAGATGAATCCGCGCCTGGTCATAATGATTCGTCTTGTATTGCGCCGTCCCAAGGTTATAATTCATCAACGAAGATTCCGGGTCCCGGCTCAGCGCCTCCTGATACCGCGCGGCGGCGTCCTCATACTGGCCGTCTTGGTAAAGCGCGTGCCCCAAACGCGTGCTCTTTTGGGGCGACCGGGCCAGGGCACACGGCGACACCGCCATGTTAATCCCGGCGGCCAGAAGCAGCCATCCGAGGGTCTTCATCCTCGTCCCCGCCCACTCACGCGTCCAATCGGCCATTGCGGTCCTCTCTCCTTAAAGGCAGAAAAAATTCCCATAACAAAAAAAACAGCGCGGCTCCGAGAGGGAGCTGAAAACGCTCAAAATAATTTTTCGCCATCGTGGTTTCCAATTCCCGCTTCTCCAAACGAGCCAGCTGTTTTTCATAAATCACGTCCAGCCCGAATTCCGCCCCGCTGGCCCGCACATAGACACCGCCGGTCTCAAGCGCGATCCTCTGAAGCAGCTCCTCATTCAGGCGGGATTTGACAATATTGCCCTGCCCATCCTTGAGGTAACTCGGCTGGCCGAAAATATCGGCGTCTTTGATCAATTCCCCGGATTGTGTCCCGATCCCGACACAATAAATTTTAACCCCCTTGTCCTTGGCTTCCTTAACAGCCACAAACGGGTCTTCTTCCAGGTTTTCCCCGTCCGTTATGATAATCACCGCCTTGTACCGGCTGGGAGTATTGTCGTATTCCCTCAACGCTTCCTGCAGGGCCCGCGCGATATTGGTCCCGCCCCGGGGAATGGTCTTTTTGTCCAAATGATCCAGGCTTAACAAAAACCCTCCGTAATCGACGGTCAGCGGGCAGATCAAAAACGCGTCGCCGGAAAAGGCGATTAACCCGACGCGGTCACCCTTCAACTGCCGCAGGAAATCCCGGACCGCCAGCTTCGCCCGCTCAAGCCGGTTTGGCTTCACATCATCAGCGAGCATGCTGCGGGATGTGTCGATCACCAGCAGGATATCCAGCCCCTGCCGTTTGATTTCCCGCATTTCATAACCCCACTGCGGCCGGGCTAACGCCACCAGGCTGAATGCAAAAACAGCCAGGAGCAGACCGTGCTTAAACACGTGCCGTCCCGGGACCAGCGTGGCCGCGAGATCCAGGAATAACTTCTGTTCAGCGAAGCGATCATAACACTTCTGCCGGCGGCGCCGGGCCAGGCTCAAGAAAGCGGCCAAGAGCACCAGCCCCCAGAGGCCATAAAAAAATTCAGGGAAGACAAAACGCATTTAAGGAATCCTCAGCCAGACCGTATGGAATAATAACAACTCGACCCCAAGCAACACCAAGGCCGCCGCCAGGGCATAGGGAAAAAGTTCTTTATAGTCCCGGTAACCCGTTTCTTCAAACGGCGTCTTTTCCATTTGATCAATTTCTTTGTAAATCTGCCGCAGGGACGCCGTGTCCGTGGCCCGGAAATACTGTCCCCCCGAGACACGGGCCATCTCCCGCAAAGTGTCCTCATCCACATCCGTGATGACCTGCTGATACCGGGTCCGGCCAAACACATCCTCCACGGGATACGGGGCGTAACCTTTCGTGCCCGCGCCGATCGTATAAATTCTGACCCCGTACGCCGCAGAAGCGTGAGCCGCCTCCAGCGGGTCAACGGTCCCGGCATTATTGACTCCGTCAGTCAAAAGGATAATGACCTTACTTTTAGCGTCACTCTCCCGCAGGCGGATCAGCGCCGTGCTGGTTGCGGATCCGATCGCCGTGCCATCTTTAATCAAGTCAAACTCGATCCGCTTCAGGTTCTCTTTCAGCCAGACATAATCCTTGGTCAGCGGGCAGACCGTGTAAGCCAGGCCGGAAAAAACCACGAGCCCGATCCGGTCGTGCTGGCGGCCGTCAACAAATTCCTCCACCACCTTCTTACTGATCTCCAGCCGGTTGTACCGTTTCCCCAGGAACGAAAAATCCTCGGCAGCCATGCTGCGGGAAGCGTCCAGCGCCAGCATAATATCAATGCCTTCAAAATGGTACTTCGTCTCTTCCCGCACAGCGCGCGGCCCGGCCAGCGCCACGATGAACAGCCCCACCGTCAAGACCCGAAGGATAAACAGGACCCCCATAAACCGGGTCTTCCAGCTGCGGGGCAGCGGGAGCAGCAGGTGCCGGGACGGAAAACGCACCGAAGGCGGCCTGGCGTTCCGGTTCCGCCAGATCATAAACGGCACAACCACCGGAATGAGGATCAAAATCCACGGCGTTTTAAAAATCATAATTCTTCCTGATGGTCAATTCTTCCCCAATGTTTAAACAAAACCATGTTGTTCATAAACCCGATATATTTATGTCTGCGGCTGCGTGTCCGCAACCAGCTGCCAAACCAGATTCCAACCGCGCTCCATTTCATGGAGCGACGATGAAAACCTGGCGAACTTCACCATATCGCAACAGGTAAGGAACTCCTGCAAAGACAATTTATGTTGAGCGTTGAGCGCGGGCGCCGCCTTAAGGTGAGACAAAAATTCCTCGGTGGTCATCTCCGGGGCCCGGATTTGGAAACGCCCTTCCATATACCGGCGGAGGATGTCGGATAATTCCGTATAAAAACTTTTCACATCCTCCCCGCCGGACAAGCCCGTGTCCTTCAAAGCTCTCAAGCGTTGGAACGCCGTTTCCCAGGGCGGGGAAGCCGGGGGCGGCGGGGTAACACATCGCGGGGACAACCTGTTGCGCAACACCCACGCCGCCAGTCCTCCCAGAAAAATCAGGAGCACCAACACCGCCCAAATCCCGTTATGCCCAGGCAAAAGGACCGGCGGCTTAACGTCGCGGATATCGTCAGCCCAGGCCATCGCCGGCACGAAAAAGCCCGAAATCAAAAATAAAAGAAATTCCTGCATGCCAACCTCACTTCAAGCGCCTGCGCCGCTTTGAAAAAAATTTCACCAACTCCTTGGCGTAAGGGACCCCGGTGGAAACCGGGACATGATCAATCCCGACCGAGCGGAACAGCTTCTCCCTGGCCCTCCATCTCCGGTCAGCCAGCCCGCGGTATTGGGCTCTAACACCCGCGTTCGTCGTATCCACAATCGCCCGTTCCCCTGTTTCCGCGTCTTCAAGGGTCAGAAGCCCGCAGTCCGGGAGTTCCGCCTCCCGGCGGTCATTCAGGGTTATGGCAATAACGTCATGCTTTTTATTGGCAATGGCGAGCGCCTTTCTAAGGCGGGAGTCGGCTGGGATTTCTTCCCCGGACAGGCATTCCCGGTCCATGAAATCCGAAATCAAAAAGGCCACGCTGCGGCGGTTCGTCACCTTGCTCAAATATTCCAGCGCCCAGGCGATATCGGTTTTCGCGCTTTGCGGGCGGAAATACAGCACCTCACGGATGACTTTCAGGACGCTTTTAACCCCTTTCCGGGGAGGCATGAATTTCTCAATCTGGTCCGTGAAAATAATAAGGCCGACTTTATCTTTGTTGCGGATGGCTGAAAACGCCAACACCGCTGCGATTTCCGCCGCCAGTTTGGCCTTCAGCGCGTTCTCGGAGGCGAAACGGCAGGACAGGGACACGTCCACGCAAATCATGACGGTTAACTCCCGCTCCTCGACGAACTTTTTGACATGCGCCTTCCCCGTGCGGGCCGTGACGTTCCAATCAATTGTCCGGATGTCGTCCCCCAGCTGATACTCCCGGACTTCATCAAACTCAATGCCCTGCCCCTTGAACACACTATGGTATTGCCCGGCGAAGATATCATTCACAAGCCGGGACGACGTGATCTGAATACGCCGGACCTTTTGCAACAATTCCTTGGGGATCATGGCCGCTCCCTTTAAGGCACTTCAATTTCATCAAATATTTTCTTAATAATGTCTTCGGAAGTCTGCTCTTCGGCTTCGGCTTCATAGCTGATGATCACGCGATGGCGCAGGACATCCATTCCGATCGTCTTGATATCCTGGGGGGTCACGTAACCCCGCCCCAGCAGAAACGCGTATGCCTTGGACGCCAAAGCCAGGTTGATGGTCGCGCGCGGAGACGCGCCATATTGGATCAGCCCTTTTAATTCCGGCATATCATACGCTTCGGGGTTGCGGGTGGCGTCAATAAGGTTAACGATATACTGCTCAATTTTTTCATCCATGTAAATCTCATCGACAACGGATCTGGCCCTGATAATGTCCGCCGGGGTCACAACCTGCTGGACATGAAACTGCGGATTGGTAAAAGACATCCTCTTGAGGATTTTGAGCTCCTCGCTTTTGTAAGGATATCCGATTCTGACTTTCAGCATGAACCGGTCGACTTGGGCTTCCGGCAGAGGATAGGTGCCCTCTTGTTCGATGGGATTCTGGGTCGCCAGGACCAAAAACGGATCTTGGAGTTTCAGGGTTTCTTCCCCGATCGTGATCTGGCGTTCCTGCATAGCCTCCAGAAGGGCGCTCTGGACCTTGGCCGGCGCCCGGTTAATTTCGTCAGCCAGGATAATATTAGCGAACAGCGGCCCTTTTTTAATGGAAAAATCTCCCGTGCGCTGGTCATAAATAAGCGTGCCGGTCAGGTCCGCGGGCAGCATATCAGGCGTAAACTGCAGCCGCTGGAATTTTGTTTGAATCGTTTCCGAAAGGGTCTTCACGGCAGTGGTTTTAGCCAAACCGGGCACCCCTTCAATCAGGATATGCCCGTTGGCGAGCAACCCGACAAGCAGCCTCTCCAAGAGATCCCGCTGCCCGATGATCACCTTCCCCACCTCCATCAGGATCGCTTCCACGAAACTGCTTTCTTGCTTCACCTTTTCATTGATTGCGGCAATGTTATGATCCGTCATAACCTGGCCTCCTCTCACTGATTAAAAAATATGGATACGCTGCTGATCTAAACAGATGGAACCCCCGAGAAGGGAGTTAAAAACCACGGCCCGTTTTAGGCTGCCCCGCCCGGCCTTAAAGGCCGCGGCTGTCTGGGCGGCGGGGCAGGAATTTCGGCAGGATATTATTTTAATAATTCCAACTTTTATTGTCAAGGGGATGCCCAGAAAAACCGCCAATCCTCTCCGGGATATCTCATGCGCCTTGCCCCGGGATGTCCTCTAATCGAGAAAAACATCGATGCGCCGGATCTTGTTATCTCTCACGTCCTCGGCATAAGGGGCGGGAATCACTGGCCCTTCAATTTCCACGGAGCCTTTCCGGTTATAATATTGAAGGGTTATATTCCGGGCAACGGCCGGGTCTCGGCCGAAAGTGCTTTTCATCTTGGGATTATGATAAACCGTCAGCGTATGTCCCCGCAGGTTAAAAGCAAACGCGTGAGCCGGCAGCGTTTCGGGCTGACCGTCGCCGGGCCCTCCAAACACCTTCGTCGCCGCTTTAGGGCTGAAAAGCCAGGCCGGCAACACAGGCTTAAGCTCCAGGTTCAATTCCCGGTTGTTGTCCACATAAAACGGCTGGCGGCCAGCGCACATCCAGAGCCACATCTGGATAAATTCCGCGGTGCTCCCCGATAACCGGGCCACAAAACCCTGCCCGTGCAGGGACGCGTCCGGATGAGCACTGCTGACGATAAAGGAGCTGTTCTCTAAATGGCTCCGCCCGTATCGTTCCGGATTCTGAAACGGGATAAGGACATCCCGGAATGTTTCATAAAATTCCTCATACAAACCGTTGCGCAGCAACTCAAGACAATATTTATACTCCATATGAAGCCAGATCGACTCGTTCTCGAGCCATCCCGGCGGGAAAATCCGCGTGCGGCCGATTTCTTCCGTTTCCCGGGAGAGGTCGGCGTTGACCTTATACATTTTCAACTTCTTGTCATACAGCGGGCTCCGTCGCAACGCCCGGTACAGCGTCCGGGCATGATCCGGATCAGACTCGACCCGCAGCCAATGGACAAACCCTTCCAGAAAAAGCGGCAGGGTATGCCGGCGGAAATTAACCGGCATGACATAATGCCAATCCTGATGCGTCTTGTCCAGCAAAGCGTAATCCGTCACCTCATGATAGAAATACGTCGGCAGGAGTTCATCCCCGGGGGCCGCCAGGGCCACGCCCCGGTCAACCCGATTGATAACGGCGGACAAGAAAGCGCGGATCTGCCCGACCGTTAATTCATGCTCACCGCCCTCGATCCCCTTACGGATCCGTAACCGGTAATGTTCCTTGATATCATGACTCCGGTGCCAAAGCTGCAGCGGATCGTCTTCCTCGGAAAAAAGGGCCTGAAGTTCCCGGATAAAATTCCCCAGTTCCGCGAAGACCCATAAAGGTTCCCCCTCCCCCAAAAGCAACCGGTCAAAAGCGTTCTCCAAAAACAGGCAAAGCCGCTTCAGCTCCAGGGTTTCGGAGATCGAGGAGCCGAGCAGGCCGGGAAGCCCATTTAAAGCATCATACCAACTTGGTTTATCCGCTTCCATTTCAATGCCGATCCCGCTGGGGTCAAAGCTCGCCGCTTTATTCGCGACAAGACAAAGCAATTTAGCGAAAAGGTTTGTGTAATAAACATCCCCCTCCCCGTCCTGAACCCGCAGTTTATACCCTTTCGCGGCGGCGTCAATGTTCTTGATATCGTTATAGACCGCATGATATTGCCGGACGCCTTGAGGGGTCAAAAGAAACCGCTGCCCCCGGGGCAAAACGTAATGAGTGTTTAAAAAGAAACTGAATCCCTTCTTGTCCCAGAGCAAGGACCGCAGCATTTCCGGGTAAATGGCCAAATAACTCTCGATCAGGTCCAGGTTATATGTCCAGTGATCGGTCCAGAACCCTTCTCCGTGGTCGGCAAGCTCGTTCTTTTGACAGAGGCTTAAAATCTCCCCAAGGAACGCGGCTGGCGCGACGGCCAGTTTGATGTCATGATCAACGACCATTTTAAGCAGCTGCCCAGGCTGAAAACTCTGTTCCAAAAACACCCCCAGTTTTTCAATGTCCTGCCCAGGATTCTTCAGGCATGTTTTTAAAACACCTTTGAGTTTATCCGGCTTGGCGACCGCGTAGGACAGCCCTTTGACGACTAGGGGATTATAACCGTCCGCCTGGATCAAATTGAGGAACGTGAAAATGTGCGTGTCCTTCACATCCCGGTTAAACCACACGTCGGTCCGGCGGTTCTGATTGACGTCGCGATAATTGCCGTTCCCCTGCGAGAAATAGCTCGGGGACAAGACAAAATAATTATAATCCCGCTCCGGGTCGCCATGCTTGCGGCTATAGACATTAAAAACCTCGCTCCCCTCCGCTGTCGGCAAAGAAACCGGCAATCCGCCCCGTAAAACGTTATCCAGGAATGTCTGCCGGACATACTGATCCAGGTCCGGGGACGCGCTGTGCATCCACACATAGTGCTTGACCTCGTCCACCACGGCCTTATTCTCCAGGGCCTTTTTGTCAACATATCCCGGCGCCGTCGCCTGGCGCACGATCCGGTTCAGCTGTTTCTCGCTGGACGCGTACCCGGTCAACGCGGTCAAAGTTTTGGCCCGGCCCAACGGCAGGGAAAACGCCCCGTAACTCATCGCGGAAGGCGTGCGGTTGCTCGTATGCTGCACAGTCGGAATTTTAAATATTTTCCGGTTAAAGAATTCCTGCGGGCAGACATAATCCAGGTTGGGGCCGAACACCACCGCCGGATCCACGATCGGGTCCAACAAAACCGGCTTCGGCGTGCCTTCGGCAAAGCAAAAATAAAAATGACCTTCCGTGATATGCTGAACCTGCGGTGAATCCGCCACCTCGACATTCAAATGATAATACGGGGCTTTATGCTTGAGGTTATTGACCCTCACCCAGGCTTCCACGGTCCGCGACATGTTCTTGAGCGCCCAGTCCCTCATCCCATACGGCATAAGAAGCGGCAAGCCGTCCACGCATTCAATCCTCATATTTTTCCGGGACATATTCTCAAAACAGACCCTTCGAACCAGGGCCGGATAGCTCTCAGAAGCCACCGTGAAATAGTTGACCGTGACGCGCAACCCTAGTCCGGGGTGGACATCTTCGATGGTTAAATCATGGGCGCGGATCTTCATCGTTTGGCGGGTCGCGGCTCCCGCCCCCCGAAACGGCTCCCAAACGTGGACTTGGGCGCCAGAAGAAACTTTTAAAAACGTCCGGAATCCCTGCAAAGAAGTTAAACGGTACGCTTTATTGGCCGGAAGGAATTCCAGGATCGCTTTATCTTTGCTTTCAATGCCAAAGCTGGAAATGCACTGCCCGCGGTTCACGTAGAACACCCACATCGGAATCCCCCAGAGGCCGGCGATTCCCGGGAAAAAATTGCTGAAAGGTTTGGTTTGGTTATATTGGCGGATCACAAATTCTTCTTCTGCCGTAAAATGATACGTGGAAGCAGATGTTCTCTGGGTACTCTTTGTTTTCATCAGTCCTTTATCTCCTGGCCTGCGGCCGGACGCCGTTTGTTTTTAAAAAAGGCTATTCTGGATTTTTTAATTTCCGAAAAATGTTGTAATACCCGGAAAGTTTAGCCCAAAGGACAAGCGAAGACCTGTCTTTGTCGCTAAACCGAATCCGTTTCAATTCATACACGTCCCTATTAAAACGGTCATGCCCGCGGTTGGTGGCAAGGGCGCCTTGATATCCCGACCGGAGGACCAGGTCTTTGATACGGTCATTGAACCCGCCGACAGGATAACAGAAATAGTCCACCCCCGTGTTCAGGTCGGCCATAAGGATGCGGCGGCTCTCCCGCACCTCCAAAAACCGCTGGGCATCGTCCAAATCAGGCAGATACGCCTGGGACATGCCGTGACTTCCGAATTGAACACCGGCCCGCTGCATGTCCAAAATCTGTCTCGAGGACAGGAACCCTTCCGCGCCGATAAAATCCGGGGACACAAAAATCATTGCGGGGAACCCGTATCTCTTCAGCAGCGGGAACACGTACATATAATTATTTTCGTACCCGTCATCAAAGGTCAAAACCACGGATTTTTTCCCGAGCGGACGCCCAGATTTTATTCCTTGGACAAGCGCGTCCAGAGAAATGACCCGGTACCCGCGCGTCTTAAGGAATTCCATTTGCCGCAGGAATATCTCCGGGCTGACGGTGTCTGCCTTCCCTGCCGGATTCGGTTCGACGTTATGATACATGATGATCGGAACCGTGTAATGACTGTCGAGCCAAAGCCATCCCGCAACAAAGGCCACGGCCAAAACAAAAACCGCAGCGAAACGAAATGTTTTTATACGACCCTGTCTTTTCATTCGCCCCCGCTCATAACTCCGCTAATTCTTTCTTAACCAGTTCGCTGACCACCCGGTTGTCCGCGCAGTCGCCGACCCGGGACAAAACCTCTTTCATCACAAGCCCCATGTCTTTCATCCCCTGGGCCCCCACAGCCTGTATCGCCTCCCGAACAACCGGCCGAAGCTGGGCCTCCCCCAACTGCGCAGGTAAATACGCGAGTAAAATGTTCATTTCCTGTGTTTCCCTGTCCGCCAGGTCCGGCCGCCCGCCCTTCTCGTACTGGGCGATGGAATCCCGCCGCTGTTTCACCTGTTTCTTAATGACCTCCTGGACCTGTTCATCCGTGAGCCGGTCAATCTTTAAGTCAATCTGGACATTCTTCATCTGGGCCCGAAGGAAGGACAGGGTGGACACCTTCACGGCTTCTTTTTGTTTCATGGCCTGAATATAATCCCGGCTGATCGTGTCTATTAACATGCGCCCCTCCCGCTCTGTCTATAAGGATTTTTCCCGATTCTATTGAACTCGGTGACAAGTTTAATTGTCTATCATAATGGTTTTATGCCTTGATTTCAATCCTTTTATAATCCGGACCTGCCTCTGCGGAACGTTAAAATGCCCGGCCAAAACTCCAATAAGGGCGTCGTTTGCCTTGCCGTCAACCGGGGGCGCCGTAAGATAAACTTTTAACTGATGCTCCTCTGGTTTAACCAGGTTCTTTTTCGCGCCAGGGATCACTTTAACGTTAACAATCATAGCGTTCACATCTTGAGAGAAGAATTACACGGCAGAAATCACGATTCCGGGAGGAGATTGCGGATGCCTTTCAAAAGGTCTCCGATCGTGATAGGTTTCGGAAGGGCTGGATAAGATTGACCTCCGACCGTAAGCTCCATATACTTGTCCCGTTCTTCCCCGGTGACAATGCCGGACAGGAACAAGACCGGGATTTTCCTTTCGATAAAAGGATGTTCGCGGATACGCTGCACCACTTCAGACCCATCAATATCCGGGAGCACAATGTCCAACAGGATTAAGTCTGGCTGCTCTTTGACGGCCCGGTCAACGGCCATCTGCCCCGCGGTGGCGGTGAAGACCTCAAAACCCTCGAGCTTGAGCTTTCTTTCAAGGATCTCCAGGACTTCCGGTTCATCATCAACGATAAGGATTTTTTTCCCCTGCATAAATCAGCTCCTTGATTTATTTTACATTAAATCATTGTGATGCAAATAGTTATTTAGAAATTCTTATCCGCCCCCCTGCTGAGGGGACAGGGGCCGGCCAACCCGGCGCAAAGGGGGATCTTTACCGACACACATTTTTTCTTGAAAAACGATCCGCTTGCCGGAGCGGGAAAAAGCAAGGGTCACGGCGGACAACACAACACCATCAAGGCCCTTTCTGTAATGGCGCCATCCCGCCGCTTAAATCATCGGCGATGCCGCGGACTTCCTCCAGCATTTCCTGGCGTTTCTCATCGGAACAGTTCCCGACGGATCCGAAAAAGGTGTGCCCCGCCAGAGTGATGGAACAAAAGCTGAAAATAATTTCCCCGATCGTCTTCTTCATGCTCTCGATCAGGCCGGCCTGTTCGTAAATAGCGACCGGAGCCCCGATCGTATTGATCAAATACCCCCTTTTCCCGTTCAATAAACCCTGCGGGCCGGAGGCTGTTTCCCGATAGGCGAAGTTCAAGCTGAAAACCCGGTCACAATACCCTCGCATAATAGACGTCAGCCCCCCCCACCAGATCGGGCTGATAAAAACAAGCGTGTCCGCCCAGCGGACATACTCCTGTTCCCGGCGGATATCTTCGGGATAGACGTTCTTTTTAAACCCCTCCAACTCTTCCGCTTTCAACACCGGGTCAAAACGGACCGCATACAAGTCCCGCACGATCACGTCCTGCCCCTTCTCTTTTAACCGGTCCCCGAACACTGTCATAATCGCGTGGTTAAAACTGTGCGGATACGGGTGTCCGTAAACAATTAAAAACTTCATGTCCTCTCCAATTCAGGCAAGCCCATCACGGCCTGCCGTTCATGAAACCACCATCCGGGCCGCGTTGATCTTCAACCATTGGCGATGCTGTTGATAATCCGGCAACACGCGTTCCACCCTTTCCCAGAATTTTCTGGAATGATTCGGGACCTCCAGGTGACTCAATTCATGGACAATCACGTAATCAATGACCGCCGGGGGGAAGAACACCAATTGCCAGTTGAGGTGAATCGCCCGGGTCCGATAATAACAATTGCCCCAGATACGCCGGTGCGTCCGCACAGCGATTTTTTCAGGGGTCAGCCCGGTTAAACGGGAAAAGTGAAACACCCGACTTCCAAGAATTTCTTCAGCCTCTCGTCGGTACCATTTCATCAGTTGCTGTTTGATAATTTCTGCCTGCAAAGGGCCGGGAGTGCCTGCGGAAAGGAGCACCCGCCATTGACGCCCGTCAAAATGGATCTCCGACCGTTTTTGATCCCCGGGTTGCACGCACAGGGGATACTCTGTTCCAAGGAAAAAGAATGTCGCCCCGGCCCGGAAGGCTCTCTGCGGCAAGGAACCGTGGCGATGGCGCATGTCATTCAGCGCGTTAATAATCCAGTCTGCTTTTTCAAAAATAAAATTATGAATATCTTTTAAAAGAACAAACCGGGGGGCCGCGACACGGACCTGCAGCCTGTCGGAAACACTAATCCCGATCGTCCTCCTGCGCGAAGAACGGGACAATGTGTATTCAATGACACCAGCTTTTGTGTCCAAAGTTCGAACCCGTTCCGTTGCCATAGCCTCTTTATACCAGTAAGTCAGCCGGCCGTAAACTACAGGGCCCCTTCCCCGGAGACCTGGGCACTTCCCCGAAAAAGATATCCCTTATTCCCTATCAGAGACTGCACCCGGTCCATCTCTTCCTGAATGGCAAGCTGTTCTGCCTCATCATCAGCGACAAGGACTTTCATCCTTTCCTGGACAGAGCGGATCCGGATTTTCGCTTTTTCCAGGGTTGCCCGCGCCTCATCCAAAGTCGCCCAAGAAAGAGCCCCTTGCGGCAAGCCCGGACCCGCATTCCCCTCTTTTCCCGGGGCATCCTGGATTTCTTGTTCTTTGAGTTGAAAAATAGATTGCTGCAGATGGACAAGCCGGTTCATAAGTAAAATTTTATCCCGTAGCTGCAAATTTTCTTCTTTAACCTTGTTCAGCCAGGTGTCCTGATGCGCCACCGCCTGCTCCAAATCCTTCAATTGACGGATTAACCGTTCGTTTTCAAAAAGAAGGTGTTGATGTTCCAACTGATAACCCTGATATTCATCCCGGCTCATCCCCATCATCCCGATCGGCTTACGCAAAGACACCCGATGATGCTGATAGAAGACACCTCCAAGGACACACAAAAAAAACAAAGCGGCCGTTCCCAGGGAAATAATGCGTTTGTTGCTCATTTCAGGATTTTCTCCTCTTCCGTCCCCTGTTGATTCATCATGCCGCGCTAAATCCTTTACGCCGAACACCTGCCAGAAGATATAATTCTGCCAGGACACGACATCCTTTATCCGTCTCCCTAAACAAAAATATTATCGCAAGGAAGACGGGAAAGTGCGGTCGTAGAAACCTTGATCCCGGGCCTTGTCCCTAAGCCGCCGCATTTGCTCTTTAGCCTGGTTCGCGATGTCCGAATTCCGCGCTGCGGCGCTATCCAGCATCGCCCTGGTGTCCTGGACAGTATAATTTCTTTGCTGAATACCGGCGGCCGTGGATGACGGGCGCGTGGGTGGCGTGGATGACGGGCGTGCGGATGACATGGATGACGAGCGTGCGGATGGGGCATGGGCCTGCCGGTTATTGTGCTCAACACGGATCCCCCGGGCCCGCCCCGGGAGGCCCTGGCGATTCTCCCGGACAATCCTCGCAAGACTGTTCCCCAAATCCCGTTGGCGTTGATACGTATCATCGCTGGCCAGCAAATTCTCCTCTAAACGGCTCAAAAGTTCCGACTGCTTTTTCTTGATCGCCTCCAGTGGGGCCATATCCGTTTGCCCATCGGCTCCGAGGGACAGCCCCTTGGCATGATTCATCTGCCATTCCAGCATCTTCTGTTTTTCATCCAACCGCCTTAAATTTAATGCCAAATTTTCCAAGACCACATCGTATTCGAACAGAAGGTCTTTATATAAAATATTAATTTCCTCAACGCCAAGGTCCGTCACCTCCACCAGTTGAGTGCTTAATTGTTTCAAATCACCCTCGATGCGCTGATTGTGCTGTTCCAAAAATTGTTCACTCGCGGTATAATTCTCCGCTGCCATATAATATTCTTGGGATAAACTTTTAATAACGCCTTTCAGTTCATTCACGTCAGCGGCCAATTCCTCACCTCCGGCATGAAGAATTTTCTGCGCCAGCTCTTGCGCCTGTTGCGGATCCGCATTCAGGCATTCCGCCGGATCCGGGTTCTCACAAAACGATTGGAACTGTTCCGGATACCGGTCCTGAATCGTGGTTAAAATATTTCTTAAATGATTCTTCAGGCGTTGAGCCTCCCCATCAGCCCCTCCTCCTTCCGCCTTGAACAGCTTCCCCATGCTTTCCTCGGCTTTAAGGAGCTGTTGGGTTCTTTCCGCCGGATCCTCTGTCATATAGGCCTTGGCCATCTGAACCGCCATTTCTTTTAATTCAGGGAATTCTTCCAAAAACTGGGCCTGTTCTTGTGAAAGGGCTTCAGCATAAGTGCCCGCCTCTCGCAACAACTGATTATTAAGGGAGGAAAGTTCGGCCAAAATCTCCTGCCGCTTCTTGATCAGGGCGCCTCTTTCTTTATAAAGAGCGTCATAAGTCTCCTGAAGGCGCAGCAAATACTCCTGGATATTAACCGTATCCTCTTCGCCGGTTATCCGGGAGGTGCGTTCCCGGTCTTGCGCGTATTTGCCGAAACGGACAAAATCAATAAGCTGGCTCACTGGGCCGATCTGCCCCTGATTGGCCAAATGCCGCTCATAAACATAAATCCCTGTCGACATAAGAAAAACTAAAACAATAATTATCGTGCGCGCGAATATCATAATTTCAGAAGCAAAAATTATAAAAATTACGGTTCCCCTAAAGGGGGCTTTAATAAGGGGCCCTTCACCTTTTGGTTTTATTTTGATAGTTTTCACGACTTTCGTCAAGTCATAAAACCACCAATCATCCATACGCCCCCGGCTTCCCTGGTGGCGTTTCTTCCCCGTCAGGAAAACAAAACCCCCCACTTTCTTGTGGAGGGTTTGAATGACTCAATCCTGGAAGGAAAAGAAATATATGATTTCCAAATTCTAACGGTTTCTTTGCTGCATATCTCTCAATTTTGCCTGCATATCCTGGATGCGCTGCTGTTGCATCTCATTTTTAGCCCGGACATCCTGCATCCGGTATTTGATTTCCTGATTTTTCTGTTCCATATCTTTGATCTTTTGTTCCGCCAACTGCTTATTTCTTTCAATCAAATCACGCATCCGCTGTTGAGACATTTCATTCTTATCCTGCATGTCACGAATCCGCTGTTTCTGGGATTCAATTCTCGCCATTAAATCCTTGATGCGCAACGCGGCATCCTGGCTTTTCATCCTGATCACCTGAGTAAAATTTTGCGTATTTGTTGAACTTCCTCCGCTCTCGGTCGTCTTCTTCTCACTCTGCTGCGCGGTCGTTGTCTGCGCCCAAACCGGGGTGCTGAAAATGACCCATACCGCAGCTAACATACATACTTTCTGAAGGCTCATAGGGTTCGCTTCCTTTCAAAATATTCTGCCGTTGCCTGTCTTATTGTGCAGTCGTGTTATTATACCCTTCCCGTTTGGTTCTGTCTAATAAAAATGCCCGGGGCTGTCAGCTCAAATTCTGGCTTATATTTTGTTTATTCAACCGCTTCCAAATCCTGTTGAGAAAAAACATCCGCCGTGAAAATCTCGATCTGAATCTTGGGGTCTTTCCAGGCATCAGGCGGCAATCCGGCTTTATGCGCGCACAGGTTTGATAAAAACTGCTCCCGGTTCCAACCGGTTTCCGTGGCCACCTGCGGGAGAAAAACCCCCTGATGAAATATTCCCTTGCGCACAATCACGCCGTGCGTCCCCATTTCAATCTCACGGACATCCCGGCATCGGCGCGGCTGGGATAAAACCGATATCTCTATGTCCAACTGATCCAGTTCCTCCTTTGTCACAGCCGGAAAACGGGGGTCCTGGGTGGCGGCCGCGATCGCCATATCCCGGACCGTAAGATACAACGGCCCCCGGGCGACAATATTCCCAATACAGCCACGCAGGGCTTTGCGTTTATGCAGGGTCACAAACGCCCCTTCTTCCGCCGAAAGGCGCGGGTCAGTCTCCTGAAAACTCATAACGGTCCCGTTAAGGATATGGTCCTGAATTGTCTTGCGGGCGATCTCAATCAACCGGGCCTTTTGCCCGCGGGTTAACGGGGCGACGCCCTCTGGCGTGCCCGCCTCTTTCTGAAGGTCGTCCTTTCCCGCTTTCATCGCTCCCCCCGGCTTATAAAACAGGATAGACGTGTACCCCACGACGCGGCCCTTGTCCCCAGACACATCCCCGGAATTGGCGTATTTCAACACCTGGGGCTTAAGCCCCCGCTTCCGGGCCAAGAATAACGCGGCGGTCACCGGGTGCGACCCGCACATTTCAAATTCACGGGAGCTCGTTTTTGTCCAAAAGTCCTCCAACGCCAAATTCTCAATCGCCTGAATCGTCCTTCGATCCTTGTCCCGTGCGGTTCTGTCATCATGATAATGCGACATGTCAGAACTCACCACGATCAAAACGTCCTGGCGATCTCCGATCAAGGCATCAAGGCTGTCGGCGAAGGACTCGCAAAGGTCCTTACCGGGCTGCCCAAAAATCACGGGAACGATCTTAAAATCCTTAAATGTTTTTTGCAGAAACGGCAGATGAACCTCAAGGGCATGCTCACGGTCAAACGCCTGCGGGGCATTGATAAAGGCTTCATTTTTCTCAAGCAATTTGGCGGCAAACTCACTGTCAACCGGAATATCGCCTAACGGGGTGGTGAAGGCCCCCTCCTTCCAGATGGACACTCCGTCAAAAGGATAATGATGGCTGGGAGAGATGACAACAATTGTGCGGTATGCCTTGTGGCTCAAAGCCTTGTAGCCGTAAGCGGCCACGCCTCCGGAATACACATAACCAGCGTGAGGAGCGATCAGGATAAGCGCCTCCTTATCCGTCGGGGCGACATCCGCCTCCTTAAAAAACTGGTCAATATCAGCCGCGAGCCGGCCGGGGTTTGCGCTATAAAACTGGCCGCTGACATTCGGCTGTTTTATATTGTTACCATGAGCTCCGGGAGTCATAAAAAAAAATACCCACAATAATATAATAACGGTTTTCATAAATTTTTTGCTTCAAAATACCGGTCAAGGCTCATACAGGACGTCTTGGAAAAATATTTTAAGAGTCCCCCGACAGCCAGAAATAATCCCATATCGAGTAATATACTAACATGAAGCGGGAGAGAAAGCAACTCACCGTAACAGCCGCAATCCTGCATCGGCAGTTTCCGGAGGACCGCCTGAGTTAGCATAATAATGAACGCGCTGATCATGAGCAGCGAAAGCCGAAGCACCGGTTTAAGCCATAAACCTAACACCAGAAAAACCCCCAGGAAGAACTCAACCCAGGGAACGATCATCGCTGCGAAACGGGCCAGGAATGGGGGAAGAATGTCGTACCCCTGAATGACATAAAAGAAATTTTCATAAGGGGCCAACAGCTTTTCAGCGGCCACAACCACAAAAAACCCCCCGATAAGAACCCGGGCAACAACATGAATATGACAGGACACTTTCATAGACATATGGACAGGGCCGTGGAACAAGGAACAAAATCCAGCCCTTTATTTCAACTGATAATCCAGCATATCTTTTAAAGCTTTTGTGCCAACAAACATCTGGCCATTCACAAAATACGTCGGGGCCGAGTTAACCATTTCCCCTGACCTTGGGCCTTTGATTCTCTCACCAAAGCCAAAGTACGTTCATCCTGGCGGCAGGACTCCAGTAATTTTTATTAAGACCCGCTGTTTCGGCAATTTGAATTCAATACTGTTCTCGATCCGGACTTTCTTTCCATTCCTGATACGGGGATTGGGAATCTTTAAAAAACCTCACGCCAGCTGCGGCCCGGCCTTCTCCAACTCTTTTCCGACATCCGTGTCAGTAAAGTTCTTAAAATGGGTTTGAAACATTTCCGCGAGTTTCCTGGCGGAATTGTCATATTCATTTTTATCCTTCCAGCATTCCCTGGGATTGAGATATTGATTGCTTCCCCCCGCCACATGTTTAGGAATCCTTAAGTTAAAAACCGGCATCACGTTACATTCCTCGTGGTCAATAGACCCTTCCAGGATCGCATCAATGATCGCCCGGGTCTCCTGAATCGGGATACGGTGCCCCACGCCGTATTTCCCTCCGATCCATCCGGTATTAACCAGGTACGCCGCTGAACCGTGCTGCGCCATTTTCTTCCCCAGTATTTCCGCGTAAACCGTTGGGTGAAGCGGCAAAAAGGCCTGACCGAAGCAGGCGGAAAAAGACGGCTGCGGCTCTTTGATCCCCAACTCCGTGCCCGCGACTTTTGCGGTATACCCGCTCAAGAAATGATACATCGTCTGTTCTTTCGTCAATTTGGCAACCGGAGGTAAAATTCCATAAGCGTCACAAGTCAGGAAAATAATCTTCAAAGGATGCGTCCCCTTAGAAACAGGCTTCACGATATTATCAATATGATAAATCGGATAGGACACCCGGGTGTTCTGGGTTTTAGCCACAGAGGTAAAATCCACCGTCCCTTGAGGATCAACAACAACATTCTCCAAAAGGGCGTCCCGACGGATCGCCTTACAAATTTCAGGTTCATTTTGGGGGGAAAGGTTGATGCATTTGGCGTAACACCCGCCCTCAAAATTAAAAACCCCATCATCATCCCATCCGTGTTCATCATCACCGATCAGCTGGCGCTTCGGATCCGTGGACAGGGAGGTCTTGCCCGTCCCGGACAAGCCAAAAAACAAAGCCGTATCCCCGTTCTTCCCCTTATTCGCGGAACAGTGAAAAGAGCCGATGCCTTTCAACGGGAGGAAATAATTCATGATGGTAAAAATCCCTTTTTTGATTTCCCCGCCATACCAAGTCCCTCCGATACACGTCATTCTCTCCGCGATATGAAACGCGGCGAACACCTCCGACCGCATCCCGTATTTTTGAAAATCCGGGCAGGCGGCTTTGCACGCATGCAAAATCGTCCAGTCCGGCTTAAAATCATTCAGCTCTTTTTCAGCCGGACGGATAAACATGTTCTTAAAGAAATGCGCCACCCAGGCGACCTCGGTGATAATCCGCACCGAAAGCCGGGTGTCTTTGTTCGCTCCGCAAAATCCGTCCATGACATACAGCGTCTTGCCGCTAAGCTGTTTCAGAGAGATTTCTTTCAGGGCCGCCCAGCCTTCCGGAGAAAGACGGCGGTTATCGGCATTATTACCCGTTGGGGAAGACAATCCCGTGCCCCACCAAATATTGTCTTTAGACGACGGCTCTTCCACGAAATATTTATCTTTGGGAGAACGTCCGGTAAAACGGCCGGTGTCCACAGCAACAGCCCCGAGGTCTGTCAGGACCCCTTTCTCATACCCATCTAAAGCCGGGTTAAGCTCTTCTTGATATATTTCATCATAGGAAAGATTATATAAAATCTTTTCTACGTTTGTAATTCCGACTTTTTCGAGTCCAAGATCCGCAATAGTCTTCATCAACGACTCCTCCATTAATAATAATCTTTCCTTAATTATTCACCCCTTATTCGGAGTCCTATCATACACATTTTTCAAAGGTAACGCAATTCAAAATTCAGCCGGCTGATCTCTGCCTGGATTCGCCATGGACCCGGTTCTAATGGGAAAAAACGTTAAAAATTCGAACAAAACAGGATAAACCTTTTCTGTCCAGGGGACACGGCAACGTCCCCCAGCAAAACATCCTGCCCCAGAAAAAACGTATAATGCCCCGGATCAAGAATAAACCGGGCGATCCGGATTTCTGCCGGGAGAGTCTGCCATGATCTCAGGTCCGCCCGGTCAACCGCCAAGTTAAGAAAACTGGCCAAGACGGGAAACCATCGGGCTCTGTCTCGCCCATGCTTTTCCGCGATTTCATTCTCGATATGCCTTTCAATAAAATACCGGCCAGCTGACCGGGCCGCCCCTTTAATCATAATTCTTGTCTTGCGGTCAGCAAGATTCTTGCTCGCGATACGGCTGATCTCTTCTCCGGCTTCCGTCTCGGCATGCCTAACCTTCCCCTGCTGATCCCGCACGCTGATCACGCGCAACCCGTCCTCATGGGAACGCGCGGAATATTGGGGAAAAGAAAAGCTGGAAACATACCCCCCGGGAAGAGGGATCAGCACGCTTTCCGTCCGTTTGTCCGGCACTGATCCGTGATATTGGATAATAATCACTTCTGCTTTGAGACTTTTTTCTTTTAAGCTCGGGCAGTCCTGTCCTGATAGCGCGCCCTGATACTGTCCCTCATCCGGACCGCCCGTCCATCGGGCCAAGGTGCACAAATTTTCCAACAACACCCGAGGCGGTTCCAAGCCATAATGCTCCCGATAATCGTTCGCATAAGCATCATAAGCCTTTTCATAGGAAATCAACGCGTCATTCAGGTTGCCGTACGAACCTGCCGACTCATACAGGATTCCGGCTAACAACCTGGCGAAAGCGTCCTCCCGGTAAACATTTTTCTGTCCCGGGGGATACTGTTCATTAATAACCGCGAGTTTGCTGTCAACATCGCGGGCCTCCACGAGCGCGGATTCATAATCCTCAAGAGCGGCGAAATTCAAAGCCTGAAAAATATTCACCATGACCCGCTCAAAATCCTCCCCCCGGTAAGGAAGGGCATAATCATTCGCAACCCAGCTGGCCGCGATCTTCGTCAAGGATTCAGTGTACAGGTCTTCCCACAGCGACTTCGCGTTTTCGAAAACAGCGATGCTCTCCCGGTACTGGCCGTTGAGATGCAGGATCATTCCTTTTTCCAGCAGGAATAAAAGCTGATTATTCTTCCCGTAGAGCGCCTGACGGGTTTCAAGCGCAGTCAGGGCCTGGGCGTACCGGCCCGACGCCGCCAAACGGCCCACCTGCGGCTGCACCGTCATCACCGAGGCGCAGGAGGACAGGCTAACGGCCGTCCCGGCTAACAATAAAAAAAAAATGCCATACAACAAAGAGGGCACCGCCGCTCCAATCACGTAAACATCATCTGAAGGGAGGGGTTTAGGAAGAAAACGCCAGCGGGGAAACATCACAACGAATATTTGCTTCTTTTAACGGATTTCTTGATATTCTTCTGGCCGATCCAGACCTTCTGGTTCGTCTCAATATCGACAAGCTCGAGATTAACCTGATACAGGATGACATACCGCCCCGACACTTCATCCTTGACGGAATTGATACTCCCCAGCACGATAAAGTCAGCCCCGGTCTCTTTGCCGAACACCTTAATCGTGGCAGGATCAGTATAGCCTTCCTGCTGGGATGACCGTTCATCCCGGACAGCATCCCGCTCCTCGCCCTTAGCCGCGACGAACTTGATCTTCCCGGAATTCAGGAGGTTCCTTTCCAAGTCTTTAATAAACACAGCGGCGTTAATATGCTCATGACTGCGGTTCGTGACCGGGCCGACGACCACCACCGGAAGGCGTTTATGGATCTCCATAAATGTTTGACTCCAAGGTCGAAACAACGCGTCCTGGATCATCTCTTTGGCAACTAGCTGCGAATCCGAATCATTCCAGCGGCCGCTGAGGTCAACGACCTCTTCAGGGTTAAGGCGTTTGACGCGTTTAGAAGCGCATCCCGGAAACGAGACCAAAGACAAGGCCAGAATGGCCACCCCAAAAATCTTTATATGACGCATACCCCTCTCCTATGTTAGAAATCCTTACACACTGTTATCGGTTATTTCCCGTTACGGATAATAAAACTGTCAGGATAAGCTTTCTTGACTTGAGGCAAATATTTATCCGCTTCTTCTTTTGTATTAAAAGTCCCGACATAAATCCGGTGCCACAGGCCTTTATCACCCAAATCTTTGGTCGCGAGATACGCCGTAGGGTACCCGGAATCCTTGATTTTCTTCAAAGCCTCTTGAGCCCGGAGCTGATCTTTGGAAGACAGCACCTGGATCGTAAACGGGATCTTTGAAAAATCTTTCTGGTCAAGGTCTTGAGGCTTGAGCGCCGGCGGGCTGCCGGCCGGCTTCTCGGCAGGCGGGGGGACAACCGGGGCAGCGGTCGAAACCAGCGTCGGGGTTCTTTCTAAAGGCGCGGCCACGCTGCCGTCGGACTGTACGAATTCATATTCAATAGCGGGTTCCAACTCGCTTTCATCTTCCGTGAAAACTTCTCCCAAAGGCAGCACATCCTGTCCGCTCTGGTAATTAAACGTAACCAGAACCAAAACCACGACCCCCACTACGATGAACCAGATCAACCATTGATTTTTCATAAGACACCTCCTCAAAGACCTAAAATTTAATATTGTCTATTTTGCGGGATATAATATTTTAACCTCTTGTATGATACCGCTCAACCCTCTTCTGTTCAACCCCGAAATCTAAAATAATTCGTTCTGATACCCGGGCCCCACGGGCGGAGCTTCAAAATGGCCTGTTTTGGGCAGGGTCGGGGGTTGTGGGAAATGCCCTTCCAGAGCGCCTTCAACGAGGTCTTTAATCTCGTCGGTAAAATTCTGGGTCAGGATCCATTCCAAATATTTGCGGTCTTTTTGCGCAATGGTTTTCAACCCTTCCTTCCGGGCATATTTCCCAAACATCATGTACAATTCTCCGTTCCACCAGCGGAACTTACGGCCGGTATCATAAAAATCCGTCCGTTGCTTATAATCAAAACCCTGCAGGGCGTCCAAGTTCTCCGCTCCCCGCCCATATTTATTCAACTGGGCGGCCAGGACTTCAAGGGTCGCCTCAGAATCGACGATGGCGGAATGCGCCCCCTCCAGCTCTTTATGGCAATAAAAATTGTAAGCGGCCGTCAGGTCCCGCCGTTCGTGCAGGTGATAAATCTTCTGGGCGTCATAAACCGCCCGCCGGGAATAGTCAAATTTGATCCCGGCATCCGAAAATTCTCTCGTCAAAAGCGGCAAATCAAACCGCTCGATGTTGAATCCAGCCAGATCCGCGTCGGCCAGGAACTCCAGGACTTCTCCGGCGATCTGCCGGAAATAAGGGGCGTCCCTCACGTCGTCATTGTTGATCCCGGTCACCTCGACCACTTCAGGAGGAATGGGCATCCCGGGATTCACCCTTTTCTCATAAGAAAGACGCCCGCCGTCGGCAAGGCACCGGATCATCCCGACTTCTATAATCCGATCCTTGTCGATCCAGGTCCCGGTCGTCTCAAGGTCCAGCACAACCAAAGGTCGTTGAAGCTTCATAAAATCTCCTCATGTTTCCTCTGACGGGTTAACCGAACGGCGCATTGATGTTCAGCCGCCGTTCCGTCGGACGCCCGCCAGATCAAGGTCCGGCGGGCGTATACCAGCCAAACGTATTCCCTTCTTTTTCATTAGCGAGAAGGCCGATCTTCCCAGTCTGGGGTTCCAGGACCAGCAACCCCAGGAAATAATGCTCCATCACCACATAACGACCGCTGGGTGTCCAGCGCATATGCTTGATCGCCAGTTCCCCACCGCTATATTGATACCGGGGGATATCGCTCCTGCGGGGAACACGGGGAATGCGGAACAATTTCCTTCGCCACCAGCGGTTATGGATATAATAAAGATAATCAAAATCATCAACCCCGATCCTAGCGCCCTGCGCGGATATCCGAGAAAAGTGCTTCTTCCCCTCCTGGCCGAACGACAGGTCCTGCCCCCTGGTAAAAATATCAATCCCGCGCAAAGAGAGGTTCTCTTGAGGGAGCTTTTGTTCATCAAAAGGGAACATGATGATCAATTCCGGTTTCAGCGTCGTCAAGGGGATCTGATAAACTTTCACCTCATACGGGTTAGCGTACACCGTCGTATCCAATGCGTTGAACCAGAGGTTGTAAAGGTGCTCTCCCTTCTTGTCCCACAGCAGGGCGTTTATCTTCAACGCCGGGCTCTTGAGCATCTGCTTGGATTGATCGGCCAGGTTGTAAATAATCCAATGATCTATCGATGAAAATTCGGTCCATCTCGCGACATGGTAACAAAAGCGCCGGCTGTCCGGGCCCCAGACGACACCATCAACGACCCCCTTGACGGCACCAGGGGGCTCGTCACCCTGGGCCAAAATTTCGATCTCCCGGCGGCTCTGGTCTCTCTGATGGAGGGCCCACAAGCCGCTTTCCGTCGCGATCAGCACATGCATCCCGTCCGGGGAAAAATGATACGTCCGCACCGCGCCCGCCGATTCAAACACAACCTCCCGCTGCGTGCCATTGGCGTTCATCCGCACCAACTGGTTCTCGTGGATAAAATAGATCTTCAAATCTTCTTCCACCCACTCCGTTGTGGGGGTGACCTTGTAAGAAAAATCCAAAGATGCCTTTTCGACAAGGTTGACCATATAACTATAAAACGTCAAGGCGATGAGCAGGGCAAACCCGGCCAAAAGGCAATAATGCAGCACATGATTGACCGTTTGGACAACCACCTTGCGCCTGATCCGCCGTAAAAAAAGGGTCAGGACAATCGACCCGAGTCCGGCCACGTAGAGAATCAAGATAAGCAGAATATGCTCAAAATGGCTGTTAATAAAATCAATGACCTGTTTGAAAAAAGAAATAATCAGTTCCATAATGTTCTCTCATTAAATATTCCGGGCGCTGCCCCCTCCTCCCGTCAGGGCATGGCGTAGTCATCGCAGTCCGACTGCACGTCCACATAGCGGTGCAAGATATTGCCTTCGGCGAGAAAGCGGGACAAGCGCGTGTACACATATCCGGAATAGGACAGCCCCCCGCGCGCCGGCCTGTCAACCTGAGGCCGGAGAAGAAACAGATGCTCCTTGGCCCGTGTCATCGCCACGTAAAGCAACCGGCGCTCTTCTTCCACGCCTTCAGCATTATTCAAAGACTGATAAGACGGGAGGTACCCTTCCGCCACAAAAAGGATAAAAACCGTATGCCATTCCAGTCCTTTGGCAGAGTGGATCGTCGACAAAACAAGGTGGGGCTGCCGCGGGGCGCGCCGCTCTTTCTCAACCCGGTCCTTTTCCGGAGGGTCCAGGGCAATATCCGCCAGGAATTGCTCTAAAGAATCATACCGGCCCGCGATGTGCTGCAAAGATTCCAGGTCATTGACCCTCTTGTCAAAATCATCATACACGTCCGGCATGAGGGAAAGATAAAATCCCAACACGAAATCAAGGAGCTCCGCTGGCTTCTGCTGTTGGGGGTCGCTTTTCTTAAAAAGATCCATGAGCTTGAGAACGCTGTCCTTAGGTTTCAGCCGGGATAAATCAGCTTGAAAACCCTGTTTTTGAGCAACGATTTCCTGAGTGATCCGGCGGGCGGTCTGCGGCCCCACCCCGCGCAGAAGCCCCAGGACCCTCATCCAGCTAAGGTCATGATACGGTTGGGACAAAATCCGCAAAAAGCTGATCACGTCCTTAATATGCGCGGACTCGACAAATTTCTGGCCTCCGTATTTCATAAAAGGGACCCCCCATCTGGTCAATTCCACTTCGAGATCATTGGAATGCCAGCCGGAACGGAACAAAACCGCGATCTCCTTATAAGGCACCCCCTCTTCGTGCAGACGCGTGATCTGATTCACCACGAATTTGGACTGGCTGTTTTCATTCGGGACGTCCACATAAACCGGCAACCCGGCCCCGGGCCGGTCGGAAAACAACTGTTTCTCATACTTTTCCGACGCGGCCTGAATCAGCTGATTGGTTAAATCAAGAATCGGCTGAGAGGACCGGTAGTTTTGCTCTAAAAGAATGACACGCGTTTCCGGGAACATCTGCGGGAATAAAATGATATTTTTGTAATGCGCGCCACGGAACGAGTAAATGCTCTGCGCATCATCCCCCACCACCATGATATTCTGATGAGACGACGCCAGCATCTGGACAATCTCGGCCTGAATTTTATTGGTGTCCTGGTATTCATCGACCATAATGTACGGATAAGACAAAGAAAGTTTCTGGCGCAGGGTAGGGTTATCGGAAAGCAGCTGCTTCAACAAAACCAAGAGATCATCAAAATCCAGCAACGACTGCTGGCGTTTATACCCCGTGTACTCTTCCGCGATCCGGCGAATTTCCGGGAGCCAAGCCAGGAAATGCGGGTAATCTTTACACAACACGCTTTCAAAATCTTCATCGCGGTTGACGCTCGATGACAAAATCGACATCAAAGCCTCTTTCTTGGGGAAACGGCGGTCCAGTTTATCCATCCCCAGACGGATCCTCAGGCTTTGCAAAGCGCTCTGGGCGTCACTCTGGTCCATAATGATAAAACGGGAATCCAGCCCCACATATTCACCGTAACGCCTTAAAAGCGCATTGGCAAAAGAATGGAACGTTCCTCCCGTAACATGCTCGCATCGGGCATCCAGGATCATCGAGGCTCTTTTAAGCATCTCCTGGGCGGCCCGGCGGGTAAAAGTGAGGAGCAGCACCTCTTCAGGATTAACCCCTTGTTCGATCAGATAGGCGGTGCGATAAATAAGCACCCGGGTTTTCCCGGAGCCTGCTCCGGCAATAACCAAATATGGGCCATCCACAGAAGTGGCCGCTTTATACTGGGCAGGATTCAGTTCCTGCTGGTAATTGATCTTTAAAGACATGGCGGATATTATAACACACGTACCGCGTGTTGGGACTGGCTATACTCAAGAAAATATCAGAGACAGTAACGATGGGTGCGATTCCGTGACGGCCTGTATTCCGGATAAACATTAATGAGGACCATACGTTGAGCCGTATTGCCTTGCCTACATATTTTTGAAATGCAGCACTACCGCCCTCTGGTTTTGTGCGTTGAAAGTTCTTTCAGCTTTTCCTCTTTAAGGCGGATCTGTTTTTTGATCTCGTCCGCCTCCTTCTCCACGTTGCGACTACTTTCCTCCAGGAGGCTCAATTTCCCATCCAATTCTTTAATCATCTTTTCCTTCTTCTTAATCTGACCGACCGATTCTTCCTGCTTCGCGGAAAGCGTCATTAATTTCTCTTGGTACTGTCCATAATTTTCCTGCGTCTGCCAATATTCCTGGTTTAATCGTACGCTTTCCGATTCATATTCTTTCAAATGGCTCTGCAGTTTTGCGGTCTCATCCTGCAAAAGGTCTCTTTGGGCCTTAAGGGAGATCCTTTTCCCTTCAAGCTCTCTTAACTTTTTAATCAAGGTGTACCGGCTATGCTGATAACTGGTAATTTCATACTCAATTTGTTTTTTGGCTTCCTGTTGCTGACTATAATTATCCCATAATTTATCATATCGTTGTAACTGCTGAAGGTACAAGCTATCCTCTTCTTCTTGTGCTTCCACCACGAATGTTGCTGTGCTAAAGACGCTAATAAATAATATGAATATTAATAACTTTTTCATTTATACACTCCTTTTAAATAAAATATATACTCTATTTAAATTAGAAAATATTATATAACAAGTTTAACAGGTAAAAAGGAGTTTCGCAATTAATTAAGTTTGCGGATGACACTGATCACTTTCCCGATCAGCACCACATCTTCGTTGACAGGAATAGGCTCATACTGCGGATTAGCCGGTTCAAGGAAATAATGCCGACCGCGTTTCCGGAGATATTTCACAGTCGCCTCATCCCGGATAAGGGCAACCACAATCTCCCCGGTCTGGGCCACGGCCTGGCGTTTGACCAGCACCAAGTCATCAGGGAAAATCCCCGCCCCATTCATACTGTCTCCCCGGACGCGCAAGGCGAATGTGTTGCTGTCTGAAAAAACCAGGCTGTCGAGATCAAGATACCCTTCAATCTCCTCGACCGCAAGCGTGGGAAGTCCCGCCTGGACCCGGCCAAGGATAGGGATTTGGAAAAGATTTTCCTTAATAATTTCAATAGCCCGGGATTTATTGGCTGAAACGCGAATGTAGCCTTTCTCAACTAAAGCGTGCAGGTAATCCCGGACCGTCCCAGTTGACGAAAACCCAAATTGGGCCGCAATCTCCCGGACAGTTGGAGGCAGCTGGGATTGCTTTATTCTTTTATAAATAAATTTAAAAACATCCTTTTGTTTGTCCGTAAGCTGGGCACTTTTATTCATGGGAAAATGTTACCACCCATAAGTGTGGATGTCAAGCCGATTTTCAAAATGGCAAACATAGATATTTAACCCGTTCGGCATTAAAGAATTTCTTAAAAAAAAAGGCGATCATCCCAATTTTAGGATAAAATAAATTTGTTCTCTAAGGACCTCCGGGCATAAACCAACCCGGCACAATATCGATTGTCATGAGTGAAATTCGGGATGAAATAAGATTTATCGAACTGGTGGGGCTTGTCAAACACCTGAATGATCTGGCCACGCGCTGGGTGATAGGGTATTTTGTGATCCAAAGCGGAATACTCATTGCCGAGGCCGCGTTTATTTCAAGAGATCCGATCGTCGGGAACCCGGTTCTCCTGATCTTCCTGGTCCTGGCCCTGGCGATTTTTGCTATCGCCTGTTCAGAAACCATAACCCGTATCCTTGTCCGGAACCGGTTTTGGCTCCGGCATTACATTTCTGAAGCGATCCGGATCGAAGGCAAAAACGGCATCTGGCTCGAAAAATTTTCCCCACCCGGAAAAAGCCTGGACCAGCAATTCATTTTTCTGAATAATTGTCTTGTGGTGGGATGGATCCTTTTTGTGTTCACTTTCTTATATTCAGGCATCCGAACCCTGTTGTGACCGGTTAACCGTCACCCCCCGTCATTGGAGGAAAATATTATGGCGACAGCACCAGCCACCGTTAAGGGATTGATTATCAACGGTACGATCCGCTTTCTAAAAGAAACATATGGAGAAGCAGGGTTCCAGAAATTTTTGGATAAAACCCCGGAAGAAGACCGCAAAGTCTGGACCGAACAGCAAATATTGGCTGTTTCCTGGGTTCCGGCTGTCATCTATAAGAATGCCTACGAAACCATCGAAAGCATTTGGGGTAACGGCGACGGGAAAACATTTGAAAAAGTGGCCGGCATTGTTGCGTTTTATGACTTAAGCACCACAATGAAATTTTTCATGAAGATCGGCAGCCCGGGGTTCGTGGCCCAACGCTTCCCCAGTGTGTGGAAGAAATATTTCAGCGCGGGGGTTGCCAGAATCCTTCATATAACCGGCAATGAGATGGAAATGGTCCTGGAAGGAGCGGAGGGATACGGGTTAGCCGGATGTGCCGGAACTTTGGGGTGGACCCGCGCCGCACTTGAATTCGCCGGAGCGAAGAATCTTAAATTAACCCAAAAACAATGCCTCAGGAACGGAGACCCTCGGTGCCATTACGTTTATCTTTGGGAATAATTTCCATCCCCCCACCCCCAACAACATCCCGTTCCGGACCCCTACTCGACAGGGACATCGGAAGCTGTGACCAACCCCAAACGGGCAGGAAGGACATCTTCGCCTGAAATGACATCAAGAATAATGGGCAAGAATCCGCTGACATCAACCTCTTCAACGGACTGTTTCGCTAATGGAAGCGGGACCCCGCGTCCGTCCCGTTTGATCTGCAAATCGAGCGCCACCGGGTTAAGATTAATACCCCCGAGCGGCAGTTCAGCGGTTATCCCGTTTCGGGCCGCCTGGATCGCCGATGACACCGTCATATCCTTCTGAGTCAAGGACCGCATTATCATCTCCACCCGAGGCCCCTCTATGTCCTGAACAATGCTCAACACCCGGACCGAAACGGCTTCTTCCGCCGGCTCCACCCCGGGCTGGACAAAAACGCCATTCGCGCTGATGAAAGAAAAAGCCCCGAGAATTCGCCCTTTAACATCCTCATCGGTAAAAAGCTTCTTCCCGGAAAGAATTTGTTGGGCGTCCTCCGGCCGCAGACTCGTGATATCCGACACTTCTTGAGAAGTAAAAGCATATCGCCGGGAATGATCTTTCATCACTTCTCCGGAGGGTTTATGGTTCAACTGGGCGCTATAAACCCTCAACCCGCCCACAGCCCCCACCGATTTCAATGCCCCCGCCACCGCCAGGGTCATAAACCCCTCCGCCGAGCCCCCGATAGTCAAAAGTGTTTTATGCATGCCGTACGGCGCCCCGGTGGCCGCCTCGTACATCTCACGGGTCATAGCCGCTTTCAACCCATGCATCACCGTCCCGTCAGGAATCGTGGTAACTTTTAACCCTTCTATCCGGTAAGCGGTTTTAATTTCGTCCAGAGCCTCCAGCATCTGCGTTTCCCGGTCACGGTCCATCAGGAGGATTTCCTCCCGGAGGGCCGAAAGTTCCTGACCGCGTGTCTCAGCCAGAAATTTCAAATATTCAATGATCAGCCCGGGATACCGGGCGTAAAGCTCGGGGTCTTTCATGGAATATTCGACCTCGACCCCTTGCTCCCTCACCCGAATCACCCGCTGATTAAAAACGGCCACAGCGGCTTCGTCCCCCAAGTTCGTTATAAACTGTCCCACATAACCGTCCGGAGCATTGCCCAAATCCCGAACCCCCAGCCCGGTGACAATAACACTGGTCGCCCCGGACTCATAATCGGGGATGTCCAGCAATGTTTTACCCTCGGCATTCGTCACAAACTGGTTGGTCCCTTCCACCACGTCAATGATGGCGTCCACGATCGGATAAAGTTTGCCCGAACGTGCCCGGTAAAACTCGGCGTTTTCCTTAATGGCATTGTACACCAGGTCAATCTCGGCCTTAATCGCGACGGGCAGAATCACTTCATTGGACTTCAAGCTCTCCGCCACTTCATCCCGGCCAAACCCCTCGCTGACCCGGACCATTAAAATGATGTCATTTTCCCTGACCGTTCTTTCAAAAATCCGTTTCGCCAAAGCATCTGCGGTATCCTTAATAGCCCGTTCCATCTGATTTAAATCTTGTGTGGTAATCCGGACATTGTCCCCATTCTTCTGAGACAGCATCCCGATCATCGCCCTTAATTCTTCCTTGTCCGTCCTGGAATACAACTCGGTGAACAAATACCGCAGAGTAAGGACCTTATCTTTCACCGACGTTTCCCTCTGCAGAATATCTTTCACCCTTTGGTAAGCGCCCCGTAATCCCAAGGCTGTCAACTCAACGGCCGCTTGGGCGGCGACGCGCTCCGGGTACTCCCTCCGGGCGCGTTCCATGCGGGCGACCGCCGCCCTCTCTTTTTCAATCGGCGAAGACACCCTGTCCCGGGCGATGTCCCCGAACAGCGCCAAAGACAGGGTTTCCACGCGCCCCACTTCTTCACTGTTAGCCCGGTCGCCGGTTTCCACCAAGGCAGAAGAAACAATCAAGGTTTCCCCCAATCGGTCAGCCAGTTGACGGGTTTCCTCTTCCCTGAGGGACGCGATCTTCGACTTGACCCGGCTTAATTCTTTAAAAGAACTTCCCCCGGAGAAATACTTCCGCGGGATAATCTCATGAGTGTCCAGATCCAGATCTGCCCGGATATAATTAAAAACCCCTTTCTTAAACGCTTCCAAATATCGGTTATAAATTTTCCGGCTGACTTCTTTATCCTCAATATCAATCCCGGCTACTTTCTCCTGATTCACATAAACTTTTCCAAGTAAACTTTCTTTTAAAGTATCCTTGTACCAGGACGCTAAAATAATCGCATGGTAAATCTGCCGCAGTTGGATAAAAATCCGGCCCTCATTCACCTCTCTTTCTATCTCCGGAATAAGTATTTCACGGACCACGGCCGATGTGACGCCGTTCACCGTCTCTGCGACAGGGCCGGATAAACCATCCAGGCCGAACTGTTTAACACCCAGATTCTGCTGCAAAGCCACATAATCCTCTTCCAGCATCACCTTCAAATGACTGTCAAAAACATAAGCGCTGTTCCCTTGTTCATAAATCACCGCTTTATCCGGCACAATCCATATCTTATTAAAAGTGTTCAGCGGGATATCGACGGTCCCGTACTTTTCTTTTGCCTTCTGGTAAGCCCGCCGCCAAAATTCCTGGCCAAGAGCCTCTTCCGGATAAATAAGCGAAGCGGATAACTGCTTGAGCATATAATCCTGAGCCAGAAGATCCCGCCCCATTTCCGTCCTGCCAAAAATACTCGGGATCAACCGGTCTTTTTCATAAGGAGAAAGGTTAACCCACATGTTTTCTTCCGGTGTCGTCAATCCGGCCAGGAAATATTTAATCAGCTTCATGCTTTCGTCAATAAGTTCTTGGCCTTCCAGTGACATGTCTCCTTTGGATATGATAAATTCAAATTTTAAGGCGTTGTCCGGATCCACCGTAATGCCGTTCAGCAATGCCGGAGCATAGCGTTCCGTTGGCTGAACCAAGGTCCCCGGTTCTGGCAAATCCAAAACCATCTGCCGTTGCGCCGGAGCCGCAAGCGCCATTGAGGGCGCAAGAAGAGGAACGATGGCCAGGGATACGGCAACAAACACCATTGTTGGGCAATATCTGTTACGCCGTTTTTGAAAAAATGACCTCATGATAGGTTTCCTTAAATAAAATAGTTTTAATCTGTTCGAAAAAGACACAATCCTCTTTATGCTCTTGGAAAGATACAATATTATAACATATAATTATAATAAAAATAGCCGTTCAAAAGACCGGGATTTCCTCGGACTTTTAGCGAGGCCAAGAGAAGAAATGGGTTCAATATCTGCTGCTTAACGCCATGGAAATAATCTTGCGGATAAGACGATTATACGAGATGCCCACTTTTTCGGCGGATTGGGCCACCTCATCGATCCGGGCGATGCAGGGGTTGGCATTCGGTTCGATAATGTAAACCCGCCCTTCCGGGGCAACCCGGATATCAAAACGGAGATAACTCTGCCCGTTCAGTGCCCGGTAAGCGCGTTTACAAACATCTGTGACCTGTTCCGCGACGCCTTCCGGGAGTTTGCCGGCGAAGACACTTTTGATGCCCCAGCGATCGCGGTACTGGTCATCCCATTTGGCTTTATAGGTGGCAATGCGGGGCTCATCGTCCGGGAGCTGTCCGAATTTTATCTCCCGGGGCGGCAACACCCATAACCTTTTATGGCCAAACACCGTCACATACAATTCCCGGCCCTCGATATATTCTTCCGCAATCGCGTCATTCTTCATAGACTCATGAATGAACAGGATCCGATCAACAAAAGCCGCGTCGTTGTCCACGACCGACGCCTGGGAGATACCGCGGGAGGCCTCCTCACACAACGGTTTGATAATCGCCGGCAGCCTGATCGTCTTCGGGCGCCAGATCCGGTGGCCACGGTAAAACGTGTGAAAGCGCGCCACCCTAAGGCGGTGAAACCTTAAAATTTTTTTATTCAGCGCCTTATTATTACAAACCATCAGGAGGTCAGCGTCCGCTCCGGTGTAAGGGATGCCGAGCAGCTCCAAAACCGCGCCGATATTTTTGTCGAAATGCGTTTTATTCGCGAAGACCTCAACCAGGTTAAAGATCACGTCGGGAGGATATTCCTGAATCTCTTCGAAAAGAGGCGTTAAAGAATCATACAATCCCAAAAGGCGCACGGCAAACCCGTTCGCCACCAGGGCCTGGCACACGTCATTCTCGGTATACATGTTCTCCGGATCGGCGAACTCCTCTTTAAAATCATAACCACGGGGTGTGGCGTACGGCGCGTTAAACAACAGCAACACCTTCAATTTTTTCTTCATGTGGTTTTCCTTTGGGCTTTGTCCCCCCGATACCAACCCGTATAAACATAATTCATTACTAATGTGGTCATATACGACGTCAGGTCGGCCAAGGCTACGGATTCGGAGTCTTTCACGTACAACTTCAATTCCTGACAACGGGCTAAAATAGATTTTAAAAGGTTGTGCACGATATGTTTCTTTTCCCCCGACCACAGGGCGATTTCATTGATCAAAATTTTTTGATGCTTACGGATCAGCTTCCCAGCCGCATACCCGTCTTCCGGTTTGTCATCCTGCGCGCAGAAAATCCGCTTTAAATTATCATCATGAAAATCAGGGAAGTCCTCGGCCCAAGAGGTCCGTTTTCTTTTATAATAAGACTTCAGTGTCATCCGCAACTGCCGCAGCCGCCAGTATTTCTTCCCCTCGACGACTTTAGGCGGCTTTCCCTGGATTAACCCCATCAGATGATCAACATATTCCAATTTGGCGAGCGCCTTCCACCCCTGATACTGTTTCCGCCAATCCATGCCCGGGGTCAACCAGACGGCGAAGGTCTCAACAAAATCCTCGTCCGGGTGGAACTGGGCGTAAAAACCTTCTAAATGGTGGACATAATTTTTGGAATAAGGGCGGAAACGGTGCGTGGCCGGATATTCCTGGGCGGGAGAACCGAATACCTCTTTCCACCGCTTCCTGTGCTGCAAACGGTATGCGTGGCAAAGCGCATGCCCGGTCTCATGACGCAAAAGCCGGAGGCACCAAGCCCGGGTTTCCCCTTCAGCCTCCAGCATCATTTTCTTCTCCAGCCGGATAAGGGCGGGATGGGCGAGATAAAACGGGATCCCGATCACGGGCTCATCTTTGGGGGAAAGCCATTCATCCGCCAGGTAACATTCCGGCCGGAAGGGAATCTGCTTGGCGTCCAGCTCCCCGTAAAGCGTATCAATGCATTCCTGGAGCCACGTCCCCTCGATCGTAAGCGGCAAGTCGCAAATACGCTGGTTTAAAAGCACTTCCTCTTCCAACGTGTTGAGGTCAACAATTCTTTCCGGTTTGTTGGGGATCATACCCTTTATTTTACTTAAAGTTGAATATTTTTCCACCAAGAACTATTCCAACTCCTTTTCAAGCCGTTTCATCAAAGACTCAGCTTCCGACACCAGTTCCGGAGAAGACAGATTTAACGCCGTCATGTCTTTCTGAAAATTCTTAATCGCGGTCACGAGTTTCCGGATGGATTCCTTATTCCTTTTATCCCGCTCCTCATCGGGATTAACCTCTTTCCGTTGCTTCATCAACTGTGTCAGGTCTTTCCGGACAAGGGTGTCATTACGCCCTTTTTCAAACACCGCTTTCCGAAGTTTGACGTAATCCTCTTTATCGAGCTCTTTCTTAGCCCGGGCCAGCCGCAGGACGTTAATCGCGTCATAGTCCGGGACTTTCCCGGCTTCCCGGCTGGAAACATACTCTTCGTGCAGATAAGCGGGCTCCTCCTGTTCGACAAAAAAATAAGTCTTCAGGAGTTTTAAAGCCGTCGTCTTCTTAATGCCCAGTTCCTTTTGAGCGTATTGTTCAAATTTATCGTGCCCCCAACCAAAAAAAAGCTTGTCCTTCCACACCGGATACAAGGCCTGCCCCAGCTGGACCCAGGATATCTTAAAATTCTTGGCCAGATCAACAAGCTGCACCCGCAAAAGCTCCCCGGTGACCGAGGGGGGCCCCTTCCGTTTCAATTCTTTAATATCCATAGTATTCATAACGTGATTCCTTTATCCCGGCGATCAGCAACTTATAACGGGATGGCTTTCAATTTTTTCATCATTTTTAAAAAAGCGGCCCTCGAACCGCCCCCAGGAACGCGCCTCAAGGCGTGGGCGGTTCCCGCCGCTACGGCATAACACAGCCTCTCTGAAAATTCATAACCATGACTTTCCGCGAACAAGAACCCCGCCACTAAAGCATCACCGCAACCGACCGGATTACGGATGTTCACGGCCGGGGGGCTGACCAGCCATGCCTTCTTCCCATCGGTAGCGGCCAGCCCCTCTTCCCCGAGAGACAGAAGAACAACCCGCCCGCGGTTCAAGATTGCCAAAGCGTCTTTAAGGTCAGCCCGGGAACGGAGGCTGCGGCCCAAAATGTCTTCCGCTTCCTGCCGATTAGGTTTCACGCAATCCGGGCCGGCTTTTAATCCCAAGCTTAGGAATTTCCCGCTAGAATCTAAAACAGCCCTGACACCTTTGTCCCTAGCCTCCCGAATGAGGCCTTGATACACATCCTCTTTAAAACCCCGCGCGCAACTACCAGAAAATACCACAACCTGGCACGAATTCAAGAGATAAGAAAATCTTTTTTGAAATGCCCTAATATCCGGAAGTTTTACTTCTGGCCCGGGCTCTAAAATACGTGTTGTTCGCCCTGTAAACGGATCCTGAAGGGTGAAATTCAACCGTGTTTCCCTTGGGATCCAATGGAAATCCGCAGGGATCTTTTCCCGGAGCAATTCCCTGACAATAAATTGTCCGCGCTCCCCACCCAGGATTCCGGTTGCGATGGTCCCCACCTTAAGCCGTTTGAGCATACGGGACACATTGATCCCTTTTCCACCCGCCACCTCGCAGCTTTCGGAACAATGGACTTCCGTCCCGGCACAAAAATGCGGAACAGTCATAAATTTATCAACAGCCGGATTAAGGGTAACGGTTAAAATCGTCAACAAGAAAGCCCCCCTTTCAAGGACAACTGCCTCAAAAACCGCGATTCCGGGAACAGGTATTTTTTGTATATTGCCTTCCAGGCATTTTTTTGATAGATTAATAATCCGTGAGGTGATCGATTGCGCGTTGTTGGACTTTCCGCCCTTCAACCCACAGGATGGACATGCGGAAGCGGTTGATCAAATGCCGCGGCCCATGACGGGATTGTGTTTCTAGAATAGAATTCCTTGTCCTTAAAAAAACATCCCCAACAACATCGGGGTTCACCCGCACGCCAAGAAATGGAAACAAGCCCCGAACATCTTGCGGGGATACCCTTTCGATACCCTGGCGTTATTCCTAACGGCATAAACAAGGTGCGTCTTTATGGTCCCGCTTCGACATATTTCCATTGCACTATGGGCGAGTTTTCTCTTTCTGGGAGGAGCAGAAGATTCCGCTCTTTTCGCCCAAGAAGGCATATATAGCGGACCCTCCTTTTGTATCCGGCAAGATTCCTCCCGCGAAAACGGGGTTCTGGTATCAAAGCCGAATCGCTCAGACATTCAAATCAGGGATTTTGTTTTAAACGCCGACATCAAATCCATTGAAGATTACGCGAACTGGTTAAACCATAACATCGAATACCGCAAATCCCATCAATTTGATGCCTGGGTATTACCATCGGATATTTTGAGGCGGCGATGGGGCGACTGCGAAGATTTCGCCTTACTTAATTCCGCTGTCTTAAGGGTTCTAGGTTACCAACCGCGTTTTCTGGCCCTGCAGCGCGCCCGGAGAGCGCATGCGATCTGCACGTTCCAGAAAGACGGCGCCTTCTTCTGGTTTGACAACGCCGACATCAAAAACGCGCGCGCCACAACACTTCAAGACTTCGTGCAATTACTCAAAAAACAATACCATTTGTCCCGCGTTCTAGAACTGGACCTCTCAACAATGCAGTGGGCACGGATTGATACCCCCACCTGAAGACCATCCGAAGGCAGGGCGGTTCACGTCATTATCTGTCCAAATATTTTTTCAACTCATTCCAGGTCTTTTGCCCAAGAAGGCCGTCGATTTTTAAACCATGGTCTTTTTGAAAACTGCTGATAGCCGACTTGGTCATCTCCCCGACTTTCCCGTCAATTTTCCCTTTATAATACCCGGCATTCTGTAAAGCGATCTGAACCTGTCTTGCGCTGACATCAATGCGAATAATCTCGCCATCAGCCAAGGCCCCTGAGCTGTCAGAACCCCTCCGATCAGGCATGGCCAAAGAATCTGAACGCCCCATTTTGCTTTTCAACCGGTCTATTTCATAGTTCAAATCTTTCACCTGATATTGCAAATCTTTAATTTCATCATCTTTCAACCGGACTTCTTGCTCCAGTTCCCCGACACGCATCTGTGACAGGTTAGCGTTCCCGGCGTTGGGAGAAGCGGTGACGCAACCCGAGAGGAAAACCATAACCGTCATAATAAGAACACAGGTCCTGACCATTGAAACCTCCTTTGCAGTTAATCTTTCCTAAAATCTATCATAAACGTACTGTTTCCCTTCATCCGGACAGCCCCTGGCTCAATCAATAAATCTTGAACCATTCCGGCGTATTCCACTAAACACGCGAGGGCTCCGATATTTTAACTCCGATACTAAAGCGTATTGTACCACAAAGACATCCGCTGGCTACGGCTTCTTGATTTTTTTTACCCGTAAGGGCTTGACCGACGGAAACTAGCGGGATTTGCCGCGCGCAGCTTAACCAGGAAGGGCAAAGCAAGCCGCTCTCGAAAGGACAACCAGGCCAGGATAAACACGTCGGCTAAGAATCCCCCTCCGATGAAATAAGCCGATTGTTATTGAACGCATTCACTTCCATCAGTTGGTAATCAATCCGGTCGCCGTGCTCGGGGAATCGGCTGGAAAATTCTTTTTGAGCTTCCGTCCTTTCATCCAGGATCTGCAATGTATATTCGAACCCCGGCTTAATAATAGGAACTCCGCCAAGTTTAATCCGCTCCTTCTCCCCGATCACTCTTAATGTTCCGAGGTAAATCGTTTTATCAAGCTCAACATCAAAGGACACGTCCATCGGCTCCGTCGCTAATGTCGTCCCTACCGGGATCGTGATTGAATTGATCGTGTAATGTCCGACGGGGAGATTAATAAAGAAATAGCCCGGCTTCACAGTCTGGATATTCCATGGCAGATTCTTTTGCCGGGCTTTATCCCCGATAATAAGCTGAAATTCTTTTTTGGGGTCGTTAAAATCAACGATCGTGAGCTGGACATAGCTTGTCTTTACGACACCTTCAAACACTGTCTTCGCGAAAACAGTCCCGAACGGCACCATTATATTCTCTTCCCCGCCATCAGGGGGTTCTCCCGGCAGGGGCATGGCTTCCCCAGGAAAAACAAGTTCTGCTTCTAAAATATGTGCCTCCGGCGGCTCCGCCAAGGCCTCTCCCGCGGGGACGGCGGACTCCGGCATTATTTTAGGAGGACGGGCCGTCGCAGCACAACCGTAAACAAACAACGCAAAAATAAGGAGCACCCATGAATGTGTTCTAAAAAATCGCATTAAAATAATTCTTATCTATATCTTTAATATTAAAATTATCGTTAACAAATATACTTGTAGTGTATAAAAAAAATGCGAAATTTTCAAGATAAGATTTGAGCAAAATCCATCCAACCCCTGCCGATGGGAAACGACAAATTAAAATATCCGCATCGACGAAGAAACTTCCAGGAACGTTTCAAAAAACCGGGAAGCGCCCTCAATATTATTTCACCACCAGATGCCAGGAAAAATACGCGGGATCAAAAGAACGGGATGGAACAAAGATAATATTTATGGTTGAATCCGCTTTGACAAGAAATCTCATCAAATAATCCCTTCTTCAAATTCTAATCCTCAGGAAAGGGAGGGAACATGTATTATTCAATGACGAGAGCATAGGTGTCACCCCCCCCCAACCCATCTTATGATCTTCTATAATCTCTGCCCTATAAAATACGAACGGCAGCCTTCGAAAAGGCTGCCGTTCATCCTCGGCTAGTGTTGTTTAAACACAAGCAGCTAAGTCAGAGTTCCTGACTTTTTGGGGGAGAAAATTTTATCTTTCCAATAAATATTAATTTTCAATATATGGCAAAATTCAACCATGTATGCGTATCGTCCTTGTTTCAATGAGAATGAACCTTTGACTTTAAAATGAAAATGTTCAACCTGGTTCTTATTATCAATATGCTTCCTTACAAATATCTGAGGACAACTATCAACAACAGTACTATACCCCAAATTTTTGATTTTGTAAATAAAACTTTTCTGAACTTTTGTGCAACACTCTTTATCCTCCGCGAGCTCTCGGATCGAGATAAGTTTGCGGCGATATTTTAAAGAATGTCTCTTCCGGTATTCAATCTGTCGCATCCGTCCCTCCCTTTCGGGCATTAGCTTATTACGCTCAAAGTATAACATGCACAATTCGCCAGGCAAGGTCGCCCCTTCAAGCTCAGGAAAACGCTTTCTTTAAAAAAAATTTTAAGAATAGCGTCGGAGCAGGAAAACGCTTTCTCAACATGCCTTTTTTAAATTTTAAATTTTTTTAGAAATTCGCAGAAAACGAAGATTTTCAAAGCCCCACGAAAATAAGGAAGTTATGACGATGGGTGCCCGGAAGATATCTTTGAAGAAAAGTGGATTTTCGATTCCTCCCCCCGGACAAGCCGCTGAATATTCGGCCAGTGCCGAAGGAAAACGAAGACGCAAAAAATCCAGCCCAAGGCCACAATCTCAATCACCTGGCCAGTCAACATCATCAAACATGGCAGGGCTAACGCGGCCACCAGAGACGACAGGGAAACCATATGACTCAAAATAAAAGTGCTGACCCATGCGAGGAGGGTCAGCAAAAGCACGGGGCGCAAGGTAACAAATTTAATCGCCAATCCGATCAAAACCCCCAAACTGGTCGCGATCCCTTTCCCTCCTTTAAAACGGAGGAAAACCGTCCAGTTATGGCCACAAACAACAGCAATCCCAAGAAGGACACATTCAACAATCCCATCCAAAGAAAATAACGGACCCAAAACAACGACCGCCAATACCCCTTTCAAAATATCAACAATAAGAACAACCACCCCTGGCCCTTTTCCGAGAGCCCGGAATGCGTTGGTCGCCCCGACATTCCCGGACCCATAATGGCGAATATCAATCCCCCTCAACATGCGGCCCAGAAGATAACCCGTCGGAATAGACCCGAGAAGATAGCTTAAGACCACCCCTGTAAAAATTTGCATAAATCCCCCCCCCATACAAAAGAAGACCACAGGCACGGACACCGCCACCCCCTTCCATCGCAGGGGGACAAGATGCCGCCTAATCCAAAATCTTCAAGGGCACATGATGCACCGGGCATTCCTCAAAGGTGAAACGGTACCGCTTCCCGCACACCGGACAATATTTTATTTTGGGCCGGCTAGGGTCAAACACGCCGGATATGCTTTCTACTGCGGATTGCGCTTCCTTGTCTTTCTGAACCTGCTGAGCCAAATTCTTTAAATCCTGTTCTGTGACATCCTGCCCACTTACCGCCCCAAGCACAGCGCTAGCCGCCGACAAAGCTTCTTCCCTCGACTCTCGCCTGGCTAGCCCTGACGTCTGCCCCCGAGTGGATGTGGACACGCACCCGGGCAACACAAGCAGCAACAGCAAGACAAAATTCCCGCATGATCTTACCCCGTTACAAAAAAATTTTTTCTTATGTTGGCAAGGACGCATTTTTTTCGCCTGTCTATCCATCCGCCCGGCCAGGATCGTTTTACTTGATAAGACGGATCCGTTGTGGGGGCCAATAAATCAAAGCCGCCTTCCCGATCACATTATTTTCCGGAACGAACCCCCAATAACGGCTATCACTGCTGGAAGCGCTATTGTCCCCCAGGACAAAATAATGCCCGTCCGGAACCCGGATCTTTTCTCCCGGCAACGCATTCCCGTAGTTATAATAATAAATATTCTTTATCCGAGGGTCCTCTATGAGTTTCCCGTCGATATAAACATCCCCGTCTTTAATCTCAACCGTCTCCCCCCCCGAAGCAATGAGCCGTTTAATAAAATCTCTTTTGGAATCCTGGGGGTAAATAAAAACAATAACATCCCCCCTCTGCGGGGTTGTAAACCCGGGAAGCCGTTTTGTGGTAAAACGAATTTTGGGGCCATAGTATAATTTATTCACCAACAACCGGTCCCCCTCCAAAAGAGTGTTGCGCATGGAGCCGCTGGGAATCCGAAAAGCCTGGAAAAAGAATTCTCTGATAAACATCGCCAGGATAAATGCGACCACGATCGACTCCACCCATTCCCGGGTGGCTGATTTCTGAACGATCTTAACTCCTTCATCGTGGAGGTTTAAAAGTGCCTGCGCTATCTCCCGTTCTCCTGCGCCGGCCGCCTGCAGCGTCCGTGCCACAGCATCCCGGACCAAAACCCCTTTTTTCTTTCCCTCACTCCGCAAGACTTCATACTGTTCTTTCCACTGCATGTTATCCATAGCAGACTCCGTTAAATTTTTAATACGGCTAAAAACGCCTCCTGGGGAACCTCGACATTCCCGATCTGTTTCAAACGTTTCTTCCCTTCTTTTTGCTTCTCCCACAACTTCCTCTTGCGGGTAATATCACCCCCATAACATTTCGCGGTAACATTCTTCCCAACCGAGCGCACTTTAGCACTGGAGATCACCCTGCCATCACACGACGCCTGAATCTTGACTTCAAAAAGCTGCTGAGGGATCAGCTCCTTGAGTTTGCTCACCAAAGCGACCCCTTTCTCATAAGCCCGCTCCTGGTTGACAAGGCAGGAAAACGCGTCGCAGTCTTTTCCATTAATCAGAATATCCAGCTTAGAAATTCTCGTCGGGAAATAGCCCTTGAACTTGTAGTCAATCGACCCGTACCCACGAGTGACAGACTTGATCATGTCATTATAATCCACAATCACTTCAGCCAGGGGGATATCAAAAAGGATCCTCATCCGGTCCGAAACATACTCGCTCTTGAGGTAATTTCCGCGCTTGGCCTTCGACAACTCCATCACCTTATCCATATGCTCCACCGGGGCAAGAATCGCAACCTCCAGATAGGGTTCTTCAACAGAATCAATCTGGGTCCGTTCCGGCAGGTGGACAGGGTTCTCGACAAAAACCACATCTTTATTTTTGGTTATAACGCGATATTTCACGTTAGGTGTCGTCAGGATAAGATTCAAATCATACTCGCGCTGCAGGCGTTCTTGAATGATCTCCATATGCAGCAACCCCAGGAACCCGCAGCGAAACCCGTGCCCAAAAGACAATGACGATTCGGGCTCATAAACGAAACTCGGATCATTCAGCCGTAATTTCTCGATGGCTTCCCGCAGAGATAAAAAATCTTTCGAATTCACAGGGTACACTCCGCAAAAAACCAGGGGGTTCAACTGCCGGTAGCCCTCCAACGGCACGGCCGCCGCGCCATTCACCGCTGTAACCGTGTCCCCGACTTTAACTTCCCGGGGATCGTGGACATTGCACGTGATATACCCGACTTCCCCGCTGGACAGCCCTTTCACCTTCATCGCCTCCGGGCAGAACACCCCAATCTCTTCGACGGTAAACTCTCTACCGCTATGCATCATTTTGATTCTTAAATCCGGGCCGATCCTCCCGTTAAAAACCCGGACATAAATCACGATCCCCTTGTAAATGTCATATTTCATGTCAAAAATCAAAGCCTGCAACGGGGCTTGGCTATCCCCCTCCGGGGCGGGGATAAAACTGACTATCTTTTCAAACAGCTTTTCAATCCCGAGCCCTTCTTTGGCGGAAACAAACTGAATATCCTCTTCTTTAAAATTCAGGATATCCATAAATTCCATTTTAGCGCGATCAATGTCTATATTCGCGATATCGATTTTATTGATGACCGGCAAAATTTCCAGATTGCTGTCAATCGCCAAATAATAATTCGCCACCGTTTGAGACTCGACGCCCTGCGAGGCATCTATCAACAGCAACGCCCCTTCACAGGCCCGGAGAGATTTTTCCACCTCGTAAGTGAAATCGACATGGCCCGGCGTGTCAATCAGGTTTAAAAGATACGTCCTCCCGTCAGCGGCTTTGTATCGAAGCCGCACCGCGGACGCTTTAATGGTGATGCCGCGCTCCCGCTCGATATCCATGTCATCCAGCAGCTGGTTCTGGAACTTCCGTTCATCAATGGCCCCTGTCTGCAACAAAAGCCTGTCCGCTAGAGTCGACTTCCCATGGTCAATATGAGCGATAATGGAAAAATTCCTGATAAGAGACTGATCCATATGATTTGTGTTTTCAGGTCTGGCCGACTGCCCGGCCAAAACCCCGCGTAGATAAACGTTAAACTGCCTGCCAGGAGCGAATAATGCCCAGCATCTTTTCAACGACGGCATCAATAGACAGCCGCGTGGAGTCAATAACCACGGCATCGTCCGCCCGGCGCAAAGGGCCCACGGCACGGCTCAAATCCTTCTGGTCCCGTTCCTGAAGCTCCGCCCTAAGTCGCGCGCCGTCAACATGAACCCCTTTATCGGCCAGTTCCTTAAACCGCCGCTGGACACGCTCCTCGAAATCCGCGTCCAGATAAAATTTAAATGTCGCCTCAGGGAAAACAACGGTGCCGACGTCCCGCCCTTCAACAACGACATTCTGGCTTCGGCCCATCTTTCTCTGCCACCCGACCAGGATCTCCCGGACAGCCGGGGCCCTGGCGATATAAAACGTGTTATTTGTAACAACCGCCGTTCGGACATCCTCGGAAACATCCTCCCCATCCAGAAAAACACGCAGGCCGAGAGCGGGGACACAACGCAATTCAATCGCCGTGGCCTGGGCACAGCGCACCAAAGCCGTTTCATCCGTCAGGTCACACCCCGTCCGAATCGCCTTCAAGGTCAGTGCCCGGTACATCGCTCCTGTATCCAAGTATGAATACTGCAATTCCCGGGCAAGATTTTTGGCGACCGTGCTCTTGCCTGCGCCGGCAGGACCATCAATCGTAATCACGCATGACGAGTGTTCTGTTCTCATTTAGCCAAGTTTATCCCGTTTATCTTTGGCTTTCTGAAATTCATCCAACAAAATTTTCGCTTCGTTCGTCACGATAGCCCGCCGGATACCAGACAGGTTTTTCACCAATTCATCCAGAACGCGGACGATATTATCGGCATTCCCGAGACAGATATCGCTCCACATTTGCGGTGAGGACGAAGCGATCCGCGTGCTGTCTTTTAAACCTTGAGCCGAATACTCCAGGAGTTCCGCAGGGATAACGTTCATCAGCGCGAAAGACAGGAGATGCGGTAAGTGGCTAATATACGCGATAATCCGGTCATGTTCTTCAGGGGAAAGGAATTTGACCTGACACCCCACCCGGGACCAAAGCGTCTTAACGCGGTGCGTCACCGAACGGTTCCCCTGCTCCGTCGGCGTCATAATGCACAAAGCCCCTTCAAAAAGCCGGTCATCGGCAAACTGAATCCCTCTTTTTTCCGACCCGGCCAGAGGATGAGACCCGACGAAGAAAACATGGTTAGGGAGAAACTGCTGGGCCGTCTTGACAATGGAGACCTTTGAACTCCCGACGTCGGTCACAATACACCCACGCTTGAGATACGGCCCGATCATGGACAGCGTCCCGGTGATGATGCTGACCGGCGTCGCCAAAATGACCAAATCGGCATTATGGACGGCCTTTCTGATATCATGATCCCCGTAATCAATGGCCTGCATTTTAACAGCAGTGGCGATTGTCGTCTGTTTCTGAGACAACCCCGCGACCTCTTTGGCCAGCCCATGCTTCTTGATCGCTTTTCCCAAAGAGCCGCCCATTAACCCGACCCCGATGATGGTGACTTTTCTGAATAGACGTGAACCTATTGGCATAAGAATCTCCCCTGTTCAGTAATAATGTGTGGATCGGAAAATCCTAAAACGTGCGGTGCACGGCTTGGGCCACAGCCTGCAACTGAGCCATCAAGGCTTTAAAATTTCCCGGCGTTAGAGATTGGGCTCCGTCGGACAATGCTTCTTCCGGATTCTCATGCACTTCCACGATAAGCGCATCGCATCCAGCCGCAACAGCCGCCATAGCGATGCTGCTGACCAACCCCCAACGGCCCGTTCCATGACTCGGATCAGCAACGACAGGCAGGTGGGACATCTGTTTAATAACAGGGATAGCATTGATATCGAAGGTGTTTCTCGTCGCGGTCTCAAACGTACGGATCCCCCGCTCACACACCGCCACTTTAAAGTTCCCTTTGGCCGCGATATATTCAGCCGACATTAACAATTCCTTGACCGTAGCACTCATTCCCCTCTTTAATAAGACCGGTTTCTTCGTTTTCCCGACTTCCTGAAGAAGGGTATAATTCTGCATATTCCTGGCTCCGATCTGAAAGACGTCCACATAACGTGCCACAAGTTCGACGTGGCGAGGGTCCATCACTTCCGTGACGGTCGCTAACCCCACCTCCTCCCCGACGTCTTTCATATACTTCAAGCCTTCTTCGCCTAATCCCTGAAAATCATACGGCGAGGTCCGGGGTTTAAAGGCCCCTCCCCGCAAAATTGTCGCCCCGGACTCTTTCACTTTCTTGGCAACCGAAAGGAGGGCCTCATAACTTTCAATGGAACACGGCCCGGCGATGACCGCGATCTTTTCCCCTCCAATCCGCACATCATCCTTAATCTGAATCACAGAATTCTCTTTTTGAAATTCCCGGGACACCAGTTTATACGGAGCCAGGACCGGCAAAACCTGGTCAACCCCAGGAAAAACTTCCAAAGGGATCACCCGCAACACGTCCTCCGGCCCGATGAACCCCAACACCGTTCGCTCCACGCCTTTGGATATATTGACCCGCAGGCCCAACTTTTCTGCTTTCTGAATAATATGTTGGATATCTTCTTCTGTCGCATCAGGTTTACAAATAATAATCATTCTTCCTCCTCGTTCCGGCTTCCACGGCGGTTCTCCACGGGGCCGGATTCAGTCTATTAACGCTATTGTGTGTTTATTTTCTTTAATACCAATTTCAAAGTCTTTAAAAAACGTTTATTCTCAGCCGGCGTTCCGATCGTAACACGGATATAATTTTCAATCCCCCAGGCGTTCATGTCCCGCACAATGACACCGTTATGCAGCAATCCCCGGCAAAAATCACTCGCCTGGCCTGGAACGCGGATAAGGATAAAGTTCGTAGATGTCCGAACATAATCCAGGCCGATGGCCGTCAATTCCTCGAATAATAGCTGCCGCTGACTTTCCATCTCCCGGATAATGCGCCGGTAATAGGGCTGATCCTTCAGGCAGGCCAGGGCCGCGGCCTGGGCCACCGCATTGACATTGAAAGGCTCACACACCCTGGTTAAAACATCAATCATTTCCGGACGGGCGATTCCATAGCCGATCCTTAAGCCTGCCAACCCGTACATCTTGGAAAATGTCCGAGAAACGATGAGTTGGGGTCTCTCCTCCAATAAACGGACGGTATCCGGATAATCGTTCTCCCGGACAAATTCATGATACGCCTCATCCAGGAACACGACCGTTTCAGGGCTGATTCTTTCAAGGAAAGAAACTAAATCCGGCTCCGGGATATAGGTCCCGGCCGGGTTATCCGGGTTGGTGATAAAAACAATTTTTGTCCTGGGGCCCACGGCCCGCGCCATCCCGTCTAAATCGTAGCGGAAATCCTTAAGCGGCACGGCTTTCACTCGCCCACCCACCACCCGTGTCGAGATATCATAAATAAGAAAAGACGGCCGCGCCATGACGACCTCGTCCCCCTCGCCAACAAACGCCCGGATCGCCGAAACAATCACTTCGTCCGAGCCATTACCAAAAAACAACTGGTCTTGACGGCAGCCCACGTGCCGGGCCAGGGCTTTGCGCAAATAATAACAACTGCTGTCCGGGTAGCGGTTAACTGTCCGGGCCGCTTTAGCAATGGCCGCACACACCTTCGGCGAAGGGCCGTACGGGCTTTCGTTGGAGGCCAGTTTGATGACTGATTTCAGGCCTAATTCGCGCTTGACGTCATCGACGGGTTTCCCTGGCTGATAGGGTTTTATAGTCAGAATGCGTGGTAAAGGTTTCATAGGTATTAAGAAACGGGATACGATCCCAGTATTTTAAGGTATTTGCACATGTCCTCTAATTTAGCCAACGCGCGCTTGATATGCCGGTCTTCCCGATGCCCCTCAAAATCGACAAAAAAATAATAATCCCAGGCTTTTTTCTTGGATGGCCGGGACTCAATCTTCGTTAAATTAATTTTATTTTCATAAAATGGCGTCAACATATCGTGAAGGGCCCCCATCCGGTCCTTAATGGAAAACAAGATCGAAGTCCGGTCTTTTCCCGTCGGGGATACGTCCGTCTGCGCGATCACGAGAAATCGCGTGATATTATGCACCCGGTCTTCAATATCCTTGTGCAACACGCGCAGGTGGTAAATCTGCGCGGCCATCAGCGAAGCAATACAGGCGGCGTTATTTTCCTTGGCCGCCAGTTGTGCCGCCCGGGTTGTTGATACGACCTCAATAAGCTCCGCGTGCGGCAAATTCGCCATAAGCCAATTCCGGCACTGGCCAAAGACCATCGGGTTGGAGTAAACCTTCTCGATCGTTGCCGCCCCGGATTTAGCCAAAAGATTATGGGCGACCTCCAGGAGAATCTGGCAACAGATTTTTAAATCAGAATCCACAAATAAGTCAAAGGTATGGTTCACCGCCCCTTCAATGGAATTCTCAATGGGAACGACGCCGTAATCACAATCCCCGCTTTCAACGGTGTGAAAAACGTCCGCGATGTTTTCACAAGCGACATACCCCACCTGGGAGCCGAACCGGTGCTGGGCGGCCAAATGGGAAAAAGAGGCCTCCGGCCCCATATATGCGATCTGCACATTTTTCTCTAAAGACAAGGACCCAGACATGATCTCCCGGTAAATCGCTTCCAGCCCCTCATCTTTCATGGGGCCGCGATTAAGCGAACGGATTTTTTTAAGGACCTTAATTTCCCGGTCAGGGGCAAAAACGCCTTTCTGGGTTTTGGCCTTTTCATGGCCGATCGCCATGCTCACCTGCGCACGCTGATTCAATAACGCCACGATTTTCTCATCCAACTGGTCAATTTTCTTCCTCAACTCAATAAGGCTCATGAACGGTCTCTTTCGTAACGTCGTTGTCTTCCAAAACCCCGTCGTCAGGATCAAGCAAACGAGAACCCCGGGATGACAAGGCCCCCTCCCCTGCTTCCAGCATCAAATCGGATACGCGAGGAGACACTGACGGCGAAGGCCGCTCAACGCAAGCTTCCGTCACGGGGTCGTCAGGAACTCCGCAGGACTCCCCTGCCGGCAGCCCCGGGTCGTCTCCTGGCTCTCCCGCAGAAGGCTCCGTCCGAGCGTCGTGGCCCGGACAAGGCGGCCCTTCGACGGAAGGATCGCCCTCCTCGCCTTCTCCCTCCCTGAACGGGACAGCGACAGGCTCCTCGCCCGAAGAACCGCCCCGCTCTTGCACAAATTCGGCTTTGACCTCCCCGCTATTGGTAAACAACGACGGAAAATCTTCCAATTTAGGAAGGTCTTTTAAAGATTTCAGCCCAAAATACTCGAGGAACTGTTTTGTGGTCCCATAAATATATGGCCGGCCAGGGATTTCCTTGCGCCCAGCCACCTTAATCAAACCCTTGCTTAAAAGGTGCGCCACAACCCCGTCTGAATTAACACCGCGGATCTGCTCAACATCCGCCCGGGACACCGGCTGCTTATACGCGACAATCGCCAACGTTTCCAGGGCTGGGCTCGACAATTTTTCTTTCACCTTTTTCTTAAAAAACCGGCGGATCGCGTCTGTATAATGCGGGCTGCTGAGCATCTGATATCCCCCCGCGATTTCCATAATAATCATCCCGCGTGAATTCTCTTCGTATTCATTCTGAAGGTCTAAAATCGCACGGCGGATCTCCGGCAAAGGGACCTCTTCAAGCACGGAATGGATCTGCTCAAAAGGCACCGGATTTTCGCTGATAAATAAAATAGCTTCTATAATATTCTTAACGAAATCTGTTTCTGGCGGCGTCATCAGTGATCGTTCCTTTGTTTATAGATTTCATTAATTAATTGTTCAGCATCGCTAATCTGGGGGCAACGCTGCAAAGCCTTGTCAATCATAGCCATCGCTTCAGGCTTCTTGTATTGCAACTGCATAAGAACGGCCAGGACTTCTTCCTGCCAGTCCGGCACGCCCCGGGTCTCTTCCCGGTCACATTTATCCTGGATGAGACCAAAACGGCCAACCTTTCCCTGCAATTTAGCCACAATCTCTTTGGCCCGTTGCAAACCAATCCCGGGAAGAGATTTGAGATACTGCAAATCCCCCCGGTCGATCGCGTCAGAAATATCGCTGATCGGCTTGTTCAGAGCTTTGACGGCCGCTCGGGGCCCTATCCCAGAAACCTTAATAAACTGCAGAAAAAAATCTTTTTCCACTTCATTAAGGAACCCAACCAGGTACGGAGACCCCCCGCCAGGCCCAATCTGAATATAATGATACGTCATTAACTCAACCCGATTCCCGACAGGCGCGTCCACCCTCTGCAGGATCGAATTCGGAACAAGGACTTCGTAACCGAGCCCTCCTACTTCTATTATCACTGAATTATTCTTTTTTTCAATCAGTTGTCCAGAAATCTTCGTGATCATACCTGTGCCTCAATGCCCCATGGACGCATACCCCAGAGCTAAAGCAAGGGCGTCGCTGGCATCCAACGTTAAACGTGACGCGTCAATCTTTAACAGATGCGCCACCACTTCCCGGGTTTGTTGCTTGGACGCATTCCCATCCCCGACCACGTTTTTTCTGACCCGTTTAACACTGTACTCCACCAGTTGAACATCCTGATGCGCGCAGACCAAACAGATAACCCCGCGAACATGCCCCATCCTGCAGGCTGTGGTGGGATGCCGGTAATGCGAATACAGCCGCTCCAGGACCATAACAACAGGCTTATATTCAGAAATAATATCTGTAAGACAATCGTAGACTTTATTGATTCTATGTTGCAGGAGGTCATCCGGATTGGGTTCAATGGCTCCGGCTTCCAGGAACTGAATCCGCCCGGGTTGACTTAATCCCACCTCAATAAGACCATAACCCGTTGCGTGCAAGCCCGGATCAATGCCTATAATTTTCATTTCACTCCGATGCTTTTTCCATTTCTTCATCCGGAATGTCAAAATTGGCATGAACGGCTTGGATATCCTCTTGGTCTTCCAGCGCTTCCATAAGGCTTAACATCTGTTTGGCTTCATTCCCGGTCACCTTGACGGTGGAATTCGGGATTTTTGTCACCTCCGCCGTAATGGTAGGGATATTTTTAGCCTTGATCGCAGCCTTGACAGCCTCAAAATTAGACGGGTCACAGACGATATCATAATTTTCCCCTTCAGATTTGATATCTTCCGCCCCGGCCTCCAACGCGATTTCCATAAGGGCATCTTCGCTGATTTTTGTTTTCTCGACGGAAAGAAAACCCCTACTCGTGAACATCCACGCGGTGCTTCCCGCCCCGGCCATACTGCCGTTCTTCTTAGAGAGGATATTTCTGATTTCTGCTGTCGTCCGGTTCTTGTTATCCGTCAAACCTTCAATCAAGATCGCCACGCCGCCCGGCCCGTATGCGTCAAAAACCACATTTTCATAAATGACACCGGGAAGTTCTCCCGTGCCTTTCTTAATGGCGTTTTCAATATTCGTACTCGGCATGTTAATCTCTTTAGCCCGGATGACCGCCGCACGCAGGCGGATATTCGTCTCCTGATTACCGCCACCGTCTTTGGCGGCGGCGGTAATTTCACGCGTAACCTTTGTAAAAGCAGCCCCTCTCTTAGCATCCGTGGCCGCTTTTTTATGCTTGATACTTGCCCATTTTGAATGTCCTGACATATTAAAACCTCCTCCATTGAATTCATGTTGAAAAAAAAACGAAAATCTCCCGGCCCCCCGGGCGCAAAACGCGGCACCGCGTCAGCCCAGACAAAATCCTATAAAGAAAGCATCTGGTTGAGACCGTTTCGTTAATTTTTCAATCATAAAATCACTCGCCCTTTTAAAGGACAGAAAAAACTTACGCGCCGTCCTGCTTTTAAAACACGCCTTCCTATGGGTGAAAAATAATGAGCAAGCCAGTAAGCCGGGTTTTGTTCGTTCCGATTTTTTACAGGCGGAATGGGTGGTTATTTAACTGACTCCCTGACTCACGTCAGGGACTCTTGCGGCCTACCCGAAGATGTGAAAAAGCCTAACTTTTTTGCGAAGCGGATCACTTCGCCCGGCCGAAAGCCGCGTCTCTTCCTATTTGGCCTTGCTCCTTGCAGAGATTGCTCGTTTCACCCCCGCCCCCCCAAACAGCGGGAGCAGGTATCGTCACTGTAGCTCTGATCCTATCCCGGCCTGTTGGCCGGGATGTCCTGCATTACCAGGATGCACCATCCTTTGGAGCCCGGACTTTCCTCCCCGCGGCGAATTTAACCCCACAGATCCGCTTGCGCGTCTTCCGGGGATTGCCGCGAGGCAACCACCTTGGCTTGCTCAGTTTTTATGGCCTTGCGGGCCAATTTATCCGCGTCTTTATTTTGTTCCCGGGGGACATGCGTCACGACGAAAACTTTAAATCCGGAAGCTAAATGCTGAACCTGGTCAAAAAGCACCTTGATTTTAACATCCTTCACCTGGTACCGGCCTATCATTTGATTATAAGCCAACTCACTGTCCGTAAAAAGCGCCACTTCATCCGCCTGCTGGATCAGAGCTTCCTGCGCCGCGTAAATAATAGCGGTGTATTCCGCGATATTATTTGTAGCCTCCCCGATATACTTAGAAATCTCTTTAAAAACTTTCCCGTCTTTTTTAATAACAACCCCGATCCCTGCGGGCCCGGGGTTCCCGCTACAGGCCCCATCGGAATATATTTCCAACTTTTTTGGCACGCGGCCGCCCTGGCTGGGAAAATTCTCTGGCGGGATCACGCGTCCTCATCTTCGTTCAAATAAAGAATGCGGGAGCATATCTCACAATAAATA
>JAKQKX010000014.1 GCA_029560465.1 Candidatus Omnitrophota bacterium
ATATCGGGCTGTTGAACGCCTGGATGTTTACTGGTCCGACCTTATACGGCCGGAGCTCTTCTGGCATTCTTTCGCCCCTGTCCGGGATTACAACCCGGATACGGAATCGATTTTTATTTACCGGAAAGCGCTCCGTTAGAAACCGCTGATTATTCCGGGTTTTTTATAAACAAAATAAAAAAGTGATGGTTAATAAAAGAATATGAGGTAAAATCTGGAGTCAAGTTCTTTGAGAGACCGGCCAGGGGAGAAAAGCACAATTCCGGATAGGCGTCATGAAACAACCTTCTTTTTCAATATCTGTCATCCTGCCTGTTTATAATGAGGGGGAGAACATCGCGGACACGGTTGCCCAAGCTGCCAGCTTTTTAGACGGGCAGCCGGTTATCAATACTCACGAAATCATCGTGGTGGATGACGGGAGCACGGATGAAACTCCGGGTCTCCTGAATTCCCTGTGTCGGCGGTACCCGAATTTAAAGACGCTTCGTCATGACAAAAATCTGGGATACGGAGCCGCTCTTGTGTCGGGCATCAAACAGGCCGTTTCGGATTGGGTTCTTCTTATGGATGCGGACGGGCAATTTAAGATTGACGCCTTGCTGAGCATGATCCCGTATCTCGGGCAGTATGATATCCTGGCAGGCTTCCGGGCGAGAAGGATAGACCCCCTGTACCGGATCGTTTTGGGACAAACTTTCAGCCGGCTGGCAGCCTGGTTATTCAAGCTGGATCTCCGTGATATTAACTGCGGATTTAAACTTTTCAGAAGAAACAGTATTAACGCGGATATACTTAATGCGCACGGCGGGGCCTTTTACACGGATTTCTTTATTAAAGCCCGGGACCAGGGCGGCCGGGTCAAACAGTTTCCGGTTGCACACTTCCCCCGAAGAAAAGGGAAGGCAACCGGGGCGAGTATAAAAGTTATTTTTGCCGCCGTGATTGATGTCGTCCGCCTTCTTTCGGCCCGGGGGCGAAATCGGCAGGCCGGTTGTAAGGGATAAAATTTTATCGTGAAAATTGTTGTTTTATAAAGCAATCCCGGAGAAATTATGACGGTAGGATTTATGCGAAAACTGGACTTCTGGGTCGGGCTGCCCGTT
>JAKQKX010000024.1 GCA_029560465.1 Candidatus Omnitrophota bacterium
TATTTACGTGTGGGGCAGACTGTCCCCTGGTTGCTGTTATGCGGGCATTTTTTTTCATTACCCGCCCTTGGCCTTTTGCTGTCATGGCGGCCGCCTTTGGCACGCTCCGTGCGAAAGGGCACGAATCGCGCCAATTTGACCCTCCCGTCGGTCGGGACAAACCGGCGGCCTTTCCTTTCTCCCTTTTCCTTTACTTTTCTCCGTCAGAAAACTTATCTTCCCCGAGCCCCCGCCCACCCTTTATCGGTAAACAAAAAGAGCGACGGAGCGTAAACAGCCACGCACCGCCGCTCTTTTTGTTTTTATCTCCCCCGGGCTCAATAAAAAACAATTCCTGTAAAAACCTCTCCGCATCAAACCCCTACGTCAACCCCCCCTTTTTGTGAGGGGGTTGTCTCCGGGGTTTTTTTGTCCTTTATTAAATTGGCGCCGCTGGTGCGCTTTTCGAGTTTTCGTCCGGCTTTGGTGAAAGTGCCTTCTCTGCGCTTCCCAGGAGGCTCTGTGCGGTGTTTAAATCGACCTGGTAAGGGTTCTGGTTGCCGAATATTTTGATTTTATGTCTCTTTTGCGCTTGACATTTGTACATATGTACATATGTAGTATATCGATGCTTTGCGGGTAGATAAACCAAAGGGATATTCCAATGCTACTTAAACTTGAAATAGATATACCGGAAATTCAAGCGGATGCGGTATCGCAGGTATTGAAGCGTATTGGGTTTTCTGAAATCAGGGCATTAAGCTATGATGAAGAAGAAGCATATAACGCCCAGTATGGTCTTGAAAAGATAAGGGAGTCACTGGCGGAACAGGGCTTTAATCCGCGGTAAACAATACATCCGGTCACTCGTCTAGGTGTTTTAATGGACAGAGCAATAATCAGCGCGAAGGATGAAAAGGCGCAGAGTTTGGTGAAAGAGGCTAAAAAGAAAGCCATCGATCTTGGCCTTACTTTTTCCGATGCCATGCTCCTACTCATCGGGAAATGGCTCTCCGGTGACGTTTCCATCCAGGAAAAAAAGGAGGTGCGGAAATGAGATCAATCGCGATCGTGAACCAGAAGGGCGGTTGCGGCAAAACGAGTCTTTCCGTGCTTGTTTCTCTTGCCCTGGCATCCACCGGGAAAAAGGTCCTTGCCGTCGACTGCGATCCCCAGGCGGGCCTCACGGCGTTCTTCACGAAATCCACCCTGGAAAGATCGGGGGTATTCGATTTTCTTACGAGCAGCAACAAGCCGGTGGAAGAAGTCCTGATGCCCATTTCCCGCGACTCCCTGCATGTTGATCTCATC
>JAKQKX010000040.1 GCA_029560465.1 Candidatus Omnitrophota bacterium
ATTGACGTCGGGGTCAATAGACTCCCCGACGGGAGACTGGTGGGAGACGTGGCTTTCAGAGGTGGAACCGAAGGCGTCCTACATAACGCCTGTTCCCGGGGGGGTGGGGCCGATGACGATTGCCATGCTGCTCAGGAATACCTTCGAGGCGGCCTGTCGCACGGCGGATATTATGCGGCTATGTTCGCGCCGCTGGTCGGAAGTCCATTGCCGGGGATAATTGCGGGCGTGTTCTGAGTAGCAAGCGCGGCAAAGCTGGTGTTTGCCGCGGCATTTTTTGTGACATATTTTACAATACATTTTTCTTATCCTCACTAAGAAGCCCAGGCAAAAAAAGGGCGTCGTTATTTTCGGGTTTCTTCCAGGTAAATCCAAACGGCGGCCGCGTATACTATAACGTCGAGCATTTCATTTTGTGCCCGGTCCAGGTCCAGGCGAAGGGCCTCGAGGGCCTTCTTCCGTATCTGAAAAACGGCGCCGCCTGGGTGTTTCATCGCGTGGAGCTCGGTCACAATCGGCTGTTTATTAAAAGCGTTGTCGTCCGCGTGGCGCTCTTTGCCCTTGCCGGCCGAAGCCCGGATAAGGGCCCTCGATAACACGTCTACCAAGCTACTGTAATTTCCCGTCATACTCTGACCCTTTCTTTAATCGGTTAAGCTCTGCTGTCAGATTTTCCTTAATCTGTCTTAAGGCGTCGGTCGTTATCTTTCCGCCTTGCAGGGCCATACGTTTTAATTCCAACCAGGTGGCTTCTCCAATCCTGGCAATAAACCAATCCCTAAACTCTTCGTGCTTCACTTCCGCCCAATAAAGGTGACAGGGCCAACAGAAGTTAACCAGGTTGCGGGGATCCCAGCGTATACCGTCGCCTTTATACGTCCGGTTGAAAGCGTGGTGGGCGTTCTTGCACGGGCCCCTTAAGCATTTCTGGCAAGTGTAGTTGTCCCGGACCCAGGTTAATTCGGCGACAAGGCCGTCAAGCTCTTTCTCTAAAAACTCCCTGGGGTTCTTCGCACGCTTTTGTTTTTTGGTTTTCTTTTTCATTTGCAGGCCTCGGGGTCCAGGGCGTCGGTGACGTTGGGGTTGAAGGCCGTGCCCTTCTGCATTATCTGTTCGTAGTTGTCCCGCTGGTGCTTCAGGACCTTACCGCAACGTGAGCATTTAACGACCTTCTCAAGCCAGCCGGTGTGTGTGCATTGGTCCAGGTCGGTGAGCTTGCCGGCACGTTCTTTTAAGAGCATCTTCAGGTCGCTAACTGAAAGCTCTTTCGCGTGATACAAAAGCTCGAGCTTTTCTTCATCCGGGGTTTCGTCCTTGACGTGGGGTAAGAGGACCCGAAGCTTTGAGGGGTGAACGTCCTTAAGCTGGGGGTCGGCCTCGAGGATTTCACCGAAGCGCTTGTGGGCGTTCATCATGTCGTTAATGGTGCTACGGCCAAGGCCGACGTTATCGCGTATCCAGCCGTAAAAGCCGTCCTCTTTCGCGTAAAGGCCCTGGTCGAAAATCTCCCGGAGTATCCGGCCGCCCTTGATGAACGAGATAGCCGCGGCCTCGAGGGTTTCCCGGAGCTCCTGAAGTTTGTGATAGGCCTGGAAGCCAACGTCTGTTGGTTTATAGGTGGTCACTTCTTCACTCATTGTTTTTCTCCTGGTAAATAATTGTGTAGGGGTGGGTGCTCCTAATTGTCCGGCCGTCGTTTAGTTTAACAACCAGGACGGGTATTGTGAGTTCCGGCCTATCTGACGCGTCGACAAGATAAACCTCCCGTATTACCGTTCCGTCAAACTGAAAGACATCAAACTTAACTGATACGATTTTTCTATCCATCATTGTTCTCTCCTTCCGCGGCCGGCCGGCGCCATAGGCCGCTAACAATGAATTTGCATCCTTTGACTAATTTGAAATAAAGCTCGAGGCCGTTGGGGTTCGTCATGGGGTCCGCCCAATTTTTACATTTGACGATTTTGATTTTCCCGCGGTCCATCGAAAGGTAGAGCCGCGACTTCTCGATTGACAAGCTGGCGCCGCGGCCAAGCTCGCGGCCGTAGTCCTTCTGAATTGCGATGATTGCGACGCCCTTGTTTAACTTGTCAAATATGTCCCGGATGAATCGGCCGACTAAAAAGAAATCCTCGGTGACTTCCAGGAAGTCGATGATGTTGAGGCCGTCCGGGTCTATGACGGCGGCGAAATCATGGGTCCGTTCGTAAAAGTGGACGCCCTTCCACTCGGCCGTGCTGGTATCGTCGAAATAAGCCAGCCGGCTTTTAAGCTCGGCCGGGCCCATCTCCGAAGTGAAATACCGGATTGGCATATTGCCTATGTTGTCCCTGGCGATATTGAGAAGCAGGGCGGTCTTTCCTGAATCGCTGGCGCCGGCGACGACAATGATGTTCTTCTCCATCGGCCGGAAGTAGCGGTCCAGGGCCAGCGGCATGATAAGCGCGGCCTCTCCGCCGCCGGACGCGAAGGGGTCAACCGGGGCAAGCGTGTCGTCCTGGACTACATAGGTCCCTCGAGCCTTCCGTTCTATCAGCTTGTCGGCAACGGCCCGGTGAAAGCATTGGCGAAGGGTGGTCCTCTGCTCCGGGGTAGTCATGCCCAGGTCACGGGCCGCCTGGTCGATGGTGACGGTCCCAGGCCCGCCGTCCTTCAGCCAGGCAGTAAAGGCGTCGGTTATGCTGGCGTTCCTACGTTTGGACCTATCGAGGGCGGATTTGATTTTCGCGTCGATTTCACGGATTGGAAAGGGCGGATTGCATTGGGCGGATAGTTTTATGAGGACATCGCGGATTTCCTCGAGGGGGGTCCCGGCCTTCGCTAATTGGTTGGCGACGTGAAATAGGTAGTCGTCCCTCGTCCCGTCGGGAATTGTCACGTTTGTCACGTTCTGTAACGATTGTGTCACGTCGGGGTCGTTTTCTGCCTCAAAATTGTCACGTTTGTCACGACTTGTCACGTTTGTATTTTCGCCGTTTTCGCCGTTATTTTCGGCATTTAAGTCTGTTTTTGTGCCCTGAACGTGACAAACGCCTATATTATAATTATTATTATTATTATATAGCTTATCTTTTAACAATGCTGGTATCGGGCTCGGGCTTTTTTGATGAAGCCCTCGCCCTGGTTCCCAGGTATATTCGGGCCCCCCGTTGATGCGTGACGGCGGGGCGATAACGTATCCACCCTCTCCCCTGCCGTCTGTTCCTTGAAAGGTCCGGGTAAAATTGCTGGCGCCCTCGAAATACTGGAAGTAGATATGCAGGCCCTTTGTGGTCTTGCATACCGGAGTATCCAGGTCCTCGAGGCGGAAGTATGGCTTTAACGCTTCAAGGCCCTGGGCCGGTTCGTCTATGTCAATGACGAATATGCTGTTAATCTTTCCGGTGATGAGCCCTATATTAGCGTCCGGCCACTTCTCCCACCAGCCGGCCACTTCATCCTTTCGCGGAAAGCGCTCTTGAAACTCTTTCCAGGATATGAGGGGCTTCTTGTCCTTCCCGACCGGGATGATTGCGAAGCCCAGGTCCTCGGAATAATACTTTGCCGCCTTCTGTAACCGTGTTAGTCCGCCCATCCAAATACCTCGCAATAGTCCTTGATATTCATAAGCTGGTTGCATTGTGGACAGCGAATCCGCGCCGGCAACGTCCCGGTCCAAAAGATTTCCCTGACGTAGAGCCTTTCGCACGTCACGCACCGGCACGGCGTTGGCTTATTGGGATTAAGATTTTCTCCATTGCCGGATTTATTTTCTACCCGGCCGGTCAACCGCGCTTCAGGTAGGTTCATCGCGGCTAAGATGTGAGCCGACATAAATTTGCTGTTGGCCTTTCCGGTAAAAACGTTGCGTGTATGGGTCCATGTTTTTCCGTTTTGTCTTGCAACGTGGTGTAATACCTTACTAATATGCTCCGGTGTAAAATTCCTTTCCTCCGCAATTTGTAGTAAAGTTTTCTGCATTTTTTCGATTACCCCCTTGACAGCTTTCTTACCATCGGTTATAATGAATTACCCAGCCAAGAAAAGGTGACTTCGACTTCACAATGTGTATTTTAACATGAATAAGATTTCATGTCAAACCTTTTTCTTATAAGAAAAAAGGCTTGACCCCATCATGGAAATCGCTTATAATACGGCCATGAAATAAGGGGGACTAAGAAAAATGGCTAATCTCACTAACATTTACAATATACCCGAAGAAATCTTCCGGGTCCTTCAGCCGCGGGCCAGGAAAAACGAAAACGACGTTTACGCTACTGAGTTAACACAAACGGACCTTGTCTACTATCTTAAGAGGAAATACGGCGACGAAATTTATGAGGACGTTTCTGAAATGCTTTTCGCCCTATTAGGTTCTGCCGTTCACTATATCCTGGATAAGGGGGCCAACAAAAACGCCCTCACCGAAGAACGGCTCGTCGTGCCGGTCCTGGGCTATAACGTCGTCATGCGGCCGGATAACTGGCTGGATGGTGTTTTGTCTGATTGGAAAGTAACCAGGGTATATGCCTTTCTTCTTGGAGAAAAGAAAGAATGGGCAATGCAGTTAAACACGTATGCCTGGGGCCTCGAGCAATACGGCTTCGCTACTGAGCGCCTGGTGATTAACGCTATTCTCCGGGATTGGCTTCGTAGCAAAGCGAAGTATGACCGGCAATATCCGCCCATCCCCTTCGTGTCGGTCGATTATCCTCTGTGGCCCCTTGAAGAAACCGAGGGCCTTATCCGGGACAAGCTCATACAGTTTAAGGCTGTCGACGGCGGCAACGTCCCCGGCGCCTGCCCGGACGAATACCGCTGGCACAAACCGGATACTTTCGCCGTGAAGAAAAAGGGGACCAAGCGGGCCCTTCCTGGGGGTGCAAAATTCAGGACCCGAGAGGACGCGGAAGCCTTTGCGGCGGGGAAAGAAGGCCCAAAGATGAAATGCGAGATAGAGTTTCGAAAGGGCGAATACTCCCGGTGCTTGGAGTTTTGTCCTTGCCGAAGCGTGTGCCCCCATAACCCATACAGGAATAGTGAGGTAGAAAATGGCGACAATAATTAAGGGTAAGGTGGAAGGGCTGTCCCCGCGGGACGGCACAAAGGGCCCGTATTGGTATGTCAAAATCAACGGCGCCGAATACTACTGTGGCGATTCCAGGATTGCCGATAAGCAGGGTCAATTTGTTTCCCTGGAATACTACAAGACCAAAAGCGGCAATGACGCCGTGAGGTTTTCTGGCGCCGGCCAGGACGCCCCGAAGTCGGACGGCGGCAATGGCGACCAGCCGAAGCAGGGCGGCAAGCGGGATTGGACGCCCAGGTTCAAGGATACCGAAGAAGGCGACCGGCTCGACAAGGCCTTCTCATGCCGGACGATGAATATGAAATATGCCGTCGACCTGGTGAACGGGGCCCTCGCGGGATGGACAGCGGCCCCCAATGTGACGCCCGAGGAAGTCGTAAAAGGTCGGGTGATGCTGGTCCTCAAGACCTATATGGTCCTCCACGATACCGTCGCCCTGGGGACGGACCTTCCGGGCTCCGAGAAGCTGTTTCTCGATACGAAAGTGGGGGAGACCCCCAATATAAAGGCCGAAAGTGGAGCGCCGGCCACGCAACGGGAGCTCGAAAATGACCCCAAAGTGGAGCCCCAGCCGGCGACGCCCGACCAACGGAAAGAGATTATCGAGTTGGCGGCCGGCCTGGGCGTGGTCCCGGTGAAGGTGTCAAAGAAATACATCGGCCGGCAGATTAAGACCATGAACGACTTGTCGGACTTCGAGGCCGCCCAGTTTATCGGGGCCCTGAAGGCCGAAGCCGACGTGCCGTTTTAAAGGATGCCTCCTGTAACCCCCTTCAGGTTTCGGCTCCCTTTTCCGCCTTGTGAAAAAAGGGAGCACTTAATATGAAAAAATGCTCCTGTTGTCAAAAAGAAAAACCAACGTCAGAGTTTCAAAAACACAAAAGCAAAAAAGATGGCCTTCGTTGTTGGTGTAAGTCTTGTTGTAGCGAAAAACGTAAAAATAGCCCGAACACTAAGCACGCCTACTCAAAGCCGTGCGGGAAGTGTGAAAGGATCGTGGAAAGCATTCCCGATCCCGATGAAGCGGAAAACGACATCAAAAAACATTTCCGGTATGTATCGTTTAACAGCGAGAGAA
>JAKQKX010000059.1 GCA_029560465.1 Candidatus Omnitrophota bacterium
ATCCGCATAAAAACGGTTTATGCGGTAAGCGGCATCAGCAAGGGGCGTGACGATTGGGGGGCCGGGGGGGACCCAATCGGCGCGACTCTTGCGCCGCGTTCGCCCGCCGTCTTGCGCCCTTTCAGCCGGAGCCGCCGGGCGGTCGCCGGAGCCACCCAGGCATCAAAACATTGAGCGCGGCTCAGGCATGGAACCCCGACGGGGACCCAACCAAGCCGCGCTACCGCTTTTCTTTTTTTATGCCTGATTCCCGATGATCTCCCCAAGAAGTCTTTCTATCAAATCTTGCTTCGAAGGGGGTAGCTGTGCGGCTTTCTCGAAGAGGCGTTCCAGCTTGGTTTTTGGGCCGCGCTTTCGGGATTCTTCTTTTCCCAAGCCAAGAATTTCTTCCGGGGGAACCCCGAATAATTTTGCAAGTGGTTGAACCAGGTTTTGAGGCACTTGCCGAGCTTCCCGTTCATAAAAAGAAATGTTGCGCTGTGGGATTCCAAGCTCATTTGCCACTTCCGTTTGGGTAAACCCAGCGGCTTTACGCAGGCTAGCTAGGCGTTTCCCGTGTTCTGTAATATTTTCTCTCGGCGTTCTTTCACTCATAAAGCTATTATAAGACCCGTTTTCAGCGAACATCGTTTTTCCTTTAAATAAAAGGTTGCGTTATAGCAAAAAATTTGCTAGAAATTATAGCATATAATTCCGATGAAAAAATAGAAAAAAATTGCTTGACACATTTTGAGGAGGTGCCCCGACTATGCCCCTTCCCCGCATTGCTCCCGAAGAATTGGAGCGGCTAAAGAGTGATGTTTCCATTCAAAGACTCGCTGAAGCTCGGGGTATCAAGCTTCAATCCCACGGCAAAGACCTTCTAGGTCTGTGTCCTTTCCATAACGACACAACCCCAAGCTTGGTCATCAGCCCGGAAAAGAATCTTTGGAACTGCCTCGGGGCCTGCGGAACCGGGGGAACGGTGATTGATTGGGTGATGAAAGCGGAGGGCGTGAGCTTTCGTCATGCCGTGGAAATCTTGCGAGAGGGGGCGATTCCCCAGGGGCCGTT
>JAKQKX010000072.1 GCA_029560465.1 Candidatus Omnitrophota bacterium
ATAACGCAGGAGGATATTAATGAAAAAATTACTGCTGGTAATATCAATTTTAACTGCTTTTTCGGCTGTTTCCTTGGCCAAAGGCGATTATGGGACTCCCGGCGAGTTTCTAAACTGGGGGGCAGGCGCGCGTTCGCTTGGAATGGGCAAAGCCTTTACAGGGCTTGCCGATGACGCTTCCGCTGTCTATTATAATCCGGCGGGGCTGGCGCAGCAGAACCCTTACCAGCTTTCCTTGATGCACGTTATTCTTTATGAAGATACAATGTATGATTTTGCGGCGGCAACCGTTCCTTTTTCCGGCGTGGGCACTTTTGGACTTGCCTATGTCCGCCTTGGTTCGTCCAATTTTGACGGAAGGTCCGAAATCTGGGAGCCGACCGGAAATTTTGAAATTTCAAATCAGGCAATACTTGTATCATACGCGCGCGATGTAGTGGGGCCGTTAAGCGCCGGTATCAGTTTAAAGGTCATAATGGAATCGGTTTTTGATAAAAGCGGCGCCGGTTACGGCGCGGATCTTGGTTTAATGTTTGTCCCGTCCGAATATGTAAGTTTTGGCTTAAGCGTAATCAACCTTCTTCCGCCGGCTGTCAAACTTGATGCCACGACAGAGGCTTTCCCAATGGCAATAAAATTCGGCATAGCAGGGAAATTTCTTGGCGAAAGGATAATTCCCGTAATTGATGTTGAAAAAGAACTTTCAAACAAAGGGCTTAAATTCAAACTTGGCCTTGAAGTATACCCGCTAAACGACCTTGCGATAAGGGCGGGAATGGATGAAACTGAAATAACATTCGGCGCGGGATACAGGTTCCTTAAAAACTATAAGGTTGACTATTCGCTTTCATCTCAGGAATTATCCCAGCAGCTGGGCCTGCTTGGAATGACTCACAGGATATCATTCACATTTATGTTCGGCGGTTTTGACGTCAATGTAAACGCAGAGCCCAAGATATTCTCGCCTGTAGGCACAAGAAAGAACACCACACTTACAATATACGCAAGCACAAAGTACCCGATAACGGAATGGGAGCTTAACATAATAAACGAAGATGACGATGTGGTTAGAAGCTACAGCGGAGATGAGAATCCGCCGGCATCAATCATATGGGACGGCAAGGACGACCGCGGCCT
>JAKQKX010000073.1 GCA_029560465.1 Candidatus Omnitrophota bacterium
AGGTGGAACGAACCTTTGCTTGGCTTGGCAACAGCCGCCGTCTCGTCGTAAGATACGAACGCGATATTGTGGTTTACAGTGCGTTTTTTCATGTCGCGTGTTTACTCCTGACTCTCAGGAGGTTTTGAAATGGCTTCTAAATAAATCACTTGGCTTGGCCTACCGCCCGGCGGCTTTCCTCACCCGGTACAAGTCAAACAAAAAAACCTGGGTCTGGGCTGATCCCATATGCCAATCTTCGTAATAATGGCTCCCGATCCTCTCCCCCGGGAAATGGCTTTTAAAAAAATCCGAAAAATGATAGTCTCGGTCATACGCGTAAAGCGAGGCGGTGGTGATATAAACCGGGACCTGTTGATCCAGGAGCGCGTCCACCGTGTCTTTAAAGCGCGCCAAGTCTTCCGGCGCCGCGCGGAGCACGTCCGCGGGCCGGGGAAGGATATCGCACGACGTGTAATATTGATAAAAAAGCGCCTCATCCGCAGTGATAATCCGGGCGCCCGGCTCAACCTTCGCGGCGACCCACCGGACAAAATCCGGCAAAAGCGCGTGTTCATGGCGGAATTTCAGCACCGGATAAACCCGGCTGAACGGCAAAAAAATCATAAGGGTAAGCACCGGGATCAACACCCAGCGGGCCAAAGGGTATTTCCGTATCACCTTCGCCATCACATATCCTTGCCCGATCGCCAACGGAGGAAGAATCACGGACAAAAAACGCGGATTGATGATAAACCGGTGATTCCCGTAGAAAAAAAGCGGCCCGGCGATCCAGAGCAAAAAAAATATCCCCCGCCTCCCCTGGCGGACGATCAGCGCCAGCCCTAAAAAGCTTAAAATCAGCCCCGGCCAGGTGAAATTTTCCGCCAGATGATTCACCGCCACCAACAGCCGGGGCGTCAAGACCCCTAAATACTTATCCTGAAGCCCTCTCTGCCAGAACTGCGACAGGTTCTCGCCGTACGCCTGGTTATTTTGCACGAAATACGGAAGGTGAAACGCGACCGCTGTGCCCACCGACACAAGAAAAAAAACCGTGAGGCGTAACCCCCTTTTCAAGGATATGCGGGAAAGCCCTGTTGCCGCGGGCTGCCCGAACATCACCCAAAAACACATGGCCGGAAAGAGGAGAACCATGTCTTGCAGCCTGGCCGCGCCCATGGCGCCAAAACACGCCGCGGACAGGACCATGTCCGGGAAACGACCGTTTTTAAAAAACCTCTGCGACAATAACACGCTGAACAGGAGGAAAAATATCTCCGGGGCGTGGCTCATGCCGTAAACAGAAAGCGACAGAAAAATTGGGCACAGAGAAAACGACACGGCGGCCCATGCCGCAGCTGTCCGGCTAAAACGCTCTTCGGCGACAAGATAAATCAGCGCCACCGCCCCGGCGCTGAAAATCACGCTCATCAGGTTCACCGCGAAAACAGGGTCAGCGACGGTAAATATATCCGCCGCTAAAATAAAAAGCGCCCCGAGCAACACTATCAAAGGATACCCGGTCCCGAACAAATGATGCAGCCGGCCGGTCTCGAGCGTTCTCTGGGACTGGATCGCGAGGTTCAGCGTGTCAAGATTATAAGGCCCCTTGCTGATCAAGGCGAGCCTTACAGCAAGGCTAAAAATAAAAACGCCCGCAAGTATCAGGAGACTTTTCCGTGTTGTTGAGAAGGTGTTCAACATGGCAGAAATATTTACGGGTCCAGCTTCCCGTCTTTAACGGCCCGCTCCAGGACTTTAAGCCACACGATAACCGGCTTGACGGCGTGAAGCACGGCGCGGATAAACCCGTGGACGCCGTCCTGGCGGCCCTTATTTTTAAAATAACTTTTGTAAAAAATCCTCAAACTCTTAAATACAATCAGCTTCTTATACTTCGCGGCGGAAACCCGGCCTTCGGCCGAAACAATCTCTTCGCTTTCCGAATCGGAATAGCGGTTGTTCCTCTCGATAAAATGGCTGATCGACGGCAGGTTGTAATGGTAGACAAACGCGTCCAACCGGCCCACCGGCCCGTCGACATGAAGGGTTTCATGGACACAGCCCCGGCTTTGCCCTTTGTTTTTTCGCACGATGCGCAGGCTGTCGCAACGGCCCGGGTTCTTGAGCGGCCGGTCAAAAACGCAATTGATCCGCCGGATCACAAACCCTTGGCACTCCCCGGCCGCGGCCAGGCCTTCCCGGATTTTCCGGGCGGATTCCGGAGGCACCACTTCATCGGCGTCCATTTCCAGGACCCATTCCGAGCGTGCGGCCGCCATCCCGCGGTTGCGCTGGGCGGCAAAATCTTCGTCCAGGGGGTGCCGGATCACGGTCGCGCCGTACTCGTCCCGTGCGATGTCCGCCGTGCGGTCTTCTGACATATCATCGACCACCACGATGTCATCAACCCAGCCCTTTAAAGAATCCAAACAGGCCCGAATCCGGGACTCCTCATTTTTTGTGATTAAAACAGCGCTGATGGTTGGGTCCGCTCCCGTCATAATCTTTTCTCCTCCCCGACACTCCCTCGCCAGGCCGCGCTTACCCGAACTTATCATACGCGACCATGTCCGGCGGCACGCCCAAGGAATCCAGCATGGCCCGGGCCGCGTCGATCATCGCCGCCGGCCCGCAGAGGTAATATTCGGCCTCTTCCGGTTCTTTATGATTTTTTAAATAATTATCGTACAAAACCTGATGGACAAACCCGGCCGGCCCTTTCCAGTTGTCTGACGCGAGCGGCTCGGACAGGGCCACGGTAAAGGAAAAATTGGGAAACTGTTTTTCGATCGCCTTAAATTCATCCGCGTAAAACATCTCCCGGGCCGAGCGGGCGCCGTACCAGTAGGAAATTTTCCTGTCCCGCGTCTTAAGCGCGTGAAACAGGAAAAACAAATGGCTCCTCAACGGCGCCATGCCGGCCCCGCCGCCGACATAGACCATTTCCTTTTGGGTGTCCTTGATAAAAAATTCGCCGTACGGGCCGCTGATCTCCACCGTGTCCCCCGGCTTTAAGTTAAAAAGATAAGAGGACGCAATGCCCGGCGGCAAACTCATGTCGTCAGCCGGCGGCAGGGCGATGCGGACGTTCAGGACGAGCCGGCCTTTCTCGCCGGGATAATTAGCCATGGAATACGCCCGGAACGTTTCCTCCCCGTTCTCGGCGGCCAAATTCCAGAGGCCGCCCTTGTTCCAGTCCGGCCGGTACCGCGGGTTAATATCGAAAGACCTGAAGCCCAGCCGGTACGGCGGGACATAAACCTGAACGTACGCCCCGGCTTTAAAATCCAAAGGCTCAGGCAAATCCAAAACCAACTCCTTAATGAACGTGGCGACGTTATCGTTGGACCGCACGGTGCCGGTAAATTTCCGGGCGTGAAAAACTTCTTCCGGAACGCGGATGACCAGGTCGTCCCGGACCTTCAGCTGGCAGGCGAGGCGCAGATGCTCTTTCTGTTCCCGGCGGGTCAACAGCCCGGTTTCCGTTGGAAGAATTTCTCCCCCGCCTTCGAGGACCTGGCACTTGCACAACGCGCACGTGCCGCTGCCGCCGCAGGCCGACGGCAGGTAAACCTGCTCGCTGGCCAGCGCCGTGAGCAGGTTGTTGCCGGAGCCGACGACAAGGGTCTTTTCGCCCTCATTGACCATGATCCGGCAATCGCCTTTTCTGGCCACCTTGGCTTCCGCCAGAGAAAGGACCAGGATCAGGAGGAAGATGACCCCCGAAAAGACCGCGGTGCTTAATAAGACAAACGGTAAAAACGCCATCGCGTTCTTTTCTCCTTTACAAACGGATCCCGGCAAAACACATGAACCCTAACGCCATGAGCCCGGTCAGCATCATCGTAATCCCGAGCCCCCGCAAAGGCCCGGGGATGTCGGAATACCCCAATTTTTGACGCATAGCAGCCATGGCGACGAGCGCCAACGCCCAGCCGGCCCCGGAGCCGGCCCCGAAAACCCAGGCCTCGGGAAAAGAGTATTCCCGCTCCGAGATAAACAGGGCCACCCCCAGGATCGCGCAGTTCACGGCGATAAGCGGCAAAAAGATCCCTAAAGAGGCATACAGCCGGGGGCTGAAACGGTCAATGACCATTTCAACGATCTGCACCATCGTGGCGATGACCGCGATGAACCCCATAAAACTTAAAAAACTCAAATCCGCGTCAGGCAGGCCAGCCCAGGCCAGCGCCCCTTTTTTAAACAGAACCTGGTTCGCCGCCCAGTTGACCGGCGTGGTGACCACCATCACGAAAATGACCGCCCACCCCAGCCCGGACGCCGTCTCCATTTTCTTGGAACAGGCCAGGAACGAGCACATCCCCAGAAAATAGGCCAGCAGGATGTTCTCCACAAAAACGCTTTTAATCCCCAGGTTGATCAATTCCAACATGAAAATTTCTCCTCCCGGCCTTACGGCTTTTCGGTATACCCCGACAAAAACCTCTGCACCCAGACGATCGCGCCCAACAGAAAAAACGCTCCCGGCGCCAAAACCATAAGCCCGCAGTTGGCATAACCGGATTCGTACAAAGCCTCCGGCACAACCCGCCAGCCCAGCAGCGTTCCCTGGCCCAAAAGTTCCCGGAACACCGCCACGCAGACCAAAACCGCGCTATACCCCAGCCCGTTGCCGATCCCGTCTATAAAAGATTTAAAAGGCGGGTTGCGCATGGCGTACGCTTCGGCGCGGCCCATCACGATGCAGTTGGTGATGATCAGCCCGACAAAAACGCTCAACTGCTTGCTCACGTCGTACATAAACGCCTTTAAAACCTGGTCGGCAACGGCCACCAGGGTGGAAATCACCACCAGCTGCACGATGATCCGGATCTTGCCCGGGATGAAACCCCTCAAAACAGAAATGGCCGTGTTGGACAAAGACAGCACGAACGTCAACGCCGCGCCCATGACCAGCGCGGTTTTCATCTGCGTGGTCACGGCGAGAGCCGAGCAGATCCCCAGGACATGAAAAGTAACCGGGTTGCTGGCCCACAGCGCGGTCCGGATACTCCTGCGGTCTTTTTTGCTTATACCCAACGGCATGGCGCGATTCCTTTTGCGTTTAAAATTTTCTTATGGTTTTTAAAAAAGGCTCATACACCTTCAGCCACCGATCCAGGATCTCGCTGACCCCCTGGCACGTCATCGTCGCGCCGCTGATGCCATCCACGTAAAAAGACTGCCGGCCGGCCGGGATATTATCTTTCACGCGGCCTTTCACCACCGTGAGGGGAACCCTGTCCCGGGCGGCCGCGTCCCAAATCTTCTTCCCTTTAAAATTATCCTGAAACCAATCCTTTTCAATTTCCGCGCCAAGCCCTGGAGTTTCGCCGTGTTTATAAAACGTGACGCCGCGCACGGTCTGGCCGTCCGCCTCGATAGCCAGATAACCGTAAATCGTCGACCACAAGCCCTTGCCATCAACAGGAAAAGCATAGGCGACAACAGCCCCCTGTTCCCTGTATATATAAAGCGGGTACGCCTCTTCGCCTTCCTGTATCGCATCCGGTTTTTTCCCGGCGATGAAGCGGCCCTGGGCGTCGATCACGGCCTCTTCGATCTTCTCCTGGAACACATGTAAAACCTCGCGCGGGCCGGATCGGGAAGGCAAAGGGTTTTTGAGCGCCACGGCTTTAAGGATGTTCTTTTTGACATCCTGGACCATGTTCAGCTCTTTGCGGCTCTTCAGCCCCTCGGACACCGCGGCCAGGAAAAAACTGCATGCGACACAGATCACAAGGGCGAAACCGAACGTGTAAAGATGGCTCTCTTTTTTTATCGGCATCCGGCTTCTCCCCGGAAGGCGGCGAGGCGCGCGGACCGTTTTCGAATATGGCGCTCCACGACGTAATGGTCAACGAGCGGCGCGAACGCGTTCATAAAAATAATGGCGAGCATGACGCCTTCCGGATACGCCGGGTTAAAAACCCGGATTAAAACAACGAGCGTCCCGACCAGCAGGCCGAAAATCCATCGGCCGGAGTTTGTCGCGCAGGACGACACCGGGTCCGTGGCCATAAAAATCGACCCGAAGGCGAACCCGCCCATCACCAGGTGCCAATGCGGCGGGAGCGAAAAGAACGCGAGCGACTCCGGCCCACGGGAAAAAAAAAGAAGCGTTCCTGTCCCCAACAGCCCCAGCCCGCAACCCGCGATCACCCGCCAGTTGGCCACGCCGGTGACCAACAGAAAGCCCATCCCCAGAAGGCAGGCAAACGTTGAAGTCTCTCCGATCGAACCGGGGATAAACCCCCAAAACATATTTGAAAAGCTGTACCCAGCCTCTTGCAGGGCGGGTACAGCCTGTCCGCCGTGACCGGCCGCGGACAGCACGGCCAGCGGCGTGGCCCGGCTGAACCCGTCCACGGCCACCCAGGCCTGGTCCCCGGAAAACTGCGCCGGATAAGCAAAGAACAAAAACGCCCGGGACACCAGCGCCGGGTTAAAAATGTTATATCCTGTCCCCCCAAAAATTTCTTTCCCGATCACAACGCCGAAAGAAATCCCGACCGCGACCTGCCAGAGGGGCACCGTCGGCGGCATAATGAGCGCGCACAACAGGCCCGTCACTAAAAACCCTTCGCTAATCTCATGTTTGCGGACAGCCGCGAACAAAACTTCCCAAAAACCACCGGCCGCGTACGCGACCAGAATGACCGGGAAGACCTTAAACAGTCCTTGCCACACACACGCCCCGAAGCGGAGGGCTTCCCCCCGCGCCAGTAAAACCTGGTACCCGGTATTGTAAATCCCCATCGCCAGGCAGGGCATGAGGCCGAGGACGACAAACGTCATCACGCGTTTTAAGTCGATCGCGTCACGGACAAACGGCGCCTTGGATGTTCTGGTCCCGGGGGTGAAACAAAACGTGTCCAGCGCCTCATAAACAGGATAAAATTTGGCCAGCGGTTTGCCTGCGGAGAAATGCCGCCCTAAATTTTTAATCTTTCGTTCCAGAAATGTCATCGGCCCTTTCCCTAACCTTCCGTTTCGATCAGCTTTAAGCCCTCCCGGATCACGCCGCCCACATCAAATTTCGACGGGCAGGCGAACGCGCATAAGGCAAAATCCTCGTCCGCGCATTCCAGGAGCCCGAGCCGCTGGGCTTCCTCAAGGTCCCCCGACACAATGGCCCGGACCAAAAAATACGTCAAAACGTCCAGGGCCACATAACCGTCATACAGGTGATTTAAAACAATCGCCCGCTGGCCCCCGTGCCGGTCCGTGTCCAAAGAAAACAGGGCTTCCGTCCCCCTCCTTGGCAGAGACGAAAGGAACGTCCTGGAAAAACTGTACTTGTTCCAGCCCGGGCGCAGCCAGCCCAGGAATTCCCGTTTCCCGCCCAAAGGAAGAACGGTCACCTGCTGGTCATAAAAGCACACATAACCGTCCAGGCCGACATCCGTGCCACGCAACACGCTTCCGGAAATATAACGCGAAGATTCCAAAAGGGCCCCTGTCAAAAGATGCCGGATCGGCGCGCCCAGGACCGTCTGGCCATAAACCCGGGACAAAGCCCCTTCGCCCGTGACCGCAACCGTCCTTCGCGGGTTAAAGCGCCCTTCCAGGAAAAGGTCGGCGATGCGGCAGACATCTTCCGCCCCGATATACCAGACCACGTCGCCTTTCTGGACGGGATCAAGATGATGAATAAACGTGCTGACATTGCCGGCCGGATGCGGGCCGGCAAACCCGACGACTGAAACACCGCTCGCTTCTTGGATCGCCCGGGAACGTGCCGATGGAGGACAGCAGACAAACACCGTCCCGGGGGTTAATCGCTTTAGGATCTCCAGTCCCGCGTGAAACCGCGCCTCCTGCCCTTCCAGGACAAAATCTAAATCCGGCGACAGGGGGTCGGTCATGTGCGCCTGCACAAAAATTGATTTAGGACGGCTGCCTGGCTCCGCTATTTTCGCGAAAGGCCTTTGCCGGACACAGGGCCATACGCCGGCGGACAGCATCTGTCCTATAACGGCATCCGGTGCAAGATGTTTGACCTCTGCGGCAGGGGTTTTAGGGAACGAAAGCGCGGATTGTTTTCCATCACATCGGACCGTGATGGCCAGCAAAGCGCGTTTATCCCCGCGGATAATATCCGCGACCGCGCCGCTGGCCGGGGAAACAATTTTAACCCGCCGGTCGTCCTTGTGCTCCAAAAGCGGGGACCCCACGTGAACGGAATCTCCGGGCTTGACGACCGGGATCAACCGCAGCCCGTAAAAATCCGGGGGCTGCACCGCCACCACGGGGGGAAGCGCGCATAATACTTTTTTACGCTCCGCGGCGCCGGATAAGGGAATATCCCGGCCTTTATTGATCTGTATAATATTCATCCTTAACCCCGCAAAAAAAACCGCAATCACGCCGGCTGCCCTTGCGCCGCTTTTGTCATGGGGCCTCCGCCCGTCAGGCGAACCCGCCCCGCTCAAGCCCCAACGCTATGGCTCCCCCGCCGCCGAAACACACGCAGACAATCCCCTTCTTCAATTGGCGCTGCTCCAAAACATGCGTTAACGTGACCAGGCACCGCAACCCGGCCGCGCCCAAAGGATGGCCCAGGGCGATATCGCCACCGTTCATATTAAGTCTTTCATCCGGGATACCCAACTGCGCCTGGGCGGTCAGCGTTGCCGCCGCGAACGCCTCACAAATCTCAAAAGCGTCGACTTCTTCCAGTCGCCAGCCACATTGCCGGCCGCATTGCCTGACCGCTTCCCCGGCCGCGCCGAAAACCTCCCGGGGTTGGACATAAACAGAGGCATAGCCCCGGACCGCCGCCAAAGGACGGCGAGGGGACCTTTTGATGTAATCTTCCGACGCGGCCAGGACAACGCACGCCCCGTCCGCCGGAGCCGAGGCGTTCCCGGCCGTAATCGTCCCCTCCGGCTGGAAAACTGGCGGCAGATGGCTCAAACGTTCCAGGCTAATCGACGGCCTGGGGCCTTCATCCTGCGACAGCGTTTTATTCTCTCCAATGGGAATCGGAACCAGCTCGCGGTCAAAGGCGCCCCGGCGCTGGGCGCTTACGGCTCGCGTATGGCTCATAAACGCGTATTGGTCCTGCGCTTCCCGCGAAATTTTATGCGCCCGGGCCATGTCCTCGCACAGATCCCCCATCACCCGGCCCGTCATGGAACACTGAAGCCCGTCCACGTGCAAGCTCGATAACCGCTCCCCGGCCAAAGTCACGAATTCCGGATTATAAGAGGCGGATTCCACAGCGACCGCGGCGGACAGGTGGGTCGAAGAGCCCCGAAAGGCGTGAATGATATTAAGGAAAGCCTGGAGCCCGGAGGCGCACACATTTCCGACAGAATAGGCAGGGACATTCACCGGGACGCCAGCCGCCAGGGCGATCGCCCGCGGGAAATTTTGGCCCAGGCCGGCCGACACCGCATTGCCGACGACGACCTCCTGGATTTCTTCCGGAGCAACCCCTCCCTGCTTAAACCCGGCCCGCAGGACGGAAGACGCCAGGTCCTCCGGGAGAACAGTTTTAAGGCTTTTAAACATTTTCCCGACTGGAGAACGCAGGCTTTCGAGGATATAAACAGGAGCGTGTTCCATATTAAAGGCTATTTAAGATGACATCAATATCGACGTATTTTTTTACGAGCTGCCGGGCTTCGGCGATCTTGTCTTTGTCCGTTTTCTGGATTTTACATATCAGGTTTTCTATTTTACCGGCCACTTTATAAGTGTCCTCCTCGGTGATCAGGATGGGAATCCGGCTTTTCTCCAACAGATCGATGATTTTAATATTGGGGGTCAGCCCCCCGGTCAGCATAATGGCCGCAACCTGTGTTTTCTTTCCAAGAGCGACGAGGTGCGAGCTGACCGCCGCCAGGATATTGTCCACCCGGTCCCCGGAAGTGATAACCAGTGTCCCGTCGGTAATATAACTAATCATATTATAGGGCTCCATGGCGGCGATGATTGTGTTCTTGACTTTCCGGTTCAGGCTGGTCTGCCCGCACAACAACTGCAGGTTGAGGTCTTTCATCAATTGTCCGACGGTTGGAGAACTCAAGATTGGATCCTGGGGGATAAGCCCGAGGAGAGCCAGCCCTTTGCCCTTCAACCCCTCCCGAAGGGCTTTCTGGACCCGCTCATATTTCTGAGGAAGGACCTTATTGACAATGACGCCTAAAATCGGCACCTTCTTAGCGTCAAACAACGCTTTGTTGAGCATGATTTCATCGATGCTGCGGCCAATGCCGCCTTCCGAAACGATAATGACCTTCGACTGCAGCATGCTGGCCACATCCGCGTTGGACAAATCAATGACCGCTCCAACCCCGGCATGGCCGGTCCCTTCAATAATAATCGCGTCCTTGCCCTTCGTCAAAGACCGGAAACATTGTTCAATGCGCTGACGCAGGACATCGGGATGCGGATCAAAAATATACTTTTCCGTGAACCCCCGTCCGACCGTGACCGGGCTCATCCATTTGATTTTCTCCTGACAACGATAAACTTCCCCGATCAGGTAGCTGTCTTTGTCCACAGTCTGCCCCTGGACATCGACCGTCTGCTGTCCGACGGGTTTCATGAAAGTTGTTTTTAATTTCCGTTCCTGGAACATCCGGTACAGCCCCAGGGAAACGGTGGTCTTCCCCGCGTTCTGATAAATCGAGGAAACAAAAATGTTCTTCATTTTTTTCATCGGGAATGGCCTCCTCTTTTAACAGGCTTGAAAAATTTTACCACACAACATTCCGGCTGAACACCTTATTTTTCTCTTGACAAACCCCTCAATCATGGATATCATTATCCATAATTAAACCGCGAGGAGCCGCCATGTTTCAACTGTACTCTAAAAGATGCGCCTACACCCTGCGGGCCTTGATGCACGTGAATCCCGGGGAGCCTCAAGGGCATTTTTCCATCAAAGAGCTGTGCCGCAAAGCCAAAGTCCCGGAGGCCTACACCCGCAAAGCGTTCCAATCCCTCACCCGGGCCGGTTTTTTAAAAGCGGTCAGCGGGCCCAACGGCGGCTACATGTTCACCCGGCATCCCCGCCACATTTCCCTGCTCGATATCATCCTGACGGTGGAAGGGGACGACGTGTTTAACCATTGCGTGATGGGGTTGCCTCACTGTAATTCGCGCAAGCCGTGCCTGGTTCACGGCATTTGGCTTGAAAACAAAAAAAAGCTGCTGGCCTCTCTGAAGGACAAAACGCTGCACGAAATATTAATCGTTCAATGAATAAGGAGAAAATTATGAATATGTTCTGCCGTCAATGCGAGCAAACCTTCCGCTGCCAAGGCTGCGACAAAATGGGGGTCTGCGGAAAAACCCCGGAGGTGGCGACCCTGCAGGACCTGCTGATTCACGCTTTGAAAGGATTGGCGGTCTGCGGACAAGCGGCCCGGGACATCGGGCTTCGCGACACACGAGCGGATGAGATTCTCATGAAAGGAATCTTTATCACGGTCACAAACGTCAACTTCGACCCCACGGCGATCGAAAAGCACATCCACCTCGTTTACCAGACGAAAGAAAAACTCAAGGCCGACTGCCTGACGGCTTATCAAAAACAGGGAAAAAGCTCCGGGGCACAACAGGCTTTTCCTAAAATTGTGCATTGGGTCCCTGCGGAAAGCCTCGAAGGGCTGTTGGCGCAAGGACGCGCCGTGGGGCTTAAAAGCGACCCCGACCTCAACGAAGATATCCTCTCGCTCAGGGAAATCCTCCTCTATGGCATCAAAGGAATGGCCTCCTACGCCGAACACGCCTTCCGGCTGGGCGAGACCTCCACGTCTGTGACAGACTTCCTCTACAAAGGCCTGGCGGCCCTGGCGGACACATCTTTAAACGCGGACGCGTTGCTGTCCCTTGTGCTGCAATGCGGGAAGGCGAATTTAACATGCATAGAAATCCTGGACAAGGCGCACACAGACCATTACGGCCATCCGGAGCCGACCAAAGTGGCTATCGGCCACCAAGCCGGGCCGGCCATCATTGTTTCCGGACATGACCTGCTCGACCTGGAAAACCTGCTCAAGCAGACCGAAGGGAAAGGCGTCAAAATCTACACGCATGGCGAAATGCTTCCCGCCCACGGATACCCGCAGTTAAAAAAAAATGCCCACTTAGCTGGGCATTTTGGGACCGCATGGCAAAACCAACAGGATGAATTCAACAACATCCCGGCCGTCATTCTCATGACGACAAACTGCATCCAAGAACCCCGGCCTTCGTACTCCGACCGGATTTACACGACCAACGTGGTGGGCTGGCCGGGCGTGACACATATTCTGGGAAAAAACGGACACAAGGACTTTTCCCCGCTAATCCAAAAAGCCCTCGCCCTCAAAGGATTTCAGGAAAATCTCGTCGAGCAAGAAATCCTGGTCGGCTTCGCCCATCACGCCGTCTTGGGCATCGCGGACAAAATCCTGGACGCGGTGCAGGCAGGCAAAATCCGGCATTTTTTCCTTATCGGCGGTTGCGACGGCGCTAAACCGGGCCGCAATTATTTCTCCCAGTTTGCCGAATCCGTCCCAGCCGACTGCGTCATCCTCACCCTCGCCTGCGGGAAGCACCGCATTAACCGCCATGATTACGGGGACGTAGCCGGGATTCCCCGGCTACTGGACTGCGGGCAATGTAACGATGCGTACTCGGCGATCGTGATCGCTCAAGCCCTGGCCAAAGCCTTGAACTGCGGCATCAACGACCTGCCCCTGTCGCTGATCATCTCTTGGTACGAACAAAAAGCTGTCGCGATCCTCCTGACCCTGCTATTTTTGGGAATTAAAAACATCCATCTTGGGCCGAGCTTGCCCGCGTTCATTTCTCCCAACGTGCTGAACATCCTGGCCGAAAAATTTCAAATCAAACCGACGGGAAACGCGCAGGAAGACCTCAGCGCCCTCCTCGCGCCCCAGACAACCTAGCGCCAATAAACAAAGGAGGGGGAGGCGTCTCGCCTCCCCCTCCTTTGTTTATCCCATCCCCGCCTCTATGGCGAAAACCTCATTCCTCAGAAAGCGCATACTCTAAAATCACCTGGTTCCAGAATTTCCAGGCCTCGTTTTCCTTTCGAAAAACCTGAATAATATCCACCTTATTGTTTTGAAAACGCGGGGCTTCCGGGTTCTGGTTGACCTTCTCCGCCGTTTGCGTGATCCGCGCCACGGCGTACTCGTGATCCGCGCCTAAATAAGTATACGACACCAAGTCATATTTTATGTCGTACTCCGCAAAAATTCGAGGAAGATACTCTGTAATTTTATTATACGCCGGTGACTGCGAATGGATGGTCTGCAACACCGTGCCAATATCCTCATTCTGGGTCGCTTGCAGCCCCTGCATAACAAGATCCCGAAGGACGGGCCCAAGAGCATCCTCCGAGGCATCAGCCGTCGTGCCCATAAACAAAAAAGCCAGCAGCACCAGAATACTCCACATGTTCTTCATCGTGCCCCTCCTTTACTATGTTAAATCCTGGGAACCTGGAAAAATCGTCTTCGGACTGCACGCCAAGGGGTGAAATGGGGCGGGACAAAACCGGAGGATCGCCTCGCTAAAGCCTTAATTCATAATCAAGACAAAAACCCGCGCCTTTAAGAAATCTTGTATTTACTGACCATGTCCTGCAACCCCTTGGCGCTATTATAGAGCTGCTGGGAAGACATCGTCAAGGACTCCGCAGTTCCGGCAAAATTTTCTGTTATGGAGGAATTCTCCTCCATAGAAGCCGCTTGTTCCTCTGTTGAACTGGAAATCCCCTGAATCTGTTCGGCGATACTTTTGATGTCGTCAACGACCTGCTTCAGGCTCTCTTCAACCGCCTGCGATAAACTCACCCCGTTTTCAACCTGCTTCATGCTGTTCATAATCAGCTTCGTGATCTCTTTGGCCGAAGCGGCGCTGCGTTCCGCCAATTTCCGGACCTCATCGGCGACCACGGCAAACCCTTTTCCCTGTTCTCCCGCCCTGGCCGCTTCAATGGCGGCGTTGAGCGCCAGCAAATTTGTCTGGTCGGCGATCTCCGTAATCAATGAAATAACATTATTAATATTTTTGGCGCTACGGGCGATTTCTTCCATCGCCGCCATTGATTTCGCCATATTCTTCCCGGAATCCGTGACGTTTTTCGCAGCCCTTTGCGCGAGATCATTCGCCCGGTTGGAATCCATGGCGTTGCCCTGGACAGTCCCGGAAATATGCTCAAAGCTCGCGGACTGCTGTTCAGCGCCTTCGGAGATCTGCTGGGACACGGAAGACAGATCCCGGGAGGTCTCCACAAAAAGCTGCACGGCGACCTGGACGCATCTTAAAATATCCGCGACCTGGGCGATGAACGCATTGATCTTCTGGGAAAACGCACCAAGCTCATCTTCAGACAGGACATTAACGCGAAGCGTCAGGTCGCCTGTCATAAGCGCGTCCAAAGTCTTGGAAATCTCCTGCACCGGCCTGGTGATGCCGCGGCTAAAGGCTCCCGCGCAGAACACGTTGAAACCTAAACAAAAAAGGAACAGGCCCCACAGAAGGAAAACAGTCCCTTTTAATTCCAAGAGGACTCTTTGTTTTTTAATATTGGCGTTATCAATGGCCCGGGAAGAAAAACTTCCGATATGCGAAACCAGCTCTGTTTTGATGGACGTGAGTTGCTCCTCCTGAGCCAAAACCGCCTTGTCAACATCAACCAGGCTCACGATCTCCTGATAATATTTATCCAAAAGAGAATCCAGAGGCTTCTGAACGCTCTCCTCCAAGCTGAGTTGCCGGACAAGGTCTTTCAGTGCCTGGATATTTTCATGAATCAGGTCGAGATCGGCCTCGCCGCCCCCCAACAAATAATTTTGTTCATGACGGATGAGCTGAAGCCGAATCAGGTTCAGGTCCACGATTCCCTGCCCCTGGACAGCCGCTTCCAGTTCTTGCGTCGCGGAGATGACCTTCCCCCGGATGCCCTGATTTTTATCAACACCCCTTTTTTGGACCAAGGAAACCATTTCCCGGAAAGACTCACCATACTCCCGTATTTTCTTTGACAAGACGTCCTGGGGTTTCCCAGCGGTGTTGCCCGAAACCAAAATGGAAAGCCGCTCACAATTATTTAAAAGCCGGTTATGATAAGAAAAAAATGCTTGCGCGGAAGCCTCGTCGTGTTTTTGAAGATATTTCGTGACAGAACTTTCCATGCCAGCAACAATGGCCAAAGAATTTTCCGCAACCCGGATTTGTTCCGTATAATTATTAAAAATCTGTTCCACGAGCCTCGTGCCCACCATGCCGTTTCGAATCGCCGTTCCGCAGAACACAAGGATAACAACGCTCATGGATCCGAAAGCCAGCCAAATTTTTTCTGATAATTTTAACTTTTTCAAAAAATCGCTACCCCTGTTCATACCCAAGATCCTTTTCTTCTTAATGGCCAGCCGCTGTCATGAACAGCCTTTGTCCCCGCCCTGACAGGGCGACCCGGCCTTTCCCTCTTGGGGGATGAAAATTCGCTTTCCCTGCTCATCCCGTGCCCCCCAAACAGGTTATCCTTTAGCATTTTAATAATAATGTGCCTAACTGCAAATAACTATATAAAAATAAGTTATGATTTATTATAAACTCAATTTTAAATCTATAAATATAATTTAGTTTTTTTTATTTATGCATTAGAATGCCGGGAGGAAAAACGGGGCATCTTCCAACAAACATCAAGCCCCGCTTAACGACAAAGGACTTGTTTCATGGTCGCTTTAGGAGTAGCATAAAAATGGACTCGTCATTTTATAAATCTTAGCGAGGGAAGGCACATGGCCCGGCATGCCCACACGAAAAAAAACGACTTAAACGATACGCCTAATTTTCAAGAAATTATAGATGGCATTGTAGACCCTTTTTATATTATTAATATTCAGGATTACCGGATTGTCGGGGCGAACAAAGCGGCCCGCCAACTGAAGATCAGCCCTGGTTGTCTTTGCTACTCGGCCCTGCATCACTCCGAAGGGCCCTGCCACGAGCAAAATCTGCCCTGCCCCCTTGCAGTCATTAAAGAAACCCTCAAGCCCGCCACCATGGAACACGCCCATTTCGACCCAAAGGGCTCCGCACATTATTTTGAAATCAACGCCTATCCCGTCTTTGACCAAGACGGCCACGTCAAGCAAATTTTAGAGCACGTCATCGACATCACAGACCGCAAACGCCATGAACAAGCTGTCCGGGAATCGGAAAAACGGTACCGGCAACTTTACGAAGCCAGCCGGGATGGATACATTCTGGTCGACATGAACGGCCATATCCGGGAGTTCAATCACACTTTCCAGGAGATGCTGGGCTATAAAGCACCGGAGGTCAAGGCCCTAAACTGCTGGGACATCACTCCGCCGCGCTGGCACGCGGCAGAGAAAAAAATACTGGAAGAACAGGTCCTTTCTCTAGGATATTCCGAGCTTTATGAAAAAGAATTTATCCGCAAAGACGGCACCCTGATCCCCGTCGAGCTCAGGACCTCCCTTTTGCACGACGACAACGGGAACCCCTCCTCCATATGGTCTTTTGTAAGAGACATCACCGAGCGCAAGGAAGCGGACGGCAAACGGGAAATTCTTCGCAAGCAAATTGAGACGGAAAAACGCAAGCTGGAACAAGTGCTGAGCATCGACCAGACCATGTCGTCCATCAGCAACCTGAACCATCTTGTCGATTTTGTCATTGAAAAAGCCACGGAAATCCTGGAAGTCGAGCGCTGTTCCCTCATGCTGCTGGATCATACCAGCAAGGAATTAACGATCCGCGGGGCCAAAGGGGTGGACGCAAATCATATCATGTCCACGCGCATCAAAATGGGGGAGCCGTTGGCCGGGATTGTCGCGCAAGAAGGCCGGCCGTTATTAGTGAACAACATCGAGGAGGAAAAAATGTTTAGCCGTCCCAACCGGCCGGGGTACAAAAACAAATCCTTCATGATCGCCCCCATCACGCTCCAAAACAAACTGGTCGGCGTCGTCAACGTGGCGGATAAAAAATCCCCCGACGGCCCCTCTTTCGCGGAAATTGACCTGCGCATCCTCTGCACGATTGTCCGGCAGGCCGCCACATCGATTGAAAACGCCACGAATTACCGCGAGCTGGAATACCTGTCTGTTTCCGACCCCCTGACCGGCATTTATAATTACCGTTACTTCATCCGCGCCCTGGATACGGAAATCGAGCGGGCCAACCGCTATCACGGAAACCTGTGCCTGTTGATGCTTGACATTGACAACTTTAAATCTTACAACGATGATTTTGGGCACCTGGAAGGAGACATCCTGCTCAAAAGGATCAGTACCGTGTTCAAAAACAATCTCAGGGCCGTTGACATTGTGTGCCGTTACGCCGGGGATGAATTCGTGGCGGTCCTGCCCCAAACGGATATTGATCAGGCGAGAATCGTGGCCAGCAAGGTGACCGAAAGCATCAAAAATCTCAAAGGCAAACGCCCGGTGTCCGTCAGCATCGGAGCAGGAGAATATTCAAAGCACAGTGACCGCCGGGACATGATTTTAAAAACGGACCAGGCCCTGTATCAGGCCAAAAGAGAGGGAAAAGGCCGGATCTGCTGCTTTAGATAAACGGTTATTAAGGATGTTTCTCGGATAAGTACTGCTCAAGATGCGTCAGGGTGTTGATCCCGATATTCCCATCCGCTTTGATCCCTTCCAGCTTCTGGAAATGCAGGATAGCCTTTTGGGTCTTTTTCCCCATCTTGCCGTCAATCGGGCCAGGGTCAAGCCCCGCCTCTTTTAAAGCCGTCTGAATCGCCGCCGCGTTTAATTCGCCGTCCACAAGCAGCCCGAAACGCTCAAAGCGCGTCAACGCATCCCATGTCTTAAAATCCACAAACCGAGACGCTTTCAGTCCCTGGTCTTTCTGAAAATCCTCAATGGCCTGCCTTGTATTGCCGCCGAGGACCCCGTCTACTTTGCCGATGCGGTATCCATACAGCTTTAACAATTTCTGGACTTCCTCAACCCGGGCGTTTGGTTCCAACGGCACGATTTCGCCCAAAATTTCTTTCTCTTCCGCGCCTTCTTTCTGCAATAAACGGTATACGGCGTCACACCCGGACATCAAAGCCACGCCCAAAAAAAGCAGCAACGCCAAACTCACCTGATTGTCACGCAAAAACGATCTTGTCATGAGCGTCCCTCAATGAAGGGTCCTTACTTTCTAAGGAAATCTTTTACTTTCAAATAAAAAGTAAAAGGGGAATACAGCCCGATATATTTCGTGTACCCGATGCGGGCGCATTGCGCCAGGACATTATCCGTGTCGGCGACATCAGACGCGATCGCCGTCACTCCGCTGACCGCGTGATGCACTTTATAAATAATAATATCCGGAATCACCTGCGGATCATGGTGTTCGACATCCCGGCTCTGCAAAGCGGAATGAACGGCGGTCAAAACGCTTTCCAGGGGGATGGCCGCGTCCGGCTTCACTTCCAGGAAAATGATGTGCGGGTCGATCTTGCCGATCAGAAGCCCCAGCTGATGCACGTCATCCGCGATCGTGATCAGGCAGCGCTTCTGTTCCAGCTGCTGGCTCATTTCCCTTAAGACGTTTTTTTCGTACCCATACAGCAAAATCCTTTTCCCTCCGGGAGAGGTCCCGCCAGACTGCGCCGAAAGGGTGGCCCCGGACGCGCTCTTTTGCTGCAAATCTTCAACCGTTTGAGGCGTGAGGTCCTGCGTGCTGATGTTATCCTTATCTTTGATAAAAACACTGAGCTCCCGGGCCACTTCCGTGAACAGTTTGTTCGCATCAATGGGCTTCACCAGGAACCCGTCAACGCCAATGGCCCGGAAAGAATCCTCCATTTTCGCCCTAGCCGTTATGATCAAGACGGGAATCCGCTCGGTAACAGGGTCTTTCCTGAGCTCTTTAAAAAAAAGATACCCGTCCATTTCCGGCATCAACACGTCAGCGATGATCAACTGCGGCCTTTCCTCTTTCGCCTTGGCCAGCCCTTCAACCCCGTTGGTCGCCACAATCACCGCATAGCCCTGCCCTTCGAGCATCGCTTGCATGAGATCAAGGATCTCCCGGGCGTCATCGACCAATAAAATCTTTTGTTTCATAATATGCGCGCTTCCTTTATTCAACTGAAACCCTGCCCATTATACAAACGATCTCCCCAAAGATAAAGAAGAGATACGCTTATTTTGCCGAGGAGGGGCGCTCCACAACAATGTCAAAAAACGGGAAGAAAACGGCCCAACTCCTCCCGCAAAGCCGTTGTCCCAACAACCATTTTCCCGTTCACAAAAAAGGTTGGCGTCGCGGAGACCCCCCGAAACCGCGCTTCCGCGGTATCCCTCGCGATAACGGCCTCAACCGTGTCGTCCTTCACGCAGGCATCCAAGCGCTCCAGGTCAACTTTGAGAGAATTGGCATAGGCCTTAAAATATGTTTCCGCGTCCGCGCCTCCCTGTCCCCATTGAGATTGCCCTGAAAACAAAAGGTCCTGAAAAGCCCAAAACTGCCCCTCGCGCGCCGCGCATTCCGCGTAAATAGCGCTGCGGACAGCCTGAGGATGAATTTCCTCGATAGGAAAATACCGGAATTCCAGGAACGTCTTATCCGAAGCCTTGGTTAAAAACTCCTTCAGGATGCCGTGCCCCTTGGCGCATGCGGAGCACTGGAAATCAGAGTATTCAACAATTTTAACCGGGGCCCCAGGATCGCCGAGAATTTTTTTAACGGCCGGCGGGGCCTTCAGGGCCGGGACGCGCGTTGTCTTAACCCACCGGACAACGCCGATCACTCCAAAAAGCGCAAGAATAATGAAAACCGTTACAACCTCTTTTTGTCTTTTCATCTCAACCTCGCCATCTAGCCGCCCCCGCGGCATGCCGCGCAAAAGCTTATAAATATTTTTTCTCTATTTTATATAAAGCAAAACGGTGGACTTGTAACGTCATGGGGCCCAAATGCCAATCTTCATAAATATGCTGCCCCACCGGGATAAAACGAAATGCGGCCCCGAGGGCGCCCGAGAAATGCCTTTCTTTATCATGGGAATACAAGGCCGGCGCCGTGATATAAACCGGCCGCCCTCCGGAAAGGACTTCCTCAACAATGTCCTGAAACGCCTCTATCTGGGCTTCGGGCAGGAACTCCAGGCTGCGCGGACGCACCAGGGTCTCGCGGCCCGAGTAAAAAATCATAAACAAGGCCTCATCGCCGGTAATGATCAGCGCCCCGGGTTCGGTGACGCGACCGACCCAGCGGCAATACTCCGGCAAAGCCGCCGTTGTATGCCGAAACCTTGCTTTAGGAAGCATGTATTGAACCATCAGGGAAAGGATGACGGCCAAAACAACAAACCCGGCGAACCGGAAGGCCTTCCCCTTGCGGACAAGGGCAGAAAAACAATACCCCAAAGCCAGGCAAAGCGGAGGCAACACCAGGACAAAAAACCGCGATGTGGACGTGGTGTTGAGGTTGCCGTAAAAAAGCACAGGAACGGCCACCCACAAAAGGAAGAAAACAGCAACGCGCCACCGCCTCCGCGCGAGGGCGAGCAGGCCCAAAAAAGACAGCAGCGCGCCCACTTCAGTCATTGATTTTACAAGATAAACCCCGCTTAACAGCAGCTGGGAAGAAGCCACGCCACGATAATTGTCCGTGAGCCCCGCGGTCCAGAAACGATGAAGCTGGTTCAGGTAAACATCCCGGTTCTCCTGCAAAAGAAACGGAGCGTGGAACGCAACGGCCACAGCCAAGCCCGTTCCAGCCCAAAACAAAAGCCGTGGAAAAACAGCGGGCGCCGGACGCTGCTCATCTGGGCGGGAAGTGCCCGGCGGCACCAGGAATAAAAACAGTAACGCGGCCGACATAAGACAGGCGTCCTGCAGGCGCGTGGCTCCCGCCAACCCCAAAAGCAACGCCGACAAAAAAAGAGACTTTCCCTGTCGCCCGGCATGGTCCCGGATTAAAAAACACATTCCGGCCATTAAAAAACATAAGCCCGGCGTCTGGCTTTGCCCATGAACCGAAAGCCCCAGGAAGATCGGAGACACCGACAACACCAAAGCACTGACAACGCCGGCCAGCGTGTTAAAAAGCGCCCGCCCCAGACAATATGTGAGCATCACCGTGAGCGCGCCGAACAACACGCTCATCGCGTTAACGGCCAAGACCGGATCCCCCGCCCCGGCCCTCTCCCCTATCCAAACAAACCCCGCGGCCAGAAGCACCGTGAACGGATACCCAAAACCGAACAAAAAATGTAACTGGCGGTCTCTAAGTGTCTCCTGTGCCTGAATAACAAGATTCAACGTGTCAACGTGGTACGGCCCTTTACTGATCAAACTGGCAAAAAAGATCAGGCTCGACACAAAAAGCGCCAAAGGAAGGATCCATCGATCTGGCGGTTTTAAAAAAATTTTTAACGGACGGATCAATTTCATACGCTTTGCCGGGGCGAAGGAACACTACAAAGCCGGCTCGACATGGACAGAAACAAAGAGATCTTTACCAAACCGATGCCGGAGCGTTTCTTCCACCGAAGTTGAAATATTATGCGCTTCCTTGATATTCAGATCTTTGGAAACTTTAATATGAATATCAATGGCAATATTTCTGCCAATTTTCCGTGTCTTAAGATTATGGGGGTATTTCACGCCGGGGATATTTCCGATAATCGCCAGGATTTCATCTTCCAATTCATCGTTGAGCGATGCTTCCATCAGTTCATTCAGGCTCTCTTTTAAAACTGAAAAGGCCGCGTGCATAATCAAAAGGCTCACACCCATGGCGGCCAACGGGTCAAGCACGCGCCAACTCTCCCCCAAAAAAATCGCCCCGGCAATCCCTAAAAAAACAGCAACCGAAGAAAGGGCGTCCGAACGGTGATGCCAGGCATTGGCGATAACCGCCGGACTCTTAATGTCTTGCCCCACAGCGACCGTTTTCTGGAAAAGATATTCCTTCATAACAATGGAAACTCCGGCCGCAAGACACGCGAACCATTTCGGCGGCAGCATGCCCCCCCCCCGCAAGAAGGCCGCCACATCCCGAAGCCCCTGGACCAAAATTTTTCCCCCCACCAAAAACAGGATGACCCCAATAAATACGGCGACGAGCGTCTCTATTTTCCCGTGGCCGTAATCATGGGTTTTATCAATCGGTTTTTCCGCCCCTTTAAACCCGATCAACACGGCGAAATCGGTTGTAAGATCCGACAAAGAATGCATCGCGTCCGCGATAATCGCCCCGCTGTGGCCGAACACCCCGGCAAGGAGCTTGATCCCGGCTAAAAAAATATTAATCACGATCCCGATAAAGGTGATGCGGTATGCTTTTTGATTGGCTTTGTCCATATATCCCCAAAGACCATTCCGGGAAAAACATCCTTGACTGCCATATCTTTAAAAAGCCCGGCAGGGCGGGCAGGGCGGGAGAACCGGTGGTTATTTAATCAATTTCCGGATCGCGTCAAACAAAAGAGAAAAATCGGATGTTTTAGCGACATATTCATCCGCACCCGAGGCTCTGGCTTTGGCGGAATTAATCGCCCCGATATCTCCCGTCATAACAATAATCGGGGGCGGATTGTCCCCCATCTTTGCTTTAATCGTTTGACAGGCATCAAACCCATTCATGCCGGGCAAAACCGTATCCATAATAACCAAATCCGGCCGTTCCAAAAGGGCTTTTTCAATTCCTGACTCCGCGTCTTCCGCAGTGATCGGCTGAAACCCGCTGGATTCCAGCATGGCCGCCAACGCTTTGCTTATCGTTTTGCTGTCTTCTATTAATAAAATTTTTTTCATGGATCCCCTTTCTCCTCTCACTGCGAAAACCGAAATCCTTGGATATTATTTCCCACGCCCAACCTCAAACGCTTTTCCCAGGCATTGCCGGACAGCATAATAGTGCCGGTCCCCAGGAGAAAACATAAAAGGCGCCACCTTTTCAACATCCGGGAACCCTTCGGGACCCAAACACGAATCCTCTATTTTAACGTCTTTGATCTCCCCGATAAACTGAGTGTGCCCACCGATTTTGATTGTCTGAATCACTTGGCACTCTAAAACCACCGGAAACTCTTGAATATACGGGGCGTCCACAACAGTGCTGTTGACAACCGTCAAGGATAAGGCCTCGCATTTGTTTTCATCCCGGCCGGAAACCATCCCCATATAATCGGCCTCTTTAAAATACTTCTGCGATGGGATGTTCACCGTAAACGCCTTGCGGGACACTAAATTCCCGTAAGAATACGTCGCCTCCCGCAAAGAAACCGCGACGCAGGGCGGAGACGAACAGCAGACGCCTCCCCACGAAACTGTCATCATGTTCGGGGCGCCCTGTTGATCATACGTCCCAACGACAAAAACAGGTGTCGGATAAACAAGAGTCTTCGGGCCCAGAGATTTTTTCATTTTTTATCCCTAATTATATCAAATCTTTTTCAACATGACATTGTGTTCCTGCATTTTTTCATCAAAGCCTGGAAATCCCTCAAACCCGCAGAAACGCGGCTTTAACAGGGCTAACCTTTTTGAGCCTTTTCAATTTTAGCCCAAACATCCCGAAGCGTGACCGTGCGGTTAAAAACAGGGCACTCCTGCGAAGAATCAACAGGGTCAACACAAAAATATCCCAGCCGTTCAAACTGATACGGGGCGCCCGCCTTGGCGTGGCGCAAACTCGCTTCCATTTTGCAATTTTGAAGGATTTCCAAAGAATTCGGATTAAGGTTCGATTTATAATCCTGCCCTTCTTCCGTTTCAGACGGGTCGGGCTTTGAAAAAAGGTGGTCATAAAGCCGGACCTCGGCATCAAAAGCATGCTCCGCCGAAACCCAATGTAACGTCGCTTTCACTTTACGGCCATCCGGAGAGTCGCCCCCTTTAGAGGCCGGATCATAGGTGCACCGTAATTCCGTCACCTCGCCCTGCTCGTTTTTGATCACCTCTTGGCACGTGATAAAATACGCGTACCGCAGGCGAACTTCCTGTCCGGGGGAAAGGCGATAGAATTTCGGCGGAGGGTTTTCCCGGAAGTCGTCTTTCTCAATATAAAGGACCCGCGAGAATAAAACCCGGCGCGTTCCGGCCTCCGGGTCTTCCGGGTTATTGACCGCCTCCAGCTCTTCGGTTTGCCCTTCCGGATAATTCGTAATCACGACTTTCAAAGGGCGCAAAACCGCGAACACGCGCAAAGCCTTTTTATTCAAATCTTCCCGAAGGCAATGCTCCAGGAAGCTGACGTCTACGGTTCCTTCCATTTTCGCCACCCCGATGCGCTCACAAAAAGACCGGATCACCTCCGGAGGATATCCACGGCGGCGCAACCCGGACAACGTCGGCATCCGCGGATCGTTCCACCCCTGAACATACCCCCCGGTCACAAGCTCGAGCAGCTTTCGTTTGCTCATAACGGTGTAGGTCAGATTCATCCGGGCGAACTCAATCTGCTGCGGATGGCAAGGCGTCTTCAGTTCATTTAAAAACCAGTCATACAACGGCCGGTGGTTTTCAAATTCCAGGGTGCAGATCGAATGGGTGATCCCCTCGATGGCATCGGAAAGGCTATGCGCGAAATCATACATCGGGTAGACGCACCACCGCGTTCCCGTGCGGTGATGCGAGGCTTTCCGGATACGGAAAATCGTCGGGTCCCGCATGTTGATATTGGAAGACGCCATGTCTATTTTCGCCCGCAACACGTGCTGCCCTTCTTCAAATTCGCCGGCCCTCATTCTCTGAAACAAATCCAAATTTTCATCAACGGAACGGTTCCGGTACGGGCTCTCCTGTCCGGCCTCCGTCAACGTTCCACGGCGAATTCGGATCTCTTCCGCGCTCTGACTGTCCACATAAGCCCTGCCGGCTTTAATCAGCTGCACGGCGTATTCGTATAACGGCTCAAAATAATCAGACGCGAAAAAAAGCTTGTCCTTCCAGTCAAAACCCAGCCAGCGCACGTCGTCCTGGATAGACTGGACGTATTCTTCCTCTTCCTTGCACGGGTTCGTGTCATCGAAGCGCAGGTGACAAACCCCGGCGTTTTCCTTCGCGATGCCAAAATTCAGGCAAATCGATTTGGCATGCCCGATATGCAGGTACCCGTTGGGTTCCGGAGGGAAACGGGTTACGACTTTCCCGCCGTGTTTCCCGGAGGCGATATCCTCGGCCACAATGGCCCGGATAAAATCCTGGCAGATTTTTGCTTTGGTTAAATCCGGATGCGACTCTTCTCCAGATTTTTTCATAAAGTTTCCATCACAAGACATTCTTGAATCCCGGGTTTTTATGTTAATTTTTAAACAAACGGATTTTAATTATATCACAGCGCGGACACAAAGCATATTTTTCCCTGAACACCCCAAAGGGGGCCTTGCCTTCAGGCGGGGCGGTCAAAGGCCTACACGCGGGCCAGAAGTTTCACCGCCAAGAAAGCGACCGACGCCCCAAAGACCGGCCCCAGAAAAAGGCCCAGGACAAAACCAAACGGCAGCGTCCCGGTTAACGCGGCATTAACCGTGCCGATCATCAATCCGGCGTAAACCCCATACCTCAAGCCGGCCTCCAGGGACGGGGACTGTTCCAGTTCGCGAAAAAGTTTTTCACCCCAAAACCAGCCGCAGAACCCGCCCCACAAAACACCCCACTCTCCCCATAAAAACAACGGCAGGGGCAGAACGGGGGAAAACAGTCCGCCCGCGCTGACGCGGACCCCGAGCAAAGTAAACACACCGCTCACCGCACCCGCGCACAAGGCGCTGACCGTTAAAACAAAATATTTAGTCCGCCCCAGGGTCATGTCCGCTCCTTTTAAAACACTACGTCCATCCCAGAGACCGGTAAAAATCCGGAACCGGCCCTGACGGGCAGGCATGGCAAATCTGCAGGGCGTCCGGATACGATAACGGCAGCTGCCCTTTATAATAATCCCGAATGGATTCCTTCTGGCTCAACAGAAAACAGTGCCGGCTCGGGCGCGCGAACGCGGCCCGCAACCGCCCATAGGAAACATCGAAACCTTCCGAAGGAATATGGCCAAAAGACAACGGCGTAAAATCGCACGGGCACAGATGCCCGAAGGCGTCAATGTACAAATGCTGGATCCCCGCGCCGCAGCCATACTGGCGTCCGTCTTCAATATAAGCGAACGCCGCGACTTTAGGCCCGGACGATTTCTGGTTGGCCGTAACGTGCCATTTCTTAAGAATCAGCCGCATACGGTCATCCAGCAGGACATCGTCTCTCCCCGAAAAAAGCTCCCCGGAGGGCATGGGCTCAACAATGCGGATTTCCGGGACTCCCAGCCCCGCCACAAAAGAAACAAACCGCGCCATGATATCCTTCGCCAGCAGCTCCCGGCGGGCCATCACCTGAACAGCGGTATAAACCCCGGCGGACAAACACGCCTCGATCGCCTGCAAAGCCGTTGAAAAAGCGTCCGGATGGCCGCGCATCTGATTGTGCGGCAGCGGCTCATAATGATCAAGGCTGACCGCCACGTAATCCAGCCCCGCCGCCACCAACGACGTTAACCGCTCCCGGGTCAAGCCCTCCCCGCTTGTAAACAAAATACTGGCCGCCCGGTCCTTGCGGATCACGCGCAGGATATCCTCCAGGTCTTCCCTGTATAAAGGTTCACCGCCGGTCAACCCGATCAAGCTCACGCCCGCCTCCTGCAGGCGCCCTAGGATCGTCTGCCATGTTAAAGTGTCAAGCTCTTGTCCCGCCCTTTTGGTTTTACTGCAATGCCAGCAATGATACCCGCAACGGTTAGTCACCGCGCAATAAGCAGAATACGGGTACGGCTTCTTTTGATAAACCGCGATCGTACTTTTAACCATTTCCCTGTAAGCCCCGGACCCCAGGGGAGGGAAAAAAGAATTGATAATATACTCCCCGTTCAGGCAAGTTATCTTTTCATTCTTCAGGGTACGGTGAAGCGCCCACTGCACGCGAAGCGGCAGCTGGCGGAACTCCGGGGTCCGGCCGTGGAAAAACAAAATTTTATCTTTATTAAACCCGGTGAACTGTTTCATTTTTGAGCCACTCCAGCAACGAACCGGTGCGCTGTTGTGATTTGACCGTCGCGCATATAATCTTTTTCGATAATCTCAATAAAAGCGCGGTCACACAAATATTTAACGCCCGGGTCCATCATCCGGTCAAAACCGGCGCTGGCCCCGGTGTGCAGGACCCAGTTTAACACGTCCACGCCGCTCTTAAAACGGAATTCTATCCGGCCGTCCCAGATTTCCATCGTCTTCAGTCCCGCGTTATGAAACCAGCGCCGGAGACATTCTTTGTTCTCCGGCAGGCGGAACATCAAGCTCATGATCTGGCGGATATGCTGGGGATAGCGCATCATGACTTTCATACCGGTGTTCCGGATTTCCCAAAGCGTGCTTTGCTGATTTTCTATAATGCCGACCGCGCCCCCAGGAGCCAAGACCCGGCGGATTTCTTTCATGAGCGTTTGCGGGTGGGTATACCCGATCGCCCAGCCCGCGGTCACGATATTATAAGACGCCTCCCGGGCCTGACGGATGAACGTCATCATGTCTTCCGCAACGAAGGTGCCCGGCCAGGGGGATTTCTTTTTCGCCTGCTCCAGCATCTTTTCCGAAAGGTCCACGGCGGTCAAAGAGCTGCCCGGCCCCAGGCGCCCACCGACGGCCCGGGTTAAAGTCCCGGTTCCGCAAGCCAGGTCCAGGGCTTTTAACGGCCCAGGCGGCAAAGGGATCTTTTGCGCCAAATGCAGGGCATGCGGCGCCATATATCCGGAAAAAAACTCATCATACGTCGCGGCAAGCTGATTATAATCATCGGTAATATCGCAGTCCGGCACCTTTTTCCGTGCCCCCCACAGCCAGCCGATTTTCAAAAAAAAGTAAATCCGGTGAAAAAACGAGTTCATGCTTGTCCTTCCCTGTCAGCCTGAAGAGTCCGCCACCGGGCTCACGACGTAAACGTAACGTAAAAGGCCCGGGCCTGAATTCCTGATGTTATGGGGGGTGTCCGGAGGGACGTAAACCAAACTCACCGCGTCCGCGGAAAAAATATTCTTACCGTAACAAAACACGTCGGCCCGGCCCTCCAGGATCAAGACCGCTTCTTCCCGGCCGCTGGTGACATGCTCACCAACGGCGTCCCCGGGAGACAGCGTCACGTAACCGGACTTCATGCCGGCCGTCGACGGTTGCCCGGCCAGGAGCCGGGTAAATTTTTCAGTCCCGCCGCAGCGGACACACAAAGGCCTAAGGGTTTCCATCGCAGCTCCTGTTAAAAAGGGCGGCGACAAACCCGGCGCCAAACCCGTTATCAATATTGACCACGGTCACGTTGGACGCGCAACTGTTGAGCATGGTTAAAAGCGGGGCGATCCCGTTAAAATTCGAGCCATATCCAACAGATGTCGGCACGCCGACCACCGGGCACGACACCAAGCCGCCGATCACCGAAGCCAAGGCCCCGTCCATGCCCGCCACCACAATAATACAACGGCTGGATGAGATCTGATCAAAACATCCCAGCAGCCGGTGGATCCCGGCCACACCCACGTCATAAACCCGCACCACGCGGCTGCCCATCATTTCCGCCGTGACCACCGCTTCCTCCGCCACGGGGATATCCGCCGTCCCGGCGCAAACAACGCTCACCTGCCCTTTGAGGGGGACGTCTTGATCGTTAACAACGATCGTTCTGGCCTGCCGATGATATTCCGCCTTGGGGTTAATCGCCTTAATCCGGGAATAAACGGCTTCCTCGGCCCGAGTTAACAACAGGCGTTTGTTGTGGGAGGACAAGGCTTTGAAAATTTCTTCTATCTGTTCCAATGTCTTCCCCGGGCAAAGGATCACCTCCGGGAAGCCGGCCCTGAGCGCCCGGTGATGATCAACCTTGGCAAACCCAAGGTCTTCATAGGGCAGTACACGCAACCGCTCCACGGCCGCGTCAACGGATAACTCTCCGGCCTGGACCTGTCCCAGCATTTTCTTTATCAAAGATGTTTCCATCGACGCACCTCGTTCATAGACCCGCTGCGGTATCCCTCCAGATCAATGCAGACATACGTTACCGGTCGTTTTTTTAAACGCTTAATAATCCCAACGCGATTTTTTATAAGAATCGGAAGCCGCCGGGGATCCGCTTCCACCCGGGCCACCGAACCATGCACCCGGACACGCACCGATTCGAGCCCGAGCCCGCGTAAAAAAGACTCGGCTTGAGCGGCGTATTTCAATGTTCCGGGCTCAATCGCCTCGCCAAAAGGAACCCGGGTCGCCAAACACGGGGAAGACGGACGGGCCCATCCGCGCAAATTCATGGATTTCGATAATCGGCGGACCTCTGCCTTCGTCAAACCAGCTTCCTCCAACGGGCTGCGCACCCTTAATTCTTTAAGCGCCTTTCTGCCGGGACGGTCCTCGTTTAAATCATCTCGATGAGACCCCTCGATCAGGTAACGGTACCCTTTTTGATCCCGCAGCCGGCACAAACAAGAAAAAATATGCTTCTTACAAAGATAACAACGGTTTTGGGGATTCTGTAAAATCTCCCGGGAAAAGGTCAGGTGTTTAAAACTGTGCTTAAGATTTAATTGCCGCGCCACATCCTTCGCCCACAGTTGCTCCTCCCTGGAAATAAAAGGCGTGACCACCGTCACGGCCAACACGCTTTTCCCCAGCACCTCCTGCGCCACCGCCGCTAAAAAAGCACTGTCCACCCCTCCGGAAAAAGCCACGACCGCTGATTCCATCCCGGCAAGGACGCGACGAAGAATTTTTAGTTTGTTTCCGGTGTTCATATTCGGCTTCCGTGCTTGTTGATTTTACCATTGAATCCGTACGGCGCACAATTCAATATTTTCTTGCGGCGCGCGAGACCCGGTTCCGGCAAAAAAGCCCTTATACGACATAAGGGCTTTTTGACTTCGCAGGCCAACCGTTACGGGTCATCCCAAAATTATTTATCCTGAAGCCGTTCGGGGTGGTGCTTGACAACTTTCGCTTGAATCATATAAATAACATCCTCGGCGATGTTGGTGACATGGTCGCAAATCCGCTCCAGGAACCGGGCAATAAGCAATAACTGCACTGCGCGGGGCGCCGTTGAACCGTCTTTAACCATGTAATCCTCAATCAGCTCTTTTTGAATAAGATTCCTCAACTGGTCCGCCTCCGTGTCAGAAAGCAAAACTTTCCGGGCCAACGCGATGTCGCCTTTCACAAAGGAATCAATGGCGGCCTTAATCATATTCTGCGCGATAAAAGTGAGCTTCGGGATATCAACAAGAGGTTTTAACAACGGCTTGTCGACTATCTCTAAAGTCCGCTGGGCGATATCAACGGCGATATCGGCGATGCGCTCAAGCTCGTTGTTGATCTTCATCCCCGTTGTAATAAAACGAAGGTCTTTAGCCATCGGCTGGTAGCGGGCGATCAAATCAATGCATTTTTCGTCAATAGCCAATTCGAGCTGGTCGACATTCGTGTCGTTATTAATGACTGTTTGGGCCAGCTCCTTGTCGCGGGTTTTTAACGCTTCAACGGATTTATAAATAGCTTCTTCCGCAAAGGCCCCCATCCGTAAAATATCGTTATTTAATTCCTTTAATTCATGATCAAAATGTCGCTCCATTCACTCCTCCTGTTTTTAACCATACCGCCCGGTTATATATTCTTCCGTGCGCCGGTCTTTCGGCGCGGTAAAAATCTCGGTGGTTTTGCCGAATTCTATTAATTCCCCCAACAGCATAAAGCCGGTGTCATCTGAAACCCGTGCCGCCTGCTGCATGTTATGCGTCACGATAATAATCGAATAATCGCTCTTGAGTTCCCGCATCAGTTCTTCAATGCGGGCGGTGGCCTGCGGGTCCAGGGTGGAGCAGGGCTCGTCCATAAGCAACACCTCCGGCTTGACCGCAATCAGCCTGGCGACACACAACCGCTGCTTTTGCTCAAGAGACAACGACAACGCCGATGAATTCAGCTTGTCTTTGAGTTCGTCCCACAACAAAACACTTTTTAAGCTTTGCTCCACGACGGCATCGAGGGCGCTCCTCGACATGGCCCCGCTGTGGATCCTTTCCCCGAAAACAATGTTTTCATAAACCGAAAGTGGAAAAGGATTGGGACGCTGAAAAACCATGCCGACCTTTTTGCGCAACGCCACCAGGTCCATGCGGCCGGTCAGGATGTTCGCCCCGTCAATGACCACCTCCCCCGTCATGCGCACCCCATCGACAAAGTCATTCATCCGATTAAAAACCCTCAAAAGCGTCGATTTGCCGCATCCCGAGGGGCCGATGATGGCGGTGATGCGGTGTTTCTCGAAGGACGCGTTTACGTCTTTAAGCGCGTGAAACGGCCCGTACCATAAATTCAAATTTTTCGTTACGATTTCCGACATTAACCGAATTTCCCCCGGATATAATCATCTGTGCGCTGGTCGCCAGGGGCCGTAAACATTTTCTCCGTCGCGTCCAGCTCGATCAATTCCCCGCCTAAAAAGAAAGCGGTCCGGTCGCCCACCCGGGCGGCCTGCTTAACGTTATTGGTCACAAGGACGATCGTGTAACGGCTTTTAAGCTTGAGCATCGCGTCCTCAACTTTGGCGGTTGAGATGGGGTCAAGGCCGGAACAGGGTTCATCAAATAAAATCACTTCCGGCTCGACCGCCAGGGTCCGGGCGATACACAACCGCTGCTGCTGCCCCCCCGACAACTTAAACGCCGATTCCCCAAGGCGGTCTTTGACTTCCTCCCAAAGGTAAGCCTCCTGAAGGGCCTTCTGCACTCTTTCATCAAGGCTCTTTTTCTTCTTTTCCCCGTGCATCCGCACCCCGTAAGCCACATTATCAAAAACCGAAAACGGCAACGGCAACGGCAAGGCAAACACCATCCCAACCCTTTTCCTTAACAATTCAACGTCGACCCGAAAAAGGCCGTCCTCTCCGATCCTTATCGCCCCTTCCATCCGGTATTTGACATGAAGCTCGTTGAGCCTATTCAACATCCGCAAAAATGTCGTTTTCCCGCTGTTCGAAGGCCCGATGATGCTTAAAATCTCGTTGGCGTGAATAGCCAAACTGACCTTCTTTAAAGCCCGAATGTGCCCGAACTGGACACTCAAATCTTTGATATCAAATGTCACCATTTCTTTTTCTTCCGGAATTTAGAACGGATCACGATCGCGATAAGATTCATGAACAAAACCAGCGCCAATAAAACAAAAGCCGTCCCGTAACGGATCTTTTCATCAACATTAGGAACCTGCGTCGAAATCACATACAGATGATAGGGTAAAGCCATGACCTGGTCAAAAACCGAACCCGGGAGCTGCGGCAGATAAAACGCCGCCACGGTAAAAAGAATCGGCGCCGTTTCTCCCGCGGCCCTCCCCAGGCCCAGGATCGTGCCGGTCAAGATCCCGGGGATCGCGTTTGGCAAAACGATATGCCGGATCGTCTGCCACTTGCTGACCCCCAAAGACAAACTGACCTCCCGGAAAGAGGCCGGGACGCTTTCAAGCGCTTCGCGCGAAGTCGTGATGATGATCGGCAAGATCATGATCCCCAGCGTCAAGGATCCGGACAGGATCGAGGCCCCGAATTTAAAAAACACGACGAAAAGCGCTAACCCAAACAACCCGTAAACGACCGAAGGGACGCCGGCCAAGTTCACGATCGCCAGCTTAATGATCCGCGTCAGCAGGTTGTCCTTGGCGTATTCAGTCAAATAAACCGCGGCCAAAAGGCCGATCGGCAACGCAAAAAGAATGGCGCCGCTGACCAGGTAAAACGTCCCGATAATGGCCGGGAAAATGCCCCCGGCGCGCATACCCTGCCGCGGGATATCAGATAAAAAGGTCCAGTTGACGGCCGGGAGCCCTTTTTGAACGATGATAACCACCACGAGCCCGACAGGCACCACGATCAACAACGTGGCCAACAGCAAGAAGAAAAACGCAACCGCCTGTGTGCGATAAGGGTTTCTCATCATGGCCTCCTGTGAAGGAATAAGTCGGCTGTTACGTTAATCATAAAACTGATCACGAACAACACAATTCCGATGGCAAAAAGCGCAAAGTAGTGCTCGCTGCCCACCACGGCTTCCCCCATCTCCGCCGCGACCGTCGCGGTCAAAGTCCGGACAGGGACTAAAATGCTTTTGGGAAGGATCGCGGCATTGCCGGTGATCATCATAACCGCCATGGTTTCGCCGATCACGCGGCCGATCCCCAGCATCACGGCGGCCACAATCCCGCTCGAAGCCGCCGGAAGCATGACGCGCCAAATGGTCTGCCAGTGAGTCGCCCCCAAAGCAAAGGCGCCCTCTTTATAATTCTTAGGAACCGAATACAGCGCGTCTTCCGCAATGGAAACGATCGTCGGCATCGCCATAAACGCCAGCATGACCGACCCGGACAACGCCGTCAAGCCTGTAGGCAAATGAAAAATATTCTTAACCAGAGGGACGAGCGTGACCATGCCGACAAAACCGAGAACCACGCTCGGAATCGCCGCCAACAATTCAATCCCCGCCTTGAGGATTTCCTTGACCCGCAACGGGGCAATTTCCGCGATATAAACGGCGCACCCCACGCCAATGGGAACCGAGATGACCGCAGCCCCAATAGTAACCAGAATCGATCCGAGGATCAGGGGAAGGATTCCCAGATGAGGAGGTTCGGAAATAGGATACCATTTGTGCCCGAACATGAAATGCGAAAAACTCACAGACCTAAAAACAGCCAACCCCTCCTTAACCAAGAAAAGAAAAATCAAAACGACAAAGAATATCGAGGCCACACCGCACGCCAAGATAAGCTTCTCTATAATAAATTCTTTAAATTTACGCATAAGTTATTTCATGAGCGGGACAAAATCCATTGTCCGGACGATCTCCTGCCCTTCCGGGGAAAGCGCGAACTCAACAAATTCCCCGACTAAGCTGGCGGGGACGCCGTTGGTGTACAAAAAAAGCGGACGGGATATCGGATATGTCCCATTCATAACGTTTTCAATCAAAGGAAGGACATACTCACCGCCATGCTCCTGGGCGACCGCAACCGGCTTTTGATTGGCGGAAATATAGCCCATGCCATAATACCCGATGGCGGCGGAATTCCCGGCGACCTCATCCGCGATAGCCTGGGACGATGAAAGCATCAAAGCGCCCGGGGCAAACTCCTCTTGAGAACCGGGATCATTCTTCCTTAACACATGCTCCTTAAAATACACATGCGTTCCAGAATTCACCTCCCGGGAGAGGATCACAATCTTCTCGTCTCTGCCGCCCAATTCTTTCCAGTTGACGATCCTTCCGGTAAAAACGGCGGCCAGCTCGTCAACGGTCAATCGGTCAACCGGGTTTTCAGGGTTAACCACAACGGCAAGTCCGTCCAAAGCCGCCTTGATCTCATTGGGATTGATTCCTCTTTTTTCGGCTAAGGCGACCTCGGTTACCTTGATATTGCGTGAACTCATGGCGATATCACACGTCCCGCTGATCAGGCTGGACAACCCCGTCCCCGACCCTCCTCCGGTAACGGCAACAAAGGAGCCGGGATTGTGTTCCATATATTTCTCCGCCCAAGCCTGGACGAGGTTCACCATCGTATCGGATCCCTTAACCTGAATCGAATTATTTCCTGACGCGGCGCAGGATACGGACAGAAACGCCAGCAGAACAACAGCCCAAAATCGTCTTTTAAACATATCTCCTCCTTGAGGTTAACACTTCGGGCGCGCCTTCAGTCTCAACGCGTTTGGCGAGGCCGCATCTTCCCGGACATCTTCCCCTATATAGAATAAAAGCAGGTTAAAGGAATGTTAAGTTTTTGTAAAATTTTATGTGCGCGCCGGCAAAAGCTATGCCTTCGGAAGGGTAAACCAAAACCGGGAGCCGAAGTCTTCCGTGCTTTCCACCCCGACCCTTCCTTGGTGCTTTTCAACAATGTGCTTGACGATCGAAAGCCCCAGCCCCGTGCCCCCCAGCTGTCGGGACCGGGCTTTATCAACCCGGTAAAAACGTTCAAAAATCCGCGGGAGGTCCTTTTCGGGGATGCCTATGCCGGTGTCTTCCACGCACACCTTTACCTGGGAAGTCAAATCCTGACAAAAGATGATTACGGTCCCGTTGTCTCTGTTGAATTTAATGGCATTCTCAATGAGATTGCTGAAGACCTGATACAAATTATCCTTGTCGGCCAAGACAAAAAATTCAGGCGGAAGCTCGTTCTTGACGGTTAGACTTTTTTTCTGCCATTGAGGCCGCGCGTCGGCCAGGGCCGTGTCCGCCCAATAACGCAGGTTGTTTCTTTCCAGGCGGGAGGCAAATTCCTTGGACTCAAGGTGCGCCAGGGACAACAGATCATTCACCAGCGTGTGCAGTCGTTCCGCGTGGCTCTGAATAATCTTTAAAAAAGCGCGGTTATTTTTCCGGTCTTCCAAAGCGCCGCCCAAGAGCGTCTCCACAAACCCCTTAATGGTGGTGAGCGGTGTTTTCAATTCATGGGAAACGTTCGCGACAAAATCCCTGCGCATGGTTTCCAGACGCTTGATTTCCGTAATATCATGGATCACGGCCAAGCACCCGTTAATAACCTCGCCCTCAAAAATGGGCGCCGCATTCATTTGGAACGTTTTTCGGACCGGCAAAACCAGACAAATTTCCCGGGACACGGATTCCCCTTCCCGCAAAACAGCGCCGATAATCTCGGCAATCTCATTATTGCGGATGGCCTCCAGAAAAGGCCGCCCCGCCACATCCCTGCCGGCGATCCCAAAAATCCTCTCAATCGCCGGGTTGATCGCAAGGATTCTCCCCGCCTTATCGGTGACCACAACGCCTTCGCCCATGCTGTTAAAAATAGCCGCCAACTGCTGATTGCGCGTGTTGAGCTCCTTTATTTTGTCTTCGATATGATGGGCCATCGTGTTTAAAGTCAGCGCCAGCTCGCTGATTTCGTCGTGGGAAACGGGAATGACACGGCAGCTAAAATCCCCCTCCGATAATCGTCGCGAAACCTGAATCATGTGATTGATGGGCCGGATCGTCCTGGTAATAAAATATAATCCTAAAAAAAACACGAGGCCCAGTGCGATCAGCCCTCCGGAAACAACCGTCTTTCTGGTTATGTTTAAATTCCTTTCAACCTGTGTTAACGGGACAGCCAGCCTGACGGCCCCAAGGACCTGCTCCTGATCCTTAAGGGGAACGGCGACATAAAGCATGTTTTTTTTCAAAGTGAGCGAGTATCGGGCCTCAACGCCGATGGCCCCTGACAAGGCGGACCGGATCTCCGGGCGATCAAAATGGCTTTCCATTTCCGCAATCTGTTTAACCCGTTTTTCTGAGTCAGCCAAAACCTTCCCCTGCTTTGAAACAACCGTAATCCGGCAACCGGCTTGAGCGCTTTGCTGAACCACGAAATCTTCCAACCGGCGGACGTCTTCATGAAGAAGGCTTCGCGGAAGGAGTTGATTCGCAAGCAGCCCGGCTTGGCTGACCAACAAAGTTTTTATTTCCTCCTGCATATTTTCTTCGAGGTTCCTTTCCAGGAAAACAGCGACAAACCCAAATGAAATGAGAATAATGAAAAGACAGGATAAAACCAGCTTAAAAGTGAGGCTTCGAATGATTTTCATGGCGTGGAGGGAAAAATCACCCTTCGGAATCAAACCGATAACCGTAATTTTTTACCGTAATGATATGCCCGGCCGCGGCGCGGATTTTTTTGCGCAATGTCGTGACATGGACATCTACAGTGCGCGTCTGAATTTCGGTGGCGTGATCCAGGCCCCACACGGTATCCAGAAGATAATCCCGGGACAGGACCCGGCCCCGGGCCTGAATCAATGTTTTAAGTAGTTCAAACTCTTTAGCTGTCAGGTCAACAACCTTATCTTTAAAAGTAACCCTGATCCGGGAAAAATCAATGGCCAAATCCCCGATCCTCAATATTTCCGGCGTCTGGCGCTGTCTTTGGCTGCGGCGTAAAACAGCCTTGATCCGGGCCGACAGCTCTCTCGGGCTAAATGGTTTAGTCACATAGTCGTCGGCCCCCAGCTCCAAGCCGACAATTTTATCCGCCTCCTGACTCTTGGCGGTCAGCATAATGATCGGAACAGCGGCCGTTTGGCCATGCTTACGAAGCTCCTGACAAACCGCAAACCCGTCCATGCCGGGAAGCATCAGGTCAAGGAGAATGAGGTCCGGCTGCCCCTGAACGGCAGCCCGGACCACCTCCTCGCCATTGGAAACCGCGACAGTACGGTAACCTTCCTTCTGAAGGTTATACTCCAACATTTTGACAATGTCTTTTTCGTCTTCAACAATCAGAATGAGAACGTTCATTTTTGAAAGTTTGTGCCCACAGTTCATAATCCGGGTTTATTCTAACAGACATTTGCCGATCAACCAAACAATAGTCCCGGCCCGTTCGGCGCGAAAAACCAGCCCGATATCTTACCGAATGCTCGACCCTATCCCAATAGACGTGAACCAGCGCCGTCAAGGTTCTAAGGGCCTATTTGCTGTGCCTCCCGGATATCCCACCGACTGCGCCAAAAGGATCTTCTGATCATCCCGCAATTTCATCGCCGTGGCTAACGCCGGCTTATCAATGGCCCCGCGCACAACCGTCACCAATCCCGCAGAAGCACAATATAAATAGACGTTCTGCCCGATAAAACCCGCATCAGCCGCCGTATAAAAATCAACCTCACTTCCGGAAATCTTTCTGATTTTCGAAAAATCAGCCACATAAATCAGGTTGACCGGAACCTCTTTAACAAACGCCTGCCGGCCAGTTAAGCCTCTGATGTCCTCTCCGGAAACCGGCAGCAACACATTTTCTTCGGCGTCGAACAGATACACGCCGTCCGACTTGGCTACATAAATATCAATTTCCTGCATATTCATAACCGATGGCGCTGTCCGGCCCCCTGATTCCGGGCGGTTCATTCCGTTGGCCGCCCAAAGCAAATCTGAAAGAACCGGCAAAGGCAATTCTTTGGGGCTGAACGCCCGGGAACTCCTTCGTTCCTTTAAGGCCTGCATCAAAGGCATGCCGCCGGTTGTCCGCGGGTTAAGAAGTTTTATCGGTTGAATTTCCTGCCCGGAAACCGGCGCGCCAGAAGCCAGCAGGGCAAAGGCAATCAAGGTGCTGACCAAACCGAATTCTGTCTTCATCATCCCTCCTTGTTTTTGGCCGCTTATACCGGTCACGCTCTTCCCAGGGGCGTTAGGAGCCCTTCTTTTATGGCTTTCTCTGCCGCCGCATATCCTGAATCCCATAAAAACGTCTTATCCGTTTCTGCAAGGTCAAAATCAATGGTTGATATTTTACCCGTCGGAATGGGGATGGTCCTGGCCCACTTCGCTTCTTGCACATGCACCCTTTCGTGAGCGACCTGCATGGTTTCAAAAATGCGCAATAAATAGGCAAAAATATTGGCGGGGACTTTGGGCGCGAGGGTCTGTTCTTCCGAAATAAGCTTAAGCCCGATCGTGGTCGCGAGCCCTCCCTGATCATTAAACGTGTCGATAGGGTAGTTCGCCAGGATACCGCCGTCGACGATAAAAGAGCCTTTATTAAAAAACCTCCCCCGAAAAAACAAAGGAAGGCTCATGGACTGGCGGACCGCTTCGGCGACTTCCATGTCCGGAGTGGCGTCTTTATCATACCGCACGAGGGTTTGATGAACGATATCCACAGCAAAAACACGGAGGTACGTCTTAACAGACCGGAAATCGGTAACGCCTTTCTCTTTTAACAACCCCTTCATCCAGGCGTAAAAGGCCTCTGTCGAAAATAAACCATACCCGCCCCAACGGCAAAAAACGGACCAGAGCCGGAACGCATTCTTGCTCAAAAAAAATCTACCCAGGCCCTGCCTGAACAACGACCGCATATCCGCGAAATCATTAAAATCCTTATTCCAAACGATGTCTTTTAATTCGCCAACCAAATAACCCGCCGCCACCAGAGACGCGGTGATCGCACCGGCGGATGTCCCGGCCACGCGCCCCAACACAACGCCCTCCTCCTCCAGCCGCTTTAAAGCGCCGACCAAGGCGATCCCTTTCACCCCGCCGCCTTCAAAGACCCCGTCAAAAAGCATGTTGGGCATAAAGGCCTCCTTTTGATTCCCAACCAACATCCATTTTAAACGGCAAGGATCAAGGAGCCTGTTTGCTGCCTCGCCGCCACGCGCACTCAAGGAAAATCAATTTCAGTTTATATCATACGGCCCCTTTTAACAACCCTAAATCATCCGCCTCTTTATAGACGCCTAAACAGCTTCAGGGGTTTCCCCGCGGCCCGCGGCCATATCGCCAAACGTGGGAGACAACACCCGACATAAAAAATCCTGATTCTCAACGAGAACCAGGGTCTATTCCGGGCCCCGACCACTCCGATTTTATGCGAAAGGCTTTATCGCCCCTTCCTAGAAAGGAGCGGGAAAAATCCTTTTATTTCCATAAAAAGCGTTAACCAAAATTCGCCGGTTGGCCGGTCGAAGATAAAACGCTGCGCCACATATCGCTGTCCAGGGAAATCCTCTGGCGCGAGGCTGTCGCCATCTCCATCGGGACATGGACAAACTGCCGCCTCAGGCTAACAATCATGTCCGTCCTGCCGGACATGGCCGCATGCACGGCATGACGCGCATACAAATCACAAAGTTTGCTGTCATCGGTGTTGGCGGCAACGCTGCGTATATAATAGCTGGGGTCAATATATTTCAGGCTGATCGGGATATTCTCACCGGAAAAATACACCGCAATTCTTTCTTTTAAAAACAGTCCGATATCCTTGTGCAAAACATTGCCCGAGGCATCCACCTCCCGGTTTCCGACTAAAAGATCCTGTCCCGCCCCCTCCGCAACCACGATAAGGGCGTGTCGCCTTTTTAAAATGCGTTCCTTCAGGAACACCAGAAACCCCCCTTCCCCGTCGACCTTGAACGGCAATTCCGGGATCAGGACGAAATTGACCTGTTGGCTGGCCAGCGTAGCCCCGGCGGCGATGAACCCCGCGTCCCGGCCCATCAGCTTGACCAGGGCCACCCCATTGGGATAGCTTCTCGCCTCCGCATGCGCCGCGTCGAGGACGCCCCGCGCCCGGTCAATAGCCGTGGTCACGCCAAAAGAGCGGTCGACATAAAGGACATCATTATCGATCGTTTTTGGAACACCGACCACCCCTATCTTTAACCCCCTGCGGCGCGCCTCCCGGGAAATCTCTAACGCGCCCCGCTGTGTCCCATCACCGCCAATTGTAAATAAAACATCTATCTTCTGCCCTGACAAAAAATCAACGATACGCTCCACGGAGGGGGTGCCCCTGGAACACCCCAGAACTGAACCGCCCTGACGGTCAATCCCGTCGACATTTTGCGGAGTAAGCGCGGTCCAGGGCTTTAGCGGGCTCTCTCCCATCCCCTGATAACCGTAAGGAATCCCACAGATATCCCGCACGCCGTAATTATGGTAAAGCTCCAGCACCAGCGACCGGATCACATTATTCAAACCCGGACAAAGCCCGCCGCAGGTTACAATAGCCACGCGCATCTCGGCCGGGTTAAAAAAAATCTTCTCTCTGGGCCCCGCCTTTTCAAAGGCCAGGTCCTCATCCGCGCACTCCGCCCCGACTTCGATACGGTTCAAAACTCTCGAGCTCTCGCTGGTAAAATTTGGCAAAGCGTCACCCCTCACGTGATTAAGAAGGAGGGGCGAATCCACCATCCCTTCCCCGAGTTTCATAATCATGACATTTTTCACAGGGCTCCTCCTTATCGTTCGCCTAGCCCCGGAGGTTGTTTGTACCAAACATAACCCTCCACGGCTTCTTTAAATCCCAAATCAAAAAACTTTCTCATCTCAACCAGGCCAAAAAACTCTTTGGGTTTCGACGCCGGGGCCTCTGGAATATACGCGAGATTAATCTCCCCGCTGCCGTTTTAGTAAAAACTTGTATTTAACACACGCCCGGGGCGTTGACCGTTGCGTCAATCGTGCGGTGGTCAGGGGCCTCCTTATAGAAAAGATCAACAGAACCGTTTCTTTATGACACAATTTTTGTATTGAATCTTAAAGGCGTCAAGCCCTTTTTCTTTAATAGCGTTCTCAAAGCCCCATAAAACATCACACAAAAAAGCAGTTATTTCATTATCCCGCCGCGCCTCGCTCGTGTTCTCCTCGAAAAACGCCACCCCGCGTTTTCCTGCCCTGACAACCGGATACAATCCTTTTCAAAAGAATCACCCGGAACGCCATTGACCGCGCGGATATCCTCCATGCCGTAAACCCGGGCGCTTCTGGATATTTAATTAGCCATCCGGATGTTCCGCTTCAAGCACGCAGACAGTTTTTTTCGAAAAAGGTCAACAGCCCAGTAAGCCACCGGGGTGAAGATAAAAGTAAAAAATATAGACGCAAGCAGGCCCCCCATCATGACCATGCCCATCGATGATTTGTGGGGCATGCCCGACCCCAACTGCGGCAAGACTCCCAGGACGATCGCCAGCGAAGTCATAATAATGGCGCGGAACTTGGTGGAAGCCCCCAGCCACAACGCCTCAACCACCGGCACGCCTTCCTTCATTTTTAATTCCGTATAGTCTAAAAGCAAAATCGAGTTATTAACCACCAACCCGACCACCATGACCATCCCCAGCATGGAGGCGATATTGATCGAACCGTCCAGGAAAAACAGGGTCAAAAAAATCCCGATAAACGACGTGGCAACGGAAGAAAGGATAACGAGTGGGGTTGAAAAAGAATTCGACAAAGCGCACAGCAGCATGTACGTCAGGATCACGGCGAGGATAAAGGCCTTGCCGATCTCCTGGCTGGATTCCGCCCCGCGCTCGGCCATCTCAACGTATTTATACGAATAACCCTTCTCAAACGGGATATCCTTAAAGATCTCCTTATCCAGGAGGTTCATGACATACCCGGTGTTCGACTTGGCCAGATAACCCTCGAGGCGGATGGCCCGTTGCTTGTCCCGGTGGCGGATCATCGGGATGGACTTGTCATGTTGCAGCGTGCCAAGCTCGACCACAGGAACCATGCCTTTTTTTGTGATCACGTCGATCTGGCTGATGTCGTCCATGTCTTCGGCGTACCGATCATCCAGTTCGACGTTTATATCGTACTCTTCGCCGCCTTCCTTATAAACGTTATCGTCATTTCCGTAAACAGATGACCGGATGATGTCCCCGATCACAATGTCCTGGATCCCGTGCTCAATCAGCTGTTTTTGGTCAGGGATGAACCTGACCTCGTTTTTAGGCGTTCGATAGGACGATTTAACTCCTCGGAAATACCCGCTCTCCTCCATCCCCTGTTTCATCGCGTTGGACAGGGCGATCATCTTCTCATAATCCAGGCCGTAGACATCGATCGAGATGTCTCCCGCCATCATACCCCGCGACTCACCCCGTTCGAGCATGATTTCCGCGTCGGGAATCTGCGCCACAAAAGGAATCAGTTCATTGATAATATCGGCATCACTGCGGGTCCTTTTTGAGGAAGGGACCAGGTTGATGACGATAGCGGAATTCTCAACGCCCTCTTCACCAATAGAAGTCAAATAAGACTCTTTTTCAGGGATATCCTGGATGCGTTTCTCAACAATTTTCGTCACTTCCAGCGTACGGTCAATCGTTGATCCTTGAGGCATTTCGATCTTAACGGTAATTATATCTTCATCCCATATAGGCATAAAATCGTTCGCAATATACGGAAGGATATGTTGCATGGAAAGGATCATGAGGGCGATCAGCCCGACCGTCGCTTTTGGAAACCGAAAAACAAGGGTGAATATTTTCTGATATTCCTCTTTCAAAAAATCCATGGCCTTATTCGTCTGCGCGAACATCCAGAAGAAAGGATTCCTCGGACGCTTCTTCGCCGTGGCCGGGGCTCTTTTCCTCAACATCAGGCTGCACAACATCGGCGTAAGGGAAAAAGAAGCAAGGATGGAAAAGAGCGTAGCGAAGACAACGGTCAATCCGAAAGACTGAAAAAATTGTCCGATCATCCCGCTCATGAACGCAATCGGCGTGAAAACGACAAGGTTCGTTCCGGCTGACGCCCAGATGGCCGTGGTGACCTCTTGGGTGCCGTTGATCGAGGCCTGGACATGGTCGTCGCCTTTGTCGAGATGCACCAGGACATTCTCAACGATAATGATGGCATTCGAGATCAAAGTCCCCAAGACCGTCGCGATGCCCAAAAGTGTCATCATGTTGATGGTAAAACCGGAAATATCCATAAGAAAAAGCGTTGAAACAATCGACGTCGGGATGGCGATCGAAGTGATGACCGTCAGGCTTGCGCGGCCGGTAAACAGATAAAGGATAACGACAGTTAAAAGGATCCCTGTCAAAATATTAAGATAGGTATCATTGGTCTCGGCGATAATGAAATCCGTCGTGTCGGTCGCGATCTCAAGGGTGACGCCTTCCGGAAGCAGCCCCCGGAATTCATCAAGGAAGCGCCGGACCTGTTTGGCAATGTCAATGGCGTTCCCATCTGAGACCTTCTTGAGCGAAAGGCCCACGACATCCTTGCCGTTGAACCTTGCCATGGTCTCGACTTTCTTGAAGCTATCCTCAACCCGGGCGATTTCCTTTAAAGGAAAGCTTCGGCCGTCCTGCGAGATGACCGTCATTTCCGCAAGCTCCTGCGGGTTCTTGAATTCCCCTAAAAATCGCAGGCTCACGGCGGTGTTCCCTTTTTCAAGAAGCCCCCCCGGAACGTTTTTATTTTTAGCGGCGATACTATTGATGACATCGCGGATCGTGATATAACGCTGTTTCATCAGCATGGGATCCAGGATGACGTTGATCTGCCTTTTCTTCCCGCCGTAAATATCGACATTGGCAACGCCCTCGATGGATGAAAAACGGTCCTTCAGCTTTTTGTCAGCGAATTCATAAAGATCCCGGCCATCCAGCCTGTCGCTCGAAAGGACCAAATCCAGAACAGGGACCATCAGCGGATCATATTTGGCGATGACGGGCTTCTCCATATCATCGGGCAGGTTGTTAAGGATCGCCTCCACCTTGTCTTTAACCTCGATGAGCTTGATATTAACGTCGGAGGACATTAAAAATTCCACAAAAACATAGCCGAAATTGTCATAAGACTGGCTCCTGACCTGCTTGATATCGGAGAGCTCGGCAACCGCGTCCTCAATCTTGTTGACGACCAGGGTCTCGATCTCCAGGGGTGTTGCCCCGGGGTACGTGGCCGTGACGGTCACGATCGGGAAATCGATCTCCGGCGTTTCTTCAACCCTAAGATTAAAAAAAGAAACGAGCCCCAGCACAATAAACACGGAAACGAACATGATCGTCGTCACCGGTCGCCGGACAAAAAACTCTATCATTTCAGGACTCCTTCATCTTAACGCTCTTTATAAGGCCCCAGCTACCTCTAAAATATTTAATTTATCATTTTCCCGCAGCGGCGTGATCCCCCGCAGAATAACGATGTCCCCTTCCTGCAATCCTTGATCGATAATGGCGCCATAGCCATTGCGCTGCTTGATGACAACGCGCCTCTTGTAAGCGCGATCATTTTTCGCGATCCACAAAACATTTTGATCCCCCTGCCGGTCAACGGCTGAGTTCGGCACGCAGATAACCCCGGAGACGAAACCCGTCTTGATATACGCGATAACAGGCTGCTGAGTTGCCTTGCTCCGGTTTTTAAAGGAAAGCGTGACTCGAAACATGCCCGAGTTTATGTCCAACCCTTCGTCCACGGCGGCAACCGTCCCCTGGATTTTTTCACCACCTTCCATAATATAAAAAGGCTGGCCCGGCTGCAATTTCACGCGGATCGACCGGGGAACATACGCTTCATAGGTATTTCCGGAATGTTGGACAACGGATATCTTCGTATACAAATCAACCGTGCTTTTTACGGCTTTAGCAACAACAACCGGTTTCCCTTTTTCCTGCCACTCGGAGAAAGTGCTGATCGTCTTGAGGCTTCGCCGGGCCTTGATAGCGCTCTGTTTCATCACCGTTGCACAAACAAACACAATGACGCCGGCAAGACAAACTAAGAGCATTCTTTTACTCATGGGGCGACTCCTTTAAAGCCAGCCTTTCAACAAGGGCTACTGTCATGTTCAGATTGAACAGTGTTATTTCCTTGTTTATTTTCGCGTTCGTCAACTGGAGTTCGGAATCGTTCAAGTCCGTCAAAGACACTTGCCCGGAGCCAAACAGTTCCTGGCTATACAAAAACGCCTCTTCGGCCAGGCGCACGGCGTCCTCATTCGCTTCCAAAGTTTTTAAATATTCTCTGTATTCGGAAATAGCCTTGTCTAATAATAACAGGTATTTTTCTCGGCCTTTCGCGTATTGCAGCTCCGCATCCTCTTTATCTAATTTTGCCTGACGCAATTTTTCTCGATCCATTCCTCCCACCCAAACAGGAACAGTCACTTTAAGGCCGGCCACCCCGTAATCATCCAAATTATCCTTACCAATATAACAATCATCCCCGTCCCCTTTATGATTCCAGGTGGCAAAAGCGGATATCTCCGGGAAGAGGGTTGCCTTTTTAGACTTGATCGAAGCTTCTTTTTCTTTGATCATTTCAACCAAGGCCTTGATGGCGGGCTGATTCTTGTACAAAGCCAAGGCCAAGTCCTCCCTGTCGAATTCTTGGAACTCCTGAAGAAAGCCATCAACAAGCTCAACGTTATCCCCTGCCGCAGCGCCGATCGCCACTTTCAACGTCTCGAGTGTTGAAATAAAATTAGCGCGGGCGTTGTTTACCGTGGGCAGACGCGAGGAAATATCCGCTGATATTTTAATATTGTCGTATTTTGAAACCCGCCCTTGCGCGCTGCGGTCTTCTAATATGTTTTTGTTCTGTTTGGCATTCTCATAAGACTCCTCTGAAATCTCCAAAATCTTCTTCGCAAGCAATGTGTTAAAATAACAAAACTTTGTATTATAAACGATGTCCTGTCTCGTGCTTTCTTTATTAAAACGGCTGGCGTCAACCGCTTTTTTAGCGGCGGAAACCGCGTTCGAAATCCTGCCAAAGGTAAAAAGCGTCTGCGATAAAGTCAGCCCGGAATCCACATAATATTCCCTGGTCGCAGCCGTGGTCGCGATATCAGGGTATTCAAAATTGTTAGACCACACCACCTGCCCGATGACTGTCGGCCGGGCATAGGAGCGCTCTTCTTGTTGTTTGGATATATTTCTTAAAATTTCATTTTCGCTTATCTTGAGGTCTTCACTGGCTTCAAAAGCCATGGAAATCGCGGTCGGGATGGTTAGCTTAATCGTTTTTCCCGCTGTGGCTGTCGGCACAAAAACAAGGACAAAAACCCATAACAGAAATGCGCTCTTTAAAAAAATTAATCCTTTCATCATTCTCATTTTAAGGGGCTCCTACGGCCTTCCATAATAAGGAAAGCTGGGATCGATAAAATTGTTTAATCCTGCCAAAATTTTCAATATCAATGGCTAACGGAATGCCTACCAAAATCGCCAAGAGCGTCAACGCGACATCTTCTGCCTTTATATCATTTTTGATTTCCTTTTTTTTCTTCGCTTCCTTAACCAAGGACAAAAACAGGTCTTCCAAAGATTGAACAGGAACGCCCTCGATCCCCTCACATGCAGGGTGGGCATAAAACTTCTCCGCGGGGGTAATCATTATTTCTTTCGGCTTTTTTCTCTCGGCAGTAAAAAGGGATATGATTTCAAAAAACAAATAAGGCTGTTCTATTTCTTTCGCGATGCTATCAAAAGTGAATTCTATGAGCTTTTGCGGACTCATGCCTGCGGAATTCTCCCGGATTTCATAGGATATTTTAAGGCTGACGATTTGCTGATAATAAGAAACGACATCCGCTTTTTGCGGGAAATAATTAAAGAAGGTCGCTTCTGAAACCTCAACGCTTTCGCAAACCTCTTTAATAGATATCTCGTTGAAACGCACTTTCTTAAGCCGCTCAATAAAGGCGTTGGTTAAAGCGATCTTGGTTTTCGCGTATTTTTTTTCCCGAAGAGAGTACTTTTTATTAAAAGCGTCCATGGCCCGGTCCTTTGTCCTATAAAATATAGCACTCTTTATTTCCATGTCAAGCTATATTTTTTTAGTACACTATAAAAATATTTCAAGAGGGGCTGGCTGGCCGTACCAGGAACGTCGCCAACTATATGTGCGGGAATGGAGAAAAAACTTTTGGTCAAATAAGAAAAGGTCTCTCAATCATTTTTGATAAAGGTGCGCCTCAAGGAATCTTTTAACCGGCCTCTGCGGTGTTCCCGGACAAGAACGCTGGCGATCAAACGCGGCCCGGCCAAGAGGAGCGAAAGCCCCTCTTTCAAGGTAAAAAACTTGACGATAAAAAGATTCTTCCAGAGAATCCTCGCATATCGGCCTGGGGTATAAAAAGCATACTTGATCTTTTTGCCGATCTTTTTCAATGCCGCCGAACTATACTTATCAGAATAAAGTTCCCCCCGCTCCGTCACATGATAACCCGGCGTTTTTTCAGCAAGTGTTCTTAGTGAAGAAAATTTCTCGATCCGCAGTTTATTGCAGGAAATCGCATCCACCCCGATTTCCCTGGCGAACGGAGCGATGAACAACATTTCTTCTTCTGTTTCTCCGATATTTCCATAAATAAAATAGCCGTTGGAAAGGATCGGATATGTCCTAAGGACGGAAAAAGCCTTTCTGATCGTGGCCTGATCAAACCCTTTGTCCAATTGCTTAAGAATCCTGTCGTGCGGAGATTCGATCCCGATGAGAAGCGCTTTAAATCCCGCGTTAACCATTTTCTCCAATAACTGCGGGTGTTTCGCGATATCGAGTCTGGACTGGGCAATAAAACGCTTCTTGATTTTCCGTTTGATAAGCAAATCACAAATCTCCTCCGTCCGCTTTGGATTGGTAAAAAGATTGTCGTCACTCAACATAATCACCTTGGCGGTTAATCCCGCGATCTCATCAACGACCGAGGCGACGTCGCGCTCAGCATAAGTTCTTTTTTGTCCCAAAGGGTTCAAACTGAACGTGCAAAATTTGCAATTAAAGGGGCACCCTCGGGCGCTTAAAACAGTATCAAAGGAGAGCCCCGCAATTGGGATGCCGTTAACCAGAAGGCGATAATCATTGCGCCTGAGCGCGCGGTCCGGGGGAACCAACTCATTGACATCCGCAAGGGGCCGGATGGAATTATGCCTGATCCGATCATCTTCCCGGTAAGATATTCCAAGAACATCCTTTAAGGCGGTCCCTTTTAAAATTTCCTGGGTAGTTCTTTCGCCCTCGCCCCGGACGATGATATCGATGCGCGGGCAAGCCGTGAAGAACTCTTCGACTTTCTCGGTGGCGGTATACCCTCCAACAATCAGGGGGATATTCTCCGGCAGATGGTTCAGCAATTGAAAAATTTCATCGAGTTGGCGGTCCCAGCCAACGGTCACGAAAACGATATCAACCTGGTTTTCAATAAAACGCATCAAGGGCCCAGGCTCGGACAACTCTTTTTCATACCTCAAGTCAAGAAGCGTAATCTTTTCAACAAGTCCTTTAGCGCTGGTGGCGACATATTCGAGACCCGTCGGCGGGAAGAGCATCATTGTGCTGGTGGCACTGCTCTCGACATAAGGATTTAGGAATAAGGCGTGCTGATATTTAATAATTGGCTCTCTTTTTGTTACGGAAAAAATCTCTTTCGTTTCCCCGTTTTACGGCTCTATGTCTGTGTGGACATTTTATCATCAATAATAAATATATCCAATAAAAATGCTTCGATCTGTCGGGAGATTTTTGAAAATATTCATCCCTCCTTTGACGCGCCAAACAATAAAAACGCCTAAGGGGGCACCCTCTCCAAGGTTTTTCATGTCCGGACAAGACAAACACTTGCGTGATGATAAATTAAAAATCAACTTCTTTATAATCAACCTAGCAGCATGAAAGGGAAGGAGGCTATCTCTTCCCCCTCCGTATACGCAAAGACCGATTTTATAGCTCGCGCTTTTAAAATTAGGCCTACCAATTCTTCGATCCCGGCAATACGCTACCCGCCGCCTTCATACGGACCAGCTTGAAATCAAAATGTTTATAGCTAAGGATTCTACTTCGCCGCTATCAGGTAAAAAAAAGCCCTTCTGATTAAGAAGGGCTCTGCCTTGCCGGTCGCGGGCGATGGTTCGCCTTACCGTCAACTATGGCTGCCCCGTCTGGACTCGAACCAGAAATGCTTGATCCAGAGTCAAGTGTGTTACCAATTACACCACAGGGCAAAAGCGCGTTTTCGCTGCCATGTTCAAAAACGCTCACTACATATGTTTGTGAAGCTCTTCATCCATCCATTTATCCGTCTTGTCGACTGAATCGCTCGCCGTCTGGCATCCGCTCAACGCCATGCCTAGACAGGCGATAAAAACGAAAAAGACAATCGTTTTCTTTCCGGACATACTCACCTCTTTGTCAAATGTGAACCTTTTGTGTCAACCGCTGCACGGTCTTTTCTCGGCCGATCAGGGCCATTGTCTCGAAAAGACCTGGGCCGACCGTTTTGCCCGTGAGAAGAATCCTCACCGGATGAACAAGGTCAGATGCGGGAATCCCAATATCCGCTACCACTTCGCGAAAGGCGCGCTCCACCGTTTCCACCGAAAACTCAGAAAGAGCCGCTAATCTCCCCGCCAAAGCGGCAATATTGCCGTCCTGCCTGCTCTCCTTCAAGCGGCTCAACGCTTCCTCTTCAAAAGAAACAGGGTCTTTAAACAAAAAGTCCGCACGGGCTAAAAAATCACACAAAGTCGGCATGCGGCTTTGATACAATTCTACACTAGTTTCTAATTTTTTCCTATCATATTTCTCGCCTAAATAACCCTTCTCCTCAAGAAAAGGGATTAACAGGTCTGTTATCTTTTCGGGGGCGGACTGCTTGATATATTGCGCATTAAGCCACGTCAGCTTTTCCAAAGAAAATATCGCCGGGGATTTCTGAACCTGCTTGATGGAAAATTTCTTTACCGCCGCGTCCAGGCCGATCTTTTCCTGGTTATTGCCCGGCGACCAGCCTAGCAGCAGCAAATAATTCACCAACGCTTCCGGAAGGAAGCCCTGCCTTTTATAATCCGTGACCGCGACCGCCCCGGTCCGTTTAGACAAACGGCCGCCGTCTTCTCCCATGATCAGCGGCAGGTGCGCAAACTTTGGCGGCTTCAAGCCCAAGGCCTGATACATGACCAGCTGCTTGGGAGTGTTGGAAATATGGTCGTCCCCCCGGATAACATGGGTAATGCCCATGAGGGCGTCATCAACAACACAGGCAAAGCTGTATGTCGGGGACCCGTCGGATTTCAGGAGGACTTCGTCCTTCATCAGCGCGGCGTCAAAAACAATCTCCCCCCGGATGAGGTCAAACAATTTAATTTCCTGCTGCGGCATGGTTAAAATAACCGCTGGCCCCTCTTCATAAGCCTTGCCCTCTTGTACAAGTTTGCGGGCCTGTTCCCGGTAAATATCGAACCGGTCCGACTGCTTGTACAGCTCATCCCATTGAAGCCCCAGCCATGTCATGCTTTGAAGAATTTCTTCTAAATAAATATCCCGCGACCGCTCCCGGTCCGTGTCTTCGATGCGCAAGACAAAAATCCCGCCCTGGGCTTTGGCATAAAGCCAGTTAAAAAGCGCCGTGCGGGCGCCTCCGATATGAAGGTATCCCGTGGGGCTGGGGGCAAACCGAACTTTCACCATAATAATTCCTTAATAAAAAATTTTCTCCCCGAAGGGAGAAAAAGCTTTAAAAAGACAGCAAGCCGCAAACCCTATACGGTCATCTTTTGCGCAACTAATCTTTTCACAATAGCGTTTATACGCTCATACTGATCCGTGGGCAAATCGACAAACTCGATGCCAAGGTCATAAAAAGAAGGCTTCTCCTGTTCAAAGTCTTTCCTTCGGACCGACCACACAACCTTCCCTTTACACACAAGATGTTCATTCAAATCCAGCATGTCCAGCTCTACCTCAACCGGCGCAAACATCTTGATATTATTTTTTAAAATAACACAAATCCCCCCAATTCCGATGTTTTCCGTGTGCGTTAAAAAGACTTCCCTTTCTCCTTTATCATGACGGATCGTCACCAAACAAGGATACATAACCCGGGGGAATTTTCGCCGATTAATTCCATCCCAAGCGCTCATGGAAGGCTCCTTTGTAAACGTGTAATGTCTGTGGCTTTACCGCTTTGGACATCTATTTCGACCAAAACACCGGACAACCACGGGTTGCCCTTGGCAACTTCAAACCGCTCCGGGATTCCTGTTAAAAACCTTCGAATAATTTTCTGCGTATCCTGCCCAATCACCGAATCATACGGCCCGGTCATGCCCAGATCCGTAATATACGCGGTGCCTTGAGGAAGAATCGTGTCGTCCGCAGTTTGAATGTGCGTGTGCGTCCCAAAAACCAGGGAAGCTTTCCCTTCCGCAAACTTTCCAAAAGCAACTTTCTCGCTGGTCGCTTCCGCATGAAAATCAACGATCACAACCGAAGTCTCTTCCTGAATCGAACCCAGCAGACGTTCAAAAGCGCGAAACGGGCAGTCCACATTATAACGCATAAAAACCCGCCCTAAAAGATTTATTATAGCCGCCTTTTCTCCCGAGGTGGTCTGAACAACACACCAACCTTTTCCCGGAACGCCTTCCGGAAGATTGGCCGGACGGAGAATTTTGGGGTTCTCCTTCAGGTATTCCATGAGTTCAACCCGGTCCCAGACATGGTCGCCGAGGGTCAGAACGTCACACCCGTAAGAAAACAGCTGCGACGCAATTTTAGGTGTCAGGCCCGAGCCTCCCGCCGCATTTTCCGCGTTCACGACCACCAAATCGAGAGCGAACTCTTCTTTCAATTTCGGAAGCAATTCATGCAGCAGGGTTCGGCCGGCTTTCCCAACGACATCTCCCACACATAGAATTTTCATAATCCCCACACCGATTCCGCCCGGTCGTGACGACCGTTCTTTCCTTGCCGGCCGTTATTTTATTTGGCGTACTCAACCGCCCGGGTTTCCCGGACAACGATCACTTTAATTTGCCCCGGATACTCCAGCTCCTGTTCAATGCGCTTACGGATATCCCGTGCAAGGACAATGGCTTCGTCATCGTTGATCTTCTCCGGGCTGACCATAATACGGATCTCGCGTCCCGCCTGCAAGGCGTACGCCTTATCAACGCCTTTAAATATATTCGCGATCTTTTCCAGGCTTTCCAGCCGTTTGACGTACGTTTCCAGCGTTTCCGCCCTGGCTCCCGGACGCGCTGCGCTAATGGCGTCGGCCGCGCAGAGAAGAACGCCGAAAAGGCTTTCGCTTTCGACCTCATCATGATGAGAGGCGATGGCGTTAACAATAATCTCGTTTTCACCGTATTTCCGGGCTAAATTCGCGCCAACAGTCGCGTGCGTCCCTTCTTCCACTTCCTGGGAAACAACTTTCCCGATATCATGCAAAAGCCCAACCCGCACGGCAATCTTGACATCAATGTTCAGTTGCACCGCGATCAACCCCATCAGCCGGGCAACTTCCTTGGTATGAACAAGAGCGTTTTGGCCAAAACTGGTCCGGTATTTCAGCCGACCGACGAGCTTTAGCAGTTCCGGGTGCATTTCGTGAATCCCCAAATCAAAGGCAGCCTTGTCCCCCTCCTCTTTAATATGCTCTTCAATTTCCTTCTTGGCCTTTTCTACAACCTCCTCAATGCGTCCCGGATGAATGCGTCCGTCTGCGATTAATTTTTCCAACGCGATACGGGCGATTTCCCGCCGCACCATATCAAATCCGGAAATCGTCACCGCCTCCGGAGTGTCATCAATAATAATATCCACCCCGGTCGCCATTTCTAACGTCCGGATATTGCGGCCTTCCCGCCCTATAATACGGCCTTTCATTTCATCGCTGGGCAGGGGGACAACACTGATCGTCGTTTCTGCCGTGTGATCCGAAGCGCACCGTTGGATCGCGGTGCCCACAATCTGCCGGGCTGTTTTTTCACAGGTGCTTTTTACCTCTTCTTCGGCCCTTCGGATCCTCGTCGCCTTTTCTTGGACCAGCTCCTCATCCAACCGCGCTAACAATATTTGTTTGGCGTCCTCTTCGGTTAACGAAGAAATCTCCTGCAGCCGTTTCTTTTCCTCTTCAATAAGTTTAGCCAATTCTTCTCTTTTGTTCTTAATCGCGTCTTCTTCCTGCCTTAATGCGGCCACGCGGTTATTAATGTCCTTTTCTTTCTTTTCCAAAAGATCGACCCGTTTATCTAAATTCTCTTCTTTCTGCAAAATCCTCTTTTCCGCCGAGGAAATTTCTTCCCGCCTTTCCTTGGTTTCCTTCTCAAAATCCTGCCTCAACTTTAACATGAGGTCTTTACCCGCAAGTTCCGCCTCTTTTTTCCGGCTCTCGGCCTCCCTCTCCGCAAAAACAGTCAAATCCTTGGCCCGTTGTTCCGCTTGTTTTAACGTCTTGCTGGCAAAAAACGCTCTTAACAAATAACCGATAGCCAGCCCTACCAGAAAAAGCGTGGATAAAACCAAACTCTGCATTGTGACACTGTCAAACATAGCACGTCTCCTTCTATTCCAGAGACAAGAAAAATCACTTGTCTCGCTAATTAGATACTGGGATTATTAGGCACAGCTTGGATTCAATCGTAAATAAGATGAGAAACGGGAACATCATGGTCTTGAGTCGGCAGGCAATCAAAGACTTGAAATTGAAAAGCAAGGCCTATCGTATGCGTTCGCGGAGGTAAAGTCGGCAAAAACCGGTCATAATACCCGGCTCCCCGGCCCAAACGATGCCGGGCGCGATCAAAAGCCACTCCTGGAACCACGCAGAGATCAATCTCCTCCGGAACTAAACACAACTCCGGATCATAAGAAGGCTGTTTAATACCGTAAAGGCCCACTTCCAGATTTTCTAAATTTCCGATAAGCACGGGAATGAGCTGTTTTGTTTTTTTAAAAATATACGGCAGCCCTATCGTCTTTCCAATATTCTTAGCCTGCTTCATCATGTCTGACGTTTCCACTTCTCCATCAAAGGATACATAAAAAAGTATTGTCTTAGAATTAAAAAACTCAGGAAGAGCAAAAAGCCTCTCCTGAATCACCAAGCTTTTTCTAAGCCTTTCTTCCTCCTTTTGGTTTCTTAAATCGTTCAGGACCTGCTTGCGAATCTCCTTTTTTAAACGCTCTGTCACTTCAATAATACCCACATGGCAGGTTGTTTGTTTTCCTAATGTCTTCTCTTACACACACATACAATCCATATCTTGTGGACTTTTCATAGTATCACTTTTTACTTAAATATACAACTTTAATTTCCCCCAGGCAAGTCAAAATTGCCCCAAAAGCCTTCGCCACGGAGATTAGTTTTTTTCGTCTTTTTTTACTTTTTCAAGACGGGCCAGCCAGTCCTTAATCTTCCTTTCAACACCCATTTCAGTCGGGAAATAATACTGTTTCTTTAAATAAACGTACTCTTGATCAACAAAATGATTAGCATAATTATGAGCATACTGATAGCCTTCTCCCCGGCCTAATTTTTGTGCCCCGGGATAGGAGGAATCCTTCAAATGTAACGGAACTTCTTGTGTCCTATGGGTTTTAATATCTTTTAAAGCGTTTTCCAGCCCCATATAGCTGGCATTGGATTTAGGCGCGCACGCGACATAAACAGCGGCTTGCGCCAAGGGGATTCTGGCTTCCGGCATGCCAATAAATTCCGAAACCTGCATAGCTGCGCTAGCCACTATAAGCGCATGCGGATCCGCGTTTCCAACATCTTCCGCCGCGCAAATACAGATTCTCCGGGCTATAAACCGCGGGTCCTCCCCGGCAACGATCATTTTTGCCAGCCAGTACAAGGTCGCGTCCGGGTCAGTCCCCCGCATGGATTTGATAAACGCAGAGGCGGTGTCATAATGCGCATCCCCATCCCGGTCATACACAAATTTCTTCTGAACAGACTCCCGGGCGACATCAACGGGAAAAAGAACCTCCCCAGAAGGGGACGAAGGAGTCGTTAAGACTCCGATTTCCAGGGCGTTAAGCGCCTTACGCGCGTCCCCGTCACTCATCTTCGCCAAAAACAGCAGCGCATCCTCATCGGCCTTCACGCGCAGCGCTCCCAAGCCTTTTTCTTTATCAGTCAGCGCCCGTTTTAAAATTAACACAATCTCCTCATTTCTCAATGCTTTAAGTTCAAAAACAAGGGAGCGGGAAATCAACGGGCCCACCAGGGAAAAATAGGGATTAAAAACCGTGGCCCCGATTAAAACAATGAGCCCTTCTTCCAGGTCCGGCAAGAGCACTTCCTGCTGGCTTTTATTAAACCGGTGAATTTCATCAATGAACAAAATGGTCTTCCTGCCGCTGCTGTGCCAGCGATGCTGACCTGCGGCAAGAATTTTTCTCAACTCCTCGACATTGGACGTAACGGCATTAATCCGTACAAATGGACACGTGGTGGTGTGGCTAATACAGGCGGCGAGGGTTGTCTTCCCGACCCCCGGGGGGCCGTAGAGGATCAGGGAGCTTAAGCGATCGGCTTCAATAACGCGGGTCAGCAATTTCCCCGGGCCAAGGATATGTTGTTGGCCCACAATGTCCTTGAGCCGGGACGGCCGCATCCGATAACTTAACGGGGACGCTTGTGGAGGAAAGTCATTCGGTCGCTCAACAAAAAGATCGCCGGCGTTTTCGTTCAGGGCCTTTTCTCTCATGATCAAACATGTTCGTTTCAATAAAAAACCCCACCATGCCGTCGGGCTTTAGAAACGGTGAACCCATTCCCTAAGTGGGAACCTCTCCGGAAAATCCAAGGACTTCCCAGAAGTTTAGCGTCCCGTCCTAAATGTGTTGGTTCAATTTATAGAGCCACTAACGTACACAGCAGGGCAAAAGTTATTATACCATCATTAGGTCTCTTGTAAAACAAAAGCTAAGAAGGCAGGGTATTAACGCATGACGACACCCAATTGGTCGATCAAGGCTTGCGCGATATCCCCGTGGGCGATGGAAATATCCTCTTCGGTTAAAGTTTTAAGAGAGGATCTGTAGACGATGGAAAAAATAAACCCTTTATACCCCGGCTGAATTTTTTCACCGCGGTATTCTTCCAGGAAAGCAACGTCTTCCAAAAGCGCTCCTCCCTGTTTTAGAATAACCTCTTTCACTTTCTGAAAAGAAACATCCTCTTTGACGGCGAGGCTGATGTCTCGCGTTACGCCCGGGAATTCCGAAAACTTCTTAAAAGAGGGCTTCTTGCTTGCCAGCTTATATAGGGCTTCAAAATCACATTGAGCATAAAACACCGCCCGATGCTTAATGTCCCATTGCTGCAACAGGCCCCTGTCCACCTCTCCGACGCGGCCCAGAGCCGTTTTCCCGGCCCGGATACTGGCGCCCGTCCCCTTTTTAAAAAACGGGTCTTCGCATGCCTCATAGACAACGGCCGTCAGGCCAAGGCGCGCAAACATTTGATCCAACGCCCCCTTAAGATCATAAAAATCCCACGCCCGATTGTGCAGGGCCCTCCAGTCCTTGTCCCTCGTTCCGCTGCCCATAACAGCCAGCATCTTGTACTCGGCTTGCCCTAAATAAATTTTTCCGATTTCGAAAATTTTATTGTCTTTCTGTCCGCGATGGATATTGCTCCGGACAATCCCTAATAAACTCGGAAAGAGAGACGGGCGCATAACCTCCTGATCCAAAGACAAAGGATTTTTGACCCGGACAACCGGGAGCCCGGAAAGCCCGCTCTTATCCAAAGAACCCTGGCTGAGCAAAGAATAAGAAACTGTTTCGTTATATCCCTGTCCGATAAAAATATCCCGCAGCTTATGCGCAAAAGGATATTCCGGCTGTGGCGGGACATTCTGCGCCCGGACCAACGGGAGCGTGAGGGGCAGATTGTCATACCCCACGACCCGAGCGATTTCTTCAATCACATCAACGGGGTCTTTAATGTCCGCACGCACGGACGGGGCAACGACCTTTAAAACCCCCGGCCCGCCGGCAGAAACCCGAAAATTCAACTTTTTTAAAATAGTGCGGCATTTCGCAACGGTCAATTCGGAGCCTAACAACTCATTGATTTCCATCAAGCTAACAGTCACGCTTTTCCCCTGGGCCCGCACCCGGCCAGGATTAACGTCCCTCCGGGCGACAACGCCCCCGCCGGCTTCAGTCAAGATCAAAGAAACGGCCCGGGCGGCCCCGGCTTCGACGGTGGCAAAATCCACGCCGCGCTCAAAACGATACGAGGAGTCGCTCTTAAGGCCGAGCAGCCTCGACGCCCTCCGGATTAAAACCGGATCAAAATAAGCGCTCTCCAGAAGAATCTTCCGGGTCTGGTTGGTCACTTCCGTGGCCAGCCCCCCCATAATTCCGGCAATGGCCACCGGGCGCTGTGCGTCAGCGATCACCAAAACCGACGGGTCCAACGCGCGCTCCACTCCATCCAAGGTCACAATCTTTTCTCCAGCTTTCGCCCGGCGCACAACAATCTTTCCCCCAATCAATTTGTCGTAATCAAAAGCGTGCAACGGCTGCCCGGTTTCCAGGAGGCAAAAATTAGTAATATCCACGACGTTATTAATTAACCGGCCACCCAAAGCAGACAAACGGGTTCCTATCCAGTCCGGGGAGGCTTTCACCTGCACAGGCTCAAGGACCGTTCCAATATACCGGCCGCAGTCTTTCTGATCGGCGATTTCAATATCGCATCTCGTCTTAGGATAAAGCAATTTTTTAACTTTAGGAAGCTTTAAAGGCTTGTCTAAAACCGCCGAGAGTTCCCGGGCAATCCCCTGAAAATTCAAACAATCCGGGCGGTTGGGCGTGACCTCCATCTCCAAAATAACATCATCCCCGGCGTCTTCAATTTTTTCCACTTCCAGGCCGGCCATCGTTAATTTGTGCGCCAATTTTTCCGCCGGGAGCTGAAAGGACACATAATCTTTAAGCCATTTGATGCTGATCTTCATGGGAATGTCTTCTCGCTAAAATTGATTTAAAAACCGGTTGTCGTTTTCAAAAAAGATTCGGATATCGTGAATGCCATATTTAAGCATCGCCATCCGTTCAACCCCCAGCCCGAAAGCCAGTCCCGTGTATTTCCCTTTTGGATAGTTGACGGCGGAAAACACCTTAGGGTTCACCATGCCGCAACCCAAAATTTCCAGCCACCCTTTGCGCCCGCAAACGGAACAGCCTTTTCCTTTGCAGATATAACAGGAGATGTCCACTTCGGCGGAGGGTTCGGTAAACGGAAAAAAATGGGGACGAAACCGCATGATGATTTCTTCACCGAAAAACCGCTTGCAAAAAACCGTTAAAAGCCCTTTAAGGTCAGAAAATTTCACGTGCTCATCTACCAACAACCCTTCTATCTGATAAAACATGAAGGAATGGCTAGCATCGACCGCGTCAGGCCGATATACTTTTCCAGGAATCACCACCGCCAGGGGGGGCGCGTATTTTTCCATAATACAAATCTGCCCCGGAGAGGTGTGAGACCGCAACAACAGGTGCCGGCCCGGGTTCCCGGGATCCTTAGATTCCAAATAAAACGTATCAAAGGCGTCGCGCGAGGGATGGTCCACCGGAATATTAAGGGCGGAAAAATTATGAAACTCCGTTTCCATTTCCGGCCCTTCCTGGACAACAAAACCCAACCCGACAAAAATCTGGCAAATATCGTCAATGATCTGGGTTAAAATATGTTTGTGCCCCAAAACAGGCGCGACCCCAGGCAAAGTCACGTCAATCCGTTGTGTCGGATCGAAAGTTTCCTCCTGCACCCGCTTTTTAATGCCCTCGAGCGCTTCGGTTATCCGAGCACGCAACTGATTGGCCCCTTTGCCGATCAACGGTTTTTCTTCAGGAGAGGCTTGCGAGAGGCTGGCAAAAATTTCCGGCAACAGTCCTTTTCGCCCCAAGTACTTGACCCGGAGGGCTTCCGCCTCATCCAAATCCCGGCAAGCGTCTATTTCCTGCAAAGCCTTTTGCTGAATATCGTCGAAATTCCACATCTTTTTGGTTCCTCAACAAAAAATAATGGTCCATTATACCATCTTTTTATTTGTCCGAAAAGCCCTTTCCTGCGCCACTGACAGTTCCATCATTTTCTCCATGCCGCGGGGACCAGTAAAATCAAAATGGAATACAGCTCTAATCGTCCGGCCAGCATGAGGAGCATCAGCATCCATTTGCCCGGCACGGAAATCCAGGCATAATTATGCGCGGCTCCGACTTTGGCCAACCCCGGGCCGACGTTGCTCAAGCTCGACAAAGAGGCGGAAAACGCAGTCTCAAGATCACATTGGTCTGTTATCGTCAACATCAGTCCGCCCAGGAAAAACAAAAAAACAAAAATAAAAAAATGCGCCAAAATACCGGAAGTCAAATGAGGAAGAACCGGCTTGCCGTCTATCTTCACGGGAAGCACCGCGTTGGGAAAAAGAGCCTGTGTCAAGGACCCCCAGGCCATTTTGGCCGCCAGGACGACACGCCCCATTTTAAAGCCACCGCCCATAGAACCACTGCAAGCGCCGAAAAACATAAGGAGCAGGAGGCTAAACTTCACAAATACAGGCCACCGGTCAAAATCCGCCGTCGTAAATCCCGTCGTTGTTAATAAAGACACCACCTGAAAAACCGTGTCCCGAACTGGATATGCGGCCCCGCCCGCAAAGCCCAAAACAACAAAGGTCAAAATTGCGACCAACGTCACCCCAGCGTAAACCCGGAATTCCTCACATTTCAAATACGCTTTAAACTCCCCTCTAAAAGCGCAAAAATGCAACATAAAATTTGTCCCTGCTAAAAACATAAACACAAGGATAACCCATTGCACATAAGATCCGAAGGCGCCGATCCCCGCGTTCCGGGTAGAAAACGCGCCGGTCGCTACGGTGCCGAACGTGTGGCAGAGCGCGTCAAAAAAGGACATCCTCCCTAGCATCAACAGGCCGATTTCCGCCAAGGAAAGAACGCAATAGACCGCCCCGAAGATTTTTGCCGTTTCCTTGACGCTCGGCTGGATACGCTCGGCTGTGCCGCCGAAAAATTCCGCTTTAAATAATCGAAAAGAGCTTTGTCCATAAGCCGGAAGAACCGCCAGATCAAGAACAATAATACCCATTCCTCCCAACCACTGCGTCAGGCTTCTCCAAAAAAGCACGCCGCGCGGCAAGCGTTCGACATTTGTGATAATCGTGGCTCCCGTTGTCGTGAATCCGCTGACAGCCTCAAAGAAAGCGTCTGTAAATCCCTCAACGCTGCCGCTGAAGTACAGCGGCAACGCCCCAAAAAACGAAAGCCCAATCCACGAAAGCCCGACAATCGCCAGTCCGTCTTTCGCGTTAAGTTTCTGGTATTCCTCTTTTTTAAACCGAAATAAACGCCGGGACAGAAAGGATATGACCAGCCCGACGATAATCGTTAAAAGAAACGCTCGAACTTCCAGGCTGGATGGATCATCGCTCCAGGCCCATGCGAGCGGGGCCAGGAGGAACAGAGAAACAATTAAGAACATCCGGGAAATCGTTGAGAAAACAAGGCGTTTGTGCACGGCGATTATGCCTTTTGTTTGACAAATAATTTCGTCAATTTTTGAACGGCATTATCCTGACAAAAAACAATCACGCGTTCGCCGGCTTTAATTTGCGTTTCTCCGTTGGCTAAAAAAGCCTCCCCTCCAACAGTGATCGCACCAACAATAGAATTTTTTGGGAAAGAGATGTTTTTAATCAGGGCCCTTGTCACCGGAGAACCCGCGTCCGGGACAAACTCCAGGACCTCAGCCTTGCAATCCAAAAGCTTGATCATAGAACGAACGCCCTTCCCACGAACAAAGCGCAATATTTGCTGAACGGCCAGAAGACGCGGGGTAATAATCACATCGATATTCAACGCATCAATAATCGACAGGTAGGCCGGCTGCTGGCTGACGATAATGGTGGTTTTCGCGCCCATTCTTTTCGCCAGCACAGAGCTGATCAGATTTGAATGATCCTGGGAAGAAGCCGCGACAAAGACGTCTGCCGCTTCAATGCCGGCTTCCTTCAGCATATCGGGTTCCGCGGCAGAGCCATTGATAATCTGGGTCTCTTCCAAGAGGCTGGCGGCATTCTCAGCTAAAGCGCCATTTTCGTCGAGCAAAACAATATCCCTGATGATCGGGGTCAAACCTTGAGCAACGCGTATGCCAATATCAGACGCGCCGTAGATCACCGCTTTCTTGGGCTTTCGGATCGTCGGATCCACAAACGTAAGAAATTCGCCTAAAGAACCTGCCGGAAGCAGAACATAAATCCGATCGCCGACTTTAAGCGTATTGGCTCCTTTGGGAATGATCACCGTCCCGTCCCTGATGACAAAAACAATCAAAAACGGCCAAGGAAAATCGTTTGGATTAACTTCCTCTAATTTAATATTGCATAACGGAGAGCTCTCCGGAAGCTCAAAGGCTCTCAATAATATCCGTCCATCGACAAAATCAGCGACTTCCCGCGCTCCGGGTGTCTCAATTGTTCTCACGATAGACCGGGACGCGACCTCTTCCGGATTAATAATTTCATCGAGATGAAAAAGAGAGAGGCCCGACCGTAACAGCTCTTTACTCAAAGAACTGTTCCTCACCCGGGCAATCCTCCGTTTGGCGCCCAAAGAAGAAGCCAAGACACACACAGTTAAATTAACTTCATCTGACGTCGTGACCGCAACAACCAGATCCGCGCCCCCAGTCAGCACCTGTTTGAGTATTTCGGGATCCGCCCCGCTTCCGGTCACAATTTTAACATCCATTTTTTCCTGGATCTTCCGGACCGTCTCTTCATTCTGCTCGATTAAAAAAACTTCGTGATTCTCTTCCGTGAGAAAGCGTGCCAAATTAGAGCCGATTTCGCCTGCCCCGACGACAATAATTTTCATTATTCGCTCTTCCTGCGTTATGCTGGCTAACGCCTGATTGTATTATCCTTCCTCTCATAAAAAGACAGGACCCTATATTCTAGGGCCCTGAAAAAAATCATGTCTGTTGGTTCGACATAAACAAAAAATCGTGTTAAGGTTTCTCCCCGCAAGACGCAAATTGTTTTATGCCCCGGCTTTATTCACCACCGCATTCCGGGCGACAGCCACAAGCTCCTTAAAAGTATCAGGAGAATGAACCGCCAAGTCCGCAAGTATTTTCCGATTAATATCAACACCGGCAACGCTCAGCCCGTTCATAAACCGGCTGTACATGATCCCGTTTTCCTGACAGGCCGCGTTAATACGAATGATCCACAATCCTCTAAACTCCCGTTTTTTAACTTTACGGTCCCGGTATGAATACGCCATACCTTTAATGATCGACCGCTTCGCCTGCGAAAAATGCTTACTCCGGTGGCCAAATTGCCCCTTCGCAGCCTTCAACACCCGTTTTTTTCTCTTTCTCGACGGAACCGCCGTTCGCACTCTAACCATAAGGCAACAACCTCCTTATCTTCTTCTCATTCGCAGCAGATAAATACCCGCTTTTTCTCAACGCTCGTTTTCTCTTCCGTGTCTTTTTGCCAAGAATATGCTTTCTTCCGGCAGCAACTTTTTTAACCTTACCGCTTTTGGTTATTTTAAACCTTTTGGCGGCAGACCTGTTTGTCTTCAGTTTTGGCATTCCTTTATCCCTCCTCACCCTCACCGCTAAGAGGCGACGCGCGCCAACCTCTTGCTGAACTTTCTTCTTTCGCAAATATCAAACATTCTCTCCGCCATACAGGACACCCCACAGGATGATGGCTTATTTCTTATCTGACTTTGGAGAAAAAACAACCGACATAATCCTGCCTTCCATGATCGGGGACTTCTCCGGCAGGCCATGCTCAGCGGTATCAGCGATAAAACGTTCCAGAATTTGCCGGCCCTGCTCCTTAAACGAAAGCTCCCGGCCCCGGAACATGAGATTTACTTTTACTTTATCTTTTTTTTCTAAAAATGTTTTAACCTGTTTCAATTTTATTTGATAATCCCCTTCATCAATATGGGGCTTGACTCGAATTTGCTTAAGATGCGTGATTTTCTGATTCTTTTTAACACGCCGTTCTTTCTTTTCCTGATCATATTTGTACTTGCTAAAATCCATGATCCGGCACACCGGCGGTTTCGCTGTTGGAGCCACCTCGACAAGATCCAATTCATTGGCCTCTGCCAACTCGAGGGCTCGTTTAATCATCACAACACCTAACTGCTCGGAATTCGGGCCAATCACCCTGACTTCCGGGACCCTAATGCGATCATTGACACGGATGTTCTTTTGAATAACAATCACCTCCTAACATCTTTTTCGTTAATAAAACTTATTCTTTTAAAGCAATCTCCCGCTGCAACTGGGAAGAAAGGTCCTCAATTGTTTTGTTGCCCTGGTCTCCCGCCTGCCTCTTGCGGACAGATACCTGGCCTGAAGAAACCTCCCGGTCTCCCACAACAAGAAGATACGGTATTTTTTGCAGGGTTCCTTCTCGGATACGTTTATTTAAACTCTCGTTTCTCGCGTCAATTATAACGCGCAGCCCCTGGCCTTGCAAATTCTCTTTTACCTTCTGTGCATATGCCTGATGACTATCTTTGATGGGAATAATCATTACCTGAACAGGTGCCAGCCAAAGAGGAAACGCCCCCGCATAGTGCTCTATCAAGGTGCCGATAAAACGCTCCACGCTCCCCAAAATAGCCCGATGGATCATGATCGGACGCTGGTTCTCCCCTTGCTCATTAACATACGTTAAATCAAACCGCTCCGGAAGGGCAAAATCACACTGAATCGTCGCGCATTGCCAAGACCGGCCTAAAGCATCTTTTAATTTAATATCAATTTTCGGTCCGTAAAAAGCCCCGTCTCCTTCATTAATATGAAAGGACACGTTTTTATTCTTCATAGAATTCTGAAGGACCTCTGTAGCGCATTCCCAGTTTTCCACCGTACCGATAAATTTTTCCGGACGGGTGCTGAGCTCAATTTCATATTCCGTGAACCCGAAATCTTTCATCATCGAAAAAACAAAATCAAGAACGCCCATCACTTCGGCCTGTAATTGATCCTGCCGGCAAAAGATATGCGCATCATCCTGCGTAAACCCTCTCACGCGCAACAGCCCGTGCAAGACACCAGCTTTCTCCTGACGATAAACAGTCCCAAGCTCAAAAAACCGGATCGGCAGGTCACGATACGAGCGCATTTTGGATTTATATATCAGCATATGGCCCGGACAATTCATGGGCTTAACCGCATATTCTTCCTGATCTACCGAGAAATAATACATATTTTCACGGTAATACCCCGCGTGGCCGCTCATTTCCCAAAGTTTGCCCTTTAAAATATTCGGGGTCATGACAAAATCATACCCGCGTTTCATGTGCTGAGCTCGGACATAATCCTCAATATTTTTTCGTAACATCGCCCCGGCTGGATGATAAAAAACCAACCCCGCCCCGGCAGCTTCATGATAAATATTAAACAAATCTAATTGGGTGCCTAGCTTGCGGTGGTCCCTTTTCTGTGTTTCTTCAAGATTCTGCAGATGCTGCGCCAACTCTTCCCTGCTGGCAAAGCACGTTCCATAAATTCTCTGCAGCATGGCATTGTTTTCATCCCCGTGCCAATAGGCCCCGGCTAAAGACAATAATTTAAACGCTTTAATTTGCCCGGTGCTTTCCGCGTGAGGGCCTTTACAAAGATCCACAAAACCATCACCGGTTTTATATATAGAAATTTTTTCGTCCGGAAGATTTTCGATCAGCTCTAATTTATAATCTTCCTTTAATTCCTTAAACAGCGCAATCGCCTCATTTTTGGGCAGCACGCTTTGCCGCAAGGGTAAATCTTGATTGATGATGCGCTGCATTCGCTGTTCGATTTTTTCCAGGTCTTCCGTTGAAAAGGGCTCTCTCTTGTCAAAATCATAATAAAAACCGTTTTCAATGGCCGGGCCAATAGCTAGCTTTACGTCTGGCCAAAGCTCTTTAACCGCTTGCGCCATGACATGCGAACAGGTGTGCCTCAATGGTTCTATAGACGAATTTTTACACATGATTAAAAATGGTGGGCGGTACAAGACTCGAACTTGTGACCTTCACGATGTCAACGTGACGCTCTAACCAACTGAGCTAACCGCCCACAAAAATTTTATGCCTTTGTTTTATATTTATGCCCGCAAAGAATGCTCACGTACATGGGCAAGGTGGGAGTCGAACCCACACGACCTTGCGGTCACAGGATTTTAAGTCCTGCGTGTATGCCATTCCACCACTTGCCCAAATTCACGCAATGACGCCCGCCCCAAAAAGCCAATTCCTTAAAACCCATCGCAACAACTTTTTCGAAATCCGGATTCCAACGAATTGGAGGCGTGGACCGGACTCGAACCGGTGAATAATGGTTTTGCAGACCACTGCCTTACCACTTGGCTACCACGCCATAAATCATTTTAAAATAGCGTTAACGGCTTCCACAATGGTCATAACATCGGCCAAATGACCAAGACCAGTTGTTCCACAGGCCAACCGGCCTTCCGTGGGACCTATAAAATGATATCCTATCTCTTTCAATCGTTTTATATTTGCCTGAGTCACCGGGTGCCCATACATATTCGTATTCATAGCCGGAGCGATCAGTTTGGGTGCCAAAGAGGCCAAGGCCGTTGAACAAATCAAATCATCCGCCAATCCATTCGCCAGTTTAGCCAAAATGTGTGCTGTGGCCGGAGCAATCAACACAAGATCGGCCTGCTCTGCCAATCCAATGTGTTCTATTTCCCACGAGTCCGCCGCCCCCTTAAACATCTCCCTGGAAACCCTCTGCCCTGAAAGCGTTTCCAACGTTAACGGGGAAATAAACGCCTCCGCCTCTTTCGTCATCACAACAGCAACAGAATATCCCGCCTCTTGCAACCGCCGGATAAGGTCACACGACTTATACGCCGCAATGCTTCCCGTGACTCCCAAAACAATATTTGATCCAGAACGCCGCACCGCCATAATAATTAGGCCTCAGCGGGTTCCCCGCCTGTTTTCTTCCCATGCGTTTGATCTGGCAAAAATCTCTCGGCCACATCTTTCAAAACAACTTTTGCATTCTGAATTTCTTCCAGAGCAATCGTCGTCGTTTTCATCAAAGACGGCGTTTCAATTAAACGGGGTTTGCCGTCTGCTAATTCAACAGCTCTGTTAGAGGCCATGCGAACCAACTTATAAATACTATAATCTGTTTTAGGCAATAAATCTTCCAACGGCGGATATCCCATCTTTAATCCCTCCCAAAACCTTCTCTGTTTTAATATGCTAAGTTATTCCATCATATCATCTTATTAAGAAACAGATGAAATGTTACTTATATCACATTCCCACGGCCTTGTCAAAATGATTCTTCGCGCCCCAACGTCCGGTGCGACTCCCCTTTGACACAGATCCATCTCTGTCGTTAATTTTACAGCGAATAAACTCTACTAAAAATTGGTACGCGGCACTTAAATCATCATTAATTACAACGAGATCATAAAAACGGGTTTCTTTCATTTCAACCCGCGCCGCTTTTAATCTCAGGGTCATCTCCTTGGACGACTCGCTTTTCCTGTTTTCTAATCTCTTTTTTAAAATAGCCATCGATGGTGGCTGAATAAAAATCCGGCACGCTTTTGGAAACTTGCGGGCGACCGTTTTGGCTCCTTTAACATCGATGCATAAAATCACGGATTTCCCACGACGGAGATTCAAAAAAAGATTTTTCCGCGGCGTCCCATAATAGGAATGAAAAACGTTTTCCCACTCCAAAAAATGTCCTGCCCGTATTTTATAACGGAACATTTTTTCGCTGATATAAAAATAATCCTGCCCGTGCCGCTCTCCAGGTCGTGGCCCGCGGGTTGTCGCAGAAACGGATTTAACCAACACCCCCTGCAATTCGCGGCTCTCCAACAATTTTTTCGTAAGAGTGGTTTTCCCTGATCCTGAGGGCCCGGAGAGGATAAAAAGTATTCCTTGTTTCATTCTGGTCGCTTATTCAATATTTTGTGCCTGCTCCCGCAACCTTTCTATTTTGCTTTTTAAAGCAATAACCGAATTTGAAACAATTTGATCCTGCAGTTTTGATCCTATTGTGTTGGTTTCCCTCTGCATTTCCTGGGCGATAAAGTCCATTTTCTTCCCAACGGGAACCTGGGCTTTTAACAGCAGCTTGTATTCTTCAACATAATGTTTCAAGCGCGTAATTTCCTCATTAATTTCACATCCCTTTTGAAAAGACGGAAATTCTTCCGGGCTTAAAATTTTTTTGTTTTCACGCAAAATTGTTTTCGTCCGAGATTCAATATTGTTGACCTGTGCGCTCATTCTTTTTAAAATATGTGCAATATCCTTTTCTAGGCTTTTCCCCTCACTTCTGCGCATAGACATTAAACTTTTCATTGCTTTTTGAAGACACATGTTAAGACTACTTGTCCAAAATTTATCAACATCTAAAATAGCCTCTTTCGTTTCCACAACTCCCGGGAGAACAACAAGGCTTGCTATTGTTAAAGTATTGTCCAAACTAAAGTCTTTCTGTAACTTTTTGGCTTCTTTAAGATATTCTTGAACAACCCGTTGGTTAAATTGGACATTTTGGGCAGATTTTTCAGTAATTTTAACAGACACCGTCACTCGGCCACGAGAAATTTCTTTTTGGACAATATTTTTAATTTTATTCTCTACCGCCCCAAACCCAACAGGCAGATAACAAACAAAATCCAAATAACGATGATTTTGGCTTTTTATTTCCAAAAAGCCTTTCATTTGTCCAAAAGAAAACGGCACGTTTCCATACCCAGTCATACCTACAAGCATATCTTTCCTCTTTCTTGTCGAACTAAACAAAGTTCTCTTCTTTGAAATTGCCCTCTAAACACAAAAAATCCAACAAAATCACGCAACTCATTTAATTGCAAACAATTAAGATGCGTTGTTTATATTATTTCTAATTATTTTTAAAATTCTGTCCAAGTCATCTACAGAATAATATTCAATAATTAGTTTCCCTCGCTTTTTATGCGACTGAATATTAACCTTCGTCCCTAATAATTTCTGCAGCTCCTCTTCTAAATAAACAATCTCGTGGTCTTTGTGCGTATCTTTTTTGCTTTTCTTAACCGTAGCCGCATTTCTAATTAAAGCTTCTAATTCTCTTACAGAAATTTTTTTATTTAGAACTAAAAGAAATAATTCCTTTTGCACCTGAGCATTGTCTACGCCAACAAGCGCCCTAGCATGGCCCATGCTGACTTCCCCGGAAACAACTTTTTCCCGAATGTCATCAGGAAGTTTTAATAAGCGAATCATGTTGCTTACAGTAGAAATATCTTTGCTAACGGATTGCGCTACCTGTTCGTATGTCAAATGATGCTCGTCCAACAACTTTTTATACGCAAGTCCTTCCTCAATAGCATTCAATTCTTCTCTCTGAATATTCTCGATAAGCGCCAAAATCAGGGCTTCGTCATTCGTAACGTTCTTTATAACAACGGGGACGTCCTTCAGATTCAATGCACGAGCTGCCCGCAACCGCCTCTCTCCTGCAATAACCTCATATCCTCCCCCGTCAACGGGCCTGACTAGCAATGGTTGCAACAAGCCTTTTTCTTTAATGGAGGACTTTAATTCCTCCATTGTTGTTGTATCATAATTTGTTCTTGGCTGCTGGCTATTGTCCCGGATGACATCCACATTTAAAAAAGCTATTTCTTCTTTACGTTTCTCCTCATTCCCAGAATATATTTTCTCAGGAATTAGCGCCGACAATCCTTTTCCAAGAACTTTTTTTTCCATAATCAAAACTCCTTAAAAATCGGGAAGCTTTTAGAAATCCCGATTATCTTCTAAATAGCTCGACCCTTCTTCCACTTCTTGCTTAATACTTGCCTCCCCTGTCATCCATGTCCCCGAGTCGCCTTCTTCTAAATGTAGATCTTCTGTCGTGCTGTCGACTTCGCTAACCGTTGGCCAGGCATCTGCTACTCCATCGCTATTAAAATCGTTTTTATCAACGATTTTTTTATCTTCATCGGAAACAACATCCAAGCCTTTCTCGCGGTCCTCTGCGAATGTTCCAATTTCCTGCTTAATTATCGCATGCGTGTTTTCTCTGGGGTCAGCTCCAACCAAATCTGCGTATTTTTCAGGACCAATTAATTCTATCGATAATTCTTTGTACTTTTCCGCCCCTATACAATGCGGATCATACAACATAATCGGCTTCCCAAAGCTCGGAGCCTCACTCAACTTAACATTCCTTGGGATAACAGAAGAATAAACTTTATTAGAAAAATAACCATTAATCTCATCAATAACCTCATGGGTTAAATTCGTTCTAAAATCCGCCATCGTTAAAACAACACCCTCCACTTCGAGCTTTGGATTTAAATTGTCACGAATCAAATTAATCGTATTTAATAATTGTGAAACTCCCTCTAAAGCATAAAATTCACATTGAATGGGAATAAGCACCGAATTACAGGCAACCAAGGCATTCAGGGTTAACAACCCTAACGACGGAGGTGAATCCACAAAAATATAATCATATTCTTTTTCTACTTTTTCTAAAGCTTTTCTCAACCGTGTTTCTCTGGACAAAATACCCACGAGCTCAATTTCTGCGCCAGTAAGATTAATATTGCACGGCATTAAATCTAAACATGGAAAAACATCCTTCACAATGGACTGTTCCGGGTTCGCTTTTCCCAACAAGACTTCATAGACAGTATTTTCTAAAGCAATTTTGTTAACGCCTACCCCACTTGTCGAGTTTCCTTGAGGATCCATATCAACCAACAAAACTTTTATACCATAAGAAGCCAAAGCATATGCGAGATTCACGCTAGTCGTTGTTTTTCCGGTACCACCCTTTTGATTACAGACAGATATTATTTTAGCCATTTTTAATTCTCGCTGTTTTCACGTGAAAATTCTATAATATTTTATACCTGAAGCTCCTCTATTTTAAAGACACCTTTATTTTGGCCGGCTTAGCACCTTCCATTCCAAACAACCCTTTTTGTTCTTCGCAAACAATTTTAATATTAACTTCCTCTCGGCTTACATTTAAAATGTCTAAAGCCTTTTTAATGGCATCCTCTACGGTGGCCCCTTCCACATCAATGCTTTTTGAAAAATTATTCATATTTTTAAGTAATTCTCGAAATTTTCCATTGAGTAAAGCTAGACAAAAAATAAAATGTAGTAAAATACAAAGCCAGTCCGCTGGCAACATTATAAAACACAAAACCTATCATCAAAGGAAAGAAAAACATCATAATTTTCTGACTAGATTCTTGAGCCGGATCAGAAACGACCATGTTTTTAATAGAAAATTTCTGTTGTACAATCATAATAATTATCATTAAAATTGGTAAAATATTAAAATATTCCCCAACAAAAGGTAATGCCGTCGGAAAAGCGAAAAGATGGTCGGGCTGAGACAAATCTTTTATCCAAAGGAATTTGGCATTTTTAAACGCAACGGATCTCCATAATACCTGATAAACACCTATAAAAAAAGGCATTTGTAGCAACAACGGCAAACATCCACCAAAAGGATTAACCTGATGCTTTTTATATAATTCCATTGTTTCCTTTTGGAGTTTTTGTGGGTTATTTTTATGCTGTTCCTTTATTTTTAAAATTTCGGGTTGCAATGCCTGAATCTTTTTCATAGATTTCATGCCGCTTATAGATAATGGATACATCATAAGATAAATAAAAATTGCGGTTAAAATTATGCAAACGCCCCAAGTCGGGATTATTTTATAAAGAAAATGTAAGAATTTATATACTATTTTAGAAATCTCATTCAAAATTCCAAAATTTGAAAATCTTACAATCTTTTTAAAATCATAAGGATAGGAAGATAAAAGCGTTAGATCTTGTGGTCCAAAAAACAAAACAGAATCAAAAGTTGAAAAATCGCTGCTATCAGAAATATTTTCGCCCTTAATTATAAACTCTAATTTATTATTTTGAAATTTTGTATAATATCCTTTATTTTTATATAATGGTTTATATATAGCGCAAAAATATCGGTCCCGAAAACCAATCCAGGCCACCTCTTCCGTAAAATCAACCTCGTCTTTATTAGATAATTTATACGCATTGGCCTTTCGCGCCACCGATTGCGTTGAGGCCACAGAATATTCTAATAAAGCTTTATCCTGTGCTTTAATCACATTTTTGTCCAAACTGCCAACGTCCAAACTGAATCCTTTAATATTAATATTACTATTATTTTTAATATTAATACTATTTTCTATTAAATAATCATTATTAGATAGTAAATATTTTTTTATAATTTGACGTCCTTCTTTTTCCAGAGAATATTTGACAAAAGAATCTGTTTTTTCCAAAACCCGATAACAGCTATTACTATAAAAATCTTCCTGATTAATATCTGTTATTGGCAAAGAAACATTGTACTCTTTAAGCTCAATGTGTTTAATCCGGGCCCCCATGTTGGAAAAAATAACCGTCAATTTGTTATTATCTAAAATAACTAATTCTTCACACTGCTGGCTCTCGGCAGAAGGGACATCCGGAGCCGAAGACAAGGAACTCGATAAATTATCTTGAGTTTCTTTAGATTTTAAAGAAAGGTCTTGTCTTTTATTTTGGGAGGGGGTAGAAGAAGGATTAACTAGGGCCCAAAAAAATAATACAAAAAAGGATAAACTTATAGCAAGTAATAGTCTTTTTTCCATAAAATTACCTTACAGGATCGTAGCCGCCTTTAGAAAAAGGTGTACAACGCATTATACGCCATACAGACAGAACCATTCCTCGGAAAAATCCATGACGGCGAATGGCTTCAAGGGCATAATTTGAACATGAAGGATAATAACGGCAAGTACTTGGGAAAAAAATACGGCTTACCTTTTGATAAGATTTTATCAATACCGATAACAATCTAATCATTAGAAAATGCCCTACCGAAAAATTACTTGGAGAGACGAATTCTGCCTTTTGCGCGACGTCGACGGAGAACATCTTGGCCGTCGGCAGTTGACATCCTTTTTCGAAAGCCGTGAGTTCTTTTTCCTTTTAATATTGTAGGGGTTGTGAGTCCTTTTTTCATAATTGGACAATTATAACATAGGGTTAAGCTTAGTCAAGTTTTTTCATTTTTATTTAGAATAAAAAAGCCGTATTTTAATAGTGTTATAATTTTTTTCTTTGCTTTCTCGAGGAGAAAAGAATATAATTAAAATTTGATTTTAATAAAGCTGTAAGTTTTTCTCTTGTATTCACCTTCTGCTGAATTAAAAGTTGCATTCACATTTTTGTTTGCTATAATATATAAACTTTATGTTTCTTTTTATTCGAAAAATCAACTCCAAATAAGTTTTCGAAGATATCTTCATTCATATTTCAAAGGGCTTCTTTTTAAAAATCCACAGTTGTGGAAAACCTGTTAATTATTTTTGTTTTTCCAGTTAACTTATTCAAAATTAATCATTTACAAAACGTTTAGCTTGTGTAAAAACATTCTTTTTCGCAACTAAAAACACCCATCCTCGGCCATGAACCTATTGCTCCTGTGGGAAAAAATTCAGCCCCAAATTCGCGAACAGTTAGGGGCAACAACTTACGACACGTGGTTTTCTTCCATTCAAATACAATCTCCCAATTCAGACAATCTTATTATTAACACTCCTGATGAATTTTTCCAAAACTGGTTTATAGAACACTACCTTCCAATTATTAAACACCATCTTGGTTCTCTCATAAACCATCAAATTCATTACGAAGTCGCCATAAACCCATTAGAGGTTCCAAACAAGCCGGCAACACAACAAATCATCCACAACGAAAACCTCGCTCCTAAAAAAGAAGACCAGCTACCCATTCATCTCAACCCACGATTTTCTTTTGATAATTTCGTTGTCGGGCCATCGAACAGGTTTGCTTATTCGGCCTGCATGGCTGTCGCAGAATCCCCGGCGAAGGCGTATAACCCTCTATTTATATATGGTCATGTTGGGCTTGGGAAAACCCACCTCATGCAGGCGATCACACATCAAATTCAAAAAAACTCTCCAAACAGCACCTGTTGTTATCTTTCTTCTGAACGATTCACAAATGAATTAATCGACGCTATCCGGCATCGATCTACCGCTAATTTCAGAAAAAAATACCGGCATATCGATGTTTTACTTATAGATGATATCCACTTCCTGGCAGGCAAAGAGTCCACGCAGGAAGAATTCTTCCATACATTTAACACGCTTCATAATAATCACAAACAAATCATCATATCTTCTGATCGTCCTCCAAAAGAAATATCCAATTTAGAAGAACGCTTAAGTTCCCGTTTTGCTTGGGGCTTAATCACTGATATTCAACCGCCGGATTTTGAAACGCGGGTCGCAATATTAAGAAAAAAAGTTGAAAAAGAGCCCGTTAGGGTTCCTGAAGAAGTAATTACATTTATCGCTGAACAAATTAAAACTAATATTCGAGAGCTAGAGGGTGCGCTCATCAGAGTTTTAGCTTATTCTTTGCTAGAAGAACATCCCATCACTTTGGATATGACAAAAATTGTCCTCCGAGATATGGTTAAAGAAACGGTTAAAATTATCAGCATCGAAATGATTCAAAAAACCGTTGCTGAGTTTTTTAATATCTCTTGTTCTGATTTAAAAGCCAAAAAAAGAACTCAAAATATTTTAAAACCAAGACAAGTTGCAATGTATTTATCAAGACGTTTAACGAATCTTTCGCTACCGGAGATAGGAAATTCTTTCGGTGGGAAAGATCACACAACGGTATTGCATTCATTAAGAAAAATAGAGGAGAATTTAAAGGAAGATTTTCAATTAAAAAATGAAATAGAAAAATTACTAACAACATTAAAACAATAATCCTCCAAATACACACGGCTTTTCAACAAAAATTATTTATTTAACTTGTTATATTTCAACGTGTTTTAACCTTATTCAATTTTTCACAAGCTCTACTATTATGACTACGGTCTATTATAAATAATTAATCGAATTAGTAGCAAAAGTGGGGATTTTATGAAAATCAAAATTAGTAAAGAAAAATTATTAGAAAGCATCCAAATCGTACAAAATATCGTTTCATCCAAAACAACACTTCCTATCCTTTCTAATATATTATTAGAAACAAAAGGAAAAGAATTAAAAGTAAACACAACCGATTTGGATATTGGTATTTCCTGTGGAATACCTGTAGATATTATTGAAGAAGGGTCAATAACAATTCCAGCAAAAAGATTTAGCGATATTGTCAAAGAATTACCCTCTGGGGATATTTCTATTCATGTGAAAAAAAATAATCAGGTTGACATTGATGGAGAAAAATGCCGTTTTAAATTATTGGGGTTGCCTCGGGAAGAATTTCCAAAATTTCCGGAATTTAAAGACAGGGAAGTGATTAAAATAGAGCAGGCTGTTTTAAAGGAAATGATCCGCTTGACATCTTTCGCTGTTTCTCATGAAGAAACCCGATATATTTTAAATGGTATTTTAATAGAAATTAATGATAGTAACATAAAAATGGTTGCCACGGATGGAAAAAGGTTGGCAAAGGCTGACGATAAAATTTTAACACCAACTAAAAAAGAAATTTCGGTCATTGTTCCTATAAAAGCAATACAAGAAATCTTTCGGAATTTACATGATGAAGGGGAAGTTTCCTTTGTTGTTGGAAATAATCAAGTTTTGTTTGATATTGACGGAATTTTAATAGCAACCCGGATTATAGAAGGGGATTTCCCAAATTATAATCAAGTTATTCCAAGCCCAATGACAACAAAAATAAAAATTCATACACAACAATTTTTAAGCGCTATTCGTCGGGCTAATTTGCTTTCTACTCCGGATTTTCAGGCGATTAAGTTCGAAGTTTTTTCTGACAAGATCGTTGTTTCTAAAATTACTCCCGATGTCGGGGAATCCCGGGAAGAGGTCCCTATTCAGTATAGCGGAAAAGAGTTGGTAGTCGGGTTTAATCCGCAGTTTTTTATAGATGTTTTAAAAAATATTAACAGTAATAATATTGATTTAGAATTGTTGGGTCCGGATAAAGCCGCGGTGATTCGGCAGGAAAACTATTTGTATTTGGCTTTACCTATGCGCATATGAAAAATTGACAGCATGGAAGAAATAAAAAATATTATTCATAATGTTATAGATCATTTATCAGGACAGCCATTAAATAAAGATCAAGAGCTTTTTGTGTTGTGGGAAACCTTGTTAGAGGATACTGAAAAAAAACACGTGCAGCTTTCTGGTTTGAAATCCGGGACGCTTTATGTTAATGTGGATTCTTCCGCATGGCTTTACCAAATGAAACTTAAAAAGACACGCATTCTGGAAAGAATTCAAACGGAATTTTCGGATATTCAAAAGATGTATATAAAGATAGGACCAATGACATGAATGAAAACAAAACCTTTTTAGAAAATAGCGATGATCAAAATAAAGAAAAAGCAGCATCCCAGCCTAAGGGCACGTATGATGCCACGAATATACAGGTTTTGGAAGGGACCGCCGCTGTTCGTATGCGTCCCGCAATGTATATTGGCGATACATTTAGCCGGGGGCTCCATCATTTGGTTTATGAAGTGGTTGATAATTCTATTGACGAGGCCCTTGGGGGATACTGTGATACCATAGAAGTTATTATTAACGAGAATGAGATCATCACTGTTATTGATAATGGTCGCGGGATTCCGGTTGATATGCATGCGACGGAAAAGAAACCGGCCGTCGAAGTGGTTATGACGACCCTCCACGCTGGGGGTAAATTTGATAAAAGGACTTATAAGGTTTCCGGCGGGCTGCACGGTGTAGGCGTGAGCTGTGTTAATGCTCTTTCGGATTGGCTTGAAGTTGAAATTAAGCGGGACGGCAACATTTACCACCAGCGGTACGAAAGAGGAAAAACCGCGTCTAAATTAACGACCATCGGCAAGACAAAAAGTTCAGGGACAAAAGTTACGTTTAAACCAGACCGGACGATTTTTAAAGAAACTTTTGTTTATTCTTATGATATCCTCGCTAAACGCTTAAGAGAACTCGCTTTTCTTAATAAAGGACTGACGGTTAAGCTTCTGGATAAGAGGGGGGAAAAGGAAAAAGAATCGACCTTTCATTTTAAAGGGGGAATTGTTTCTTTTGTGGAGCATCTTAACAAGAGCAAGGAAGTCTTGCATAACAAAATTATTTATTTTACGCGGGAAAAAGACGACACGGAGACGGAAGTCGCTTTGCAATATAATGATAGTTATACGGAAAATGTTTTTACTTTTGCCAATAATATTAATACAACAGAAGGCGGAACGCATCTGAGCGGTTTTCGGTCTGCCTTAACCAGGGCGATTAATACCTATGCCAAAAGTAAAAAGTTTTTGAAAGATGATATTTCTATTGTTGGAGACGACACGCGGGAAGGGTTAACGGCTGTTATCAGCATAAAAATTCCGCAACCGCAGTTTGAGGGGCAGACAAAGACGAAGCTCGGGAATTCTGAATTAGAAGGAATTGTGGCATCTTCCACGTTTGAGGCACTTAGCACATTTTTTGAAGAAAATCCGACGGTCGCTAATAAAATAGTGAATAAGATTATTGTCGCTTCCCGGGCGAGGGAAGCGGCGCGCAAGGCGAGAGAGCTGACGCGTCGTAAAGGAGCCCTTGACAGCGGGGGGTTGCCGGGTAAGCTTGCGGATTGCTCGCAACGGGACCCCAGTTTGTGTGAGTTGTATCTTGTCGAGGGGGATTCCGCCGGCGGTTCGGCAAAACAGGGCCGGGACCGGACGTTTCAGGCGATATTGCCGCTTAAAGGCAAGATTTTAAACGTGGAAAAGTCCCGCATGGATAAAATTTTAGGGAACGAAGAAATTCGGACCATTATTACGGCTTTGGGAACAGGCGTTGGCAACGATTTTAATGTCGAGAAATTGCGCTATCATAAAATTATTATCATGTGCGACGCTGACGTGGACGGTTCACATATTAGGACATTGTTGTTAACGTTGTTATATAGGCAAATGTGCCCATTGATTGAAGGGGGATTTGTGTATATTGCTCAACCGCCTCTTTATAAAGTTAAAAGGGGAAAGAGGGAAGAATACATTGAAACCGAGGAGGAGATGAACGAACTTATGCTGGATCTCGGCATTGAGGGATTAAAGCTGAGCTCTTTGAAAGGGAAACAGGGGTATAGTGCCGCGCAGTTTAAAGATATTTTGGGGTCTTTAACGGACATTGAAAAGCTTGTGGAAATTATGAAAAAGCGCGGCATTGAATTCGAAGTTTTTATATCAACCTATGATTCTAAAAGGAAGCTTTTTCCGAAATATAAAGTAAAATCGAAAGACAAAGCAGCTTTTGTATATGACGATAAAGAGCTCGCCGAGATAACGGCGGGGGATGAAGAAGCTCAGTATATAGAAATCTTTGAGGCGGAAGACTTGCAGGAAATTCAACAGAAGTTGGAAAATTTTGGAATCCGTTTGGATAATTTTATGAAAGAGACGCTCCGGGGAGAACCTGTTCAGAACAAGTCTGCCGACGGGGTTCATATAAAACCGCTTTTTATGATAGAAGACGACAAAGACAAGCACGAATTCTATTGTTTAAAAGACGTTCTGGATTTCGTAAAAGCCCATGCTTATAAAGGGATGCACATTCAACGCTATAAAGGGTTGGGCGAGATGAACCCTCAGCAGCTTTGGGATACAACGATGGATCCGGCCAAAAGGACGATTTTAAAAATCACCCTTGAAGACGCCGTTGAGGTTGAAGAAACGTTTTCTATGTTGATGGGAGACGATGTCGGTCCTCGCCGGGAGTTTATCGAAAGCAACGCGCATGATGTCAAAAACTTGGATGTGTAGGCAATGTTTTTGTGCCAGAGCGAGAACAGAGACACAAGAGCCCTATAAAAGAAAGGTGTTTATTTAGATGGACAGCGCACCCATAAAAGAAAAAATAATTCCTGTTTATATAGAAGAAGAAATGAAAAGCTCGTATCTTTCTTACTCCATGAGCGTTATTGTGGGGCGAGCTTTGCCCGATGTTCGCGACGGCCTTAAGCCGGTGCACCGGCGGATCCTTTATGCCATGAAAAGCCTGGGCTTGGATTCCGGCAAGCCTTTTAAAAAGAGCGCAACCATTGTCGGGGAGGTTTTAGGTAAATATCATCCTCATGGAGATGCGGCGGTTTATGAGACGATGGTTCGCATGGTGCAAGATTTTTCTCTGCGTTACCCGTTGATAAACGGACAAGGGAATTATGGATCTATCGACGGGGACAGTGCGGCAGCTTATCGATACACGGAAGCGCGTTTGGCGTCCATCTCCGAAGAGATGTTGAAAGACATTGATAAAAACACGGTGGATTTTTCTCCGAATTTTGATGGGAGCACGAAAGAGCCGGAGGTTCTGCCTTCAGGTATTCCCAACTTACTTGTGAATGGCTCTAGCGGGATTGCCGTTGGGATGGCGACGAACATGGCTCCGCACAATTTAAGCGAAGTCATAGACGGGCTGATTTTTTTTATTGACAATCCAGAAGCTAAAGTTAAAGAGCTTCTGAAATATATTAAAGGCCCGGATTTCCCGACGGGGGGCATTATTTGCGGCAAGGAGGGCATCCGGGACGCTTATGAAACCGGCAGGGGGAAGCTTTTGGTGCGGGCGAAAGCCGCGGTGGAACGGCAGAAGGGAAGCAAAGACACCATTATTATAACGGAATTGCCCTATCAGGTTAACAAGGCCAATCTTGTTAAAGCCATCGCGGATCACATTTCGAATAAAAGTGTCGACGGCATTGTCGACATCAGAGACGAATCAGACAAGGACGGGATTCGGGTTGTTATCGAGCTGCGTCGAGATGTTCAGCCACAGCTGATTTTGAATTATTTATATAAGCACACACAGCTGGAAACGACATTTGGGATCATCAACCTGGCCCTGGTGAACAATAGCCCCAAGGTCTTGTCTTTGAGGCAACTTCTGAGCCAGTATATTAATCATCGCAGGATTGTTGTGCGCCGAAGAACACAGTTTGATCTTGAAAAGGCCTTGAAGAGGGCCCATATTTTAGAAGGGTTGCGCATAGCGGTTAAATTTATTGACGAAATCATCCAGCTCATCCGCTCGTCTAAAAGTACACCGGAAGCCAAGATAAAGCTCATGAAGCGGTTTAGCCTTTCCGAGATTCAGGCGCAAGCCATTTTGGAAATGCAATTGCAGCGATTAACGGCTTTGGAACGCAATAAAATAGAAGAAGAGTATAAAGAGTTGTTGAAAGATATTGAGCGGTATCGCGCTATTTTGGCTTCGGAAAAGAAGATGGATGAAATTATTAAAAACGAGCTGATAGAAGTAAAGAAGATTTATGGGGACGAGAGAAGAACAGAAATCGCCGCCAAAGCCGAAGAAATCGAGCTGGAAGACCTGATTGCGGAAGAAGACATGGCGATCACGATTAGCAACACAGGATATATTAAACGTTTGGGGGTGGGCGCTTATCGTAAGCAGAAAAGAGGGGGAAAGGGCGTCAGCGCCATGGCGACCAAAGAAGAAGATTTTGTGAAGCAGATTTTTGTTGCTTCGTCGAAAGATTATTTGCTGATATTTTCTAACAAAGGAATCGTTCGTTGGCTTAAAGTTTATGAAATCCCGATTGCTTCGCGCAGCGCGAAAGGGAAGGCGATCGTGAACCTTCTTTCATTTGAAAAAGAGGAGTATATCAGCTCTATTGTCGCCGTCAAAGAGTTTCCAGAGGACCGGTATGTTGTTATGGGAACGGCGCAGGGAAACGTTAAGAAAACAACGTTATCGGCTTTTGGGAACCCGCGTAAGGGAGGTATTGTCGGAATTAATTTAGACCAAGACGATTATCTGATTGGGACCGCCATTAGCGGGGGGAAACACGAAATTTTGCTGGCTACGAAACAAGGGAAGGCCCTTCGTTTTTCGGAAAAGCAGATTCGAGACATGGGCCGCGCGGCACGCGGAGTGAGGGGGATTAATTTATCAAAAGGAGATATCGTTGTTTCTATGCAGGTTTTTCCTTCCGAGATTGACAGGACGGAAAGCACGTTGTTAACGGTCACGGCCCTTGGCTTTGCCAAGAGGTCTTCTTTTGGGGAATACCGCATCCAATCCCGAGGAGGCAAGGGGATTATTAATGTAAAAGTAACCCCGAAAAACGGAACAGTTGTGAGCGTTTTAGGGGTCATGCCCGATGATGAGGTCATGGCTGTCACGAAGGTCGGAATGATGGTTCGCTGTCCAGTGGTTGATATCCGAGAGTCTTCGCGGAGCACGCAAGGCGTTAAGCTTATTTCTTTGCAACAAGGAGACGTTGTTATGTCTGTTGCCAATGTTGTTGCCAAAGAGGAAGAATAATTCCCACGGTTCCGTGGAAACACAGAAACCCTGCGGGGCGTATTTTTTCTTGACCATAAAAGAATCTAGAATATAATAATAAAACTGTATTTTAATTTTTATCTATCGACCCCATCGTCTAGCCTGGTTAGGACACAAGCTTTTCAAGCTTGCAGCGCGGGTTCAAATCCCGCTGGGGTCGCTTATATTCTTGGGGCCGCGAATGGGCCCCAGTTCGTTTTAAAGGGTTTCCAAACTTTTGCCCCCCACATCCTCTCCTCCTCCTCCGGCCCTTTCTTTTAAAAGCACAAAGGCAGAAAACACAAAAAAAGATGTTCAATCGGTTAAACATCTTATATATTTATATTATAAAAATATTTTACTCTTGGGCTTTGGAAAGACCTTGATGAGAAAGCGTTTGTCAAGGGAAAGCTGCAAGAGAATAAGTTGTGGTGCGGTTTTTCAGGCCTTTCAATTCCAAAGAGCCCTTGGCGATTTTCTGTGAGATTCTTGCGGATGTCAACGAGCGCTGTTAGCGGCGGGCCACGACATATAATAATCGTGAAGGTGTTTTATTCTTTGTTTATGCGAGTTGCCGTTCTTCAAATACAGGCTCGGCCTAAAAAATCATGCAATCTTAATAAGGTCCTGGATTTTCTTTCCGAAGCTGCCGGGAACAGGGCGGAGCTGATTGCGTTGCCGGAAGTATTTAATTACAGGGGATTTTTGAATACGAGCGACCTTCGGGAGCATGTTTTTGAAACTGTTCCTGGCCCGTCTACGTTGCCTTTGTTGGCTTTTGCGAAAAAAAAACGAGTTTCCATTTTGGCCGGGTCTGTGTATGAGAGGTCAGGTTGTTTAGAGAAGGCGTATAATACCTCGATAGCAATCAATCAGAGAGGCGAAATTATTGCCAAGTATAGAAAAAGGCACCTTTTTGATGCTAAGGTTGAATCCCGGGTTATAAAAGAAACGCAAACGTTTCTTCCTGGAACGCAAAGAAGAGTTTTTCAGATAGCCCGGTTTCGCTTCGGGATGAGCATTTGTTTTGATTTGCGATTTCCGGAACATTACCGCAAGTACGCGCAGAACGGTTGTCATGTTTTGTGTGTTCCGTCTGCCTTTACCCAGGCCACCGGCCAGCATCATTGGGAACCGCTGCTAAAAGCGCGGGCTATTGAAAATTTAAGTTATGTTGTGGCGCCGAATCAATTCGGAAAGGACGAATGCGGAATTGTTTGTTTTGGGCACAGCATGATTCTTTCGCCTTGGGGAGAGATTATGGCAGAAGCTTCGGCGGACAAAGAAGAAATTATTTATGCGGATTTTGATTTGAGGACAGTCCAGGAGGCTCGAGCCCGATTTTCGGGTGTATATTAAGGAAAAAATATTATTTCAACAAAATGTATTTCTTTGTATAATTTAAGTATAAAAAATGTATAGAAATGTAAAAATAGCGATAACTGGGGCAGCCGGCCAAATTGGCTATGCTTTTCTTTTCCGGCTTGCTTCTGGTGAAGTTTTTGGTCCGGACACAGATATTCACCTTTCCTTGCTCGAAATCGAGCCAGCGTTGCCCGCATTGAAAGGAACGGTTATGGAATTGCAGGATTGTGCTTTCCCTCGCCTGAAATCTATTACCGCCACGTCCGTTGTCCAAGAGGCTTTTTGTGATGCTGATTGGGCGGTTTTGATCGGAAGCGTGCCCAGGAAAGCCGGAATGGAACGGGGAGATTTATTAAAAATTAATGGAAGGATTTTTATAGAACAGGGCAAAGCACTTGACCAGTATGCCAAAAAATCTTGCCGCATTTTGGTTGTTGGAAACCCTTGTAATACAAACTGTTACATTGCTAAAGCTGTCTGTCGACATATCCCGGCCACTAACTTTTTTGCCCTTATGATGCTTGATCAAAAAAGGGCAGAGGCCCAGCTGGCTGTTAAGGCCCAAGTAGACAGCCGTTTTATTAAGAATATTGCCGTTTGGGGAAATCATTCTGCGACACAGTTTCCAGACTTTTATCACGGGGTCGTTCAAGGACGCCCGCTCGTAGATGTCATATCTGATATTAAATGGCTTAAAAATGATTTTATTGATATAATTCGGAAACGAGGGGCAGAGATTATAAAAATTCGCGGGCAATCTTCAGCCGCCTCCGCAGCGAACGCTATTGTTGAGACAATAAAAAATTTAATCACCCCGACGGAAACAGGCGAATATTTTTCTGTTGCGGTTTCATCGGATGGCAGTTATGGGATTAACAAAGGGTTAATTTTTGGCTTTCCAGTTCAATCAGAAGGGACTCATTGGAGTATCGTGACAGGGTTGGAGCACGATGCGTTTGCTCAAGAGAAAATTGAAACGACAAAACAGGAGCTCTTAAAAGAACAAAAGGAGGTTGAATTTTTGTTCCCAAATATTTTTAAATATTAATAATAATATTAATATTAAATAAATAAAATTAATTATTAAAAAAATTGGCTTTCCGCTTGTTTTTTGATATTTCAAAGGGTATACTTACATTTGTAACACAGTAACTTAAGGAGGAGATATGTTGCATAATAAACAAAAATTGACAATCGTAGTTGGCTTTTTTTTATTTGTGTTTGCTTTTGGGTGTGAAAAAACATCATCATCTCAAATCAATAATCCTCAAGCTATTAAAACCAAACCAACCACCCCTGTTCAGCTTGCGCAAAATACCGCCCCTGTTAAACAGGCGGTTGTGTCCCCTGCTCAAGCGGAAGAAAAAAAACCTGTCGCCCCTGCGGGCCTTACCAAAGAAGCTGCTCTTTCCTCACCTGTTGCCGGGAATGTTTTAGCCAAAGTCGGGACCTGGACGTTGACCATAGAGGACTTTAATGAACGGCTGGAAGCGCTAAAAGAAGTTGTTCCGGATTATGATGCCACGGATATTGAGCAGAATAAAATGATTTTGGAAGAACTTATTCGTCAGCAACTTTTAGTGCAGGACGCAGAGAATACGGGTGTTTCTAAAAACAAAGATATAGCACAGGCTGTTGAAGAATTTCGACGCACTCTTTTGGTGAGAGAAGTAGCCAATACCCTCACGAAGGATATTTCAGTGACAGAAGAGGAAGCTAAAGAATATTATGAAGCAAATAAAGAAGAATTTATGGATCAGGCACAGTGGAGGGTTAGAGAACTTGTTTTAAATACAGAAGAGGAAGCTAAGCAGGTTTTGGTAGAGCTTTATCAAGGCGCTGATTTTGTAGAAAAGGTAAAAGAGAAATCAAAAAGCAACTCGGCTTGGCAAAAAGGAGACTTGGGATTAAAATCCGAGTTTGATTTTCCAAAAATGCAAAAGGTCGTTGAGGCCTTAGAGGTCGGAGACGTGAGCGGGGTTTTTCAAGGGCCAAATGGCTATTATATTGTTAAATTAGAGGAAAAACAAGGCGGGGAGCCTCAGGATTTTGAGGATATTAAGGAAGATATAATTACAGGGTTGACTTTATTAACACAACAACAGGCTATTTTGGGGCATTTAGAAAAGTTAAGACAGCAGACGGATATACAAGTTAACTTAAAATTATTAGAGGAGTAGGCAAATGAATTTAGAAAACAAGAAACAAATAGCCATTATTATTTTGGCCGTGGGGCTCGGGCTTGTGGCTTCTGTAGGAACTGGCCACTATATTCAAACCCGGGTTGACCAGGAAACGGCTAAAATATCTCAAGAATTTGAGAATAAAAAAGTTAAGCCTATGATGCGGGAGATTGATTCTTTGCGCAAGGAAATGCAGAAGCTTGCCAGCATGCAGGCGGCCACGGCTACAAAGGTCCAAGAGCAAAAACCCTCGGAATTACCAGCCGTTCCCAAGTCATCATTGGCGTTGCGTACTCCTGCGGGGAAGCGGGCTTATACCGTCCGCATCGATTCTTTATCGGCCGTTGGTGGTTTGGTCAATCCAGGGGATTATATTGATGTGATTGCGCACATGGATATCCCCGACCCGGTTTCTAATTCTAATCAAAATGTGTCTTCCATGGTTTTTCAGAATATTCAGATATTGGCGGTCGGGACGAACCTTCAGGCGCCGGGCGGGTATGAACAGCAGCAGACCGCAAGGGCGCTTAATATTACGTTTGCGTTAACTCCGGAAGAAGCCAGTTTGATGTCTTTTATTGAAAAACACGGGAGAATGCAACTTATTCTTCGCGCTCCCGCTGAAACAGAAACGGAAATTATTCAGGCGGCATCCTGGAGCGCGTTAGCCGATTATGTGTTTGAAAAACAAGGAACGGAGTTAATAATTCCTAAAGAAAGAGCGGTTATTCAGCCTGTTTCTACCGGTCGAGTTGATGAAGTGAAGCCGTTTATTCAAATCTTTCAGGGAGGCAGAAGCCTTTAAAACGGCTGGCTTTTTAGAGCATCCCGATGATTTGAGGTTAGTGTGGGGTTTTTCGGATAAATTATTCTGATGGCAAGGGAGTGATTGTATGCACAAAATAACTAGTACTAAACAATTAATCGTTAGGGGTGTTCTGGTTCTCTGTTTTATTGTATCTCAAATTTCCGTGACTCCGGCCCTGGCTCAGGTTCAGGAGGTTTTTGATTCTGCGGAGACACAGGATGTTTATTTGTATAAAGGGGACCTGATTTCGTTAAAAGTGTATCAACTGACAAGAATCGCCATTAGTACGCCGGGTATAGTAGAGATTGCGAACGCGGATATTGACGAATTGCTTATCGTTGGGCAACAAATAGGAGAAACGCGGCTGTTTATTTGGGATGAATATGGGAAAAGACAGGTTTTTGTCCGGGTTTTACCTGAAGATTTGGATGCGATTATGGCGCGCATACAAAGGCTGTTGGACGCTATCGGGGTCTCGACGGTTAAAATGGAAAAAAATGTTTTTGAACGAAAAATTGTTTTAACCGGGACTGTTCTTAGTCAAAAAGAAGCGGCTCTTAATAAGGTGTTGGACCCTTTTGAGAGCATTGTCTTTAATTATGTGGACGTATATAGCGAGCTTATACAGATTGATGTGCAGATTTCAGAGTTGAACACAACGATACAAAAGGCGTTGGGGATTGATTGGAACACCGGCGCTGACGGGATGATTCTGGCTTATGAGGAAACGATGCCCGCCTTTGATGGCAGCGTTAAGGATTTGTTCAAGATCGGAGATTTTCGAAGAACTTCCGCTATCCAGGCGATTGTGACGGCGCTCATTGCGGAAGGGGAGGCTAGAATTTTGTCGAAGCCCAGCATTGTGGTTAAAAATGGGGAACAAGCATCGTTTCTCGTTGGCGGGGAAATTCCGGTGAGGAGCACCACAACCTCTACGGGAGGAGCCAGCGTTCAAGAAAATGTAGAGTATACATCTTATGGGATTGATGTTAAAGTCACGCCGGAGATTGTTGGGGAAAAAATCGAAATTAAATTAGCAGTCGCGATCAGAGATATTGATGCTTCCAATGCTGTTGGAGAGAACGTGGCGTTTACGAGCAGGAACGCAGACACAACGCTTTTTTTGGATGACGGACAAACCATTGTTTTGGCGGGGCTTATTAAACACAATAAAGCAGAGACCGTTTCCGGTGTCCCGTTTTTACGAAGGATCCCGATTGTCGGCTTTTTATTCCGCAACAAAAACTGGCCGACGGACTCAGAGCAGGAAGTGGTTATTTCTATGACGCCCAGGATCGTAACGCAGAAAAATATGAATTTCGAAAACAGGGAGATTCGCAAGAAATATTCTATAGCGGAAGATTTATATCAAGAAGAAGCCGGGCTGGTGGCGGAAGCAAGTCCGAGGAAGACAGCGGAGAAAAAACAGCCGGTTGATGACGAAGTAAGTTCTGATAAGCTGGATTCTATATCGGACGAAATTGACGCTATCCTCGCCGAAGATTTAGAAGATGTCGACGACTTTCCTGTTTCGGAAGAGTTAACCGATCAGGAAATGGACGCGATGGTCTCCGGGGAAGATGCGGTGGTTGCGGACCTGGTGGAAGAGGCTGACGCTGATGCGTCTCAGTCAGAGCCTGAAATCGAGGAAGAAGCGCCGTTACCCGAGCCTTCAGTTGAAGAAGGCGTGAGCATTGATGAGGCAACGTCTCAAGCCATTACGGAATATGTTCAAACGGTTCAGAAGAAGATTTCTAGGGCGATCTCTTTTCCCATGGAGGCCAAAGAGCATGGATGGGAAGGAACGGTTGTTCTTTCGTTGGTTATTTTAAACGACGGCACGCTAAACGACGCGCGTGTTCAAACGTCTTCAGGGCACGAGGCTTTTGATAAAGACGCTATTAATACGGCGCGCATTTTAGCCCCGTTTTCCTCTTTCCCCGAGGCATTGAAATTAGAAGAATTGGTTGTAACCATACCGATTGTTTACAGCCAGGAAGCTGTATTAGAGGGAGCGGGCGCAGAATAAAATTTAGTTTGTTTCGAAGCGTCCGTTGAGGGAAAAATGGCCTGCCCTTTCCTTTTCAAGAGGGGATGCTTCGATTTCCTTCCAAAGAATTCTTGCCAAAAGCAATTTTCGTTTGTATACTAAAAACTATTAGTTAAAAGATGTTTTTAAAAACAATCGTAGGGAGCTCTTAAAATTTAATGAGTTCAAAAATAGTTACTATTTTTAGCAACAAAGGCGGTGTTGGAAAAACGTTTGTCAGCGTTAATTTGGCAACCGCTTTAGCCTTGTCTGGAAAGCGGGTTTTGTTGCTTGATATGGATTTTCAGGCCGCGCATGATATGGCCCGCATGTTAAATTTGGCGCCCAGAAACAGCTTGGTTAATTTGTTGGCTGAAATAGAAAAGAGCGAAGATGCCGAGGTCATCAAAAAGTACGTGAGCTCTCATTCCAGCGGGTTGGATTTTCTCCCGGGCGTTTTGCATGCCAAGCAAGCAGGACACATCTCTTCCGATAATATTAAACCTTTTTTTAGAAAGGTCGGCCAGGTTTACGACTTTATCATTGTTGATGTTGGGAAATTATTCAGTGAGACAATGTTAACGGTTCTTGACCACTGCAATGTTATTTTTCTTGTCGCGACGCCTGATGTTTTGGCCGTCTATCAGGTGAAGTGGTGTTTGGAGATGTTGCAAAGCCTGCATTTTCCTTTAAAGATGGTTAAGCTGATTTTAAACCGGGCAGAAAGCCGAGGAGGTGTTGCTTGGCAGGAGGTCCGGTCTGCTTTGGCCTGCGAAATTTTTTCTCGCATTCCTTCCGACGGGCGCGCTGTCGGCATGGCCTTAAATCGCGGGATTCCCGTTATTATCGATTCTCCCAAGAGCCCGGTAACCGAAGCGTTTAGCCGGATGGTTAATGACCTGAAAAAAGAAGAACTTTTTGTCCAGGCTTTTGAGATTGAACGGGAAAGGACCACTGAAGGACTGGATAAATCCGGGAAGTTTTGGGAAAAATTTGGCATTACACCACAAAATATTCCAGGAGGCGTTTTTTCAAAAGAAGAGGATGAAATTACTTCCCTAAAAAGAAGGATTCATGAAAAATTGGTCAGCAGGCTTAATATTGAAGATTTAAGCCCGGACAACCTCAGCGACCCCGCCAAAGCGGCGGAACTTAAGGATGATGCCAGAAAAATTGTCAGCAATTTGCTCATTGAAGAAAAAGGAGCGATGATCTCTTCTCATGAAGAACGGCGACGCCTTGTTAAAGAAATTGTGGACGAAGCGTTGGGGTTAGGGGCGTTAGAAGAGTTTTTGGCTGACCCCGATGTTTCAGATATTATGGGAAACAATAAAGATGAATTATATATTGAAAAACACGGGAAGCTCATTTTAACAAACAGAAAGTTTGTTTCCGACCAGCAGATGAGGGCTATTATTGACCGCATTATTGCCCCTTTGGGCCGGCGTATCGATGAATCAACTCCTATGGTGGACGCGCGGCTTCCGGATGGATCACGGTTTAATGCCATTATCCCCCCGCTTTCTTTGAATGGCCCGATGATTACGATCCGTAAATTTGGGGCGGAGCGATTAGACGTCGAAGACCTCGAACAAAAATATCGCAGCTTTAGCAAAACGATGAGAGAACTTTTGCAGGCCTGTGTCTTGGCGAGAAAGAATATTATTGTGTCGGGAGGAACCGGGTCCGGGAAGACCACCTTGTTGAATGTTATTTCGCAGTTTATTCCGGACAATGAGCGCATTATTACGATCGAGGATGCTGCGGAATTGCGGTTAAAAAAGAGCCATTGGGGAAGGCTCGAATCCCGCCCGACCAACATTGAGGGGAAAGGCGCGGTGACCATCCGGGACCTCTTTATAAATTCTTTACGTATGCGTCCGGACCGGATTCTTATCGGGGAGTGTCGAGGTCCAGAAGTCCTGGATATGTTGCAGGCCATGAATACGGGCCATGATGGATCCATGACCACCTTGCATGCCAACTCTACCCGGGATGTTTTAGTCCGCATGAGTTCCATGATCCTGCTTAGCGGAATCGAATTGCCGGTGAGAGCTATTAATGAAATGATCGCATCCGCCATAGACCTTGTGGTTCATGTGGCCAGATTTTCCGATGGATCCAGAAAAATTACAGGGATAACAGAGGTTGTTGGCCTTACCAGTGAACACGCCTTGGATTTGCGGGACATTTTTATTTTTAATCAGAAAGGCATTGATGAAAACGGAACAATTATTGGAGATTTCGAAGCCACGGGGTATGTTCCGAAATGTTTTGAAGATTTCGTGACGATGGGGCTTTCTATTGACAAGACGATGTTTGTTAAACCCTCCAAAAGCTAGTGCGTATCACTAATCAAACAAAAAACACGCTTATTGCCGACCGAGCCCGGTTAGCCGACACGATTGTGTCGCGCTTGGTGGGGCTTCTTTCCCGGGCATCGTTGTCTTCCCAGGAAGGGTTGGTGATTACAGAGTGCCGGCAAATCCACATGTTGTTTATGCGATTTGCTATAGATGTCATTTTCGTCAACAGGGACAACAAGGTTGTAGGGCTGGTCAGAGATATTAAACCTTTCCGAATGAGCCCGTACTTTTTTCGGGCCCAGAAAGCCATAGAATTGCCCGTCGGGGTGATTGATTCCTCTCGAACAGAAAAAGGAGACACCCTTTTCTTGAAGGACGAAGAATAGTCTTTTTTCGAGAGGCTTAATTAAACCAGGTCTTCGGGATCAATGTCTTTGGCCGCCTGCTCGATTTCGTCGAGCCATCGTTTACAATGTCGGCAAATTTTTGCTTCCAGTAGTATTTTTTTCCCGCAAAACAGACAATGCTTTTTATCAAGGCTTGGAAAGTCTGTTCTTATCACGGTATCAATGATGAATTGTAAACAATGTGGACAACGGAGATTTTCTTCTGATGGGAGGATTTCGTAGCAATAAGGACATTTAATCATGGCTCGGTGCTTTTCTGTGTCGACGTCCTCTTTCAGCGCCATGTTTTTGTTTTTTTCTTCGATACATTTTTTTGGCGGTCCTTTGTTTATAAAAAGCGGGGGTTCTTGTGTCTATTGCGTGGGAAGACTGAATGATACAATTATATAGACATTTTTACGTTTTTACTAATAATACTTATTTTTTTTGGCAGGAAAGAAGTTGGTAATATCTTTGGGTTTTGGACAATAGTTCTTTGCTTTGGCAAGGATTATGTTATACTATTTTTATTAATGTCCAATCAAATTTCTTCCATTTATGGGTGTCGTATATAAACTTACACAAAGTGTTATTGATTTTATTCTGGCTGAAAAGGCCGCGAGCCCAACCTTAAGTTGCCGGAAACTCGCCGAGTTGGTTTATAAAAATTTTTCGATTAGATTATCAAAATCTTCTATAAGTGCGGTTTTAAAAGAAGCGCATTTGAATAGCCCTGTTGGACGAAGGACCTTGCCCGGATCTTCATGCCCCCCCCAGTTAACTAGAAAAAAGCCTAAGAAAGTTTTGATCAACAAGATCGCTTTTCAACCTTATCCGCAAGAAGTTTTTGATGTAAAAGCTGGGATTTCTGATCTTTCTTCCTTGCCGGATGAAACTAAAAAAGCTTTTCAAGTGGTTCCTGATATTGGTTATATGTTTATAAAAGCAGCGGAATGGGAGCTCTTCAGGGAATCCTTTTTAGCAGAAATTTTTTCCGAAAGATTTTCGTTTTTTGATAAGATCCAAATTAATAGTTTGGTTGAAAAATTGCTTTATATGGAAATTTTTGAAAAAAACGACGCTTCTGAAGGTCTATGGAAAGAGGGCCTTTCTCAGAATGATAAGCGTATATTCAACGTAGAAGGGCTTTGGTCCGAATTAAGTGGTATGGACAATTGGGCTGAAACCGTGATGAAATTTGTTGTAAATTTGCAGTATTATATGACAAAAGTGTCTTTTGTTCAGTTGAAGTTGGAAAACGGGAAAAATCTCTTCTTGGATGCGGAGGTAAGTTCAGTTTGGACAAATGATTCAGATTTGCCATTCTTTAATACGGTAAACCAAAGTACCAAAGCAATTTCTGACGAAATTATTAATAATGTCCAACCTGTAACGTTTTGTTTTTGTCCAATCTTAAACATCAAAGAAAATCTTTCTCAAAAAGTATATTGTGCTCAACAATTTTTAGATTTATGTGCGACCTTTGATAATAAGGAAGGAAAACGAATTCTTCAAATTTCCATGTTGGATTCCGAGATGAACGAAATAGCCTGTTTTGGTTCGATTCCACCGAAGAAACGGTATTTCATTACCTGTCTTTGGCCTTGGCAACCAGAATTTCATCCTTTATTGAGAGCTATTAGAGCAAACAGATTAGAAAAATTTATGGATCCTTTTTTTGAAACCTGTGTGTATTTTTTTGAAACTTTTACCACCCTTCCTGTTGATGATGACTTTCAGCCAAGATTAGGATTGAGGGTCTTTCCTTTAAAAGAAAATCGAATGTCAAGCCCCTTTGGGATTATATTAACGAATGCCCCTAATGATTTGTATCCTGCTAGTAAGATATTAGAGCGATATTGTCGTCGATGGCCAAATTTTCAACGAGGATTTAACTATTCTGTTGGAAAAATTAAGGCGAAGGATTCCCAATTTTTGTTATTTCAAGGAAATAATTTTAATATAAATAAAAATATTAATATTAAAAAAATTTTCGCCGACTTTTTAGCTCATTACGCTTGGCATACTTATTTTTCATCCGGGAAAAAAAGTCTAATTCCTGTGCACCTGAAAGACATTATCCTTCCTTTGTCTGGAACGATCACGGTTCACCCCGAGTCGAGGCAGATCCTTTTGATGCCGAGCAGTGATTATGCCTGCCTCGAGGAACTTAACTCTGCTGTGACTCGGATTAATGAAAGAAACATCGTGGATTTTTATGGCAAGCGGCTGATGATGAAGATCGTTTCTCGTCGACAATAATATATTTTTACCCCAAGATTCAATCCTTGACATTTTGTAATATATTATGATATACTTCATTCAACGTTGGGAAATAAATGACAGGTCATTATATGACAAATATTTTAAGAACCATAGTTCAGTCTTTGGTGAGATTTTTAAAAGCGTTGGTTGATAAGCCCGCTTTCTTTAACAGGCTTCTTTATATAAATAAAGAAGCCTGTTTTGTTTTAGCTCTTTCATAATTTTAAAAATTGCTTTTTACCCCTTTGTGGGGTTTAATCCGTTAGATTTGGGTTGTTTTTTGTGGGCCCAAACTAATGGATACCGGAAATATCCGGTAATATAGCCCGTAGTGAATCCACTCTTTGGTTGCAAGAGTTGGGTACGAATCATCTGGGGGCACGGAGGTGAGGGCGCGATGGGGCATAATAAGGGTAAGCAAGAAAAAGGACAAAACATAGTTGAATATGCCATCGTCGTGGCCTTGGTCGCATCAGCCATGCTTGCCATGAGCACCTACGTGTTTAGATCTATTCAGGCAACACAACAGGTGATTTCAGAAGGATTCAGAGATTAAAATGGCGGAATGGAAAACCGCCTAGCTTTGAGTGGTATGGATCAAACTATAGGAGGAATTACTAATGGTATACAAGAACAGAAAAAAGAAAGGGCAAAGCACCCTCGAGTATATTATCCTGGTGACAGGTGTTATTGCCATTCTGATTATTTTCTTAAACCCGACTAATGGTATTTTTAACACAGCGTTTAATTCAACCTTGCGTACGGGTACGAATGGCATGTTTGATATGGCCAATCGGTTACAAACATCTCGTTATGATAATCCGTAATTAATTATCAAGAGACAAAAGTAAATGGAGGAAACATAAATGTTTAGAAAGTTAATTAAGAATAAAAAAGCACAGCAAACAGCCGAATACGCGCTGTTAATTTCTCTTGTTGTCGCGGCGGTCATTGCTATGCAAACTTATGCGCAACGAACCATTCAGGCGAGAATTCGTGACGCTTCTGCCTATTTGACAGACTCTACAAGCGCCTTAGGTAGAACCAACCAGTATGAACCTTATTATCTGGAATCTGATTACAATGTCCTGCGTGATGACAGGGAAGAAGAATTGCAAGGGCAAAGAGCCGACTCCTCTGGGTTGTTCCAGTTAGACACAACCAGCAATAGAACTCGCGCAACCGGCGGTTATCAGACATCCAATTATGACACCAATTTTGGTGTAATTAATGGTATCTAAGATCCAGATAACTTAGTGTAACGAAAATCTGAATTTTAAGGGAGGAATTTTCAATGTTTAAGTTTCTAAGAAAAATAAAAGGGCAAAGTACTTTAGAGTACGCCGTCTTGATTATCATCGTCATCGGTGCTCTTTTATCTATCCAGGTTTACATCAAAAGAGGTGTTCAGGGTAGATTAAAGAGTGCAACAGATGACATCGGTGATCAATATTCACCGGGCAACTCAAACATCCGTCGTGTTGTGACTACAGTTAGCAATACTGCTGAAACGTTCACCTATGGTGTTTCTTCAACAACCTTGAACACGGATGAAGTTACCGAAACATTGCAGAACCAGGTTATCATTAACGCCGAACAGGAATTCTGGGGTTAATTTTAGTTTATTAGATAACCAGAATGTTTTAAGCTAAATAAAGTATGGCTTACTTGAGGGGGAGAACAACTTTCGGGTAAGCCATACTTTATTTATAATCAGTTTGAACATTAAAATACTCTATGAAACTTAACAAGAAGGGCCAAAATTCTTTTGTTGAATATGCCACGACTTTTTTTCTGGTTGTTTCGATTATTTCGGTGATGGGCACGTATGTCCGTCGAGTATTGCAGGGGCGCACAAGAGACGCCCTGTATTATATGGCCGGCACCGTGCAGGCGGATTATAATTGCGGTGGAGCCGCAGATTGCGCCCTTCCGAATCATGGCTCTTTTTATTTTCAATATGAGCCGTATTACAGCAATTCAACGACAACGCGATATACGGACACGACCACGACCATGACAGAACAGGGCGCCTTTCCTCTGGGGTCGGGGATCGTAGAGCAGATTTTTAATCACCAGATTAGCGCCATAACAAACCAAACGCAGTTGCCACCGGCTTTGGCTGATTAATTAAAAATTTTAATAAGAATATGAGAAGAAAGTATAAGAATTCCGCGCAAACATTTTTAGAGTATGCTATGCTAGTGAGTGTCGTTGTCGCGGTCCTGATTTCTCTTACCCCGTTATTGCGCAGAGGGGTCCAGGGGATGATTCGGGTTGTTTCCGACCAAGTCGGCAATCAATCCGGCGCGGAGCAGCCCGGCGGGCTCGATGGGCATTTGGTTGAGCAGATAATAGACGTGGATCAAGCCTCCGTCAGGCGGCGGAGGGAAGATTTTGGAGAGACGCGGGTGGATTATGACGGCACGGTGTCACAAACAGTTACGACCACAACCACGAATTTAGGATTTCAGTATAGAGATAACTAAAAGGCTTTAAAATGAGGGTACGGGCATGAAGTTATTACGAGGGCAAAGCACTTTGGAATATGTGACGCTTATTACAATTATTTTAGGGGTATTCCTGGGGATGGGGACTTATTTTAAAAGAGGGGTTCAGGGGCGGTGGAAGGAATCCGTTGACGGAATGGGCGACCAATACGACCCGCGGGTGACTAATACAGATATTACTGAGCGGGCGAGTGGGTTTTCCTCCACGCGTATTACCACAATCCCGGTTAACGCCGGGGTCTGGACAATGCGGGATGACGATTCCAACATGCTTGAAGAAAAGTACGGGGCGTCAAGAGTGGCCGCCTATTAATGAAACGTAAATTTTAAATTATGAAATGTGACAAAGGAAAGATTCGGAACCCTCGATTAGGCCAATCAGGGACGGAGTTGGCTATCTTTGGGGCCATGCTTATTTTTATAATCGGTTCCATTATTAAAGCGGGACTGCAGGTTAGTATGCTTAACAATATGCAATTACGAGCTTTGCGCCTTGCCTTGAGCGAATCTTACCGGACGTCCGAAGGCGAGTACATTGGTTTTGCTGGGGACGAAGGCGCGAACTCCCGGAACGTGGCGTCTATTGTTATTTTGGAAGACAGATTGAATGTGGATGCGGGTAAGAAATTCGGGTCTCGGGACAGGTTCCCGATGACAGCCAGCGCCAGCGCTTCTATGACAAAAAATTTATTCCGTCCGACAGATTTTGGAGATCGCCGGGACCTGCCGGTGTCGGATATTTATATTAACGGCCAACGCTTTCCGTTATTAGGGGCGGATTTCAAAACAGTCACCCTTGCCAACGCTGACGGAAGCCGACCTGCCTGGATACCAGCGTGCAATGGCGCGGCACCGGCATATTTTAATTCCAGCGCCCCGCCCGCGAATCCTCCCTACGGAATGTGCTGGTGGAATAGCTGTGTTACTTATTCGAGTTGTGTTTATGTGGGATACGGGGGCAATTATGAATTAGGTTACATGGGGGAATGTGTTATGGCAACAGGAGGGGCCGGCACGGGAGAGTATGATTTGGTGACAAATTCTGCGGGATGTTCGTTGCTGTTTACTATATCAGGCAATTATCCTAAGAGTAAAACGTGTTGTTTTGGGACCACATGTCAAAAAAATTGTAATAATCTTCCTCAAGACGTCCGTTTTGATTATGATTTTGACGGCGTATCTGATGTGCCTGCCGGGAGCCGGGACGGACAATTCTGGCAGTGGTTTTTAATCGCCGGGGTAGTTGACGGAACAGCGTTAACCTTGCCGTGGGGTGGCGTGCCGGGAATTTATGTTGATCCCAGCGGAGAGAAGGAATCGAAGAACGACAGCGTTGATGTTGACGGCGATTATTATGAAGAGTCTATCCTTAGTTATTCTGCCTTGAGTTCTGGCGTTCTTCGAACCGTGAACGTGATTGACGGGGAGGAAGGAGATATGACCAGTTCATTCCTTTCGGATGCCCGTCAAGCCGGGGAATGGCGTTTTGCCGGGACCATCGGAGGCTCTTGTGGAGTTGAGCCGACAGGGAATTGCGTTATCGGATCAACGACGACCGGAGAGAATGCTCTGGGGGTGTGTTCGAATTATAAATGCCTTGCTCGTTCAGTTGGTTTTTCTGAGGGCGCGCAGGTTTATACATTTACGGAATCTAATCCAGGCCAAGAAACAGGTCAGGGAATGTATCTTCGGACGGAAGAAGGCCCGATTTTTAATGCCAACATGTCGCAATACACCCGGAGCACGGAAAGGCATGACCAGCTAGATGTTGTGGAGCGGTTGGTTCAGCTTACCAAGGACACGGGCAGGTTTTGTGCCGACGATGTTAATCCTCGCGTCTGGGGAACTTCGGCGTGGGCGCGCGATAATGGGCTGTATGGAATTCAGAATCCGGTCGAAGTTTGTACCCGGCCCAGCACGGGAACCAATTGTTATATGGGGGGCGTCGCACAGTTGACATGTTTTGACAGGGACAACTTGATGTTGTTTGTCAGGAGCCGGATTGCCGATCTTAGAGGGAGGCGTTGGATAAGAAGATACGCCCCGTAAGGATTATAGGTGAATTGTTATGAAAACACGGAAAAGGAATCAAAGGAAAAAGCTTTATAAATGGCCGGGACAGGTGTCTTTGGAGTTTATGTTTGGGATGATCGGTGTCGTTTTGCTTGTGGTCGGGATGATTCAGGTTTTTGCCTGGACAGGCAATGACCTGATGAAACGTTTTAACTCTCATGAAGCTCTTTTGGTTTCTCCGGTTGGCACTTCTCAACCTGCGGCTCCTTTAGAACAGGTCCGGCCGATGTTTTATTCGGTCACAAAAATAAACGCAACGGTTAATAGCAATATTTTTGGAGAGGAAGCTCCTTAATTCTAAATTTATTACCCCGGGGGTCAAGTTGTTGCATGTTTTTTACAAAGGCGTAAGGCGAGTCCGAAGATGGCAACATAAAAAGCGGAATGCTTTTTTCTTTGTTCCCAACAACAGCGGTGATTCCACAAGAATGCCGCCTCGGCATGTTGCCGGGCAAGTCGGGCTGATCCTGATTCTGGCCGCGGCCATAGGGCTGATTTTATATGCGGTCACGATTAATATCGGCAGGATTTCTCAAGGCAAAACCTTGACTATTATTGCCGCCAACACGGCGGCATCCAAGATGGCGTCGTTTATCGCCAGTTATGGCCAAATGCTTTTTATGACGTCTTTGGGGGGAGAAACAAAAATTTGTGCCTGGACCGGATTTTTAGTAAAGCTCATTGCGGCCATTATTGTTGTGGTCATTGTTGTTATTTGCGCCGCTACCGAACAATGTGAGGGATGGGGGTTAGCCGCTGCGATTGTCGCGGCGGTTCTTGTTGTGGCTGCCGCGGTTATTGATGTCACAATAACCCAGCCGGGCATTACGTCCATGTGGAACAAAATGATGAAGGACTCGATGGGGCCGAAAGAAATGGCCGTGGAACTGGGGGTGCAAACCGCCTTGATGACAGCGGTGAATGACCCTGCCCAAATTCCGGATTTATTCGACTTTGACACTGACGGTTCTTTTGGCAATTTAGCGGACCCTCTTAATAAAACCACGGCCCCGGATTATATTTCCCGCTTTGCGTATTATTATACCCGCCGCCTTCAAGGTATTCCTGATTTGAATCTTACGATCATTGATGACTTCTTGTCTGCGTTGACGGATTTCTTGTTTGGAGGCGATCCCAATCGCTGTACGGTTTGGGGGTGCGACACGGATGATTGGGGCCTTATTGATCCCCTAGATTGCCTGTTAACTCCCGGGCACCCCTGTTGCCCGGCCAATCCCGTTGGGAACATGCGTTTCCCGGCCATGTGTGACCCCTGTTGCGTCATTAACGATCCAGACCTTCGGCCAGCGTGCTGTGCTACGGGAACTTGCGTGGAGGACGAGGGGTTTGCCGGCGGGGATCCAAACACATGTGATGAGAGAAGCCCTTACCACACCCCGCTTCCTCCCGCAGCGCCAAACGCAAGCTTGACGTACCCGTATATTTTTAGAGGCATAAATGAAAACTCCACGAACAATAAAAACAGTTCAGGCGCTTGGGTTCCGGCCAATATTTCTTTTCGTGAATGGCTCGGCTTTGACGACGAGCATCATCAATACGCCGTTAATCCGGCCCGGCCTAATTGGCATTATTTAATTGACGGAACCGGGGCGAATTTAGACCACTCGCAGTTGATCCGTTCCGCTCCGTTGGAGTATGATTTTTATATGGAAGACGCAACCGGTTATTATTTGAATGACGAGAGGCCGGGGATTTTTCCGTTTTTCTATAAACTGGCGGACTGGGGTATGGATTTACAGGCTTTGACCTATGGCGCCCTGACGCCGGATCCGCCTGATCCTCATCCGGTCCGGGATAACCTTGAGTGCCATTTATGCGATGTAGACGGGATTGCCGCGGGCACGGTCCCTGCGGTTTGCGCCGGAATGACGTATCCTTCTGAAATTGGTGTTGCGCTTGAACTTCCCGAAACTCCGGATACAGCGCTTTATAGCGGCGGCTGGTGTGTGGATGCTGCGAATACCGGAGCCGACGGCGACCCACCCCAGTTGTTGGACGTGGTCCCCAATATTGTTGATCTTTTAGCCGATGATGCTGTCTGCGCTCAGGATGTGGGCGGCTGGAAAAGAGGGGCTGATCAATTCTGTGATCCGCCTGACCAGTGGCCTTATATGGCCGAATGCATAAAAGCCGGTGGTCCTTCCGGCGGGGGGGGGCCACCTTGCGTGGAGGTCGATCCCGTAAGTGGGACTTCTTGGCCGGTTGATTGTGCTTGCGGAACCGGCGGGGCTTTGCCTCCGACGCCTCCCGTAGACCGGACGTTGGCCGCGAACAACTTTCAATATGTGACCACCAACTGGCCTGATGATAAATTAGATGATTTTATCTATGGATTGCCGGAATTCTATGAATGGGCGACAACCCTTTTTGGCAAAGATAAGGATACTTTAGAAGACACTTTCGATGATTGGTATGAGGAAGCCGCTACTTGGATTGAAGCGCCGTGCCCGAGCGGTAATGCTGCGGATTGTGCGGGAAGTTGTACCGGAGACGTGGATGGCGGATACTGGTATGTCTGGCGCGATGATTTGGGCTCTTTCTATACTCCAATTGTAAATTGGCTGAACCCACCCGATGCGGATCTTTATGTTGGTTCCGGGTGTTTTACGAACAGCTCCGCAGACCCGGCGGTTTGGTGTGTTCCTCCGCCTCAAGCGGCCGCTAATAAATATGCGGACCCCACATATCTGGGTTTTCAGTCAGGATATAACGGGTTGGAATGCCCTGGAGTAAGCCAGGAGGAACAGGCGTCTTTTGACATTAGCGCAGATGGCCGAGGCGACATTGAAGATGTTATTGCGTGTTTTAATTGGAACCTTTTTGATCCGGCTGAAGATCCGTCCGGGGCCCCAATTATTCACCCTGTAACCGGGGCGCAGGCTGTAGGAAATTTTGAAAAATTTGAGGCGTGTAAGTGGGATTGCGACAATAATCCGGTTAATTCCATAAACAGCTGTCCGATCTTGCCCAGGTCGCTGGTGCCGGGGTTTGATGCTTTAATATTTACGGTTCCAATGCCCGAAGCAGATTTGATCGCGTTAACATTGTGTTTAGGAACAGAATCGATTCCAACCTGTAATGATGATTGTTCGTCGTTGCCTGGCGGATATGGCATCCCCGCTTTTGTTCCAACGTCCGATAACGCGGCCCTTCCGGCGCCAGACACGTCTTTGTTGACCAATTTAAGGGCCCTGTATGCTTTTTGCGAGGCGAATCCAGCTTCAAGTCTTCCAAACCAGTGCCGGGACCAGGGGACAACGATTGCTTGTGCCAGCCCCACCATTTTGTCAGACGCCTTAAACTGTTCCTGCACGTGGTACGGGTTACCGACGGATCTTTTGGGAACCTGTGGACAGCTTTGCGGTATTGGGGCGACCCCGTTTTTTGATGCCATTGAAACAGCCCTTGATGATAATATAGGCTCGTGCGGAGAAACTGATCCTGGAGAATGGAAAGATTTGTTAGACCAGAGCGTTTTAGCCGCGGGGAATCAGGCGATGAAAATGTCAAAACGCTTGAATTTGTTGGAGGGACGAGAGGAAGAGGCGATTTCGATAAGGAATGTGTTGTATAATGCGCTTCTTCATATCGACGCCTTTCTCACGGGCCCGGCCCAGGGGCTTATTGATGCTTGTAAGGCATGGGGGAATATTTATCCTCCGGCCACCACCTCTTTCGCCATTTATGCCTGGCAGGATCTCCCCAAAGATGTTTATAACACGATTCGGGGGGATTGGCATGTTGTTAAAGTGGAAGTTCGAACTCCGGGGCGGTGTAACGCCGCGTGTGGAACGGATCGATGGCCGTATATTGACACATACACCAAAAGCTGGGGGATGAAACGCTGTTATGAATTAAAGGAATGGACAGGCAGGGTCAAAGCCCGGGTGATCCGTTATGACGAGGATACTGTCGGCAGCCGGATACTTTTCCCGGATGGAACTCTATTATGGAAACCACAATACTATCATCCGGAAGGGTCAGATCAGGATCCTACGGATTTGGAGCTGACCTGCGCTATTATGATTGATCCCAATATCGCCGCCCAGACATGGGAATGGGGGTGGAGGAGCGCTTTTATGGTTAATCAGACGCCGACAGCCAGCGCCACGCCACCTAGGGGGTCGCCCGAGTATTTGGATTGCTGGAATTTTCTGCATGAAAGTTTGTTAAGATATGGTTATTCAACGGCGACGTGCGCTCAATATTTTCTAGGAGGCGGATCGGGGTACAGTGGAGACCAGGGGTTTCGTGTCCGTTTTGTGGAGTGTGATAACGCCTTTATTAGTGGAAATAATTAGAAAAGTATTTAAGGACGAAATATGTTTCGGCAAAGGAGAAGTGCTCAATCTATATTGGAGTATATGACCTTGATTGTTTTTTTATTATCAAGCTTGTTTGTCTTTCAAGGTTATATTTTAAGGGGTTATTATGGAAGCTGGAAAAAGGCGGGGGATGCTTTTGGCTCAGGGCGTCAGTATGACCCCAGGCCTTTTGGGAATTATGGAGATGGCGGCGGGACTTTAGAATGTTTTTTTGATGCCACCCACTGTACGTCAGGGACCGGCCCGGCCCGGCCGTGTACGTTAATTAACAGATGGATTTCAAAGGCCTGTTATGATGCGACACCCTGTGATTGCACGATGCCAATCGGAACGACGGGGTATATCACACAGTGTTTGCAGTGTTTAGAAAATTGTAGCGAGTCTGTAGCTGCGGGAGCGCTTTGTGGGGACGTGACGACATCGAGGGTTTTAATTGATTAATGATTAGGGGTTTATAAGGAGGCATAGGTTAAGCGATGTATGTTTCTCTATTTTGTATATTTATATCTGCGACAATGTTTGGGTATTTTGTCATTCCGTTAATTTATAATAAATCCGTAGAAGTTGGCCAAAAACGGGCGCATAAACTTTCTTCAAAACTGGACAGGGTTTTGCCCCGCTCCAAGGTTGAAAAGATAACCCGCTTTTATATCATTGCTCCGATTGTTTTTGGAGGGGCTTGCTATATGTTTTTCCCGGAAGACCTGCGGCTTTTCGGTATAGGAATCGGACTGGTTTTCGGTTTAATTTTTCCAGGAGTTTATAACAACCTCCTTATAGGGCAAAACAGGAGGAAATTTGATGACCAGTTAATAGATGCGCTTATGATTATGTCAAGCTCCTTCCGAGGGGGGTTGAGTTTGGTTCAGGCCATGGAAGCCGTTGTGGAAGAGATGCCGGATCCGATAAACCAGGAATTTTCGATTGTTTTGGGGGAGAACAATATGGGGGTTTCTCTGGATGAAGCCCTTAATCATCTTTATAATAGGCAGCCTTCTCCGGCCGTGCAGCAAATGACAACGGCTATTTTGCTGGCAAGAGAAACAGGGGGGAATTTGCCCAGTATTTTTCAGCGGATTGTGAATGTTATTCGTGAACAAAAAAGAATAAAATCTCAGATAGACACTTTGACAGTTCAAGGAAAAATTCAAGGTGTTGTTATGTCGGCCTTGCCTATTATGTTTTTTACGATTATTTACGGAACGAATCCGACTTTCTTTGATCATATGTTTAAGTCCACGGTAGGGAGGGGCATGCTTGTTTATGCGGTTTTTTCGGAAATTTTAGGCGCCATTATGATTTGGAAGATTAGTAGTTTTAAAGATTTTTAATAAATCAAACAAAGCCTAACCTAAGGAAGAGGTATATCATGTTAATGCTGACATTTGTTTTGACGATGTGTTTTTTGGCGGGATTTAGTTTTGTTGTTGGGCTTTTTCCGATGGAAATGGAGAGCCGGCCTACGTTAAAAGCTTTTGGATATGAGGTGGCCCCGGCAAAGAAGAAAAAGAATGCGACGTCCATGTTGCGTGCTTTAGCCATGTTTAATAAACCATTGTGTTCAGGGGGCCTTCGGAAGAGAATTTCAAAAGATTTATCTGTGGGGCATGTTAACTTGACGCCGGAAGAATTTTTCTTAATGAAGGAAATCGGTATTATTTTGGTGCTTTTGTTGACTTTTCAGATGATTCAGCCAGACATGATTCTTTTTTGGCTTTTTATGAGTCTTTCTATTGGTTATATGATGCCGGAATTTTGGCTTAAGGGAAAAATTAAAAAAGTCAAAGCTGTTATTGTGAAGGAATTGCCGAATGCCATTGATTTGCTTGGCCTTTGTGTGAATGCTGGGTTGGACTTTATGTTGGCTTTGAAGTGGGTTGTTGAGAAATCAACACCATCGGTCATGATTAACGAGCTTAATATCCTTTTGCAGGAAATCAACGTTGGAAAGACCCGCCGTGACGCATTAAAAGATTTGGCGGTAAAATTTGACCTTCCGGAAGTTTCTTCCTTTTCAAGGACGCTTCTCCAGGCAGATAAAATGGGGACCTCTGTTTCCGAAGCCCTGAATCTTTTGTCTGAAGACATGCGCCTTGCCCGATTCCGCAGAGGGGAACAAATGGCCATGAAAGCGCCTATGAAGCTGTTGGTGCCCCTGTTGTTCTTTATTTTCCCTGTTGTCGGAATTCTTGTCGCCGGCCCAATATTTCTGCAGTTTATTGAGGAGAATCCGTTGTCAGAATTGGGTGGGAAAAAATAACCCCTGTTTGGAAAATGAGAAGCAATCCCGTTTTTGATCAATTATCAAAAAGTGTCTTATAAAAACGGTGTTTTTGTGAAATTTCTAGAAAACCTTGAGTTGTCCATTCTGATTTGTCCATTCTGAGAAAATTGTGTTTTTAATAATTAAATAAATATAAAAATTAAGCAATATTCTAAAATTATTTTTCAAGCGAATAGAAATTTTTAAGATGTTTTTAAACCATTAAGTTTTTTTTGGAAGCGTTTTCTTGTTTTTTCTCCTGATTCTCAAAAGACAATTTCAAAAAATATTTCTTTTGGGCTGTAACTATCTGAAAATAAACAACATTTTCTTTAAAAAAAAATTGCATATTCATTGTTGCCCCTCTATAATAATGCTATACTTATAGGGCAAGTGGTAAAGGGTTGCCTTATAAGAATATCCTGAAAGAGGGCCAACAAAATAATGAGATGCACATCATTTATTAAGCTCTTCAGAGTATTTGAGTAAACTACTGGGCTACCAAGAGACCACTTGGTAGCTTTTTGTTTTTAAAAAATGGCAAAAATTATAAAAATTATAGGAGGAGCAGAAAAAAAACTAAATAGTTTTTTGTTGAATTCTTTCAGCTTGTTTCAAAAAATTCCTTCCACTTGTATTCGAGGGCACCAGTTAGCCCATTGTTTCGTTAATAATCTGGTTAATTTCTAGAAAAATATATGAATTTTAGATTGGACAAAAAACTAGGTGCCGAAACTGTCTCTAAAGGTATATTAGAGAATAGGTTAATTTCTGCGTCTGAAAGTATTGTCCAAAATGAATTAAAAGAAGAGTCTTTTAAAAGTAGATTTAAGTCTTGGATTCGGCTTGTTGCCCTTGTTGTTGTTTTAATTTTCCTTCCAGAGCAGGTTAGCTGGGCTTTCAACTACAATCCCGCTGTTCTTTGGGGACACTCGTCTTCGTCTGTTCAGGTGATTGACTTGGATTCTCCCAATCCCCAGGTTTCTCAAGAAGAAATGATGGCGATACAGCTTTCCTCCGGTGTCGCCAATCTTTTGGAACAAATTGAGAACAAAGAAAATGCACAAATTAAACTCGGGCTGTCTTCAGATATAAATAATTCTCTTTCTAGTGAGAAAAGCGTTTTAATTTCTGCGAAGAGGAAAATCACTCCGGATTATGTCCAATCTGTTAAATCTTGGATTCGTAATCCTAATATTCACCCATTTAATTGTGGTGTTTATGCTTTAAAAGATTTGTTAGATGGCAACAAAATTTCAACGTCTTTGGCTGAAATTGCTGTGGCAACTCTTTCCGTCGATCTTTTAAATAATATTATTGAGCCTGGAGAAAAATTCTTAAAAACTTCTCTTTTTGCGATTGAAGAAGTTGCCCGCGGATATGGTCTTAATGTTCAGGCCGTCAAGGTTGACACGCAAGACATCCTTTATCTGAAAACTCCGTTTATTGCCAATTTTGGTTCGGAACACTTTGTGACTGTTCGGTCCGTTGATGCTCAGAATGTGTACTTCTCTGATATTGGCAAGCAACAGTCTATGCCACGAGATCAATTTAAAGAGAAGATCAGCGGTTTTGTTCTTGCTGTCAATTTGGATCGCCAAGAAGATATGGAATACGAACCCATTTCAGACGCCATGAAGGTGTTTGTTTGGGGTAATAAATGGATAGACAGATCAGATGATTTGCCCGGGTTGTTGTCTGGGGCGGATGTTTTTGCTGCTGTAATTTCCATGGTGGTTCAGATTGTCATCGCTTATATTATGGGTGGCCCGCTTGGAGTTATTATTTCTTTAGCTTCTTCAACTTTTGGTTCTGCCGTAGGGGAAGCGTATTATGTTAACTGTGTGAATGATGGCGGAGATGATTGTGAAAGCAATGCGTTTATTTTAAGCACAGCTATTACAATTGCTGTTTCAGTAGGTTTGAATTATATGGCCGGGATAGGATCTGAGGCCGGAAATGCAGCGGGCGAGGCTGCCGCCAGTGGTGGGGAAACCGCATTGGAGTCTACTGCCAGTACCGGCGCAACCAGCTCCCTTAGCACAGCTTTACAAAATGCGGCAGTTGGTGCGGCAGTTGGTGCGGCTCTCGGGTGGGCCGTTGCGAAGATGACGGGAAAAGATGCTACCAAGGCGGCGCTTATTGGTGGGTTAATTGGAGCTGCAGGAGGATTAATTGCTGGTTATGGTGGGTTTGGTGAGGGGATTCAAAGCGCTTGGCAGAGTTTGATAACAAAACTTCAGAATATATGGTCTAGTATTAAAGGGTTTTTTAATAAGGTTTTTGGCGGCGGCGCTGCATCTACGGCAACGAGCACTACTTCCACAACGAGCATGACAGTGACTCAGCGGTTGTGGGATATTGCGAAGGCCTTTGCCAAAGGCTTTACGGTCGGGATGATTAAGGCTTATGTTCAAGTTAAAATTGCCGAATTTTTAGAAGAGCATTTGGATATTGATAGTGAAATTTTGAAATCGGTTTTAGTTGGGTTGATTTCTTCTTTGGCTGCGGATTTGGCGGTGGGTGTTGTTGCCATGGGATTGGACGCGGCCGCAGATGCGTTGTTTGACAAGCCTGCCAGTGGTGATACCGAGGATTTGGGCTGGCGTGAAATGTTGGGCATGAAAGATGACTCGGAAGCGTCAAAGAAACAATATGCCAATCAGCAGGTTGAAAAAGCGCAAATTAAGGCAAAGGCTGAAGGGAAGGGGCCGCTTACTGGTGATCAAATTGCGCAAGTTAAAGCGGACGCAATGAGTAGCTATAGTTCTTTTAAGTTAAATCTAGCAGACATGGGAATGATGGCCCTTCAGCGGTTAGCAGGGGGGATGGGGAGTTTTATATTAAGATATATATTTAAAGATAAATTCGACCCAAGCTCCATGATGTCTCAAATTCTTGGCAATTTTGGGTCTTTAATCGGGATGACGCTGTTTAATGTGATCGCTTACGGAGACACTTGGGGAACAACATATGATATTAAGAAAGAAAAAGACGAAAATGGAAATGATGTATATACTTATGAAAATGTTGGAACGAAAGAGAACATAAAATCTACTACAACTACAACCGAAGAGGGGAAAACGGTAACGAGTCATTATTCCGGAACGCATAATGTCACCATGCTTGATACGGATGGTAATCTAGATAACGGTTATGAAAAAGCGTTTGTTCAGGGATCTTTTTTGGGAACGATTTGGCGGGGTGCGGTTCAAACATTGGTATCGATGTTGTTGGCCCTTGCCCTTTTTGGTAAAGAAGATTTTTCAGAAGCTGAAGGGGCGGATGGGAAGACGCGAGACAAGGATGAGCGAGCCAAGCAATTTTGGACGTGTAGTTTAATTTTCTTAGGGTCTGTTCTTACGCAGGGTATATTCGCATCAATAGCCGGAATGTTTAAAACGTCTGATTTGGCTGCTATAGGAACAAAAGATTATGAAAACCAACAAAAAGCAGGCGGAAAAACAGACGGGGAAGACAAGCAAAGCATAGGTTCTATTTTCTTGAATGTAACAGGAAATGCTTTTCAAGAGTTTGCTTCTAATTTAGTGGGCGATTGGGTTGGAACAGCCCCCACTGGCGGAAAGTTTGCTAACTTGTCTTCCTTTGGCACCTATGTTGAATCTATGCAAAAAATGGGCGGCATTACTTTAGATACTGTGTTGAAGGCCCAGGAAAAAAGAGAAGAGCTTGAAGAGAAAAGAGAAGAAGCAAAAGAGCAAATGGGTGGATATAATGCTCCGGAGGAGTGGTATGCCTGGGGTTGGGATGACAGTATGGCAATTCCAGATGACCTGAAAGACGATGCAGAGAAAACAGATGAAGACATGGCCCAGGAAGCGGGGTTGCAGTTTTTGATTATGGCGGAAGATAACCGGGTCGGTTTCTGGGTAGACAATTTTTCCCAGGTGGCGGCGATGTCTGCCATTACTAATTTTAAAAATAGTTTTGAATATGTAGCGTCCGCAATTTCACACGATTCCGGATACATAAAATTTTACCGGGATTTTCTTGGTTTTACCTTCCGTCCCATTGCCAAAGACGGGTCTTTTCTTGGGAAGAATTACATTCAACTAAAAAGAAAAACAATCGGAGAGGATTTTGATCCCGAAAAAGAGGCGACAGAGTTGGTTGCCAAAATAGAAGAAGCAAAGGAAAAAGGCGACATAGAAGCGGACGGTACCCTGCTTACTATCGAGATGGAAGCCGACGTGGACTCGGCAGAAGATGTGGATGCTTTGGTTAGTTTTATGACGCTGGTAGAGGAAAAGCTGTCTGGAACAGCGGAAGAATCAAAGGGTGAAAAGGGTGATGTGCTTATTAAGGCGAAAGTGTTTTCCTCTAAAACTCAGGAAGAGGGGGGCACCGAAAGTCTTATTGCTGGTTACGGATCAGGGGATATAAAGCTAGTAGCCGGTTACGGAGCGGGAAGTCAACAGACAAGTGATTTTATGGTTGTGCCAAGACAACATATTCTTATTGGGGCAAATAGTGCGGACTCCGCAAACTATATTTCTTACAATTTAGTCGGAGCGGGAAATAAGGGAAGAGGCTGGGTTCAGACGGATACAGCCACAGGGGATGTTTATGAGGGGTTCCTTTCGTATAATCCATATACAGGACAATATTCTTATGATGGCCGGGCGTTCACGGTTGAAGAAGCGAATAAATTAGGCTTGGATCCTTCTATAATGAAGATTATCGCTAAGAAAGAAGAAGGAGATAAATCAGGAGGGGCGGAAGTAGATCTTTTTGGTGAAGGTTTTACGAAGTCGAAAGAATTGTCTATTATGGAAACAAGCCCCTCGGAATCGGAAAACTTTGGTGGAGAAGCGCAAACCGGTTACAATCGCTTGGTCGCGCTTGGTTTTGAGGATTTGGGGTTTGCCATTTATGATAAAGATGCGGGAACAGACGGGCAGGTTGATGGTGGGGGGAGTGTTTATCGTAGAGTTTTACAAGGCGGAGTTGAAGGGTGGCGGGCTAGGGCAGACGCAAGGGCGGAATATGCTGACCAGATGCGTGAGGCCAAAATTAAGCGTATTATTAACTGGCTGGTTCCGTTTGTGGATATTTGGGGAGAAGGCGAAATTCCGAATCCGGAAAAGGTTGTTTCTCCCGACAAGATGATTGAGGAAACGGTGAGTGCTATGCCGCTGACACAAAAGCAGCGGCAAGGTCAGGCAGAGGCAAAATTTAAAGCTGCCCAGTCGACGCCGATTCGTGTTAAGAATGCTATGTTAGAGAAGATAAAAGAGTTGGATGCGCAAAAAGACGCTGATCAGATAACGGAAGAAGCTTATACGACAGAGGTCGCTAAGTTGAACGCTTCCATTGCTAAGATAGATGAGCTTTTAAATGTTGACCCGGAGCAGGGTGTTTATGACACCTTGGCCACTGTTCCTGTTTATGCTGGTTCTTCTAAGCACAGATATATGCAGCTTTTTGAAGCCGGCGTATTTCTGGGAAATGCAGAAACAAATAAGTTAATAGGAGAATCGACAACTTCGTATGCAAAATATGAAAACGGAATAATCCAAGGTGGCGTTGTTGGTTGGGTTTTGGGAGATGGAATTGTTAAAAATCAGGGTGAAGTTACTTCTTTAGTAGGGAAAGCAGAAAATGTCCGCGCTGTTATGAAACAACTGGGTTTGGATAACTTTATTAATATGTCTGAAGAAGAGAAAAAGCAGGTTACGGATAAATTAATTGCGGCGTTGACGGAACAAGGTCAGGACGGGCTTTTGGCGAGCGTGAAGATTGGCTTTGAAGGCGGGGCCTTGGTTGCTGATAGTCAATTTGAAGGCGAAGGTGAGACCGACCCGGGAACCAAGCTTAGAAAGAGGATGTCAGCTGCGGATGTTGAACTTTTGAAGGCGCTTATTGCCACTGCCGCCTTAACGAGCGGATTGTCGGAAGAAGAGAGAATCAAGGCGGTAGAAGAGCTTTCTGTTGCCTTAAATGACGTGCAAAATATGGGTGATGTGGAAGCCCGGCTTATGGATATGACGACCCAGGATAATCCGATTAAAGATTTTCTGATTAACGCCTTGGAAAACACCTATGCTGGAAGTCCTACCAAGAATGTTACGATTAATGCTATGAATAAGTCTATGACAGAAGATGGGTGGGATCAGTATACCGCCAAAATGGAGGCGGGAACTAAACTAAAAGCCAGGGCAGAGGCGATTATTTCCGTTATTGAAGAGGTGGGTTTGGGGGATGTGCTTGGTCTTTCCGAAGAAGAAAAGAAAACCAAGGGCGCGGAACTTATTGCCGCTTTACAGCAGGCGGGATTATTAGATAAAGATCAAAAAGTTCCAGACCTGTTTGATGCAGCCACATTGCAATCCATGAAGCTTGCGCTTGGAACAATGTTGTCTGGCGGGGTTGCCGATGCAATTGTGGCAGATATGTTAAATCATCAGATATTGAATACCCTTATTAATGTGTTTACCAGCGGCCTTTCTGAAGAAGATAAAAAGAAGGCCGCTGTTTCTTTGCAGGGTGTGGAAACGATATCTGCTCTTAAAGATGCGGTCGTGAATTTTGCCACGAAAGAACCCCTGGCAGATGTCATCCGCGCTAGTGAAATTGATGATCTTGTCTTCAGTTACCATGGGGCGCTTGATGATGCCGGGAACGTAAGGTCAGATTTTGCTTTTAATTTGGATGCCTATAATCCTGCCGCAACCCTAAAATCCCAGGCAAATGTATTCCTCCCCGGAATTGGTTTAGCACAAATATTAATCAGTGCTTTTGGCGGCGAATTGAGCGAAGAGGAAACGTCTTCACTAGTGCAGAATATGGCGAAAGTTTTTATAAATGGCCTTTCAGAGGTGGATAAAAAGAAGGCAGCTAGTGCTTTTAAAGATGTGCAAACGTTTGATGAACTTAAAAATGCGATTATGGGGTTGTCTTCGGGTGTAAGAAAAATTACCTTAGATGAAAATCTTTCTCCGGTTGACCCTGGATCTGGGCTTATGGTTCGCTCGATTTCCCAGGGAGGGCAGCTCTCTTTGATGAATTTATTACAGGGGGATGTTTTCTCCTCCAAGCTGAAGGGCCGGGCAGACACCCTTATGTCTATTATTGAAAGTGTCGGGTTGAATGATCTGGCGAACCTCTCTTCAGAGGATAAAAAAGCCAAGAGAGATCAGTTGGTCACCGCCCTGAAAAATGCCGGGCTTTTTGAAGGAGAAGGAAATGTTTCTTTGTTTGACCCAGCGGTTTTAAATGCCTTGGTTGCCTTGGGTTTTATGTCGCCCGAAGCCGTTGATACCATAGCATCCGGTATTATGGATACTGAAATGACGAATTTGCTGGTGAATGCGGTGGTGTCTTCCGGATTAACCGAAAGAGACTCAGAAAAGGCCGTTGCTGCTGTTAAAGGGGTGAAGACCATTGAGGAACTAAAAGCCGCCACAGAAGGTTTTTCTGGTTTTGAGGGCACGTCTTCTTTTATTGCGAAGGCTATTTATGGGGTTGATTCCCGCACCACGGAAGAATTGCCAAACGGACAAACCCGTGAAATTGCTAATATATCAGGCGGGGTCTTTTCCACCATCGCCGCTAAGTCTGAGGATGCGCGGTTGTCTAATGTTGTGAGCCTGATCACCTCTAACAAAATTTCAAACGAAGAATTGGAAGCCGCTTATAAAGCAGATTTACCTGTTATTAAAGGCGATAATTTAAATGACGAGCAAATAAAAATAAATGAAAGGAACGCTTTGGTCAATTCCCTTGTGGATCAAATGGAAGCCATGGGGATTTCTTTAATTGATTTTGTCAAAGCGGTTCAAACAGAAGGAACTTTATCCCAGCAGCTCTCCACAATGACTGTTGATACCAAAAAGCAGGCTTTGGCCGTTGCTTTGGATACAATTAAGGCGGAAAAAATAACGGCGGATGAACTGAAATCAGCGTATGAAGGCAAAGCTTCTTCTAAAGATAATAACGGTGTAGAACAAAAAGAAAGCAGCAGAACGAAATTAATAAAAGCCATTGTTTCTGATTTAAGAGACGTGGGAGCGACTTTTGCCGATGTGGCGGGGCTTTTGCAGGTTGCCGAAGGCCAAGATTTAAATCAATCTATTGATGCGAAAGCCCAGGAGCTTTTTACAAGGGATTCCTCGGTCTTCAAGGCCGCAGGGTTGATGACCAGTGGTAGATCTTTCATTAATCAAGAAGGGCAATTGCAGTTTTCAGATGCATCTGTTTTAGGAGATTATATCCGCTTGCGGCAGGCTGGTGGGCAGGGTGGAACGGAACAGCCAGAGGGTTCGGTTGTCCGAAGCAAGGTTCTTGTGGGAGGGGTTGCTGATCTTTATACCGCGGATATTGGCGGTGCGCAGTTCCTGAAAGACACATCCTCCGGCGTATTTGAGATGAGTCCTTTTGTTATCCGTATGGATGAATTTGTTGCCCGTAATCCTAAAGTTGCGGTTTATGGTGATGAATGGGGCGCTCATCTTGCCAATGATAAAATAGAAGTGAAAAACATGGTTCTTAAGATTTCGGAAAAAGACGGAATCAAAGCCATTGATCATTATCTCACAGGACAAGAAGGCCAAATGCGTTATACGGGGGACACGCATTTAGCGGATATTATTAAGATTTCAAAGAAGGACTTGGTTAATGATGAAAAGTTGCAGCAGGCGGTAAAATATTTGGGTTTAACCATACCGGAAGAAGGCGATTTTTCTCTAGAACAAAAAGTGCAAATTCAGGGATATCTTGATGGGTACAGGGTGTCTATTTCCAGCAAGTCGGGTGATTTGGGATCTGAAGAGTGGGCTTCTAAAGTTCCTGCTGATGAAATATTGCAGAAATTCCTTGGCGGGAGCGGCATGCTTACGGATATGCCGGTTGTGACCCAGTCTGTGATTAAATACGGGGGAAATGGTGTAGAAACCATAATTGAGCAGAAAGAAATTAAGTTTGAATATAGCGATGACTCGGCTTCCAAAAAAAGCCGGCTGTCTATTGATGAAGACGGGTCGTTGCGGGTTGTTTTGGCGTCTCCGTATTCCATGCTGAAAACTGAAATGAAAGTTGATGGGGAAACAGGTGTGCCTTATATAGAGAAGATGAATGAGAAAGACCCTGTTTACCTTTTGGCCAGAATACCCGGGTTGGGGAATGAAGTCCTTGCTCCGAATAATCCTGGTGAGCAAAATGATAAAAAGACCGTAAGCTCCTATGATGTTATGCTCACTAATATTATAAAAGTCGGCGCCGCGGAATATGCTGGGCAAATGATGGATGTGTATGCTGGCAACATCAATGGCGATATTGAAACCGAAACATACACGGCCAAAGGGAAAGATGGGGCTGTAAAGGAGACATACGCGGCTCCTCTTCCGGCAGATAAGAATGACCGTTATCGGAGAATCAGTTTTCTGGCGATGCCGTTCCTATACGGGAATTTTGGCACTAAAGATAACCCGGTAGGCATGAATCAATCCCTCCATAGTTTTTATATTGAAAACAATGTTTCTGATATGGTGGCCGGAGCAACAGCGGCATATTCTACGCAAGATCCAACCGAAAAAGGGCCTGGAACGGTTTCGATGAATTCCAGGCAAAGAATTTTGTCCAGGGCCGGGCTTTTGCCGATTAATCGTATTTTATCATCAAACGGCACTATCGTTTCGCGTTTTCTGGGGAATGGGGCTTTAACTATTATTGACGGCGTGGTTTCCACGGTGGATGGAAGTCAAACATACTTGATTGCGGAAAGCGTCCCGGGCGTAGCAAGGGATTTGAAAAAAGGTGAAGAGTTTCAATTAGATGTTTTGGAATCTTCGGATGATCGCGATGGTATGAAGCAGTCTTATGCGTATGATTATAAAGTGACAGATACCTGGGAGCAGATCGGCTTCGAAGAAGGCGGGAGACAGGAGTATGTGGCAGCGCATCGTTATACCGGACGCACTAACGATGAGACAAATAGGGGAAAAATATTAGTGCTGGGCGCCGCCTCTGGATTGATGACAGCGAAAGGGAAAGAAAAAGGGATCCCTGAATATCTTAAATTGAACAAAAATGGCGCCACGGTTTATGGGGATTTTGAGATATTCGCCGATGAACAAACCCCGGCATGGGTTAGAGAGCATTACAAAGATGTCGGCGGCGTTATTACCTTCCAATGGGCGGCTGATGGAGATATTGCGAGCAGCCGCATGAAGGCTTCGGAAGGGGATATGTTTGTCGAAGAGAATATTTTTAGTGTTTATAATATTGATAAGTCGCTCGCTGAGGCTGTTGAGAGTTTAGGCGGGTTGGAGAGTTTGGATGCGAGGGATGCCGATAAAATCGTGGCGGCATTGAAAAAAGCAGGCGTTAAGGGTGTAACTAAGCAAGGCTTACAACTTGTTATGCGCGGAAATTCGGCGGGTATTGAAGCGAAGCTGAAGAACGCCGGTATTAAAGTAGAAGAAGGTAGCGTACAGGCCCCCGCTTTAACGGGTTCTGGTTTGTATGAATCGGCTACAGTGTATTATGATTCGGTCTTAAAAGGATTCAAGCACCGTGCGACAGATTTTGTTGTTGATGGTAAAAATATAGAGTCTGGACATGTTTTTGCTTTGGGTCAGCCAACGGCCGAAGGAATATATGTTATGACAGGGGCGACTCATATCCCGGGAGTTGCCGGAAGCTATTATGCCATTGGTCCGACCAAGAAAGAAGCCGGGTTGCCTACACATTTTTATTTTTATGATTCTGAACGTGAATATAAAGCAGATGGCAAGCTGTATAAATCCCCAGATTCAAAAGGTTTTGTGGGTATTACGATTAGCCCGGACGGCCAGAAGGAAGGCGTTAATACAAAAAGCATGTATATGCAGGTTGGCGCTGATGCCTCGGTTGGGTTGGGCAAGTCGTATATGAGGGGTTTATTCGACTTGGCTGCCAAGAGGGAGCAGTTTGATGAGAGCAAAAATATAACAGCAGAACAGGCAGTGGCGATTGAGAACGGGATGGAGGCTGCGTTTCAAGACTATTCTAAATTAAGTGATGCCGAGAAACAGGGCATGAGTTTTATGGATTATATTAAGCAAAAGAAAATGCCCGCGAGTTTTTATCTTTCCTTAATTGCCATGGCAGAGGATGCGGAAATTAAAGAGTCGCACGGGGATTGGCCGGAAATGCAAAAACGGTCGCAGTCAAAAACCCCAACTTTTAAATCCGAGTTAGCCAATAAGTATTTTGGCAGCCTTTCTCCTGAAGCTAAAAAAGAACTTTTATTCAGGGCTTGGAAACGAGAGGAAGAGAGGCAAATCCCGCTGTTTTTGGCTAATGACGAATATAAAGAGAATTTTGGGAGTAATGGGTTTACTCGGTTTATTGCCAAGGTGGGTTTAAGACAGTACCAAGCGCAGGAGGCGCAGTCTGCGGCTTATACTGGTGATTTGATTGAATCGTTAGAGGCAGCAGGGGTAAGTACTATAGTAAACGGGATGACGAGTAAGGAAGAGATTGCTAAAAGCAATGATTTTCTTATTAATTCGGTTTTAGCTCCGAAACAAACTGAATTATGGCATGGAACAGGAGCAAAAGGAGAGAAATTTAATATTTATGAGAAACTTTACGGCGCGCAAAAACATGTGGCTTATGTTGATGCGGCGTTTGAAGGAGAGATGCGTTTTATTAGGGACGGAACCTGGGGCCCTGCTAATTTGACTTTTGGCATAGGAGACAAAGACGGGGATGGCATCCCAGAGGTCTTGGCTCGTATTATTGGCGGATCAGTGGACGGCACCCCGGCAGTTTTCCTTACGGATGATTCTGGGCCGCAAGGCGGCTTGTTAAGAGATAGATTTGTACGAACCTCTTATATTGATGGAGCATTACAAGTTACTAAGAGCGGTGGATGGGCGTTTAATGTGATTTCTGGGAGTGCTGTTTTACCTAGTGATTATGGGACTTTGGCGAAAACAGGCGGATTGAACCCGAATTCTTTGATAACCGGTTTGGGGCTTTCTGATTACAGGGCTGGCCTGATCAATGGTGCAGGGAAAGCTGACTCGCTTCAACAACTATCCCCGGCACAGTTGTTGAAAGTCATGTCTCTGTTTTCTCAAAAAACGTTAGTGACGGATCTCCTTACACCAGAGGAAGTCGGTAAAGATAATAAATATGTTGGCTCCATCGTTGCTCAATTTGGAGACACATCCAAAGGATTTTCTTCATTGATGCTTGAATCGGCCGGGTTTTTCCAGCTTGTTTCCACATTAGGAGAAGGACAGATAGTCCCTGCGAATGAAGCTCTTGCAGCAGAGGCTGTTTATGACTTGCTTTTGAATGACGATTATGGGGGAGGGTATCAATATTCTTTTCAACAAAATAAGCTTGGCGCTATTATTATGCCAACCACCCTTTCATCGAAACAAGTTGTGGATGAACTTAAGGCACAATCCAAAGAAGGGGTTCTTGTTAAGTCTGAGACCGGCATGGTTTTTCTTGTTTCCCCGGAGGAGTTTAAGAATGGACAAAATAGGTATGAAAAGGGGAAGAAAAAAGGAATAGTTGTAAAAGATATAAAGACAGGAAAGGTCGCCATAATTGATAATGACGACATGATGACCGCGTCAGATTTTTATGTCAATGGGGTAATTAATGACTATAGAATTGGCTCGGAACGCGTAGATGGAAAATGGAAAGAAATTCTAGGAGACTTGCCTGTAAGAATAAAGGCGTTGAAATGGGAAGAAAAGAGACCCATTGCCAAGGGGAGTACCCGTTCTGGTTTTGAGCTGACCATTAATGGCGTAACGAAACATTTAGATTCTTCCCAGGAAGTGCAAGTTTTGGTTACACTTGACGACGGCAGACAGGGGTGGGTGGATTTGGCGGATGCTTTCTCTGGTAGTTCTTCTAAAGACTGGTATGGTGGGCCAGCGACCCTTACCGATGCAGAGGGTAGAACCTTTACCAGAAGAGTGTTGTATTCTAATGTGGAAGAGCTTTTTGTGACTGCGGAAGTGTATGAAGGAAAAGATTCAGCAGGCAATGATATTGTTAGACAAATTCAGGTTCCTTATAACAAATATAAAGCGGGCCACGAATATAAAGGAGAAGAAGGCAAGAATCTTTGGACGGGGAAAGACCATGGATGGGCCATAAGTTTTCGTAGTGCGGGGTTGGCTGGATGGGATGATTATGTGGTGCGGGTACAAACAGGAGAAAATGAGTTTACTTATATTAGAGTAGACAATAAATACGCCGATGCGCCTGTAGATGGAAAAATAGGAGACAGGTCTTTTTGGAAGGGGACTATTGATGCGCGTCCTTATTATGATGGCTTTTTCCAGGGAGTAGTAGGAAACTATGCTGTGGATGATGCGTTAGGTCTGTTTATGCGAAACGGCAAGGTGTTTTTTGCTAATTTTGATAATGAGGATGATGGCCCTATAGGCATGTTAGTTAGGGACGAAGTTCTTAATAAAGACGGGTCGGTGTTGTTGCCGGCGGGGATTGGAAGTCGTAACAGCGATGCTCGGCAATTATTTAGAGTAGGAGAATCATTACAGACAGCGGCCAACATTCAAGGGACTTTAGATGCTGTTACAGGGATTGTTACTGTTGCCACGATTCCTTTGACGTTTGGTGGAAGCAGCGCTGTAGGCGGGGCGGCTGGAAAATTTGCTGCGAATCTTGCAACAAAAGGTCTCGTTGGGAAAATTGCGGCTGGGGCAGTTAGACTTGCCGCACAAGCTGGAAAGACGTATCTTACCAAAGGGGTTTTGGTTTCCTGGGGGTTGGGAGAAGCCTTGGCATTCGCACAGAGTGGTGAAATTAATGTTGGTCAGTCAGCTAAGAATCTGTTGCTTTTGGGTGGATTGGCCAGGGGCTTGGGCTTTGTTGGTTCTTTGGCCAAGGGCGCCACGATGGCCGAAGCCATGGCCGCCGGGTCGATAGGTACTGGGACAGCAGCCGGTGGTTTTAAGTCATTGATGATCAAAGAGGCCATTGCTGTGGGTGTTCCGAATGCGATTTCAATTATGCAGGGCAATGGTTTGTTGGCTCCGGAAACGAACATGGTTTTAGTTGCCTTAGGTTTCTTCAGTCCGGGTGGGGCCTCCATCGCCAATGTTGGTAAGAATATTTCCACCGCCGCCCGACTTGGCGCTATGTCTTTATCTGCCGGTTTGGGGTTTGTGTATTGGGGTGGCGCTTCAATTGCGTCTCTTGGCGCTTTTCACGGCAATACCCAACCGGGTTGGGATGTTATTAAGTCCGTTCCGTCTAATTTCCTTATGGGTTTTGGCTTCGGCGGAGCTTTTGGTTTGGCTGGCATGGGCTTTGCCAAAGCCGGACAATCTGCGTTCTTTTCTAATTTTTCAACAAATTTCCCGAGAGTATACAAATTTTTATCTAATCCCATTACGGTAAACGCCGGAGTCGCAACCGCAGGAGCGGTTGGATTACCGACCATAAGAGGCGTTTTAAAGACATTTGAAGCCAGAACGGTTGCGGATAAAAATTTAATGGATAATATAGGAAGTGAATTCACATTAGCCAACATGGTAACTGGAGCTTTTATTGCGTTGGCTTATAGAGGATTGGTTGGGAAGGGATTGACCAGTAAAGGGCCGTTATTAAAAGCCCCGGCAGCAAGCACAGTAGAACAAAGTGCTTTAGCGGCACAGAAAGCCGGACATACTGCCAAGTATGGAATGGATGCTGTCAGTATTAAGTATGGCTTACAAAAGATTGGGATTGGTGCCGGGATCGGTGCCAGTGCGAAAGTATTAAATACTGCGATCAAAGATATTTCTGGAGAAGATGTTAAATGGCAACAGTATGGGTTGGATGTGTTGTCCGGCGGTGCTTTAGGGGCGTTGACCGTTGCTTTTATGGTTCAGCCCAAAAATATAACAGGAACAGCGCAAGGGAGTCCGGGGTATTATTGGGCGAATCCTGAGAAGCTATTCGCAGCTATGGAACATGGGGCGGCAAAATGGGTTTATGTTTCTCCCACCTTTGAAACAATGGGGGCTTTTTGGAAAGGGGTTTCCGCGCGGATAGAGAATGCTATTTTAGGAGAAGATTCCCGCTATGCCAAGCAAACAGGAAAAGAAATGCCCTGGTTCGCGGTGGAAAATGTGGATGAAGAAGGCAAGTTTAAAAATGAAGACAAAAAACTGATTTCAGTTTTTAGAGATGATAAGGGGAGGTTCACACCAGATCGTTTAATAGATGCTAGTTTGCAAGGGCCGCAATCTGGTCTTTGGATGGCGCCATTGTTTGGGGCAATCCAAACCCAGGGGTTAAACGGCGGGCTTGCTCAGCGGGGATGGCAAAAAGCTCTGGCGGTTGTTCAGAACCCGTTTTCCGCCTCTCCCACGCTTATGAGTTTGGCAGAGGGCAAAGTGGGGATGGTGCTTTCGACTCTTTATCGGGACGCGTTATACATGCCGGGATTAGTTACAGGGTTAAAAGAAGTCGCGTCTTTTTCCAACCAGGCCGCGAAAGCTTGGACCGGAGAGGACTCGGTTGTTGTCTTTGACGCAGCCGAGGCTTCGGGATTTGGATGGTTGGGGATGCTGGCTTTGCCGACATATACTTTACTACCGAAGCCGGTCACAAAATTGTCCTCCAGTGACGAAACTAAAAAAGAAGTTATGGAGTTGAGCGGAAAAACAGAGGCGGATATTACCGCGCTTTCTAAGGGAGAAGCGGGCGATGGCAAAGGTTCTTCTTCTCCTGTTGCCTATACGAAAGACGGGACCAGGATTTATTTGGTTGAGAATGCCGATGTGATTAAAAAAGGAAGAAATGTTATCGCTTATCAGCACAATGCTGGTGTTGATGGGAAGTCCATCATTGTGGCGGTATATTCCGGATCCGCGGAAGCTGCTTTGGGCCAGATATCAAAACAGCTTTCCGCCTATAACGCAGCCCAGTTTAACAGCGCCGGTGTCAAAACTGGGAAAAAGAATGTCTTCTCTTCTAAGGGAGGGTGGGTTAATAGAGTGTTTTCTCGCTTGGGGGGAGGGGAAGTCTTAGTAAATGGTGAAACAGCCAGGGGGGCTGTTGTATCTAAAATTTTAGGTATGTTCGTTGGTAAAGGTGCTAAAGCTGAAGCAAATATTTTGATCGGCAAGTATGAAAATCTTAAAGGTCAGACACCGTCACAAATTTTATTTAAATATGCAGAGAGCAGGGGGGGAAAGAGAGGGATAACGAGTGCTGAAAAGATAGCGACCGTTTATTCCTCTATTTATTCCGCAACTGCAGGTGATCGCACAGCCGTGATAAATAAGTCAAAGTTGACGTCTGGGCAGAAAGAGGTGTTGAAGAGCATGTTATCTGCTTATGATCGTGTGCAGGCTGATCTTTCCTCGGTTCAAAGCACCAGTAGATTTTTTAGAAGTAAGAAAAGCGCGGCTCTTCAGAGTGTTTTGCTCTCCATGTTGGATATAAACGACTCGATCCTGAATCCTACCAATCCATATGGGAGCAAGAAAGGGTTGGAAGTGAGACCAGAGCAGGTGGCGGTCCAGATTTTGACTGAGAAAGCCGGCCGTATGCTCGGCGGTGAAGTTTCGCTTGGTAAAACAATCGCCACAATAAGCGGTATTTTGCAGGATATAAGGGGTGGCCGTGTTTCTTCTTCTAAAGGGAAGACTGTGGTTATTGAATATATATTGAGAGAAGACTTAATAGGGCGGTTAAATATAGAGGCCGCCCAGGGGACATTAGATATTTTGAGCGGAAAGGGGAAATTAGGTCTCTCAAACGGAAAAATAGTTATCCGTGACGGCAAGAATGCGGGCAAAGAGGTTAAAGTTAAGGTTAAAGTTTTTGAGCCACCCACAGAAGGGTCGGCTAATGCCGAACAATACAAAGATTTAGTCGATGTCAGTGGTGCAGTGGATGCTTCTGGCCGCCGAAGATTTGCTTTTGCAGACGCTAGCCCGGTGGAAGCGGGCGACATTGTTCTGGCGATTCTGGGGCCGAGAGCATTTCAGCACAGAGAGTTAGGAATGAAGTATCATTTTAAAGGCGCGCCTAAGAAAGGAATGTTTGGGGCAGGCGAAGGGGTGCAATGGACCCGAGTTAAGGCGTATGCGGATGATATTGACCGTTTGGTCGCGGAACCCGGGATGCGTTATGCCGGCCGTATGAATATGTCGGCGTTGGCGGATGCGGGATTGAATAAAGAAGCTTTGGATGGTTTAGCGGAACTGTTGCTGGGGGTATATACTCGGTATGATGCGGCGAAAGGCGGCAAGGTAGGAGGAAACAAAGAAGAAGCCGCCATTGGCGAAGCCATGGATCCGGCTTTAAAGCTTTTGGATCCTTCTTCAAGAAAAATATTGCAGACTGCCCAAATTCAGCAATTATATGGACAATTAGTAAGAGAATTTTATGACAGCGTTACCGGGCCTAACGGAAAAACTAAATTGGTGGCTAACAAGAAAACCCAGTTGTTGGAGAAATTGTTAAATATATCTTCGGAATACCGGGATTTCTCCAAGGCCATGGGAAAAAGGCAAGACGCGGCTTTGCTTTATCTGACGCAGAGTTGGGCTCAGGCGACGTCTGGAACAAAGGACACCCCTGGCCTTTATAAAACAGGGCGGGATGTGTTCAGTTCTTTCATAGATCGGCATGTTTCTGATTGGGGCGAAGGGTTGATTCTTAATATGGGCGGCGGCGGGCTTCGTAATCCGGGAACTATGCCCGGGCATAAGGGTTTGGAAATTATGCTGGTCATACGTATGATACTTGAAACAAACCCGAAGAATCAGTCTGCGGAGCTAAAAGAGTACGTAAAGTATCTTGAGGAAAATATGGGTGTTACGCCGCAGACAATCAAATTAAATACAAAGGCCGGTAAAGCGGAAGCTGTGCAGTATATTGTTAACGCCATGGCTTCCACCTCCCAGTTTGATATGAGTTTTGGGGAAGCTTTGCGCGGGAAAGCCGGAGGGGTAAAACCATGGAAGTATCTTGTGGGGCTTACCGGGACCCCGAGGTCAGCGAAAATAGGGTTTAGTGAATTAGGTTTGGTGTCAGCCATTGTCAGCCAGAGAGCGCCCTTGAGAACCGATTCTCAACAAGGGCAGGTGGCTCGTGCGGATGTGGTTGCCTTGACCGGAAAACAACCGGGCAAGGGCTGGGAAGGGATTTTTACAAATAAGAATTTGAACGATAGCCAATTGTATTTTGTTGCAAATGCCAAAGACGCAATTAAGGCCTCTTCTCTTCCTGATAATGTAAAGCTCAAACTGATAAGTTTGGCGGAAAAAACCACCACCTTAACGTTGGCAGGAAAGGAAGGGGTCGTTGGTACTTTAAAACAGAAAATTCAATATGTGGTTAAATTAGCTCAAGGTCTGGAAAAAATTAATGGAGAGGATCGTTCCGGGTCCCGGGTTATTTTGGTGTCCCCGTCTGGCGACACCGAGGCGGCCATGATAAACAAGACCTTTAAAAACATGAAAGGGGTTGAGGTTATCGGAGTCGGGTTCGGTAGCGACAAGGGTTCCCGTGATGCGGTTATAGAAAAAGTTACGGAGAGAGTCAAAGGCATGACAAAAGACGAGAACAAGGTTTTTCTCGTCGTAATTGCCGGCGAGTTGTCCGGGTCAAACTTAATGCCCATCGCCAAAGATTTGTCTAACGAGGGGGTCAGAGCTATCCCGGTTTTTACGGACATCAGAAGTGAGGCCGCTTTGCTTCAGTTTATCGGTCGCGCGAGCATGCCCTGGAACCGCTCCGGGCGTGTAATAATGGATGATATAGGGAGCATGGGTATTTTTGATATGATGAATACCGGGCTTACGACAGATTTGAGAACAGAGATTAAAACTGTTCAGGCCCAGACGGTGTTGGATCTTTCTAAGGCCAAGGCCGATGGAGCCTCCTTTGTTAAGCAGGCGGCAATAGTTGCTAAGGGCGAAGCGAAAGTAGAGCAGATTTTTCTTAAAGCAATTGCGAGGCAGGAAGCTTTTGAAGCCCGGAACATACGCGGGTTGATCGTTCAGAACAATTTGATGTCGGCGGCCCAGACCACGGAAATTTTAGCCATGGCTGAAAAAGCCGGTTCTGGAGACCGGACTGGACAGATGAAGGGACAAAAAATAGCGCAGTTGATTTCCAACCGTGCTGCCGAGATCGCCAGCGGTAATACCACCATGGCAAACATAGGTTTTATGCCGGTTGCGGATTCTAATGTGTTGGGTGGAAATTTTGTGGGGACAGGAGACGGAAGCATCGCGTTATCTCAAATAGGGTCTTGGACACAGAATTTAGGGGGGCAAGAATCTTTTGATGTAATCCGAGAAGGTTTCAATATAGAGGTATTAGAAGCTGGAATTGGGACGCAGACAATAAATACAAAAGGTGGGAAGGTCTGGACGATTCCCGGCTTGTCTTTCTCTTTGTTCACTCCTGCGGAGGACAGCAAGAAGCTTTATGCCGTTTATACTGACAGCACAGGAATCGTGACTTCTAAAGTTGAGCTTGATCAGGATTGGGCGGCAACGCTGAATAAAGAAGGTGGCAGTATCACAATCCCCACAGGAAACAAGAGCGAGACCATGACCCTGACAAAAGGGGCGAGAGCAGATACGTTTAAGTTGGCGTATGCCTCCACAACAGGCTTCCAAAAAGATTCTTGGACTTTAAAAGCCCAGGACGCCTATACGATGAATGTGGAAGGTTTTGGCGTCATGCCGATTGCCACGGAGCAAGATCTCCTGTCAGCCCTGAAGAGCACCGACGTGCGCAAATATCAGACAGGCGTGTTGCAGCCTGTGAGCAGACAAGCGGTTGTCGCTTTGCTGGGTGAGAAATCGATGGGTGACCTGGAAGATATTTTTGAAAAAACAGGGAATCAGGGAACAGAAGTAACCTTTACGCAAAATTATCAGGCAGGAATTGACCGGGCGGTGAGTGAAGGCACGATAGAAAAGAGCCAGGGTGACGCTTTAAAGAAGATGGCTAAAACTAAAAAGGTGGCTAATTTGAGCCGTCAGTTCCTGATGCCTGGCAGCGGTGAAGATACTGCTCAGCAGGAGCCGCGGGTGCAGAATCTTGATATAACGGTTCAGTATAAAGGGAATAATATTTTGACTCGTAACAAGAGGGGCGGTTTGGAAATTGGGGTGACCCCGATGATCGGTAGATTTGCGAATGCGTCCACGCGTGCCCGGGCCTACCGTATGATGGCGCAAACGCTCATGTTGAACAATAATTCTCTGGGCGTGGTCAGTCTTTTAGATGCCGTGATAGCGCAGCAGACGACAAAAGAGTATTATGGATACACAGCGGATGAAGATATTGACCAGGAAACACGGTTAGCTATTAAGCGGGCGACATTGCTTTCTTCTCGGAGCGCAGAGGCAAAGGCTCAAATTAGTGAATATTTGTCAGCAGGTTCTGGCGAAGGGGTAGCAGAGACGGCTGGAAAACAAATTCAGCAAAAAATGGCTAATGCGACCGCCCGGAGATTGCTGTCCTCTTATGAAACCATGGTGGATATTTATGGGTATATCGCCCCCAGTTTTGTTTATAATGATGCTTATGCGCAGGATTTTGCACAACAGGTAGAGCAAATTCGTCAAGAGCAGGGAACGGACGCGGTGGCGCGGGTATTAGCGATTGCTCAAAACGCGAAGAAAATAATCAACGATGGTGTTACTCCTTTAAATTTCCGGCAGAGATATATATTAACAAAGTTGGCGGAATTGGCCGAACCGGAGAACGAATCGAAAGTCAGGAATTTGATCAGTGCGCCGGTTAGTCTGGGGGAAGGACTGTATTCCAAAGAGTCCGGTGCTGGCATAAGATTGTTATTGCCTGAAGAAATGACAGACCGGGATCAGGGGCGCGCCGCTTATAGCTCGGATAGACATGAAGTTCAGGTTTCCATGATCAACCTTGACCTGACCGGAAAGATTAGTGATAAGACATTTTGGGGGTATGATTTTTGGCATGAGAGCGTGGATCACCCTGGCTTGGACATTACCAATACCATATTGATGACAAGAGTCAATCTGAACGAAGTCGGCGCTCAATTATTATCTAATTTAAGAATGCAGGACGCCACCCTCGCTGATACAGAAGAAGGGAAGGATTTGCGGCAGTCAACAGACGTGTTTAATAAGATTTTTGGTAATCTTATGGACATTAAGACAGTTAAGAAATTACAGGAAACATCATTGCCGGAAATGGCGGATATAGCCTTTAAGAAATATAGTCTCATCCAGCCGGAAGGCGTTAAAAGAGAATTAGAAGCTGAAAGATTTGCTTTTACCGCTATTAATTTGATGCAGACCGCTTTAAAAAAGGGCGGAGTGGATGTTTTATATCAGCTGGACGATGAACTCAACGCTTCCAATAATAGAGAAGGGGTCTACACTCCGAATATCTTGGCTAATTATAGTGAAGCTGAGCATGGGGCAAAAATTTATGTGAAAAAAGGTGGCGTGATTGGAATGGGCAAGGAAGTGTCTCATTTGATGGCGCTTTTCCATGATGGCAACCATGCTTTAAGCGAAAAGAAAGAAACCGCGTCTCCGGGGTATATGTCCGCCAAGGTCGCTGAGTTGCGCCAGATTGTCAGTGAAATGAATGACCCGAACCTTACGGAAGCCGTGGGCAGGCTTTTGGATCGGTTCCAGGCTATAGGAAATAATAAATATGACCATCCCGTAGAGGATTTGATAGTTGCGCTGAATGATACCAGCCGGACAGATATTACTCCCGCGACTATAAAAACCGAATTGGGTCATATTAAGGACCGCGTTTCTGGAAGCCGGCAGTTTGATCAAACAGCGCAAAGCACACAAGATTTTGTGGTGGCAGTAGATCAGTTATTAGGTCAGGATACTGTCAGCTCCGATGACCTGAGTCGCCTGGCATCCATGCCTTTGGCTAAAACCGAATTCGGGGCCGGGGTTGAGCTTATGGGACATGTAGCGCCATTTTTATTCATGCCAGCAGAGGCGGGTCAGTTCCATGGCAATGACGCAGATTTGTTGACCGTCGCTAACGCCATTATTTCCAATGACCAGTTGGGGCAATTTATGCGTCAATATAATGCCGATATCGGTGTGCCGGTTGAAGCTATTGCAAAAGCTAAGCAAGCTGAAACTTCTTCTCCGATTAGCGGCACAGAAACAACGGCCGCGTCCTCCAGTTCTCCGATTCATGTTATAGGCCAAGATAGTATTTTGGCTTTGAATACGGAAGATGCGCAAGAGTTGTTTTTAGGTATCGCAAATGCGAGCCTTGCGGTTCCGCCGGCGTATAAACAATATGCGCCGCTTATTCCTGATAACTATCAAGGAACTCTTCCTCCGGATGCAGCCTCGGCGGGTGGTTCTGATGGTAAAAAAAGAAAAACATCTAGAATTACACGAAAGATCCTTTTTGAAGAAGAGGTTACTGCCGGAGAAACAAGAGATAAAGGAGATTCCGGGGACGGTCTTTCTCATAGTTTAGGTCGTCTGCAGAACAGCAGAGGAGAAAGAAAAGGTCGGACTCGCAGTGGCTTGGAATCAAAAGAACCAACGACAGCAGTGGCAGGGCGCTTTGCTCCGACTTCTTCTGCGCCCAGAACTTCTTCTTCGTCAAATCAGGGGGTTACGGCGCCATATGCTTTGGATATTATGATGCCGGTTACCTCTGCGTATTACTCGAATCAGTCCGGACAGATTTCTTCTGTGTCTTCAAATATAACCCAGCAGCCTTTGGGGAATATCGTTTCCTCTCCGGTTGCCGGTGAAATGCGGCAATTTGGCTCCGTGTCTTCGGAGTCTATTGTAGATATGACGACCAGAGACCTTTCTGTTTCTTCTGGTTTGGCGCCTCCGGTCAATATGCCAACGCCGACGTTTAAGCAGCCCGCGGTATCTTCGTCGATTGTTCCGGTGTCCCCTGTTTCCCCTGTTTTATTGCCGTCTTTCCATGTTTCTTCCACTCCGAAAATTACAACCACTGGTTTTAGCGCCAGCAATATATCAAGCTCTCCGATTAATTATAATGCGAATATCCAGCAGCGGCCCAGTGCGATCGTTAAGTTACCCACGATTCAGGCCATGGCGTTATTTAACAACCAAAACGAATTGCGGAATATTATCCGTAGTGAAGCGGAAAATGACTATAACCAGTTAGATAACGCCGGGCTTATTGATCTTTTTGTTGACACCCTGAAAGATAAGAAGATGGGTGTTGACTCGGAGATTTCCGGCCTGCAGAGCATTGAAGTCGAAAAAGCGGACAGTATCTTAGACCGAGTATTGTATGTTGTTGCCGGTAAAACGTCATCTGAAGTTAAGAGTTTGGGGCTTACGAGCAATGAAGGGTATCCTCAACAGGGTTATCGTATTGGGCAAGCTGGGCCAAAAGAGATGCGCGTTGAGTTGGACGTTATGACTCCGGAAGTCGTTATGCCGATGCTGGACCAGGTGAAGAGTAAGGCGGAAGTCAAAGAATGGTTGATTCAGCAATTCAGCGTTCAGAGGATGGCAGAGAGCCTGCCGAAGATGGTTGGCGAGGAAAACCTGCAGGCCGGAGTCGGGAGCCATTATCATCACAGTCGCGCCGAAGATTATGACCAGGAAACAGCGCAGGCCATGGAAGTTTACCAGATTTCCACGGAATTTTATCGAAACATCCTCGAGGGGATGGCGACGGATAATGTGCAGTTGTCAGCGATGCCTTTGTCCCCCAGCCCGACGTCCATTGTCGGCCATCTGCAGGATTATCGTCGTGTTTCGACGGGGAAAGATTTCACTAGCAAACAAAAAGGCATTGCTGGCCAATATCATTCCGAAGAACGCGTCCCGTATTTGACGAAAAGCGCCCGCGCTTTTGTCGAGACCGCCGTTGTGACGGCCAAGATGAACGAAGTCAATAGAAGAGTGCTCGAAGATAAAGGGTACAGGGAAGGCATTAAGAAAGATGTTTTGACAAAAACAGTTGTTAAGATGAAGCAGGCGGGCAATTTGACGGATGAGCAAATCAAACAAAAAGTCGCTGTTTTGGATAAAGTGATCGGAGACGACGCTTTCTTCCCGGCGGACTTCAATGTTTCTTATACAAAAGATGCGGGCGCGTTTAAAGAAGTGTTAGAAGCCAGTTATGAAGTTTTTGTGGGTGAGCTTGATTTGCCGGAAAGCATGTCCAGCCGCGCTTTGGCCGCATACCAGGAATACAATGCCACCGTAGACAAAGTTAAATCTTTATCGGCGAATGACAGCACCCAATTAACCGAAACTCAACAATCCTTGGTCAGCGCGGTAAATAACTGGGCCAATGTTTCCACTTTGGATTTCGTTCAGGCGATTAACAATAAGAAGCAAGCCATTGATTTTTCTGGAATTCAAAGCAACCTCTCTGCCCAGAGCGCATCTTCTCCTGTTAGTATTGAGCAAGCCAAACAGGAATTTAATAAAGCCGTTCGGAGTTATAACGAAGCGGTGGAAAGCGGAAACCGCCTCTATGATGTGCGTCCGATTGTTAAGGGGATGGCGGCGGCAAACAGGGAATTGAATGCCCTCCCCACCAGCAAAGAAAAGACCGAAATTAGCAAGAAGATCAATCAGGGAAGTCAGCAGATGTTATTAGAGGGCATAGAGGGCGCCCCGTCGGTCATTAATCGGTTAGGCAAGGCGATCAGTCGTGACGAATATACCCCGAAGGGTCAGGAAAAAGCGCAGGTTCAGGAAATTATAGAAATGGCCGCAGTTCAAATGAAGCAATTGGAAGCAGAGAACGGCAAGGCGGCGGTGGCTAATATTCGCCGGGACTTCAATGACAGTGTCCGTTCGATGATGGATAAGATTGAAGTTAGCCCGGAGGTCAAGAAAGATATAAGGTTAAGCAGCTATGAACAGAAAAATCCGGCGATGTACGGATGGCTGACACAGGCGATCAACGAAGTGGATGAAGCAGCGAATGATGCTCAAGGGCCTTTGTCACACGGGATTACTTATGTGGTCAAAGGTGGAAAGATATACACGGATGGAACAAAGGCCCCGCACGCCACCTTTATGAATGAGAAGAATTATCCGGAGTTGGGTGGCTTGAAGACCGGCGGCGCCGATTATATAGGGTATATGCGGGTCGGCAAACAAAACGGGAAATTGGTATTGGCGGTTGACAAGGGGTCTAATACGGCCAACAGCAGTGCCCAATTGAGAGACTTCTCTCGTAAGATTGGCGAGTTAAAACGGGTATTAAATGACTTGGGAATTCAAGCCATTGTTTCGGTCAATGGCCGCGGGTTAGAAGCCGATGGTACGTCCTTAAACGGCCTGAGAGCCCAGAATTATATAACCGATGCGCCCACTAATATTGTTGTTTCTTCCGCGATTACAAAGATGGCGGCCGGTGATGTTTTACGGACTCAGGGCAAAAATCTTTGGGCTAACCCGGCGGTGCAGGATACGGCCGTGTATCTGTCGCAGAACGGGTTGGATGAGAGCTTCCAGCGTGTGGAAAAATCTTCTCTTCCGGCTTACATGGAAGTCTACGAGAAAGACGGGATTCAGATTATTCGTAAGGAATTAACCCGTGAAAACGCCAATGAAATTAGGCAATTAGCGCAGGCGCAACGCCAGTCGAATGTCCCTGTTTTCTTTGCCAAGGGTGACACGGAGCATTATTATGAAGTTAATCTTGCTCCCGAGGGATATACGACAGCTTATCAGGTTGTCCGGAATTCTCCTGATAGATTGGCGAAACTAGCTGAGATTCAGCCGTATATTATGGCGGCGGCTGACGACGGGTTGAGATTTGACAACAGCCAGTGGTTTGTCCATAATCACCTGCATCCTAAGAATATTATGATCAAACAGAACGATGCCGGTGAAATTGAAGATGTGAAATTTATCGATTGGAAAAAGTTAAGTAGCTTTAACCCTGCGGCGAAACCAGAAACAGCGCTTCTTCAGCAGGGCGACCAGAACGCGTTAAAAGGCGTCAAGGTTGAGGATGTGGGGTTAGAGTGGTTTGATTTCACGGATTACGATTTGAGTGGCACTGACTTTACAAAGACCGCCAAGATTTTCGGGTCTTATGTGGATCAGGCCAAGACATCTCAAGAAACCAATGTGCCGGAGATGGAAGTTGGTTTGAACTTTGTGGCGTTGGTTCCAGCTATCCCGGCTAACAGGAAAGACGCTACGCCGCGTTTAAGAGGCGGAATTCAATCGTCTCCTGTTCAGTTGACCCAGAAGCCGACCGCGGAACAATTCTTGGCTATTAAACAGGCGGTTGCCAAGTCTGATTTCTTCAAGGAAAAGAGCATTGTCAGCATAAGATCCAATGCCTCTGAACAAGATAAGGCTATTTATGAAGACGGGAAATTAAATGTTAACTTAAATAATTTTGATCTTAAAACAGTTAATGCCCTCCAGTCTTCCATGGGGGTTGGCGTGGAGCAGGCTTATACGGAATACGCGACGGTTGTTTATAACCATGAAAAATTCCATCGCGAAACGATCAGTAACGAAAAGAAACAGCGTAGTGCTCAGCCGAGAAAATCCGGCGATTATACCCAGCGCGAGTTGCAGGGCATTATTAGTGAGGCAAGAAAATCCGAGGATGATAATATCCGGACGGCGGTTGCAGAAATTGATAAGATTATGTCGCAATCTTACCATTACTCTCCGCAAGACGCAGATTTCGGCGAAGAGATGTTCGCTAATTATATAGAGAATGGCGGATTAATGGTAAGAGGGGTTTCTGGATCTGGAACCCGGGACGTAAAATTCGTGCTGGCGGCCAACGCTTTAATGCAGAATTTGGTTAAGCAGAATAAGATTTCCAGGGCTTTTGTTGATCGGATCGCGGAGAAAGCCGAAACAAAGGACACGGCCTTTGATCCTATGGCCACGGATGCGGCCCGTTTCGTCGCCAATCCCGAATCTTATGCTAAGACGATGTTGGTTGCGGCCAAGAGCAGTTCTGTTTCTTCTCCGATTGAAAGTGATGATTATTCTGACTTTGAAGCGGATCGGCCGTATCAGCCGTATACGAACGTGGCGGCTCGGGATGTTTTACAGCCGTTATTCGCCGGAACGCCCGACGCTAGTTCCTTGTCATTCCTGGATGTAGGGTCTGGTTCCGGCATTAACACGGTTGCAGCTGCTTCCGAATATAAGGTGAACGCGATTGGTATAGATCCTCAAGCCAGCAATGTGCAGTTCGCGCAGAATTTGGTTAAATCTTATGCCGGCAATTTAAAAGAGCAGGGCGCTTTTGAAAAACCCGGGGTTGTGGATACCCAGATTGAAGATTTTGTCGCGCAGGGTGTTCAGCCGAAATCGGTTGAAAACGCGAATTTTGTCGAAGGCAGCGCTACGGATCTCCCGTTCTCCGATAATTCCATTAACAGAATCGTTTATACGGATGTTGAGCCTTTCATCTATGATCAAGAAGGTAAAGATAAAGCTATTGATGAAATTTTAAGAGTGGTCAGTAAACAGGACGGGAAGATTATGGCCCGACCTAAAGCTGGGGCCAAAGAAAATGACGTGGCTGTCTTTGTCGACCGCTTCCGGAATACCGCCGCCCAGAGAGGGCTTGCCTTAGACGTCCAGCGAACGGAGATCGCTGGGTCGAACAATGGTATTCTGTTCACGGTTCGGCAGTCAACCCCGGCTTCTTCTCCGATTAACGTGGCTCAAATAGACTCCTTAGAAACACTTCTTAAAGGGGATCTGAAAGGGAAGAGAATTCTTGAAATCGGGCCGGGCGCCAAGACCGATTTGATTGAAGCTTTGGTGGATGCCGGTGCGGAAGTTTGGGCGGTTGATTCCAGGATTATAGGTCGGGGTGAAGAAGCGCTTATTTTTAACAATCCTGATAAGCAGAGCGGAGTGGTTGCTGGTGCTCAGGCGCAAATAGCCGACATGACGCAGTTTCTTAAAAATTATATGACTCAAAATCCGGACAAACCTTTTGATGCCGTTATTTCAAGAGGGGGCTTTGAGATCGGTTATGTGACGCAGGAAGGGAAAGCGCAGTTCTTAGAGAAAGATCAAGTTAAGACTTTGACGGACACATTAAGCCTCTTAAAAGGTGGCGCGCTTAAAGAAGACGGCGTGTTGGTGGCGGAAATGCATTGGCCGGAAATGTCCTTGGCTGCGATGGCTCCAGGAAAGATCGAAGAGGCAGGGTTCCGTAATAGATCTGTGACAGATAAAGTGCTTGTCCTTCAGCCGGCTCGGGTGAGCGAGGCGAAGTCTTCTCCGATTTCTTTGGGTGATTCTGAAAAGCGTTCCGCCCCTGCTCAAATGACTCGCGCCCAATTGGAAACAGAGGTTCAGGCTTTGAGGAGTTTAGTTATTACCGATCCATTAACGAAAATTTATAATCGTGCCGGTTTTGAGAAACGTTTGGCAGAAGATGTTTCTGTTGTGAGTCGCGACCGCCGTCACCGGCTACAGGTTGTTCTTCAGGATTTGGACCATTTCAAGGCAGTAAACGACCTCTTTGGACATCAGGTCGGGGACAATGTTTTGGCAGGCGCGGCTCGCATTATGCAGGAAAGTATTCCGGAAACCGCGACGGTTGGCCGTTGGGGTGGAGAAGAATTCACGCTTTCCTTGCCGGGCATGAGCGCTGTCCAGGCAGTAGAAGTGGTTGATGGTATTCGGAGCAATCTCGTGAACGGCGTTTTGCCGGGTGAAGACCAGTTGAATGACCGCGAGTTTGTCCAGAATGCTATTACCAGCATGGTCAAAGCTGCTGAAACGGGCCGATTGACTAAACAGGAAGCAAATAATTTTAAAGCGGCGCTTATTCATCAGTTTGAAGAGCAAGGGCTTTCCGGCGTTACTCCTACGACGGCAGCGGGAGAAGACGGATTAAAGGTCTTTTTGGTTGGCATGGAAGGGATTTCTAACATGCCGACTGCGGAACAGATGCGGCAAATGCCGTTGGCCGAATTGCCGTATGAACAGTTGAGCCGTTGGGTGAGTACCAGTGGACAGGAAGGGGAAGACTTCGCCATTTCCATCCCTGGCGTGAGCGCGGCCGAGGCCCAGAAGATTGTCGGGGATATCCGGGTGAAATTGAGCTCCGAGAGCATCCCGGAATTCGTCCAGTTGAATGACCGAGATTTTGTCCAGCAGAAAATTCGCAGTTTCGTGGATGATGCCGTTGCCGGTAAGCATACGCAGAAAGAAATCAGTAAGGTCAGGTCTGCTATTGTTCACCAATTTAAGGTGCAGGGAATCGAAGTTGAGGGTTCTCCAACCCCAGCGCAGATGATGCAGATGCCGCTGGCCGAGTTGCCTTATGAAAAATTAGACCGCTGGGTGGTGACAAACAGCGCGGGTGTGGCGACGTTTGATCCGAAGGAAGACACCATTAATACGGCAATCTTGCACGCGGATGTGGCTTTGGCGCAGGCTAAGTCGGAACGCGCTAAGACCCAGATTATTAAGAATGCCATCGGGGAACGCGACGCCGGTATTGAATTTTCACACAGTTATAGTCAGGGTGAAGCGATAGTTGAGCAGATGACCCGTGAAGACCTGGAAAAAGAAGTCGCGGTATTAAGAGATCTGGAAAGTTTTGATCAGTTGACGAGGGTTTATAATCGCCGCGCTTTTGATAAAAAAGTTGAAGAGGCCGTGGCCTCCGTAAGAGCTCCTGGCGAACGCCGTAAACGTTTGAATTTTGTTATGGTGGACATTGATTATTTCAAGTCCATCAACGATTTGTTTGGGCACGATGTGGGCGATGATGTTTTGCGCGGGTTGGGTGTCGTGGCCAAGGCTTCTGTCCGGGACAGCGACAAAGTAGGCCGCTGGGGCGGAGAAGAATTCGGCATAGTTATCCCCAATGCCAGTGCCATGGATACGGTCCGCATTGTGGATAGAATCCGGGCAGGGTTAAGAAATGCGATGATTCCGGAATTATCAGCTTTGAATGACCGGAACTTTGTGCAGGGGAAATTAAGAGAGTTTGTTGATGCGTCCCTGTCCGGGAAAAAGACCGAAGATGACGTCACGGCAACTAAGGTCGCCTTGATTCATCAGTTCCGCGTTCAGGGTTTTAAAGATTTGCCTTCTAATGAAGCGATGATGGACATGCCTCTTGTCGAGCTTCCTTATGATCAGTTGGACCGTTGGGTAGTGACGCATAGCGCCGGAGTCAGCGACTATAATGCGGCTCAGGAAAACCCGACAGAAAACATGGTTTTGAAGGCGGATCTCGCTTTATATTCGGCAAAAGAAACCCGTAGCAACACCCGCGTTTATGAAACCAATGTCCAGCAGGCAGTTAATAAATACGCTAAAGAATTAGCGCATAGTTCCAAGCATTTTATTTGGCAGTTGGAAACCGTTGCTGACACTGCCGTGCAGGGAGCTCCACAGAGCCGGGAGGCAAAAAGCGCCTTTAAGATCGCCCAGGCCCATGGCCGGAAAGTGTTGGCAACGTATGGTGTCACCGAAGGGCATGAAGATTTTCAGCCGCTAATGGATTCTTTTATCCAGACTCTTGCCCAGGAGCGCGGACGCGTTTCTTCGTCTCCGGTGGAACAAACTTTGGGGAGCGTAAGTTCTCCTGTTCCTGTCGAACCGTTCAAGGCGCAGCTTTCCTTTGGGCGCGGCCGGAAGAGCGATAATGTTGTTAGAATTCTTGGGGAACTCGATAAGACCGATTTGAAAGAACAGCCGCAGCAATATCTTGGTTTGTTGGTTTCTTATTCTCGTGAAGTTAATGATAAGCCCGAGCGGGCGATTGAGGCTAGGGCGGAAATCACCCGGGCAAAGACGTATATTAAAGAGAACTATATCGCCTCCGCCGATGATTTGGTTAAATACAGCGATGCTTTGGACATATCGCCTAAGGGCCAGGCTTTGGTTGCGGCTTATACCAGGCTTCGTGATGATGAAATTCACATTACTTTGCCGCGCATGGCTGATGTCGCTAAGATTTCCAACACCGAAGCGCAGGAAATATTCGACGCAGAAATCCGGCCGGTAATAAAGATTGCTGAGCAGAAGCTCCCCGCCGATCAGGAAATCATGGCGATTATGGATAGTGCGGAAGCGGATGACTTGGAAGAAAAGGCTTTTGCGAGCCTTGAGAGCGATATCCGGGACGCGGTTAATAAAGGCGAGTTTGCGACGTATGATGATGTGGTGGCTGTCACGCAGGGCATGACACAGTCGACGAAGCACCGGGTGTTGGGTAAGCTGCAGAGCTGGCAGTTGTCCGGCAGAGATTTTAAGAATATCCAAGAGGCGGCCACGCAAGCCGAGGCCGTGGCGCCGCGGCCAGTCCAAGTGATGGGGCATGTGGTCAGAGTTCATAATCAAGTTAAATCGTCAAAGTTGCAGAATTTACAGTCTAACGACGATTTGGTGCCCAGGATCCAGGAATTTTATGCCGGGATTGAAGGCTTCCACTTAAAAGGTAATTTAAAAGGGCTTGAAAGAGCGCACATAGGCAATCAGCGGGCTATTTTCAGGCAACTTAATAATGGCGGAGTTGTCCTCCTCGGCGTAGAAAACAGGGGTGACATTGATTATGGTGCTTATGAAAAATTCACTCCGGCTAACATGTCAGACGAGGAGTTGCTGGCGAAGTCTTATGAGTTAACAGAAAAAGTTTCGTCTCCGATTGAATCTCAGGATAGAATTGCCGTGGTTGTCTCCCGGGATTCTAAAGATATTGATTATGAAGATCTCCGTACCTTGACCGGCGCAGTAAATAATGCGTCCCCAGATCAGCGCTCTGTGGTTTTGGCTAAGATTTCCGATGTGATGAAGTCGAATCCCAAGATAGAGAGCGAAATTCGATCGCAGGGTGAAGTCGTTCTTGATGTTCAGCCGCCGGCCGGGTATAGCGAACTCGTGACTCTCACGCCGGAACAGGTGCAGAATCTTTCTCCGAAGATGGCAAACTTGAGTCCTTACCGTACCGAAAGAGCTATCTTGGCGGTTGTGGCGCAGGATCCGGTTGTGTTAAAAGGTGACGGGACTGCTTATGATGGAAACAACCGCATTATTTGGGCGCAAAAAATGAATGCGCCGTTGAAGGCATACGTTCCTAAGGGGCAGAAGGAAATGCTTTTGGCGTCGTTATCTCAGTCCAGCAGAGATAAGGGAACAGCCAGCAGCAGTCCGGTTGCGTGGCAATTAACGCAGAGTCCGGCTCGTCAAATGCCGTTAACTTCCCAGGAAAGAGCGCATTCTTTAGAAACAAAAGAGATCGTTAAACGAGGCGGTATGTTGCAGGTGTCCTCTTCTGTTGTGGCACGGCCATCGCCCATGGCTATGGCGCAGGCTCAGCCGGGCGGTATGATGCAGGTTTCTTCCGCGGTTGTCGAAAGGCCGTCACCGGTGGCTATGGCGCAGGCTCAACCAGGTGGATTGATGACCGTCTCTTCAACGGTTGTTAAAGAACAACAACAGTTTCCGGCGATATCCGTGCCGACCATAGAATCGCCAAAACCGTTTGAAGTGACAGCGCCTGCGATTATTGCGACACCGGAAGCCCCGGCCGTTACTTTGCCGATCACAACAATGCCGGTTTTCATGCCCTCTCCTTTAAGTGAAGCGCCGCGGGTTGAGGCTCGGCCGGCTGAAATAGCCTCGGCTTCGCGCAAAGAGGGCCGTTCTTCTCGTCAGAATAGTGAGTCATCAAGCGCAAAACCGGAAAAACGCGGTGGCATGATGCAGGTGTCCTCTTCTGTTGTGGCACGGCCATCGCCCATGGCTATGGCGCAGGCTCAACCGGGCGGCATGATGCAGGTTTCTTCCGCGGTTGTTGAAAGGCCGTCACCGGTGGCTATGGCGCAGGCTCAGCCGGGCGGCATGATGCAGGTTTCTTCCGCGGTCGTTGAAAGGCCGTCTACGCAGATGGAAATAACTCAGCCGGGCGGCATGATGACAGTATCCTCTTCGATTATTGAGAAACCTCAAATTGCCAGTCTTGAGGCCGAAACATCTAGACCGTTTGAAATGACGGCCGTCGCTCCGGCCCTTTCAGCGCCGGTATTTCCAGTTCTATCTTCTCCGTTAAGTCAGAGCCTTATGCAACAAACAGAACAACCTTCCGTCCAATCTGCTCAGGCGGCTGATTTTATGGACAGGTCGGCTATTCAGCAGCAAGAACGCTTATCCGTTCCGTCCCAAACAACGATGTCTGGTGTTCGCCCGACGCCATCACCCGTGCGTAATCTTAATCTGACCAGGCCTGAAATGAACTTTGCGGCTATTCCTAAACCGGAAAAACGAGGCGGGATGCTTACGGTGTCTTCTACTGTTATTGACCGCCGGTCATTGCCGGTTTCCGCCCAAGCCAAGGTTTCCAATCCTGAAGAAGATGCGGGCTTGTCTGCGGCAGAGATGGTTACTGAATTGCCGGTTAGTGCGCCCTTGTCTGCACCGATGCCGGTTCTTTCTGCTCCTATCGTTCTTCCCGCGTTCACAGGTGGCCCGTTTGCTTCTGAACAGCGGACTTTGACTACGGAGATTTCAAAAGATTTAGCGCAAGCAAATACTTATTATGATGCTCGCAGCCAGATCCAGCAGGAACAAGAAGGCGAGATACAAGATTTGTCATTCTGGGACATCACATCTGGTGCTATGAGCCAGGCTGTTTCCTTGGATGAGAAAGTCCGATTGGCTCATGATGCGAATAAATCCGTTGTGTTGTTTGAGCAAGGAAGAACCCTTCCTGAATTGTTGTCTGCCGCTAATAAGACAGTTGCCGAGACATCCCGGCCAGTCTATGTTTATGTTCCGACAATGGAATCCATGGAAGTGGAGCGTGTCGCCACTCAGATGGGGATAAATTTACCGAAAGAGACTTTGGGGCAGATTTCACAACTTATGGCTGAAAAACCGCTTGTTTTGGGCGGCTTGGATACTTTAATCAGCGCTGTGCCGGAATTGGAAAAATACGATATCGTGCTGGTCAGGAATTTCATGATGGCTCTTCAGCAGGCCAGAAAAGCCCCGTTTGTGTCTTACCAGAAGAGCCTTGATGGAGAAATAATTTCTCAACGATTAGCGTTTGAGCAGTTGCCTAAGAATTATCCGATAGTTTTGTTAGGAAACGACGAGACCCTTAAACCGTCTTCCGAAGAGTTGCGTAAATATATCGTTGCCCGTAAACCATATTTGGATAATGAGCTGGTTCAGCATATTTTGCCGACAACAGAGCGGCTTCAGTTGGCTAAAGGGGAAATTTTGGAAATTGCACCGGTGTCGTCATCCATTTCGACAACTGCGGCAGAGAAAGAAGGGGCGGCGATTATTTATGCGGCCAGCCTTTCGGTTTCTGAGAAGATGGGTGTGATCGATTTTATCGGAAGATATCCCGAATTTAAAGATGGGACAACGAAGGTTGAGATAATTCGCGGGAAGGATCTTGAGTCAAAAATTTATATGGCTGATGACACGGGGAAGACCCGGACGGTTCTTATTCCCGAAGATGTGTTCTATAGTGTGATTTCTAACCCGGTTTTGGGAGAAAAGAATCAGCGGATTGGCATAGAGAAGAGCGACAGGGTTGATCTGGCCATGAAGACCGGGAAATATGCCCATTCGTTGCCATCGGAATATCATACAGTTGATTTAGGTCAGGTTTTGAAAAAGCATGACTTGACCTCCGGGTTGCAGATTACCGATGAAAATCCGCTTTTGGTTGCTTATGATCGCCGCGATTTTGACGTAGCTCAGGATCAGATGGAGAATATTTTGGTCTCTTTGGCGAAGACGGTTGATGTTTCCGATTTATCGCAGATCACCCGTCTCCAGGTTGTTCCTTCTGACATGAATCTGCCGGCGAAAATTATGTTGACGGACATGAACAAGCAAGGACAGCCCAAGACATTGATTTTGGCACAGTCTTTGATACAGAATCCCCAGGAGATTCAAAACGCTTCTTTGATGGTTGATAGTCGGAGTTCTATCGTGAGATTGGCAGAAAAGCAACGGGCAGAGACGATTGCCCGGAATCAGATTGATCCGGACGCAATTACGGTCGTACGCCTGCCGGGCGGGGACAGGGCTTATATCGAGAAGAATTTTGTTAGATTTGTCGACGACCGTGGCCGGGTCCGTAAACAGCAGATGGAGTTTAAGGGCGTTAATATTATTGAAGTGGGGCGCATTATTGCCGGGTTGAGCGATCAGCAGCGCAGGAGCTTGTACTTGATCGAGGCGGACAAAACAGCGGATATTTATGTGGATAAGGCTTCTGGAGAAAAGTGGCTTCCGGTTTCAGTTCATCTTGGTAGCACGAGATATTTGGCTTGGGCCAGATTTGATGAAGAGATGGAGTTGGCTGTGCCGGTTAACGGAAATCAATTGATTTACGCTGAGAAGATGGTCATGTCCGCGGTCAATGAAAGTGGCCGTCCACAGTTTAAGCCGGTCGGGTTTGATAAGCGCATTGATTTCGATACGTTAATGCCCGGCGCCGACTATTCGGTGGGTGACTATGTGGAATCGTTAACAAGGCAATTAGCGATGGAAGAAAACATTTCTATCGATTTTGTCAAAATTGATGATTTCAATTATTTTGTTAAGCCCACAGGCGTTCGGATTATTAAGAATGATAAAGGCCAGACGTATTTGATTCTTGGAACCGAGTATGTTAAGGCCCAGAACGACCGGATCGCAGAGGCCCAGAAATATGATTTGGCCATCACAGATCCGTTAGGGATGTATCGAGCATTTATCGAAGAATCTCAGGCGAAAGAGCTTGAGGTCAAAGATGCGTTCGGTGTTTTTGTTGTGGCTGTGACGAACAAAGTCGGTCAGATTTTAACCAGAGATTCGAGATCTGGTGGGCAGGATCAAATCGCGTTGAAAGATATTCCGATCCTTTATACCACATTAACCGGGGAGCAAATTATTGTGGCTTCTACCAAGAAGTCTGATATTGAGCAATATCAGTTTGATATTGCTATTGATCGCGGCATCACGACACGTAAGGAACAGTTGGCCGAACCGAAGGTGTTCGAAGCAGTTCCGAGTTCAGCTCCTGTGACCACACTGCCGTTGTTGCCGGGCACAGATACTTCAATTATGCCTCCGATCGGCCTGTTGTCTCAGGCTGTTCCGGTTCAGGCAAGTACGACAGAAACAGTAGAAACAGCACAGATTGAGAAATTGGCTTTAGCCAGTATCCCGATTAGCGATGAAGAGCTTAATGGGCAATTATCAAAGGTGGGCAGTACGGTTGAGATGCTGGATATAGAAACAAATGAGGTTGGAAGAATCGTTTCTAACGTTCAGTTCAAGAATCCGTTCAGCGGTCAAGAAGTCCGGTTGGCCAGCGTAGAGATGAAGAATGGGGATGTCCAATCGTTTACTTTTGATGAGTTTAAGAAAAAGAATATTCGTATTGTTCGTCCTTCTGCCGAGCAACCTTTGTCAGAAAAGACTAAAATCGCTTCGGCTCAAAAACAGCTTTCAAAACCGACTGCGGTTGAAATTCGACCGGCAGCTTCACCAGTACGTAATTTGCCGTCGACTGCTACGGAACGAACATGGGTAGATGCTCAGGCGACGAGAAAAGACCGGATGAAAGAACGCCAGTCTGGCGGGTTGTTAATGATGTCGGCTATGGTTATTATGAATCCGGCTGACGCGGCTGTCCAGGAAGGACAGTTTGAAGAGGCTAAAGATTCGTCATCGCCGATTATGGTGGCGTTAACCAATCCGATGGTGTTGCCGGAAGATGCTAGGGCTGGCGGTGTTCGAAAAGACAGCGTAAAGTATGTTGAGGTAGCCCGAGTGTCCTCTTCTCTGAAGCAGGCGGCTCCCGCGAAGATCACGGAAGTTCCTATGTTGGCAAAACAAATGCCGAATATAGCCACGATAAGTAGTTTGTCTCTTAATAATCGTGCAGCGTATGATATTTTAAGAACCGCCATGACGCAGACCATGAATTCTCGGCAGGATAGAGCGGACTTATCTAGGGAAATGAACACTATTTTGGCAAGGGCGGCTCAGGAAGGGCAGCGAGTCATTAGCCCCGAAGGCTATCCGTTAACTGAAAAAGCCTTACAACAGTTATCAAAGCTCAAAACTAAAGAAGATCTTGCCGCTTTGGTTGGGAAAGACGGAGCTGAAAGCCTGTGGGATCAATTAAAAGACGCCTTGAAGATGCTTTTCGGCGGAGAAATCAAAGCGGATGAAAAAGAAGAGAGTGTTCACCTGGCTAAAGTCGACCAGGAGGCCATGCAGGGTGAAGGGGTGTTGACATCACCACAATATATAGAAGAAGGAACGGTGTCGACAGAAACAGGCGTTCTTAAGTCTGACGTGACTGTATTGAAGGAAGCTTCGAGGGCTCCTCCGGAGGAAATGAAAGCCGATGTAACGATTGCTGAAACAACGGTTAAGAAAGAGGATCAAGAAGCAGCTCCGACGCTTGCAACAGCGCCTCCGTTAGCGCCGCCGATTGTTAGTCCGGAAACATTGGTACCTCAATTACCAGCACAAACAGCCCCGTCTTCACCGATATTTGTGCCTGTATTGCCTATTGCCGCATTTACTCTGGGTAAGGCGACGACCTTGCCGTCTAACCAAAAGAATCCGATAGAAGGACGTAAAGAAACCGGAACAAAGGGCATTCCTGTTACGAGTATGCCATTTAGTTCCTCAGTTCCTGTTGAGGAAGAGCCTGTGCCTGGAGGCGGATCAACAGGGCCTGTGAGTGGCTCTACGAAAGCCAAGACTGCTTTAGTTATTGCGTATGTCAGGGATATGGCAGCGAATAAGGGAGCTGTTGCCAGCGCTCCGGTTGTTAAACCCGAAGCGAAGCGACAGCATGTAGATTTAAGTACTGACAAAGAATCTAAAAAGAATTTTAGAAGTTCTGGTTCTAGTCCTACGCCGTGGGGCGCTGCCGAGACTTCCTCAAGTCTCCAGGCAGGAAAATCCGAAGAGAGGACAAGACTTGAACGTGTTGTAATGGTTGTAACGGTTGGTGTGCGTACGGCTGAAACGATAGCAGGTAATGAAGAGTTAAAAACTAATTGGGTGAGAAACGCCAATCGCGGTAACGATAACGCGAACGGTGTAAGCAGCGCAATCGTTGAATCGGCTCGTGTGACCATCGCTGCATCGAAAGCGGTCACATCAGAGTTAAAAACTGGTTGGGTGAGAAACGTCAGCCGTAGTGACGATAATACGGTTGGTGGTGGCAAAGAAATCGTCAATATTGTAACTAGCAGTACGGTTCTCTCGGCGAAGACAGAAGCCGAGGATGAGTTAGAGACTCGATGGGTGAGCGCCGATCGCGAAGGCGTTAGCGCGATAGGTGTAGAAGGTGCATACGCCAAAGCCGGTTCTTTGAGAACGTCTGGTATTAATGGCTTAGCTGCCATCAATTGGTTTGGCCTCTTCGGAGGTTTTGCCAAGGCAATTAAGGCTGTTTTGACTGGATGGTTACAGAGAATTGCTAGATCTGGGTCTGGTAACGGGTCTAGAGAGGGTACATTACCGGAAGCTGTGCCTGCAGCCAGCTATAGCCTTGAGGGTTCTATCGTCAAGGTGGCTGAAGGAATATTCGTGGCTGCCAAGTCTACGCTGACGAAAGTTGGTGAGTGGCTGAAGCAGTATGCGAACCGTGTTGTAACGATTCTTAGAACGTACGACAGCAAATGGACTAATCGCTCTGTACTTATCATTGGCGTTGTCGAGGATACGACTACAAGTGAAGGTGTGCATGCATCTGCGCTTGGAAGCGAATCTGGTAGCATGGCTGGTGATAGGTCTGGTACACATTCAAATGATGTGTTTGGTGTGTCCAGTGTAATCAGTAATGGATATGACTATCTGTATAGTCGTATTGATTCCATTGCTGGTGTTGAAACAGTTGTATCTCGTTCTGTTAAAGGTAGTGCTGACAGATTAGCGGTATTGCTTAGTGCCAATGCTGGTAGTGTGGCTGACGTAACAAGCGATTCTGGTGTTCTGTCCAACAATGCTCTCAGGGGTTCGGCTGTAAGTGTTGCTGATGTCTCTGAGAAAGAGTCCTTTGGTGCGCTTGATCAAGAGATTGGTCAAGGATATGTAGCTGTTGATGTAAGCTATATCAAAGGTTTGCGGTTTGATGGATGTGTAGCTTCTGTGCTCAGTAATGGGTATGGATTAAGCACATTGGCATCAACTTCGATTCTTGGCGCTTTGGTCAGTGATGATCTGAGTTCTAAGAATGTGACCTTTGTGTTAGGTTATGTGAATAATCTGACTGCTACATCTAAGGTTGCGTATGTAGGTGCTATAAAGGGTATTGCTGGTAAGGCTGCCATATCGTTAGTTGCGCTGAAGCAGTTACATGAGGTTGAGGCGTTAAGCGGTTCTGTGGATCTGTATAGTAGAGTTCTTGGAGTGTCTGCCTCTATAAGGGTAAGTACTTCCAAGGATAAAGCCTTTACGCAAAAGCTTGATCGAAGTAACGTTCAGGCCATTGTTGCTGAAGCAGTATTAACTGAAGGTGTGTTGGCTGGAGAAGGTGTCCTGGCTGAAGGAACTGAAGGTGTTCTGATGCCGGTTGAAGCTATATCCAGTCCGGTTCTTAGTATACAGCCTGAAAAGGTCGAAGGTGCTAAGAATGCTGCCTTTGGTGTGAGGCTTGGTCAAGAAATTGATCAGGTAATACCTGCTGAAGATGCGTTCAATGTATCTGCTGAGGTTGTGCTTAGCAGCGTTAATGAATTGCTGAGAGCTTGGATTGCGAAAGCGATCGAAGTGATTAGTGGTTCTGAAAGCTTGTTGAGTAAGGTTCTTGGTGTGTTGACTGCTGGTAAAACAGCAGAAGCCGCCGAGAATAATGCCTTAGTAGAGAAGCTTGATCAGAATGTCGCTCAGGTTGGCAGTAGTGCGAAGTCTGACAAAGGCTCTGTTCGTATACAGTATGATTATGTGAAGGAATTGCTTGGTGCCGAAGTTGTGGATGTGAGAACGGCCATAAGCGGTTCTGGATTAGTTTATACTAAAGATCTTGGTGTGTCGGTAAATACGGCCGCTAAGAGCAATGCTGTTAGAACAGACAGAGATGCGGATGAGAATGCGGTAACTGTTACAGACGATAGAAGCACCTTTAGAACTGTTCTTGGGTCTCGTTGGATGGCTCGAGAAGGTTCTTTGAGTGCTGAGAAACCATTGGCTGCTACGGAAACTCCGATTAGCACGCCTGTATACTTTGTTGTTCCGGTTTCATTCTCTAAGAGCATTAGCCTCTTCATTCAAAACTTTAAGCGAGTAAATCTCGCCAAAGCCATTCGTGTTGTCTCTAAAGACATATTTGAGACATATGTCTTCATAAGGACAGCTCTTGCCTTAAACAAGGCTAAATATGTCATCTCTCCGAGAGCGGCAGGATTAACTTCTGTTGCCTCTACTACTATTTCTAATACACAAAGAACCCTGTCTGGTATGGCTGCCAAGAGTGCAGAAATTACCGGCCAGGGTTCTTCGTTTGATAGATCAGAATCTACACGAACTCAATTAACCACAGGAGGTTCAAAATGGTACTTATCAACACTCAAATCAACCAATTACCTGACATTGAATTCAAACACCTCGTTGAAATTCAGCGTTGCGACTGCATCTTCGGAACAGCAAGAGAAAAGAACGGCAGAACACACCTTTACCTTATCTTCAACCACAAAGGCCGCATTTACCGCAGAAACGGTCTTAAATCAACTTGGGTTGAGCTCACCAGTACAGCCGAATACAATCACGTTCGCGACATCCTCTCCAGTGCAATCCAGAACAGAACAGTCCCTGTCTACCGAACAAGCTCGGAGAGCCACGTTAACTGAAACTGGAATTGAAAAGACGGTAGCCTCTGAGGCTACTGTCTCCAGCCCGGTGGCGGACGGCATACGAAAGGTGTTCGGCTTGGTCTGGAAGGGTCGACGCATTCCATTCAGCCTGGGTGTTGCTTACTTAGGGTTACATCACTTTGTTTCTATCGCAACCAGTACTTCTGCCCCAGCTTTCTTTATCACCAATTTCACCAGCATTCTTACGTATTTAAGCGGGATTGCTCCGTATATCTTGCCGGTTGTATTGCTCTTGGCCGGTGTTGCCTATCTTGTTCAGGATATTTACCGATTACAACAAGGCAAGAGTGCTAGATTCTCTTCTGGAGTATTAAAACTGCTTCTTTTAAAGAGACATGAAAGACTCGGGTTGAAAGCCGCTTATAACAAGGTTATCCAGGGCAAGGACGATGCAAAAGAATCCGGGATTGTGGGCGCCCTTTATCAGCCGAAACATTTGGGTCTCTTTAACTATCCGCAATATATTCGTCAGAATATGAAGAAAGTCGGGCTTTTGACCGCAGGCGGGGCTGTAGCCGGGGCAATATATGCGATTCTGGGCTCTGGGTTGGTCTTCCCGCCGATCCTCCTTGCTATGGGCGTCGGTTTGGCGTTTGGTTTTGTTGCCCCGTATCTGATTTCGGTCCTCTGGAGTTTCTTCTTCGGCTCTATTTGGAAAAACATTAAATTTATTGAATTTGTGGAAGATGAATATCTGGGCGTTACTAATCATTCCAAGACGATTACGGACGAAATAGATCTTTATCAGGAAGAATTAGCCAAGGCCAGAGGATTCGAGAAGATCGTCTACTTTATGAAGGATTTCGTGACCTCTTTGACAACGATTGCTCCGGTTATGACTGGTATTATTGAATTTATGTTCAACAGAGCTACCTTGGCGGTGGTTGGTAGCTGGGTTGCCGGCCCGATTGTTGGCTTGATGGGCGTCGGCGCCGCAAAACCGCTTTTGGGCGAATTCATTGGAACATTACTGGCCAAGGTTCATCTCGAACTGACGCTGGCTTCCTTAGTCAGGTTAGCGACTATGACTATCTTCTTAAGTTTCAAGAAGATAGGGAATTTAAGAAATAGATTGCAGGCCCATATTATTGCCAAACATTTTGCGGTTGATAATAAGGCCGGAAATAACGCGAGAAACTTATATAAAGCGGATGCACGAAATAACCCTGGTATTCGGGCATTGCTTGCCAGAGGGCTCATAAACACGGCTGGCAGGCCCGCCATGGTACGATTGCTCGAAGAACAGGTGGGTGGCCCGGTGAAGAAGGTCTTCTTCGTGAAACGCATTATAAGTCAGCTTAGATATTATGTACTCCTTGATTTGGTTGCCCTGGCAATGTTGGCAATCGCTCCGGTTTACGGTTTAGTAACCTTGCATTCTGTTATCGCCCGTAAGAGAGGTGCCTTAGAATCCGAGAATGTTTACTATCAGATAGCCTCTGAGTTAGGGAAAGAATTTTATAGCGGCGTCTTCCATATGTGGCTGATTTCTATGGAAATCGGATTTGTGATTGATATTGGAAATGTTATCGGTGCCGATAAGTCTCCGTTTGAGAATATTGGTGGAAAATATATTAAGGCTGCCGCTGAAGGGCTGGAAGGCCATAACGGGGCCATTTCCTTAGGACAATATTTAATTCCGCAGCAAATCGGTGATATCAACATTCAGCAGTTTATTTATGAAACCATCGGAGGAAAAGATAGCCTGCAAATGCATCAGTATGTATCCGCCAAGGTTAGCGCGTTAGGAAAGACAGGCATTGCGGCTCTTGACCGGGCACGCGAGCGCGGAATGACCACAGAAGAGATCGCCAATACATTCGCTTATGTGGAAATGCTGCAGGAGAAATTCGGCGTCAGTATCAGCGCTGACGAAATTTTTGCTCAGTTAATTCCAGCCGAGACTGTGGAAGAGACCAAACCGGAAGAAAAGAAAGAGGGCAGTGAAACGGCAGAACAGACGACCGATGAAACAACGGAAGGCGCGAAGACAGAAACCACCGAGGAAAAGAAAGAGAATCAGTCCGGGCCGACCAGATTGCCGGTACCATTTAATAGAGATGGTTATAACAGCGTCGAGGCGGTCTTCAGCGATTATCCGGTTGTCGCCGATGATATCGTCCGCGCTATTAATGATGCTTGGGCCGGAACAGGCGCTTTCAGCAATGCCGACGCAAGTATTTCTGAGAACCTGCATAGAACCTTCAATGATGTGATTGATTTCGCGGTCTTCCTCAGGGCCCAGATTTACCAGGAAAGCAGATTTAATCCTAAAGCGATCAGTTCCGCCAAGGCTAAAGGGTTGATGCAGATTATGAACACGGCAAAAACTCCAACTTGGACTGGAATTCAAAACAATATCTTACATGTGAAGTGGGGAGACACAGATATTTATGATCATTACAAGAACGTTGCCGCCGGTATTGCCTACCTGTCCCAACAGCTCGGCAAATTCGGTTCCATGGACTTGGCCTTGGCGGCTTACAACGCTGGCCCTGGCCGGGTTGCGAAACTGAACCGTGTTCCGAACATCACGGAAACCAAGGGATATGTCAAAAATATCCTGGCGAGGTACGGCGCTGAATTGCCGGTTTATTCAGATCCTCAGTATATCGCTCCGGAAGGGGAGAGAATTCTGGAACGCATGCAGGAGACGGCCCATTTGATAACGTTGCATCCGGAAGAAACCGAAGAATCCGCGGTTGACATGAAGATCAAGGAAGACAAGCTGATCGCTAAACTCCAGGGCCAGGGCAAAACCGTTTATCGCGTCAGAGAATTCAGACAGCTGCCGTATATCAGCAAACCGTACATTGTTGGTTATGTGGACGGACAGCTTATGAAGCTTGAACTCGGCGATACAAAGGCCAAACCGTACCGAGAAGACGGCTTGAAGCTGGAAGAAAATGAGTTGATTGTCGGCATACCGAAGAACGAAGTCGTGGCAGAAGACAACTTCAAGGCGCGTGTCTTTGACCGCCTGTTCGAAAACTTCGGCACTTTGGCCGGGGTGAATCTGGATCAGATGAGCTGGGTCCTTCCGCCGGCTGTTGCTTCTTACACGTACGGCGAACCGGATATTGATGAGAGAACCGGTGAAGCCAGAATGAGATATTTGATCACGAAATATATCGATAATGTCTGGAATAAAACGGATCATACCCTCTCCACCGGAGTTGTCAGAGAGGCGTCTGACGGCGGACTTATCTTCGAGATCCCGGCCCGCTATCGCGGTGTGTTTGCTCCGGTGTCCGGGGAGGTCGTGGATTTTGGTGTCGGCGTTTCCGGAAAAGAAAGATATGTGGTTATCGCCGGCACAACCCAGAACGATGCCGGCGAAGATGTCCGGTTTGAACTGACCTTGAGCCACTTGAGCAACACGGTGCAGTTGACGAAAGGCCAGCAGATCAAAGAAAGCGACATGCTCGGCTTGGCCGGCGTGAGAGGCCCGAACTCTTCGCAGATTTTGGTCAAATTGAGCATCGGCGGAGAAACAACGAATATAAGAACCCCGAAAGTAAGCGGCGAGGTTAACAATACGCCGCTGAATACGTTCAAGCTCAACGTGCTCACGGCCGTGGCCGAAGATTTCAACGTCAATCCGCAGAGCTTAACGCTGCAGGAAAGAGTCGCCCGGGATGAAAGCGCATTGGGAGAGATGCAAGAGTACACGGATAATTTGAAGACCCAGATGCAGCAGGATAACACAGAATACGACAACGGTCAGAAAGCCCTGACTTTTAACGGCAAGGATGCGGCCTTCGGTGTTGTGGACGCGTCCGCTCAGGTCGCGTCTGTCCAGCCGGACATGACAATCGAGGAAATGGAGAAATTCCTGACCAGCCTGACCGCGGAACAAGCCGGCAAGACGATTTCGATCGGTATCGGCTATCCGACCGCTCCGGCCAACGCCTTGATTCCGATTAAAGTCGGCAATGTCTATGTTTACCTGGCGGTGGGCGATTCCAAGGTCGGGTATTATATGAGCATGCTCACGCAGCTGTTGTCGGCCAAGCAGCTGGTTACCGCTTCTGGGGCGCCGCTTGTCCTGGGCAGCATCTTCCTCGTTGACACCGGGTTCAACATTTATAACGATATCCGCCTGAAGAGTGCCGGATATCCGGAAGTCGGCGGCACGTACGAGGCGAAAGGCTTCAATCCGCTGATTGGCTTTACGCCGTACTACCCGGCTTCCGGAGAGGATGATTTCAGCCTGCTCACATTCGGCCCGGCCAAAATGATCACGGATGTCACCACGAAAGCCAGCGCGCTGGCGTCGAATATCCCGCTTTTGGGCGCCCTGTTCAAGGACGACAAGGGCCACACGTATTTCTGGCAGAAACCGCAATTTGACGCCGTTTATAAATTCGGGACCGTTGAAAAAGAATTCATGATGCAGGCGACGAAGAATCCGGATCCGAACCGGTATATTTACGCGGTTATGCGCGGTATGCCGGGCGAGATGGACGCCAGCGGCCATCCGGCGGACGAATTTGTGTACGCGGTCCGCATTGATTTGCAGGCGGAGAAAGAGGAAGACAGAATTCAGCAGTTCTTCAAGGCCCGCCGGTTCCCGACGCGCGTCACGGTCCACTCCGAAACAGGGGAAGAGGTCCGCGTGTTCCTGACCAAGAAGTTCTTTGACACGATCCCGGCGAACAAAGGCCTCTGGATGGAGCCTGGCCAGGCTTATGTGATCCCGGCGCTGAAGACCCTGGAGACCTTTAAACAGCTTCCGGAGCTTGCTGCAGGCGTGGATGCCCAGGGCAACAAGATCTACGCGTATCAGCGCAACCCGGTGACCGGCGCGATTATGCCGGAACGGTTCTACAATATTATGCCGGGCTTGTTCGTGGAAAAGATGCCGACCACATACCGCCAAGGCATGAACCTCTATTTTGGCGAAACGGGTGACACGAAGGCCAGTTATAACACCAGCCAACTGCTTGGATATTATCGAGAACAGAGCGGGAAAGGAACCGTGAACTCCGGTGACGCCAATTATCTGCCGATTTATCCGTTGGTCATCCCCACCCGGTACGCGTCTGTCCTGAATTACTGGTTCTTCAATACGCAGGAGGAGGGCCAGGTGGCGGATATCCTGTTCTTTGGCAAGGTCGAAGCGAATGGCGCCACACAATACCGCCTGCAGACCACGGAACAGGTGAAGAACGTGGGCGCGTATCAGAACCGGCTCAGCGCCCTGCAGCCTCTGACGGAAGAAATCAAGGTCTTTATGGATGTCAATGACGAAGTTAAAGAGCGTCGCGGCATTATTCTGCCGAGAGGCATGAAAGTTATTATGAGAGACGGCATGGTCGGCGTGATGATTGAGAAACCGGATATTTATCATCCGAAAGACCTGCCGGTGGCCCGCGTGGTTCTTCCGGACGCGACATTGTACCTGACCGAAGAACAGACCAAGGAATACACGGTCAAGACGCTGCAAGACGGAGACGAGATCGCCCGCCGCATGGTTTATACCGCTCCGAATGGCCAGCGGATTGTCCTGGACGCGACTTCGATTGTTAAGAAAATAGGCGAGCCGTCTCCGGTGGTGGTGATCAAAGGGCCGGGGATCAATATGGAAGAGGGCCAGGTCGGCATTATGGAATTCAGAGCCACGCTGAAGTCCCCGACCCAGGCCCTGCACGCACAGAATGCCTTTGCCGTGGTGGAAGGCCTGGTGACCGGGAAGCCGTATGTGATTACCGAAGACTCCGGGCTCCTGCCGCCGACCATGAAGTATGAAGAGCGGCCGATAGAGAAAGAAGGCAGCAATGATCTCAGAATGCCCACCGGCCCTGTTGACCTGAAAGAATTTGGAGAGTTCCTCGCGGAAATCGGTTTGGGAGAAGATGCCCAGCTGACCGAACAGATCAGCAAGCTGCAGGGCCTGCAAACGGTCCTGCAGACGTTGATGACCGAGATCGAATCGTCCAAGAAGACCCTGCAGTCCCAGCAGACGGACGAGGCGAAGAAGAAAGAGGCCATGGAGATGGCCGGCCAGAGCGAAGAGATCGCCGCGGTGAACAGCATGATGAGATCTCTGCCGGAAGTGGCCGCGAAGACGGAAGCGAAGAAGCTGGTCTATAAAGTCCTTTACGAAGTGGCGCAGGCCCGCGGATATGATAACCTGGATGATTTCCTTAAAGAGTTGCAGAAGAGCCCTGACGTGAAACAGGCGATTCTGGACGCGATCCGTTCCCGCTATCAAGGCACGATCCCGTTAGCCAGCGGAGACGATCTTGATTATCTCATAAAGAAGATTGCCGAGATTGAAAGCGCGATTGCCCTCTTAAACAGCCTGAAGACCGGCGAAGGCCGCGAGCGTGTTTCTCTGGTCGAACTGTACCGGCTTGATAAGAGGGCGGTTGACGATAATGTTTCAACCGAAAATGAGTCCATTGCCCAGAAGATCGTTTTAGCCCAGGCAGAGATTCAGACAGCCGAAGGCAACATCGCGGTCCTTGAACGCATGCGCGATAATCACGGGAAAGTGACCCAAAACGATTTCGTGTCCGTGGTTGGAGCCGACCAGGTCGCTGCCCTCTGGGCGCACTTGCTCGCCAAAGGCTATATTAACGCGGACGGCAAAATCACGTCTCTGGTGATAGGCATGGATGAGGCGTCTGACCTGGACCTCGCGGCTCCGTTTGACGCGAAGGAAACGGAAATTTTCCATGTCTTCATGAGACAGCTCTGGCAGCATCTTTTGATGAGCCAGGAGGAAATTGCCAAGTCCAAGAAATATTTCAGACAGGATGACGGCTTGGTCGAAGACCGCCGTTACGCCAATACCCGCGGACGCATTGACCGACTTAATCTCGATGTGCTGACATTCTGGGCAAGACAACTTAAGCTTCTGCAAGGTCAGCGCAATGCCGAAGCGTATCAGTACGTGCAGGATATGATCGCTCAGCAGAACCGCTGGTTAAGCCTTGAATTGAACCGTGAACAGCGTGTCAAGGATGACGAAAAGGTATATAGAGCCTTAGAGCAGCATGGCATGAGAGTTGCCCTTGAGACTCCGAATGAGATTATCAATAAAAAGATTGCCTTGGAAAGAGAACGCATTACGATGCTGAATTCGGATATTGCCATGCTGCAGCGGGCGGAAGGCATTACCGTGATCGATGCCGGCGACAACCCGGCGACCGCCCAGTTCGACGGATTACCGCTTGTGCCGCTCGAATGGGATACGGCCAAACTCGGGCCCAAGCCGGAGGGTGTTTACACAATCGCCGAATCCAGAGACGGCCTGCAGAAGCAGCTTTGGGAGCTTGGGCAGGGCATGGCTTACCTGGATGAAGTCCTCCGGGCCGGTAAAGTCAAAGAGAATGTGATCCCGCTGATTGAGGCCCGTAAGCAGATTCTGGTGTCCTGGGTGAGATACATTCGTGAATATGCGATACCGGAGTTGAATAAAGACGAGGCGTACCAGATCGCCGCCAGGAACAATCAGGTGCCGGCTGAATCGGAAGAGCAGGTCATCAATCGTAAACTGGAAGCGAGAGGCGTTGAGCTGACCATTCAGCGCAATCTCAGGGATAATACCCAGCAGCTCCTCGCCCTTGGCGCGGATTGGCTGAAAGGGAAGGATCCGGAAGTCAACAAAGAGATGCTCGAATTCGAGCTGAACACCGCGATCAACGCCGCGAACACGATCTTTGAGCGGTCCGGCCTGACGGACAGCAACCCGAACCGGAATATCGCCCAGAACAGCTTGAGCTCGCTGTCCAGCCTGCAGGAACAGAAGATCGACGCCCGGATCGCTTACCAGAAGGCCATAGAAACGAGAAAAGCGGCGGAAAAAGAATTCAAACTCAAGCTGGAAGAGTCGGCCAGACAATATAATCTTTATAAAGAGCAGTTGGCGCAGTTAACGACCCGCCTTATGGGTGAAAATCAAGGCCAGACCGGCTGGGCCAATATGGAGAGCTACAACCAGCTGGCCATGAGAGAGCGGCTTTCCAGATTGGCCCGCGCGCCGCCGGTGGCCTTGGTCGGCACGACGCTCTATATCCCGCAGGTTGGCAAAGACGGCAAGGTGCAGGTCCTCGAGATGATGTCGGTGAACAACCAGTCGATGGGCGAGTTCGGTCAAATGTTCTTCAAGTTCAAGGACGGCGAGCTCAATTCCACCCAGCAGTTCGCGTTTGCCAATATGTTCGGGTTGGGCGACCTGTATGTCGGCGCCGTTGACGCCCAGGCCGACGGCATTAGCCAGAGATACCTGGTCCTGAGTGCCGACACGTCTTCCGAAACTTCGACCCGCCTGATTAACAGCCTCAAATTCGGCATTACGGAACTGGCCAAAGACAAGCAGTACTACGATCAGGAAAGCCGGGAGGTCAAGACAAAGACCGACGTGGAGCACACGTTGCTCATTATCGATTCGATCGGGTATAAACCGGAGACCGGCAAGCTTTATCTGGGTATCACCGGTATGTATCAAGTCAACACCGATACCAAGGACCAGGTTACCGGCCTGCACGGGATGATGAAAGTGGAGCCGATCGAAAACACGCGCATCATCCTTGAAGCTGGCATGGTTCAGTCTGACGGAAGCACGTCCTTTAACGTCACGGATGTCCTGACCGGCCAGTCTTATGGCCTGACCAACATTGATTTCGCAGATTCTTATAACTTCCAGAAGATCACGGCCGAATTGGACGCGACCAAGAACATCACCTTGAAATTCTCGGTGGTCCGGGAAGAAGAAAGAGACGGGTTATTAGGCAACACGGCTGAAACTTACGCCACGGTTGGCAGCCGGGTGAAGCTGGGCTGGATCAGCGTGGACGCGGAGAAGGCGATCAACTCAGACCGCCAGGGCGCCCGGGTGACGACAAAATTGAATGAGAAAGGGACCTGGAACTTAAGCGGATTCTGGAAGCAGGAAAAAGACCTGCAGACTTACGGCGGTGAGGTGATCTACGCCGGCGAGAGATGGAGCTTGTCCGGCGGTGCGCAGGTTAATCCGTACAGCGGCGACCTGGAAGGGGTGGTCAGAGGATCCGTCAACCTGCCGGGCGGGGTCAAGGCGTCCGCTGGCGTGGCCGGGGAGAACGTGAGCGGCAGCATTGAGAAAGTGATTTATCGCCTCGGCGGCAAGAAAGAGGTCGTGCTGAAGGCCCTCGAGAAGCTGGATATGCCGGAAGAAGTCAGGGCGCGGTTCGAGTCGTTGGTCGCCAAGCAGATGTTCGACGAAGCGCTGGTCGGTATTCAGGAATACGACGCTAACGCGATCGAAAAACTTTACACCATGGGCGGCGAAGGTGTGAGAGCCACTCCGGACGGACGGATCATCACCTACGGGCCGTTGTCGGCGCAACGCGAATATGAAGCGAGGACCAGCGAGAATTCCGCCGGTATAATTTTCCATATCAAAGACAAGCTGCCGCAGATGATCACGGAAGACCTCTTCTCGTTTGCCCGGCCGTTAAAGTATATCTCTGATGACGAATTGGCCAGGGCGGGTGTTTACAAGATGAGATCCGGCTATTACGTGATCATGCGCGAAGGCGAATATAAGGGCACGCCGATTCCTCTGTCCGCGTATGATCCCAAACATCCGGAACAGAACCCGGGCGACGCTATGGTGATCCTGCCGGCGGACATAAGAAATTATGTTGCCTCCCTGCCGGAAGAACAGCGCGGAGAAGCCCAGAACAAATTCGTGAGCTCCTATCCGCTGATGGTCGAGGCCAGTACGCCTTTGATGGCCAGGCTGCTCTCGTATTTAAGATCATACGGTTATGTCATGGAGAGAGGTCATGGCGTGGTTCCGTTGACGGAAGACATGCTGAAAGCGCTCGGGGATGACGATATCAGCAACGGCACGATTAAGGGCGTCCAGACGTACACGGTCGATGAAAACGGGGAAAAGGTTTATAAATTGGAAGTGGTCGGGTTACGCGTCGGCGACCGGACGATCAACGGCACCATCGAACTCGGGTTGCAGTTCAAGGAAGCTTTTGACGCGATCACGTACAGCAAGTTCGGCATGCCGATGGGCGAAAGCGTCGGAACGCTCTACGTGACCAAGGCCCAGGTCGAAGCGATGAAAGAACAGTATGGCATTGAGTGGTCGCTGCCGAGAGAAGGCGATAAGTTGATCCTTTCCCGCCGCGCTCCGGAAGGCGCCAGAGACGAAGATGTCTTTATGGGCCGCCCGGCGGAGAGCCGCAACGGCCAGTTCACCCGCCGCATGGCCATCGAGTTGAGCAAAGAATTTGTGAAGGAAGAAGAACTCTTTAAACAGGGTAAACTCATTATCAACGGCCATAAGATCCTTGGCCGTATCCCGGTCAAAGGAACCTTGTTCGATTACGTGCCGGTGACGGCCGAGGATATCCGGGCGCTTTACGGGAAGGCCGGATATAAGGGCTACATGATGACCTTGTCCCACGTCCGCGACGGCCGCAGCGGAGCTTACGCGTATTACAATGACGCCAACGGCAACCGCGTCTATGATGAGGGCGAGGCTATCATTTACGAGCCGCAGGATACCCGTTCTACCCGCGACGGTTACCTGCCGTTGAAAGAAGTTGCCCTGAAATCGGCCAAGGGTGTCGAGAGGATCGAATTCAACGTTGCCGGCGTCGCTTACATGGCCGGGCTCAGAGAGAACAATTATGTCGTGGCCCGCAGGGACGGCACGGCTTACTTCGTATCCAAGGATGATTTCGCCGCCCTGATTCGGGAAAGACGCGAGATGAACGAGCGGGCGGCCGAAGGCGAAATTTTGAACGGCCGCTTGATCAGCCAGGAACTCAAGCTGGATGCCAAGGGCGGCGTGGAATACACGTATTACCTGGGAGCCACGATCGAGAAATCGGAAGCGGTGAGAACATCCGACGGCGCGATCTTCGAAATCAACGCCCGCGGCGAACTCGTCCGGCGGATTGCCACCGGCAGCCCCGTCCTGGTCAAGGACGGTCATGTCAGCGGTACCGGCACGGCTAAAGTGATCCGGACGACCATCGAAAACGAAGGGGAAGTGATCGAGGTCGAATCTTATATCCAGATCCGCCGCAGTTATCCGTCCAATCAGTATGAGAAAGTATTCGGCGTTGATTATCTCGGCTCCCAGAATCTTGATTTCCATCCGTCGCCCAAGACCCTGCCGAACGGCAAGACGGTGGCCGGTAAAGCCATTGTGGGTTATACCGAAGAATCGAGCCGCGTGATTTACTATTACGATGAGGCTTACAACCTGCTCACGAGAAACGGCGATAAACTGACGGATGCCAACCGCGGCGACGTGGTCGGATACGCGGTTTTGAGATCTGACCAGTCGATTGTGCTGCCGGCTGAACTGCAGGCGTTGCTGGGCAGGAAGCTGGTTGTGGCTGAAGAACAGGGATATGAGCGGACGATTAAGACGGTCGCTGAAGCCATGGCCATGTTGGGAGGCCGGGCCCAGCAGCAGAGAGAGTTAGTTGACGCCTTGACCAAGATGAGCAACGTGGGGCAGGTCCTGGCCTATCTGGAAGCCAAAGGACCGGTGCACCAGGATCTGATCAAGGTGATCAAAGGCACAGAGATGAAGACCGTGGCCGAAGTCGTCAGGTTTATCAACGAAGAACAGCTGCGGTATATCGGTCAGCTGGAAGCGTTGCTGCGGATCAATTACTTCGCCGATGTGGACGCTCTTGTGGCTTACACCCGCGATCAGCTGGACTTCCAGGAAGACATGCTTAAGAAATTTAATAAAGACGCCTTCTTGAGCATTGACGATGTCATCGCTTACCTGGAAAAACGCAATGACCAGCCTGCCAGGGATTTCCGCAACAAGATGAAAGAATTTAACCTCGACACGACAAAGAAAGTCATGAAATACCTGATCGGCCAGGCCGCTTTCCGCTCGAACATTTACGGCAGCATCGCGGAGCATACGTTTGAGAGGGCCTTCATTATCGATGCCATCGAGAACACGGAGATCGCCAAGATCGAGCGCCTGCCGGACGCTTATAAGATGACCGAAGACGGCCGCCGCGTCGGCATCCTGAAAAGATACCTGTTGTCCTTCTCCGGGTTGAAGGACGTGATCAACACGCCGTACGACCACATGACGTATATCGGGAATTTTGACGAAGAGATGAATCTTTACCGGATCATGAACCAGGAATTCATTTATAGAGACAAGGAGGGTAAGGTCCTTAAGCATGACGTGGTTGTTAACCGCATTTTGACCGCGGTGAACGAGGATGTTTCTGCCGCAGAATTTAATGCGCGCCTTAGCGCTATCCTGGGTCAGAAGAACCTTATGCTGGACGCGACGAGAATAGAGGAGATCGAAAAAGCGGTGCGTGCGGGTATCGAAAGTATCCGCACGGAGCTTGGCACCGAGGCAGGAAAACTCGAATTTGAGCGAACCGTCGTCACCCGGCCGTATGGGCTCAGCTCTGTTGATTACCGCATCAAGGGCGACCCGCAGGCCAGAGTCATCTTCGCGGAAATCAGGGGCGAAACCGGGAAAGAGATCGTCCTGAACACCGCTTGGAAAGCGTCCTCTTCAACCCATGGCTATAAGATCAGCTTCTACGGCCTGGTCAGTGAAGTGAGAGAGTCGGATTGGGTGGAAGCGCATAAGATCATGAACGGTCAGTCTAAGAATATGGAAGTGCTGGGTATTTATGCGGGGACGAAACTCCAATCGATCACGGAAACGCCGTTCATGCGGGTAAGGGTCGTAAAATCCAACAACCAGGTTGAGTTTGAGTATAGGCTTATCGAAAATATGAAGACCACCCGGTATATCATCCCGAACGACCCGCTGAACCGCGACATCGCCCAGGCGAGGACGCATCAGGCTCAGGAAGTCAGCATCATCAAGTGGTGGGATAGCCGCAGCGCCTATGACCTGGCTCCGGGCCAGATTGTCATCAACACCAAGATTATCGGAGACAGCCGAGTGCGCGAGACCCGGTACACCATCTTGGCGAAGAACGGCGAAGACATTAATTCAATCGGGAAATACACGGTTGATTTTGAAGGCATGGAAAAGACGCGGTATGTTCAGATCGATTATAACCTCGCGACCGGTGTTTTCGTGGAAGAGCGCCAGTACCGGGATGTCAATATCTTGATTTACTACTTCGATAACTATCCGCTGTTCGTGAACGCTTTCAAGGTCGTCGGCGAAAATCCGGAGACCGGTGAGCGTATTATCGAAGAGTCCAGCTACCGCAAGATGGTCAACAAGATTTATGTGGACGGGGAAGGGAATTTCTACCACTTGATTAGAGAGGAATTGGCCACAGATGATTTGGGTGAGCGAGTGAAGAAGGATATCAATGACACCCCGGTTCTCCTCTTTAAGAATGGCCAGCGGGTGTACATGTCTGACCGCTTCCAGAAGCACCACACGGCGTATCTCACCGAGTTGAGCTTGGATGACCTGTTCGGCAATTCTATGGGCGGGCAACTGATCAACGCTTTGAGAAAAGACGAATATGAAGCTCTGGTTGAGCTGATTGAAGGCAAAGGCCAGAATGCCGTGCCCGAGGGTGTCACAGGTGCTATTCAATTGGATTTCGGCAACGCGGCGGACAATAAACATGTCCAGATGATAGTCAACGGGAAGCCAGTGGACAGGACCTATGAAAGCAAGTACGGCCGGAACAAATGGGATTACCTCAAGAACGTCGCTCTGCCGGGCACGGGTGTCCTGATCGGCGGATTTGCCGCCCTTGTTCTCCTGGTCGCGTTCCTGATCCCGCTGTTCGGCAACCTGTTCTACCAGCTTAGAAACCGCGGCAAGACCGACGCGAACGCCGCGACCGTGGATGACCTCATGAGCATGGGCTTCACCTTGGCCCAGGCCCAGGTGATCTTGAGAGAGCGCAAAGACAACGGATTGTATGTCAGTTATCAGGATTTCCGCCAGAGAGCGAAAACCAGCGCCCGCGTTCAGGATCAACACATGAAGTCGGGCAACTGGTTCAAGAATCGGATCGCCGGTCTCCGTCTCTGGATGGCCAAGAGAAACGCCAGCTACTTCCAATACGTTTACAAGAAAGATGACTCGGATTACAGGGGCGAATTTGACAAGCCGTTGACCGGTGAGGATATTGAGACCTTGGAACAGGCGTCCCGCCGCAGTACAGAGGCGTTTATGGAGGCGTTGGGCAGGATTTACGGTGACGGCAAGAACCTGACGGATGCCTACAAGGGTATTTCGGCGATGGTGGTCAAATACCTGGGGCCGGCGGGGGCCGAGAATATCTACACCGCCATCAAGGCGATGGTGGAGAGGATGGAAGGCCGGATTAGCCGCCAGCGCGCCGCCCAGATCATCCTGCGCAAACTTTACGAAAAAGTGCGGGACACGGATAAAGATGCTAATGGTCAGAGCCAGTTTGAGCGAGATATCCGGAGGGAAGTTGGAAACCTTATTGAAAAATTTGGTTTCGAGCAGAATTTTGCCGACCAAATTGAAGCCATTAAAGAAACTTTCTTAGAGAATACGCTTAATGCCAGACTCCTACCCGAAGGCTTGAGTTTAGATGCATTTGACGTGAATCTTGGAACCGGATTGTACGCCTACGCATGGGATGATTTGCGGAAAGCTCCGGACCAGGATAGGCAGATTACCAGCAAATTGATCTCTATTGAAAAACTTTTCGTTATGCAAGTAATTGTCATGCGCTCCATGCTCGGGTTGGTCGGCCAGGGTCGTGCGGAAGAGTACATCTGGGCCAAGTATATTGAGCCGATTTTTAGCGAAATAGCACAAGTTAAGGATAATAAGGAGCAGAAAACGGCAACTGAACAGAAATTAAGGGAGGTTTTACCGAAGATCCGTTTCTTCACGGATGTGTTCCAGAACTTGCTGAATGAGGAAGTCCAACAGAAATTGGAAGCCACCCGCGACCCGCAGGGCAAACAGCAAAATGTCCAACAGATTATTAATGAAGAACTTTATAACGACGCTTTCCGCTACCTTCTGGGCTTGAAAGATCCCAGCATGGAAGAAACCGGAAAACCGTGGTTGCTTTCAGACGAACTGAAAGCTCATGTTGCCAAGCTGAGAGCTGAGTTTGAGGGAATTCTCGACACATTTGCTGCCAAAGTTTCCGTCAAAGACCGCAAGGCGCAAGTTGACGAGGCTGTTAAGTTGCTTGGCCCGGTTATGAAAGCCTTTGTTAACGTGGTGGATGAAGAGATCAAGATGCCGGTGGTGAAACCTCGTCTTTCTTACTGGCAATTGAACGTGATGCCGCTGGTGAAAATCCTTTTCAATAAGACCTGGAGAAAGAGGATATTCTCCAAGGGCGGTAAGTTCAACATGACGGCCCGGGACCTGATCCGCCGTTTGAATAACTTCACGCTGATCGGCGTTGTGACCGGCTTGTTCGCTTACCTGGCGGTCAATGCTTACGCGTATATCGACTTCGTCGGTGTGGCCAGTTTTATTGCCATGCCGTGGAATATTGTCCTTGCCTTGGGTGTGGCAGTTCTTCTTATCGTTATTAGTATCCCGGTCCTTAAGCTTTGGCGGAAATCCTTGACAAAGCGCGTGGATGAGCTTCATAAGTCCGGCGATACACAAGCCGCTATTAAGGTGGAGACGAAGAAATTGTTTGGTCGATATAAGATAGGAATGATGCTTTTCTACGGCATACAAGTTGTGCTAGTTATCGGGGTTTTAATCTTCCCGTGGTCGGCCGTTCTCGCCACTCCGATTATTTCAATCCCGGTTGTTTTCAAGACGGTCCTTCTGCTGATGCCGTACCTGCTCTTTGTCGCTACCTGGAGATTGAGCTTCTACGCGTTTAATTACCTCCTTATGGGTATCGCGACCTGGGGCTATTATTTCACCAATAACGTTTATGAAGTCAACAATAAGAAGAAAACCGAGAAAATTATCGACAGCATTGTATCGCTGTTAACCGATGTGACCCCTGGCTTGATGATAAGGGAGGCCGCTGCTGATGATGAAAAGAAGGATGATAAAAAGACGAAAACGAGAGGTCAGGAGCGGCTGGATTCGTTCAATGAGCTGCTGGACGAAATGACCGGCGACAATGATTACTATTATCTCTCGGATAAAAAGTTTGAAATTACTGCTGAAGA
>JAKQKX010000088.1 GCA_029560465.1 Candidatus Omnitrophota bacterium
GGGCCAGGTCTCCCCAGTGCCCCGCCTTCCGTCCCTGGTATTCGGTTCCCAAAGCATGCGCACAATCTTCAATAATAGGAACACCCAATTTTTTAAATTGCTCAACCGGGGCTGGATACCCAAACATATGAGGCACAATGATGGCTTGTGTGCGGGCATTTATCTTCTTTTGGGTATCGGTGACGGATAAATTGTATGTGTCCGGATCTACGTCACACAAAACCGGCTTGGCTCGGCAGTATAGAATCGCGTTCAAAACAGAGCGGCACGTGTAGCTTGGGATAATAATTTCACCCCCGGGTTTGATGTCGAGGCCAAGAAGCGCTAAATGAAGGGCCAAGGTTCCGGTAGAAGTCGCCACCGCGCCTGAAGAACCAATGTAGGCCGCCACCTCGTCTTCAAAACGATGAACTTCCGGTCCTTCCGCAATATAATTGGAAGTTAGGGTTTTCAGGACGGCTTTTTTTTCCTCCTGCCCCAGTGTCGGTCGTGAATGTTCGATCATACTCGGCCCTGCTTCATTTAGCTATCAATGATATTTTGATTAATATAACATAGAATTAATTTATAGCTAGAGTTTATAATGTCTTAATTATTATATAACTAAGCTTAAAAGCTTTATACTGATTTATTGATCGCCCCAACACGGGGGAACACCTGTTGGGCCTGCCTGTATTATCTTAAAGTTATCGCCTGAAATGTCAAGAAAATAGTTCTAATTTGGAAGTATTTTAAGCCTAATGATACTACATCATTAGGAGTATTTTTTTAAATTTTTTGATTGCCCAACGGTTTTATCTTATGCTTTCAGGCTGACAGGGAAATAAAAAATGATTTTGATTAGCTGATTGTTTTTCCATGTTATAATAAACCCAAAATTAACCGAAAATTCAGAAAAAACATAATAAAAGGATTAATATCTATGGCTAAGAAATATTTTGAGAATAAATCTGTTTTAACCTATGGCGTTATCGGGATCCTTTCTGGCTGCTTGTTCTTTTTTATCGGACACACAATCGGCTTACGTCAAACCACCCCGGTCATTGCTGGAGAATGGCTTCTAAAATCCTATGACTCAAGAGGCATACCGGTAGGTAAAAGCGCTGTGATTACGATCACGCAAGACTCCGGGCACCGGGTTTCTTTAGCCGAGGGAACGCGGATATACGAAGGGCAGATCAACAAGAATAATTTACACCTTGTTGCTCCTTGCCCTAATACCCAGGGCTGCGATTCCACGGAAGTTCAGGGCGTCATGTCAGGGAAAGTTTTAAGTGGAACGTGGAAAGATCTTAAAGGGGATAAAATCGTGAATACCGGGCGTTGGCTTGCCGAAAAGAATGACGAAACTCTCAAGAAATGCGGCGTTAATGGTTCAAGCATCCCCGACATTAATGGCAATTGGGCATTTAAGATTTTTAATAAAGAGGGCCTGGCAGAAGAACGGACAATTATTATTTTTCAGGAAGGGCAACGGATCACGATCCGGGAGCAGGAAGAAGAATTTAAGGGATATATTAATGATAACGAAATTTTCGCCTATTCTGTTGTGGCTGATAAAAATGAAATCGTAGAAATTGAAGGGAAAGTTTCCGGGGACACTATTCTGGGAGAATGGAAAGTTCAAGTCGGAAAAACCCTTGCTGAAGAAGGAACCTGGGAAGCCCGGAGAAAATAAGCATTTTCTCCGAAACGACGGGACTTGGGGGCATATAAGCCTTGAACATGCTTAGGATATCTTTTTGAAAACAGGGCCTCTTTGAGTTATTTTATCGCTATGCCCAACAACATCGGATTGAGAAGAAGCGCTAGCCCCAAGAGGATCATGATGATCCCGCCGATGAATTTCATGATTTCCACCTGCCGCTGGGTAACATGCGTGGCTTTAAAGGTGTGAATAATCACGAAGACAATGACCGCCAAAGGAAGGACGTAAACGATATTGTAATAAATTAAATACAGATAATACTGGGCAGTTTTTTCAAGCCCTTTGCCTGTCAAAATCCCGGTATAAATAATAGGGAACCCCGCCGTACAAAGCAATTCGATTAATGAAGAGAATACCGCAAGGCTGATCGCCGAGCCCAAAAGGACAAGCAAAGATCCCTTCTCAATACGTGAACGCAAATCTCGCATTTTCTTAAACAAGGGCCCCTTGTGCTGTTCTTGTATCGTGAGGCTGACTCCTTTTTTAAAGAATAAAATCTCTTTACAATTGATCGTCCCGGCGATTAAAGCGATCACCGCCAGGGTCATCCTTAACGGCGTCACAAATCCCATGTATTTAAAAACATTTAGCCACGCCGCCATAAACAAAAAGTAAAACAGGAAGACCACGAACACAAAGCAGAATCCCACCAGATAAAGCCTTTGACGGGTGCTGGAGGTTGAAACCAATAAGCCCAAAAGACAGGTCAGGACAAACATGTTACAGGGGTTAAATCCGTCGACTAACCCAATGAACAAGGTAAAAAGCGGCAAAGGCATGGAGTAGCCACTTTTTTCAATTAAGTCCGGGGGTATTTTGCCTGCGAAGATAAAAAACAAGATCAAGCCCAAGACAGCGCCAATGACCATAACGCTATCTTTAACTTTTACCCCCAAACGGAATCTCACTTTTATCCCGGTCGAAGTTTGAGTTATTTCAAAGAGGGTGAAAAGAATCCCAAGGAACAACAAGAAGACAAAAATCCCGGCAAGAATCCTGGAAATATCTTCCCCTCGGCTCCTCTGCGCAGATAAAGGCGCGCCGTTCCATTGCACAACCCAACCACCGATCTTAACGGCGTGCTCAAAATCAATCTCGCCCTGAGAGATTTCAAAAGGCACGGCATCGATCGTTTTGAATTTCATGCCTTGTAAAGACTCGGAAATATCCGGCCCCATCACAATCCGATGCAAAACCCGAGTTTCTCCGTTCGGGGCGCTCTCCGGCATAAGAAGTCGGTTCTTCGTCCAAATATTAACCCGGCCTGGCAGCCGATTAAGATCCAATTCTTCAAATGCTTTGCTTGAACCGTCAGGCAGAGCGCAATGCGAGACGCCTTGACCTTTAATAATCTGGTTTACGGCCTTGAGCACTTCAATCCGTCCTATCGCTGTCCGTTTCTCCCCCCAGATCAAAAAAGGAACGCCCGGGCGTCGGCCTGGAATATAATTCTCAAAATACTGATCTTTAACCCCCGTGTTTTCCTGCTGGGTCTTGTAAATTTCGTATTCTAGAATGACCAAATCGGGATTGTTAGCTGTCGCTTCCGTAAAAAGCGACGGGTCAGTTATGGCGCAATTGCTGCAGCCGTTCCCGGTAATATAGACAACGCAAAACGTTTTGTTCCCCGACTCTTGAGCTTGGGCATTCCCTCCGGCCAGCAGAAGCATCGTCAGGAAGGTCAAAACATATAATTTAAAAGAATATCTTATTTTAAACATTTTTTCCCATTTACAAAAAATTTTAAAGTAGTGGATGTCAAACGTTTCAGAGATTCAAGTCAGGCGTTTTCTGAAGTTCAGACTTTATGATCCTCGCGAGCTTATCGAGAGTATAAGGTTTTTTAAGATACGCGCCCGCCCCTAAATTCTGTAATTCCCGGACACGCTGCGTTTCCGAATAACCGCTGGCAACGACCGCTTTTTGATGAGGATGTTGTTTAATAATTTTTTTATAACATTCCAGGCCATCCATCCCCGGCGCCATGATCATATCCAATAAAAGTATATCCACTGAGTTATTTCTCATATATTCAACGGCGGCTTCTCCACTTTCGACAGTCGTGACTGAATATCCCAAAAACGTCAACATTTGAGAAGCGACATTGCGTTGTTCCGGGACATCATCAATGACCAGGACCGTTTCACCCTGCCCACGATAATCATCCAAAGAAAAAGGTTGATGTTCCGGCATCTGAAACTCATAAGAAACTGGAAAGAAAATGGTAAAAATTGTCCCCTGCCCTTCCTTACTTACAAGATCAATAAAGCCGTTATGGTCTTTAACCGTGCCCCAGACAACAGCCAGCCCAAGCCCTGTCCCGCTGCGTCCCATCATTTTTTTGGTGTAAAAAGGCTCAAAAATCCTTTTATAGTCTTCCATCGAAACCCCGACCCCGGTATCCTCCACCGAAAGGCTGACATAATCCCCTTCGGGGATGCGTTCGTAACTGTTAAACGAGCGGTCGACGTGGCGATTTTCCGTCATGACTAAAATGTGTCCTTTTTTAGGGATAGCTTCAGCGGCATTCGAAACCAAGTTCATGATTGTTTTGAAAATATGCACCCGTGAGCCCTGCATATTAAAAAGCTCTTCATCAATCTGGAGCGTGAATTGAATATCCGGATGATAAGATTTAAGTTGGCCGAATTCAGGGCTCCGCCAATATTCACGGATAATATTATTTAAATTCACAACTTCTCGTTTAGAAACGCCTCTTCGGGCCAAAGTTAAAAGATCTTGAACAATCTCCGCCGCCTTTTGCCCGGATTCCTTAATGATCTCAATAGATTGACGCAGGGGATTGTCTTCTGCCAGTTCCATGAGCAACAAGTCAGGATACCCCACAATGCCCGCCAGGATGTTATTTAAATCATGCGCGACTCCCCCCGCAAGCGTGCCGAGAGCTTCCATTTTTTCGGACCTTTGAAGTTGTTCGGCCAATTTTTTGTTTTCACGTTCTGCTTTTCTGCGGTCAGTCATATCATTCGCTATAACAATGGCTCCTACAATTTGCCCCTTAGAATCACGGTACGGAGAATAGAGGACATCAAAGAACACTTCTTCTTTGGCACCTTGCAGGCAGACCGTGTCCGTAAAAACCCGCCCTTCAATAGCGACCTGAATCCCTTTAAAAATATCAGGGTAATTTTTTGAGAATTCTTGAATAGATTTACCGACGAGCCCTCCTGGAGATTGTCCTAACGTTTCCAAAGACTTCCCTTCAGCAAGCGTAAAAATGCCGTTTTTATCGATACAAAATATAATCGGCAATGAATTCGTGACAATTGTCCTGAAAATCTCTTCACTTCTTTGCAGGGCTGTCAAGGCGCATTCCCGTTCTTCACTTTCTTTTTTGAGAAGTCTGTGGGCCTCTTCAAGTTTGATATTTTGAATAACCACTTGGTTCTCAGTGTAGCGGGACGCGATCCTGTAATAAAAAGAATAGGACGACAGAAAAGCGAAAAAAATAATATAATTAAGGAAACGAATTCTCTGAAGAAATTCCGGGGCAATCGGGATTAAATATTGGCCGGCCGCCATAAAATCAAGAAAAATATACGTGGCGCACAAAAACATGGTCAGACAAATGCGAGCGCGAGAATTGAGCGTCGGGTGAAAAAACAATAACGGGCCCATGCAAATAATATAAATGTAAAACCCGCTGTCCCAACCGGCAAAAATAACGCTGAAGGTAGCGTGAGTTATGACTTCGGCCATAAAAAGAATCAACGCGAATTTTACCTGTCCTTTACGGCACAAGAAAAAACACAGGATAAAAACAGAACAACTGATAAGATTAAAAAAAGACATGAACTCAACATGAATGTAGCTAAATATAAAGAAAAAAATCAAATGGGTTAAGAAAGCCAGGATGGACGAGTAATATACTACGGTATAAAGATGAAACCAGAGGAAAGGAATTTCAGCTTTGCGGAATATTTTCTCGGATAAAGAATTCATGCCGTTTAAAAAAAACCGCCTTCGGGAAGAAATTTTACCATAGATATTATTTCGAACCAGATGATCTACAAATATATTTATTATAATATTTTTTCAAAATTTATAATAAGAAATTACTAAAAATATAGTGGGACTTTAGAAATAAGATAACCAGATAAATTCGTGTTAAATATCATTGCCGTCCAAATTAGACGCGTGTATCCGCTCGGGCAGGTTTCCAAAGGCCAAACATTATAAATTTTTATGGAAAAACTGCATGATATGAATAATCAAGATGCTACATCCGATCCCAATCCGGAAACTTTTAGTCCATTGTTCGCGGATATGGCATAGCCGGTGTCGGAAAACATCGTGTAATCCTTCTATGAGCAGAAATAAGCCAAATAGGATAGCCACAATATCAATAGTGATGGGATCAAGATAACTGCAGGCGTTTGTGGATATGTTGGCGCGGCTTTGGATCAAAAACGCGCCGGCAGAACACGCGATGGAGAAAATAAATGTTAATTGAAGAGTCTTCTTGAGATTATTTTCTTCTGGCATAAAAGCCCTCCTTTTCAATGTCCCATAAAATTCATGATGTTAAATTTCTGGAAATGGGCCGCCCTCTCGGGAGAACAAAAGCAACAAACTCACGCAAGGGTATTATAAGGATTTAAAAGATAGGCGATTATACCTTATTTGCAATAAGAAATAAAGGGATGAACCTGAAAAGATATTTGAGCAAACAGTGGCCTGAAACGGTTTTGCGACCCGGATTAACCGCGCTGTCTTTTCCTGACACCGAACCCGGACAATAGGCTAAAGAATGTCAAGGCCAGCGTCGAAGGTTCAGGCACAGTCGGAGAGGTTTCAATTTTCAACCAGGCGCCTTTGTTCCAATAATGGCAGTCGGCATCCAGGCCTAACCCAAAAGTCCCATTAGCTAGGAAAGTGGTTAATACGGCCAAATCCGCATCATTGAATGTGTAGAGGTAGTCTTCTGAAGGGCCTGGACTATCTTGAGTATCGGTGTAGGTGTCTAAATGCCAGTAATCAATATTGTGGTTGTTTGCGTAGAATTTAACGGCGTTACCAACTCCTTGTCCATCATAATAAGTATGAACTCCTAAGGGAGCCTCATTCAGGAGGCCAATAAAAAGATGGTCATTGGCTTCAGTGGTCCAGTTGTTGATGTCATCAATAAAGAAGCTGGCCCCTGTAATATGTTCATTCGCAGGGATATTCCAATTAATGCCCCACAAATGATAATAGTAATGATCTAAATCATTAAAATTTGAAGGATTTGGCACAAAAGTAAAAATAGAACTGGCGTCGGCAGGCATAACAACCATAACTTGAGCAAAAATTAATAAAATTATACAAAAAATAAATTTTTTCATAATAGACCTCCCTTTTTTAATTTAGAAAGCAAGAATTATACCAAAATAATGATAGAGGATTTTTAGAAAATTCCTTCAATTTATGACTATTCCTATCCTGTTACAAACTAAATATGTTTAAAAATGTCTATATTGTCTAGTTTTTGCATCAACATAAAACACAGGGCTGGGAGTTGTTTTTGTGTTCGCAGCTCTCCTGATGCCGGCATGATTACTGCCTGACTTTTTCGATTGTTTCTGCCGTCTTTCTGTTAAAAGGAAAGAATGGGAATCGTTTTATTTCAGACAGCAATGATCTTCTTTTCATCCCCTCCGCAGGCGCGTCTTCCTGAATCCCACACAGCCTTTTCGAGAAATTTTGAAAGGCCATATATGTCTGGTCGGATAAGGTCAGGATATCGTGTTGAGCCCGGGTTCTTTCTGAAAACTGTTTCGCAAGCCAGACACGGTTTTTATTCTTAAGAAGGGTGGAATTGGAGACATGGCTCACGTTCTCAAAAGGCTCATCCAGAAAATACTTAAAAAAATCTTCGCGGGAAAACAGGTCCTCAAATTGATCGCCTAACCCCGGACCTGTAAAAATAATATGGGTGTCATCCAACCCAAAAGAATCTTTAAGGAGCGCCGCGAGCTCTCGCCCTTCGACATCATGTTCTAAAACGACTTGAAACGCGACACGGCATCCAACCATGTAAGAAGCCATCTGCCGGATATTCATGCGGTCCGCGGATGGGATCAAATGATAGTTCTCCCAAGAAACATCTTTCACGCACGCCCGCAACCCTTCCAGGAAATAGTAATTCGCGAGGCCGTCCACGATAATGTTTTTGCGCCCATCATCAAGACCGGATAAATTTTGGCTCAAATTCATGTTTAATACCGACATTAAAGGCATCAAGGTTTCATTATCCGCGTGCATATTAAGAAGGCTTTGAATAATGCTGCCTTTTTGAGCGTCTTTAATGACCAGTCGAAGCCGGTCGAGCCTGAGGCTGTCAATCAAATAGGGGGAGTGCGTGCTGAAAACAACCTGATTATCCTGGGTGCTCATGCTTTCCAACACTTTAATAATTTCAAGCTGGGCTTTAGCGTGGAGGTTCATTCCAGGCTCGTCGATAAGGATGACATTATTTCTTCCCCGTTGGCTATTCAAACGCAGGTAAAACGCGAGGAACCACTGGAACCCTTTACTGCGCTGCTGAACCTTAAAAATTTCAGTTTTATCGGCTTCCTTGACTCCGAAAAGCAGCTTATCCCCTTCCGGCCAAATAATCAATTCCATTTTATTCTGGCCCCAGTAATTGAGGAAATCCCCGCTAATGGACGCTGAATGGCGATTCAAGATATTTAATCTTTTTTGCGTGTCTTCGGTAGCGATAACCTTGTCAATATCGAGTCCGGCGATCTTAGCAAAATCCATAACGGCCTGGTTGGATTTAATTTCATGGAGAGGAATTTCAAAAGGCAGCACTCCGTTAAATTCGTTGAAAAAGATAAAATGGGGCAACCGATCAAGAACGGCATTCAAAAAGACGGCCATCACATCTCTGGAAGGTTCTTTTTCCGGGAGGCTTTTTGATTCCTGTTTAATAAAACGCAACGATTCAATAACGGCCTGCTGTAAATTTTCATCCTTCAGAAGCGGCAACATGGATTTAATGGTGACAAAAAGTTGTTGAACCCTGTCCTGGATAACGGCGACAGGGGCCGCCAAGTCTAAATCGGGGAGGGTATATCCTTTTAAAAGTTCTATCAGTTTCTTCTCTTCTCTCCGGATAAAATAGCGCTGCCCCTGATTAACGGCATCAAGAAGTTGCACTAAAGTTTCATCTTTTAAATAATACGCGCCCCGGCTGTCCTTCCCTATCCGAAGGCCGTTTTCGAGCACATAAGCGGAAATTTTTTCCTCCAGTTTTATGCCTGTTGCTTCACGGATCGTTTTTAAATCATCATCATCCACGGAAAAAAGCATTTCAATCCCCGGCTCATCACCATTGCCGTTGACAGGGAAAGCCTCTCCTGGGATAGACAGAACCTGCCGGTCAAAATCCCGCAAAGCTTCCAGGATGGCGGTTTTGCCCGACTCATTTTTCCCAAGCAAAATTGTCAAATCAGAAGAAAGGGAACAATATCCGCTGTCGGTAATGGACTTGTACTGGCGTATTCGAAATTTTTTTAATTTCATGATGGCCCTCGGTTACCGCAGATTACTGATAAAATATTTTATGCCGGGAATCTACGGGGAAACTGATATAAAAATTATAATACACTTCCGCATTATAATTTTCATCATATTTAATGTCAAGAGAATCGCCCAGACAAAAAGACGCCTTCAGGGGGTAAAGAGGTCTACGCAAATCCCATCCTCACAGGAGGAAAACTGTGGATTATAAATCTGCCTCAATTGAATTAGGAGCTCCTCCGCATCCATTCCCAAAGACCGATCCATATCCCAGCTGGATGTAACGACCCATAAACGTTTGAGGTTATTGTTATGCAACTGGATCGGTTGCATCATGACCTTGCGGTCCCCCAGTAACTGATATGCGTAGAAATTTTTTAATTTCTGAACAGGCAACGCTTTTATTGAAGTGTCGATTCCCATATAGCGCTGGTCGTACTGAAAAACATACTGCGGGGCGAATACGAAAAATAACTCATCCTGAGACAAACTCCCGTGGCCCCCCTGTTTTTCAAGATACGCCCTTAATAAGATATAAGATTGAAGGTCTCCGGCGATAAGCGAATCCTCTTCCCGGAAGGAACGTTTCAAAGAAGAAAAAAGCGGCAGATAGCGTTTTTTAGGGTAAACTCCGCCCAACAGATCCGCCCGGAAAGGATTGGAAAACATGTATCCGTTATAATAATTCTGGAGGCTGCCCAAAAGCAAGGTCGCGGCTGTCAAAACAATGAGGACGCCGAAGCGGCGGGACAGGATTTTGTCGCATCCTTGCGCGATCCCGATATAATAAAAGGGGGAAAAAATCATCAATTGCCGATGGATATAAATCGGGACATAATATTTTGAAATATAATACGCCAGGAAAAAAGGAACGGCGATGAATATGACCAGGATAAAAGCTTTTTTCTGGTCGGAAGAAAATAAGGTCAACAACCCGAGGGCGAATAGGCTTGAAAATATGACCAGGCCGATCAAATACTGGGGGCACGTCGAGGAAAACCCCTGGTTAAAAATCATCTGGGTGAGGAACAAGGTTGTCAGGGACGGTTGCGGGATCCAGAAGCTGTGTTTCACAAAACTAAATTGACTTAAAAAGATCGGCTTCATCAACAGCAGGACGGCCAACATCCCTATCACGGAAAAGGCCCATTTCCGCCAATAACGGCGGTTATCCGGGATCAATAAGATCAACCCTGTCCCTATTAATAAAAAGACCGAAAAATAACTGGCCACAAGCGCCAGGACTCCTGTTATCAGGAATAATATCCAAGCCTGGAGTTTATTTGTGCGTAAAGCTAACATATAAGCCGCCGCCATTAAGAGGGCAAAAAAGCATACGAACGCATACATCCTGGCTTCCTGGGCGTACCAGATGTGCAGTGGGTGGATTGCCAGGAATCCGGTAGCTAACACGCTTCCGCGAAAGCTAAGAAACAACGTTGAGAAGAAGAAGAAAAGTAGGCATGCCCCCAGGCTAAAAATAACTGATAAAAGCCGGAGCGGCATGTCACCTCCGCCTAATTGGCTGAAAAAATAAATTGTAAAATAATATAGCGGCGAATGAGGATCGTTTTTCATTTGCTCGCGAATAACCTCAAAAGGCGCGCGGCCGGATAAACGCGACACGCTATTCACAGATTGGAAACTGTACATGTCCGTCCCAAGTTCATCAAATGTCAGGTCGTAGATGTTGAGGTGATGTGATCTTAGAATCCCGGCGGCCATAAGGATGAATAAAAGGAGCGTCAACTTAAATAAAGTGGTTTTCAGCGGAGAGTCGAACCCGTTAATTTTTAAAAGGGAGAAAATGTTTGAAGATCTGTATAAATTCGACATGCCTTATGCGGCAAAAAAGGGTAAAGAATCCAGGGGTGGTTTCATTGCCAGGCCATGAGCGCGCATTAAATCGAACACAATGCGACATATCGGCTCGCTGACCCGCCATAGACAGGAACCGTGCCGCTATAAACATAGCTGACCACGACCCCTCCCGCGCATCCGGGAACCGCGTTATTGGCAGCATCAAGCCAGAATCTGACACATTGCGCGTCCGCTTCCTTGACAGGCATGACTGCTGTTTTTGTTTCAGTGAGGGTCATACCTAAAATTAAAAACAACTGTAAGATAACCAAGACGCCCCCCCACCAAAGAAGTTTTTCCCTTAACATCAAATAGCCTCCTTTAATCATTTGCGTATGAACTATAAAGTCCTTGCGCATAATCCTATGTATCGATCCGCTGTTCCACCGTACACAGGGACCCGACCGCTATAGACATACCCCAAAAGAGAGCCTCCGGCACATACGGGGACAGCATTATCCCCGGTCGCTAACCAAAAAGTGAGACATTGCGCGTCAGCTTCCTTAACAGGTGTTATCGGCGTTTTGGGACCGGTGAGGGTTAGTCCGAAGATTATGAATACCTGCAAGATAACCAGAACGCCACCGCACCAGAAACGTTTTTTGCTTGACATCCTAAAACCCTCCATTTCATGATCTCCGCGCAGGCAGAAAAATAACACTATCGGGGATCATGAAGGTTTAACCGCTAGGAATTCATAATTAAAGTCAATTTCATTTAAGCATGTAAAAAGCTAAAAATCAAAGGATTTTTTGGAAATGATTCGCCTTCTCTTCTGCATCCCTCATTTACTACAAATTATAGAAATTCTTTTATAATATAAGTATATTTTGAGATCGCCTTAATATACAAGACGATTTTAAAAAAATTATTGGTTTAAAACACGGATAGCACTTTGCAACACATCGTCAACGGGAATAGCTTGTACGCAACGATTTTCGTTACAGGGGGATACGCGGTGATTATAGGCTGTTAAACACGGGCTGCAGGATAGCGATGCATAAAAAATGGTTTTATTATTTTTAAGGGGTCCGTATAAATCAGGGGTTTCCGGCCCAAAAATGCCAATGATGGGGATCCGGGTCAAGGAGGCGATATGGATCATCCCTCCGTCATGGCTTATCAACAGATTCGAAAGATTAAACAAATCGATCAAATCCGGGATATGCGTCTTCCCGATCAAATTAATGGTCCGCGGCCCCTTTAATCTGTCGTATAGCCCGGATTCTTTTGGGGAACCTCCTACCCCGGAATATATAATCATCAGATCCGGGAGAGAAGATAATTTTTCAACCAACTGAAGATAATTATCCAGGGGCCACCGGCGTAAAGGCAATGCGTCCTGTATTCCCGGATGAATGACAACCTTTTTCCGGCAACGTTCGATTTCCGGGTTTTCACGGTGGAGCATATCCCAAAGTCTGGTTTTACGCTCCTGAGAAGATTCAATCACAGGTAAAGTTAACAGCCCCGGTGAATTTTTCCAGCATTCCTTGACGCACGGAATTTGTCCTGGCGGGGATTTGAGCGCATAAACCAACGCCAAATAATTCCGGGAGATGTGCTGATAAGGATTGTAGGGGACGTCGTGCGTTCGCAAAGCCCCCCGGTAAAGTCCTTCTTGGGCAAACGTCCCGAACCCAACCCGAAAACGGGCTCTGGACAGGAAAGACAAGATACTGCTGAACCTCGAAAAAAGCTCCATATCAATCACAGCGTCAATACGTTCTTCTCGGATCCTTTGAAGATTTTGGATAATATCTTTACAAAAGCACAAAAGGTTATTTGTTCGGACAGTCAACACCTTGTCTCTGTCGATTATATTTAACAAATGAACAGCGTCCTGGTTGTCAGCAAATATCCAGAAAAACAACTCGCTGTCGGGATACAATTCTTTCAGCGTTCGCATTGCGGGATAAGACAAGATTGTGCTTCCTATTTCTGATAATTCCAAAAAAAGCACTTTCTTGATAGGCTTTTCAAGCGGCGGGTGAGGACAAAAAAACTTTTTCGCGGAATAGAATAGAGACAAGAAGAAACAGGATGGGATTCCAACCCAAAAATCTAATTTTCGCATGAGACCAACCGTCATGGTTTCTCCGGGGTTTTCTGCAAAATAATAAAAATTTTCACTGTAAGTGTTACTTGTATAGGCAAGGCCCGCAAGATTTATTCCCCGCTCCACAGCAAACGGATGACATCAATCACGGCCGCCGACACAACCTTTAAACTCGCTCCGGTTTGCTTCCCTCTCACCCTTGGAAAATGTTCGACCGGTAATTGTTGGACCCGGCAACCCTGTTTTATAGCCTTCATAAAAAAATCCGTATAAAAAACGCCCCCATGCGAGCTGATCGCGTCTATATTTATTATATCTTTTCTGAACAATTTAAACCCGCAATTAATGTCTTTCAAATTAACCTTAAATAACAGCGCCGCCAAACGGCTGTAGCATTGCCCCAAAAAAATCCTGTACAGGGAGTCGGTCCTTTTAAAACGGAATCCTGCCACAATGTCATAATGCTCAAGACACGGGATCATGGGCAACAAGGCGTCAACTTTAAATTGTCCGTCCGCATCCATGAGGAGGACCCATTCCGAAATGGCCTGCTGAATCCCAGACACAAGCGCGGCTCCGTAGCCAAGGTTCCTGGGATGATGAAGCACTTTTAAATGACGAACCTGATCACCGAGGGAATTTAATATCGTCCGGCTCGCATCTGTGCTACCATCATCGACGACAATCATTTCATACGCGCTGAGGAACGATTGCTCGCTTAGAAATTTGGCCGTATCGGCAACCGTGTCCGCGATATTCTCCCCCTCGTTATAAACAGGCAGGATGACAGATAATGAAAAAAAGGGTTCTTTCATGACGTTTATTCAAAATTTTCCTATTCGACCATGACAGGGGTCTCAAAGAGCTCAATCCCAGATTTTACCTTATATTCATTGATTAACTATTATTTTTTTATTTTAGTTTCCAGGATAGTCCGTGGTAACCGGCGCTTCCTCCGAGGATCTTTTCCTGTAAATAAAAACCGATTCTGTTCCCGGGTCATAATCCCGCACCGGGAGAAAAGAGTGCCAAAAGAGTTCCGGACGGATCAGGTCCGACCAGTAAACATCCAGGTGCCCGACAGTATCGTAACGGACGCCCCAGGCATTGGGGGCGTCCAGCAGGCCAGCAACCTCAATGACCGATGGCCCGAAAGCGACGATATAATCAGGCAAACACCGGTTCCGGAAATGGATGTCCGGCAGATTCTGAAATTGCCGGCCGGATTCATCGCCCGCAAGTTGCCAGGCGTACACCGCGTGGGGCGCATGAAAAATCAACGGGTAAACAGTATAACCGGGGACAGTCAGGATGCTTTCCCCTTCCCTAACGTTTGCGTTGATCCAGTCGGCCGCCATTCGGTAAGGTCCTTTCCGCCGCGCCGCCAATTCCCGCCAGAATTCCAGGATTGTGGAACGCCGCGGGGCTTTTCGGATCACCTGCGAGAAAGACGTTCCGTCGGGATACTGAAACAGGGGGCCCCCGTGCATGATATTTGTCATGAAAAACAGCAACGCCAGAGGACAAGCCAGCCATGGTATTTTAGCGGATATGGCCTGTATGACGAATACGGCCGTAAGAATGCATAACGGAATCAGCGGGCACAAATACCGGACAAAGGCCACGGACATTTGCTCAACCGGTTGGGGAGAAAAAATAGCGATCGTCAGAATATAGGTAAAAATCATAAGAGGAGCTTCAATGAGCCGGCGGTCTTTTTTTAAGAAATACACCAAAGGCGCAACGGCAATCAATAAGCCAGCGCCCATTTCACAGGCGTTTAAATCCCGCAGGTTCCACCAGAAAAGCAGAAGCCTTTCTGTGAACCATGATCGGCTCGAGTAATCCCAGACGTTTTTTCCCAAAGGGTTATAAATAGCCAGGATGCCTCCTCCCCCCAGCAATTGCGTGACCGCGAAAATAATTTTTTCCTGGCCTGAAAAAGGCCGCTCTTTCTTCCCCCAGATCAAATAATGAACAATACCGCAGACGATAACAGCGATATAAGCCAGATAATGGGACGCCAAAAGCATGATGGCCACAGCCGCCATGATTCCAATCTTTTTTCTGCCTTTTGCCTTGTTCAGATACAGATACCCCAAAAGGAACGTGAAAAGCATCATGGGGGCGTAATACCGGCATTGACGAGAGAAAAGGATAAAAGAAACATTTCCCATAAATCCGGCCGATACCAGCAGCCATGTATTGAGAGACGCTTTTGCGGCCCAAAGCCCATAGAGAATCAACGCGACAATGGCCAGCCCGCAAAGCGCAAATGGAAAACGGACCGCAAAGGCTGAATCATGGGTGAGTCCGGCAAACGGGGCGACGATGTAAAATTGTAAAGGCGGGACATACCGCTGGCGCAGGTCATCAAGCTCCCGTCCATCGTTAAACGCAATAATATTTTGACCTAAAAGGGCGGACGTGTCGCCGGTTTTAAAAAGGGTTTTGCCGAATAGGGCGCAGATGGCCTCGTCATCCCATAAGGCGTAATGGCCCAGGCGAAAAAAAATCAGGAACGTCATCCAGGAGAAAACAATGATGGCGACCAAAAGTTTAATACGGTCAGGTTGCTTCAAAGCAGGCGGCCGGATCATGTCTTGAGCCGCCCCAGGAGGAGCCGCAAACTGCGCAGGAGCGCCCCTCCGTTCATGCGTCGCAAGGGACCCGGACGCAGGTAATACCTCAAAATAGCCATGCGGATAAACCTGTCAATATCCCGGTTTTTATCTAAATCCGCGAGATAAAAAGTCCCTTCCCGGTACGGAAAAATCTTATGGAAGGACACATAATCCGGGTCACATTCTCTGGCAAAACGCAGGGCCGATTCCCGGTCTTGAGCCGTTTCCCCGGAAAAGCCAAAAAGCAAAAAAATCAGTGATTGAATACCCGCTGAACGGCACATCCTGACCGCTTCCCTGCCCTGTTCCAGCCGCAAGTTTTTATCGGTAAGGTCCAGGTATTTCTGCTGGCCGCTTTCGATGCCCATATGGATCAAACGGCATCCCGCGCGCTTCATTTTATTTAAAATAGTTCCATCCAGGGAATCAGCCCGGGTCTGGCAACACCATTGGAACGGATAATGTTTTGATATCAAAAAATCACAAACCCCCTCTGCCAGGTCCCGATCGGCGAGAAATTCAAGGTCAAAGAAATACCCGGTCCTGTAATGATGCTGTTCGACCGCGGCTTGAATTTCAAGCGTGGCCTGCTGAATGCTTTTCGTCCTTAATCGGGGGCCATACATGGTTTTATTGCAAAATTTACAGTTGTATGGGCATCCCCGGCTGAATTCAAAAAGGGCGAAATCATTCCCTAAAATTTCGTAGGAATACCGGCGCCGCTCAATGCGATGATACGCCGGAAGGGGCAAGGAGCGCATGTCTAAATGCCCGCCATCTGCCGTCGACATGATTTTATCTTTTGAAAAGTATGTCAATCCCGGGATATCAGGCCGGGGCTTCCCGTCCCCCAGGGCCCGGATCCTCCCTTCTGGCTCACCTCTTAAAACAGCTTTGGCTTGGGTGAGTTTCAGGATTTTATCAGGGTCCGCTGTCCCGTGATATCCCATAACATAAACCTCATCCGTGAATTGTTTCGCTGCCCGGACAGTGTCCAGGAAAGGCGTGATATCGAGAGGGGGGCATTGCCAGCGGTCTAACGAGGAGGACGTAATAAAAATTTTATCATATCCTTGCAGGCGGGAAAAAAGCTGTTGAGGTTTAAGCCTTAAAGCATGGGCATCCAAAATATGCGCTTCATGACCGTGTTGTTCCAAAACCGCCGCGCAGTTCATAAGAGACAGCGGGGGCCATATACGATGGTACGTATGATCCCCCTTGCTGTAAGGGTAAGGCCAACACGGTTTTACAAATAAGAAATGCGCCATCTCATTGGATAATAGAAATTTATGAACACACGCATTATATCATGCTTTTCTTAAAATCCACGATCCCGCGAGAAGGAACGTTCTGGAATTGAGGTTCTAAGAATTGTTTATAGCGAGGAAATAATACCGCCGGTTGTCAACGTAAAAGTGCTGGTCCCGGAAGAAACATTAGCCGGAGAAGCGGTAATCGTGTATGAATAATCTGCTAAGACGCTCGTAAATAAGTATCCAGCGTGAGCCCCAGAGAAGAAATCGATACTCAGATACGGAGGGCTGGCGCCCAAGAGTTGGGATGTGTTGGCGGGATAAACACTGTGAACGGCCGCATAATTTTCTAGAGAATTCGCTATGGATTTCAAATGGGCCTGAGCCGTCGAAGCATTGGCCTGTATTCGAGCCCGGTAAAGGTTCGGGATCGCGATCACGGCTAAAAGAGCGATAATCGCGACAACAATCATCACCTCAACTAGAGTAAATCCAGTCTTTTTGTTGCTCATCACGTTTTCCTTATTAATTTGACCGTTAACCCAAAGACCGTCTATTGTTTTTTTCCCGTCTCTTCCAGCAGCTGTTTGATCTTGATGATATCCGGGCCGGAAACCGCCTGATCGCCGACAATTGTTATGGGAAGCGGCATACCTTGATATTGCTGGTACAATTCTTTTCCCCGAGGACTTGTCTCAACATTATGAGAGCGGAAAAAAATCTTGTTGACACGCAATTGAGAGAAAAGCCTCATGCATCCTTTACAGTGGGAAGTCATCAGAACATCAAGAATAACTTTAGGGGGATTCGCGGTCTGAGCATCCCCCTCATCCAGGTTCTGGCCCCCGCCCATCAGAGGAACGTCCTCTTTCTTCTCTTCGGCTTGAGCCCGCTCCGCCGCTTCTAACTGAGGCCGGACTTGATCCATGTAGCGCTGGGGCACCTGGGCCACGGTGGTGTTCACATAGTGAATTTTGCCGTTTTCATCGTAATAATGAACCATCACCGCATAGGCGGCCGTTGTTTGGGTTAACCAGAAACACATTATTAAAATAGAAAATATTTTTTTCATATTAAAATTTATATCATAAACTCTTACCTTTGTCTATGGAAAGCCCATAATATTTTGGTATATTCTGAGAAGAAAGCACTTATGGGGCCCATTGTATAAAATCAAAACTCCGCATCATTTTCGCAAACAGCGGGAGATATTTCCGGAATTGCCCGGCACTCCGGGCCGAATAGCTGACGCGGTAAAGGTGACTGTCCCGGATGAAAAAGTAATCAAGCAGATATGTTTCCGGCATCCCCTGCGGCTGGGCCTCCACCCGGACGGCTTTTTTCCAGCTGACAAAAGTTTTGGCATATTTAAATCCATCCGCGTATTCAAAAACACGTTTTAAAGCAACCGGGGTTAAATCAGAAAAAGCCAACCCCACTTCTTCTGATTTGGAAACGGTCACGGAAACCTCTGCGTCCACGGAAGCGTCGACAATCAGTTTCAAACTTTGAGTATTGCGCCGGGTCGGCCAGCGCGGATTACATAAAATTTTAAACGCCATTTTCTTATCACCGCACTCGATCAAGTCGATGCTGGTCGTCTGTGCGTTTTCAGCCAACACCCTGCCGGGGAACAGCCATAAGGCCAAGAAGATCGCGCCAAGAGTCGGCCTGAAGAAACCACGACGCGTAATATCACGGCCCGGATTCATCATGATAGGGCATACCCGCTCCCGACCAACCGGGATTTTAACATGTCTTTCCATCGGATATCATCATCCAGCACAGTGAATATGCCATGGATTAAGCTGGTCGGCAGCACGAAACTTTTCTGTTCTTTGTAAAGCACGAAACAGTTGCTTTTCCCGTGGCGCCCGATCAAATACCCCAGTTTAAAAACAACATCTTGTCTTGAAGCAACCCGGGCTTGGGCCGGCTTGCCGTTTTTTTCGTAAACAAACTCGTCCCCGGACAGCGTCACGACACAAAAGAAAATTTCCGGATTATTTTTCATGATTTCATCCAACGCCTGTTCCATGTAAGTCGAAGACAGATCAATCCAGGAGAATCCCAGCTTTTTCAATTCATCCTTTAGCCGCTGATTCAATTTTTCATGGCTCCCGCCCAGAAAGTAAACTCTTTTGACCAGCGGTTTCGGCGCCGGCCCGGCAACCAAGGCCTCAGCCAAACATGGCGTGGCCTCCGGCTCGGACAGAGCCGGGGCTGCGCCCGAACCCGGATCGGGCGGATTCCCCGCGCCGGCCCCGCCCTCCTCCGGCAACGGGATGGGGGACGGCGCGGAGGCTGCCTCCGGGCCGCCAGGACATAATGTCTGGTCTGGTTGCCCGGCAACGGCCCCTCCTGTTTCCATGGTCTCCGGCTGGGGGCGAATTTGTTTTTTAAAAAATTTTAAAAAAGACATATTTTACTCAACCAATTGCCCGCTCATGAATTGATCGTGCGGATGATTTAATTTAACGGGCACAAGGCGGTTGGCAAGATTACGGCCTGTTTTGACCTGCACCCGGACATAATGATCACTCACCCCTGTCCATCCCCCCTTTTTTTCCTCCTCAAACAGGACGTCGGTGACCTTCCCGGCCAGGGACTCAAAATATGCCCGTCTTTTTACGCGGGACAATTCCCGCAATATGGCGCTGCGACGGCTAATTTCTTCGACAGGGACCGTGCCGCCCATGTCTTTGCTTTTGGCGTTCAGCCGCCGCGAATAGCTGAAAACATGGAAATACTGCAGCGGCTCTTTTTTGAGAAAGGAATACGTCCTGTCAAAATGGGTTCGGGTTTCTCCGGGGAACCCGACAATAACATCCGTGCCGACGCACAACCCCTCAACCTGCTCATGGGCTTTTTGAAGCCAAGCGGCGAAATCCGCCGAAGAATACCGGCGGTCCATCAAACGCAAGACCGAGTCATCGCCGCTCTGTAAGGGCACATGCAGGTAGCGGCACAGCTTGCCTCCAGGGAACATCTTTTTAAAAATACGGTTATTAAACGTCTTTAATTCAATGGAAGAAATCCGGATCCGTGCTATACCGGGCACAGATTCTAATCCCGCGAGAACATCAAGTATTGTTAACGCGCCATCCCGGTACATCCCGAGATTGATACCTGTCAACACGATTTCCTTGTGCCCCGCGGCGGCGAGTTCTTTTCCCGCCTGTATCACATCGTCATAAAACCGGCTGCGGGCCCGGCCACGGGCATAAGGCACTTCGCAATACGAGCAGAAAAAATCGCAGCCATCCTGTATTTTCAAGTTTGCCCGGGTATGGTGCCGGTCCCGCCCGACAGGCGGCATAGAAAATTGTTCCCGTTGGATAGGGGAGATAACCACCCGGGCCAAACGGCCGGTTCTTTTTTCCTTGAGAATCTCCGGGAGATTCATTTTGGCCGCCGTGCCCACCACCCACCGCACATGGGTTAGCTGGGCTAATTGATCTCCCTGAAGCTGGGCCTGACAACCGATCAGGGCTATCTTGGCCTTCGGAAATTTGCGCACAATTTTGTTGACTATTTTACGCGTGTCCGCGTCCCCTTTGGCCGTGACCGTGCAGGTGTTAATCACCACGATCTGCGCCGGGGCGTCAAAATCCACGACTTTAAATCCTGCCCGGACGCATAAATTTTGAAGGACCGCGGTTTCCGACTGGTTAACCCGGCAGCCTAAAGTAAAAAAGGAAATGGCCGTCTGTTTCATAACATTTTTACCCACATGATAATCATACATATACACCATTTCAGGAATGTTTGCAAACAAACTAAAATCAAGTATAATTGGTCGGACTTGAAACGCACAGGACTTTATATGAAGACAAATTTCCTCAACCGGGACACCCCTCTGATCCTCGCGCCGATGGATGACGTGACAGATATCCCCTTTCGCCGGATTTGCAGGCAATTGGGTGCGGATATCGTGATGACCGAATTCACCAGTTGTGAAGCCTTAATCCGTGGCATCCCGAAATCCCTCGCGCGTATCCGGATCCAGCCGGACGAACACCCTGTCGGAATACAGCTTTTCGGCAGCCGGGTCGAGTCCATGGAGAAAGCCGTTGACATCGCTTCCCAGTTACAGCCGGACTTCATCGATATCAACTGCGGATGCTGGGCCCGGAATCACGCTCAACGCGGAGAGGGAGCGGCCCTGCTCAAAGATCTTCCGTTGCTGGAACGCATCGTCGCCGCGGTTGTCAAAACCTCCCCTGTCCCGGTCACCGTTAAAACCCGTTTAGGATGGGACCAAAATTCCATCGTCATCCTGGATGTCGCCCGCATCGTGGAACAGGCCGGAGCGCAAGCCCTCACGATCCATTGCCGGACGCGCAATCAAGCCTACAAAGGGGCCGCCGACTGGCAGTGGTTAGCGAAGGTCAAAGCGACAATTTCGATCCCAGTCATCGGCAACGGCGACGTTCAGACGCCTGTTGACGTCCGGGCCATGCTGGATTTGGGCTGTGACGGAGTCATGATCGGCCGCGAAGCCATCATCAACCCGTGGATTTTTAAAATGTCCCGCCATTACCTCGAAACCGGTGAAGAATCCGCGCCCCCTTCTCCCGGGGAGCGGTTTCAAATTTGTCTTCAGCACCTGAATCTGGCCGAACAATATAAAAGCCCGCGCTGGGGCACGGTCCATCTCAGGAAACATTTTATCGGTTATATCCGGGGCTTTCCGGAAGCGGCTCACATCCGTTCGAGCCTGTTTAAAATCAACGATCTGGGAATATTGCGGGAAACATTGTTAGCATATCAGGACCACTACCTCCGGGTTGTTTAATTGACCTGCCCAAAGTTAAAAGGATCAAGCCCGTTTGCGAAAGCCACGCGCAGGACAAAAAACTTGCATTCCCCGACACAATTTGTTAAGATGAAACCCGTTTTAATTAATAATTTTATTAATAATTGAGGATTCTATGGCAAAGAAAACGACAAAAGAGCAACTGAACGGCGCAGAAGTTCTGATCAAATGTCTCGAAGCACAAGGAGTGGAATACATATTTGGTCTTTCCGGCGGCGCCGTTATCCCCATTTTCGACGCGTTGGTTAATTCGAAAATAAAACTGATCCTGGTGCGGCATGAACAGGCGGCCATGCATATGGCCGACGGCTATGCCCGCGTGACCGGAAGACCGGGTGTCGTTTGCGTGACCAGCGGACCCGGGGCCACCAACGCCGTGACCGGGATTCTGACCGCCATGATGGATTCGGTGCCAGTCATCGTCCTCACAGGACAAACGATTCAGACCATGCTGGGGAAAGACGCTTTTCAGGAAGCGGACATCGTCGGCATCACCATGCCGGTTGTCAAGCACAGTTACCTCGTCAAGGATACGAATGATATCCCCAGGATTATCAAAGAGGCGTTTTTTATCTCCAACACCAACCGGCCCGGGCCGGTGTTAATTGATCTGCCCAAAGACGTCACCGCCGGTCCATTTACGGCAAAAACACTGAATCCCCCGATGGATTTGGCGGGATACTCTGTGGATACCAAAACGAATATAAAAGGCATCAAAGCCATGGCCAAAATGTTTAAGAGCGCTAAACGGCCACTCCTTTTGGTGGGGCACGGGGCCGTCATCGCTAAAGCGGACCAGGAAGTGCGGGCCTTGGCTGAAAAGCTTCAGTCCCCGGTGATCTGCACGCTGCTTGGTAAAGGGGCTTTCCCGGAAACCCACGCCCTCTCCCTCGGGATGGTCGGGATGCACGGCACGGCGTATTCCAACAAAGCGCTTATCAATTGTGACCTTATTTGTTCAATCGGGTCGCGATTTGACGACCGGCTCAATGGGAACACCGAAGAATTCTGCATCGGCGCTAAAAAGCTGCATATCGATATTGATCCGGCTGAAATCGGGAAAGTTATCAAGCCGGACAGTGCCTTGATCGGGGACGCCCGTCTTATTTTAAAAGAACTGATCAAATACGTGGACAAGCTGGACACGGCCGAATGGCTCAAAGAAGTGGAGTATTATAAAAATGAATTCCCTCTTCATTATGACATCAACGCCGGTCTGACAGCCCAATATGTCATTGACACGATTTACCGCCTGACCAAAGGGAAAGCCACCGTCGTGACGGATGTCGGCCAGCACCAGATGTGGGCCGCGCAATTTTACCGCTGCGACCGGAGCGACCAATGGCTTTCATCCGGCGGGGCCGGCACAATGGGCTACGGGTTCCCGGCCGCTTTGGGCGCCCAATTTGGACAGCCCAAAGAACTCGTTATCGCCATCGTTGGTGACGGCGGGTTTCAAATGACTCTTTATGAACTTGCGACAGCCTTCATCCACAAGCTCCCCGTGAAAATTGTGATCATCGACAATAAATACCTCGGCATGGTCCGTCAGTGGCAGGAATTGTTTTTTGATAACCGCCTCTCCGGAGTGAACCTGGAAGGGAATCCTGATTTTGTCAAATTAGCGGAGGCCTACCAGGTTAAAGGATTTCATATCGGGAACGTTAAGGAAGCGGAAACGGTCCTGAAGGCGGCGTTAAAACACCCCGGGCCGGCGCTGATTCACTGTGAGGTTATCAAAGAGGACAACGTGTTCCCCATGGTCCCGGCCGGGAAATCAGCGTACCACATGATTATCGAACCGCCAAAATCAAAACTCGAAAAGCCAACAGGCAGCACTTAAAGAGGTATCCCATGCCATCAGAAAACAGTGAACGGAGAAATATTCACACGATCAGCATGACCGTCGCGAACAAACCCGGAGTCCTGGTCCGAATCGCCCATGTTTTTGCCAGACGGGGTTATAATATTGATTCTCTCGTTGTTTCCCCGGCTTATAACCCCCGCTACTCGAGAATGACGATCACCGCCCAGGGAGACCCGGAAACACTGGACCAAATCATTAAACAGGCCCAGAAGCTGATTGATGTGATTCACGCCAACGAACATACCGGACAAGATTCCACTCATACCGAATTGGCGATGATTAAGATCAAAGTGTCCTCCGCCAACAGACTGATCGTGCTGAAACTCATGAAAAAATACCGCACCCGGGTTATCGACGATTCGGACAACACGCTGATTGTGGAGCAGACCGGCACAACGGCGGAACTGGACGAATTTGAGGCCTTGATGAAAAAATACGGCATTCTGGAAATGGTCAGGACCGGGAAAATTGTGATGGCGCTCGGCCATTCTGAAACTTGACCGTATGGCCATGCGCTGAAGGGCTGTTTAAATTTTACGCGGGGCTTGACGCGAGTTCAGGGAGGTCTTGGGGCGGAAGGATAATTTCAGAGATAGTGATCCCGTCTTCATCATGTTTCACCGAGGTGATCAGGCAGCGCTCAGAATCAATACCGTCTTTCTGGATTCCAAAGAAGGCGGCCAAAGATGCTCTTAAAGCATCCCATTCCAGGTACAAAATATACTGCTGTTCCTCTTCCTGCAAATGCAGGGCGCTGATAAGGTCAGAAAAATTAAAATTCAGGATTTCAAAAATATTCTTCCCCTGGCAATACTGCTGAAACCCGGTTTCCCCATCAATAGGACTGCCGCAGGTCATTTTATGAAATTCAAATGAAATAAAACGGTCCTGAATATCCAGCTTTATAATCATATTAGACGTGCGGTTTTTGCAAGGCATAGGCCATCCTCGTTGGTTTTATTATACCACAGCGTTTTTCAAGAAAATCATTATTTTTTATCCCCTGTCCCGAACGGCCCGTTTATTCCTCTGCCACGTCAAACCCCGCAAGGAGCCAAAAGGGCCGGGTCCAGGTTCACGTTCAAAAGGTTGTACCGGTCCAGAGGCAGCCGGGCATGCGGAAATGTTAGAGGATCGCACAGGACATCCCGCTTGAAAAACTTCCCGGTATCCAGGCCGGCGGGGATATTTTTTGTGAGGCCTGCGGCGATATGCGCGATCACGGTGACCCCATACCCGGATTCAAAAGCGGAATTAAAAACGACACGCAGGCCCCGGTTTTTGGCCCGGGTGGCCAACTCCCGGATTTCATGAAAACTGCCGAACAACGTCGGTTTCAAAATCAGCACGTCAACGCCATCCATAGACTGTATGCGTTCAAAATCCAGGGCTTGAATCGATTCATCAAGGGCCACGGGCATATAGGTTTCCTGGTAAAATTCCCCTATCAAAGACAGGTCCTTCAAAGGCTCCTTAATATATTCGATTGTCGTCAGGCCGACTTCCCGGACGAACTCAATGGCTTCCGGTAAATCCCAAGACCGGTTAGCGTCAACACGCAACAAGGCCTTGCTTTCGATCACCGCGTTGACCGCCCGGACACGTTCAATATCATCTTTAAGGGACCCTTGCCCCACCTTGATTTTAAGCGTCCGGTACCCCTGCCGGACAGAAGATTGCGCCTGGAACACGATATCCCTCAGTGTCCCGCCGGCCAGAAAACAACTGACCGGGACCTGAAGTTCCGAATGACGGTTCATCATCCGGGCCAGAGGAATATGCCGGCTGTTGGCTTTTAACGTCAATAAAGCCGTTTCGACCGCCCACTGCACAGCGGGCCGGTATTCAGACAACGCGACGCCGTCGATATGGATTTCCGTCATCTCTTCCGGTGTGTCCGGCAAAGGTTGGCCGCGCATCAATGCCGCCACATTGATCAGTTGCGCTTCGGTTTCTTTGAAGCTGGCGGTGCCAAGATGAGGAAGCGGGGCAGCTTCCCCCCATCCCACCGCGCCGTTCTGATCCGTGATTTTAATAAAGAACCCCTCCCTTTCTTTCATGGCAAGGCCGCCGGTCAAAACGGGAAGTTGAAGCGGAATTTTATACCGGAAGATTTCAGCGGTTTTAATCATTATAAAGACCAGCCGATCGAAAAAAGTACGGTGAAAACAATAAGCAACAAACCGGTTTGAGCAAGGGTTTTGTTTAACGCCGGGCCGTCCGTGCGCGTAAAGACTGCCTCCAGACAGGGAAACGCGAAAAAGAACACCAGGGGAGATAACAGGATCCATCGGTGATCGTTAATAATCAAATACAGCAAAACCGGCACAAAGGACCCGGTAAATATAAACGTGAGGTATTCTCTGCGCGCAAAAGATGCCCCGAACCGGACAGCCAGGGTTTTCTTCCTGGAACGCCGGTCTGTTTCGATGTCGCGCAAATTATTGACAACAAGGATGGCTGAGGAAAAACAACCGGCGGCTATGCCGGCCCAGAAAACACCGGCGTGCATTTCAAAAGATTGAACATAATACGTCCCCATAACCGCGACCGGCCCGAAGAAAATAAAAACAAGCGCTTCTCCAAGACCAATATATCCGAGAGGATGAGGTCCGGCTGTATAGAATATCGCCGATAAAATTGATGTCACGGCGATGACGGCGATCGGCCAGCCGGCCCGGAGGACCAGAAGCGAGCTGATCAGGGCCGCAAAGCCGAAAACCAAGGCCACCGCGCACATCATCCTGCGCGGATGCACAAGGCCAGTCTGGACGACGCGCAACGGGCCTAAACGGTCTTCCGTGTCAACGCCGTTTTTGAAATCGAAATAGTCATTAACCAGATTCGTGCCGACCTGAAGGCACAGGGCCCCCAAGAGAGCCAGCCAAGCAGACGGCCAATGCGATACGCCGTCACCCCACGCCATCGCCGTGCCGAGGATCACCGGCGCGACGCTGGCTGGAAGCGTCTGGGGCCGGGTGGCCAAAATCCAAATTTTAAACGGTGAAAGGTTCATTTCGAAACAAATTTTAAAGGACGTTTAAGCCGGCTCGCGGTCCACAACTTTTATATCCGTGATGCATGGCAGACGGAATACCCAGTTCGCCTGGCGGTCCAGGCAAAACGCTTCCACCCCCATGCACGGCTGACCGTTATGCTCCACCTGCCGCAGGACCCTCGGGATGACACGGCGTAAAAATTTCTGGTTATTTTCCTTTAAATAGGTGATTTCCAGCGTCTGGTTCCGGCTTAACGCGGTTTCAATGACCGCCTGCCGTTTCTTTAAAGGGAACCGGGTCGCCGCCTGCTGATATTGGAACTGGGTCAGGAATTCCGCGATGCGGGTATCCATGAAAATATCTTTACGCGAGATCGGGCGTTTCAGGACAATCCCTTCCAGGGTGGTACAGCGGCTCAAAGCGACATACAACTGGCCGTGGCAAAATGTCCCGTCCCCGATATCCACAATGACATGATCAAACGTTTTCCCCTGGCTTTTATGAATCGTGACAGCCCAGGCCAATTTGACAGGGAACTGCTGAAAGGAGCCCACGGTTTGCGCCTCAATGGTTTCGGTCTCTTCATTATAATAGAAATGAAACAGCTCCCACGTAAACGGCGTGACTTCAATCTTCCGGCCGTCGGATAACTCAACAAGGACACAGACCGGGGTTTCGCCTTCAAAAAAGAGGTCAAGAATTTTTCCGATACTGCCGTTCACCCATCGCTTTTCCGTGTCATTATTAAGGAGCATGACCTGTGAACCGATTTTTAAATCCAGGTTCGCGTGCGTCGGCAGAAATTTATTGTCGAACTCGCCTCTCAACACGCCTTCTACCGAAAACGACTTGCGGTCGATATCGTTCAGCCGGCGCTCGTTGATCTGGTCAGCCAACCGGTTAGTCGTGGTTAAATAAATAAAGAATTTATCCATGTCCGGCTCAAAATCCGGCTGGCACCGTTCGTTAAACGCGTCCAAATCTTCCTGTTCCACCGCGTTAGTGCGGATCCGGTTGAGGAGGTCAATAAAGCGGTCGTCTTTCTGGCGGTAGGACTGCTCGAGCTCAATGTAGTCCATTTCAATCTTTTGCAGCGATTTCGCCGAGAAAAAATACGGGCTGTCATAGACCGTGCTGAAAATGGCGTGTTCATCCTGGCGCACGACCGGGGCGAGCTGATACAGATCGCCGATAAAAATCATTTGAACGCCGCCGAACGGTTTATCGGACCGCGGCCCGTACATCCGCAGGAACGCGTCAATGCAGTCCAGGAGATCCGCCCGCACCATGGAAATCTCGTCAATGATAACGGTGTCCAGGTTTTGGTAGACCTTTTTCATCTTGGGGTGAAACCGCACGGCGCGGACCCCGTCAACGGTTATGTCCGGGCGGAAATTGAAAAAAGAATGGATGGTTTGGCCTTTGATGTTGAGCGCGGCGACCCCGGTGGGCGCCAGGACAACCAGATTCTTCCCCGTCCGCTGCCGATAAAAAAGCAAAAATGTGGACTTCCCTGTTCCGGCCCGCCCGGTGATAAAAAAATTTTTCTCTTCATATTCGATGCGCTCAAACAGAGGAGCGAAGTCCTGCGTGTTAATGGAATCCGGCAATCTATCTTTCATAAAGCTTTATCCCTTCAGTAAATCTTTGTGGCCCGTGAAGTCATTTAATATAACATAAATCAAAAGATGTGTCGAACTGAAGATGCCTTCTTATAAGGCTAAACCGCGGGGCATGCGGGATCCTGCTGAATGGTTCCCGGCTTTTGAGCCGAATAAATCGAAGACATCCCCCACAAAATAGGCTCCGTCCGGATATCCGAGAATCCACTCTGCCGGAGCCATTGACAGAAATCATCCCCGCAAGGGAAGTGTTCCACCGAGCGGGTTAGATACCGGTAGGCCTTTATGTTCCCCGAAAAAAATCCGCCGACCACGGGCACAACGCCCCGCAGATACAGCAAAGCGGCCAGCCGGATCCACTTATTAGCCGGGAGGGAAAATTCCAGGATAAAAACACGGCCTCCCGGCTGCAAAACCCGGACTATTTCCCGTAGAACCTCCGAAGGGTCCGGCATATTCCGGATCCCGAACCCCATGGTGACCGCATCAAAAATATCAGAAGGAAATGGTAAGTGCATGGCATCGGCTTTCAGAAAGAGAACATGCCTGGAAGAAAGACAGGAAAACTTTTCCCGGGCGAGCCGGAGCATACTTTCCGCCCTGTCGAGCCCGTATAATTTGAACGGGGCTGCGCCATGGCGGGCTATCTCCCGCAAAATGTCGCCTGTCCCGGTGGCCACGTCAAGAACCCGCCCGCTTGTCAGGCCGGTCACTTTTCCGGCAAGCCTGTGGCGCCAGGACCGGTCCATGCCCAAAGACAGGATCCTGTTGACCGCGTCGTAACGGGAAGAGATCCGTTCAAACATCGGCCAGGATTCTTGCGGGGGTGGGCTGACAGGCTCAGGCCTCATGAGAGGGGCATCCTCCTCCTTCTTCGCATTACTCGCCCAGGGAGGAAAGGTAACGTTCACAATCCAGCGCGGCCATGCATCCGGACCCGGCCGCAGTAATGGCCTGGCGGTACTTTTTGTCCTGCACGTCACCGCAGGCGAAAACACCTCCGGCATTCGTAAGCGTCCCGCCCGGCGCGGTCCGGATATATCCGTCGTCATCAAGATCAATCTGGCCGTTAAGAAAAGCGGTGTTGGGCAAATGCCCGATCGCGTAAAAAAGGCCTCCGGCTTCATGGGTGGTTTCTTCGCCGGTCTTGACATTTTTCAGCACAACCGCGTTCAGGAGATTCTCTCCCCTGACTTCGGCCAGGACAGAATCCCATATCATCGAAATTTTCTTATTAGCAAATATTTTTTTCTGCATGGCCTGGGACGCGCGCAACTGGTCCCGGCGATGGACAAGAAACACCTGACTGGCGTATTTTGTCAGGTGGGTCGCTTCCTCGGCCGCTGTGTCCCCCCCGCCGATCACGAACAGGACTTTATTGCGGAAGACAGGCAGGGCGCCGTCACACACCGCACAGGCGGATATCCCCCGTTGCCAAAGCCGGTCTTCCCCCGGCACACGCATGCGTTTTGCTGTCGCGCCCGTCGCGATGATGACCGCCGAAGAAGAATATTCTATTTCGTCCACAAAAACTTTCAACGGCCGGCCGCTGAAATCAACCGCGGTTACGGTTTCCGTCTTGATCCGTGCCCCGCACTTTATGGACTGCCGGCGCATGTCCTCCATCAAGCGCGGGCCGGGAACCCCCTCAGGGAACCCCGGGAAATTTTCGATGTCCGTGGTTGTGGTCAACTGCCCGCCGGCCGCCACTCCGCCGGCCATCATACCTTCAAAAAGCAGGGGTTCGCACTGCGCCCTTCCCAAATAAATAGCGGCGGTATGTGCCGACGGCCCAGACCCGATAATGATAACTTTTTCCATGGCCCCTCCGGTTAAAATTATTGTTTCGACCCGCGGCATGACGGTTCTGTCTGCCCCGCCGGCCTCAATTCACTTAAGCCCTTTAAAGATATGCCTGGTTGACGGTCCTGTTTATCCTGCGGCGCCCCGCAGCTCAACAAATCCTCAAGTTTAATATCCGACTGAATATCAAACCCCGCGGACCGGATCATCTGCAACGTCGCGTTGGGGGCGGCGCCCCGCACGTTTAAATACCCGGTTAAAAACAGGGAGTTCGCCGGATACAGCGCCAGGGGCTCCAACTCTTTCAAATACAATTCCCGGCCGGCCGCCACCCGGAGATCAACCGAGGGGTTCAGGAGCCTGAACAAAGCAAGCACCCTCAGGCAATATTCCGGGGTCAGATGAGCGGGAGCGTCAAGCCGTGTTCCGGCGACAGGAATAAAAAAATTAACGGGAATCGAATCCGCGCCCAGGGCGGCCAGCGTTTGCGCCACTTCAATAATATCCCGGCTGCTCTCCCCCATTCCCACAATAATCCCCGAACAAATCTGCAGCCCTACGGACTGGGCGGTCCGGATCGTGGCCAGGCGGTCCTCATACGTGTGCGTGGAACAAATCCGCGGGTAAAAGTTCCGGGACGTATTCAAATTATGGTTAATGCGGTCCACCCCGGCGGCTTTAAGAATTTCGGCCTGCTCTCTGTCAAGGAGGCCGGGAGAAACACAAACTTCCATAGGGTGATAACGCCGCTTCATCTCCCTGACCAACTCGGCCAGTCGCTCTATACGTTTTAAAGAAGGGGTCCGCCCGGAAAAGACCAGGCAATGGCGGAAGGCGCCCGAATCGTAAGCTTGCGCGGCTTCAGCCAAAATCTCTTCATCCGATTTTAACCCATACGACTCGATAGGAACGGACGCCTCCCGTGACTGGGCGCAATACCGGCAGTCTTCCGGGCAAGCCCCGTTCTGGACATTATCAATGATGTGAATAAGAACTTTCTTCCCATAAAAAGTGTGGCGAAGCTGATAAGCGGCGTCTAACAGCGCAAGCAGACGGATGTCGGGCGATTCCAATATGCTGAAACATTGGGCTTCCGAAAGCGGCTCTTTATTCAACCCGGCGCTGACCAGTTGACTGTAAAAAGAATCTTCCACTTCTTCCTCCTTGTCGAAACTTGGGTGTATTCTAATATAAATAACTTTTGAAAGCAAATGAAACCCCATAGCCTCAGGGGAAAGGAAGCGACGTAATTACCAGCGGCTAATGCCAAACGCAAGTAGTTTCAATCCACGCGCCCGCGAAGGGCGCGACACATTGGACTGCGGACGACTGCGAATATTCACCGTTTCAATCCACGCGCCCGCGAAGGGCGCGACATCATGTTGCTACTAATATATATTATTGACCTGCAAGTTTCAATCCACGCGCCCGCGAAGGGCGCGACTGCGCAGGAGACAACTACTAAACACAGGATAAATGTTTCAATCCACGCGCCCGCGAAGGGCGCGACTGATGCGTTCTTAACGAATAATCGGGTTGCAATGTTTCAATCCACGCGCCCGCGAAGGGCGCGACTCAATAATAACCGATTCAGTTTCACTTTCTACTGGTTTCAATCCACGCGCCCGCGAAGGGCGCGACTGCCGTACCTTGTTACTGTTTCAGACGAATAGCCAGGTTTCAATCCACGCGCCCGCGAAGGGCGCGACGACGGAAAAACATCTTTGGTTCATTGTGGAAGTGTTTCAATCCACGCGCCCGCGAAGGGCGCGACCATTGGCGGTTGCCGAAGCCATAGAGTAATCAAGTTTCAATCCACGCGCCCGCGAAGGGCGCGACTGCTGTTCAATCACCGGCTCAACGTCTGGATTTTGTTTCAATCCACGCGCCCGCGAAGGGCGCGACATTAATCCCGGCGAGCATGATGTTCATTTTATAGTTTCAATCCACGCGCCCGCGAAGGGCGCGACCCTCGGCGAAAGTGTTGATGTTGCCAAAGTGGACAGTTTCAATCCACGCGCCCGCGAAGGGCGCGACTTCAGACGGGAAGAAGCGGCTCATTGATCTTGTTGTTTCAATCCACGCGCCCGCGAAGGGCGCGACCCCCAATTTTTTCCCATGTGCCCGCCCCGACAAGTTTCAATCCACGCGCCCGCGAAGGGCGCGACAGGGGTGCTCGTTCGGTGAGTTGTGCTCGTTCGGGTTTCAATCCACGCGCCCGCGAAGGGCGCGACCGACGCCGGGAAGCTATGGCTAAGATGGTATCGGTTTCAATCCACGCGCCCGCGAAGGGCGCGACGTTTTTCTCGTCGACAAATAATTATGATGTCTACCAGTTTCAATCCACGCGCCCGCGAAGGGCGCGACTTTTTTCATCACGATATCAATCCCGCCGGGGAGGGTTTCAATCCACGCGCCCGCGAAGGGCGCGACATCAATGAGCCGCTTCTTCCCGTCTGAAACTTTCTCGTTTCAATCCACGCGCCCGCGAAGGGCGCGACGTATTAGAGCATTTTTCTAATAAACAAATACAAAGTTTCAATCCACGCGCCCGCGAAGGGCGCGACCTCTGGGATGTTTTCCACGCCAAACTTTTACTCGTTTCAATCCACGCGCCCGCGAAGGGCGCGACAACTACAGAGCCCGCATAACACGCCGGTTTGAAGTTTCAATCCACGCGCCCGCGAAGGGCGCGACTC
>JAKQKX010000092.1 GCA_029560465.1 Candidatus Omnitrophota bacterium
GGCCGTAACTATAACGGTCCTAAGGTAGCGAAATTCCTTGTGGGGTAAGTTCCCACGCGCACGAATGGTGTAACGATTTGGGCGCTGTCTCGAGGAGAGTCTCGGCGAAATTGTAGCGGCGGTGAAGATGCCGTCTTCCCGCACCAGGACGAAAAGACCCCGGAACCTTTACTGCAACCTGTTATTGAATTTTGATGCTATTTGTGTAGGATAGGTGGGAGGCTTTGATGTTCCGACGCTAGTCGGAATGGAGCCATCGGTGAAATACCACCCTAGTCGCCTTAGAATTCTAACTCCGTCCCTTGAATCAGGGCGGGAAACAGTGACAGGTGGGCAGTTTGCTTGGGGCGAGTCCCGTCTAAAAAGTAACGACGGGGTCCAAAGGTTCCCTCAAGATGGTTGGCAATCATCTTTAGAGTGCATAGGCATAAGGGAGCTTAACTGCGAGACCGACAGGTCGAGCAGATACGAAAGTAGGGCTAAGTGATCCGGCGGTAGATCATGGGATTGCCGTCGCTCAACGAACAATAGGTACTCCGGGGATAACAGGCTGATCGCGCTCGAGAGTTCATATCGACAGCGCGGATTGGCACCTCGATGTCGGCTCATCGTATCCTGGGGCTGAACAAGGTCCCAAGGGTCCGGCTGTTCGCCGGTTAAAACGGTACGCGAGCTGGGTTTAGAACGTCGTGAGACAGTTCGGTCTCTATCTGATGTGGGCGCACGATACCTGAAGAGGAGCTCTTCTTAGTACGAGAGGGCCAGAAGAGACGAACCTCTGGTGTTCCAGTTATCCTGCCAAGGGTAATGGCTGGGTAGCCATGTTCGGAAAGGATAAGCGCTGAAAGCATCTAAGTGCGAAGCCTCCCTCAAGATTAGGTATCGATTCCCTTCGGGGATGAAGGCTCCTTGTAGACTACGAGGTTGATAGGCTGCATGTGTAAGGATTGAAAGATCTTTAGCTAAGCAGTACTAATAAGCCGAATGTTTGACCTTCTTTTGATATTAATTTGATGAACTGTATTGTCCTATATTACATAACTGACTTATATTTTGGATTTCCGGCAACTTTGCTGGAGGGGCCACACCCGTTCCCATTCCGAACACGGCCGTTAAGCCCTCCGAGGTCGATGGTACTTTAGTCGCAAGGCTATGGGAGAGTAGAACGTTGCCGGGTTAAATTTAGCCCCGTAAATATTTTTTACGGGGCTTTTTTTATGAACGGCCTCTGAATATAAATATATAAATTTTTTAATATTAATTTAATTGGCATTCTTCTTTAAATTTTTATCTTAATCCGATATACTTAATTTAATGAATTCGGCCACTAGAATTAAGGATAGAATAGAAATAATAATGAAATTCTTAAGAATTGCTATTTTAATTTGCCTTGTTTTTTCGTCGTCCAGTTTTGCCCAGACGGAAGAAAGTATCCCGATGACGGGGCCTGAAGGAGATACGGCTGATAAACAGGAGGGGGAAGTTCTCGGTGAGGGGGCCCCGAGACCTCTTCAGGAGTCCCCTCGCAAAAAAGCTCAAGCGGCGTCGGCATCTCAGCTGGACATTAAAACAGAAACATACGAAAACGGTAAAATAAAGCGGCAAATCATAACGGACACCAAGACGGGAGAAGTCGTTTTAAAAAAGTATTTCCGTGAAGGAGCTTTGCAAACACACGCTGTTTACGTGAACGGGAAGCTGGACGGCCCGTATCATGAGTATTATGAACATGGGCAGTTGGCCCTAAGCATCAATTTTGTCGCCGGTAAAGAGCATGGGCAGTATGTGCGGTATTATCCGACGGGATTTTTGAAGGAGAAAGGGGAATTTTACCTTGGCAATGGCCAGGGGCTGTTTATTTATTTCTACGAAGACGGGCAGTTATCCAAAGAGGTTACGTATAAAGATGGCCGGGCCGAGGGCGTTGCCAGGACATATTATTCTAATGGCCAGCTTGCGACAGAAAATCAATATAAATTAGGCCAGCCGTTTGGGTTGAATCGGTCTTATTTTGATAACGGCCAACTTAAAGATACTGTCATTTATCAAAATGGTTTGCGTAACGGAGAGTTTACTGTTTTTGACCGTGACGGGCATATAGAAATGTACGGGCATTTTGTGGATGATGTCCTCGCCGGGACCGTTGTTTCTTTTTACAAGACGGGCATTATGAAATCCGCCATTGACTATAAAGGAGGGAAGATCCACGGATATTCGCGCGAGTATTATACCAATGGGCTCCTGAAAAATTTGGATTCTTATAATAACGGCTTTATCAGCAATCAAATTAAGTATGATAAAGATGGGAAAATGCTTAAAGATAAAGTTTATATCAAAGGGGATCTCGCCTTCCCAAATTTTGATGAATGGCATTTCAGGTTAGCCGGGCTCGCGTTTCTCTGCGGCATTTTGTTTCCCATTCTTGTTTACCGCATATTCGGGAAGAAACTCAAGAAGGCGGGAGCTCAGGCCGTCACCCCGGCGGCTCTACGGGTGTTGAATCAAGCCGAGATTAAATTAAGCCGGAAGAACAAAGAATTTAACCTGCTGCATTCCGAGTCCGAGCGGATGTACCGCCGCATGGTTGAAACAGTCAGCAACGGCCTTTTCCTGGCGGACGCGAAGGGGGTCCTCAGTTACGTTAATTTCGCTTTTGCCCAAATCATGGGATTCTGCAGTAAGACCGATATGATTGGCTCTAATATTAAAGATTTCTTCCAGGATGAGAAGCAGGAATTCTGGAAACTGTTGCATGAAAAGAATGTCGTGAAAGATTATGTTTTGGAAGGCCTTGTCCAGGAGGGGAAGAAGCTGGTCCTCTCTGTTTCGGCAAATTTACTATGGGATGAGCGGGGCACGGTGAACGGTATCGAGGGGGTTGTCAATGATATTACCTTAAAACAAAAGCTGGAAGACGAGATACATGTCGAGAAACGCAAGATGGAGCTTATTATCGGATTTTATGAAAAGATTGATACCGTTAGGGATATGCAGGTTTTGGTGAACTTTACGGTTGAAGAAATTTCTAATATCCTCGAAGCCAAACGCTGTTCCCTTATGATGGAAGATCCCAAAACCGGGTGCCTGGCCATTTTGGGTGCCAAGGGGGTTTCCGACGACGTTATAACAAAAACACAAATTAAAATGGGGGAACAGATTTGCGGGCATGTGGCTTTAAAGGGCGAGGCGGTCCTGGTAAAAAATATTGAGTATGACGAAAGATTCTCGAGGGCGAAATTGCCATATTATCTTGGGCGGTCCTTTATGGTTATGCCGTTTCGGGTGAATGACAAGCTGGCGGGGGTCATTAACGTGGCCGACAAAAGTAGCGCTGTCAATCTGGAGGAGCCTTTTAGCGATATGGATTTTAAAATCCTGCGCATTATGGCGAAACGGATATCGACCGCCATGGAAAACGTGAGTTTATTTAAAGAGCTCAACCTACAGACGGTCACTGACCCTATTACGCAGATATATAACTACCGTTTGTTCTCCGAGTCTTTGGATCAGGAGATTCGGCGGCTGAAAAGGAATAAGACAGACCTTTGCGTAAGTATGATTGATATGGACCATTTTAAATCTTACAATGACACATTTGGGCATGTGGCGGGAGACGAGCTTCTTCGAACTTTTGGGGAGATGCTGAAATCAAACTTGCGGGACACGGATATTGTCTGCCGTTATGCGGGAGACGAGTTTTGCGTGGTGTTTCCCAACACGAATATCCAGGGCGCTTATCTGGCCGCGGAAAAGGTCAGGAAAGTTGTTGAGGAACATCCCTTCCAGCAGCAGATCACGTTGAGTATCGGTATTGCCCAATACCGGGACGGAATGAGTAAGAAGGACCTTATCCTCAAGGCGGATGAAGCGCTTTACAAGGCCAAGAAAAACGGACGGAACCAGGTTGTCTTGGCTGAAGATGATTTTGCCCCGGGTCCCTCCTCCGAGAAGGATGAATGAACAACCTCCTTTGAAATCCCGTCTGGGAGGCCCTTGGCCTTCCGTTTACAAAAGCATCCTGTGGGGGAGGGGCTTTAGCCTTCCTGCTGGTTTTCCCAAAGGCGACTAAACGCATATTTTGTTAGAGCGATATAGGAGGGGAGCAAAAGTATAACCGCCAGCATCAGGACGTCCTTCCCGAGGGTGATGTTCTGGTGGAATAAGGATTTGATGATTTTGATCTCATAAATCCGGCCTGTGACATCGCTGAGCAAGCGCAACATCAGAAATCCTTGCCAGAAATTTTTTGACAACCATCGGATCTGGCGCAGGAATAGATAGAAGGATACGATGGCCAAAGCATTGAGGATGACAGACAGCGCGTTCCTGAGGTAGTCCAGGATATAACCCAGGTTATATGCGATGAGGATATGGTAGTATGTGTTGATGTTGGAATCAATGATGATAAACTGCCATATCTGATATGCCGTGACAGCACAATAGATGACAAAATAAAAACTCCAAATCCAGCTGGGTTTCTTCGACATGGAGTTATTATGACAAATTTTGCCTTTTAAATCATTACGTATTTATTTTTTCTTTGAAGATTCTGCGTGCGAAAGAAACAAATGAGCAAGGGAGAAAGATTTGGGAACGTTTTTGAATAAATTTTTGATAGGAAGATATTATTTTGCTACAATAAAGACATGAAACAAGAACTGGATGATATGTTGCTTGAGATTTGTGAACGAGACCCGCGCTATAAAGATGACGCCTATGAATTTGTGCTTGAAGCGTTGTCTTATACTCAAAAGAGGTTGCGGCGTTCCCGGCATGTGACCGGTAAGGAATTGCTGGAGGGGATCAAGGACCTTTTGATCGAAAAGTTCGGGCCGTTGACTTTGACCGTTTTACAGCATTGGGGGATTAAGACGACGGAGGATTTCGGGTATATTGTATTTAACATGGTTGAGAAAAAGATCCTCAGTAAGACCGAAGAAGATAATATTGAAAGTTTTAAAGACGTCTATGATTTTGAGGCCGTTTTCAATAAACGTTACCGGGACCGGTTGGCTAAACAGATTAGCCGGTTGAGGTGAATCTTCGGGATGCCCGTCCCTGGAAATCAGTAAAGGGATGCTGGATGAAGGGTGCTTGAAACAGGCAGGGTTAAGAAGGAACCTTGCCTTTTTTATGAAGGGGACAATGCGTGCTCGCTGGAGTCTGCTGTTGAAATGGATATGATGGGGAGTTATGCAACCGCTTAAGGAGATTTCGGTCCAGTTTATTAAAGGCGTCGGCCCATCCAAGAAAAAACTGTTTGAGAAGTTAGGGGTCGAAACAATCGAAGACCTGCTTTATTTCTTCCCCCGCCGGTATGAAGACCGCACCCAGATGACTCCTTTGTCTGAAGTGAAGCCGGGGGACACGCTGACTGTGACCGGGAAGGTCATGGCCCGGGGGGCGAGGCAGAGTTGGTACACGCGCAAGCATGTCTATGAGATGGCTGTAGATGATGGGCGCGGGCGGTTGTTTGTCGTTTGGTTTAATCAGCCATATCTGGATAAATATTTCTCGGTGGGGACCCCGGTTGTCCTTTATGGCAGGGTTGAGCTTTATAAAGACCGTTTGCAGATGGTGTCTCCCGAGTATGAAATTATTGATAAGGAGGACGACCTGAACCTGAACATGGGGAGGATCGTTCCGGTATATCCTTTAACAAAAGGGTTTTCCCAGCGCACTATGAGAAAAGTGATTTATCGCTGCCTGGAAAATTATCTGCCTGAATTGCCGGATGTCCTGCCGGTCTGGGTGCGTAATAAATACCGTCTTCCCAACATTCGCCGCAGCCTTGCGCAGATCCATTTCCCGGAAACCATGGCGTTTCAGGAGAGCGCCCATCGACGGGTATCTTTTGAAGAATTTTTTCTTTTTCAGATATCCGTTATAAAGCGTCGGATGAGTATTGCCGGCCAACAGGGATTTGCGCATCGTATCGGGCTTGATTTTGTTTCGCAATTTGCCGGGATGTTTCCGTTCCCCCTCACCGGCGCTCAGCAGAGGGTTATCCGTGAGATTGCCGGAGACATGCAACGGGATTACCCCATGATGCGGCTTTTGCACGGGGATGTCGGTTCCGGGAAGACGGTTGTCGCGTTGTTCGGCTGCCTGGCGGCTGTCGCCAACGGTGCCCAGGCCGCCTTGATGGCCCCGACCGAAATCCTGGCACGCCAGCATTATCAGTCGATCCTAACGTTCCTGTCGGGGGGGCCGTTTGCGGACGTGCCGGTTGAATTGGTCGTGAGCGGCCTCTCCAAGAAATCGAAAGAAGAGGTTTGCCGACGGATCAGAGCCGGGGAGTCAAAAATTGTGGTTGGCACACACGCGCTGTTAAGCGAGGATATCAGTTTTAAGAAATTAACTTATGTTGTGATTGACGAACAACATAAATTTGGGGTCCAACAGAGGGCGCTTTTATCATCAAAAGGCGCTAGCCCGGACGTGCTGGTGATGACCGCGACCCCGATCCCCCGGACGTTGAGCCTGACGCTTTTTGGCGATCTTGATGTTTCCGTCCTGGATGAAATGCCGAAGAACCGGGGGCGCGTTATCACGGAAGTTTTTTTAAGTGAAAACGCGCCAGAGGTGTATCGGGCGGTGCGCGAGAAAGTCCTGCAGGGAGAACAGGCATATATCGTTTATCCTATTGTTGAAGAATCGGAAAACTTGAATTTGAAAGCAGCCCAAACCATGTTTGAGCGGTTTCAAAAACATGATTTTAACGGGATTCAGGTTGGGCTGGTTCACGGACAAATGAAACGCGCCCAGAGTGACGAAGTGATCTCCCGTTTTAAGAATAATGAGCTTCGTATCCTGGTCGCGACGAGCGTGCTGGAAGTCGGGATTGACGTCCCGAATGCCAGTATTATGGTGATCGAACACGCGGAGTGCTTCGGCCTGGCCCAGCTCCACCAATTAAGGGGCCGGGTGGGACGGGGGCGGAAGAACGGTTGCTGTTATTTGATCGCGGACCCATCGACCGACGACGGCCGGGCCAGGCTGGAGGCCATCCGGTCATCAACGGACGGGTTTAAAATCGCCGAACAAGATTTGCTGATCCGCGGCCCGGGACAGTATTTCGGCCGGCATCAGCATGGGTTGAACGAGCTGAAGTTTGCCAACCCGGCCACGCAGATCGATATCCTTGAGCTGGCGCGAAAGGAAGCCCAGGAAATGACGCACCGTGACCCCGACTTGGCGGACCCGCGGCATATCCCGTTGCGTGACGCTGTGAAGGAGCGGTATCCAACATATTTGAGCCATATTCAGGCGGGATGATTGTTTATCCGGTGTATGCTCACGGAGGCGAGGGAAATAATGAATAAAGATAGTCTAATGGTTATAAATTTATACGGATTATGAAAATACTGACAGGAGCTTATAGAGGGCGTAATTTCTACATGCCGGTGGATATCCGGCCGACTCAAAATATGACCCGCAAAGCGATTTTTGACCTGATCGGGCATGATTTGAGCGGCCTGACGGTTTTAGACCTGTATGCCGGCAGCGGAGCGGTGGGGCTGGAGGCTTTATCCCTGGGGGCGGGCAAGGTGACCTTTGTGGAAAAGGCGCCCAAGTGTGTGGACACGATCGCTGAAAATTTAACCCTTCTGGGCTTGAAGAACGGCAATGACTTTGACAATCGCTGTGAACTCCTGCAGGCGGATGCCTTGGCGGCGATCAAGGCTTTTGGCGTGAAAAAGAGGTCTTTTCATATCGTGTTCCTTGACCCGCCGTATGACCGCGGGTTGGTAAAAAAAACCTTGAAAACCCTAAGTGCCTATGATATAGTACACCCCGTTTCTTTTATCATTGTACAATATGGCAAGTCTGAGTATCTTCCGGAAAAACAGGAGGGTTTTTCCCTCATCAAGCGCCAGCGGTATGGAAAATCTTTCCTTGCTATTTTTCAAAAGAAATAATAGTATTATTAGATATATTTAAAAAGATTATGGCCAAATCCGCTATATACCCTGGGACTTTTGATCCTGTGACTTTCGGGCATCTCGACCTTATTCAGCGCGCTACGGAAATTTTTGATAATGTCATTGTCGCGGTTGCCCGAAACGGTTACAAGCACCCCCTGTTCACCCTTGAGGAGCGGTTTGATATGCTCCAAGAGGCGACCCGGGGGATGAGTCATCTGACGGTTGTATCTTTTGAGGGATTGGTGGTTGATTTTGCGCGGAAGCAGGGGGTCAATGTCCTTATCCGGGGCTTAAGGATGTTTTCGGATTTTGAATATGAGTTTCAAATGGCGTTGACAAACAGGCGGCTGGCTTCGGATATTGAAACGGTTTTTCTTATGCCTTCGGAAAATTATTCTTTTTTGTCATCGACGCTGATTAAAGAAACGGCGACGCTTGGGGCGGATATTTCCAGTTTTGTTCCTGATTTTGTGGCGCTGAAGTTAAAGGACAAACGGCGTCCATGAAAATTTATTTGCGGGCCATCCCCCCGGAGGGGTTGGTTATTGAAAAATCCATTCCGGCCGAGGAGGCCGGGTGGGGGGATAAAAATTTTGAGATTCTTTCCCCCATTCACTTGAACGTCAAGGCCGTCAAGGCCGGGGACGAATTATGCGTTTCTGTGAACGCCAAAGCGCTCTGCGGGTATGCTTGCGCCCGTTGCTTGGTGGAAGTCAAAATAGAACGGTCCGACACGTTTGATATATATTGTGATATTAACTCAAAGACGGAATTTGTCGATATTTCAGAAGATATCCGGCAAGAGTTGATGCTGGCGATTTCTTCGGGTATCATTTTGTGCAAACCGGAGTGCAAAGGGATCTGTCCTAATTGCGGCGTAAATCTGAACGAGCAACAATGCCAGTGCCCCCAGGACTTAAAGAATCCGGTCGTCATGCGGATGGACGATGACCCTGAAGACAAACCAAGACGCCTGCCTTTGTAAGAAAATATCCGGAAATCATTAAGGAGTCATTATTATGCCAAATCCTAAGAGACAGCATTCCAAGCAGAGGGGACGCAAGAGGCGGACGCACTGGAAAATCAGTGTGCCGAGCCTTGGGGAGTGTCCGAATTGCAAGAAGCCGATCATCTCGCACCGGGTTTGCCCTTTCTGCGGTTTTTATAAAGGCAAAACTGTCGTCGAGATTCAAGTCAAAGAAAAGAAAGCCAAATAAATTTCGCCCCAGATTTTTCTGGCCGATAAGCCCTTTGAAAGTCCGCCTTGATCCAAGGAGGCGGCCGGGCCACTTGGAAACACATTTTGTCAATACAAAATCGTTTTATCCGGGGGGAGAACACTTGAAAATTGTCGTTGATGCTATGGGGGGGGATTACGCGCCGGCCGCTATCGTGGAAGGCGTGGTGGACGCGATCAAGGAATTAGATGTCAATGTTGTTCTTATCGGCCTTCAGGACCAGGTTGAGGCCCAACTGCAGAAATATTCTTACCCGCCGGAACGCCTGAGCGTCATGCACGCGCCGGAAGTGATCAGCATGCATGAAGCCGCGACCATCAGTGTCCGGAAAAAACGGCATTCCTCCATCACGTTAGGGGTCAAACTTTTAAAAGAGCCTGGATTCGACGCTTTTATCAGCGCCGGGAATACCGGGGCTGTTGTCGCCGCGTCAACGGTTCATCTGGGCATGCTTCCCGGCGTTGAGCGTCCGGGCATCGGATTGCTTATCCCGCAACTGAACGGGTTTTCTTTTATCATCGACGTGGGCGCGAATTCCGAAGCGAAAGCCAAGCATCTTTTGCAATCATCTCTGATGGCGGTCGTGTATGTCCGGGAGGTGTTGGGGGTACAGAATCCGAGGGTTGGGATTTTGAACATTGGGGAAGAGGAATCAAAGGGCAACGATTTTGTGAAAGAAACACACCGGATGATGGCAGCCCGGTTGGCAAATTTTGTCGGCAATATAGAAGCGAACGATATTTTTTCCGGTCGCTGTGACTGCATCATTTGTGACGGGTTTACCGGTAATATCGTGATTAAGGTTTCGGAGCACCTCATGGAGTCTGCCGGAACGCTGATCAAGAGGGAAATTAAGAAAAGCAAAATCGCTCAACTCGGGGCTTTTCTGATGCGGAACCAGTTGAAGCAGGTGCTGCGGCACGCGGATTATTCGGAATACGGGGGAGCCCCGTTGTTAGGCGTGAACGGTCTGGTGATGATCAGCCACGGGCGATCCAACCCCAAAGCGATCAAGAACGCGATACGGGCCACGTTAAGGGAGATTGAGCATAATATTATTTCGACTATGATAAAGGAGATCAGTTCCAAATGAGCAATGTCGGGATTGTGGCCACCGGGTCTTTTGTGCCGGGGAAGATATTAACTAACGCCGAGCTGGAACGCATGGTGGACACGTCGGATGAGTGGATTGTAACGCGCACGGGAATTAAAGAACGCCGTATCGCCGAAAAACATGAACGCACCAGTTTCCTGGCCAGTCAGTCGGCGAAAGATGCGTTGTCGCGGTCGTCGGTTAAAGCGGAAGATGTCGAATTGATTGTCGTGGCCACGACCACCCCTGACAGCCCGTTCCCGTCGGTCGCCTGTCTGGTGCAGAAGGAAATCGGGGCCAAAAAAGCCGCGGCCTTTGACGTGAGCGCGGCGTGCTCCGGGTTTCTGTTTGCCCTGACAACGGCCAAACAATATATACAAACCGGTCTTTATAAAAACGCCCTTGTGATCGCCGCGGAGAAGTTCACGTCTTTCATTGATTGGAACGACCGCAACACCTGCGTCCTGTTCGGAGACGGGGCCGGAGCGTGCCTGCTTGCGCCGGTCGAAGATGGAAAGGGGATTCTGTCGGACTGCCTGTTTTCCCAGGGGGAGCAGGCGGAGCTGATGTCGGTTATTGTTCAGGACCGCGAGCCGCTGGATCAGCAGAACACGATGATGCGCATCCCCTATGTGGAAATGCGGGGCCAGGAGCTTTTTAAAATGGCCGTGACTTCCATGGCGGAAATCGGGACGAGGGCTGTCCAGAAGGCGGGGGTAGCGATTGAAGATATTGATTGTGTCGTCCCGCACCAGGCCAATGACCGGATCATCTCTGCTGTCGCCAAGAAGATGGGGATCCCGAAGGAAAAATTTTATATTAACATCCATCGTTACGGGAATATGTCGGCCGCGTCGTTGGTCGTGGCTCTGCATGAAGCGATCGAAGAGAAAGTCATTAAAGAAGGCAGCACCGCGCTCTTCGCCGCGTTCGGCGCTGGGTTGGTTTCTGCGGCGAATGTCGTCCAGTTTTGATTTTTATGAGAATAACCTTGCCGGTAATGTGTCTTTGATTTCTCTGTGTCCCTGATATGGACGCGGAGATTTTTTTTGAAAGGAACCGCCATGAGCAAAGTCGCTTTTATTTTCCCGGGCCAGGGGGCCCAATATGTCGGGATGGGGAAGTCGTTGTATGAGCATTCTTCGGAGGCGAAGGCTGTGTTTGATCAGGCGGATGAGATCCTCGGCAAGAATCTGAAAGATATTATTTTTGAGGGCCCGGTTGAAACCCTGACGTCGACGGCTTACTGTCAACCGGCGATCCTTACGACAAGTTTTGCCGCTTATAAAGCTTTGTCCGGCCGCGGAATTCAGCCGGCTTTCCTGGCTGGCTTGAGCTTGGGGGAATTGACGGCGGTGGCTGTCAGCGGTGCGTTGAGCTTTGAGGACACTCTGAAACTTGTCGAGCGGAGGGCCGCTTTTATGGAGGAGGCGACCAGGCTTAACGATGGCAAAATGGCCGCGGTTATCGGATTGGATAAGGAAACGATCATCGGGATTTGCCAAAAAGCGGGGGCGGAGGTTGCAAACTTTAACTCTCCTCAACAGATTGTCATCACTGGCCACGCGGAAAAAGTGGCTGATGCGTGCTGCTTACTGAAAGCTGCCGGCGCGAAAAATGTGGTGCCTTTGGAGGTTTCCGGGGCTTTCCATTCCAGCCTTATGCGCGCCGCGGAAGAAAAGTTTAAGCAGGAATTAGAGCGATATGCGTTTAAGGACACGGAAGTTCCCCTTGTGTCGAACGTCAATGCCAAGCCGGCGACACAGGCGGAGGTGGTGCGAGGGAACCTTTCAAGGCAGATCACTTCGAGTGTCCAGTGGGTGGATTCAATCAATTTTATGGAGAGGGAGGGTGTCATAAATTTTGTTGAAATAGGCCCGGGGAAAGTCTTAAAAGGACTGCTCCGCAAGATTAATGCCCAGTTTCAAGTCATTAATGTTGATAAATTTGAAGATATTGAAGCTGTTAATTTCTAGGATGGGTGACCATCAGAGATCCTTTATATCCAGCTTTTCTCTACAGTATTTTGCCTGAATATATTAAAACTGCGTGTTTTAGCTGATTTTTTATGCTCTTTCTATTCCCAATTAACTTTTTCCCAACCTTTTTTAAATAAATTTTACATATTTTTGTTTAAAGACCGAAAAGTTTGCTATAATTAATTATCAAAGTCATTAAGAGAATGAGTGTAAGTAATATAATTATAATATGTTACCGAAATTCCGGGGCATGCCGATACTCGTTAACAACAATGATTTGCAGAAAGCCCTCCCGTATGAATACCCTTTTTTATTAATAGACCAGATTGAAGATTATATTCTCGGGAAAAGCATTACAGCGATAAAAAATCTTACAATAAATGAATGGCCGTTTGCGGCCGCTGATTCCCAAAATAACTGTTATCCGGAAACACTTTTAATTGAAGCGGCGGCGCAGGCAGCTTTGGCCTTGTATCACCTGACGTTCGCTGATGATTGTCAACGGTCTTCACCTGTTATTGGCAGGGTTTATGCGGATTTTTCAGCGCAAGTTAACGCCGGAGACCGCCTTAAGTTTACTGTGCTGGCGGGGAAGTTCATGCGTCAGGGCGGATATGCGACAATCGGAATTTTTTCCCAGGAAAGCAAGTGCGCGGAGGTTAAACTGGTGTACGGCGTAGTGCCTCGGAGCCCAACGAGATGGTAAAACAAAATCAGCCAAATCAAAGACGGGTTGTCGTGACAGGGCTTGGAGTTGTGTCTTCTGTCGGGATCGGCTGGCAGGAATTTTGGAAAAATCTCCTTGCCGGCAAAAGCGGGATCAGTGAGGTGACGGCGTTTGATACGTCGAAGCATGATATCCATCTTGCTGGTGAAGTAAAAGGATTTAATCCCGATGATTTTATCAGCCATAATAAAATGAAAGGCCTGCCTCGAGGATCAAGATTTGCGATCGCCGCCTCCCGTTTGGCATTAAAAGATGCGTGCTTAAAGGAGCATGATTTGAGGAAGAAATGCGCCGGAGTCGTTTTGGGGACGACCATGGGTGAAATTCAAGTCGTCGAACAAATGGTAAAACATTTGTATGTCACCCAGAAAGGGTTTAAGGCCATCCGCGCTTTAATGTATCCTTGTAATTTAATCCCCAGCAATGTCGCCCATTATTTCAGGGTGACAGGACAAAATAGGATTCTTGGGAACGCTTGCGCGGCTGGTAACTTTGCCATTGGATACAGTTTTGATTTAATCAGGCAGGGTAATGCGGACTATATGCTTGCCGGAGGCGTGGATGTCCTTTCCCGGATAGCGTTTTCGGGGTTTGTTCGCTTATTTGCCATGTCAAAAGATAAATGTCAGCCTTTTGATAAAAACCGGAAAGGGATGATGTTGGGGGAAGGGGCGGGTGTCCTTATTCTTGAATCTCTGGAGAATGCGTTGGAACGCGGGGCTAAGATTTACGCGGAGGTATTAGGGTATGGGGTGTCCTGTGATGCCAATCATATGACACATCCTTTAGTGAGCGGGGTGGAAAAAGCGGTCTGGAAGTCATTGCGAAATTCTAGTGTTGACATTACCGATGTCGATTATATAAACGCGCATGGAACCGGGACAACGGAAAATGATAAGGCAGAATGTCAAGCTTTTCATAACGTCTTTGGCGAAAGGTTGCCCCATATCCCAGTGAGTTCAATAAAGTCCATGCTGGGACATTCAATGGGGGCAGCGTCGGCATTGGAGGCCGTTGTTTGTTGTTTAAGCATCGACCGATCTGAAATTCCACCCACAATTAATTATGAAGAAAAAGATCCGGAATGTGAAATTGATTGTGTGCCTAATATAAGTAGAAAACATCCTGTTAAACTTGCTCTTAACAATTCCCAGGCTTTTGGGGGGAATAATTGTAGTGTAATTTTAGGTAAATATTAATAAATAAAAAAAGAGGTATTGGTAAAAGTGAATAAATTTGCTTTTATAGGCCACCCAATTAATATGCAACATCTGTTAAATTTATTTGATCGTTTCAGGTCTTATTAAAATATGGCTGAGAGAAAGGAGAAGATGAGAGAGGGCTCGTTTGATGTCATTATTATAGGTGCTGGTATCAGTGGTTTAGTGACCGGGTGCTATTTAACTCAAGCGGGCTTGAAAGTCCTTTTGATTGAGCAGAGGAAAGAAGTTGGGGGTTATTGTCGCTCGTTTGTTTTAAAAAATAATTTAAGGTTTGATGCTTGTGTACATTCTTTAGCTAGTTGTAGAGGGGGAGGTACCCTCGGTGAAATTATTAATGATTTAAATTTAAAGAAGTTTTTAATAATTACTGAAACAGCCATTCCCAATATTATTATTTTTGGAGAAAAGAAGATTAGGTTCTACCGGGATTTGGGGAAGACAATCGATGAATTTATTCGCTCCTTTCCAGGCGAAGAGGCAAACATAATATCCTTTTTCCAATTTGTTTCTAACTCTGATCCGTTACTTTTTGCTCGATTAAGGAATAAAACATTTTGTGAGTTTTTAGATGGCTTGTTTAAAGATAAGTCACTTAAAAGAATAATCGAGAGAATAATTCTAATTAGTACTGGGGTTCTTCCGGAAGATTTGTCTGCTTTTATCGGATGCTCAACATTTAAGGAGTATGTGTTAGATTCTGGATATTATCCTATAGGAGGGATGCAATCTTTTTCTGATGCTTTGGCTAAAATTGTTGTGTCAACTGGCGGGGTAATTAAGTGTGGGGATAAGGTTGAAGAAATTGTCTTGAGAGAAGGGCGCGTTGCTGGAGTATTGTTGAAGAACGGGGTATTTTTAAAAAGTCCGCGTGTCGTATCAAGTGGTGATGTGTATCAAACTTTTGTTAATTTAATTCGTAACTGTAAGGTAAATAAATATTGGAAATCAAAAATTAATTGTATGATCCCATCTATGTCTGCAATATGTGTATATTTAAGTGTGGAAAGAGAAATTGAAAAAGATATAGATTTCCAATCAACTTTGTATTTTCTTAATAATTCAATTAGTAGGGATAGTGAAGAATCAATTCAGGACCACAAGAGAAGCTCTTTTCTTGTAAGTTGTCCGAGTCTGCTCGATAAAACAATATCTAATAGTTCGAGGATCCCTGTTCTTGCGTTAACTAACGCATTTTTCAAATCTCGTGACTTTTGGTCTTTTAATAAAAAATTTTTTGTAACCGAAATAATAAATATATTGAAAAGTGGATATCCAGAATTCTTTAAGACTGTTAGCTGTTGTGGTGTTGCAACTCCGCAGATTTTATATAATTGGACATTGAATTATAGAGGGGCGGCTTACGGTTGGGCGGGTATACCTAGTCAACTTGGAGATGCGGATTTAAAAATTAAAAACGATATTAAAGGTTTATATCTGTCTGGTCATTGGATTACTAAAGCACATGGCATAATATCTGCAGCTTATTCTGGGAAAAGAGCGGCAAAGCAAATTTTGAAGGATTGTTAATTCTAAATATATGGAACATAATGATAAAATTGCTTTTATGGTTCACCCGGTGAATGTCGAGGGTTTGTATTTTATACTTGGGCGTTATTTTCCATTTGTTCAAAGAATACCGTTGTTTTATTTAAAAGGTTTGATTCAAAAGTTGCCCCCATTTAAATTTTTAAATATTAGAAGGATTAAATCAACCACAGGGAAGACAGTTGATGGGATTATTGTTGTTTGCCCATTATTGCCGGAACATTTTGTTTCAATGCCGCAACAGGTCGTGATAAATAAGATTTTGCGTGGGGCTCAAATTTCTCAGGAATTGGGCGCTAAGATTCTTTCGTTAGGGGGATTTACTTCGATCTTCTCTAATCAGGGGCTGGATATTTGTAATAAATTAGAGATAGCTATTACAACTGGTAATTCTTATACAGCTAGCTTGGTGGTTGAGGCGATTTTAAAGGCTTCTAATTTTATGAATATTGATTTGTCAAAATCCTCTCTGACAATTTTAGGAGGAACGGGGGATATTGGGAAAGCCTGCGCTCAAGTACTAGGTAGAAAGGTGAACTCGATGAATTTGATAGCTAGAGATCAAGATGCATTGGCGGATGTAAGGAGAGAACTCGAGAATGTTTGTTCTGCAAGAATAAATATTGGGAGACTGGAGGATAAGTATTTGGAAAATGCTGATATAATTATTTGTTCAACAAGTTCCATCACAACTCTTATTGATTCACAAGAGTTGAAAAGAGGTGCTTTGCTTTGTGATGTCTCTCTCCCACCCAATGTTGCCAGAAACATAAAGAAAAAAAGAAAAGATATCTTTGTCTTTGAGGGGGGGTATGCAAAATTGCCGTTTTATAATGAAATTGACAATGTGATATTTAAAAAATATTTTATTCATGAGAATATTTTTGGATGTTTAGCAGAATCTATAATTTTGGCTTTAGAAGGAAATTTTGTTAATTATTCTTTAGGGAGAGGTAATATTACGGTGGAGAAAATGAACCATATTAATTTGTTGGGGAAAAAACATGGCGTTCATTTGGCGCCATTCTTTTGTTCTAATCAAGTTTTTCAAGATGATGACTTGCGTTCTTTTTCGCAAGCGATAAATTAATAATATGAATATTCCTTGTCTGTTCCCCCTGTTTACTGGACTGCTTGTTTTCTTTGTCGGGGTTATTGCATATACAAAAAGTCATTTTAATCAAATAAGTAAAAATTTTTTTATTTTTTGCCTTACGATATTCTTGTGGCAATTCTCTTACGGTATAGCGTTTTATTTAAACAGCAAGCCTATCAGTTTCTTATGGCTTAAAATTGGTTATACAGGTGTTATTTTTACATCTGCTGCTCTTTGCCCATTTGCATTAGAACTATTAAATAATTTTTATAGGAATAAATTGAGTTTCGTCTTTTATTCCATATCATCTCTTTTCTCTGCGGCCCTTTGGTTCACTAATTATTTTATCTCTGCTGAATATTATGAATACTTTTGGGGGATATATCCCAAGGCAGCGATAATGCACCCTTTTTTCGTTTTATATATGAACTTAATTTTTTCTGGGATTATTTTCCTTTTGCTCTTTGAATCATTTCGAGAGAAGAATAAGCAATTGCATACACAAAGACTTAGATATGTTGGAGGTGCATTAAGTATTGGCGCTTTTGCTTCAATAGATTTTGTCGCAAACTATGGATATGAAATATACCCTTGTGGTTGGATATTTGTAATTTCTTATATTTTAATTATTGCATATACAATAATTAAATACCGATTAATGGATATAAATTTAATCTTAACAAGAACAAGTATTTTTATTGTTGTTTATTCCTTCGTCCTTGGAATACCCTTCGCCATAGCTTTCGGCTGGAAAGAACGCCTTATTTATATTATCGGTGATAATTGGTGGCTTGTGCCGTTGATAAGTTCTACAGTTTTGGCTACCGCAGGGCCGTTTATCTATTTGTATATTCAGAAACGGGCGGAAGCCCGGTTATTCCAGGAGCAAAAACGATATCAGGCCACTTTGCGGCAGGCTTCCGCGGGGATGGGGCGGATTAAAGACATTACCCGCCTTGTGAACCTGATTGTCCATATCGTCAGCCGGACCGTGCGTCTTGAGCATACGTTGGTCTATTTGTTTGACCCTGAAACAAAATTATATCATTTGCGCGCTTCCCGCGCCCGGTCCGCAAGATTTAAAACACAAAACACGATCGAAAATATTTCACCGATTGTAAAGTATCTCATCCGTACGCGTAACCCGATAGTTTATGAAGAGATTAAGCAGCAAACCCAGGATTATGGGGATATGAATTTGGCCCGTTTGGAATCTGAACTGGTCGCAGTGAATGCCGAGTTGGTCGTCCCGTGTTTTATCGATGATAAGTTGTTGGCGGTTATTGTCCTAGGTAAGAAAATATCAAATAGTCTATACTCTGAAAGTGATTTGGCGGTTTTCTCGATCCTTGCCAATCAGGCCGCGTTGGCTATGGAGAATGCCATGTTTTATGAAGAAATGAAAAATACCCATGCTCAATTAATGAAGGCTGAGAAAATGGCAACGATCGGCACGATGGCTGACGGCCTGTCGCATCAGATTAATAACCGGCTTCACGCTTTGGGTTTTATAGCGGGAGACGCTCTAGACACGATTAAATTAAAAAAAGATGTGTTCGTGTCGCCGGAAGTAAAAGAGGTGATGATCGACCTGGAGCATGCGTTGCATCGAATAGAGGACAATGTCACGCAAGGGGGGGAAATCGTCCGCGGCTTGCTTAAATATACCCGGAAGGGAGAAGAGGGGTTTTCCGAGCTTGAGTTTGACCAGTTGGTGAATGCCGCCGTTGAGATGACGCAGTTTAAAATTAAGCCTGGGGAAATTCAAATAGTCAAAGAATATGGTAAGGATACGCCTAAAATTAACGGAAATTTTACTCAACTTCAGGAAGTGTTTTTTAATCTGATTGATAATGCGTATGACGCGATGATGCAACGGAAGAATGAATTAAAAGAGAAGGGGTACAGTCCTGTTATAAAAATTTATGCCGAAGGAGATCATAACGGCCGGGTTAATATCCGTTTTGAAGATAACGGAATCGGGATTAAAGAGGAGGATAAGACAAGGCTTTTTACCCCATTTTTTACGACGAAATTATCAAGCAAAAAGGGCACCGGGTTGGGGCTTTACGTCATTCAAAAACTGATAGAAGAGAACCATAACGGGAAAGTGGTTTACAACTCGGTTTATAAACAGGGCACAAATGTTTTAATTTCGCTTCATGCTCTCCGGTGATGTGTGCTATCATAATTTACAGCTTTTATTACGGGAAAGGATGTCGGTATGTCTAAGCTTTTGATTGTCGATGATGAAATAGATATCAGAGAATTCGCTAGGAATTTTTTTAAAAAAAGAGGGATTGAAGTGTTTACCGCCAGCGGCGGCAGCGACGCACAAGAGATTATCGAGCATGAGAATCCTAACCTGGTGCTTTTAGATGTGCGCATGGAAGAAATTACTGGCGTGGAATTATTAAGGAATGTCCGGGAAAAGGGCAATAATGTTAAAGTTATTATGGTGAGCGGGGTCGAGGATGAATCGGTTATTGATGAAGCGCATAACCTCGGGATTTTGGGCTTTATACACAAGCCGCTTGTTTTAGATGAGTTGGAAAAGATTGTCTTGAAAGAACTCCACCCAGAATAGCCTGCCGCAGCACAGATAGTGTCTTCACGTTAAAGTTGTCATTTGTACATAATTTACTTAATGAATCGTATGGTTACGGCACAACACAGAAAAATTGATTATAAGCGGGAACTGGAGACGGCCAGTAAAGGCATGATCATGATCCATGACCCGAAGCTTTTGATTAAGCTGATCGTGCGCATGATTGTGAGTAAGGTCATGATTAAGCACGCGGGCATGATCCTTTATGAGCCGGACAAAGATGCTTATATCTTGAGTATCTCAAGGGGAGAAACCGGATTCAAGGTCCCGGCTGGGTTTGCGCGTTTCAGTAAGAATCATTCTATTATTAAATTGTTCACTGAAAAAGAATATCGGGCCCTAACAATCAATAAGAATGCGATTCTTGTCCAGGATTTAAATCGGCTGATTTGGCAGGAGAGTGTCCTCAATAATAAAAACGGCAATCAGCAGTTATTGCATGACGTTGGGGAACAAATGCAGATGTTCAATGCCGTTGCTGGCGTCCCGGCCTATTACCAGGATAAGCTGCTCGCTGTTTTGCTGCTTGGGGAAAAGCACGACGGCTTTGGTTTTGATCAACAGGAACTGGATTTTTTTGCTGCTTTGGCTTCTGATGTGGCCATGGCCATACGGAATGCCCAGCTTTTTATGGATTTGAAGAAAGAGGCGGACAAGAACCATGACCTTTTTATCCGCACGATGGTTGTTTTAAGCCAGGCTATTGAAGTTAAGGATAAGTATACGCACGGGCACACCAAGCGGGTGACGGATATCGCTGTTTTGGTTGCCCGGCAGATGGCTTTAAATGAGTCGGCGGATTTTGAGGAGGAGTTTTATGAAAATTTATACATTGCGAGCATGCTGCATGATATCGGAAAAATCGGGGTCCCCGAAGAAGTTCTGAATAAAAATGGCACGTTAACTAAAGAAGAATATCAGATTGTCCAGCTTCATCCCCGTCACGGGGTTGAGATATTGTCTCCATTGTCCGAGTTGAAGGAAAGCCTGGATGGAGTGAAGTATCACCACGAACGATATGACGGGAAGGGGTATCCGGAAGGCTTAAGCGGGGAGGGGATTCCTATTATCGCGGCGATTATTTCTGTGGCGGATGCTTTTGACGCCATGATCACGGACCGCTCGTACAGGCCCGGGATGACAAAAGCACAGGCAGTTGAAGAAGTAAAAAGGAATGCCGGCACCCAGTTTCACCCTGTTCCGGTTAAAGCTTTGGTTGAACTGTATGAGAAAGGCCGGCTGTGATGTGAAAAAAGGAAGGATATTAACTGCGAGAGTATAAAGGAAGTTCTACTTTGAATTTTGTTCCCACCCCTATTTGAGTTTCAACACTTATTTTTCCCCCGTGCTCCTGAATGATCCCTTGGGTTATCGCCAGGCCCAGTCCTGTCCCGGTATCTTTCTTTGAGAAAAATGGGTCAAATATATGTTTTATGTCTTCATGGGCGATCCCGGGGCCGGTGTCTTGGATCGAGATACAAAGAATATCTGAGGCGGTTGTCTTGACTGCGATGCCTATGATGAGTTCTCCTCCATCGTCAGACATAGCTTCTATGGCGTTGAGGAATAAATTGAGCAAGGCTTGTTTAAATTGATTCTGATCAATTTTTAATAAATGTTGCTCATTTGGATTATATTGCTTAACGATGGAGATGTTATGTTTTATAAAATCGTTATTTAGAAAAGCGATCGTGTCTTCAATTAAATATTCTACAACAGTATCCTTAAGATTTAATGGGGCGGGTTTAGCAAAATCCAGTAATTGATTAACCAGATTGTCTATTCGCCCGACTTCGTTATTAACGATGCGGGCAAATTTGTCCAGAAATTGCGGATCATTTTTCTTTGAAGGGAGATATTCGGTGAAAGTTTTAACCGCGGTAAGAGGGTTCTTAATTTCGTGAGCCAGCCCGCTTGCTAGCGTGGCGATGGCTTTGAGCCTTTCTTTGTCAGCGATTTCTTTGCGAAGGAAAAGGTTCTCTTGGGCGATTTCTTCCGTTGAACCTTTATAAAATGCTTTATCAATAATATGTTGAATCTTGTTTTTGATAGGGATAAAAAAGACAGCAATTATAGTTGCATAAACTAGGCTTATAATAAACGATTGATATCCGAGAAAATTTTGGAAAAGTTTTTCAATGGTTATTATCAAAGTTAAATAAGCAATTGTTAAGGTCGCAATTAAAAGAGAATAGATTAAGCCTTTTCGAATTACAATATTAACATCGAGTAATTGATGTTTAAGGATCGCATAGCTGATAATAATACTCCAGAATAAAAAGAATACAGCACCAAAAGGATAGATATTTACATGATATTTAGGCAGGAAGTCAATGCTTGCAAAAAAGGAGATGAAATAAGCTAAAAAGATGTATTTAATTTGTTTTAGTTGGTTAGCAGGGAGTAATTTTAACTTTATAGTTGAAAAAAGTTGAAGTAAGCTTCGAGAAATAATTGACATAAAAATGATAATAACATAAATATAAAATGGCCCGACTCTTGAATAATAACCAAAATAGTATTTGTATAAACCTGTGTGAAAATATTTTGTGAAAAAGCTAAAAGGTAAATATAACAAAACAACATAATATAAAGAAAGAGCAAATTTCTTTTCTTTTTTTTTGTAACAAAGGACGGAAGTAAAATGATAATAAGTTACACTGATAAAAAGTACTGCCGAACATCCAATCCATAATAAAATATTAGCCAGTTTTTCATTATCTGTAGAATAACAAATCGAATAACAAAATAACCATAAAAAAACAGCCAATGATGATAAAAAGAACACCCTGTTGATTTCAGCCTTTATGTTATTAAGGAGTACTAATAAACCTAAGGAAATAGAAACGATACTAGTTGTAAGTGGAAGAATGGAATAAATTGTAATATGCATTTAATTTGGCAGTCCTATAAAGAAGTTACTTCATCTTTTTCTTAACGACATCCAATATTTCTTCAGCCTTAAAAGGTTTTACGATATACCCCGACGCCCCAAGCCGCACGGCTTCCGTTGCTGTTTCAACGGATTTATATCCCGTAACAATAATAACGGGTAATTCTGGAGATACATTTTTGATTTTTTGAAGCACTTCAAGCCCGTTATATCCCGGCATTTTAATGTCGAGCAGCACGAGCCCTATGTCCTGATCGTTTTCAACGCAGTTGAGCCCTTGTCCCGCGTCTTCCGTTATAATTAGATTATAATAATCACTTAAGATTAGTTTGAGCGATTCTCTTACGCCTTCCACATCGTCAATAATTAACACTTTTTTGGACATTGAGCCCTCCGTCTGTAAGACTTGTTATCTTTATTTAGAGTTCAACAGGGGTAATAACGGATATAAGTTTGGCGACTCTGGATCCCGCGTTCTCTATATAGTGTTTTTGTGAGGAATTAAAATACAATGTGTCATTGGCCTTGAGGGCGTGGGCGCGTTCTCCGATATGCACGCTGACAAGCCCTTCCAGCACAAAAATAAATTTTTCTGATCCCGGTTGATTTTGCTCTATGGAGGTTTTCCCCCCAACATCAATGCGCAAAACAACCGGGAGCATTTTTTTGTTCACGATATTCCCGGTTAATATTTCGGAGGAAGCTTTTTCATTGTATGAAAAAGTTTCCGGTGCGTCTCCTAATTCAACTTTTTCTAGGGAATCGTTCGTCGTATGAACCCCTTTATATAAATCTATCAGTTCAACGCCAAGCGCTTGGGCGATTCGTATGTGTGATTCCAGAGTGCCTGTCATTTTCAAGTGTTCAATGCGGCTGAGGGTGGCGATTTGTATGCCGCTTTTTTCGGCAAGGTCTGTTAATTTCATGTTTTTAGCTTTTCTCAAGTCTCTAATTTTTTTCCCTAATTCCATTGGGTGCTCCTTTTTATTTTAGAATTTATAAGGAAATAGGCTTAGTTTTAGTTTAACATAATTTGATTAAATGTCAAATAGATTGTTTTATGAATAAACAAATATTGATATTTTTATGTAATTTTATGTTATTAATTGTATAAGATGAAATAAAATTGAAAAATTTGCAAAATATGTTTGACAAAAAATCAAAATCGTGTTATCCTGTTTTAGTCAGAAGTTAATAAAAAAGAAAAGAGGACTTCAGCATGAATAATGAAACTCCACAAAAACCCTTCAATATTCCCCAAGTGTTGCCATTATTAAAGCAGGAAAATATTGTCGCGATTTATGTTGTCCTTTTAGTTTTAAAAAAGATGCGGATGGAATTAGGGCTGGAGCCCATGCATGAATATATGGATGCCTACATAAATATTATCGAACGGCATAATCATCGATTGAAACGAGTTGTTGCCCAATTATTAACCGTATTAAATGTGGATAAAATTTATCGGGACTGTATAGACCATGAAAATTCGTAATATTTTTACAATAATTGTAATATGTTTGTCCTTGACTTCTGATGTTTTCTCGGCGCAAGGATCGTGGCGAAGGGAAACAGGTTATATAAGGGAAAAGATAACCCGGCTTTTTGTCCATCCAGAAGACGCGCAGAATTTGTTCATTGGTACCGAGAATACCATATATGTTTTAGACCTTGCCGGGCAGAAATTGACCCCTTCATTAATTGCGGGCGGAAGCAAATTAAAAGTCTATGCGTTTGAGTTTATCCCGGGCCCTTTAGCGCACATATTGGCCGCGACAGACAAAGGGTTATATTCAAGCCAAGATAAAGGACGGAGCTGGCAAAAGCAGAATTTGGGGTTAGATCTTCAGTCACAACAATGTTTTTCTCTCCTTTATGATCCCCAGTACCGGAAATTATACATAGGAACAGCCCATGGGTTGTATATTCGAAAAACAGAAAAAGGCGATTTTGAAAAAGAAGACAGTGTCGCTTCCAACACGCCTGTTTATAAAATACAGAGCGATTCTGATTTTTTCTATATTGTTACGCATCAGGAAGTGATTCGGTTTGGAAGACTTGATCCTGGTTTTGGAGAAACGATATATAGGGTATTCGATAAGGAGGAGGAAGGGGAGGAATATTTAGAAAATCTGCCGAGTATAAATGATTTTGTTGTTTCACCTCAGAAGGATTCTCTTTTTATGGCTGTGCCTGCTCACGGGATTCTTAAAAGCGATGACCATGGCCGGGAATGGCAAGAACTCCCTTCTTTGGGGGTTCCGGTGAAGGATGTTAATCAGGTGACCTTTTGCCCGGGGATATATTCAGGTGCCCATCCGGGCGTGTCCTCTCCTGGCCTATCACCGGTTTGTGCCGCGACAGAAACCGGCGTGTATGTTTTTCAAAATAAGGCCTGGGTTCGGTTTGACCAGGGGATAACCACACAAGCCATAACGGCTTTAGCCGCCGGTTTTCAAGGAACTATTTACGCGGCGGCAGATACGGGAATATATTCCATGCCCGGGCTTCCATTATTAGTGAAAGAGGGGGCATCGTTAAATCAAGAGGGGGTCGATAACCATGCTTGTTTACGGGAAGAGAAGCTGTCGGACGAAAGTCCTGTCTTGAGGGATGTAAAATCAGCTTACGATGATTATGCCAGGTATGTGGAACAAGAACCGGCTATCCAGGACGTCCATCGGATGGTTATTGAATATGCGGACGTGAGCCCAGATAAAATAAGAAATTGGAAAGGGAAAGCCAGGATGAAATCACTGCTTCCGAGTCTTTCTGTCGGGCTTGACAGGATGGGGACCAATCTTTTTCACTGGAATACGGCGGCTGACCCGGATGAGTTGCAGAAAGGCCGGGAGTATTTGGGGTGGGATGTTTCTTTGTCCTGGGATTTTTCCGATCTAATCTGGAGTTCCGATCAAACATCAATTGATTCCAGGGCCAAGTTAATGGTGGAGTTAAGGGAGGATCTGCTGTCGCACGTTACGAGAATATATTTTGAACGGCGTCGAATTCAAATGGAAATTTTTAAAGAAAATATATCGCCGGTTGAAGGGGACGCTTCTTTTGAACGTCATCTCAGGGTTGCAGAGCTGACAGCGATCATAGACGCTATGACAGGGGGCATGTTTAGTAAAAGAATCTCGCAATATGCGCGATGAGGGTTTGGTATCCGGGAGAGATGCTGTCAGCTTAATATTTTTGATAACTCGGGGCAGCGACGCTGCGGAATTAACGCTAACGGTTAGGGTGATATGAAAGGAGCAGTCTTATGTTGAAGAAGCTTGTTTTGGTTGGTATGTGCATCGCGGTGCTTTCCGTCGCGACAGTTTCCTTTGCGGAGGATGTGTATATAACGCCCAAAGGGAGGAAGTATCACAAGGCGGAGTGCCGTCTTTTAAAAGACAGCGAAACAGAGGTGTTGGATAAAGCGGTGGCGATTGAAAAAGGATACGAGCCTTGTTCCGTCTGCATGAAGGATGATGACCCCCAGTCCTCCAAAAAACTCCAGAATAAAAAGAATAAAAAAGATAAATAAGAATCAACGGTACAGTCACCCCATATACATTAAATAACCCGAGCTGATTCCGTTAGCTTAATAAAAATACCGGGAGCGCTTATATGCGCAGGTCTCTTATGCTGCTGGGGTACAGCTAAGAGACGTTAAGGGGAAAAAGGGGAAAGAGCCAAGGCGCTCCCGGTATTAATTTTATTCTTGAAAGGACCTGTTATGCGAGACACTTCGGCATTCTTGGACGGCAGTGTATGTTTTTTGGTTAAGTTCAGCCCTTTAAGCAATCGAACTCTTTTTAAGAGGGATGATGATTATAAATATTATTTGTATTTGTTAAGGAAGTACAAGGCGCGGTATCAAATAAAACTTTTCGCCTTTTGTTTGACTCCCAAAAGGGCCTCCCTGATCGTCCAGCCATACGAAGAGGAAGGGCTTAATATTTTTCTTCATCACTTGAGTGAATCTTACATGAATTATTATAATGAAAATTATGATGAATTTGAACCTTTGAAAGCGGGCCGGTATCGTAAGCTGACTTTAAATGATAACCAGACGTTAATCTCCTGTATCAAAGAAATGGAGTCCCTCCCCGTTAAGCAACTGCTGTCGGACTCCCCGGTGGAATACCCCTACAGCAGTTATTGCGCGCGTGTCGGCTCCCGCCAGAATGGGCTGCTCGACAGAGATGCGTATTTAAAAAGCAACTGATCCAATCTCCCCTTCCCCCGATTGTTTCTTGTTCGTTGATTTTTATGCCTTGTCCCCTGATCAATAGATCCCCGATGAAGGTTGCGAAGGATGCGGCTGTTAATACCCTTTTTAGAAAGAATTTTATCCGTTCATTTTAAAAGGAGGGAATATGAGAAATAGGATTTTTGTCCTCGTCCCGGTCGTGTCGCTGTGCTTGTTTTATATTTCCGTGGGGTATGCCAGTGAAGGGGTGCCTGTGAACGACTTGTTGGGGATTGATCTTGATGCGGAGAAGCAGAATTATCAGAAGATGTTGGACCGCAGGGAAAGCGATTCAGAAAATATAAAGACGGCATCCGCCCCAGAATCCGGTCCAGCGGTGATGATGTTTGCCACATCGGAAAGCGGCGCATTGCCTTTGCCGGAGAAAATGATTAAGAATTTTCAGTTTGATCCATATAGCGGCTCCGGCAATATGTCGATACCCATCTATACCCCGGCTGGCCGGGCGGGTGTTCAGCCGAATGTCGCGTTAGCATATTCTCACCGGGGAAGCAATGATGTGCTGGGGGTGGGCTGGAGTATAAATTTCGGGGCGATTGAGCGCTCAACCAAAAACGGGGTGCCGGAATATGACGGCACGGACACATTTATTTGTACCCTAGGGGGCGGTAGCTTTGAATTAGTTAATATTGGAGGGAATGAATACCGGGCCAGAGTGGAAGGCGCGTTTATGAAATTCATTTTTGCGGATCCTCATTGGGAGGCCAAAGACAAACAGGGGAATACGTATTATTTCGGCCTCGATACATTGCTGGAAGATGATTCCCGGCTGGAAAGCAATAATAAAGTGTTCCGCTGGTATTTAAGTGAAGTAAAGGATATTCATGGGAACTATTACTTCGTGAGGAATTTTGAGGACGGCAGTTTTGAAATTTTGTATACAGGGGAGCCGGGAACCGACCGGGCCGCCCTGAATGCCGGGACGCAACATTTTGCGCATAAAATTGCCGGTCTCGTTGAGAGCACAGACCGGGACGATATCGGTATGAGCAGTAAATCCGGGATTGAAATCTGGCAGCGGCGACGCTTGGCATCCATAGAGGTGCAGTCCAACGATATATTACAGAGGAAGTATGAGTTTAGCTATGATTACAGCCAAAGGACGGGCCGGTCTCTTTTGAAAAGCATCACCGAATACGGTTCGGACGGGGTGACGGCCATGCCGGCCTTGACGTTTGAATATCAGGAAGACAGTTATCCGGTTTATGACATACAAACAGCGTTCGGGGATATTGAGACCGGGGATAACCGGTTTAATATCAGGTTTAATGAAGCTTATGAGGTTGGGAGCGAGAACATTTATACGTTATACCCGATTTACAATGGAGACCCCGATTACGGTTTTTTCAGTAGCGGGCATATCGTTCCCTGGGGGCCCAAGCATACGGATCATGTTTATAATTCCGGCGGGATTTATTGGTATCAGGACATACCCTATGGGAATTTAGATTTCAGTGGCCCGGTTGACAGCGCGATGAAAGCCTGGACGTATTTGTTCCTGCGCGATCAGGAAGGCCCGGTTTATTTTAATTTTAACCAGTCGGACGTGGGAGCCCTCTACATAAATGGGACATACGGTAACGTTCTTGGCCCCGGGACTTATACTCTTAACCAAGGCTATAACCTGATCGAATTTACGGCATATAACCAGAACGATCTCGCCCGGCTCAAGCTGATGTCCCATATTTCGACCCAGGTTGATGTGATGAATTCGACGCAGTTGGTTTTGCCGCAGCTTTCCGGGGATTTTAACGGTGACGGCCTGGCGGATTTGGCCACGTTTTCATCTATTGAGGGAAAGGCCTTGGTTGCCCTTTCCCAAGGGGAGACCTTTTTACCCAAGACGGAATGGATTACCAATTTCGGCGTTGACAGCCAGATATTTCTTGGGGATTTTAACGGCGACGGCAGGGTGGACCTTGGGGCATATAACCCGGAAACCGACAATGTGCATGTCGCCCTGTCAACCGGCAGCGGATTTGCAGATGCGGGTATTTGGGCAAATATGATTTCTTATTATCCTGTTGTAAGCGCGGGCGATGTCAATGGGGATGGATTAAGCGATTTAGTGATGTTTTTCTATAACAATGTGAACTACTGTTATTATCAGGTTTATTACAGCGATGGGGCATCTTTTTATACCTGGAATTATAACGACCAGTATGCCGGGGCGCTTAATGATAATTTTTTTACGGGTGATTTTAACGGTGACGGGTTAAGCGATTTTGGCCGATTCACGAGGTCCACAGGGAATTGGGAAATACGCTACAATTTAACGGATTCCTCCGGGATCCCGCAGACGCTCCTTACGACCGTTTCAGGGTTTGGGCAAAACCGCAACTTCACAGTATCTGATTTCAATGACGATGGCCTACTTGATATTGGTTATTACGAGCATTTGACCGGGAATATCATCTACCGGCCGTCAAAGGGGATGAGCTTTTCCTCAACAGACCACAGCCTGCCGTTTGTTTTTACTATTTATGACGAAACCGCGCAGGTGCAGAGCTCTGATTATAACGGTGACGGTTTGACGGATTTTATCCTTTATACAGAACTGGCCAATGAACAATACGCCTACAGCACGCAAGGGAAACACGCGGACCTTCTGGCTAAAAGCAAAAATGGTCTTGGGGGAGAGACATCGTTTGTGTATGGATCATCCATATACTACGACAATTCCTATTTACCGTTTAATTTTCCGGTGATAACGTCGGTGAATGTCTCCAACTGTCTGGGGGATGAATATACAACTGCGTATTCCTATGGCCAGGGATTGTGGGAGGCGGGCGAACGGGAATTTTACGGGTTTGGATACACGAAGGTCACGGACCCGGAAGGGAATTACGCCGAATCTTATTTCCGGCAGGACAATGTGTATATGCGCGGCCGGCCGGACCGGCAGGAACAATATGATGCCCAGGGGAATCTTTATTCAAAGAGCACGAACACCTGGGAAACGGAGGATATTTATCCGTCCACGACCCCGCCGGTTAAATTCGTGAAATTAAGCCGCACGGACAATTATGTGTATGATGGGGATTCAATCGGAAAACGGACCGCGCAGCAATTTTTCTATGAAGAATCTCCCCAGTTCGGGAACCTGACCAAAACCGTTCAATTAGGGGAAGTGAATATTGATACCGGCGCGGATACCGGCGCTGACAGCCGCCGTGTAGAGACGCTGTATCTTAATAATACCAATGGGACGAACTGGCTTATCGGCTTGCCTTATGACATTACTATTAAAAACCATGATAACGAAACCGTGCGCCGCAGTTGGATGTATTACGATTATCATAGCGGGCTGACGGATGTACCGGTCAAAGGATTATTAACCAAAGAAGAGAAATGGGGAGGTGTGAGCGGGAATCCGGAGACGGAATTTACCTATGATAGTTATGGCAATTTGCTGACCACCACTGATCCGACGGAAAAGCAAACTAAGATAACCTATGACCCTGATTATCATATCTTCCCATTACGCACGGAAAACGCGCTCGGGCATCAGGTCGTGAATGAATATTATGGGGTTAATGGGGTGGCGTTGGATAACGGGGCATACAGCGGGTTATGGGGGCAGCTAAAATCGACGACTGATCCCAACAGCCAGACCGGGTACCGGGACTATGATGTCTTCGGCCGCCTGGTGGCTTCTGTGGGGCCGTTAGACAGTATCACATATCCTAGTGTAGTGCAGGAATATACTCTTGGAAACCCATACAGTTTTATTAAAACTCGCCAACGCGTTAATCACGGGCAGGCCGCAACTCTGGATGTGGTGGAAGCTTATGATGGCTTAGGCCGGCTCGCGCAGACGAAAAAGCCGTCTGCCACAGTTGGGCAGTATATCGTGAGCGGCCAGACGGAATATAACAGCCAGGGCTTGCCGGAGAAACAGTATGTCCCGAAGTTTACGAATTTTGGATTCAATGAAATTGACACAATTAATCCAGAGACGCCGCACACGACAAGTGAATACGACGCGATGGGCCGTTTGGTTCAAAGCACAAATCCGGACGGGACGTACGCGAGCGTGGCCTATGACGATTGGACGGTCAGCGGTACGGATGAAAACGGGCATATGCAGAAGTCTTATTTTGATGCTTATAGCCGGTTGGTTAAGAAAGAAGAGTATATGGGGGCGGACGGCCGCAGCCCGGATTATCTGCAAGCCGGCTATTCGCTTTATGCGACAACCCATTATGCGTATGATTCCGAAGGGAACCTTGTGGAGACACGAGATCATTATAATAATACGACCACGATTCAATATGATGAACTGGGACGTAAAGTGTCGATGGATGATCCGGACATGGGGTATTGGCAGTATGGGTATGACTTAAATGGAAATCTGCAATGGCAGACAGATGCCAAGGGCCAGACAATTAATTTTGACTATGATGATTTAAACCGGTTAACGAATAAGAATGACAGTTTATCTCTCAACGTCAATTATGCCTATGATGACCCTTTAAGTGTGAATTGTGTCGGCCGGTTATATAAATCATTTTATGATTTAGATGCGCAGACGCGGTTTTTCTACGATGTTTTAGGCCGGGAAAACCAGTCGCGTAAAGTGATCGACGGCCAGGAATACGCGGTCGCGCGGGATTATGACGCGTTAAGCCGGTTGACATCCGTTACTTATCCGGAAGGGATGGAGGTCTTCTACACTTATGACGCGGCCGGGCAGATCAAGACGGTTTCAGTGAATACATCTGGCAATCAGATCCCTGACCCGCCTATGCCGGAAGAAATTTCGTTTGATGCCGCCAGCAGCGCCCAAGCTGATGATGTATCCAGTCTCGATTTTAACCACACGGTCACGAGTGAAGACAACCGGGTTTTGATCGTAGCTTTTTCTTTACGCAATTATGGATCAAGTGATCTCACGCCGGGAGTCTCTTCGGTGACGTATGGCGGACAAGCCTTAACCCGGATTGCCCAAAAAAGCCACACAACCAGTGTTTATAAAATGACATCGGAGTTGTGGTATGTTCTGGCGCCAGCGAGCGGGACAAACACAATTCAGGTGAATTTCGGGAGGATCGTTGAAGGGATTACGGCTGGCTCGGTTTCCCTGTATGGGGTCAAACAACAGGCGCCGGAAGCGATTGCCTCCGCCTCAAATTATAGTAAGAATGCCGCGACATCTTTGACGACATTAAGTGCCGGGGCCTGGGTCATTAGTTCGCTCGCGGAACATTACTCGAGCAGCACGGTGACGGCCGATGCCGGGCAGACTGAATTTTATAGGCAAGTCAACTCGGGGGATAACTTCGGGGCGGGCAGTTATAAGGGTGTCCCGACCGCAGGGAATACGTCTGTGGGTTGGGCCTTCAATTTAAACCGTTATTGGGCACAGGTCAGCGCGGCTTTTGCGCCGGCAGATGGGCGAACCGCCTGGCTTAAGGATCCGCAGGAATCAGAGGAGCAGATGCAACTGGTTTATAATGGCGCAGACACGAAAACATTGTTAAGTAAAGCGAAGACGGTTGTTCAGGAATTGGGGCGCATGGTTTTAGAAGTTTTCCTGGGCACGCCGGTTTACGCGGATACCGTTCCCCATGCGTTTGACCTAATCACGTTTATGGAGAATGACCCGACCGGTCGAGTCACAGTAACAGCGGATTGCGCATCCTACACAAATATCGAAACCCGCAACACGAACGCGTATGTCTATACCGGGCATACCACATCCGGGGACTTCGAATATGAGTTTGACGGTATTATGACAACAGCCGACACTTTCGCGGGAGAGGTGTTATTGTGGGGGTTGAGTAATGACGGCGGAGAAACCTATGATGACTGGAGTGACGGGTTGTATCTCGGCCTGTATAAGAGCGGGAGCACCCTTTATGCCCGGTTGTTTAAAGGCACCACGTATGACTCATATTCCGGATTAAGTATGAATCAGCGGTATTATTTTAGGGTGACAAGAAGCGGCAGGACTGTCAGCGCGAAGATTTACGCGGACAGCGCCCGCACGCAGCTGCTGGATACTTTGACCAGGACAGACAGCAATGATTACGAGTATCTTTACGCTTTCAGCACGGAGAACGGGACATCCACCACGAAAAAGGCCACCGGGGACATGTGCCATCTGGTGCAGATGGTGGAGCAGCAGGGTGGAGGGCTACCCGCGCCGGTTTTAAATTCCGCTACTCCGGGAAACGGGCAGGTGTCTTTAGGGTGGAGCCAGGTTGCCGGCGCCACGGGGTATAAAGTCAAATACGGCACATCGTCCGGGATATATACCACAACCCTGGATGTGGGGGAGGTGACCACCTATCAGGTCAGCGGGTTACAGAATGGCGAGACGTATTATTTTGTGGTTGTGGCGTATGCCGGGAGCGAAGAAAGCGGCCCATCTAATGAATTATCGGCCGCGCCTGCATTGCCGCAGACGATTGGAATGATCACGGATATTCAATATAACGCCATGGGGCAGGTAACGCAGATCACGTATGGTAACGGGACGGTTAAGGAGTATGAGTATGACGCGCTTATGTCCCGGTTGATGAATATGAAGGTCACCAACGGCTACAGCGTGGTGATCCAGGACTTGAGCTACACCTATGACAGCGTCGGGAATATTAAATCCATAACCGATAACGTCCATAGCGCGGACCAGACGTTTGAGTATGACGCCCTAAACCGTCTGGTGGAAGCTGCGGGTGAAACCTACGGAACCAAAACATACGAGTATAATGAGATCGGCAATATTATGCAGAAGGACGGGATTTACTATGCGTATGGCGAGAACGGGGCAGGCCCGCACGCGGTGACATCATTAAGCGACGGCTCGACGTTTGCTTATGATGATAACGGCAACATGGTGAGCCGGGTGGAGAGCGGGATTACGACCGAGTATATCTATGACACCGAAAACCGGTTGATCGAGGTCAATAAAAATGGTGCAAACGTCGCGGATTATGAGTATGATGGAGATGGCGGCCGGACAAAGAAGATCGTTTACGGCACGCTGACCTCAACGACGCGGTTTGTGGGGTCGCTCTTTGAAAACAAGGACGGAGAAGACCGGTCGTATATTTACCTGGGAGACCAGCGTATTGCCGGTATTTTGGGCGGTACGTTGGCGTATTATTTTAATGACCATCTGGGCGGGATCAATGTTGTTGCTGACGCGGACGGGGTGAAGCAGGAATTGGCGGAATACAACCCGTTCGGCACGTTTGCCCGGCAGGAGCAGTTTGGGGCGATGACCGACACGACCGAGCGTTATTATACCGGCCAGCACTTGGATGACGAAACAGGTCTTTATTACTATAACGCCCGGTATTACGATCCGAAGCTGGGGCGGTTCACCCAGCCGGATACGATTGTGCAGGCACCCAACAATCCTCAGACGCTGAACCGGTATACGTATTGCAACAATAATCCGGTGAATCTCGTTGATCCGAGTGGGCATGGGTGGTTTAAAAAGTTTATAGGTAAAATTGTTGGCGGATTTTCTGCTGCGGTAGTTTTTTTGGCTACAGGAAGCCCTGGCGCTGCTGCTATGGCATACAATACGGCGGAATCCTTTATTACTCCGGCGGCGAATAATAACTGGGGCATCGCGATACAAAATGGCCTAAATTCATTGGCCATGGGATCTGGCAACCCGTTCTTCATGGCAGCTGGATTTACAGGAATGCTGTCATATCGGGCGGGCGAACAAGGTTATAACGATTTATCACGAACTTTGGGATATGTTTCTCAAGGGTTTGCAGCTGTTGGAACAGGAATTGAAATTAAAAATTCTTGGGATGCCTGGAATACAAGACAAAATCTTATAAGAGGATATGAAAAGGAATTGGCAGCATATAGGGCTGAAGCAATAAAAAACGGTGTTGAAGACACTGTAGACTTATATAGCAGAGAGCTTCCTTGGACTGGAAATGTTGCTAAACATGACGCACTTGTGTCAGAAATTTTTGAGAATGGCAGGTGGGAAATGGGGCCAAATGTAAATGGTATTATCGAAACAACTAATACTGTAAAAGATCCTACCCTTTGGGGTACACATAAAGCTACATCAGCAGCAATTAAGAACGGATTAAAACCATTAACAGTTAAGGTCAACAATGAGTTTATGGTAAAGTCAGCTAGATTATTTACTGATACTTTCGCAGGAAAGCAAAGATATGCTTGGTTTAGTAATAATAGCAATTATGCTGTTAATAGTGTTTTATATGGATCAGGAGCGAATATTTCATCACCCTTGGGCTATGGAGGATTTAGGGCTCCGGGATTTCCTACGATAAGTCTATATATGTATAAAAACAGATAATATGTGAGGTCATATGAAAACTAAGCTTGCAGTAGTACTTGTTATAATGTTTATGTTTTCTGCAGAGGGGTGTGCTATGGATTTAAATTCAAATAAGGAAAATAACTATAATTCAGAAGAAAACGATTTTATTAGTGAAGAGAAAGCTTTAAATTGTGCAAAATTTTTTTTAAACGAACATGTTAAAAAAATTTATGATTTAGAAACATTAAAGGTGGTTCAAGAAGATGACCCGATGTATTACATATTTACTGAAGACGATTTTAAGAAATATTGGATTATTATTGTCCGAACTAAATCGAAGATAAGGATGGCAGAGGGGTTGGAATACGGAATATTGTATGTTGATAGAATAAATGGAAAAGTCTCATCAGGAGGAATGTGGCCTTCTTAAGAAAATCAAGGCAAAAAAAGAAGGGAACAAGGAAGTAGGTGCCAGGCACAAAATCGGGACAGGTAGATATATATGAGGCAGACGATGAAGGAGTTGATAAGAGGTGGGCAGGATTGCGCGAGCGGCATTGTTATACGACGGATGTTTTGCTCATGTTTTTACACGAGCGATCGAAAGAAGAAAGATTTTTGAAAAGTCAGAAGATTTTCAATTTTTTAAGAATGAGGTTTTGGTAGTTAAAAAAGAGTATTCCTTCAAAGTTTTTCACTATTGTCTTATGCAAACGCATGTGCATATGGTCGTGGCGATTAAAGATGCCTCGCGATTTTCAGAAGGCATGAAGGTTCTAAAGAAATCCTATACTCATCAATATAATGTGACCCATAAGAGAGTTGGCCCCTTATGGCGTGACCGCTACAGGGCTAAGCTCATAGAAAACGAATCTTATTTGAAGACCTGCGGAAATTATGTAGAGTATAATCCAGTGGAAGCGGGGATTGTGGAGAGGGCCGTTGATTGGCCTTATAGTTCAAGTCGCCATTATCAAATGGGGGAGAGAGACTTGATTGTTGACCTTTATGATTATCATGAAGCAGAATCAATGCCGGTTTGGAGGAAGGATGAATTCGAAGAGATGAAGGTGATAGGCTCCGATTGGTTTCAGTTTCAGATTCACAGGAAACTCACGGGGTAGGTGTCCCCCAAAAGTGCCTGGCACCTTTGGCTCTCTTCGGGCGGAGCCAAAGACGTATTTGTTCATTGATAGGTATTCAAAGATCGATGTTATATTATCGCCCCATGTTAAGAAGCGATGATCAACTTCGGCGACGTATACGGGAATTGGCGCAGAAGCATCGCCGCAGAGGATGCCCGCATTTGCACCGAATCCTGCGCCGTGAAAAGCTTGTGATCAACCATAAGCGCACCGAGCGTATCTATCGGGAAGAAAACTTGTCCATTCGGCACAGAAAACGCAAGAAAGCGGCTTCCCAGTTGCGCGTTCAAATCCCGGATGCGACGCGCCCCAATCAACAATGGGCAATGGATTTTATGTCAGACGCGTTATTTAATGGCCGTAAAATTCGGTTGTTCACCTTAATCGATGAGTACACCCGTGAATGTCTGGCCATTGAGGTAGATACCTCGATAAATGGTGTCCGGGTGACCGGCATCTTAAGCCGGGTGGCTTTAATGCGTGGCCTTCCGGAAATCATCAAGGTTGATAACGGCCCAGAGTTTATTGGCAAAGCCTTGGACGCCTGGGCGTATCAGCGGCAAATTCATCTTCAGTTTTCCAGGCCCGGCAAGCCAGTTGACAACAGGTTCATTGAAAGCTTCAACGGTCGTTTTCGGGAAGAATGCCTTAATGACAACTGGTTTATGAGCTTGCAGGGTGCACGAGACATCGTCGAAACATGGCGGCTGGATTACAACACAGCCAGACCGCATGGCTCATTAAACGATCTGACACCCGAAGAATTCGTTAACAAAGAACAGCAAAAACTCCAACTCAATCTGGTACAGTCAACGGGGTAAGGTCCACAATACTTAATTATGAAGGAGTTGATAAAACTGTAGTAGGTGCCACTTCCCCTATTTTATCTGTTCCCCCTTAACGCGTTTTACCCCTGAAACTCACATTAATCTTTAAGACGAAGGAGGGGGTATGTTTAAGAGAAAACTATTATGTCTTGGGGTGTTTGTGGCCGCGTTGAATTTCGCGTCACCGGCCGGCGCGTTTATTGTCATTAATGAGTTCCTGGCTGATCCTCCCGCTGGCCTGGCCGGCGATGCCAACGGGGACCAAATCGGCTCTACTTCCCAGGATGAGTTTGTTGAGCTCTTTAATGGGGGGGCGGCTGTGGTTGATGTGTCCGGATGGACGTTGGCAGATAACACGAAAATCAGGCATATCTTTGCGAATGGTACGGTGATCCTTCCCAACAATGTTTTTGTCGTTTTTGGCGGTGGGGCGCCTGTTTTTGATACGTTCTCCTGGCAGGTCGCCTCAAGCGGTGGGTTGGGGCTTAATAATACGGGAGATTCTTTATTCTTGGCTGACGCGGCCGGATCGGTGGTCGATTGGGTGGAGTACGCAGCAGAAGCGAATGCCAACCAGTCGCTGGTTCGCTCCCCGGAGGGAATCCCTGGCGCGGAATTCATCCGGCACACAAACTTACCCGGGGCGAATTCCCGTTTATTTTCTCCCGGTTTCCTGGTCGCCCCTCCGATGGGCAGCGCCAGTGTCCCTGAACCGCTTTCAATCCTCGGGCTGGGATGGGGATTGGGGTTTGCCGCAGCATTCAAAAGGGGCCTTTTTCATAAGAATTGAAAATGTGGAAATTGTTGATGACGGGATAACACTTTTCTGCTAAACTATTTTCGTTTTCTTCGGCCTTTTAAGAGTAAAGGCCTTCTTCAGGATGTTTGGAAATTAAAAATTAGCCGCCCCAAAGCAATTTGACAGCCTGTTTGGACTTTTTTCATGGAAAATGGGGCGCTCAACAGGGAGGATGAATCATTTCCAAGCCATGTTTAGAAACCTGATTAAGAAGATTTTTTCTGTCGGCCGACGTGGCCAGGTAGATTATTCCAGTAAAAATGTTTTGGTGGTTGATGACGGAGAAGTGGAGAGGAAATTCGTTTCACATTCTTTGGAGCGGTTGGGCTTTAAAGTTGTGACCGTTGAAGACGGGTTTATCGCTTTGGATGTCATTAAAAAGCAGCCGGTTGACTTGGTCATCTTGGATTTCTATATGCCTAAGATGAACGGCAAGGCGATATGCAGCGCTTTAAAAGCAGATCCTCAAACCAGAAATATCCCGGTGATTTTCCTGACTGGCAGCGCCTCGCCCAAAGATATTATTGACTGTTACGAGGTGGGGGCGGAATATTTTCTGACGAAACCCATCAGTTCTAACCAACTGGTCAAGCAGGTTGAATCCATCTTTTCTGAACTGCAGGCCGATGTTGATCCTGTGTTATAATTTTTCTGATTATTTATGCTTGATATTAAATTGATTAGGGAAAAGGCGTCGTTTGCCGAGAAAGGACTGTCCGCCAAGAATGCCCGCGTGGACCTGCCGGGCCTTTTGCGTCTGGATGAACAGAGGCGTGAATTATTAACCCGCGTTGACGGTCTGAGAGCGAAGAAGAACGAGGCGAATGATGAGATTAGCCGCTGTATTAAGGAAAAGCGGAATCCTCAGGAAAAAATCGCGGCGATGAAGGACATTGCCGTTGAGATTGACCAGTTGGAGCCGCAGGTTAAACAGCTGGAATCCGAGATTTACAATATTCTTTTGGCCATCCCCAACATCCCGCATGACAGCGTCCCTGTCGGCGGGCCGGACAAGAATGCCATCGTACGCAGTTGGGGAGAGCCGCGGAAGCTGGATTTTCCTCCGCAAGACCATATCGCGCTGGCAGAGTCGTTGGATATCATTGATTTCAAGCGCGGCTCAAAGTTGAGCGGTTCACATTTCATCCTGTATAAGAATGACGGCGCCCTGCTGGAACGGGCGTTGATCAATTTTATGCTTGATTTGCATACCCGTGAGCATGGTTATCAGGAAATGTTCCCGCCTATCCTGGTGAACACCGCGTCCATGACCGGGACCGGGCAGCTGCCCAAGATGAAAGAGGATATGTATTGTCTTGAACAGGATGACCTGTACCTGATCCCCACCGCCGAAGTGCCGGTCACGAATATCCTGAGGGACGAGACCCTTCCTGAAGAAAAATTGCCGGTTTATTACACGGCCTACACCCCCTGTTTTCGCAGGGAAGCCGGGTCCTATGGGAAAGACACCCGTGGGCTGGTCCGTGTGCATCAGTTTGACAAGGTGGAGATGGTTAAGTTTGTTAAGCCGGAAACCTCCTACGATGAGTTGGAAAAATTGGTGGGGAACGCTGAAACAGTCCTGCAAATGCTTGGGCTTCCGTACCGGGTGTTGATGCTGGCCAGCGGGGATTTGAGTTTTGCGGCGGCCAAATGTTATGACTTGGAAGCTTACGCCCTGGGGTTGGACAAATGGCTGGAAGTTTCGAGCTGTTCTAATTTTGAAGATTTTCAAGCCCGCCGGGCCAACATCCGCTTTAGAAGCCATGAAACCAAGAAAACCGCGTTTGTTCACACCTTAAACGGGTCAGGGGTTGCTTTGGCCCGCACAGTGATTGCGATCCTGGAAAATTATCAGACGGAGCAGGGGGACGTCATGATCCCTGAAGTGCTGCGCCCGTATATGCATGGCAAAGAAAGATTAACCAGGCGATAAATTCTAGGCCTTTGATATATGGTTGAAATCGTTAAATTTATAGTGGCTGTTTTTTTGCTGCCGGTGGTGGTTGCTGTCATGCAGGGGTTGGGGGAGGAACTTGCCGGCCATGGCGCCATGCGGGATATTTTCTTGTGGGGTGTCCTTAGCTACACATTGTGGCATCTTTTTGTGTTCAGTTTTGCCCGCCTTTTTGAATTTTTTCAGAAAATTCTCGCTGATATATTCCGTTTTTCTTTATTGGCGCAGTCGGTTATGCCGCGGGTCATCCCCTGGGGGACAACGTTTCTTTTGCTGGTTTATTTTATTGTGACCCATCTGTTCCGCCTCAAAGGGGCGGAGCCGATTGTCTATTTCCTGACGGGGTTTTCCTTGGCCTTGCATGTTATCCTGATCGCGGCTGAATTGTATCAGGAGGACCCGCTGTTTTTAAAGCCGCATTATTTTTTCTTCATCTGTTTGACCTTTATCGGCAATGTGCTGGTTGTCGCTTTGCTCCTTGATCTGAATTTTGAGAAGTTCTCTTTTTTAAGCTTCTGGAAGCACACGGCCGGATACACGGTGAGCCTCTATAAATACTTGTTTAATAAATTTGTGTTTTAACCCGCCAGTTGTGTCTTTTTTCTTCATTTTCTAACAGGAAAGATCCCTTTTCAACAGGCTGGTTTTTATTAAAAAGATATAATATAATTGATCCGTTGACCGCGTCGCGAGTTTAATCATATGAAAAAAAACATACTTTTGGCGGTTTTCATAATTATCTTTTTTTGTGTGAATGGCCCTGGCCCGGTTCCTCCGGCCGCGGGGCAAGACCTTCTGGACCTCCCGTCCCCCGGGACCTTTGTCCCTGTGACTCCTGGATATATTCCGATGCTTTTAAAAGGGCTCAAACTTTATCCTGAGAACCCGTTTCAATTTGATTTTATCATGGATACCGGTCATTTTAACGCGGACGGCCTGGTTCTGAGGGATGAATCGACCGTGCTCATCAAGTATTTCCTGTCCGCCCTCACAATCCCCGAGGATGAGCTTTGGGTGAATTTATCTCCTTTTGAAAAGGAGCGCATCATCCCCGAAGTTTTCGGGGAAACGGAGATGGGACGGGATTTATTGGCCCAGGATTATCTGTTAAAACAGCTGACCGCGTCCTTGATGAGCCCGGACGAGCCGTTGGGCCGCGAATTTTGGGGCCAGGTGTATCAGAAAGCGTTTGAACTTTATGGCACCACGAGTATTCCGGTGAACACTTTTAATAAAATATGGATTATTCCTGATGAGGCGCTTGTGTATGCCGAGGGGGACGCGGTTTTTATTTTAAAAAGCCATTTGAAAGTCCTCCTGGAGGAGGATTACCTGGCCAACAGGGATGTCGTTGATTCGTCCTTAGGAAGAATCCTTAAAATCCAGGACACACCTGACGCCCTGACAAAAGAACTGCGGGATAATACCGCGGGCATTGTCCGCGATGTGCTGGTGCCGGCCATTGAGAAGGAGGTCAATGAGGGCAGAAATTTCGCGAAGCTGCGCCAGATTTTTCACGCGGTGATTTTGGCGAAATGGTATAAACAAAATCTGAAAGAAAGCATATTAAATAGAAAATATTCGGACCAACGTAAAATTGACGGTGTGGATGTTGAAGATAAAGAGATTAAGGAGAAAATATATCAGCATTATCTTGCGGCATTCCGCAAGGGGGTGTATTCCCTGATCAAGGAGGACTACGACCCTCATGAACAGAAATTGATCCCCCGCAAATATTTTTTAGGCGGGTCGTCCATGAAAGTCGCGGTCACGCAGACCAACGACCGGCGGACACTGCGCGACGTCCCTGCCGCCGGCCTGATCCGGGTTTCCAGCGCCTTGGGGCTTCCGGCCCGGGCGGGAGCGGAAACGCCCCGGGGAGCCCTGTCTGTTTTTTCCCCGGTTGGGGAAGAACAGCCCTTCGCCCCCGGGTTGCCTGACGATTCCGTGGCCCCGGAGATCGCCCTGGGTGCACGTGTTTCGTCTCCTATCCCCGAGGACAGGGGCCCGGACAACGCTGCCCAGCCAGCCCCCGGGGTTGTCACCCGGGAGGGGTTCGCGACTTTGGGCGGCATCCAGTATTCTTATGCGGATATCATCCGACTCATGTCCTATGCCAGGGAGGCGTGGCAATCAGGGGATATGGAGCGTGTCCGGCTGGTAAAAAACAAGATCATCGAGGCTGTTATAAAGAGTTTCACGGAACTGACCATCACGATGGTTGATGAGGTCCTCCGTTTTACAGGGCAGGACGATGTGCCGGACAGCATCAGGGCTTCGTTGCGGGCCAGTGTCGCGACCGTTGTGGGGATGGCAACGGAAAACGCGATCGACTCATACTATATGCAAAAAACGCTTGAGGAAGAAAACCAACAAGATGAATTGTCTGTCATCGTGCTTATGAGGGAAGAAGAGGGGGCGCTGATTTTTCAGCTGATGACCAACGGGTTGTCTTTGGAAGAGTTTGAATTTAGGAAATCCGGCGTAGGGAGGCCGGTCACGCGTTTGGGCGGGATGGGTCAGGGGATGGTTATCGCCGCCGGAGCCGTTTCTCACTGGAAGGCCACGGTAAATTTGTTTGACCGTAAGGAGCTTGTTGGAGACGAAGACGGTGCGGTCTTTGAACTGCGCATGCCGCGGCAGGGGTTAGAGGAAAATCTTGCCTTTTTACGTCAATTGTTTTCCAGCAGCCCGCTGGAAGCCGGCCGCCCGGCTCCTGAGGACGTCGGCGGGATCGACTTCCACCCCGCGTATTTGAATATCCGGACGGCGGGAAAGGGCATTGATATCCCGTTCGTGCCTGACCCCGGGGTTTTGGACACGATGGACATCCCAGGCCTGACCCCGTTTATTTTTAATATCACTCCTGTTTATAATTTGCCGTATATTTTAAGCGGGCAGGAAGGCCGCCGTCAGGAATTTTTAAGCCGCCGGCAGAGATAAAAGGACTTCCACCGGAGTGAGCACAACTTGACAGGATGTGAATTCAAAGGTATATTAGAAAATCTTTTAAGCACAGTGAATTACTTAAAATAAAGAATTTGTGGGAGCGGATATCCTGGAATACCGCTTTTTGTGCTATAGTTTTGTCGTACGGATTACTGGCCTTTATACGGAGAGGTGGCAGAGCGGTTGAATGCGGCGGTCTTGAAAACCGTTGTGGGTAACTCCCACCCAGAGTTCGAATCTCTGCCTCTCCGCCATTTGATTCTTGCCTGTTGGCAAGAGATCAGGCGCTTCCCAAGAAGATTCCCATGCCACGCGGGATGGGACATTTATACACATTTTTTGTGATCGTAAAACGATTTAACAAGAATGTCGACTCAAAAGAGAGCTCTCCCTATCCTTTATGGAGCGGTTTTTCTGCTCGCCTTCTGCAGTATTGTTTATGAGCTGCTGCTTGCCCAGGCCCTCACGGCCTTTCTTGAGAACACCGTTTTAAGATACAGCATCACGATCGGATTATATATGTTTTCTCTGGGGATGGGGTCCCTGCTCGCGGAGAGGGCGCTTTCCCGGCATCCCCTCGTGACACTGTTGGGGGTGGAGACCCTGTTGACCATTTTGGGCGGATTGTCCATTGTTATTGTTTATGGTTTGTACGCGCTGAGCGCAAGCCGTTTCATTTTTAGCGGTGGTGTGCATCTGCTTATTATATCAATCGGCCTGCTTTCCGGTTTTGAGATGCCGCTGTTGATGGAGATTATACGGCAATATAAACCCGATACGGAGCATCGTATCCTTGCGATAAATTATGCCGGGGCTTTTGTCGGCACACAAGTTTTTGCTTTTGTCTTTCTCCCTTCCGTGGGGTTGCTGGCCACATCTTTTACAGTTGGGCTTGTCAACGCCCTCATGGGGGTGCTGTTCATGGCCTGCGGCAAGATCGTGCCGGAAGAAAGCAGGCGCCGCTTTAAGGGGATGATCGGGGCCTTGGCGGTCCTTGGCATTATCATTTTTTTGTGCTTATGTTTCGCGGAGACATTGAACCAGGATTTGTCCTCACTGTACCTCAATAAAGGATGGTAGGTTTTGGTGTCTGAGAAATCCATTTTTCGTCACAGGAACATCCTGTTTGTTTACTTCGTGACATTTATTCTGGCGGCCTGCAGTCTCATATACGAACTGCTTTTGGCCCAGACCGTGAGCTATTTTCTGGAAAGCAAGCCCGTCTCTTACAGTGTGATTTTAGGTCTATATTTGGCGGCCTTGGGGGTTGGGGCGTTGTCCGCTTCGACCGTGGGGCGACAACAGGACCATTGGAAGCGTTTATTAAAGGTGGAACGGCGTTTAAGCTTCTGGGGGGGGATGGCCGTTGCTGTTATTTATGCCGCTCATTTCCTCTATGCCTTGGTTTCCGTTTTTGTTGCCACGCGGTTGGGGATCGTTATATTTATCGCGGTCATCGCGGCGCTTATTATCCGTATCGGTTTCTTGTCGGGACTGGAAATCCCCCTGCTGATTAAAATCGGGGGCTTCGTGTCAGGAAACGACAAGGTCACCAACAGGGTCTTAGGCCTGGATTATTTCGGCTCTTTAGCCGGAGGGCTTGTCTTCCCTCTGGTGCTGATGTCCCATTTTGACCTTTTAGCCATCGGCTTCATGACGGCCTTGGTAAACGTGTTGATCGCCGGGATGATCTATTGCGCCGTCTTGAGAAAAGAAGAGGGTGCCCCGGGCCGCTCTGTGATTCCTGTCGTGTTATTGGCTGCCGTTTATATTTTGGGCTTCCGTTACGAACAGGATATCCAGCAATTTTTCCTGAAGATGTATTATCATGGTTATGACATCCCGATTGCCTTAAACGCGCAGACGCCTCCCGTGGAGAGGGTGCACTCCCCTTATCAGAAGATTGATATTGTTCATTATGACCGGGAAGACCATCGTTTTGAATCGGCCTTATATCCCTTTTACAGCCGGAGGAAGAAGGCGGAGGGCTTCCCTGGCCAGTACAAGTTGTTCCTCAACTATCAAAATCAATTGAGCTCTGATTTTGAAGACGCGTATCACGAGTATTTCGCGCATATCCCGGTCATCCTTAACGGACGGGTCCCGGAAGAAGTTTTAGTGCTGGGGGCGGGGGACGGTTTGCTTGTGAGAGAGCTCAAGAAATATCCGCAGGTGAAGAAGATCACGCTGGTGGAACTCGACGAGAAAATGATCGAGCTGGCAAACGGACATCCCGTGTTTCAAGGGCTCAACGAAGGGGCCCTGCGGGACCCGCGCGTTGAGGTTGTCATTGCCGACGCCTTTTCCTATGTCAGGGATTCAAGGGAGACGTATGACGCGGTTTATATTGATTTCCCCTACCACAACAATTATGACCTTTCGAAGTTATACAGCGTCGAGTTTTATGCCTTTGTCCATAAAAGGATGAGAAAAGGCGCTTACGCGGTCTTTGACGCGCCGGGAATGTTTTTCGCTTTGGAGGAAAGGAACCCAGAGGTCTGGGTCGATTCCCAGGGCGACTGGCCCGTTTATTGTAATACCTTATTGGCCGCCGGTTTTGAGAACATTGTCCCATATGTCATTAAGCTCGAAGAACTCGACAGTCAACAAAGGAGCATGTTGTTTGACCGCTTGACAAATGGCGCGGACACCAGGTACAGCCGTGAAGAAAAAGATAGAGTCGCCCAAGACCTGCCGTATCTTATTTCTTCTTTTGTCCGGGCCAGGATGATCGGGTTTATTATGATGACAAAGGAGGGGGCGCCGCCCCGGGCGTCGGCTTTCCCGGATATCGATTTCAATGTCCTGAATCCGGAGAGGTTCAATGGGGCCTTTCCGAAATATAATGTCATCAAAAACATCTCCAAAATCAATTCTATCATGAGGCCGACACTGCCGAGGACAAATGCGTTAATTTGGTGAGCCGGCGCGGGAAGGGATTTACGCCCTCGCCGGGACACATCCGGGATTTTGGGTGAAACGGGCCATTTTTGACGCGTTATAATAATTAAAAGTGCTGGCGGAACGCTGGCGATGGGAATATAATGCCATTCATCCACATGGTTTATGAAGGCGCAGTCTTCCGGAACCGGAAACCCTTAAGCCACGATGGATTATTATCCCTTGTCATAACTTCTGGTCCGGGGTTCGGGCCGGCTCAATAAAAAGGAGAGGATCATGGGAGACAAAGGTAAAAAGGATAAGGACAAGGGGAATAAACAGAAGCAGGCTAAACAGGACAAGAAGTCAAAAGGGAAATAGTCTGAGATCAGGGTGTCAGAGAATTGTTGTGGGCGTGCCTCCGTATTCTTTATGCGTTGCCGCGCCGCTCCATAAAGATATTGCAACCAGAACAGCCAAGGGAAACCTTGGCTGTTCTTTTATTAACGATTTTCCGCGTCTTAATCCAACCCCATTGGCGAAAGGAATCCGATATGCAGGTGCCCAACAACCAAATACCCGGCCAGGTTTACGAAAACTTTATTAACAATGAGTGTTTACTACCTTTAAAATTTTTTGCTGAATGCGGCACAGGACACGTATCAATAAGCGGCAAAATTTTTTGATCTCGTCAGGGGGCTCTTCCCCAGAGCCGTTTTCTACAGCTCTATTAACAAAGGGCCTGTTTTATTTTTTTAAACGATATAATGGCCATCCAATAGACGCATAAAGCGAGCATGATAATAAAATTGAAACCATAGAATTGCGCCAGGATAATGGATAAAATGGAGCCCAACACGCTAAACCCGCTGTTTAATCCCCACGCCCACGCAATAGACTCATTGTAGTCCTTCCCTACGAGAGCAAGCCCGGAAGGGAAGAAGCAGCCCAAGCAGACCCCGATAGGGAATAAGAACAGGGCGACAAACAATATCCGGTGGAAAAATGATAAATTTATCAGGGCAGCCCCTACCCCCCCCTGCGTCCAATTTAAGGAAAGCAACAATCCGGAGAGGATTACTCCGTTAATAATCAGCAGGAGGCTGGTGTCGCGTATGAATTTTAGGAATGCCGGGACCAGAGAACTGCCGATGCCTGAAGACAGAAGCAGGATAGCTAGTGTCACGGAAATCGAATGGATGGGGCTTCCTAATAATAGAGTGAATTTTTGCATCAATGAAATCTCTATAAACATGAATCCAAGGCCAAGGCAGCTGAAATAAATAATGAAAGGGAGGATGGCCGGTGAAGGCAGGTTGGTGATTCCGGTCCTCTTTTGGACCAATAAAGGGAAGAAGATAAAGAGCACAATGAAAAGCAGGGCCTGAATCAATATCATGAATTGCGTCATGAAAATAATAGTGCCGGTATGATGAACGGCTTGCACGAGGAACGGGTTGAAATCTTTTAGTTTGTAATATTTAAAAAAGAAAGGGTTGTTGTCTGTCACCACGGAAATATCATAGGGGTAGTCCTTTATAAAATTTTTTTCTTCATGGCGGCTGAACGCATAGGCGTAATGGTCAAAGGAGTTGGCGGGTTGGTTTCGTGTAACCATCCTGTCAGAAGGGTAAATCAGGGTTGTGTCGTGTGTGCGGAAGTATTCTTCAACCGCGGCTCGCTGGGCAGGGGAAAAGGGGGTCTTTTTTATCAAGATTAACGCCCAGCGTTCGTGTTCTCCGATGATGATGTGTTCCCAGGCTCTGTCCGCGCCCATGGCTCTTAAGGCGTCCATGCAAATTCCCATTAGCCTCAGGCTTTCCCTGGGCTTTTGGCGGAAAAGCCAACGGTTAAAATTTATGGTGCCCTGGTCATTGAGTATCCTGAGGTAATCCAGAACGGCGTCTTTAGTATATAGGTAGCTTTCGGCGTAGGCGTAGGCGCCGTTGGACAGGCCGGAAAAAGTATCGACCCCGTTTAAAATAACCAGGTCAAACCCGGCGGCGGGCAATGTTTTGACCAGGTGCCGTCCGTCGAGATTGAAGATGCGGGTATTCGTCCCTGAGTAGACCCCGCCGGAATAATGATGGAATTTGCCTCCCGGAGTGAGCATCTGATATATAGCGGGATTGATTTCAGCTCCGACGATTTCCTTCGCCTGGTGAGTTTGGGCCATGAAGATATCCCGTCCGCCCCCGGTGCCGATGATGCAAACCGCTGGTTTTTTGTAAAGCAGGTACGGGACCTCGAAACCCTGGCTGAAAAGATTGACTTGAGAGTGGTGTTCGGCAAGCCCTTCCTGGTTCAGCTTGTAGATCGGCGCCCCGCCTAAATAGTTTGTCGATATATACGCGTATTCCGGCAGGGGAGCCACGTTGATTTCCAGGGGGCCTTTCCCCGATTCATAAACTTTCAGCCGGGCCTTTTCGTCCAGGATGACGTGAACGTTTGTTTGCCCCAGAGGGTGCCAGACGGAATGGAGATATTGAATATCTTTTTCCTGGACAAACGCCGGGCGGCCTTCTCCCATTTTGGACGGATCAATGGTATAGCGGATATCTTTCGGAACCGCGTTTAAAGTCAAGACCGAAAACAGGGCTCCGCAGAACAGCACGAAAGTTTTTCTGCTGGGGAACAGAAGCGGTAAGGAAAGGCAGAATATGATCAGCGACAATAAAAGGATGGAACGGAAAACAGCCAATGTGTTGATGAGCGGAAAAAACAAGTAAGCCCCGGTCGCCGCACCGATTAAATCGAAAAAATATAATTTGTAGCTACGCACTGGGGCAGAGGAGAAGAGGAAAACGACGATGAACCCGATAACAACAAACGGGATTAAAACGACACAGTACGAAAGAAGAAGCATAAAAAGCGCGTTAAATTGGCTCATGACAAAAATGATGTATTCCACCTGGATCGGGAAATAAGAGAGAGCCAAGGTCGATGCGATGCTGAAGCCGGATAAGGCCAGCAGGCAAACCCCCAGGAACCGGTTTTTGTCGAATTGAGCCACCTTTTCTTTTTGCAGTAAATAGGTGTTGGCTCCGATCCCGTAGCCGAGCAGAGAGAAGGATATGATGATGTAGACCACGTGATTCCATGTCTTTAAGTTGAGGACTTGAGTTAAAAACAATTCCAGGCCGATAGTAAATAGAGAAATAAAGAAAATGAGGGTGTAGTTTAATAACATGAGTAGAAAAAGTATTTTTGGGCGTTCCGTTGACTAGAACTGTTGGGAGTTATTTTAGAATCGTCAACAGGTTCAGTCAACCGGTATTTTAAAGAGGCGCTTTTGCTCAGGTCTCTCGGGATAGCTTATCCTGAGCGCGATGAAGAAAACAGCATGGGCGCGGCCCGGCCCCCGGCCTAAAGGGCCCCTTCAACTTAATAATTGACAACAGGATGTAAATATGCTGAAATTTTATCCAACCCTAAATTGGAACGGATATGTACCGCCACTTGGATTCTGAAAAGATCGTTGCCGCTTTAGACCTCCTCTCCCGAAGAGTCCGGGAAAGATTCCCCCAGGCAGGACTCACAAAAGTCGTCGAAGAATTGTATAAGACAGGACAGGAAGCCCAGGAGCGGAGTCTTTGGGTGGCCAGGCCCTTGTGGCATTTCCGCATCCTGATCGGCGCGTTGCTGGTGCTGATCATGGCGAGTTTTGTGCCGGTCGTCGGGACGCTGAAACTGATCAACCATCCCTTAACGTTGGGGGAATTTATCCAGGTTCTGGAGTCGGGTATTAACGATGTTGTTTTCTTTGGGATCGGCATTTTTTTCCTGGCGACGCTCGAAACGCGAATGAAAAGAAAAAGAGTCCTGTCCCTCCTTCATGAATTGCGGGCCCTGGCGCACGTGATCGACATGCATCAGCTGACCAAAGATCCCGAGTCTCTTCTCCGGACCCATCAAAAAACGAAATCATCGCCTCAGCGGACGATGACGGAGTTCGCGTTACAGCGTTATCTTAATTATTGCAGCGAGATGCTGGCCATGATCAGTAAAATCGCCTCGGTATATGTTCAGCATTTCCCTGACACGGAAGTCGTCGATGTCGTGAATGACATCGAGTCCCTGACGCATGGGCTGTCGCGGAATATATGGCAGAAGATCATGCTTTTGCAATCGCTTTCAAAGGATTCGTCCGGTTAAGGTCCGCGGATATTTTAAAATCAATAGCAACGGGATTTTGAGGGAAAAATTTATCCATAAGAAAGGGGAGGAGATGGGTCCAGGAATTGTGATTTTAGGTGTTGTGCTGGCTCTGGCATTGTGGGCTGTCAGCGTTTATAACGGATTGGTTAAACTTAAAATCAGGGGCGACAACGCCTGGTCAGACATCGACGTCCAGCTGAAACGCCGGTATGATGTGATCCCGAATATCGTCGCGACCGTCGAAGGATACGCTCAACACGAAAAAACGACGCTTCAGTCTGTCGTTGAGGCGCGGGCGAGAGCAATGAGCGCGGCTGGTGTCGCGGAGAAAGGCCAGGAGGAAAATTCTTTGACGGACAGCTTGATATCCCTGTTTGCCGTTGTCGAGAAATACCCTGATTTGAAGGCGAACGACGGTTTTTTGAAACTGCACACGACCCTGATCGAGGTCGAGGAGACCATCCAGGCTGCCCGGCGTTATTATAACGCCGTTGTCCGGGACTTCAACACGATGATCCAGATGTTCCCCGCCTCCATTATCGCCGGCGCGTTTCATTTTAAACTCAGGGAGTTTTTTCAGTTGAACGTGCCGGACGTAGAGCGCGAGGCGCCGCAAGTGAAACTCGACCTGCAAAATTGATGAGGGTTCGTTCATGTTGAAACGAGGGTGGATTCTGGCGGTTTTTTTTCTCTGCGCGGCGTGCGGGTTTGCTCACGCCTGGGGCATTGAAGACTATAACATCGCAATAAAATTACAAAAAGACAGCAGTCTTGTCGTGACCGAGAAAATCAGCGCCGATTTCGGTCCCGAGTCTAAACACGGCATTTACCGGGATATCCCGACGGGTTACAATGACGAGAACGGGCGCCCGTATGACATACAATTTGAGGTTTTGAGCGTTGAGGATGAAAACCAAGCCCGGCGGGAATATGTTGAAGAAAATGACGCGAACTTCAAGCGGATCAGGATCGGGAGCCCTTACCGGACAGTTTCCGGGAGGCAAGTTTACGTCATCACATATCGGGTGAACGGGGCGATCCTGTTCCTTGAAGACCATGACGAACTGTACTGGAACGCCGTCGGTTCGCAGTGGGACGTCCTTATCCGGCACGTATTTGTTTCCGTGTCTTTACCGGAAGCTGTTTCTAAAGAATCAATCAAGCTCGCCACGTATACCGGGGTCCGGGGGACCCGGGCCAGCAACGCCAGGAGTTGGATCGCCGGGGAGGATGCGATCGCATTTGAAAGCGAAGATTACGCCCCCTATGAGGGCTTTACCATCGTCGTCGGGTTGCCGAAAGGGATCCTCACGCCTTCGCCGTCCCGGCCGCCGGTGACTTATCCAACGGCCCCGTATCAAGCGTATCAGGATCCGGTGAGCCCCTGGCCGATCGTGATCCCGGTCTTCGTTTTTTTTGCCATGTTGAACCTTTGGTGGCGTTTCGGCAAAGACCCCCAACTGAACAAAAGCATCGTTGTCGAATATAAAGCGCCGGAGGGCCTTTCGCCCGCGGAAATGGGTGCTGTTATCGATTCCAGAGTTGACCCCAGGGATATCACATCGACGATCATTGACCTGGCGATCCGGGGGTATATCAAAATCGTCCAACGCCAGGAATCTTTGAGGCGGAAAGATTACAACCTGATCATGCTTAAGACGTTCGAGGACGATGCCACCCTCAAGTCTTATGAAAAGAAAATTTTAAAGAGCGTCTTCGGCAGCGGATTAAGGATGTCTGCGGTAAAATTATCCGACCTGGAATACAGGTTTTACAGAAGTTTGCCGGGCATCGAAGCGGGGATTAAAGAGAAACTCAAAGCCAAAAGATATCTGGCGGAAAATTTCCAGGGTGTTGTGGTGCTGTATTCCCTCCTGGGAGTCGCCCTGTTCTTCGCGGGGATCATGACCGGCTCGGATCATTTCTGGATCATGACCGCGCTTATGTTGTCGGGTCTGATTGTTTTCCTCTTCGGGCTCGTCATGCCCAAACAGTCTCTGGGCCGGGTGGAAATCATGTCGAAAATATTAGGGTTTAAGGAATTCTTGCAGCGGACGGAAAAAGACCAGATCGAAAGGGCCGGGCAGCAGGATATCTTCGAACGGATGTTGCCTTACGCGATTTGTTTAGGGATCAGCACCAAATGGGCGAAAAAATTCGAAGGGTTATTCACGGAGCCCCCGCAGTGGTTCACAGGGGATTACGGCAGGGGGTTTGTTTATGACCATTTTATTCACGACCTCAACAGCTCTTTGAACAGTATGGGCGCCAGCTTTTATTCGTCCCCGCAGGTCGTTTCTTCGGGGGGAGGGTTTTCCTCCGGGGGAGGTTTCGGGGGAGGCGGTTTCGGCGGGGGAGGCGGGGGGTCTTGGTAAATATATTCCAACATAATAGACATGAGGAGCGCGTATGGGCATGACGATTCCGATGATCATGACTTTGGTGATCAATTTAATTTACACCGTCTTGGCGATCGGGCTGGCTGTTTTTGCCGTCCGGCTGATTGATGAAAAAGTGTTTACGAAAATTGATTTCCAGGAAGAAATTAAAAAAGGCAACCTCGCAGCCGCTGTCTTGATCGCGGCGCTGTTGATTTTTATAGCCATAGTTGTTTCCGCGGGGCTAAAAGGATAATTCCTGGGAATGAACAATTCTTTGGCCTCGTTTGAAAAGTCAATCGCCGGTATTTTAATAGGGCTGGTGGGGCTCTACTGGGCGTTGGATAATTATCTCCCCGCCGTGTTTTATCCCGAGTTGAATAACGTCCGAGGAGCCCTGACAGCGCCGGTTGATCCCTCTCCCCGCAAAGGGCGGGTTATCCCTGCGGGGGTGGGTGGCGCGTATTTGGCGGACCCCGGGGCGTTTTTAAGCCGGGATGGATTCTCGGGGGAGCTGCCCGTGTCTTCTTCTGATGCGACCAAAATTAATTGGTTCGCGAAAAGCACGGATGGGCAGGTGTACCCCTCTAATGCCTATCTCGTCGGGTTTATCCCGTTTCGTACACGTCAATATTGGCTGCCATTGCTGGCGGTGAGTTTGAGGGTCCGGTATACGCGTGACGATGAAATAACGGTAAATGAAGATATTTGGCAGACAGGCCCCGAGACTTACCTTAGAATGGCGGGGGATTGTGAGGATCATGCCATCCTTTTGGCGGATTGGATGACCAGTCTTGGTTATGACACTCGCGTTGTTGTGGGCCTGTTTCAGGGAGAACTGCACGCGTGGGTAGAGCTTTTTAAAGATGGGAAAGAGTATCTTTTGGAAGCGACCGACAAGTCCTCCCGCCGTAGGTATCCGCTGGTGGCCTTTCACCCAGAATATGTGCCGATATTCATGTTTGACCGGGAGCATTTCTGGGGCGCGGTAACGGAAAAAAAGGGCTGGCGGAACAGAAGCTCAACGCAGGGCTGGATTAAGCTTTCTGATTTTGAAGAGAGGCTTTTTTAAACTGGCAAGTAAATCCCGTAGCGTGTTTGCGCGTTTAAAAAAATAAACATATGTCATATTTTTCATCATTAAATAGAAAAGAAAGGTATAGAAATTAGAGAAACATCATTTTTTTATGATGATTTTGGGATTTTTAATTAAGATTATGTGATAATTTGTTAAAGAACGAATAATTTCATAATTCGGCACATTAATTGCTATATTTAAAAAATATAAACAATTTGGATTTATGAAGTAGCGTGAAGTATGAAAAGTTTAAAAAGATTAAGGAATTCCAGTTTAAAAACATCAAAAAGGAGAAGAGAGTTATGAAACGCGGATTAGGAATTTTGGGTGGGTTACTTGCGGTGGCCTTGATGGTTTCCCCGGCCATGGCCCTCACCGTAAACGTTACCAATGACGGGAACGCCCTTGCCCAGGAAATTTTGGGTTCCGGGATCACGATCAGTAACGTTGTTTATGCCGGGGCCAGCGTGGCTTCGGGAACTTTTACCGGAGGCGTCGGTTCTGGAATAGGGATGGAAGCTGGTATTATTTTAACCAGCGGGGACGCTTCTTACGCGCCCGGGCCTAATAGTCAAGATGCTGTCACTGGGACCAACTATTTGTCTGGCGACAGCGATTTAGACAGCCTTATTCCGGGATACAGCACGTATGACGCGACGGTTTTGGAATTTGATTTTGAATCTGCCGGAGGCGACCTGTTCTTTAATTACGTTTTTGCTTCTGATGAATATAATGAATATACTAATAGCAGTTATAATGACGTGTTTGGTTTTTTTGTGGATGGGGTTAATATCGCCTTGATCCCGGGAACCAGCACTCCTGTTTCCATTAATAATGTGAACGGCGGGAACCCTTACGGGAGCAACTCTTCGTATCCTGAATACTATAATAATAATGATTTAAATGACGGCGGCGCTTATTATGATTTGGAATACGACGGGTTTACCGATATTTTCATGGCGCAGGTGCTTGGCCTTTCCGCGGGAACGCATCATATTAAGTTGGCTATTGCCGATGCAGGGGATATGCAACTTGATTCCGCAGTTTTTATCCAGGCCGGGTCCTTTTCAGATGAGCCGACCAATCCTTCTATTCCGGAACCGTCCACAGTGCTTTTATTCAGCGCTGGGATAGTGGGAGCTTTTTTCAGAAGGAAGAATTCATAATTATATAATTTTTCAGGTTTTTAAAAAGGCAACTCATGCTTACGAGTTGCCTTTTTTTTGGGGAGTGGCTCCTTGTTTGACAAATCTTTTTTAAATATGGATAATAAGGTTTTTCCTGTTTATAATACACTTCTAATGAAATCTGTCCTGTGCGCTTTTATCGCAGGAGGGGCTTTGGCAACAGCCTTCTCTTTAATATGAAGGAGATGGTCCGTGAATCCGTTCCGGAAAGGCACAAGATTTTCGGTTAAACTGCTTCTTATCGCGGGTATCCTGCTCATCCCGCTTTTTCTCACCGTTCTGATTTGCCGTCCGATCATCACCCGATATCTGTCCCGGTCCGTCGTCGTTCAGTATCGTCTTCCGGAAGCCTTCAGTAAATCGGATTTGGAGCAGATCGTGTGGCATATGGGGCGGGAGCCCGAATATGCGTTTTATTTTAGGGCGCTATCAGCGGAGGATTTGAAAAATTTTATTGATGATGTCTACCTTCTTTTGGACGCCCACCGGGGGAGGGAGGCTTATCTGAAACTCCTCCGGGAGACGCAGTCTTCGGTTGAGGATATGGCGGTCTTGATCAACACCATTTCTTTGCCAGACGACATGAACGCGGAATCCCATCCGGACATTGTTGTCATTTTCTGGAAGTTTTTCTTGAAAGAATTTCAGACCACGGTGGCCGGCCTTTGTTATAAAGCGACGTATGACCAAGATTTTCGTCTGGAATGGAGCCCCGAGGCCCGCTCTGCCGCGCGAAAACTGAAAGATGTTTTTTCATCCTTAGAGCGATAACACGCCCCTGTTTTTTATTGTGACAGAGGGAGTCTTCCTTTTTAAAAAAATCACCAATATTATCGAAAATTCCGCGTTTATATGATATCTTTATCTATTAGAGTAGGTTTTTAAGATTAAAAAAGCACCCAGAGGGGGAAAGATGTCTTATAAAATTAAATTGACTTCCTTTGAAAACGCGTCGCTCCTGCGCAAGCTGTCTATCCTGTATTTCCTCATGTCCATTATCCCGATTGCGTTCCTTTATTTCCTGTATCTCCAGCTTGTTGATTACGGCAGGATTATTATCAATGAGGAACGGTTCAGCTCGATCTTTTTTCTTGTTGTCATCGGCGTCGCTGTCGGGTATGTGGTCATGCGGTCCATTATCATGAGCATTATCGATATCACCCGGGAAAACCGGGACGCTTTAAAAGAGCTGCTGGGCCCGGAAAAAATTAAAGCGTTGTCGGAAGACAGCAGTAATGAAATTGCCATCCTGGCAAAATCTTTTAACGAAATCACCAACCGGCTCGAAGAAAATATCCGCAATCTCGAGCTGGCCAAAAGGACCTTGCATTCTGTCCTGGCCAAAGTGGGCGAGGGAATTTCCTCTATGGATAATATTGACAGTTTCCTGAGTTTGATCCTGGAAACCGTCACCGAGGCGTTGTCCGGCAGAAAAGGCGTGCTGCTCCTGCGGGACGAGAAACGGGAAGACCTTTACGTGAAGTCTGTCTACGGGAAAGCCCATGATAAAAGCAAACAGATCCGGGTTGACTTGAATGATGACATGTTTAAGGAGATCGTCAGTTCACGGCAGCCGGTCGTCATTCAGAGCGTCCCCCACAACGGGAGCCCGCTGCAGCCCCTTTTACGGTCCCCTTTGCTTTGCGCTCCGCTTCTTTTGCACGACCAGGTCCTGGGCGTCATTATTATATCTGACCGGATGACGGACGAGCCGTTTGACGAAGAAGAAAGGAACCTTCTGCATAACCTCGCTTTGCAGACCGCCGTCGCCGTTGAAAATTCGAGGTTGAACGAGGACGCCGAGAAGACGTATTTTGAAACGATATCCGCGCTCGCTATGGCGGTTGAAGCCAAAGACCCTTATTCCCGGGGCCATTCCGAACGCGTGGCGAATTATGCCGTCGTCATAGCACAGGAGATGGGGATGTCGCAGGAAGATGTCATTATGCTGCGGGATGCGGCGAAGCTCCACGACCTCGGGAAAATTGGAGTCGTTGATAAGATCCTTAAAAAACCCGGCCCGCTGACGCCCCAGGAAATGGAAATGATGAAGAAACATCCGGAGATAGGGGAGGGGATTATTAAACCCATCCGGTCCTTGAAGAAACTGTGCGATCTGATACGGCATCATCATGAAAAACTGGACGGCACGGGATATCCGGATGGGCTTACGGGGGACCAGCTGCACCCGCTTGTCCGGATCCTGCAGGTTTCTGATATCTACGACGCCTTGACAACGAACCGCCCTTACCGGGATCCGTTCACATCCCAGCAGGCGATTGATACGTTGAAGTCGATGAAAGATCAGGTGGACCTTAAAGTGGTTGAGACGCTGGAAAGGGTTGTGCATTGATCCGGGGTTGGCCCGGATAGAACACGGCGTGATCCCGAAACTTCCCCGCCTTTTAATTTCTGCTGGCATTATTTCAAATTTATCATGGGCAAGAAAAAAAACGTTTATCCTAAGGTCAAGAAATCCAGGATTCCTTTAGCCGGCCGTATCGTTATCGTTTATTATCTGGTCCTGGTTTCTCTGGTCATGTTGACCCTTCAATCCGGGCAGCCTCTGCATTTCAACCGGGACGAGGTCCCGGTCGCCTGGCTTGATGTCATAAAGTTCACGTATTATGTTTTACCGGTTTTATTAGCTGTGATTTACGGGATTATTTTCCGCCCATTCTGGGCGAAGTTCCGGGACCTGCTGGTGATCATCCTGGTGATTCATGGCACGTACAGTGTGTTTGTCTATTCTTGCCGGGTGCTGTATTTTGAACGTCTGAAGAACGAGACTTTTAAACTGCGGTTGGCGGAATACTCTTTGTACGGCGTTCAGCACCGCATGCTGGACACCACGAAAGACGGCCTCATTGACCGGGTTGAGTTCAGGGCCAAGCTGGATGCGGCGGAGTTCCCTCCGGGGCAGTATGTCGTTTACGCTAAAATCACCCAGCGGGGGCAGGAGTTTTCGGACGGTATTATCGGGCGGTTTCCGTTTCAGATTTTTCCGACCCAGCAGAAACCTTTTATGATCCAGTTCGCGGTCAACCCGCAGTTGTTTGAATCTTATTATGCGAGCGGGCATTTTGACCTGAACCTGGGCCTGCAGCGCGTCGTGGGGGTGGATGAGGCGGGGCACTGGTTGCTGGCCATGTCCCGATGGTCGCCTTTTATCCGTTTCACGAGTTGGGACGGGGAGGACCCGGCTGTTCAGAACGCCGTCTTGGATCTGGATTACCGGGAAAAATTGGACGCGTTTTATGTCATGCCCTTGAAATTTCAGAAACTCCAAGTGCGGCTCGCTGGAAGCCTGTCCGATTTTGTTGTGGATGAGGATGGCAACGGCAAGTATGACGCGCTGGTCGTCACCATACCGCTGGATTCGGAATATGAGGGGGCCATTTTTATCCAGACGATCGTGCGCGGCGCGGTTTACCCTCTGACGTTCGAGGAATATTTAGAACTCGGGGATAACCTGGTTCAGATAAAGATCGATTCGGATTATATCCGGGAACTGGGTGAAGACGGGCCCTACGAGTTAATAGATTTTCAGATGTTTAATCAGAATCCTGAATGCCTCGAAGATGAATGCTTGAAGAGGATTAAGCCGAATTTTATTTTTTATCTTGATGATTACACGACACTGCCGTATAAATTTGAACAATTTGACCGGATCAAGTCAGGATAGGGAGGCGGGATGAACAAATGGGGGATAGTTTTAATCGTCGTGGTGGCCGGCATTGTCCTGGCGGTTTGTGTTATCCAGCATAATCAGTCCCGCCAGGCCCGTTTTACAGTGGATATCCTTCAGCGCTATATCGGCGCTCTGGAGCGGATCACGGATGTGCAGGTCCTTTCCTGGGATGATGTGCCGGATTTCGACATCATTTCGCCGGATCACAGCCTGCGGGTGCGGTCAGCTGATTTAAAAAAGAACGCTTTCCGCAACGGTGGGTATGTGTACGATATGCGGTTTGAAGGCGACGATTTGTACGTGATTTCCGCTTCCCCGATCGGTATGCTGTCGCCGCGGATCGAATACGGGATAACGGACCAGGGGATTTTAAAGGAAAATGCCCGTGGGGTTGATCCGTTGCCGGACAGCCGCGGTGAAGTGTCCTCCTGGAAGGCCATCGCGCGTATCGAGAACGCGAGGACCCGGGACCTGCCGGAATATTTGCGTGATTGAGCGGCCTCGCGGTGCTCTTGACCGTTGACGCGGGGAGGTGTATCCTGAATTTTGATAAGACGATAATCCGTTTTAAAGTAAACCGCCCGAAGAGCGAGGGGTGTTTGGGGGCGGTCCTATCCCAGGAGGGGGTATGAGGCGTCTAACTGTTTTTTTTATGATTTTGTGCCTGTCTTTGTGGGCAGGGGTTTCCGCGGCGCGAGATTCCGACAAGGAAAAGGCCGCTATAATGGCGGCGGGAGAGTGGCTTTCTTTGGTTGATTCAGGGAATTATGAACAAAGCTGGAAGGAGGCCTCGGAATATTTCAGAAACGCCATCAGCGAAGAGCAATGGGCGCAAGCCCTCAAGGCGGTTCGGCCGCCTTTGGGCCAGCTTGTATCCAGAAAAGTTACAAGCGCGTCGTATATGACCGCTTTGCCCGGAGCCCCGGATGGCGAATATGTGGTCATCCAGTATCAGTCCTCTTTCGGGAACAAGAAGTCAGCCGTAGAAACGGTGACGCCGATGCTGGATCAGGATGGCGTCTGGCGGGTGTCAGGGTACTTTATCAGATAACAGAAGAGCCCCGTCCCGGGTGCCGTCATAACAGGTTATCACGACTTTTAAGTGGTTATTAACCCATAACCGGGAACAGGCCTGTTCCCCATCAAGGACCCCTTCATGCGAATAAAATCATTGTGTGTCCGTTTCCCTGCCGTTTACTGGATTTTAATTTTCAATTTTGTGTTTGCCCAGATTCCCCTTTACGGAAGAATGGCTCACGCCTCGTCCCAGCCGCCGATGTATCGGCAGCCGACCGCCAACGACCTGCATGAAATGATGGGTAACCTGGCCAGTTCGAGTTTTAGCGAACTCGAACGCAAACGCATGACGGCGGTTATTTTCGTGCATCAGGACGTTTACCGCAAGGCCGTCATCCGCGGGGAGTTCCCGGCGGATGACGAGGCGGTGCAGGCTTTTCTCCGGGCCAAGGAAGATCTGCAGGAAGAGGTGGCCCATCGGATGAACATTCTTTACCGCAACCGCAGCGGCGAAAATTTGAAAGCGCCGATTATCCCGTTTTCCTATAACAATATTCTTTCCGATGACGATGTGGTGACCGGCTCGGGCAAAGTCGGGCAGATGATGGAAGGCCTGTACACGGACGCCTTGGATGAGGTGATCCGGGAGCGGGCCCAGCGGCCGATGACGGCGGCGGACCGGGCCCGGGTGGATGTCAATGGGCTCTCCTGGGATATGACCCAGGAAGGCGCCCTGGAGAATTTCTGGCATAAGGAAAAATATATCAATCCGCAGTCCGGATTCGCGAACCAGACCAAGCTGTCTTCCGCAGGGGATAAGGTCAAAGTATTAACCTTTGATGACGACGGCCGTCTGGTGCGCCTGAGCGGGGATGAGGCGAAAAAGGCCATCGCCGGGCTGGCCGTTGACCGGCCTCTGGAAATCCCGGGGATTAATCTGGAGAAGGGCAGCGGTTCGATGTCGGACTATATGCGCATGGCGGATATCCATCAGGTCAAATTCCAGGGCCTGGCTTCGGAAGAGCAGATCGCCCAGTTTATCCGCAACCAAAAATACACCGAACGGGTCGCCGGTGATTTCAAGGCCGTGGCGTTGCATGATAACCCGGACCTGGCCCGGCAGCACGAGGGGTTTCTCGCGGCGTCCGATAAAATCCGCAAGCAGACGACCATGGCCGGAGTGGCCCAAATCTTGCAGGATGAGTATAGGATTAAAATTGTCGACGCTAACGGCGTGGTGGACTTAAATAAGCTGACGGAAGCGATGCAGATTCACCAGCAGCGCCAGATCACTCAGGTGATGCCGGAACTGACCGGCGCGGTGATGCGCAATGAGGCGTATAAGATGCTGCAGTGGATTCAAGGCGAAGCGGTCAACTCTGCCAAACGGCTTCTGCTGCGCAAACAACTGGCGCTGACCTGCGCGGCCCTCAATGACGGCCAGCTGAATAAAATCGCCGCGGACCTGGAGAAGATGGATGTGGATGAAGCGGATAAGGCGTTCTTGCGGCGGGCGGTTGTGGATGATTCCCATCAGATTAAACGCTACGCCCGTCTTATGGAGCTGCCCAGCGAGGACCTCGCCAAGATGCTTAAGATCGATGGGGATAATGTGGCCGTGGTGGATTTTGTGATTTCCAAGAACGCGAAAGTGACGCGGCTGGTGGACGCGATGACTTCCCGCCCCGGAGGGAGCCGCTTTAAGGAATTTTTGCGGTCCAAAACAGCCCAGGCCCTGAACCTGGATGTGATGCTGGGCGAGTCGACCCGCGGGGAAAAAATCATGAGCTGGAGCCTCCTGATCCTTGCGGCCACCCGCGCGTTTAACGCGGCTAACAGCACAGAGGAAGGACTCAAGAAGGTGGGCATGGTCATGTTTGAAATGATCCCGTTTGTCGCCTCCGCCTTACGGTTTTCTGAAGGGGAGTTTAAGGAGTCCTTTAAGGAGTTTTGTCTGGACGTCCTGCCGCCTTTGGCGCTGGCCAACGTCGCTTTTATGGCGCTCAATTATGCCGGGGAAACCGTCAAAGAAGCCTGGAAAGAAACGGTCTGGGAAGGGCTGGTGCGGGAAGCCTTGCGGGACTTGAATGACGAGGATTTTGAAAAAACCGAGACCGGTTATTACCGGTTAAAAAACCGGGCGGGGTATCTGGAATTTTTGGAAGACGTGGCCCCGGGCATGGGGCGGGTGGCCAAACTCGCCTCTATGGTGGAGCCCGAAGTCGAGGCGCGCATGAGCCGTGACAGCGACGTTAAAAATAACAACGCCGCGCTCTATACCCTGCAGTATCTGGAAGAAATCGACCTTTATCTCCTGCGGGTCCGGTACGCCAAACAGTTTGACCTTGAGCAGATTAAGAACCGGGTTTGGGAAAAAGGCATGCCGCCGTCCGGAGCCGCGTCTCCGGTGGAGAGGGTGGCGGCCAAAATTATCCTGGACAACCTGTCGGTGCGGGCCAGAATTTACACCGAAGTACTGGAAAGTTTTATCGACCGGATCGAGCGCCGCTACAATGAGCTGAAAGGCGAAATGGAGGAGGATTTTGACCCGAGCGCGATTATCGCCGAAACGATGGCCATTTTAAAACGGGATTTTGAAAACGCGCCGCAGGATATTAAAGACAGCCCCTGGGGCATGGAAAGACTGGAGGAAGGATACCGGGAACGGATCGCGTACCTGAAAGATTACACCGGTGAAGGCAAAGATGAACTGGCCGTCCGTCAGGAAATGCAGCAGATCATCGAAGACTTCCGGAAATTTATCGCGGAGGTTGCTTTAGGTGTCTCCCTTTACGAGGAAATGCAGTCTTTGGACTTGGCCGTGTATTTCTACGGCGGGGAACGCGCGCCCACGCGCACGGCCGAAGTCCTGTTCGGCGATGTGTTCCGGGTGGGGATCTCGGCCCGGGTGCGCCCTCAACGGGCTTCCCAGCCGTGGACCGTTTATTACTACCTCTATAGCCAGAAGAGCGGACAGTTACGGATGATCGGAAGCGCAGGGCTGAAGAGCCGGAATTTTGACCCGCATAACGAAGGGCTGTGGGTGATTGAAGAGCCGGAACCCCGGACCCATATTAAAGTGGAACGGCAGTTACTGGAAGAGGAATTTGCCCAGCCCGGCGGTTATGAAATCATCCCGGTTTTGGCGTTCGGCCAGTGGCATGACCCTATGCAGGAGGTCGGGTATCAGGCTCTGGTGAGCCCGATCGATTACGCGTCTTTATTCAGTAAAGACCGGGCGGCGTTTGCCGGAAGCCCGGCAGCGCTATCTGTTGTCCAGGCCGTGGTCCGGGTTCAAGTGCCCCGGTTTGTTTACCGCGATGAAATCCCTCGGGCGCGGGTTTCCCTGCAGGTCCCGGATTATGCCGCGGATTATTCCACTCCGGGCTCCTTTTCCGTGACCCCGCCTTCGGGCGGGCCGTCCCCGGATTTAGACCCGGAATCAGTCGGGAGGGTGTCGGTTCATGAAGAGGACCCAACGTTGATCAGGATTGTTTTTGACGGCGGCACATCCCTGGAAGGCACGTATATCTTTGAAGCGTCGGCGGAAATCCCGTCGCTGGTCCTTAAGGACGCGCAGCCCAAGCCCCAATTCGCGGTGTTTGACTATTCCAAAGACGCCAATCCCGAGGCTGGGGAGGAGGCGGGGCAGGGAGAATCGCTGGAAGATCTCCTGGCGCGGATGGAAGCGCTGTTAAGCAAAGCGGAGGCGCTCTCCCAGGAGAACAAGGGGTTTCTTAAGACGGTTGAAGACGAGAGCCGTGATGTCCTTCGGTTGATCAAGGGGGAGAAGGCGGCGCTTGAAACGCTGCAGTCCTCCTTTCATGGCCTGTTGGCGGCCGGGGTTGATACCACACAGTTGCTGGACACCCTGACGCAAACGGCTTCCGCGACTTACGGGGCGGGGGAAGACTGCGCCCGGGAACGCAGCGCAGCGCAGGATGACACCTTAACCCTTTGCGAAACAACCCAGGCAATTCAGCATACCGCTGTCATCCGGCAGTTGGAAAGCCTTATTCAGAAGGCCCGCAATGCGCACGCCCAGGTACGCGAGCATGAACAGCAGTTTGACGCGCGTTTGAGCCAGGCCCGGGACGCTACCGAGCAGGCCCGGCAGCACCAGACCGGGGTTAAGGATTTCGCACGGGCATTGGCGGACCTTAAGAACGAGTTTTTGAAGAAGAACAATACCCTGGACACGGTCCGGAACGATGTCACCAGGCTGGAGGGGCAGATCGCGGATATGGAGTCTAACGCCGGGGCTGTTCGGGATTTGCGGGCTGAAGCGGATACCCTGATGGGCCAGGCCCAGGATATGTGTGACCTGAACCCGGAGAAGGAGAATAAAAAAGTTTTAGGAAATATCAGCAAAGTGCACCGTAAAATCCTGAAGATCGCAGACCGTATTGACAGTTTGACTGCGGACGCGCAGGAAAAAACCGCGTCTGTCGGCGCGCCTTTAGCCGAGTACGCGGGCGCCTTGTCCGCTCTGCAAGGGGAATATGAGCAGAAATCCGCCGTTTTGTTGGCGCCGGCCGTCCTGGCGAATATTGATGCCAAGGTGGAAGATATCCGGGCTTCGTTTGACGCCGCAGACCTTTTAACGGAATCCGTGGCGCAAACGGTTCAACAGGCCGATACCTGCCTGGCGCTGGCGGAAGACCTGTTCGCGCAAAAGACGTCGCCGGAAGCCCAGGTCGCCCAGGCGGATTGCTCGGCCTTTGCCGGGACTCATCCGGAGTGGGACGCGTCGCAAAATAAAGTCCGCTGTGTTTGCGCGGCCGCCGACGTGTGGGTTGACGAACAGAACCGCTGTGTGAACAGAATCGAGCACGCTGTGGCCACCACCGATTGTTCGAGGTTCCCCAACACGGAACCGCGCTGGAGCGAAGGGGACCAGAAGGTGTTGTGCTTCTGCCTGGCGAATTTTGTTTGGAACGGCAGCCAGACCGCCTGTATTGACTGCAGCCCCTATTATCAGGAATGCCAGTCCGCTTTGGCGGGCCGGGACCTTAACCGGGCGCACATGATCCTTCAGGAAGCCCGGAATTGTTCCTGGGCCCCGGGACTGCAGGCGCAGATTGATGAAATCAACCGGCAGCAGGAATGCCGCCAGCTGGAAGGCCAGATTATGGCGCTGTCCAGCCAGGTGCCTTTTTCCGTTTCCATGAATCAGGTCACCGCTTTGATGGACCGCGCTTCGGCTTTGGGATGCCTGTTGAGTGACGCCGCTTACCAGGCAGCCACCCAGGCGATTCAGCGGCAGCAGGAGGAGGACCGCCGTCGGCAAGAGCAATGGGCCCAGGAAGAAGAACGCCGGAGGCAGGAAGAGCTGGTGCGGCAGCAGCAACAGCAGCAGGCGATGATGGACATGTTCGGGAATATCCTGAATGGCATGAACAACACGAATAATAATACCAACCCCTGGGAGACCTCGGGGCCGACTTCTCCTGCGACCCCTGAATCTTCCGGCCCGGTGACAACCACGATGTCAGGATGCCAGGGCACGATTACGACGAATCCATCGGCAGGGTACGCCGGCGTCCCGTTTTCGATTACGATTCGGATTCCTCCGCCCGTGAATCAATATGTCGCGCGGGTGACAACCAATAATCCGGCTTGCCATAATTGTGACGCCAGCCGGGTAAACGCGACCACTTGGCAAAGGACGCTTCACTTCAGCGGAAACGGGACCTTTTCTTTGGAATTTATCGCTTACGACAGCCAGGGGAAGACGATTTGTTCCGGCAGCACGGCTAATCTCAGGGCGATGGGGTCGAAACCATAATATTATCAGGAAGAACAGGGAGGGCCGATGATGAACAAGGGTGTAATCCGTAGCGCGGGGAGCCTTTTGGTTTTGGGGTTGTTGAGCGTTGCTACCCCGGTACTGGCCGCCGGCGTGATGGAAGGGCGGGTGCTGGATGTTTTTAACGGGAAAGTCACGCTGCAGGTCACGGCCGAAGATTCTTTTCAGGACGGCGACCGCATTGAGCTGAGTTACATGGCCGGGCCCATGGAGATGCTGATCGGGCAGTATGAGGTGATCCAGAGGCAAGGCCCCGTTGTTTTTGCGAAACAAATTTCTCTTACCATGCCGCCGATCAAAGACATGAACGTCAGGGTGAGCCGCGCTGATACGGCTGCCAGGATGATTGTCCCGGACTCAGGCGCGATGGACCCGTTGGACCGCGACCCGCGTTTCCTGGAAGCCAATACCGGGGCGAAAAAAGAAGAGCAACTTCCGCCGCCTGCGGGGAACGAGAAAGCCGCGCCGATAGCAGAGCCGGTTGTCGAAGTTTTGGGGCCTAACGAAGGGATCTCCGCGGCGGCCCCGCCGTCTCCCGGGACAGAGAAGATATCCCCGGCGGACTCACTTCCTTCTCCAGGGCTGTTTGGCGAAAGCCCGTTTTTCCGCCCGGAAGCGAATCTGGGCCCTGTTAGCCCGATGCCCGCCCCCGGGAAATACGTGCTGGGTATTGAGATTATGAATAACAACAGCATTCAGGGGCAGATGTATACGGCGGCTCCGGTTGGTATTAGAGTTGTTTCCGTCTTCCCGCGTTCAGCGGCGGAAAAGAATGGGATTAAGACCGGGGATGTCATCAGTGTCATTAATAAGAATCCGGTTGAAGACATCGCGCATTTTATCCGCACCCTTAACGCCTCGGGGGGGAAGGTTGTCCTTGAGATCCAGAGGAACGGTAAAATGATCAAGAAAACGGTCGTCTTGCAAGAGAGGACCCCGTAGCCAGGATATTTTATGAATCAGGGCTTGAGGCAAAAGAATTTTATCCCGGGAGGAAAGCGAGGCGTCATGTCTCGGGACATGGTTTTGGGGTTGAGCGTTTTATTGGCGGCGTCGGGCATGATAATTTTTGGGCTTCTGCCCCGGCTGCGGCCCCCGGTTGTTGATAACGCCGGCCGTTCGCAGACTCCCTCTGCGGATGGCCTTCAATTTCTTGAGTCCGTTCGAAACGGAAATTTTCAAGCCGTGCGGGAGGGCCTTAAATCCGGCGCGGATGTGAACGTCCAGAATGAATTCGGCGAATCAGCTCTGCATCTTGTCCGGGACCCTCAAATCGCGCTGTTCCTGATTGAAAACGGCGCTGACGTGCGTCTCCGTGATCGGGAATCCGGGATGACCCCGCTCTTCTTTCAGGAAAGGCCCATCGCGGAGATGTTGGTCGGGGCCGGCGCGGATGTGAATGCCCGCAGCCGTAAGGGGAACACACCGTTCTTGTGGTATACCTACAGCGGTTATCAGACGGGGCTTCAGTTCTTGATTTCGGCGGGGGCTGATATTCAGGCCCGTAATGACGATGGCCAAACCGCCCTAGACATCGCGGAGGCATTCGGAAGCCCTGAGTTGATAGAGTTTTTGGAGGCCGCCGGGGTCAGAAGAGGGGGCCCAGATACGGGGGAATCGGGGCGTTTTTAAAACGTTGTCAGGGGGCGTCCGAATTTCTTCCGGGATTTGACAAGGCTGTAGAAAGTTGTTTAAGGTCGGGAATTGAACAGTTCATCACGAGGCAGGTCTTTATGATTACGAAAATTTTAAAAAGGTGCCTGCCCCCGCGAACACCTGAAGAAAAAGCCAGAAGAAAATTTTTCTCGATTAAGATGAGAAAAGGGGATGTGGCGATAGATTGCGGCGCGAATATCGGAAGCGTTACCCGGCATTTGAGTCAATCCGGGGCTGACGTTTATGCTTTTGAACCCAATCCGTATGCCTTTAGAGTCTTGGCGCAGAAATTTTCTAATAAGCAGAATGTCCATTGTATCCCGAAAGGGGTGAGCGATAAAAATAGTTTGATGAAGCTGTATCTGCACGAGCATTCTAATGAGAACGAAGTGTACTGGTCCCAAGGTTCCTCCCTCTTGGATTTCAAAGGGAATGTGCTTAAAGACAAATATGTTGAAGTTCAAATCATTGATCTTTGCGAATTTATAGAATCATTGAACCGCCGCGTGAAAATTCTTAAATTAGATGTCGAAGGGGTGGAATGCGGGATCCTCAAGAAAATGATCGAAACGGATATTATACAGAAGATTGATTACGTGTTTGTGGAAACCCATGACCATAGAATTCCGGAACTTAAAGAAGAAACGGATGAGATCAGAGGCCTTATTCAAAAGAGAGGCCTTCTTAACATCAATCTTGATTGGACATAATCCTAAGCGGACGGCCCCATGCTTAAGGGGCACACAGCGCTAATTCGGGCCGGGAGTCCCGCGGAGTGAATATGTCTTTTATAAACAAGATGGCCCCTGACGGAAGGACAGCGATTATTCTTTCTTTACAGCTTTTAGAAAGTCTGGTATAACTAAGTTTCACTATGCCCGCCTATCGCCTCACCTTGATGCTTTAGAGAGATATATCGATCGGAGAGATGCGAGAGCGGTTGGCCCGCTGTCTTGGAAGCTGTTTGAGGAAGCGGGCACATCCTGGAATACGTTTTGAGCGTTGCTTGGGCGAGCCGTAATATAAGTCCTGCCATTTATCGGAGAGGTGCGAGAGCGGTTGGCCCGCTGTCTTGGAAGCTGTTTGAGGAAGCGGGCACATCCTGGAATACGTTTTGAGCGTTGCTTGGGCGAGCCGTAATATAAGTCCTGCCATTTATCGGAGAG